>CAZHCW010000006.1:0-96767 GCA_964531325.1 uncultured Ignavibacteriaceae bacterium | reverse complement strand
TGGTATGGGATTGTTTTTTGTGTCAAGAATCGTGAATATCTTTTATAATCGTGAAAATCGTGTTCAACGGAGAGGATTACGACCTACCCATAGTTAACCCCTTCCGGGGTTGGGGGCATTATGGTATGGGATTGTTTTTTGTGTCAAGAATCGTGAATATCTTTTATAATCGTGAATATATCCCAAAGGGATGCCTTCAGCAATTTTCATGGGGTGGGTGAAAGTTTTGTTTGATTTGTTTATATTTGCGGTAGAGGCTTTTAGAGGATTTCCTTGATTCAAAAGGATTATCGAATTAGATTTTAAGGTTCTTCAAATAGCCCATATGTGTTCCACTTTGAGAAGTTTTCCTTGATTAGTCCCTTTTGGGATGCCTGTTGGCAAAAGGATTACCGTACTATCCCGGGTTCTTTGAGTTTATCAAAATACCAGCCTTGTTGAGAAAGGATTACTGCATTTTTACATTTAATTGTTGATATGTGATATCAGGATAGTCACTATTTTTTGAATGTGCCTTGATTAGTCCCTTTTGGGATGCCGTAGTGGCAAAAGGATTTCAGCACTTTAACCTGTTTCCAGGTTAACCCCATATCATTAAGAAAAACTTTACGAAGTCTGCCTTGTTGAGAAAGGAATACGATCTGCCCATAGTTAACCCCTTCCGGGGTTGGTGGCGTTGTGGTATGGGATTGTTTTTTGTGTCAAGAATCGTGAAAATCCGTGATATCCGCGTAACTATTTCCCCGTTTCATGTTGCTGACGGCAATCGGGACGATTACCACTCCTGTCACATACGATAAAAATCCTGTAATCCTGTAAATCCTGATTCAGACATTCCCCGCGTTCTATCCTCCCCCTCTGAAATATTTTATTTCTGGTTCTGTCGGAAAAATATAATTTTTTTCACTCTAAAGTTTTGAATGAAAGAGATTATTTATTTACAAAAACAGAAACAGACAAAACTATGAAATGGTTAGTACCTTACACACAGCTTGATACCGAACAACTTGGGATAATTCAGAGTTTTAAAGCTCAACCGAACCGAAATCTTTGGATAACAGGTTACGCGGGGAGTGGGAAATCCGTCCTCCTTATTCATATTCTGCTTGCAATAAAAGAAAAGTATCCAAATGCCCGTGTAGCAATTGTTGCCTTCACTCATGCTTTAATCGACCAGCTTCGAAGCGGGATACCGATGGAATATAAATCCGGAGTTCCTGTGATGACACCATATAAATTTTTACAAGATTGTACCTCGTGGGACTATGTGCTTGTGGATGAGGTGCAGGACCTTAAACATGAATTTTTTATTGATCTCAATTCCCGTGGATCCAAGGTGATTGCTGCAGGCGACATGAACCAGGCGATTTATTCCAATACATGCCCTGAAGAAGACATCATCGACTATCTTGATCTTGATATCCACCGTTTGAGAATTATCCACAGATTAAGTAGGAATGCCCGGATGTTGGCAGCTCCCTTTTGTGAAGACAAAGCGGGATTTATGTCAGCTTCAATGGGTTCCGGTGTTGAATTGAAGCCAAAATTGGTTTCGGGGCTCTCGTATGACGAGGAGCTTTCATGGCTGACTCAGAGAGCCTTTGGGTATGCTGCAACGGGCTATCACGCGGCAATATTACTTCCCTCACATCAGGATATTCGATATTTTCTAATTAATCTTTGTGAACAGCAAGGGGTTAATTCATCTTTTATTCGCGAAAAAGAATTCGGTGAGTGGGAGGTGAACTATTATAATGAGATCAATTTTGGTTTACGGAATGCCGGTCTTCCGATTCGTTATCTTGGAAACGGAGCGGGTTCATTAAAAGTGAGTGCAACTGATAAAAATGTAAATCTGATAACATATCACAGTGCAAAGGGGCTCGATTTTGAGGTTACATTCGTTCCATTTCTTACGAAGGAGAGATATATGCCATCGGGAGAAATCCCCGGGGAGAACCTCTTTTTTGTGGCACTTACCCGAGCGAGGGAGCAGATGTTCCTTTCGTATAACAGCGGGAACCCCCATAAATTTCTCGGGATGATCGACAGATCATGTCTTGTAACAACCACAGCGGCAGAGGAACTGTCGAAATCCAAAAATTCAAACACTGATCTGTTTTAAGGGGAACGATGAACAAATTGAACTATTTACCACTGCATATAATCAATTTTTCGACTCAGTACCGTATGGGTTGCATTAGTGCACCAATAAAGTTCGTAATGAATGAACTAAATGCAGCAGCCTGCCCGGCTGAGTCGATCTCTTATTTATCGGGTCTGTTCAAAGAAGAAAGCGATGTTATCTTTATTGGATTTACACGATATACCACCGATAAAAAGAATGGTCATATTACAATATTCTCTGACGATGTTGAAACAGTTCACCCTTTGAGCCGCGAAGCTTCAAAGATGATGCCTCAACTTATTCAGAGAGAACTGATCTCTGAACCGGTTGAGAAGGAACTTCGTGATAAATTAATGGCTTTCAGGAACAAGGAACTTGCTGAGCGGGGATCCGGTTTTTTGATGAGGCTTTTTGGGATTGAGGATACAATATTTTTGGAAGGGCTGACGAAGATATGGTATAAGTCGATTGAAAAATATATAACCGATCAAAATTTCGCTCCATCTACACTTCCTGAACACCTGATGACTTATGAGCGGACCAAAAATTTTAATAAAAATGCAATTGGAATTCTTGAAGATACCGCAAGTCTGATAAAACAATTTTACGGATTGCCCGACGGGTATCATCCTGCGCCTGTAAAGGATGATGGAGCACTTTTCCCTGAAAACAGTGAGTTATTCCTTGAGGAGTCGATCAGTTCGAAGGAAGTTGAGAATCATCACGATTGGGTATATACCAGACTCAAACAAATTGTCGGGGTGAGGAGGGAATTGCTCGATTTGCAAGAAGTTTCCTTTATCTCTATCTTGGAGAGAGTTAATTCCGACGGGGTATTTAAAGAATTTAATGACGATCTTCGTGCAATGGAATCGGAACCGGAGAGATGGTTTCAGGTGATTATGATCTATTTGCAGTTTAGATTAAAAATCAGAGAGGGGATTCAGGGAGATGATGCCGGCAGGTTTTGGCATTTTGTAAAAGATGTATTAATTGTGATGCCAAAAGAGACGATAACTGCCCTCTTTTTGATGGGCCAACGATTTGGTATAAATGAGTTTGTTCCCTTGTTTGTGTTTGTGAAAAATCCTCCGAAGTTGGTGCCTGCCGAAATTCCCGTCGCAGAAGTAGCAATCGACCAAATGGAATATAAACCTTCAAGGAATTATTGGAACAATTCTTCCGGAACATATAAACTCAGGAAAGCGGACTCTGCTGGACACTTTAAACAAAAGAAACAAAACCAACGGAAAAGGAAAGAAAAATGAGATATCGCCCTGAACGCTCTTGCAGGTCGGCGTAGCACATCCATATCTGAAATTCCTCCGGACAAACCACCTCCACAAACGGATTACCCCATCTTAGCAATCTGTTCTTCATCGTGAATATCTTTTCCCCATAGTGAATTCTTGTTCAGTGAGTATTTGACTTTTTGCTAAATTAGTGTATATTTGGAATGAAATTTTTAAAGGTATTCCTTGATACAAAAGGATTAAAATACTAAACGACAACCGTCGTCGTTTTGATCACCCATGTATACTTCGTGAAGTTCTCCTTGATATGTCCCTTCAGGGATGCCGTGAGGCAAAAGGATTATTGTATAAGCCAAAATTCGAAGAAACTTATGTGAGGCATATAATCTAAATCTGTTAGATTCCTTGAAATGTCCGTAGCAGGATGCCGTGAGGCAAAAGGATTATAGAAGAGTTAATTGGCCGTCTGAAACAAGATTGGTTAGTCCGGTTCATTCACCGGATTTCCCTTGATATGTCCCATCAGGGATGCCGTGAGGCAAAAGGATTGTTCTGATTTTTGTAATTCGACCTCACACTAAAGTGTGAGGCTATTGATTTTGTTTATCTCTGAACAAAAAATTTCCATGAAATTTGTTTAAACCCGAAGGAGGGATGCCCTGGCTGTGTGTAATCTATGCGGCTTAATCTCAAGTTTCTCAAATCTCAAAAAAACACCTGATACTTAATATTTAATACCTGATACTTAATATTTAATTCCTATCCCCGTTCCATCCCCCTCAATGACATTTTTTTACAAGGTTTTACTGTGTTGTGAAACTTAAAAGCGATCAATCATTTATCTTTGTGGTGGAGATCATTAATAATTATCCGGTGAAGTGAATGCGAATTGTCTATGTATTGATGTTGTGTGCTGTAATGGTGTTTAGCGGTTGTGATGAAGCTACTGTTAAGCCGGGCAATGATAAACTTGTGGATTTAACAACCAACTGGAAATTTCAGATTGGTGATGATTCATCATGGTCGGCGATCGATTTTGATGACAGCAAGTGGGATATGATTAAAGTTCCTTCCTCATGGGAGAATCAGGGTTATCATGGCTACAACGGATATGCCTGGTATCGCGTAACCTTTGAGGGCTCCACTGCACTTGCTAAAAAAAACCTCTCCCTGCACCTGGGATACATCGATGATGTTGATGAAGTCTATTTTAATGGTGTAAAGATCGGCACTTCGGGAAATTTCCCGCCTGACTACAAAACCGCCTACAACGCTTACCGGATTTATTATCTCCCCTCTTCATTAGTGAATTTTACTTCAAAAAATGTGGTTGCCGTAAGGGTATATGATGCCCAGCTTGAGGGGGGGATTATGTCGGGTGACCCCGGAATTTTTGAAAATGAGACATATATTACTCCCGATTTTGAGCTTGAGGGGAACTGGAAATTTATAACAGGCGATTCGTCTGCATATAAGAACGATGATATTAATGATAGCTCATGGAAGGATGTTATAGTGCCCTCTTATCTTGAGAATCAGGGCTTTTCAGAGTTTGAGGGTTATGCGTGGTACCGCTTAAAATTTGATTATAAGGACAAAGACTCAAAAGCTGCACTTCTGTTGCTTCTGGGCAAAATCGACGATTATGATGAGGCATACCTGAACGGGAAACTGATTGGTGCAACAGGAAAAATTAAAAATCCAAAGGTTGAATATATCCAATCGGGGGAGTGGATGCAGAACAGAGTTTATGTAATTCCAAATGGACTTATCAGAACCGACCGGCCAAACATCCTTGCTGTAAGAATTTTTGACGCATTCCAGCAAGGGGGTATTTATTCGGGTCCCATCGGTATCATTAAAAAGGACCGCTACGATGCCTTTATGAGAAAAGCCTACGACAAGGATGAATAATTCAGTAATGCAGTAATTTTTGATGGATGGGGTTGATACGGATTAGGCGGATTATCGCGGATCTACCACGGATATTTATAGGGGACGCAGATACACGCAGATTAAACAGAGTTCCGCAGAGGGAATTTTTAAATAGTTCCACGGAAATCACGAATTAGAGGGATTTTTTAGGATACACATTAATATTTAATACCTGATACTTAATAGTTATAAACGGCTCTTTTGCCTTTGTAATTCTCATAATTCTCCTTAATTTTCCTTCCTAAATAAATATTTCTTTTATTATAAGTTCTGAAAAATTTGTTACAGTTTACTGTCCAAATTATTCGTTTTTACGCATACGATCAATAAATAAAATACATACGGAGATATAATGGCAAAATATAAAATAGCCTGGTTACCTGGCGACGGTATAGGCATCGAAGTTCTTGAAGCTGCAAAGATAGTGTTGGATAAAACCGGGCTTGATGCCGAATACATTCATGGAGACATCGGTTGGGAATTTTGGAGAACCGAGGGAGATGCATTTCCTGCAAGAACCATTGAGCTTCTTAAAAATGTAGATGCAGCAATGTTTGGTGCAATTACTTCAAAGCCAAAAAAAGATTCAGAAGCTGAATTGGTCCCTGAACTTCAGGGTAAAGGATTGATTTACAGATCGCCGATTGTTAGAATGCGTCAGATGTTCGATTTGTACAACTGTCTCCGTCCCGCAAAAGGATATAAAGGAAACGCCTTAAACTATAAAGACAACATCGATCTTGTGGTTTTCAGAGAGAATACCGAGGATCTTTATTGTGGTGTTGAGTTTGCTCCTGTTCCTGAAGAAGTGGCAGAAGTTCTTGCCAAACACTCAAAACCATTTTCAGCTTTTGCCGGATTAAACCCCGATGACTATGCAATCAATTGCAAGATTAACA
Source organism: uncultured Ignavibacteriaceae bacterium (assembly GCA_964531325.1). Lineage (GTDB taxonomy): Bacteria > Bacteroidota > Ignavibacteria > Ignavibacteriales > Ignavibacteriaceae > UTCHB3. The sequence goes on along the minus strand of CAZHCW010000006.1, from coordinate 90,552 downwards.
CCAAAAAAGGTTCTGAAAAGATTATCAGAGCTGCATTTGAATTTGCCCGCCAAAACAAACGGAAAAAAGTTACCATCGTTCATAAAGCCAATGTTGTTAGAGCTACTGATGGCCTTTTCTTTGATATAGCAAAAGAAGTTAAAAAAGATTATCCTGAAATTCAGATGGATGATGCAAACATCGATGCGATTACTATGTGGTTGCTTAAAAATCCGCATAATTATGATGTTTTGGTTGCTACAAACCTCTTTGGTGATATCATTTCCGATTTGTGTGCTCAGATGGTTGGTGGTCTCGGGTTTGGATGTTCCGGAAATATCGGTGAAAAGCTTGCCGTATTTGAGCCTACTCACGGATCAGCTCCCAAATATTTTGGTCAGTATAAAGTTAATCCAATTGCCACAATTCTTGCTGCAAAGATGATGCTCGAATGGCTTGGCGAGGCTGAACTTGCTGTAAAAGTGGAGAATGCAGTTGCCCGCATTATCGAGGAAGGAAAATTCAAAACCTATGATATGGGTGGAGATACCAAAACCCTCGAAATGGCAGAAGCAATAGCTGCGTATATTTAAGATACTTTAACACCACAGAGCTCACAGAGCCCACTGAGGAGGATTTTTGAGCCCGCGGATACACGCAGATTAAACGGATTTTCGCGGATTTTAACTCCGAACTGTCAGAAAAAATTGCTACTCCGCTACTCTGATACCTTCTCTGTGCCCTCTGTGTGCTCTGTGGTTGATTTATAACTATTGTCAAAACAAACCAATGGATACGATATGAGAGAAAAAGTTTTAAAAATATGGCCTGAAATCAGTTGGATTCAGGATGCCGATTTAAGAGAAAAGACGCTTCAATGCTGGATATATGCGATTGAAAACAGCGTATTATCACCTGAAGACCTGGATGTAATTCCCTTTTCACTGTTGATAAAAGACTGTAATGTCTCCTTCATGAATCACAAAAGAACAGCGGTTCAGCTTTCAGTTGAAATTGCAAAAATTATGAAAAACAATTTTGGTGATTCAATCAACTTTAACATGGATTATGTGATTTCGGGAGCTATCCTGATAGATGTTGGCAAACTGATTGAATATGACATGAAAGATGGTAAATTGATCACCTCACCGGCAGGGAAACTTGTAAGACATCCGTTTAGTGGCCTGGCGATTGCCGATAGATTTGGTTTGCCTGCTGAAATTCAACATATCATAGCCACACATTCTAAAGAGGGTGATCTTGGTTACAGAACTGTTGAGTCGTTGATTGTTCACCATGCAGATTTTGTAAGTTTTGAACCTTTTAAAGCCTGAGGAAATGATGGCACAAAATTTAGTTGAGAAAATAGTTCAGAAATACTCTTCGGGTTATCCCGAGGGGTATAAAGTTAAGTCGGGTGACTATGTCATGATTCATCCAAAACATGTGATGACGCATGACAACACGGGTGCTGTGATTCCAAAATTTAAGGAAACAGGTGCCACTAAACTTGCCAATCCAAGGCAGGTGGTGAATACACTTGATCACAATATTCAAGACACAACCGACAAAAACCTTGAAAAATACCGTAAGATCGAAGAATTTTCCCGTGGTATGGGTGCCGATTTTTATCCGGCAGGAAGAGGAATCGGACATCAGATAATGATCGAAGAGGGTTATGCCTTCCCCGGTGCCCTTGCTGTGGCTTCCGACAGTCATTCAAATATGTACGGTGGAATGGGATGTTTGGGAACTCCGGTTGTTCGTACCGATGCGGCAGCGATCTGGGCAACAGGTAAAACCTGGTGGCAGATTCCACCTGTGGCAAGGGTTGTTCTTAGTGGTAAACTTCCCACTGGAGTTACAGGTAAAGACTTGATTATTACTCTCTGTGGCTACTTTTCAAAAGATGAAGTGCTAAACCATGCAGTTGAATTTTCGGGTGATGGAGTTCGATATCTTACCATCGATCAAAGACTTGCAATTGCAAACATGACCACAGAGTGGGGTGCCCTCGTGGGACTTTTCCCTGTGGATGATGAGACGATTGACTGGCTGACCGAGCGGGCTGAGTTTGTGAAAAAACGCGGTTTGCAGGGGGTAAATTCCGATGTTGATGCTGTAAAAGGTATGCATCCAAGGATCAATGAAAAAACTATCGCATCGCTTAAAGCCGGAATGTCTGACCTTAAAGCTGATGATGATGCCTTTTATGGTAAAGAGATAAAGATTGATCTTGGAGCTGTTGAACCGGCGGTTTCGGGTCCAAATGGTGTTAAAGTTTGGAACAAGGTTTCAACACTTATCGATAAAAAAATCAAAATTGACAAGGCATATCTCGTCTCTTGTGTTAACAGTCGTGTAGAGGATATCGCCGAAGCAGCTTCCGTTCTTAAAGGCAATAAAATTGCCGATGGTGTAAAATTTTATGTGGCTGCGGCTTCAAGTGAAGTGCAGGCTGAATCGGAAAGACGCGGTGACTGGAAAATTCTTTTGGATGCCGGAGCCGTTCCCCTTCCTCCGGGATGTGGTCCCTGCATTGGACTTGGAACGGGCTTGCTCGAGGCAGGTGAAACAGGAATCTCCGCAACCAATCGTAACTTTAAGGGCCGAATGGGAAGTCCCGATTCGTTCGCCTATCTCGCTTCGCCTGCGGTTGTAGCGCAATCGGCGATCTCAGGCTATATTGATGGGAGAACCTCAGAACTTCGGAACCCCGGAACTTCGGAGCCGTTCAGCATTCAGGTTAATAGCCTGAAGAAGGTGGTTGAAGGTGCTTCATTGATTCCGATTATTGAAGGTTTCCCGGGTGTGATAGAAGGCGAGATCATTTTCTGTCATCAGGATAACCTGAACACTGATGGGATTTATCCGGGTAAATACACTTATCAGGATGACATCACCCCAGAAGGACAGGCTGCAGTGGCAATGGAAAATTATGATCCTGAATTCCAAAACCTTGCCAAGGATGGTGATGTGATGGTTGGCGGATTTAATTTCGGAACAGGAAGTTCGCGTGAACAGGCTGCAACAGCCCTAAAATATCGCGGAATTTCTTTGTTGATTGCCGGTTCATTCAGCGAAACCTATAAAAGAAATGCGATTAACAACGGCTTCTTGACGATTGAGGTGCCTGAGTTGGTGAACGATCTGAAGGCGAAGTTTGGTGTCGAAAAACCGAGTATCAAACCGGGATTAAAAATAAAAGTTGATTTTCAGGCTTCAACTGCAACTGTTGGCGATAAGGTTTATCCCTTCGGTGCAGTTGGTCAGGCTGCGCAGGAACTTATTGTTGCCGGCGGGCTTGAAAACTGGGTCAAGAATAATTTGAAATCGTGATTATTTTAAGGAAGAGGACGCAGATACACGCAGATTTTACGGAGTTACGCAGAGTGTAAAAAAAACTTTCTCTGCGTTTATCTGTTTCATCCGCGTTCATCCGCGTCCCCTATAAAACAAGGATACAATATGGAAAAGTCAATATCAAGAATTATATCAGAATTTGCGGTGAATCTAAAATATGAAGATTTGCCAAAAGAAGTAATACATGAAGTAAAACGCTATTTATACGATTCAATCGGCTGCGCTTATGGTGCCATGAACACCAAAGATGTAAAAATAATGCGTGAAATTTATGAAGAGATGGGTGGGAAAGGTGAATCCACTTTAATTGGATTTGGAACAAAACTTCCTGCAGTAAGCACCTCACTTGTTAACTCATTGATGATTCGTGCACTCGATTTTAACGATATCTATTGGAAAGAAGACCCTTCACATCCCTCGGATATTATTCCCGCAGCTCTTTCAGCAGGTGAACTTGCCGGTGCATCGATGAAGGATGTTATCGTGGCAATTGTTCTCGCTTACGAATTTGAGCAGAGGCTTTGTGAATTTGCCGTGCCCGGTGTGCGTGAAAGAAAATGGCATCATGCAACACTTACGCAGTTTGTCTCTCCGATAGTTGCAGGCAAGGTTCTGGGTTTGACAGTGGATCAGATGGTAAATGCAATTGGGATTAATGGATGCCACAACCACACAATCGGATGTCCGACTGCCGGAAAACTTACAATGATGAAAAACACAGTTGATCCGATGGCGGTTCAGACAGGTGTTTTTGCTGCTTTGATGGCAAAAAAGGGATATTCAGGAACAGAACTTGTTTTTGAAGGAAAAGAAGGTTTTATGTCATGTTTCGGCGAAGGCTGGGCAATGGAAAAACTGATCGGTGATCTTGGGGTTAAATATAAAATCCTCGAGTGCAGCATGAAAGCTTTCCCAACCGAGGCTTTAACCCACACACATATTACCGCTGTGTTGAAGACAATGACCAAAAACAACCTGAACTATGACGATATAGATGAAGTGGTAATTACCACCATTGCAAGAGCATGCGACATCCTTTTTGATTCACATAAATATCGTCCCGAATCGAGAGAGACTGCGGATCATTCACTTCCTTATTGTATAGCTGCGGCGATAGTTGACAAAAAGATCACTACCAACTCGTTCTCCGATGAGAAGATGAAAGACCCACGGATTTGGGAAGTGATTGACAAAATTAAGGGAGAGGCTTCACTCGAATTTGAGAAGATGTTCCCTGCAAAACAACCTTCAAAAGCTGTAATTCGCACTAAAGACGGAAGAGAGTTCTCAGAGTATCTCGAATATCCAAAAGGTGATCCAAGAGAACCGATGACACAGGAAGACCTCGATAATAAATTTGAAGCTCTTTCGGGTGATAAACTTGACAAATCGAGGAGAGATGCCGTTAAAGAGTTGATCTTCAATTGTGATAATCTCTCGGCGGTTGATTTTATGGATAAACTGGTAGTTTAAAATGGAAAGTTTAAAGTCACAGAGTCACGGAGTCACAGAGTCTCAGATCAGTTCTTTTTCGGCGGGGAAGAGAGGGACTACGGTTCGGTCTGACTGCTGGATTCAGATATCTAAAAATTTGGAGGGTGGGGCAGGTTCCCCATCCCTCAATATAAAATCAAAGGTAGGTAATCTCTACGGTTCTGCTATCAGGAAACAACTTGAGGAGATGTCTTCATTTTTTAACCTCGGTAATATTGATATTACAATCGAGGATGCGGGGGCTCTTCCATTTGTAATAGCTGCAAGGTTTGAAGCCGCTGTTAAGCGAATGGATCCATCAGTTACAACCGAATATCTGATGCCTTTTTTACATCAGGAGATAAAATCCACTGCAAAAACCCACCTGAGAAGAAGCAGACTTTACCTCCCGGGAAATGAACCTAAATTCTTCGTAAATGCAGGACTACACGAACCCGACGGGATTATTCTCGATCTTGAAGACAGTGTTGCGCCCGATGAAAAAGATGCTGCAAGACATCTTGTGAGGAATGCTCTCAGAAGTGTCGATTTCTACGGTACCGAACGGATGGTGAGGATCAATCAACTCCCGATGGGGCTGGAAGATCTGAAGTTTGTGGTCCCGGCAAAAGTTAATTTGATACTCATTCCCAAAGTTGAAGAGGCTTCACAGATTCTTGAAGTTGAAAAAGAAGTTTTAGCGATTAAGGCAAAACATGGAATCACGGGTGATATCTGGTTTATGCCAATTATCGAAAGTGCAAAAGGCGCGATAAACGCTTACGAAATTGCAAAAGCCTCAAATCTCGTTTGTTCTCTTGCCATAGGACTTGAAGACTACACTGCCGATATCGGTGCTGAAAGAACTCTTGAAGGAAACGAAAGCTTTTGGGCAAGGATGCAGGTGGTAAATGCTGCGAAGGCTGCCGGAATTCAGGCGATCGACTCGGTTTTCTCCGATGTTGGTGATATGGATGGACTTGTAAAATCCACTCTTGAATCAAAATCATTTGGTTTTGAAGGGAAGGGATGTATCCACCCAAGGCAGATTCAGCCGATTCACACTGCCTTCGCCCCCACTTCAAAAGAGATTGAAAAGGCGATGAAAATCGTATTGGCGTTTGAGGATGCATTATCAAAAGGGCTTGCTGCCGTTTCAATCGGCACAAAGATGATCGACCCGCCTGTGGTTAAACGCGCACAAAGAGTTATTGAACTGGCAATCCAACAAGGAATGCTTAATAGTGATTGGATGGTGAATTATGGAAATGGTTAAAAATGCTGCCGGAAGACTCGTTCCAACCGAGGTGAACGGACAAAAGCGAATCCCCTACAAAGGTGTGGCTAAACACAAACCCGATGGAGTTAAAGCAAAACCACCAATCAGAAGTGCTGCAGATTATCCCGCTGACGGTAACAAACTTATTCCAAATCTTCGTTCTGCGCTTGAAAAAGCCGGTTTAAAAGATGGAATGACAATTTCAACACATCATCACCTTAGGAATGGTGATGTGGTTACGAATCTGTTGTTTGATACAATCAAAGAGATGGGCGTAAAAAACATCCGCTGGTTCCCCAGTGCTTCATTTCCTTGTCATGAACATCTCATTCCTTACCTTGAAGATGGCACTATAAGCCATATTGAGGGAAGTATGAACGGACCTCTTGGCAGGTTCACATCTTATGGGAAGATGAACGGTGTTGGTGTGCTTCGCTCCCATGGTGGAAGATATCAGGCTGTTCAGGATGGTGAAGTGCATATCGATATCGCAGTGATTGCTTCGCCGACTGCAGACCCTTTTGGAAATGCAAACGGTGTTACCGGAAGAGCAGCTTGTGGTTTACTCGGGTTTGCACTCGCAGATTCTGAATATGCCGATAGAGTAATTGTTGTTACCGATAATCTCGTCCCTTTCCCTTGTGTCCCATGGCAGATTCAGGGGAATAATGTGGATTTTGTTGTGGAAGTTGAATCACTTGGCGACTCCTCAAAAATCGTTTCGGGAACAACTGAAATCACCAAATCACCCGACAGGCTCCTGATTGCAGAGTATGTAGCAAAATTCATCGAACTTTCCGGGATCATGAAAGACGGATTCTCATTTCAGGCGGGAGCCGGTGGCACTGCCCTCGCTTTTGCGATGTTCCTTAAGGAACGGATGAAAGAAACAGGTATAAAAGCACGGTTTATTAGAGGTGGAAGCACAAAATACCTCGTGCAGATGCTCGAAGAAGGACTTGTGGATTACATTCTCGATGGACAAACTTTTGATCTCGAGGGTGTGCGTTCGATGAGAGAAAACCCGGGACATGTAAACACTTCACCATTTACAAGTTACAACTATCACGGAAAAGGTAACTTTGCTTCAATTTTGGATGCAGTTGTGCTTGGCGCAACCGAAGTGGATGTGAATTTTAACGCAAATGTAGTATCACATTCAGATGGTTTGCTCTTGCATGGTATCGGTGGCTGGCAGAATTGTCTCTTTTCAAAGTGTTCAATTTTAGCAATCCCGTCATTTCGCGATAGAATTCCTGTAATTCTTGACGAAGTTACAACTATTTGCGCTCCCGGTGAACTTGTGGATGTAATCGTAACCGAACGAGGCATTGCTATCAACCCGAGAAGGGAAGATCTGCTTAAAGCAGTCGAAGGTAAAGGATTACCGATCAGGAAAATCGAAGATATCCGGGATGAAGTTTATCAAATAGTTGGTGGACCTCCACAGAAACCAAAACTTGATAAAAATCAGGTTGTCGCAATAGTCAACTGGGTAGATGGAACGGTACTTGATTCTGTGTATAAAGTTATTGGTTGATGTAAAAGTTACGCGGATTCCACAGATTAACACAGATTTTCACGGAACAGGTGGGACTCAGATACACGCAGATTAGACGGAGTTACGCAGAGAGCGATTTTATTGTTCCACGGATTTCACGGATTGAACGCGGATTTCACAGAGCGGGATAGCAATATCCCGCCTGCGGGACTATATATTCGTAGTGGATGGTTCAATCTGTCTGCAAATGTAAGAAAATAAAGCAAAATTGAACATAAGTCCTCCCAAAATTTCCCAAAATCCCTAACACATCAAATAAAAAGACAAAAATCGCATCAATTTTGCTTTTATCAAAAATTTTGCTGATGTTATCTCATCATCAATTTAATCTTTTTGGAGGTTGGAATGTGGCGTACATGTACATTGGTATTGGTTTTTGCCTTATACGGGATTGGTTGCAAGCCCGGAACTGAAGAGCATATCAAGAACGGAATAGCCAAATGTGAGAATAAAGATCATAAAGGGGCAATTGAGGAATTTACAAAGGCGATTGAAGCGGATTCAAAATCGGATGTTGCCTTTTACAACAGGGATTTGTGCAGGAAACATCTCGGTGAATATCAATCGGCATTAAATGATTTCGACAAGGCAATCGAATTAAATCCAAAAAATTAGGACAGTTGGCACAACCGTGGAAACGCCAAACAGCAAATCGACGATCTCGCAGGTGCCTGCGATGACTGGGCTAAAGCTGCAGAATTGGGTGACAAAAAAGCACAGGAAAATATTGAGAAATACTGTCTTGAACGGAACTGATTAAGTTAAAATCATTTCCCAAAGAAGTAGACAGGATATCATCAGTTCTTTCGCGCCAGTTTGCCCATTGGTGGCCGTCGTTGAATACATTAAATTTGTGGTCGATTTTTGCTTCTGCCAGTTTCTTACCGAGCAATTGGTTGGATGAAAGAAAAGAAATTTTATTGAACCACCGGAAGTGTAAAATGGAAAACGGTTCCGGCATTTTCTTCCGATTTTACCAGATTTTTTAAAGGCAGAAGAACAGGTTCGAAACTGATCCTGCCACTTTTCATTCTTGACCACTCGAGGAGGTTTTCGAGAAGTTTGAATGCACTTTTGGCTGAGTGCCCAAGATTGTTCAACAGCAATCCGATTTCCTCCTCCGTCAGTTCCTCATCCTCATCATTCAGTATTTCTGTGGTTTGAATCAGAGTAGCAATCGGACTCCTCAAATCGTGAGCAATAATAGAGAAAAATCTGTCTTTTTCAGCATTTGTTTTTTGGAGCTCGTAATTGGCTTTTTGAAGCTCCTCTTCGGTGGCTTTTTGGTTTGTCATGTCAATTACAAAACCAACAATTTTCAGCGGGGCACCGTTTTCGTCCTTTTTTATCACCGCTCCGATGTCATAAAACCATTTCCATGTGCCCTGAGCCGTTTTTATGCGGTATGCCGTTTCATAAGTATGGGCTATTCCTTTGAAATGGTTACGCATCGATTCCATTGCAACTTCATAGTCATCCGGATGAACCAGATCTGTAAAATCCTTGTAATGAGTAAACTTTTCAGGGGGATATCCAAGCATTTCTGCTTTTCGTTTATGAAACTCAACTTTTCCTGTTACCACATCCATTCCCCACCAGGCCATATCAACAGCTTCTATGGCAAGTTCAATTCTTATCCTGTCTTCTTTTATCGATTCCTGTTCACCCTCGAACTTACGAAGTTTGAGTTCAAGCTCATCAATTAGTTTAAGAAGCTCTTCTTCTGACAATTTGGCGAGGGGATTTTCCATTACTTTTTCCTGCTGTAGCTTGTTTCCCAGTATAACATCTCCGTTCCTTCTTTTTCGATGTGCATCTCAATCGTGAAGTGATCGATGTCAGTGCTTTTCAAGACTGATCTGAATTTCACATCCTTTTTTGTTACCGGATCGACGAAGGTTCCAAACATTTCGAGGTAGGGTTTGCTAAAGTCCATTTTGCCAGATGAAACGGTGAAACCAGTCCCCATGTTGTCGATCCAGAAACCGAGGAATTCCTGTTTGGCGTTATCGAAACCAATAAGTTGTATGGCGTTAAAGGGCATACCCCAGGCGGTTCCTTCGTGTGTCATCTGAAAATATCTTCCTCCGAGGATCATTTCGCCTTTTGAGGTGCCTTTGTCAACCGTGGGTTGGGCTGTAGGGCTATCCCAGGTTTTCAGGGTATAATCCCAGTTCCCGACACTTTCAGCAAGGTGTTGGTGCATTGGACCCGGTGTCAGATAGTCCATGTATGCCTTCATTTCCTCATCGGTTTGAGCGTAAGAAATGAAGGAGAATATGAGGGTAAGGAGGATACTCATTTTTTTCATTTTAAATTCAGATTTGATGATGATAAATGCCAGTTTCAGTTTTCTTTTGCGGCATCCCTTACGAGGATCAGCAGAAAAATTACAAAAAACAAAAGAAACAGATGGATAAAATTAAGGTTTTTTGCAGTTAAAAACATAACTTTCCAGAACAGGGTACTGTTCACTTTCAAGTTGAGAATTTGACAATCATCATACCAAGTTGACTACACTTCTATCTAATGCCTGTAGTTATACCATTTACTATTTTTTACGATCAGTGCAACAGGGATAGCATATAGGATAAATGCAACAAGAAAGCCAACCAGTGGTAAAATCATTGCTTTGTTAAATACAGGTATTGGTACTTTGATTGCTGCAATCGCGAATATTATTAATTCCACAACAATAAAAATGGAGATGCCAAAAAGTATTCCGTTAGCCAGAGGATTACTTTGTCTGGAATACCTGGTAAAATGGTCAGGATAAGAAAATGCAACGGCAATTCCAACCAAAAAAAGAATTACCCAACTGCCGACCAATGGAATTCCCAGGAGTGAAGAGATTATTTCAGCAGGATTCATTTTGGGGAGCCCAAAAGAGGGGGCGATAAACATAAAAGCGGTCATGACAATGGTTCCGACGATACCACCAAGAATTGTCTTGTTTCTTAATGAGTTCATGATATTTTTCTCGATAATAAATTAATGAATATTAGTTAAGTATATTGGTCGTAAGAAACAGAGACCTTTGACAGATAACTTTTATTCTGTTTTTTCGAGAATCACGACCTCATCAACTGTCATATCGGTGAGTCATATGGTCGCGGATAATCCTTCTACAAACTTCAGGCAGACACTTCTCAGCGTCTGCCTGAAAAAAATGGATTTAGTGGGTTATAGCCTGAGCAGTTCCCCACTGGGTAACATTTCCGTTCCCCGAATACTGATAGAGATTCACAAATGTAAGAGGTGAATCTTTACCACCTTCTGTTATAACAACAAAAGTACTGTTAGGATAGTTCAGGGAATGATCAATCCATGTTCCGGTATTGGCATAAACTGTTTTTTGTCCCTTCAGATTCTCAAATGGCACAACTTTTGCTTTATGTGTGTGTCCAAAAATGACAATCCTTTTTGAGGGATCGGTATCGAAATATTGATATTTCGACTGCAGGTCTGTAAGGTCATCGTCATTTGCACCAAGAATTGCATCTGCAGCAGGAATTTTTGCTGTAACTCCGTTTATTTCCTGGCGTTTTTCCCAGGTGGAAACGAGCCCATCGTAAAGCTTTACGGAAAATTTCTTTGTAGAGGCATTGTATTGTGGAATTACATCACTCATTGAATAGGTGTCGTTCAGACCATCTATGTTTGTGACGATTACCTTCTCAGAGAATTTTTCTTTAACAGGCAGGGTCTCCAGGATGCCTTTCCAACACATATAATAATAATTGAGAAGCAGTTGGTCGGGATCATTTTTGTCGATCTCGTGAAGAGGGAATGTATTCTCAGTTTTAGGTTTGCCCTGAACAATCGAAGATGTTGCTATACGAGTAAAAAAGTATCCGGGAGGCATTATTGAGTTGGGTTTCCCGGTTGCGTTTTTGATCGATACGGGATCAGGAGCACAGAAGAAATTGTATTTGTGACCATGCTCAATTACAATGGAGTTTTTATCACCGGTAACATACTCACCCAGCCCCTGTATAGAACCGCGAGCCTGATTTATACCGGGGAAAACTCTTGCGATATCTGCTTCAGTAACGGTGATGTCATGATTTCCCGGTGCATAGGTAACCTTTATTTTCCCATCTTTGATTATGGCTACAATAGCATCAACAAATGGTTTGTTATTAGCAGCGATTGCATCCACAAATGCAGCTTCATCAGCGGGGGTTTTGTAGTTCATTGGTATAAACCATTGATCCATCAGGTCGCCACCTATTACAAGTTCTTTAACATCGGGAGAATTTCCAACTTTTGTTACAAGATCAACGAGGTTGGGGAAGTTTTTGTTTATTTCGGCGAATTTGCTGTCCATTCCGAGGTGAATGTCGCTTATCACGACTATCTTGTTTCTCTTTACTTCAGATTTTACTGTAGTTGAAAAACCGGGTGTAACATTTGTTGCGAAGTAGAGGGAGGAACCTCCGCCCATGGTTGCACCTGATTTTGATTTCAGATTTCCACTGATTTCAACTTTGTACTCAACACCATCTGCAAATTTTTGAACAGGTTTGGTGTTAATAGCCAAAATTGCAGGATTGTAGTAATCGATTCTAAGATAACATGGCAATTCTGATGCGATGCCTTTTGCATCTATTTGGAAAAGTTTTACACTTCCCTGAAGTGTGGTTTTGTCTATCGCTTCACTGAAAGTAAGCTGTACCACTTCAACTGAGTTATTAACAGGCGGATTGGCAATGTTTTCCGACACTTCCACATTGGATTTAACAATGGTCAGTGCCTTGTTTGGCTCACCGGGAAGATTGAGCGAGAGGGATGTTGAAATCATACCCGACAAAGCGACCAGGATGAACAAATATTTTAATTGGTTTTTCATAGTATATTCTCCAATAATTTATTCTTTGGATTTATTCTTTAATAATTAATGATTGCTTGAGCTGTTCCCCATTGGGTTACAGTACCGTTGGCGGAATATTGATAATTGTTAACGATGCTCAGTGGGGAACCGGCACTTGCCTCATAAACAACGGTGAATATCATCCCGGGATGTGCAAGTGAATGATCGATCCAGGTACCCGAATTGGCATAGATGGTCTTTTTACCCTCAAGATTTTTATACTGTAAAATTCGTGCTTCGTGAGTATGTCCAAAAATAACAATCTTTATCGATGGGTCTGTGTCAAAGTATTGATATTTTGACTGATTATCTGTCAAGTGACTATCGTTTGCCAACATAATGGCATCTTTAATCGGGGTTTTTACTTTAACACCGTTCATGGTCTGTCTTTGATCCCATGTTGCGAGCATATTATCGAACAGTACCACTTCTAATTTACCGGTGGTTGGATTAACCTGTGGAAGGATATCATTAACCGAATAATTTGCGGTAAATCCGTCAAGATTTGTTGTCATAACCTTATCTGAAAATTTCTGCTTTATTGGCAGAGTAACAAGAATCGCCTTCCATGTTTGATAATAGAGGTAGAGCAGTTCCTGCATCGGGTCGTTCTTGTCATAAGTGATTTCGGGCCAGACATTCGGAGAAGCGGGTTTTCCCTGGACAACTGAGGATGTGGCGATTCGCGTAAAAAAGTAACCCGGAGGGAGTATTGAAGTGGTGTTCCCGGTGATGTTCCGGTTTGAGATTGGATCAGGAGCAACGAAGAGGTTGTATTTGTGCCCGTGTTCAATAATAATCTCGTTTTTTAGTCCCGTTTTGTATTCCCCGATGCCCTGAACAGAACCGCGAGCCTGATTGATTCCGGGGAGGATTCTTTCCATATCTGCGGCAGTTACCAGAATATCGTGGTTGCCGGGAGCATAGGTTAGTTTTATCTGTCCTTCCGCAATTATTGCCTTAAAAGCATCCATTATTGCCTGATTATTGGCTGCAATTGCATCCACAAAAGCAGCTTCGGATGTTGGTGCCTGATATTCCATCGGGACAAACCACTGATCTATCAAGTCACCTGCAATAACAAGTTCCTTCACATTTGGTGAGTTCTTTATTTTGGTAAGGAAACTGACTAATGCGGCGCGGTTGGCATTTATCTCAGCGAAGCTGTTATCCATTCCGAGATGGATATCGCTTATAACCACTACCTGAGTTCTTAATGAATTAAGGGTCGGGTCGCCAAGAAATGAGAATGTACGGTTTGTTGCAAAGTAACCGGTATAAGTGCTCCCGAGAGAAATCCCTGATTTTGTCTTGAGGGCACCATTTATCTCGATTTTATACTGCATACCATCGGCAAATTTTTGAACCGGTTTTGCTTTTATGGTAATAACTGACTTATTGGTTTGATTTAAACTGACATACACAGGAAAATTGATTGGATTGCCTGTTGAGTCTATTCTATATACTTTTACAAAAGAAGTTAACCCTGCAGTGTCAAGCACTTCGCTGAAGGTTAAATCTATTGTTTCAACTGAATTATTTACAGGGGGGTCACCAATATCTTTCGATATAGCGATGTTGGAACTAACGAGGGCCGGGTTAATTACCGGTCCGTTTGGTGAATCAGATTTACATCCCGTTAAAACCAAAACGGGGAGAATTAAGATAAAAGCATTGAACCATTTTCTTGAGTTCATATATATCTCCAAACATTACTTCATTTGGTGCCGCAATTTAGACACCGTGCAATAAGGCTTATTTGCCACTTAATTTTCAGGATGTTTTTCTTGCCGGAAATATTCATCAGGCAGATATCATCCCTATTAAAGCAATTTTGTATTAAAGATACATTAACGAACAACCACAAACTCCGGTTTTACGCCGGTATTGTTTCCCCTGAACTCGCATTTTGATTAATAATTATTTAAGTAAAATCCGAAATACTGAATATCAAAAAATAGTACCAAGACCTTCAGGAATCTCTCAAGAAGCATTCGCCTTGAAGGCGCATAAAATTATATTAATAAGATTTAATATATATATTTATTTTAAAATACCCGACGGATTTTTATTCAATTGCGGTGCTATTTTTTTTTTGAGAAGATCTAAAAGTCTTTTGTTTTTTTTGTGAGGAAATATATTAAGATGATATCACCGGTAAAAGACTACTTATACTCTATAAAAGATACCGGAATGAAAGAATTAAACATTAATATGAGTATTCAAGAGTTGGGTCTTGCGAGTGGTGTTTATTTCTTAAGAGTATCCTCTTCAGGGAGAAGGAATTATTCCAAAACACCGAAGTTTGAGGTTTTGTAGGGGGAAATGCTTGAAAGTGGATTAAGATTCTGTTTTATTCTTTTGAATTCAGGAGAATTAGAAACGGAACGAAGACAAAAAGAAAAAACCCGCCGATTTGAGCATAACCGACTAATCGGTTAGAGGCTTGGCGGGTCTGTTACTTTAAAAATGTAACTCTTTCTTAATCCACGCAAACTTATCAGACAATGAGCCATTCAACCCAATAGCGAGACGATTATTGAGAGTAGTGGGCTATAATAATTTTCAGTCCTTAAGGTACAACTTCCGCATGGCGTTCTGCTGAGCAACGGTTATGCCTAAAGCTTCAGAAAAATATTTTTCGATGCTGCCATATTTTGTCTGCACTTCGTCGAATGCAGCATTGAGGTATTCTTCTTTCACACCAAAGATGGCTTTAGGAATAGATGGTGATCCGCCTGCAGCGACAAATTTATGGATTAGAGTATCATACATTGGGAGAATGTAGTCGTTGCTGCGCATGTAATCCTCCATAATCACTTCTCTCGGCACGCCAAGAAGGCTCAACAGGGCTGCTGCTGCCCATCCTGTCCGATCTTTGCCGGTTGCACAATGAAAAAGTGCAGGCAACTGATTTTTGTCTCCAAGCGCAAGGAATAATTTCCTGTAAGCTGTTTGTGCACTTGGCAGGGAAATGCAATGGCGGTAAGCCTGTTTAAAAAGAGCTTCAACTTTGCCATCACCAAGTTCGGTATTTGCATTCTTGGGATCTGATAACAGGGCTGTCAGATTTGCCGGTCCTGAGGCGGGAACATCAGCAAGCACATCCAACCAAATATTGTTGACACCAACAGGCAGTTCATCCGGCATGGGATTTTTCTCTGCAGCGGTACGCAAGTCAAAGACATTTTTAAGATTTAGCTTTGAAAGTAACAGCATATCACTCGCACTGATGTTGTTGAGTTGATTCGCACGATATACCAGCCCTCCGGTAACAGTGGCTCCATTTGTGGTTTTGTAACCACCCATGTCTCGCAGATTAGGGATGGAGGCAATTCCTAAACTGTATCCTGGTTTCGGTTCCGGTGCACTGTCACTCTTTTTGGAGCAAGAACTAAAAATAATACTTGATAGTACGATAAGCAAAACAAGCATGACATTTGTGTAAAATTTATTAGTGTAATTCATGGTGTATATTCAATCTTAGTTGAAAAATAAAAAGAAAAGGCTCACAAAAATGATTAACTTTAATTGAAAAAAAAGAAAAGATAATCTGAAGTTCCTTCACTGCAAAATACAAAAAAAGCCCAGATAAATCTGAGCTTTTTAGCGGGACCGACGAGACTCGAACTCGCGACCTCCTGCGTGACAGGCAGGCGTTCTAACCAACTGAACTACAATCCCATATCCTAAATCAAAATGATTTGGACTTCAAATATACAACTGTAATAAATATTTTGCAAGTAACTTCTTAAATTATCTTAAAATATTTAAAATTTTCTCTTATTTTTTCCAGGTATCGAGTAGTTTTTTCATCACATCGAGGTCAAAAGGTGGATTTTTCATCTCTGTGGCTTTTGCAAGGGCTTTCTGCATGGTTGCGATGGCTTCAGCTTTTTTACCGGTTTTTTCGAGTAATTGAGCTTTAACTTTTAAGTTATTGTAGTTTTCTTCGATCTGGATGGAAATATCGGCGTATTTCATTCCCAATTCAAAATCTTTGCCTGATTTCAGAATGTAGTCAGCTCCGCGGAAAGAGGGACTCCAGCTTACATCGGCTTTTAATTTGTTAAGAATATTCTTGTGGCTTTCGAAAACGATGTCAAATCCAATTTTTACATCAGCCCATGCTATGGTTAAATGGGTCTTTTCATTATCAACAGTTTCAAAATTGAATGTTAACACTTCAACATTCGTTACTTTTTCCGGAACAACGGTAAATCTTGCAGCATCATTTGCTTTGTTGTAGGCATCTGAACCCCATAAGTTGTTGTCTTTTGAGAGAATAACTGTCCACTCCTTTACTCCCGGTATGGTGAATACGCCATAAGTGCCTGCCGGAACCATGACACCGCCAACAGTTGCATCATGTGTAAATGATATTGTGGTGCTTGAATTTGCTCCCGTTCTCCAAACCTGATCGTATGGGAGAAGACCGCCAAATATTTGTCTTCCTTTTACCGAGGGACGCGCATATTTTACCGTTACTTCACTTATTCCTACAACTTGATAAACCGAACCAAGTGGTGAAGCAGCAGGAACTGCCGGTGCCTGAGCATTAAGCGACATTACAGAAACTATTAGAATTAGAAACACAGTTGATAACATCTTCTTCATTATATCTCCTTTTTGTTGTTCCATGTTTAACAATTAATGATTCGTATCGGTTCAATTAATGCAGGTGAAGTATTTTTAGTGTTATTAAACAGATATGATTGTATTATCATTTTAATAACACCATTTTTTTCCATTGTGAACTAAATTAAGAAAAATGGTTAAAACAAGGGTAAAATGCGGTAAATTTTTCTGGTATGATTATTGTAATTTATAACCACGAACGCATTTTATCGTTAATATTTTTATCACATTGGAGATACCATGAAGAACAAATCAATACTTTTTCTCGTGTTTGCCCTATTTTCATTCAGTTCACTTTTTGCTCAGCAACCTGTGTTACCTCTTGACTTTGAAAATGGCACTCTCAACTATACATTCTCAAACTTCAGCGGAGGAGAAGCCTCCCGAATTGCGAACCCACAGATTAACGGTATAAATACCAGTGCATTTGTTGGTCAGATGATAAAAAACGCCGGTGATCCTTGGGGTGGTTCATGGATTGCCATGGCAGGACCGATGGACTTTTCAACAAATAAAATATTCAAAGTGAAAGTATTTTCACCAAGAATCGGGGCAAGAATGCTTCTTAAGGTTGAAAATGAATCAAATGGCGGAATCTTTTTTGAGACTTCTGACACCGGCACAGTCGCCAATGCCTGGGAAGAATATACCTTCGACTTCTCGACCATTAACACTTCCAATACTTACAGCAAAATCGTCATCATTTTTGAAAATGGAACCGTGGGTGCCGGTGGTGCAAACTGGACATTTTTGTTTGATGACATCAGACTTGTTCCCGGTGGTGGTGGTCCAACTTTAACTCAGATGAATCTGCCTGTTACATTTGATGATCCTACAGTAAATTATGGTGTGGTTGGGTTTGGTGGAGCAGATGCTTCATCCATTATAGTTGATCCAAACAATGCTTCAAACAATATAGTTAAAGTAATTAAATCAGCTACAGCGGAACTTTGGGCAGGTACAACCATTTCAGCAACTGCCGGTGGACAGCAGACAGGATTTTCAACAAAAGTTCCTTTTACTGAGTCTGAAAAAAGAATGAATGTAAGAGTTTGGGCCGGCCATGCACCAATTCAAATTCGTTTAAAAGCTGAAGATTACTTAAATGGTGCAAATAATGCAGAGACAGAAATGACCTATGCTGTTGCAAATACATGGCAGACGCTTGTGTTTGACTTTGGTGTTCCTGCTCCCGGCACAGGTGGATTAAACCTTGCTCATAATTTGAATAAAGTTTCAATCTTCTTCAATTTTGGCGTTACGGGAGCTGTAGCAGGCGAACAAACTTATTATTTTGACGATGTAAGGTTTGGAGCAGATGTTGTTCCTGTAGAGTTTGTATCCTTTAATGCTTCAGTAACAAACAATGTAGTTAACCTTAACTGGGCAACTGCAACGGAGACCAACAACAAAGGTTTTGAAGTTCAGAGAAGTTTAAATAATTCGGAATTCGCATCCATTGGTTTTGTTGACGGTAAGGGAACCACAACCGGAACTTCAAATTACACCTACTCTGATGCAACACAGACGGGTAAATATTCATACAGATTAAAACAAGTTGATTTCGATGGTACTGCCTCTTATTCAAATACAGTTGAAGTTAATGTAGTTCCAACAGCATTTGACCTTGGTCAGAATTATCCAAATCCATTTAATCCTTCAACCATGATCTCTTTCAATCTTCCAAGCGAGAGCAAAGTTAGCTTGATTGTATATAACTCAACAGGACAGATGGTTAAAGAATTAATAAACAATACTATCTCCGCAGGATATAATGAAGTTGGTTTTAATGCTTCAGAATTAACCTCGGGAATTTATTTTTATACATTAAAAGCAATATCTGCTGACGGTTCAAGTAACTTCCAGAGTACTAAAAAAATGCTTCTTTTGAAATAAAATAGTGGTAGTTGTTTTCGGAAAATCGGTTACACAATAAAAATCTGACTTTTCCGGGTTTTAAGGCAGAGATGAATTGATTTCATTTCTGCCTTTTTTTATGTCATCAAGGAAGTGAATTTATCTTTCCCCCTGATTGTTACACCAACAGACAATATAGATAAAGTGAAATGAAAATACTATTAACCGGGACGACCGGATATATCGGAAAAAGGCTGCTGCCTCTTTTGCTTGAACAGGGGCATGAGGTGATATGCTGTGTACGAGACCGAAGCCGGTTCCCAATGGAAGAGCTCATTGCAAATCCAAATATCACTCTGTTTGAAGTTGACTTCCTCAAAGAAATTCCAGCCAGTGACACAATAAAAGATGTGGATGTCGCTTATTATCTAATTCACTCAATGACATCAAATATAGAAGATTTTGGGAGACTTGAAGAGTTATCCGCAAATAATTTTATGAAGTTTGTATTAAAAGCCGGAGTAAAAAGGATAATTTATCTTGGAGGGATTACTAATTCGGAACATCTCTCAAAACACCTTTCCTCAAGAAAAAATGTTGAAGAGATATTGGGTGGTTCTGCCATTTCATTAACATCGATAAGAGCGGGAATAATTGTAGGGTCTGGAAGTGCTTCATTTGAAATAATTCGAGATCTTGTAGAGAAACTGCCAATAATGGTTACTCCAAAATGGTTGAATACAAAAAATCAACCTGTAGCTATAAGAAATATTCTTGAATGTTTGACAGGGGTTCTCGACCATCCTGAGACTGAGAATAAAGCGTGGGATATTGGTGGTCCCGACATTATGACATACAAAGAGATGTTGCTTCAGTTTGCTTCTGTTAGAGGGCTCAGACGGTTCATTTACACCGTTCCGGTGATGACACCCAGAGTCTCTTCCTACTGGCTCTATTTTGTAACTTCAACTTCCTATAAACTTGCCGTTAACCTTGTTAACAGTATGAAAATTGAAGTGGTTGCTCGTAACAATGACCTTGCAAAACTGCTTGGCTTGAAGTTGATAAGTTATAAAGAAGCAGTAGAGCTTGCATTCCAAAAAATTGAGCAGAATAGTGTACTCTCAAGTTGGAAAGACTCTCTCGTTTCCAGTTCAAAGGAGAGTTCTCTTCTTGAACATATTAATGTACCGGTGAATGGAGTTTTTACTGATAAAAGAGAAAAATTGATTACAGGTGATGTGGAGAGAGTAAAACAAAATATCTGGTCAATCGGGGGTGACAGAGGGTGGTATTATGGCAATACATTGTGGCAAATAAGAGGTTTTTTGGATAAGGTATTTGGGGGAGTAGGGCTTAGAAGAGGCAGAACCAATCCTGATAATATCCATATTGGCGATACACTCGATTTTTGGCGTGTTCTTGCTGCCGACAGTTCAATGACAAGGCTGTTGCTTTATGCAGAGATGAAACTTCCGGGTGAGGCGTGGCTTGAATTTCAGGTGGTTAATCGTTCAGGAGTGTGGTATTTACGGCAAACCGCAACTTTTAGACCAAAGGGTTTATTGGGGAGACTTTATTGGTATTCAGTGTTACCATTCCACTTTTTTGTATTCGAAGGGATGGCAAAAAATTTGATTAAATATTAGTTGGTTTTTCAATACTGAATTAGCGAATGATCCATGCAGTTGAATCAGTTTCTGACCTTAATAAATAACGCTGTCTATAAAACAGTAACGGGAACAACCACTGTAAATGAAGAACCCTGACCCTCAACACTTTCCAAAGATATTTCGCCTTTAAGCATATTTACATATTCTTTGGTGATGGTAAGTCCAAGTCCAGTTCCTTCAAATGATCGTCCGTGTCCTTCGCTTACTTGTCTAAATGCTTCCCAAACTGCCTGTTTTTTATCCAATGGAATGCCGATTCCCGTATCAGATACTGATAACTTAAGATAATTTTTATTCTCCTTTTCGATTATATCAGCAGAAATCTTGATTTTACCTTCCAAAGTGTATTTCACGGCATTGCTCACGAGGTTAACAAGAATACTTCTGAACATTTTTTCGTCAGACACTATTCGTGGATTATCGGGTAACCCCTTATAGAAGATTTCGAGGTTTTTATTCCAGGCGGTTTTTTGAAATGTTTTGCAAACATCGTCTAAGAGAAAATTAAGTTCAAATTCTGATTCGACCACATTCACCTCTTGAAACTCCAACTTTGAAAAATCGAGGATCTCGTTTAAGGTGTTCATGAGCCTTTCCGAACTAAGCATAATTCTGTTGATCATGATGCTGAGTTCGGCATTGTCCAACTCACCATATTCATCGGGATTGGCAAGCCTGTCGCTGATAATTTGAGTGTATCCAAGTATTCCAACAAAGGGTGTTCGTAATTCGTGACTCATATTTGCGAAGAAATATGATTTTATTTTATTCATTTCCTCGGCAGTTTCTTTTGCTCTTGTCAGTTCTATCAAGTTATTTTCAAGTTCGGTGATATCGTAGGCAACAAGTAGGAAACTCTCCATTTTTCCGTTTTTGATAATTGGAGCTGAAACCACTCTTATCTTTAATAATCTGCCGTCACCGGTTGTAAAAGCGGATTTATATTCAAGGGTATCGGTAAAGCCCTTCATCCGTAATTTTTGTCGTTCTTTCGCCTCTTCAAAAAGCTCATCCGAAACAAATTGTTTGAGGGATTTCCCAATAATCTCTGTCTCGGGAAGCTGAATCAAATTTAACCCGGCTTTATTAATATAAGTTATCAATCCATTAAAATCATGCATTAAAATGAGATTTGGTGTGGTCTCTGCAAGTGTGCGATACTTTTCCTCTGAAGCTTTAATTTTCTCTTCCGCCAGATATTTATCGGTTACATCTAATGTGTTACTGATAATATGGGGTTTATCTTGTAATGAGATTATACCCGCTGAAGTCAGACCGATAAACTCTTCTCCCGATTTACGGTTCAAACGGAATTCCCGGTTATAACACCGACCAAAATTTTGGATATCGTCGATCAGTTTTTTTCTCTCGTTTATGTTTTTCCACAATCCCAACTCGTTGGTGGTTTTCCCAATGGCCTCGGATCTTTCAAACCCGGTAATTTGGGTGAAGGTGTCATTAATTTCAGCTATTTTACCATCTTCAACGGCAGAGATAAGTACGGCTCCGGGGGAGACGCTGAAAATTGATTGAAAATGGTCTTTTGAGGTGGTTATGTCGTGTGAAAGCCGCTGATTTATCGCCATGATAAAACCAAAGGTCAAAATCAAAGTAAGGATAATGGCATCAAAAACCGGGAGGATATTGTAAAAAACAGGCTGAAACATATCAACATTTGAAGGCAGCCACAACATCAGATACGAACGATAGAGAAGGACACCGGCATGGGTCAGGAGTGAAACTGCGATAAATCTCATCAGTTTATAGATGGAGGAAATTCCATTAGTGAAGATTGTTACTGCGGTAATAACTGCAAAAGCGATAAGGGTAATGTTGATAACTATTCCTCTTCTGTCGCTACTGTCCTCCACAAAAAGGAAATAGAAAAACCCGGAAAAAAAGAGGAGGAGAATCGTTGTTATTGCGGTTGGACTTTCTTTTGTGTTCAGAAATCGTGCAACACCAATATAGATAAACATTGTACCGGATACTATTGCCGTATTCTGAATTGTTGCAACCAATTCAAACATTCCCGGGACATCCCTAAACAAAGTGAACCCAAACCCGAGAAAGCCAAATACACTCCAAAGAAGCCACCAGCCAACACCTTCGTAAGTCTTATTAATTTTATACTGCACATAAAGGGCAAGAATCTGAAGAAGATTTAACAGAACCAATACGATGTAGAGGGTTGGGACATCAATCGTCATTTTTAATCCGGCAGAAGAAGAATGATTTAGTAAAAATGAATAAACTTATATTTGTAAAATTCCCAAGAGCAAGTTATAAAAAATTATCGATTTAGAATATGATGAGGGTGAATAAACGGGGAATTTGGCACTCTGAAAAAATACGGATCATATTTAAAATAACGATCCCCGCACAAGGCGGGGATCTGTGTCATAATGGTTAACCGTCATGAGGGCAATTCCGATTAACCGACGCTCAAACTTACTAAAATTCTTCCATTTTTTCAACTGTCACGCATAATATCTTGAAAAATTAAAAAATCTTATTTAAGCACTACAAATTTTCTGATTGCGGTAAATTTACCGGCAGAGAGTTTGTAGAAATAAATTCCACTTGCAAAATTCGAGCAATTAAGCTCGGTTTTGTAAATGCCTGCTTCCTTTTCACCATTTACCAAAGTTGTCATTTCGTTTCCAAGGGCATCATAAACCGTAAGATTTACACTTTGTGATGTAATTCCTTCAACAAAAGGAATTGCAAATGAAATCGTGGTCGTTGGGTTAAAAGGGTTCGGGTAGTTCTGATAGAGTGCAAACTCATCAGGAAGACCTACTTCAACTTTAAGTGGATTGCTGAAAGAGACATCTCCATTAAGATCGGTCTGTTTGATCCTGTATTCATAACTTCCGGGTTTCAGGTTTTTGTCGCGGAAGAAGTAGTCAGAAATTTGAGTTGTTGTTCCTTTTCCATCGATGAAAGTAAGATTATTCCAAAGTCCTTTGGTGTTGTCTTTCCTCTCAACTGCGAAACCAAGGTTGTTTGTTTCCGAGGCTGTTTTCCATTTAAGAATAACTTCATCTCTTACAGTTTCAGCCTCGAAGGAAGTTAATTCAACCGGAATTGCGCTAAGAGTAACAGAAATTGGTACTGTAACCAATGGATGCAGTCCACAATTACTTCTGACCATCATATCCATGGAATAATTTCCCTGATTGAAGTCTTCAGTGCGGATAGTGATGATGATGCCTGTTCTGTTTCCTTGATTCAGAGTACCTGCAAGGTTACCCGAAGGAATTATCCACTCAGGTTCCGCAGCCAGTTTAACTGCAAAATTATTCTTAACGAAAGTTGAATTATAAGATAGCTGAAGCCCATCGTTCCCGGAGGCATTTTCTATTCCTGTTGTAGCACCATCAAGAGTTCCTGTCATGCTGTTGAAATAGAATAGAATTTTTCCACTCGAGTAGATTACCACCTGCCATGTGTAACTCGCTGTTCCACTATATCGTTGATAGTTAGTCCACTGAATAATAAAACGGTTACCGTCTTGTTTATAGTGAACAGTCCCCGGTGATTTGGCATCAAGATCATCCCAGAATGGGCAGATGATCTCATTTGGCTCTGTTGCGGTTGGGATGGGGGTATTTGAATAGATATTTGTCGAAATTGGAGTGAAAGTTAACAATCCGTTTGTCGAGATATATATCTGTGACTTTGGAAGCCCATAATATTTAAAGTTGAATCCGAGGTTAAATGGTCCCGAATATCCTTCATCGGTGGCAGAGAGTGTTCCTGTGGGGGTCCAGGCAGTGACGGGAGTTCCTGTGGTGGAGATATCTTCCCAGACATAAGCCGGTCCCTGAGGATCATCACTATCAGCCCATTTATATCCAAACAGATCAGGTCCACCGGAGCCTTTAACCGACTGACCAAATTCAGGAGCGGGATTGTTTTTATCACCGGCTTTTTCAGTTGATGGACTCTCATGGAAGAATGAATAATCAATTGACTTTGAAGGATAGGTGCTGTTTTCAAATTCAACCGTATAATCGAGAGTTGACTGATTTGGGGATGCATTTGATATATAAACAGTATCAACAACTACAGTCTGGTTTCCAAGAAGATGGGAAATGCTTCCCGGGGAAACAGCAACCATAGGAGCTGCCAGTGTGGAGGATGTAGTAACATTTGACATTGAAGATTTATTTGACCACATATCCATCGCTTTTACAGCAAAATAGTAGTTGGTGTTAAATGTAAGCCCGTTAATACAAAACGATTTTGGCGTTCCGAGGGTATCAGATTGTCCGGCAAATATAATGCTTGTTGCATTATTAAAATCGTTGTCATTCGCTATAACCGAAGTTGAATATCTGATGTCATAAGCTTGCACACCACCAAAAGTTGAATCGTACGGGGCAGTCCAGCTTAGTGTAACCGAGTTTGAAGTGCAATTTCCTGAAGCAAGATTAGTGACAGGATCAGGTGCTGTCTGGTCGGGTGGGATCACTCTTTTGGTTTCAAGTGAGGGGTCGCCCATCAGGTTGTACATTTCGAGATAACGGAGCATGGTTGTTCCGGGCCCAATATTTCCGAAGTGGAGAGTGGTAAGGTATTTACCCATATCAAACATCGGAGTAACTTTTGTAAGGTTGTCAACAAACATAGCCTGGAAAATTTTTCTTTCAAGGATATCGTCTTCATCCCAATATGAATTAACCGATGAACCATAAAATGATGAAGCACCGGTCGGAATTCTGATCCAGGTTTCACCAAAACACTCTGCCAGATGATATGAACCCGTTACGCATGCAAATGAATAAACAAACGGGAAAACAGTGTTTGTAAGACTTCTTACTTGACTTTGTGAAAGCTCAGGGCCATCAGCCCATGAAGATTCGGATCCGTGTCCCGAATATATGGCAAACATTTTATTAGCATTAAGAGCAGCTATAAGTTGTGCTGTTGTTGCGCCGCTGTTGCTGTAGAGCTTTAGATTATTAAAACCGTTGGGTTGGAAGTAAGTGTTTATTACATAGTTTTGAGTCCCCTCAGTAATGGAATAGTTATCCTGGGAGGCCATATAGACATTATTTTTTGCCAGAGTTGCAATATTATTTTCCATATAAATGGTTTTGTTTATAATATTGGCAAGTTCAGTGGCATTGGTTATAGAAAACCTTCCGATAAAAAGATCGGCATAATAATCAGTTCCCTGAAGCAGTGCATAGTTCAGATCTGTTTTAGGCGATCCTTCGCCCGATCCGGTCCATGCAGGTATCTTTTCAACATCCCCAACAAGTAGAACAAATTCGGGTTTTAGTCCGGGGTCGTTATACCGCTGTTGAATGAAAGCTTTGATGGCAGTGGTTGTGGTTCCGGTAACTGTGGTAGTAAACATTGCAACATTGAAGCCACCCGAGGTTTTATGATTCACAAATGGTGCAAGACCTGCTTCATACTCAGGAGCGGTAATAATCAGATAGTTTTTGATCTGCCTTACAGAACCAAATTCGTAGTTGGCAAAGAAAGAACTAAAAAATGAAGTGTAAACCTCTGAATGTGAATTATCTTTTGCAACAGCACGGTTGGTCGTTATATTGATCTTGGCTGTTCTTGTTACATCCAATCTTTTAGCGGAAGGAATGTAATTGAACGGATATATTGTAACTGTAACTCCTTTTACACCACTTATATAAAATGGTTCTGATATCTCGATAAAAGGGGGGCGTTGGTTCCCGTTGGAATTATAGAAATCAGAATCAAAGTTAAAAGGTCTGTTTGCCAGAGGCAGGTCTCTTCTGTATGGAGCCTGGAATGGATAAACATGTTCCTTCAGAAGGGCATCTTCCACCTTCCGGTTAACCAACTGAAATGAAGGTGTGCCTTCATTTTCATTGATAACAAGGTTGAAGGTGATCTTTGGGAGTGCAGGTCTTCCGGCGTCAGCAGTAACACCATAGCCGGGTATGGCAACTTTAAGAAAGTTTTTATCAGAATATGAGAATGGACTAAGTGAATATTCCGGCAGTGTAAGATTAATCGTGTAACCGGCTGCTGTTCTACTGATCTGAATGCCATCAGGAACAGACGCAACGGTAACTCCAACAAATAGCAGGAGCGAAAAAAGGAAATGAATTTTTTTCATTGAAAGGTCCGGTAATTGAAACTAAAATTCGCAATAGCCGACGGGCGACTATTGAAAGTCGAAATCGTAAGGGGGGTCAAATGGCTTACAAGTCACTTTTAGACCGGTTCGCTGATCAGAGTATTTCCTGCTCAGGTGGTGTGAAAAATAACAAATTATTAAATTTCAGGAGTGTAAATTACTTAATCTTTGCGTAATTTGAAAATGGGATTTAATTCATTAGTCAAATTCAAGATGCGAAATAGAAAAATCTTTAAAAATAGTTTTCTAATCTGCTTTTACACTCTGTTGCTTTTTGCATTAGAGTCAAATTTAACAAAAGCAAGTGTTATCAGTTCACTTAAACAAACCCCGGTTCAAGACTCCCTTACACAAAGACTTGAAGCAGGTTTGATTCCGCAGATAAATGAATTTATCGCGAAAAACAAATTTGTAGCAGCCGGAAAACTTCTCGATTCACTTCGTGAACATTATTATAAATTCTACTACTATCCCAAAGCAATTTCGACAGCCAAAATTACCCTCAAGTACGAAAAACAGATAGGTGATAATAAGCTTGTTGCATCTGCCTATAATACATTGGGCCTCACTTATTGGAAAACCGGTGATCTTGATTCTGCCCTCCATTTTCTTAACAAAGGACTCGCTCTGAGGAAATTTCTTGATGATCCTATAGACCTCGGAAGGTCGTATAACAATATCGGGTTGGTCTATTGGAGGAAAGGAGATATTGAAAATTCCTACTCTTTTTATCTAAAGGCATTGAAGGTAAGGCAGGAGTGTGGTGATAACTATGGTATAGTTACAACTGTAAACAATATCGGTTTGATTTATCAGCGGATGAGATATTATGAGCTTGCCGAAGAGAGTATCAAGCACGCTCTCCACCTTTCAGACTCGATCAATTATGAAGCGGGGAGGGTCTATTCACTCAGGAGGTTGGCCAGCCTCTTTATCGCTCAACACCGTTATGATGACGCTGCCAAATATTATGATGAAATCGTGACTTCATATAAAAAACGAAATGAAAAAAGCGGTTTGGCGCAGATCTACAACGATTTTGGTTTAATCCAGGAGAAGAAAGGGAACCTTAAAGCTGCGCGGGATTTTTTTAAGCAGAGTCTGGATCGTGCGCGGGAGATTGATGACAAGTTCATAGAATCTTTTGCACTCCTGAATCTTGGCAGGATCGACCGCCTTGCAAGAGACGAAAAAGAAGGCCTCTTAAATTTAACAAAAGCGAAAGAACTTGCTGAAACCGGCAAATTCTCTACAATCCTAAGGGATGCCTACCTGGAACTTTCGAAGTTATTGGAAGCGACCGGAGAGACAGAAGAAGCACTCTTTTATTTGAACAAACATGTCTCCCTCAAAGATTCACTCCTGAATGAAACGGTTCTTAGCAGTGTTGGGGAGATGAGAATAAGATATGAAATTGAGAAATCAGAAGAAACTCAAAAACATCTTCAGACTGAAGTTGAATCACAAAACAAGATTAATCTATCCCTTACAATTTTCTCTGTCCTAATTTTAATTGGAATAATAGGGCTCGTATCTCTCTTCTTGAGGCAGAAAAAACTTGGTAAACTTCTTGAGTTGAACAACCAGGAGATGGAAAAGGTAAATGTTCAGCTACAAAGAAGCAATGATGAGTTAGTGATGGCAAATGAGACTAAAAACAAACTTTTTGCGATAATTGCTCACGATCTTAAAAGTCCTTTTGTTAGTGTCTTGGGGTTTGCCGAGATAATAAAAGAAGAGGCCGATGCAATTTCAAACAGACCACTTTCAGAATTTAGTGATAAAATTCTCTCTGCCTCCTACAAATTAGTTGATCTTGTGAATAATCTCACCGGATGGGCTTTGGTTCAAAGAAACCTGATCAAGGTTAATGCAATAGATTTTGAGCTCTCTGAGGTGTGCGGTAAAGTTATCAAAGAAGCCTCACTTAATCTGGAGTTGAAAGATATATCAACCACCACCTCGCTTGAAGTTCCCTCATTAATTCATGCTGATCCCGAGATGATCTCAGTGATTGTAAGGAATTTGATAGCAAATGCAATCAAGTTTACAAACAAAGGGGGGAATATCAATCTGACCGGTCTAATAGTTGGCGACAAATATCAACTTACCGTAACTGATGATGGAGTTGGTATGACAGAGGAACAGACAGAGAGTGTCTTAACCGGGAGAGGAACGGTTTCAACCTATGGCACTTCCAATGAAAAAGGGACCGGTTTGGGGCTTTCGGTGAGTCGTGACTTTATCCTCCAAAACAAAGGTGATCTAAAAATTTCAAGTATCCCCGGCAAAGGGACCAGTTTCATCCTCGAGTTACCAAGGGCGTGAGAGACCAGAGAGACCAGAGTACTTGAGAACTTGAGAGAACAGAGTACTTGAGTATTTATTATTAAACACTCAAATACTCCTTGTCTCAAGTTTAATTTTACATAATCACTTAAGTTTCTCTGGTACTCAAGTTTCTCAAGTCTCTCTGGTACTCAAGTTTCTCTGGTACTCAAGTTTCTCAAGTACTCAAAAGAACTACTTCTTGCTTACTCTCTCGTAAATTTTTTCCATTTCAGCAACAAGATCATCAAATCTTTTAAATGCGGCATCGTAGGGGTCTGATGTCATCATATCAACGCCGGCATTCTGCAAAAGTTTAATCGAATAATCGCTGTTTCCTGATTTTAACATACCAAGATATTTATCAACTGCTCCGGTTTTCCCCGTGATGATGTTCTGGGAAAGAGCCATTGAGGAGATGATACCTGTGCTATACTGGAATACATAAAAATTATAGAAGAAATGAGGAATTTTACTCCATTCAATTTCGATATAATCATCTACAAGGGTTACCCCTTTGTCGTGTCCATAATATAGACGGGTTAATTCAAGATATTTCTGATTCAGCCAATCAGCAGTGAGGGTTTTTCCTTCTTCAACTCTTTGATGCATGGCAAGTTCAAACTCGGCAAAAAGAGATTGACGGTAGATAGTTTGCCTTGCTCTCTCGAGGAATTGATCGATGATGAAGAGTTTCAGATTGTCATCGGTTTCATTTTTAAGCAGATAGTCCATCAAGAGGTTTTCATTAAATGTGGAAGCAATCTCTGCAAGGAAAGTGGTGTAATTCGAGTTCGAATAAGGCTGATTTTTGTTGGTTAGATAAGAATGCATCGCATGTCCCAGCTCGTGAGCGAGAGTGGATACATTGCTGTATTCGCCGTCATAGTTCATTTTAACATACGGATGAATGTCGTAGATAGCATCGGAATAAGCACCGCTCTCTTTGTCCTTATTTGGGTAAACATCAATCCAGCCGTTGTTAAAAGCCTGTTTTAAGCCATCAGCATAGTCGGATCCAAGAACTTTGAGGGAGTTTTGGACAAGATTTTTTGCTTCGTCATAAGGATAAACTTTGTTTACACTCTTAACTGATGAAGCCCAAAGGTCTTCATATTTAAGAGTTTCGAGTCCAAGCATTTTCTGTTTTAATTTCAGATATCTGTGTAGCGATGGAAGATTTGCATTCACTTCTTTTATCAATTGATAATAGACTGTAGTGTCGATGTTATCCTGGAAAAGTCTTGCCTGAAGACAACTGTTAAACTTCCTTGCTTTTGCATTGAAGAGGTCCATTTTCATTCCGCCATCAAAAAGAGTGGCGAGGGTGTTCTCATACTGTTTATGGTTCTTCCAATAACCTCTTACTGCAATCGCTCTGTCCTCAGGGCTTTTTGCGGTGCGATATTTGTAGTAGTTGGCATAATTAAGTTCAACTTTTGTACCATCGGTAAGAGTAACTGTAGGTGCAGGGATATCCACATCATTAAGGATCGAAGCTGCTTCCGAGATGTTGGAAGAATAGATACCGGTTAATGAAAGAAGTTGTTCCTCTGCCAAAGGCAGCATATGTTTTTTGGATCTCAAAAGTTGCTCAACAGTAAATTTGTACGGAGCAAGATTTGGCTCTTCATTAAAATAGCCCATCAAAGTTTTTTCATCCATTTTGAGCAGATCATCGTTCATGAAGTTAAGCTGCATAGATGCATCAACATAGATAGATTGAATTTCACCCTTCATCTGGTTGAAGGTGCTGTTGGACATCTCCATGTCGTATTGACGGCGGGCGTAGCTGTAGAGATGATAAAGTTTGAGTTCAAGTTTATCAGAGGTTTTGAACATATCAAGCATGTTTTTTGCAGAAGATGTCCACGATTTTGCTTGATCTTTTATCTTTCCAAGAAGAGTGTTTACTTCAGCTTTGTCGGCATTCCAGAGTTCATAATTAGAATAAATGTCGGTCAGGTTCCACTTATATTCATTGGGCACCTGGTCCCGAGGCGTTGTCGAGTAGTCGGGGATCACAGCATCCTGAGCAGAAACTGTAAAGGCAAAAGACCCGGCAAGAAGAGTTGAAATTAAAAAGCTTCTTAATTTCATATTTGTTTTCTCCGCGTGTGTTGTTGTTTAAAAGGTGACGATTACGGTCACAAAAAAGTAAAATTAAACTCTCAGGGTTCAATTATACCCGATATTTGAGAGCCTGTTGTTTTTATAATAAAATTTATAAACAGTCATTTAAAATAGTATTTAAATTTTAAAAATTGAGGAGCCAACTTGCGTATATCGCTTCAACGGTCTAAAAAAATGATGGGAGATTATCAGTTTATAAATAAATTTTTCAAAGGAGTAGAAATCGGAAATTATCTTGCCCGGAATTCGATGGAAGTACCGGGCATTTTTATGTTTAAACTGTGTTTTTGTTTTAAAATTAACTAATTTTGGAGCAGAGAAAAGTAAAACTGACTAAACATGAATTTCTCCCCGTTTATTTTTATAATGTGCACAATTTTAAATAAGAATTGCTGATTTCGTTGAAATGAAAAGAATATTAGATAGAATTAAAGAGAACAAGTTGCTCGTTCTACTTTTTTGCGGTATGAGTTTTTTGCTTATTGTTGGCGGGGTTGTCTATTATAAATACGAAGCAGAAAAAATAAAAAAATCCCGATATAAGGAGATTCATTCGCTTGCTAAACTTAAATCGGATTTACTTTCCGGATGGTTAAGAGAGAGAAAGAGTGATATTCTGGTAATCTCGGAAAGTCCAATCTATCAGGATGCGGTGGAGAGATGGTTGAAAAACCCGCAGGATTTGTTACTGAAGAAGAAACTGATAGAAAGATTGGTGGTTGTAAAGAAGAGATACAATTATATGGAGATTCTCCTTGTCGATTCATTGGGTAATATATACTTGAGCACAGGAGTTCGTCAGGAGTTGGATCAGTTTTTTAAAGCCAGGTTGCGTGAATCAACATTCTCGGGGTCACCTGTCCATACGGGAATATACCGTTGTCAATTAGACCAGGAGGTACATTTTGATTTCATCGCACAATTAAAAAATGAGACAAAAACAAGTGACAATGTATTTCTCGTATTCAGGACTAATCCTGAGACTCATCTCTATCCGGTATTGATGAAGTGGCCCGGTGTCAGCAAAACAGGTGAGACCATAATAGTTGCGCGTGAGGGAGATTCACTCACATTTCTTAGTGAAATAAGATTTAAACAGGGTTCAGCGATGAATCTGAGAATGAGTGTCTATTCTGATAGTGCTCCTCCAATCAGCAAGGGAAAATACTCTGACAGTATGTATATCGGTATTGATTACCGTGGAGAGGAAGTTTTATCAGACATCAGTATTGTTCCCGGTACGGGTTGGTTTTTAATCAGTAAAATCGACACTGCGGAGATATTTAGTGAGTTAAATTTTAGGATGGTTATAATTGCGATTGTCGGATTACTCGGAAATGTTGTGCTGTTTCTGGGTTTTGGGATGATCTACAGTTCGAATACCAAAGCATATTATCGTAAGTTGTATGAACAAGAGAGGGAACAGAAGCAAAAACTGAGGGATTCGGAGGAGAAGTTTTCTAAAGCATTTTACTCATCTCCCGATGCAATATTGATTACTGATTTGAATGATGGATTAATTGTCGATTTTAACCAGGGTTTACTCGACCTTACCGGTTATACCGATGCAGAAGTCTCCGGGAAAAGCAGCATCTCATTAAAGATTTGGAAATCCACCGATTATAGAGAGATGATCATTGCTCAAGTATTAAAAACCGGTGAAGTAAGTAACCTTCAGATAGAATATCTTTACAAGGATGGCACGACAAGATACGGGCTTTTTTCGGCCAAACAGATGGAGTTTGCAGGGCGAAAATGTCTCTTAAGTGTTGTAAAGGATATAACTGACCGTGTAGCGATGGAGATAGAACTAAGGGATGCAAAGGAGAAAACAGAGGAATTAAACAAGGCAAAAACAAGTTTCTTTGCTAATATGAGTCATGAGTTGAGGACACCACTCCACGGGGTACTTGGTTTTTCCGAGATACTTATTGAAGACATCACTGATCCTGAAACTCTGGAAGTGGTTCAGTCTATCCACAAATCAGCATTAAGACTGTTGAACACGCTAAATATGATCCTTGATCTTGCGAGGCTTGAAGCAAACAAGGAGGAGGTAGTAACCGTGGATGTGCTGTTATATCAAGCAGTGAAAGATGATTTTGACACTTTTGATGCTTTTGCAAAAGGTAAAGGCCTCACTTTGGAGTTGACTACAAAGGAGCCTGATGTAAGGGCAGTGGTAGATTCAAAGTTTCTCTCGAGTATCGTTAACAATCTTATCAATAATGCCATCAAGTTTACCCGATTTGGCGGGGTAACTGTTGAAACGGGAAGTACGGAAGTGGATGAGGTAAAATGGGCATTTCTGCGGGTTAGTGATACGGGTATTGGCATCTCTGAAAAAGCAATGTCACTCATTTTTGATGAGTTCAGGCAAGCCAGTGAAGGATTTGGAAGATCTTTTGAGGGGACCGGATTGGGATTGTCGATCGTAAAAAGATATGTTAATCTTCTTGACGGGAAAATTTTGGTAAACAGTAAACTTGGGAAAGGGACAACTTTTACAGTTCTTCTACCCTGGAGCGATCAAAAAGTTTTGGAAAATGAGGCAGTTGAACTTACTGAAGAAGTTAGTGAGAAAATTTTCGCAGTAAAAGAGGATAACAGGAAACGACTTCTTCTGGTTGAAGATGATGATGCGTCTGCGTGGTTTATCGCAAGGGCACTTGAACAGTTTTATGATGTGGAGAGTGTCAGAACAGGGGAAGAGGGGCTCGATTTGATCGTATCAAAAAATTATGATGCTTATTTGCTTGATATCAACCTGGGGAAAGGGATTACCGGAGTGGATATAGCCATGAAAATTCTGGAATTTCCGGAACTTCGGAATATTCCTGTGGTTGCAATCACTGCTTTTGGAAGCATAGGACAAAAAGAACTGTTCCTTGGCAGTGGGTTTACTCACTACATAGCGAAGCCATTTTCAAAAAAAGAGTTGCTCTTTTTTGTACACGACCTGTTCACCTGAACGGGGATAAGAATATATTATGGCAATCTTAATGTAAATGAACCACCCGATGAAATGGTGAGCTTGTTCCCCCTGATCCATGGGTTGAGGTATCGTAGCATTTTAAGTGTGGTTCCATTTTGTTTGGCAAATCGTGTGAGGTCACTTATTGTTTGTGTAATTGCAACTTCGCGATATTTTAAAGGTTTCCAATAATCGTTTTCCGTGAGCATGTATCCATATTTTGCAGGGTCTTCAAAGATAAGTTTCATAGCAGCAATTCTGGGTACATATTTCATTGTTTCATCGGGGAGGAGAAGATCAAAATAGTTTGACGAAAGTTGGGAAGAAACTCTGTTTTCCATACCGCCCATCCCCATATTGTATGACCCTGCTGCTGATGCCCATGTGCCGAATTTATTTTTTGCCATTTTCAGGTAACGGATTGCAGCAAGTGCCGATTTCTCGGGGTCGTATCTTTCATCGATTTCGGAATTTATTGTAAGTCCAAACTGTTTACCTGTTGACTCGAGGAACTGCCAGAATCCGGCAGCTTTTGCTGAAGAGACGAGGTTATCAAGCCCGCTTTCAACGAGGGCAAGGTATTTAAAATCGAGAGGGATTGCTTCTTTTTGTAACAATGCATCAAATTTCTGGAACCATCTCCCGGATCTTTTAAAATATCTGAACATGAGGTGCTCCTGCCGTGAGAGGAGGATTATCTCGTTTTCGATTCTCTCGCGAACTTCCGGGTCTTCAAGTGGAACTCTTTCACCAAAAACAGTAAGTTCGGCGGGAAGTGGTGGGTTGTAAACAAATGGTTTTGGTGTATCAACTATTTTTGAACTCATCAGGAACAAAGCAGCGAGAAGAGGGATAAAATAGATGGAGTGTTTTTTTATTCTCGAAAAGAAATGCGGCATTTATAAATCAGTATTTTTTTGAATCAATGTTTAAATTTAGTTAAAGTATGGAAAAGTTCAATGCAGATTTGTTAAAGAGGCAGGCAGCCCTTGAATCCTTAAAGTATCTAAAGAATGGTCATGCCGTCGGTCTGGGTACAGGTTCGACGGTGAAGTATGTTCTTGAGGAGTTGGGCAACAGGCTGAAGAATGGAACTCTCTCCGGGATTAGAGGCATTGCCACCTCAAGAAGGACAGAGGAGATGGCAAGGGAACTTGGAATTCCGCTTGTTGCTTTTGATGAGGTGCCTTTGCTTGATGTTTATATTGATGGTGCAGATGAAGTTGACGACAATCTGGACATGATCAAGGGGGGAGGAGCGGCACTTATTCGCGAGAAGATTGTTGCACAAAATTCCAGGTTTCGTGTAATTGTAGTTGATTGTTCGAAATTATCTAAAAAAACAGGGGAGAGATGGCCCGTACCGATAGAAGTATTTCCTATGGCAATCGCTACTGAGATGGAGTTTTTAAAGTCGCTTGATGCTGTCGTTCAGTTAAGGCTTGGAGATGATGGCCGGGTTTTATTCACTGATAATGGCAATAATATATTAGATGCAAATTTTGGCGAGCTGGGTGATCCCAAAAGGTTATCGACTGTCTTGGACGGCAGAGCCGGTGTAGCGGGTCATGGTATTTTTCACGGTTTGGCCGATGTATTGGTTGTGGGTTCTGTTGTTGGCGTAACCGTGATAAAAAAAGGAGAAAAAACCAGGTTTGAGAGTTTACTAAACGCAACCAGGTTTATGTAATCTGGCTGACCTCTTGCAGTCTGTTTTTTATTTGTTGATTCATCTCTTTTATTTTGCAGCTTTTTATTCCCATTTGGGTGTCGAGCACTGATAGAGGCATTGAGGGTACGATTGCTTCATCAGGGTCTTGAACTATAACCATTCCACCGGCAGCTTTTATTTTAACTGCACCCGCCACTCCATCACATCCCATTCCGGTAAGCACAACACCAATCGTTTTTATTCCAAATGCAGATGCAAGTGTGGTAAAGAGAGGATCGGCAGAAGGTTTTACGAAATTCTCTGGCGGAGTGTCTTGAAGTCTTATGTGCATGTTTCCGGCATCCACTGTCATGTGGCTGTCGCCGGGGGCGAGGTAGATTTTACCGGGGACCACAGATTCGAGGTTTACCGGGAGTATTATCTCTTTTTGTGAGAGGATCGAGAGGCTTTTTGCAAATGTTTCTATCATCCATGCCGGACCGTGCTGGACTACAAAAAAGGTCGTTTTGTTGTCGAGTGTAATATTTTTAAAGAATTCAACGAGTACAGCTGGCCCGCCTGTGCTCGCGACGATACCAATAGCGGAGTATCCCACAGGAGTTCTGAGTACATCTATCTGGGGCATTTTAAGTGAGACCAGCCCGGTCTCCTGTCTTTTAAAACCATCGCTTACAGTTTTTCTGATTATATTTGGTATAAGCGGTTTTGGCAGATAAATGTCGGCACCACACATTATGGCTCTTTCTTTTGCACCTTCGAGAGTAAGGGAAGTAACGAGAATGATAATTGGGTTACCGAGACGACGGAGTCTCACGGTGGATGTAAGCAACAACCCATCCATTATGGGCATCATCCAGTCGGTTATTATCATATCAAAGGGTGCCGCTGCATGGAGGTTGAGAGCTTCCTGTCCATTGCTTGCTTCGGAGATCAGGTATCCTTCGTCGTGCAGTACTGTTTTAAGTATCAGGATATTAGCGGGGTCGTCGTCAACGACAAGAATTCTTTTCATGATTTTCATTATTAATCTTTAACAAAAATAAGGAAAAGTGTCGTTATTTGGTCAAATTATTTACACCTAAAGAGAAAAAGCCTGTATAAAAATTCCTTAAATTGGGATATTAAACTCAATTTATTTTGAAAAGCGTCTAAATCGAACAAAGAACTCGTTGATGAGAAAATATTTACTGTTTATATTGATTCTGCCGGTCATCATTTTTGCACAAACTACCGGTACACTCCGCGGGTTTATAACCGATTCAACAAATGGCGGGTCGGTAATTTCTGCAAATATCCTTATAATCGGAACAAAGCAGGGGGCAGCTTCAGATTTGCAGGGATACTATTTTATTCCCGGAATTAAAACAGGAAAACAGATTGTAAGAATTTCAAATATCGGGTACATAACTCGAGAGATTGAAGTGAGGGTGGTGAAGAATACCATTACCCAGTTGAATATAGCTCTCGTTCCGGCTTCGATTACCCTTGATGAGGTGTCGATAACCGGGCAACGCAGGCCTGACATGAACGACCCCTCCATAAGCATCGAACAGATACCATTACAGCAGATTAAATCGGTTCCGGCAGGAATTGAAGCGGATATGCTGCGTGCTCTTAAAGTTTCACCGGGAGTAACTTCAACAGGTGACATCACCGCCCGATATTATGTAAGAGGAGGGGGGAGTGATCAAAACGCAGTGGTGATTAACGGGACTGTCCTCTACAACCCTTTCCATGCGCTGGGGCTTTTTTCGGTGGTTGATCCTGAAATGATAAAGATGCTCGAGTTTTATAAAGGTGGTTTCACCTCTGAATATGGAGGCAGACTCTCTTCAATCCTGAATGTTGTTACTCGCGATGGAAACAAAAACAGGTTTATGGGGACTGCGGCTGCCAGCACTATGTCGGGTAAAATGTCTTTTGAGGGGCCAATTCCAGGAGGGTCTTTTCTTTTTACGGGCAGGAAAAGTTATCGTCCGGAGGCAGTTCAAAAGTTCTTGAACAACAGAAGTGCACCCTTCGAATTTTATGATGTTTCATTTAAACTCAATTACAGTAACCCAAATTTCTACGAAAATGGCTGGTTCACTCTTCACGGTTTTTTTAGTGATGACAAAATTGAAAACAATAATCCGGCAAAAGAGGATTATTACTTCAGTAACGGAAATTATGGATTAAACTGGTATCAAGTGTGGGCGTCGCCCCTCTACTCAAACATGACTTTCACCTACAGCACTTTTGAAGGTGAAGTGGTGCCCAATAAAACTTCATCAAAACCACGGAAAAATGTAATTGCTGATTTTACCAGCAATTGGGATTTCACTTATATTTTCGACAGTCGAGACGAGATTTGGACGGGTTTTCACAACAAAATTCTTACAACAGAACTTTACTTGACAAATCTTTTTGGCAGTAAAACCGACATGAAGCAGAGGGGTCTCGATATGGTCGGTTATGTAAAATATAAACTTCTACGGTTTGAAACCTTTAAATTGGATGGTGGAATCAGGCTTAACCTGGTGTCTGCATCAGAACAAAAACCTTTTGTTCTTGAACCAAGATTAAATATCACATACAATCCAATTCCCATCCTTGCTTTCAGGCTCGGAATTGGAAGATTTTCGCAAAATCTTACAACTTTATCTAATGAAGAGGAATTAATTTCCATTTTTGAACCCTGGGTTGTGGTGCCCGATTATCTAAAACCGGCAGAAGCTACGCACTTCATCGGCGGTATCGATTATTACTTAACAGAGTTCCTTAAACTCACTGTTGAAGGATATTACAAGGATATCGATAATCTGGTTGATATTAATGAGTTGAAATATACTTCACTTGACCCAGATTTTGTGCAGGCCGACGGCAGATCCTACGGAGTTGATTTTGCATTCGATTTTTTCCTTCAAAGTGTCTTTTTTAAAGGGTCTTATTCTTTGAGTTATTCTTATAAAAAGAAAGATGGAATTGAATACCATCCAAGATATGACACGAGACATGCGGTGAATTTACAGTTTGGATGGATTTTTTGGGATGGCTGGCAGTTTAATGCTGTCTGGAGATTCTCTTCCGGTTTACCATTTACAGGAATTGCAGGCTACTACGACAAATGGAACATCCCCGATCCATGGGGCTCATGGTATGCTCAGGGAGCATACGACCCGTCGTTTTTGTACGGAGCAAGGAACGCTCAAAGGTTGCCATCCTACCACAGACTTGACATAAGCCTTTCAAAAAGTTTTAAGGTCTTTTTTGCAAAGATAGATCTCGATGTAAGTTTGTTAAATGTTTATGACAGAAAGAATATCTTTTATTTTGTAAGAGATACGGGTGAAAGGGTTGATATGCTCCCCTTCATTCCATCCGCAAGTGTGAGGATTGAAATATGAACAAATTTGGTTTACTTTTCATAGTTGTCATTTCGTTGCTTAATTTGTCGTGTGATGAAGAATTTGCACCAAAACTTCCTTTTGAGGAGAAATATTTTGTTTATACATCACTAAAAGGTGATTCTACAAAACAAATAATTGTGGTTGCACGGAGTTATGATGTGTCAGGATTCAACCCCAACAGCAACACTTTATCTCCTGAAATTGCAGGCTGTTTTGTTGAGGTTACACGGGGAGGTGTTAAATATATATTCAGAGATACACTTATTGACCGTCCCGACACTTCCCGCTATGGTAAAAAGATGCCGGCTTATGTCTCCACCGAGTTGATCCCGCGGGAAAATGATGCCCTCGATCTTAATGTGGTGCTTCCAAATGGTAAAACACTAACGGCAAACACTACTGTACCAATGCAGGTGTTTATCGAAAAATCGGTTTTTGCTATCGGTTACGACCGAATGACATCACTCAGTCAGAGATACGCTCTGCAATGGAGAACCAAAGACATCTATCTTTATGTCCCAAAGATGGAGATATTCTACACTCGCGATGATATGCCGGGTATTTTCAAAATTGAAGTGCCAACCGACTATCTTGTCATCAACAAAAAACAACAGATAGTTTATCCCCAACCCAATTCAAACAGGTGGATTTCATTCGATTACAGAGCAATTGATTCAACCATGGCAAAAATTTCTGAAGGCTACGACTATAAAGCGATGTTCAGGATACTCAGAGCTGAGGTGAAGGTGCTGATCTATGATACCAATCTCGCAAAATATTATTCAAGCGTAAACGGGTATCTGGATGCCTATTCTGTGCGATTGGATGAAAATGTTTTCACAAATATTAATGGCGGATTGGGAGTTTTTGGCACTTATATGATGACAAAGGAAACACTTCTCTTTGATCTCGATTATGTTGATTCGTTTGGTTACCGGGTCAGATAGCCGGGATTAATACCCGTATTCGAGGATGTCCAAAACAGTCTCTTTAAGGTAATCACAAGCATAAGGGATTACTCTATCCTTCTTGAGGTGGAGGAGAGTGAGTTTCCCGATCTCAACATCATGATATTGCTGCAAAAGGTATTTATACAGGGAGAGTTGCAATGAATAGTGATAGTAGTTGCAATCGGGCAGATCATAAGTGGGCGGTTTTGTACCACATTTCCCACCCCACGCTTCTTCATCTATCGATTTGTTTGTTTTCCAGTCGTAAATGTCATATTTATCGGTGCGAGTGTTATATACAAGAAGATCAACAGTTCCGGCTATCCCAAGTACCTCGCTGAATACGATTAATTCGGGATAAACCTCTCCCGAGAGGTCAATATGTTTGTTCAACCATTCAACTCCCGCCTTGCTTTTTGGCATCACAGGTTTTTTCCCCCTGGTGATATACTCTTCAATCTCCTTGTGTGCCAAAGTTCCTTCATCCCGAGCATCCTCCCATTCGCTCATCAGATCAGCCGGTGTCCTGTGTTTATATTTTGGATGCGAATTGGTGAGTTTTGTAGCAATTTTTAAGGCATTAAACTCACTAAAATACTGGCTCACAAGTGTTGTGCAACTGATAAACCCCACTTTGGGGTCCTCTGTTAAAATATATCTGTGGTTCTCGATATCGAGGGTAATAAGGTGGGAATTGATTAATGAGCCGGGAATTTTTGTCACTATTTACCTTTGTGAAGCATTTGAAAAATCAAGAATACAAAAATACGAACTAATTCAGTAATCCAATAATCCAATAATGCAGTAATGTTTTGGGGACGCAGATACACGCAGATTAAACGGAGTTACGCAGAGAGGGGGTTTTAAAAATGAAACGCAGATTTCACATGCCAAAGGCATCCCTTCGGGAGATTTAACGCTGATGCTCAGCAATTTTTATAATTATGTCACCAAAATTATCCTCGGAGAGGATTTCATATTCGTAGCAAGTTTGATCACACCAAACTCCCCATACTCCGGAGGAGTTAAATATTCATTGCAAAAAAATGTTTCCCAATCATCTCTTTTTTTGTTTATTGGAAAAATAACTATATTTGAAGTTCAACTTAATGGAATTCCGGAAGTTGATGATGTGGCAGTTCCTAAACCACATTATGGTGTTTCACGGAGGGGTGGGAGAGTGGCTTAATCCAACGGTTTGCTAAACCGTCGTAGGGATTATACCTTACCGCGGGTTCGAATCCCGCCCCCTCCGCCATTAAAAGGCTGCCTCAAACACGAGGCAGCCTTTTTTATTATATCTGAAAATGGTGAAGAAGGAATTAGTGAATTCTGTATATTTAACTCCTGCTATTCTACAAATCTTAATAGTAATAACCCTGCCACAATATTTGGGAAACAGTTGTTTTTTTAGTCCACTCAATCATAAAAATGATTTGATGGGAACAAAACAGTCTGTAAAAACAACTTCAATTTTAATCTTAACCGGAGAAAATAATGGAAAAACGGAAATTTGGCAACAGCGATTTACAAGTTTCACAATTGGGTCTTGGATGTATGGGGATGAGCGAATTTTATGGAAATTACAACGATAGTGAATCGATAGGGGTTATGCATCACGCTATCGAAAAAGGCATTAACTTTTTTGACACAGCCGATATGTATGGTCCTGAGAAAAATGAGATACTGATTGGAAAAGCCTTAAAAGGGAAAAGAAATCAAGTTGTATTGGCTACAAAGTTTGGTGTTATGAGAGGTGCCGATGGTTCATTCCCTGGAATTAATGGAAGGCCTGAATATGTAAAACAAGCATGTGAAAAAAGTTTACAAAGGTTGGGCATTGATCATATCGATTTGTATTATCAACATAGAGTTGACCCCAACACACCAATTGAAGAGACTGTAGGTGCTATGTCTGAATTGGTAAAGGAAGGTAAGGTCAGATATCTTGGATTGTCTGAAGCTTCCGAAGAAATTATTAGACGAGCTTGTAAGATTCATCCAATCTCTGCGGTTCAAACGGAATACTCTTTGTGGAGTAACGATTTAGAGGCGGTAATACCGGTATGCAGAGAGTTAAATATAGCGATGGTTCCGTATAGTCCACTTGGAAGAGGGTTTTTATCCGGAAATTTTAGATCAGTAGAAGATTTTGAATCAGGTGATTTCAGAAGGTATAATCCCAGATTTAGTGGCGAGAATTTTAACAAAAATTTGGAAATATTGAACAAAGTTGAAGAAATAGCCAAAATAAAATCTGTAACCCCTTCACAAATTGCACTTGCCTGGGTTTTATCCAAAGGTGATGATATGTTCCCAATTCCCGGCACAAAAAGAATCAAATATCTTGATGAAAATATTGAGGCAACAACAATTTCTCTTGAAAAAGATGAAGTGGAGCAGTTAGACCAGTTGTATAAATTAGTTTCAGGTAACAGATATTAAGGAAACAGCAATTTTCTTTCTTCAATCAGTGATGCATAGGGCAAAAACTACTGTAACCTGATGATCAAAGTTATGTCTTTATCTTATAACAACTCCGAACTTAAAAGGCTGCCTCACAAACGAGGCAGCCTTTTTTTTGTAACTGTAATAACACAATAGAAATGTCACCACAGAAATGGTTAGCAGGAAATTGGTTTATTCTGTATATTTACACAATGATATTGTACAAATTCCGCCGGTATTCTATTTATATCCCGACCCTGATAATTGCAATTTTTCTTTTTTCCTTTGTTCACTCGGAACTTGGGATGTTCAACTATGATCACGGTAATCATTCTGAGCACGATCATTGCGAAATTGTTCAAACTACCAGCATCCCCGGCGTTTGTTTTAAGGTAGCACTGTCTAAGCTTGAAATAAATAAATTTCTCTCGGAAAATATTAATTTAGCAAATGCTTTGTTTGATGTTATCCGGCCACTACGCTTACAAAATAATCTTGTCATCATTAATTCATATACACACCCCGTCTATATCTGCCATCAATCGCTTCTGATTTAGCCTCTCCAAAAGTAAATATACAATTCTGATTTTTGACTCTTCTTTTGAAGGGCTTTCACTATTCATATATTTTGGAGTAAAATTGAATTCTTCACTAAAAATGTACTCATTCATTATTGCACTTTTATTTATCCTGGCAGGTTGTTCCGCTGATGAAAAAAAGGTAACCAAAGAGGAACACCACGACGAACATAGTGGTGATATCGAAATTAAATTAACAAAAGCGGCACAAAAAGATATCGGACTGAAGGTTGAAACCCTTCAACTGACAACAGCAAGAGG
Source organism: uncultured Ignavibacteriaceae bacterium (assembly GCA_964531325.1). Classification (GTDB taxonomy): domain Bacteria; phylum Bacteroidota; class Ignavibacteria; order Ignavibacteriales; family Ignavibacteriaceae; genus UTCHB3. Next base: position 46,984 of record CAZHCW010000006.1, on the reverse strand, counting down.
ATTCCTTTCAATACCTGCCAAAATAGTAACAAATCAAAACACTGAAGCTCTGATAGGATCATTGGTGCAGGGGAGAATTAAAAAGGTTTATGTTAATGTTGGTGATAATGTTAAACAGGGGCAGATACTTTTCTCAATTGAAAGTCTGGAAGTTGGGGCACTGAAAGCCGGGTTGATAAAAGCAAAGTCAAATCTGGATTTTGCAAAATCAACTCTTGAAAGAGAAAAAAAACTGTTTGAAAAAGGGTTCAATTCACAGCAGATGCTTGATCAGGCGAATGCGGAATATGACAGGGCACTTGCTGATTTTCATGCCGAGGATAAAAAGATCCATGCAGCAGGGCTTGTGGATGAGGATGTTTTTGATGTTAAAGGGAATGCCCTGCATGCCTCGGGTTTGCTGAATATAAAATCACCAATTAGCGGAACAGTCGTTGAGAGAAACCTGGTTACCGGTCAACTTGTTGAATCAACTTCAAACGGTTTGCGGATAATGAATACAAGCAATGTCTGGGTTGATGGGCAGGTTTACGAAAAAGATATTCAAAGAATTGTAAAAACTGGAAAACTGACCTTTGTAACTCTTGCCTACGCTGAAGAGGAATTTTCCGGTAATATTATAAACATCGGCCAGACTGTAGATGAAAAAACCCGTACAATTACCATTCGTGGCGAAATTCAAAACAGAGGTGGTAAACTTAAGCCTGAAATGTTTGGCGACATGACCATTCGTATCGGGGAAGAGGTTGAGGCACTGATGGTGGATGCTGAGGCACTTGTAAAAGTTGGAACTGAAGCCTATGTTTTTGTTCAGGTTAATGACACTCTTTTCGAGAAACGAAATGTAAAAACAGGATTTCATCTGGATGATAAGATTGAGATTACTGAAGGTCTTAAAGCAGGCGAGAAGGTGGTTACCAAGGGGACATTTTATCTGAAATCAGAGATCAAAAAAGAAGAAATTGAGGGAGATGCCCACTGATGCTTGAGAAAATATTACAATTCATTCTGAATCAACGAAGTTTGGTGGTGTTTGTTTCCCTTGTAATTGCGGTTCTGGGGATCTATTCATATATCAACCTCCCAATTGATGCTTTTCCTGATGTAACCAACAACCAGGTGGAAATAATCAGTCATGCAGACGGTTTGTCGGCTATTGAAATAGAGAGGGATGTTACCTATCCTGTTGAGATGGCGATGAGGGGTCTGCCCAATGTTGAGCAGTTAAGATCAGTTACCAAATTTGGTCTCTCGATAGTGACAATAATTTTCGAAGATAATGTTGATATCTATTTTGCAAGACAGCTTGTTTTTGAGAGACTTGCTGAAGCCAGAGAAAAAGTACCTTCAGGGGTGGAGATGGCTTTGGGACCCGTTGCCACCGCAATGGGCGAAATATATCAATATACCATTGAGGGAAAATTCCCCGCGGATTTATCGAAAAAAACGAAATATCTTACTGATTTGAGGACTATGCAAGAGTGGGTAATCACTCCACTTCTCAAAAGTGTTCCGGGGGTGAATGAGATAAACTCGTTTGGTGGTTATTTTAAGCAGTACCAGGTGAATATCAGTCCTGAAAAATTGGTAAAATTTGATGTATCAACAAATGATGTGTTTGGAGCTGTTATCAACAATAATCAAAATGTTGGTGGAAATATTCTCGAAAAAAACTCCGATCAATATATTGTTCGCGGGGTGGGATTGATTGAAAACCTTGATGACATCAGGGATATAGTAATAAAATCGTCAGCCGGTACACCGATATTTCTGGGTGATGTTGCCGAAGTAAAAATTGGAGAAGCCGTAAGGATGGGCGCAGCAATGATAGACGGTGAAAGGGAAGCCGTCGGGGGGATTGTTATGATGCTCAGGGGGGAGAACAGCAGGGAGGTTGTTGAGGCTGTAAAACAAAAAGTTGCAGAAATCAATGCAGGTAATTTACTTCCGGACGGATTAAAAATTGTACCCTATTATGACAGGTCAGAGATTGTAAACGCCAGTGTAAACACAGTTAACAGGGCGTTAATGGAAGGAGCAATTCTTGTCCTTTTGATTCTTTATCTCTTGCTTAGAAGTTTCAGAGCAAGCCTTGTAGTTCTAATTGCTCTGCCATTAACTTTGTGTGCAACATTTATCGTGATGAAAGTTGTTGGTTTAAGCGCAAATTTGATGTCGCTTGGTGGACTCGCAATTTCGATTGGTATAATCATTGACGCAGCGATTATTCAAGTGGAAAATGTTCAAAGACATTTGAGTGAATCAAACGGTGATTCTCAAAAACTTTCCACAGTACTAAAGGGTGTGTTAGAAGTAAGAAAACCAAGTATCCTCGGTGAAATAATCATAGCGACCACATTTATCCCCATACTCACTCTCGAAGGTATTGAAGGGAAAATGTTTGCACCTTTGGCTCTTACTGTAGGGGTTGCAATTATCTGCTCACTTTTGATTTCAATCTTTATAATTCCTGTTTTGTGTTCTATCTTTTTGAAGTCACAACCGGAAAAAGAGAGTTTTGTAATGAAATATGCTCAGAGATACTATCTGAAAATATTTAATATAGCTCAAAGGGAAAAAACACTCATTTTGGGTGTGGCTTTTTTGCTTTTAGCAGCAGCACTCTTTACCTTCACAAAATTAGGTACCGAATTCATTCCGGTCATGGATGAAGGGGCATTTGATGCAGATATTGCGTTGTTACCCGGTGTTTCACTCGAAAAAGCGATGGAAATAAACACACTTGTTTCAAAAAAGTTGAAAGAATTTCCGGAACTTGGTACAATTGTCAGTAAAACCGGGCAGACGGGCACGGCACTTGATACCAGAGGTGTAGATAAAACTGGTTTGGTTGGGATACTCAAGCCGAGGAGTGAGTGGAGGGAGAATATTTCACGCGAAGAGTTGTTTGGCAGGATGCGTGAATCACTTGAGACCATCCCGGGGATAGGGTTTGGATTCAGTCAGCCAATCCAGTGCAGAATTGATGAACTGGTTGCAGGTACCAAGTCACAATTAATTATCAAACTATTTGGTGATGATTTGGATACCCTTAAACTAAAAGCGGGGGAAATAGTCAGAATCCTTTCCTCGATTGAGGGAGCTGAAGATATTATGGCTGAAAAAGTGGCGGGACAACCATATCTGACCGTAAAAATCGACAGAGCAAAGATTGCACGATATGGTCTGAACATCAGTGATGTGCAGAATATAATTGAAATTGCAATTGCCGGAAAAACTGCATCGCAATTTTACGAAGAAAATCGCAGTTTCGATATTGTCTTAAGACTCCCTGAAAAGTATCGAAATTCGGTTGAATCGATTGGTGATATCATGGTTCCTACCAAAACTGAGAATCGGCTTCCTATCCGACAATTGGCATCGATAGATATCGTAGAAGGTCCTGTTCAAATAAGCCGTCAGGATGGAATCAGAAGGATAGGGATCGAATTAAATATAAGTGGCAGAGATATCGGTGGTTTTGTCGCTGAAGTGAAAGAAAAACTAAAGGAAGGGATCAAACTGCCTTCAGGATATTATCTATCGTGGGGCGGGCAATTTGAAAACCAACAAAGAGCGATTAAAAAATTGGCAATTATTGGACCTGTGGCTGCCGGTTTAATATTTTTGTTTCTTTTTATTACTTTCAGGTCGCTCAGGCGGGTATTGTTGGTGATGTCAAATCTTCCGTTTGCATTAATTGGCGGAGTGTTTTCATTATACATTTCAGGTCAGTTTTTATCTGTCCCCGCATCGGTTGGTTTTATCGTTTTATTTGGTGTTGCGGTGTTAAATGGTGTAGTGCTTGTGTCATATATTGCCGATCTGAAGGAAAATGGAATGGAACTTCAGGAGGCAATCAAAACAGGGAGCATGTCACGATTGAGACCTGTATTAATGACGGCATTGATTGCAATTACAAGTCTTATTCCTATGTTATTTGCTACAGGAGCCGGGTCTGAGATACAAAAGCCATTAGCAACAGTAGTGATCGGCGGGCTAATTTCATCTACCATGCTTACTCTGATTATGATTCCGGCTCTTTATCCATGGTTTGAAAAGAAGGAGTCCATCAGGGTATAGGCAGTTATTTACAGACAGCAATTTCCACAAACAAGGATAAAAACCCAATAGATTCGAGGTAAGTGGCAGGGGAGGCAAACAGCGTGAAATTGAGGTTAATCTCAACTTCACGCTGTCCCGGAAATCGATTTTACTGTTTGTAGTTGGGAACAGTATTTTTTACAGCTCCTTTTACATAATAAGCTGAAGATGTTATACATTTATGGAGCGGATCAGACTTTGCTCCTGATAACTCTTCATTAATCGGGATTTGTCCGTTTACCACGGGGAATGTGAAGTCCACTATTGGATTCCACTGGTTTTTGTATTGGTCACTTGCATAAATTACAATTCTATACTCACCATCCTGCGACATCACTTTTGGCTTAAAATCCATTGTATATGCAACAGATTTTCCAAACTTCCTTGATTGGCCGGGGAAGTTGGTAAAATGATCGTATTGTTCCGGACCTTTGGTGATGAGTACTTCGCCATTTTTAATGACTTCCGACCTCAGTTCCATCGTTCTTTCATATCCGTCATTATTCTCCCAGAACCATTTTACATCAGTTGGAGCACCAAACCAAAACGACACTACACCTCCATTTGAACCGTCATCTTCATAGATATAAGCGATATCCGTCCAGGGTCCGGTGCAAGCGAATCGTGCTTTTCCGGCTTTAACAGTTTTAGTGATCTCGAATGGAGTTTCCCAAATCAATTTTCCGGCAGCATAGATTTCAAGTTTGTAGTTGCCAGGGGCAAAAACGGGAAGCTTGGGAAAATCGGTAGTAGGGTGTCCTGTTGGTGAAAATTTGAGGCAATCGGTTACTTTTGCCCACTCTCCGTCGTAGTTTGCAGTAAATTGCCATGTTGCATCAGCAACGATCTTACCATTCATATCTTTGATGGTAGTTTTGAGTTCTTCTCCGTTTTGCATCCCTAAAATATTCCAAACGGTCTTTGGATACCATCTGCCATCATCCATAAAATTGAGGATGGACTCAGTGACAGTGGTAAGAGTTGGACCTTTATCTCCGGCTCTGGAAACCATATTAAATGCGACCAGAATCATACACGAGTACAGTAACAACCTTTTCATGTTTCACTCCTCGAACAAGTTTAAGTTAGGTCACCCGTAACTTAATAAATTATCACAAATAAAACATGAAACAAGGGTAATATTCTTTTTGTGGAAGAAGATTTTTAGGGGACGCAGATACACGCAGATTAAACGGAGTTACGCGGAGGGGATTTTTATATAGTTCCACGGATATCACGGATTTAACACAGATTTCCACGGATGGATTTTTGGCGTAAGAGTCAGGAGGGGTAATCGTCCCGATTGCCGTCTGCAAAACTAAGTATCGCAAGGAGGGATGATAAAATGAACTATCTCTAATGTTTGAATTTTTGAAGTGAGGAAAATGTTGTTCGTACTCGTGAGAGCAAGTTTACTTTGCGGCCTTATTTCCAAAGTCTTTTTACTTTATAAGAATCAAAAACATCATCTTTGCTTACAAAAACAAAGTCTCCTGCCAGTGATTGGTTTGCTAAAATCCTGTCGAACGGATCGCGATGATTAAATGGTAATTTGAGAAGTACAGTTAAATGATCTTCTGATATCGGGAGTATTCCAAATCCATTAGATTTCACAAGCTGTAAAACTTCTTCAAAAGTCTTATTAATGACCAACTTCTCCAAGCTGATTTTTATCGCAATTTCCCATAAGGTCCCAATACTTATAGAAATCTGATTTTTCTTATTCCCAAGAATAGTTCTTAAAGAATCTGGTAACTTTTCATCGTCTTCGACAAACCAAATGAGTGCATGTGTGTCCAACAAAAATTTCATCTCATATATTCCTGAAAATCTTCCAATGGTTCGTCAAAGTCATCTTTCATAATAAAAGTGCCTTTCATGCAACCTGCGGTTGGGTGTTTTTCAACTGAAACAGTATCTTGCTTTTTGATCAAAAAATCAATGAAGTCCAAGACCTCCTTCTTGAGACTCTCGGGCAATTCATTTAACTTTGTGAGTATAATTGAATCGTTCATTTTTTAGCTTTCTATTTATCGGAAGTCAAATATAACAATTCTGCTTAATTTATTCAACCATGAAATATCTCACTGCCCATCGATTAAATTCCATGCCTGGCTTCTGATAAATATAGTTTTGTTCACAAACATTTTGTTGGGTACCATCAAGAATTTTCATTGAATTTAGATCATTATATTCTTCGGATGGACTCGTGGAAGGGAGTGGATGCGCTTATGCATAGACCAGTTTTCCATATCGCTTTATGTGGTCGATGAAATCAGATTCCTTGGATATATCAACGATATCCACATTCACACCAATTTCGTTTTCGATCTTACCGGCGAGAGATAGTGCATCCCATCCACTAATACCTTCGACACCAAGGTCAATGTCCCTGGCTTCATGCAGGTTCTTTGCAGCACTTCCAAAAAGTACAATTCGGGTAACACCATTTTCCTTGCAAATCTCAATGGCACGGTTGAGTTTCTTTTTTGTTATCAATTTTATTCCTGTCTGAAAATGAATTAACACTGCAAATTTAACTAAAGCATTTTAGAATTAAAAAATAATGATTACTACCTCACCAGCTCAACCTTAAAAGAATATTTAAGCTGTTTCATGTTGGGTCGGTCACCACCGCCGGGGCGATTACCACCTTGGCCTTTGCCCATTCCACCACCGTGATTACCTCCACTACCGGGCATTCCGCCACCTTCACCTTCGTCACGATCCATTCCACCGCCGGGGTGTTTGCCGTCCATCTCAAATTTCCCTGTTTCGAAATTAAGGGAGATGATTTTTGTGGAGGATTGAAACAACCGGTCAGAGACATCGTCACCTTTTAGGGGGATTTGCAGTTCAATTACAAACTGTCCCTCACTCATATTAAAATTGCCTTTGATGTATTTCCCAATCGAAGCGTCGGCAGTATAGATTGGATATTCGTCTTTGGTAATCACTTGAATTTGATTATTAATTCTTTTGAGAGCAGAAATGAAATCCATCGGGTCTTGTTGTTGGTCTTTTTTGGCATCGCCGAACCCTCTGATTTCTCTTAAGTCTTCGGGGAGTGGTTTTAGTGGATATCTAAATCCAAGTTCTTCACCACCTTCGGAATTGATCCAGAGTGTGAGGCCTGTGTTTAGGATTTTCATAATGTTTTGTCGGTTGGCTGTCACCATGAGGATATAAAGTGACTTGTCATCATTTTTGAAGCCAAAAGCAATGTTATCATCTTCAATTTGGGTGAGTCTTCCCATCCAGTCATTTCTCATACCATCAACCACTACGGCTTCAGAAGTTGGTGAACTTGTTACATTTTGCACGGATGTACATGATGTGAGGGTCAGAGCACCTGCTAAAATTATTAAAACACCTGAAATACGAGACCAAAGATTGTTAGACATTATCATTCCGATTTTTTTTATTCATGCAACTTAGACAATTTTATGTAAATTGAGGTTTAACGGAGTTATTTCGCCTTGCAGACGGCAATCGGGATGCTACGAATATCAATTCCCACTTCGGGGAAATTTTTGTGCTAATTGTTAATAAATATCCGTGGATATCTGTGCTTAATCCGTGATATACGCGTAACTATTTACCGTTTCATTTTGCAGAAGGCAATCGGGACGATTACCTCTCCTCACTCTTACGCCAATAATCCCCTTCTGCGAAAATCCGTTTAATCAGCGTGTATCTGCGTCCCCTCACTCTTTCCTTTTGTCCTAAATTATGCTGATTTAATGTGGGAATTGTTTTTATTTGCGATGGTATTTATAAATAAACAGGTGTTCAGTTGGAAAACAGAAAAGTTGCAATTCTTGGTGGAGGAAATATCGGTTCCGCCATCGCGTTGGGTTTAAATGAGTCGAAATTAATTGAGACACAAAATATCATTGTTACAAGGAGAAGTGAAGAGGGTTTAAAACGATTTTCCGATCTTGGAATGAGCGTTACCACTTCAAACACAAAAGCCGTTGAGATGGCGGAAATAATTGTTGTAGCTGTTACTCCAAAAGATCTGGATGGAGTGCTTCGAGAGATCGATCCGTTTTTGGTTGAAGGGAAACATGAAGTAATTTCGATAGTTTCTGGTGCTTCAATAAAGGATATGAAATCACAACTCACCAAAAAAGTGGCAGTTATAAGAGCAATGCCAAACACCGCTGTTGCAATTCGTGAGTCGATGACCTGTTTGTGTGGTGATTCAGAGGACAAAAAAGCTCTCGATCGTGCCAAAAATCTTTTTGAACCTCTTGGTGCTGCGATAATAATTCGTGAAGATTTGATGGTTCCTGCCACTGCACTTTGTGCGTGTGGAATTGCTTTCTTTTTAAGGGCGGTGAGAGCAGCTTCGCAGGGCGGTATCGAGATAGGATTCCACGCAGAGGATGCTTTGTTTATGGCAGCCCAGACTGCAAAGGGTGCGGCGGCACTTTTGCTGCAAAAAGGGGCACATCCCGAGAGTGAAGTTGACAAAGTAACAACTCCAAGAGGGTGCACGATAGCGGGATTAAATCAGATGGAGCACTCGGGTTTTAGCTCTTCTTTGATAAAAGGAATTGTTATTTCCGCAGAAAAAGCTGAAAAACTTTACTCCTGATTGTCACGCTCCGGCGGCACTTACAGTTGTAAAAAAGAGGAGTATTGCTATTAAAATTAAAACGATTGACAATATTAAAGTTTTCATTTCTGAAGTCTCTTTCGATTTGATTGCTTTCCTGTTTTTTAGACTTCGACAGGATCAAAAAGGTTGCAGTGAAAATTCAGGATAGAAGATTAATTTCCCCGGTTCCGTTAAAGAAAACCGGGGAAGATAAATGTTTTTAAGGGCAGGAAAACTATTTCATTACATTAATAAAGAGGATAGCGAGAGTTGCTATGTTTCCAACAATACCAAGGACGAGGGCAGTGTCTCCCAGATATGACCAAAAAGATCTTTGGGCTTCTTTTGGGATATAGATATAGTCACCGGGTTCAAGTTGTCCCTTAAATCCATCAGCTGAATGCCACTGTTTGGTGTTTCCTTTAATGATCATGATGTCATCAGGATTGGCATAGTCGTTTAGACCGCCCGCCTGTCGGATATAATAATTCACATCCATTCCCGGTGTATAAGCGATCCAACCCGGGTAGGGAACCTGCCCCACCATGTTAATTCCAACGGGGATGCTTGAAACTACCACAATATCACCCATCTGCACCCGATAATTTTCGTAGAAATTACGAAGAGTATCGTTTTTAGCATTAAGATCGATCAACTGACTGTTGTTGTAAAAGTTTAATTGTGCTTCAAGTCTCAAATAGGAAGTATCTCTTTCATTGAGCCCGGAGAGACGATAGAGGTTCAAAAAATCGAGCACACTTAGCTCTGACATAAATTTCTGGATATCAACAACATCTTTATCCTCTTGAAGGTCTCTTCTTTCTTTTGGGGCATCTACTCCGTAATAAGAACGGATTACACTGGAGGGTAGATTTTTACTTTTCAGGATACGAATGTTGTTCAGAGAGGCGTTGTCGGTAAATCCACCTGCGAGTTCTATGACATCTTTAAGGGTTTGGTTTTTCCTTCCAAAAGGTACATACCCCGGACGGTTAACTTCTCCTATCACAAGAATTCTAAAGTCATTCATGAAAGGTTGTTCGTCGCCCACCACAATTCTATCTCTGTTTTTCAGTTTAAAATTTGAATTGGAGGCAACCCTTATCTTCTCCATCTTCGTTTTGTCGTAGGTTAATCTGTAAATTGTGGTAGAGTCGGAACCTTCAAATGCAGTGCTTATCCCCATTGCATAATAAATTGCAACCTGCAGGTCATCACCTTCCAGAAAATGGTATCTTCCTGAGGCGTTAACGGCCCCCTCTATTTCATAATAGATTTCTTCAAAATTTGCAGTTGGAAAAACAATGATGTCATCGTTTGCGAGATAGGGATTTTCCCTGATATCTCCATTGATTCTGAATTTTTGGAGATCAACGGTTATTTCTGCACCGGTCGTTTTTTTGATTTTTATATTTCTGAGAGAGACAGAATTTTTGTACTCGGTTCCATTATAGATGATTCTTGTAAGGAACTGGTCGATCCTTTCTCCCGGAGCTGCGGGATATGAGCCTGCGAGACGCGGATTGCCTACAACACTGATATTAATTCTATTGTCGGATATTCCCATAGGCGTCTTCTCTTTTGTTGTCTGTGCAGAGACCACAAATGCAAGAAGAACCAATGACAGAATGAACCTCTTCATCAACTACCTCTTTCCATAGAGTTGGGAATAATATTTTTCGTATTCACCTGAAATGATGCGTTGCCACCACTCTTTGTTGTTTAGGTACCAGTCGATTGTTTCACCGATTGCAGATTCAAAAGAGAATTCGGGTGTCCAGCCCAGATCGGTTTCAATTTTGGTGTTATCGATTGCATAACGGCGGTCGTGCCCGGGGCGGTCTTTCACATACTCAATCATTTCATCCCCTTTGCCGAGGTGTTTTAGGATGAGCCTTACGATTTCGATGTTAGTCATTTCATTTTTTGCGCCGATGTTGTAAACTTCGCCGATTTTCCCTTTTTCGAGAACAGTTTCAATAGCAAAGTTGTGGTCGAGAACATATATCCAGTCGCGTACATTAAGTCCATCACCATAAACAGGTAGTTTTTTCCCGTTGAGGGTATTGATGATCATCAGCGGGATCAGTTTTTCGGGAAATTGAAAAGGACCGTAGTTGTTTGAACATCTTGTGGTAAGAACGGGCATACCGTAAGTATGATAAAACGCCTGAACCATCATATCTGCGGCGGCTTTACTTGATGAATATGGACTGTTGGGGGAGATTGGAGTTTTTTCAGTAAAAAATCCGGTGGCACCAAGAGAACCGTAAACTTCGTCTGTTGAAACCTGAAGGAATCTTTCCACTTCAAAGCGGCGGGCGGTTTCGAGCAGCACATTAGTTCCGATGACATTGGTCTCATAAAAAACTTTTGAGCCGAGGATACTTCTGTCAACATGTGATTCTGCAGCAAAATTGACAACATATTTAATATCATATTTCCGGAAGACATATTCAACCATTTCAGAATTGGCGATATCACCCTTAACAAACCTGTAGTTTTTTTTAGTTTCAGAATTTTTCAGGTTTTCAAGGTTGCCGGCATAGGTCAACTTATCGAGGTTTACAATAAAAATATCGTCCCTTTTATCAAGAAGGGCGTTCACAAAGTTACTGCCAATAAATCCGGCTCCACCGGTAACGAGAATGTTTTTCATGAAAAGAATTATCCTAAAAAGTTTGTCAAATTAATAAAATCAATAGAAAAAGAGGCCTGCCATTATACCGAGTTGTAAAAAGAATCCATTTCCTCTAAGATCGGATGCCGGGAAATTTGTAACAGCCACGCCATTGTCGGCTTTCCAATTGTCGCCAAACATTGTAAATGAGTAACCGGCTCCAACTCTTACAGAAATAAGTGGGTGAAGAAGGAAGTCGGCATTTAATGTAGGTGCAAGTACCATATAGTTGTTTGAATATTTCCTTCCAAAGGATTTGGTAGAACCGAGGAAGTCATCTTTTAAGGTATTTAAGTCGTTTTTCCAGTCAACAGAGCCGTCATGTCTGAAGAGTTCCAGCTCTTGCCCTCCAACACCGATGATTCCTCCAACAGAAAGTGCCCAGTCTCTAATGAAGGGGAGGGAATATTCAACCGTAAGCCCGGCGAATGAATTGGAATAGCGAGTTTCTTTGTTGAATCCGTTTGCTGTCCCTTTTGAGGAGGTACCTGAAGTAAACCCAATTCCCCCCAATCTAAGGTGTTTAACAAATCCGATATAGATGAAACCCCCGCCACTTGAAGTGTAAAATGCCTGGGACATTTCCGGTGTTCCAAAGCCGGCGAGAGCCTTGTTGATGGCAGCAAAATCCATAAAAGCAACTCCCCCCATATAACCACCGCCACCACCAAAAGGTGCATCAAAAGCGGGTGCTCTTTCTATTGGTTCGTAATCATCATCTTCGGGCTGAGCCATTACCACACAAAGCGGGATAAAAAGGAGCAGCAATAGTTTTTTAAGCACAAATACCTCAGTTGTCGTTTGTATAATCTAAATAAATGTCGTAATTCCAGGTATCGAAGTAGAGGTTGCCACCTCTCCATTCCACTTCACCTCTTTGGAAATCGACAGTTTCGCTTCTCGGATAAATCTTAGCAGGGAAGAAGTTGCCGGAAAAATCGTCGTTAACAATAAAATGATAATTATCGGTGTTGCCAAGATAATAATATCTAACTAATTGGTTGTCCGAGTCTTGCAGTTTGAATGACTGATCCACCGGAACCCAACCTGTCTCATTAAAGTAAACCTCCGCCCAGTCGTGAAGGTTCACCTCGGGTGGATGAAGCATCCAACCACTTTGCCATTTGGCAGGGATTCCATTCATTCTGCAAAGAGTAATAAACAACAGTGACTGGATTCCACAGTCTCCATGTTTGTTGGTGTAGCAGTATGTCGGAAGACTTTCGATGGTAGAATATTCCAGAGCACCTGCCCAGGGGATGTTATAATTGATCCATTCATAGATCAATTTAAATTTTTTAACAGGTTCGGTTTCGTTACCGATAATTTTTGCTGATAACTCTCTTAGTTCATTAGAAAAGGGAATATGTGGAAGTCGCTCTGCAGTATATTCTGCAAATAGTTCAGAGGAAGTGTCGATCGTATATTTTTTGTTAAAATCGATGGCATTGTATTCGGAAAACGATTTAAATTTATAAACAGCTTCAAACACTAATGGACTGTCTTTTTCAGCAACAGCTTCAAGATAAATTGATCTATGGACTGAATTGAACGGTGAAATAATAAAATTTTCATAATTTGCCGATACGAACTCAACATCAGTTTGCCTGTCACGAACTTCAGAAGGATAAGGCAGCCAACATCTTATAATCTCCCCGGGAGGAACGGAGTTTGGTTTAACCGTAAGAGTGTATTTTACTTTGATATTCACCGGCTTCACCAATCTGGAATCTTTTTCTTTGCTTTCTTCAATAATTGAAGGGAGCAGATCGAGAAGATAGAGATCGAGAGGATCGGGGGCTATTCCTTCAACTTCCTCGAATCGTTTTTTTGCTTCAGGATCGAGTCGAAAAAGATTTCTGGCGGCGCGTTTAAAGTATTTCTTTTCACCGTCAATTATTTTCATTTCCAGAACCTTTTTGGTCTCCCAGGCATCCAACTGAGTATGCGTAACTTCAGGGTAATATTTGGAGATATATTTTTTTACATCGGCGCGTGATAATGAAAAGTCGATTTTAATCCTGTTCATGAGGTCAAGTTTAAAATTGAGATCATATCTCTGAGCAGGGGAGAGTTTTTCATCTGCAAAAAGTTTGTGAATTTCACCGGCAGCTTTTGCAAATTCACCCTTTTTTATCAGGTCGTCCACATCTGAGAACGCGGATTGAGCTAAAAGATTAAAAGTTGAAATCATAATTAACAGGACAGTGAAAAGTATTTTCATTTGTGACCAAAAAAATCAGGGTAAATATTCAGTTTAAACCAATGTTAAGAAGATGCTGTCATATATCCGCAAAATTAATCATCTTTATTTGATAATTTGCCAGAGTAAAAAAATTCTATTCCGATCACAAAAATACGACATAATGGAAGGCTATTAAAATGAAAAAATATTTGCTGTTATTGGTTATCTTTTTTTCATTCAATCTACTGCCTCAATTCCAGTTACAATGGACATCACCGGGCTTTTCATACTCCAAACTATCGGGGTGGATGAACTTTGAAAAGCAGGGCGACAAATGGCTCAAGAGATTATACACTATTGACAGTACCCGTTTTGATGTAATGCAAGCAGGCTACTCGGGTATTCCGCAATACAGCTACATTTTCACTGCCTCTGAAATACTTGCCGGTGCACAGCTTTATTCGCTTAGTGAGGACCTGAATGGAAATGGATTCGTTGATGCATACATTCTGGCATACAACGGAGTTTCAACCAATTACAGGCAATCATTTAAAATTGTGGATATTGCCTCCGGATCAATAATATTTGAGAAAAACGACCCCAATTTTTATTACAGTTATCCTTCCCTTGCTGATATTAATGACGATGGTTTGCTCGAGTTGATTTTTGTTAAGTATGAATACCCTCTCTTCAACAATTTTTATTATGAGATTTATTCTACGGGGATCACCGGGAACAAAGACCAAAATATTGAATACAGTTTTAATTTAAAACAGAACTACCCCAATCCTTTTAATCCCGAAACAAAAATTGAATTTAATCTTTCTGAAGCATCATCGGTTAAACTCGAGATATTTGATGTAAACGGAGAGAAAGTGAAAACCCTTGTGAATGGTGATTTGCCATCAGGGAGCCAGAGTATCAGATGGGATGGATCAAATAACCTGGGTAATCGGGTACCAACGGGTGTTTATATCTATACACTCACTTCCGGTGGCAAATCGACCACCAAAAAAATGATAGTTTTGAAATAGGAGACAAAAATAATGCGCCAGTTTGAAGTGCCGGCTTATGCGGCTGTTAGTGATACAGGTTTTATTTTCCTCGGCAATTCGGGTGAAACATTTAATCTGAACGAAATCGGTAAGGAAATATTTGATCTTATCAGATTAAAAAGGAACACCGAGGAAGTATTTATTGAGATACTTGAAAATTATGAAGTTGACAGACAAACCTTCGAACGCGATTTCGAAGATTTTATTAATAGATTATTATCCTATGGTTTAATTAAAGAGATATGAAAATTGCAGTAACAGGCTTAAATGCCACTGATAATCCGGGTCCCGGGATCCCGGTAATGCGGAGTCTTCAAGAAGGAGGATTCGACGATCTCAAACTGATTGGGCTTATCTACGATGCCCTCGAGCCTGGGATATATATGGATAATGCCGCTGATGTTTGTTATCAGATACCATATCCCTCGAGTGGGCTTGAATCCCTCTACGAAAGAATTGCTTACATCCACAGTGTCGAAAAATTCGATATGATAATCCCAACTCTCGACAGTGAGTTATACGGATTTGTAAAACTTGAACCAAGGCTTAATGCATTGGGGATAAAAACATTTCTGCCCACTCTCGATCAGTTGAATATAAGAGGCAAAGACAAACTTCTCGGGTTTTGTAAAGCCAACGGTATAAATGTTCCAAAAAATACCCTTGCCTCTTCGCTTCAGGATCTCTATTCGATCCCTTCTGACTTCACATATCCCGTTGTGATTAAGGGGATATTTTATGAAGCCTACATAGCCCACAATTTTGAAGAAGCTACAGGTTACTTTAAAAAACTGGCTAACAAGTGGGGATATCCGATCATAATTCAGGAATTTATAAAAGGAAGTGAATATAATGTAGTAGCTCTTGGTGATGGTGAAGGTGGAATGACCGGTGCCGTCCCCATGAAAAAGCTCTACATCACCGATAAAGGGAAAGGGTGGTCGGGGGTTACCATCACAGAACCGGCTTTGTTGGAGATTTCACAAAAAGTAATTTCAAAAATTTCGTGGAAAAGCGGAATGGAACTTGAATTTATGAAGTCGGAAACCACCGGAGAGTATTATTTGCTTGAAATAAACCCCAGGTTTCCCGCTTGGGTCTATCTTGCTCCGGGGGCAGGGCAAAACCTCCCCGCAACAATGGTAAAAATGGCGTTTGGTGAAAAAATTAAACCATTCGACCAATACACAATTGGAAAAATGTTCGTAAGATGTTCGTGGGATCTTCTCGCTGATGTCTCAAAACTTGCCCAAATTTCCACGATAGGAGTTTTAGAAAATGGAAAATAAAAAAAGATATGAACGCCCCGTCGTTCTAAAACAGTTCTCCGGATTTATGAATAAATTTGGATCCAGGCCAACCACAGCCACCAGAACAGAGATTGAAGGAATTCCTGTTAATGATCTTGTTGAACAATATGGTTCTCCCCTTTTTGTGATATCAGAAAGAAAAATCAGGGAGAACCAAAGACGAGCCAACAGAATATTCAAGACCCGCTACCCCAAAGTGCAGTTTGCCTGGTCATACAAAACCAACTACCTTAATGCAGTATGCTCGGTTTTTCATCAGGAAGGATCGTGGGCAGAGGTGGTTTCAGGTTTTGAATACGACAAAGCCCGTTCACTTGGAGTGAGGGGAGACCATATCATTTTTAATGGTCCCGACAAAGATAAAGCCTCACTGAGGAGAGCTGTTTCAGAGGGCTCAAAAATTCACATCGACCATTTTGATGAATTATATGATATAATAGAAATAGCCGCTGAATTGGACAAAAAAGCCATTGTTGCCATAAGAGTGAATATGGACACGGGGATATACCCCAAATGGGACAGATTTGGTTTCAATTATGAAAATGGTGAAGCAAAGCAGGCATTAAGAAGGATAATGACATCTTCGGGGCTTCAGCTTACCGGGCTTCACACCCATATTGGCACCTACATGATGAGTGTTGATGCATATAAAATCGCTGCTGATAAAATGGTTGAACTTGCCGGATGGCTTAAAAAAGAGTATGACCATATTCTTGATTATATCGATTTGGGTGGTGGTTTTCCTTCAAACAACACTCTTAATGGTCAATATCTTCCTGCAGAACAAATCCTCCCAACACTTGAACAGTTTGCAGATGTGATAACAACCTCGTTGTTGGAGTTGCCATATCCAAAAGATGAACTGCCTGTGCTGTTCCTTGAAACAGGAAGAGCTTTGATAGATGACGCAGCCAACCTGATCTCAACAGTGCTCGCTCTGAAACGACTTTCAGATGGAAGAAGAGCGATGATAATTGATGCAGGTGTAAATCTTTTATTCACCAGATTTTGGTATAAACATCAAATAACCCCTGCCCAGGATGGTGGAATGATGACAGAAGAGACTGCTATCTATGGTCCTCTCTGTATGAATATTGATGTGATGGCAGAGAGTATCACCCTTCCTGTAATGAAGAAGGGGGATAAAGTTGTGATTGATTATGTCGGGGCTTACGATATGACCCAATGGATGCAATTTATTCAGATGCGACCAAATGTTGTTATGATTATGGAGGATAAAACAATTGAATTGATCCGCGAAGCAGAATCGCTTGAATACTTTTCGCAAAACGAAAAACTTCCTGAAAAACTGAAAACATTCAAACTATAAGGATTTCGTTTTGAAGTTTTTTGTAAATTCGATCCTCTTCAGTTATTCGCAGATACTTTTTTCGAACAGAAGGTGGCTGGGGGCATTGGTGCTCGCAGCCACTTTCATTTCTCCTAAAATTGGTCTGATGTCGCTGCTCGGGGTGCTTATAAGTAACTACTCAGCACATTTGTTGAAGTTTGAGAGAAGCAAAATTGAATCAGGATTTTACGGTTTTAACGGAATTTTGTTTGGTGCTGCAACTGTATATTATTACCAGTTGTCGCCTCTTTTCCTTCTGTTGATTCCGCTTTTTATTGTAATTACTTTTTTGATAGCGGCAGTTCTTGAGAATCATCTCGCAGTTACTTTTAACCTGCCGGGTCTCAGCCTTCCTTTCATAATTTCTCTCTTTATCTATCTGATATTTCTTGTGAACTATCAGGATCTACAGTTTGCTCAGAATGTTACAGATGAGAAGTTGTTCGGGTTTTTCCCGTTGATAGTGAAGAATTTTTTCAAATCGCTCGCGCTTATCTATTTCCAGCCTAATATTCTCACAGGAATATTGATTGCAGTTGGGCTGTTGATATTTTCCCGCGCACTTTTTGTACTCAGCATCTCTTCTTATCTAATCTCCGGATTTGTGCTTCAGGCGATACTCCCTGAGCAGGCGGAGAGTTTGATGGTGCTTGTGGGGTTTAATTCGATTCTTACTGCGTTTGCGCTTGGTGGAAGTCTTGTCCTCCCCTCCGGGAAAAGTTTTATGCTTGCCATGCTTGCCACGCCATTAGTCGTGATTTTTACCGGATTCTTTTCGGTGCTTTTAACCAAATGGGGTCTTCCGGTTTTGGTATTACCGTTCAATTTTATCACTCTTGCCACAATTTACAGCTTGAAGTTCCGAAAAGATCAGACGGAGTTGGTGCTTCTCTATTTTAAACCCGGAAGCCCGGAGGAAAACCTCTATTTCCACCAGAACAAACAATCAAGGTTTGAGAATTTTAAATTTTTCTTCCCTGAATTACCTGTTTGGGGAGAGTGGACAATTTCGCAGGCACACGATGGAGAATATACCCACAAAGATAAATGGCGTTATGCCTGGGATTTTATATTAACCGAAAACGGGGAACAATATGAAAACGAAGGCGATGTGGTTGAAGACTATTTTTGTTATGGTTTACCAGTCTGTTCGCCTCTTTCGGGCAAGGTTGTAACTGTGGTTGACGGGATACCCGATAATACAATAGGTGAAGCCAACATCGAAAAAAACTGGGGAAATACAATAATAATAGATCACAGTGAAGGCCTTTTCTCGGCTTTGTCGCATCTGAAACCTGGTTCAATAAAGGTAAAAGAGGGCGAAATCGTGGACAAAGGGGATATTATTGCAGCCTGTGGAAACAGTGGCAGATCGCCATATCCACACCTCCATTTCCAGTTCCAAATTGATGATACCATTGGTGGGTTTACGCACAAATTCCCGTTTGCATTTTATCTCGAAAAGAGAGATGGCAAATTGGGACTTAAAACATTCGACTATCCTGTTATTAATTCAGTTGTCCAAAACCTTGAGAAACATAAACTGTTGGCAAAGGCATTTGAGTTCAAACTTGGGGAATCATTCCGGTTTCAGTATGAAGTGGGTGGAAAAACAATCGATGAAGAGTGGACTGTAAAAATTGATATTTACAATGCAAAGTATATCGAGTCGAGTGCCGGTGGTTTTGCATATATTTACAACTCAGGCAAGGTTTTCTACTTCAGTAGCTTTACCGGGAACAAAAATTGTTCACTATACTATTTTTATCTTTCAGCAATGCAGGCACCGTTAAGTTTTCATGAGGATCTTGAATGGGAAGATACATTTAGTATTGCAGAATTGCCCACCGGTTTTGTTAGATATCTCTCCGAATTTTTTATCTTTTTTGGAAGTTTACTTTCAGCAAGTGGCAAATTCAGATACAGAAAAGATGAAGAGAAAAATTCATTGGTTCTCGAGAGTGAGATTTCACTAAAGGGGAATAAACTCTTTGCATGGTATGGTAAAGAGTATAAAACTTCCGTTGATATAAATTCCGACGGGGTGATCGATTGGTTCAGTTTCAAAAATGTAGATAAAGAAGAAGTGTTTGTAAAAAGAATTAAAAAAGAAGAGGAAACAAGATGAAAAAATTTGCTGCCTTAAGTATAACTGCAATTGTGGTAATAATGGGCTTCTTTGCTGTTGATATCATCTCGCAAGTTCAAAAAGACCTGAAATGGGCGTTTAATCAGTCGATAGACCTCGAAAAAGAGGGAAAAGTGAAGGAGGCGATTGCTGTTTTGGATGAGTTTTATGTCCAAAATAAAACAAATTATTTGCTTAATCTACGGCTTGGCTATCTTCACTATCAGGATACTGCCTACTCAAAATCGATTTCATTTTATGAGTCAGCTATAAAATTGAGCCCCGCGAGTGTGGAAGCAAGACTTGGGCTTCGTCTCCCTTTGGTGAAAAATAATCAATGGGCAAAAGTTGAGGAACTTTATAATCAGATTCTGAAACTTGACCCAAACAACAGGGAAGCAAATCTGAGATTGGGTCAGATGTATTATTACAATGGACTCGAGAAATTTAAAGAATCGTTCAACAAAGCAAAACCTCTTTGGGAGAAGTCGAAAGTTTATCTTGAAAAGGTTCTCAATCCCTATCCCTCAGATTATGAGACCAATCTCGCTTATGGTTACACAATGTATGCACTTGGATACAATGATAAAGCCCGCGCAAGCTTCAATAATGTTTTAATGATCAGCAAGGGCGACACACTTGCGATTCAGGGGCTGGGCCTTATTAAATGAAAAAAACGATCTTTATTCTTCTGTTGATGTTCTTGGGGGTTTATGCTGATTCACTTCAGGTTTACACTTCAGTTTTTGGAACCTATGGCAGTTATTCGGATGGCACCACATCCAAGGCAGGTTCAGCTTATTTAACTCTGGGGTTAAATTACAGGCATCATCTTACACTGGGATACGATTACCTTAATAAAGATGCAGGATCGTGGAACTACAATCAGCAGCTTGGTACTATTGGTACAACTCTCAACTTCGATCCATTATATGTGAAGGCATCTTATGGTCACATAAAAGGGAAGTATGATGACACCACGGGCTACATCTCTTATGATTATCTGAATATCTACAGCGCCGAGGTGTTGTACAGAGTGAACGCATTTTATTTTGGTGCAGGGGTAAACCATCTTTATCTGAACGGATTTGAAAAGAGAAATATTAATACTTATCAGGCAAGAATCGACTATTATGGCGGATATACCTGGTACCTCTCGATTCGACCCGCATTCACAATGTTAACAACCGATAATGCTGTTGCCATGGGAAGTGGTGGTAAAAACAAAAGGAATCTGCTTTCAGTGGGGATGAAATTCAACTATTTGTTTACTCCCGGGTGGGTTGCAAAAGTTGGCGGGGCATTTGGTAACAGAGCCTATTATTATGATAACGATCTTTTTACGATCTATAATCAGGACGAGACCCAGAAACTGATGCTTTCGGCAGGTATTGAGTATTGGCCATCATGGAATCTTCTAATTAATTTGGGATATCAGCACAATCAATTTGATGGTTACGATGTAAATTATTTAATTGCAGGTGTAAAAATAAGCTGGTAGTCAAATCAAAATAATAGTAACCGGAGCAGGTGGTTTCTTTGGGCAGGCACTTTTGCCCGAACTTGTAAGAGACCACGATGTTCATGCAATTTATCACAATACTCCTTTGTTCCTCCCTCCCTGTGATTATACTGTCACAGATATAAGGGAGAGTTCATCTCTCGATACTGTTTTTAACACTTATCCACCCGAACTGGTAATCCATCTGGCAGGTATTACGGCCGTATCTCATGCTTTGGCGATAACTGAAGAAGATGTTAAAGCTATAAATGTTACTGCTTCAGGAACACTTGCAAAACTTTCCCAAAAATATTCGACAAAGATAATCTATACTTCCACTGATCTCGTTTATTCGGGTAGTGAAGGGGGAATGTTAAAGGAGGAGGGGAAAATTGAACCTCTCTCTCTTTATGCCTCCACCAAACTTGAAGGCGAGACTGCAGTAATTGATGCCACTGATAATTATATAATATTGCGGCTTGCATTAATGTATGGATTTTCTAAAGGGAAAGTGAAATCTTTTTTTCAGGAAGCGTATAACAAGATAAAGTCGGGACAAAAGGTTGTCCTGTTTGAAGATCAATACAGATCTTCATTATCGATTCTTGATGCAGCAAGGATGATGAAAAAACTGATAACCACCCAACACGAATATAGTTTACTCAATTTTGGCTCGGCAGAACGCACTTCACGAGCACACCTTTTTAGCCGATTTGTTCAAAAGGCGGGACTTGATGAAAGTCTGCTTGAAATCCGTTCCCTGAAAGATTTCCCAACGCTCCCGCAGGTTGAAGATGTTTCGTTGGATATTTCGAGACTGGTGTCGCTGGGAATCTCTCCGATGTCTGTTGATAAATCACTGGATGAAACAGTTAAAAATTTAATTAAGTACTGAGTCACAAAAGTTTCATTTTTTCAGTTCCGTTGTTTTTACGATATTGTGATTTGAATAAAATCAAAGGAATATAAATGAACCCGCATGAACAATTATTGGGTGCCCACACCTCAATTCAGGGTGGAGTTACCGCCTCAATTCCCCTCGCAGAGAAACTCGGTTTTTCAGCAATGCAGATTTTCACAAAAAACAACAATCGGTGGAGTGCTCCCCCTCTTAGAGAGGAAGATGCCACAAAGTTCAGAGAAGAGCTAACAAAAACGGGGATAAAGTTTGTGATGGCACACGATTCGTATCTGATAAATCTCGGTGCGCCATCTGATGAGATGTTTAACAAGTCTGTGGATGCCATGGTGGATGAATTGCAGAGGTGTGAGATGTTGGGGATACCTCAGCTCAATTTCCATCCCGGGGCTCACCTTGGTGAAGGAGAGGAATTTGGAATAAAAAGGATTGCATCAGCACTTGACATCATTCATGATAGAACTCCCGGCTTTAAAGTTAAAAGCATGATCGAACTGACCGCGGGACAGGGTTCAGCCATCGGCTACAAATTTGAACACGCCCGTGATATCATTGCTCTGGTTAAAGAACAGGAAAGAATGTCGGTTTGTATCGATACCGCACATATTTTTGCTGCCGGTTATGACATTAAAGACCCGCAAAATTATGAAACTGTAATTCAGGATTTTGACAGAATCATCGGACTCGACCGTCTTCAGGCATTCCACTTCAACGACAGCAAAAAACCTCTCGGCAGCAGAGTTGATCGACACGAAAATATCGGCGACGGATTTATTGGACTTGAAGGTTTTCGAAATCTCCTGAACGACAAACGACTGTTGCACATCCCCAAAATACTTGAAACCCCAAAAGGGAAAGAACAACTCGAAGACCTTGAAAATCTTAGGAGACTTAGAAGTCTGATTGCAGACTGATGGTTCATGGAAGGATGGTTCCACGGATTGCGTGGATTTAACATGGAATTTCACAGATGGTATTTGAGCTTCTTGTGGCACCAAGTGGCTAAAACAGACTAAATATAATACTTAATACCTGATACCTAATACTTAAATTGGGTTTTTATCTCCTTCGGGGATTGCAATATACGGATTAAAGTGAGCGAGGTTTTCAAATTTGGTGTATTCGTGTTGAAAACGGAGTTTTACATCGCCTACAGGTCCGTTTCTGTGTTTTGCAATAATAACTTCGGCGATTCCTTTTAGCGAATTACCATCGGTATCCACTTCCTTACCGTAATATTCAGGTCGGTGAATAAACATCACCACATCCGCATCCTGTTCGATTGAACCCGACTCACGAAGATCGGAGAGCATCGGTTTTTTGTCCACCCTTTTTTCCGATTCACGGTTCAACTGCGAAAGTGCAATAATCGGGATATCCAGGTCTTTTGCCAGTCCTTTAAGAGACCGGGAGATCATTGAAATTTCCCTCTCACGACTTTCAGAATCGTTATGCCCCTGCATCAATTGAAGATAATCGATCACAATCAGTTTTATTCCATATTCAGATTTTAATCTTCTCGATTTTGCTCTGATTTCAAGCACTGTTTGCCCGGGAACATCATCGATATAGATAGGGGCATCAGCAAGTTTTGCACCGTATTTTGCAAGTCGTGAACTGTCTTCCGGGCTCATTCTGCCTTTTCTTATTACCTGTCCCGAAATCTTTGCCTCACCACAAATAAGACGGGTAACAAGCTGGGTAGTTGCCATTTCAAGTGAAAATACAGCAACGGGAAGTTTAAAATCGACTGCGGCATTCCTTGCAAAAGCGAGTGCAAGTGCTGTTTTTCCCATCGAAGGTCGTGCTGCGAGTATGATAAGATCAGAATTTTGGAAACCGCCGAGCATTTCATCGAGATCGTAGAATCCAGTTGGAACGCCCACAACCCCTGCTGCATTTCGTGTATGTACAATCTCGATATACTCCATGGTCTGTGTAACAGCCCGTTTCATATCGATATATGTTTTTTTCGATCGGGTTTCCGAAATCTGAAAAATTTTGGATTCGGCTTCATCAAGAATTTTTAGGGCAGTATCTTCAGCCTGATAAGCTCTGTTGGCGATACCGTGAGAGACTGAAATAAGGTCGCGCAGAAGTTTCTTTTCGATGAGAATTTTTAACAGGTATTCAACATTTGCGGCAGATGAGATATTATTGCTCAATTCGGAGAGAAAAGTAAGTCCACCAACTTCATCAAGTTTTTTAACCCGCATCAATTCGTTAAAAACGGTGGAAACATCAATCGGTTCGCGTTCATTGTAAAGAGTAACAATGGCAGAAAAAATGGTTTGGTGGTTGGGTTTATAAAACGCATCCTTGTCGATAACGGCAATCGCTTTATTAATTGCTTCGGGGTCAATCAGGATGGCGCCGAGCACCAATTGTTCTATTTCAACGGAATGTGGGGGTTGAAGTGCTGCCGGCAAAAAGCTGGCAATGTTCAGCGCCAGTTCTTTTGTTTCTTGTTTACTCATTTCACTCGAAAATTAAAAAAATCATGAATGGAAAGATAAAGGATAATGCAGTAATGCAATAATCCAATAATGCAAAAATGGGGGACGCGGAAGTTTTTAAACAGGGAATATTTTTGTTAATTTAGTGAGAAGTGTTGATAAATTTTTGTAAATTAGAATCAGACAAAAATATCCTTTTTGGATTTGACCTTTAAAACCGGACCACTTTGTTCAAAAAACTTACAATTTCGTTGATTTTAGTTGTAATGACTATGAACTATCTAAGGATAGTTGGGCCATTCTTTGATTATGTGATCAATTATGATTACATCGTTACGGAATTGTGTGTAGAAAAGGATGAACCTGTAAACGATTGTTGTGGAAGTTGTGTTGTTTCTGAAAATCTGACAACGATAATCGAAGACGAACAAGATGATGCTTCCATCCCGGAGAAGAGTCAGCAAAAAAATGTAAAGGAGTTGATGCCACACTTCCTTTTAACCAGACAAGTTCCGGTGGCACACTTTGGTTCAAAAATTCCCAATCATTTTGTTCTTGCTGAAAATCCGGTAAAAAGGGAACACAAACCCGACACACCACCTCCCAGATTATAGTCCTCTCAATCCACTAATTGTTTCGTTTTAATAACTAAAAGTGAGGACAGGTATGTTTTCCCTGACAAGGACTTTCTATATCCTGCTGATCGCAGGTTCTATGAATATAATTGCACAGAACAGCGACAGCATCAAAATTTATTGGCTCGATCCGGTAGAAATAACTGCAAAACGGATCGATTTCAGTAGTAATTTGTTAACTCTTCAGAGGGATAATCTTGACAATTTGTTGTCTTTAGGTGGTTTCTCGCTCATCAAAAAAGGTGTTTTCTTTGCACAGGACATCTATGCGGATGGGCTTAAAAAAGGGGACATCAGTATCGTAATTGATGGTGAAAGATATCCGCCTGCATGCCCAAACAGAATGGATTCTCCAATCTCACGACTAAATCCTTTGGACATGGAATCGATTGAGTTGGTAAAAAACTCTGCAAACTTGCAATCGGGACTTGGCGGCCTTGTCTCCTTCCACAGAAGCGAAGCCTCGGATGAACCGGCTTTAAAAGCCGCATTCTCTGGCATGGCAGGGGCTTCCACCGTGTATGATCTTTCATTAAAAGGTGGAATAAAGTCCAATCAACTTTCGCTCCATTTTGCAAACGGAACTCCATTTAAAAACGGCGATGGCAAAAGTTTTTCCGACTTGTATGGTTATAGTGACAACTATAATTTTACACTGGGTGAAGTTTCATTCCAGGGAAAAAACGAGGATTTGAAGTATGGTGCTTCATTCACATATACCGAAAATATAACCTTCCCATATCTTCAGATGGATGAAAAATTCAACAGGTTGTTTTCTGCCAATATCTCCTGGAAGGGTAATAAGATATATGCAAATTATACCAGTCACCTGATGAACAATTCGCTTCGTACCTCTCCAATGATGATGGAAACTGACGCAAAAAATCTTACTATTGGTGCTACGGGTGCATTTTATGAAGCATATTTTAGAAAATGGACAGCAGACAATTTTATAAAGATGCCTGCCTCGCAAATGGCACCGATGGGCATGACTCTGAACAATGCAATGTTACCCGGTGTTAATCAGTATTTTGCATCTGTGTATCATAAACTGGATGTTGCCAACTTCTCTTTCAGTGGAAAAGCCGGGTTTTCATACTACAACATGGATAAAGAAGAGACAGTAAATTTCTACAAAAACCTTTATTCCGATCCTAAAACAACGGCATTTTTCCCTGTAATAGGACTTTCAGCGGCCTATTCCGATGTTATCTCATCAACCTGGGGTTACGGCTTGATGGTGGAAGCAGCAGCAGAGCTACCGGAGGCCGAGGCTTTGTTTATTGCGGTGAAGAGAGCTCCAACTTCTTCATCCTGGGTGGGAAATCCAACACTTCACCAGCCTTTAAAAACCGGTGCAAGGGCTTCGTTGATTACCACATTTGCGCGTCTCGAGTTATTTTCAACATTCATCTCAAACTATGTATATCTCAACAAGAAAAAAGCCGGTACCACAAATTATGTGACTTACCGAAACATAGGCGCAATGATGGCGGGGGTCAATTTTGTATTTGAGTATAAGTTCATCGAGATGACAGCATCCTACACTTATGCGGAAAACAGGAGTGATGACTCTCCTTTGGCGGAAATTCCTCCGTTAAAAGTGACAACACGGCTTATCTCTCCGAAATGGATGGATATAACTTTTTATTTGAGGCATACCTATTCTGACGGACAAACAAGAACCGACGTCAACCTTGGTGAAACAACAACCCCAGCCTACAATAAATTGGATCTGGGATTAACAGGTGAGTTTAGAAGTCTAAAATATTCGGTGGAAGTTGAAAATCTGTTGAATATAAATTATTATTCACATTTGTCCTATTACAGAGATCCATTTAAGTCGGGCATGAAAGTGTTTGAACCGGGAACAACAGTGAGGATTAATGTGGGATATGCTATTGGAATGCAATAATGAAATAATGCAGTAATTTTCTCTATGTTGGACAGTTACAGAGTTTATAAACTGTTCTGTCCAACATTTTAAATATGTTTTTTGGGAAAAACTACAATTTTGGTATACAATCAGATGATTTAATCAGTAAAAAATAAAGAAACACCAATCCTGATGTGGAAACCATTAAACGAACCTTTGGTTTCGTCGGATGAAATATCATAAGAAGTGGAAGTTCCATCGTAGAGGCCGCTAAAATCAGGATCAAGCAGACTAAAATTGTAAGACGGATTGATTGTTAATCCAAAATTGCCACCTAATGATAAGAGCAACTTCATACCAACACCTGCGTTGGCAATAGTTGATACATCGCCGCTTTTTGAAGAAGTGTTTGTGCGCGTTTCATAAGAGAGGCCAAGTATATTTACCTCAAAATTTGGGAAGATTAACGCAACATCACCACTTGTCACGATTGCGACTCCTGTTCCCATCATAAAATTAGTGAGCACCAGGTCTATATCTCTACCTGTACCTCCGCCGGTTGTTCGCAGCGGGTCCGTTTCGGATCTCATGGAGGCTGTATGTCGAGAGTATCCAATATCGAATGTCATACCTGCAAAACCACCACCCAAATTAAGAAACCACCCTGAAAAAGTGCCGGGGGATTCCATTTTTTTTGTAAGGATCGAGGCTCTGGTCTGGTTGTATCGTTCGGCGAACTTATCTAATCCGGTTGATGAACTGAATCGAAAATCTGCACCACCGGTAAAATAGGCGAGTTGGGGAAACACAGGGAAAGATAAAAAGAGGACAAAAATCAACTTTTTCATATTGAACTCAAAATAGTAATGAAACATTACTGAATATAATTAAATTTAGTTCAACATCAAAATATCCCCCTCAAACAATAATCTATTTTTATTCTTAATGTTGGACAGATTCAGTTTCGTGAGAAACAGGTCTGTCCAACAAAAAAATATTACTTCATTATTGGATTACTGCATTAATCAACATCCTCCGATAACTCTTGTGGATTTCTTTTTCGGAGCTGCACTTTTCTTTGCGTTTTGGATTAGTGCAGGTAATTCTTTTACAGCTCTTTGGCGGAACTTGTGAGTATCAATTTCCTGTCTGGTTTTGGGCTCGCCCACCGGATTATATTCGAGAATTTCCTTCTTGAACAGGGAGAGACCTCCTTCGAGAATTGAAAAATTGCGATATCCCAACTCTTCAACTATGTATGCAGCTTTCTTTTCGTCAATTTCGTTGTCGGCAACAAAAACGATATGTTTGTTCTTGACAGAGAGAATTTTGGAAGCATCTTTCCCAAACAATTCTTCAAGAGTTATATTAGAAGAATTTGGCAGACTGAATTTCTGGAATTCTTTAACATTTCTAAGATCAACAATCTGTAGTTTTGGATCCTTGTCGAGAAGTCTGAATGCAAGTTCATCAATTGCGGTAACTTCAATCGATTTTGAGGAAACCGCAGTAGTTGCATCGGCGAGTAATTCGGTGCGTCTTTCAGGCATAAAGATGGTTGCAACACCAAGTACAAAAAGAGTAAGCCCGAGACCGAGGTATAGCTTTTTCGGTTGGAGTTCAGGGTTCTCTTTCCCGTTCACTTTTTTCTCAACCCATGTGGTAAACCAGAATGCACCAACTGCCATACAAGTCATTCCAAATGCAAAAATTCCTTGTGAAACGCCGAGCGAATCGAAAAGAGTAACATTTCCCCAATCCTCTGCTTTATAAAGAGCCTCAAGCCAGGGATATCCTTCAGCAAAAATGAAAACGCCGAGGAATCCACCTGCAACAAAGATCATAGCATCTATTTTCCCAATTGCTGCGGCGCAGACACTTGTTCCGGGGCAGTATCCACCGATGACAAATCCAAGTCCCATGATTAGTCCCCCCACGAGGGCGGAATAAAGGAAAGTGGGGTTTACATAGATAAGACTGAGATCAAGAAGTCCAAAATGACCAAGTGTTACAACACCAATCATGGCAGTGATCCCTGCGGTGAAAAATACTCTTAAAACAGTAAAATCGTAACCATAAAAGAGTCCGACAAGTTTTTTAGAAGTTGAAAAACCTGCCTGTTCAAGTATAAATCCGAAGGCTATACCGATAAGGATGGCAACAACAAAATTAAGTTCATTTCCGATCAGATCGGGTACTAATGGTCCCATTATTTACCTCCCGGATAAAGCCAGAGTTTTCGGAAGAACCAGGCAAATGCATAAGCTCCTCCAAAAATTGCCATCATGGTTATTACACCACCTGTTGAGAGAACCGCCATTCCGCTGAGTGCAGAACCGCTGGTACAGCCTCTTCCAAGCTGAGAGCCCAGTCCAAAGAGAGCACCACCAATAAGTGCAGTAATTATTCTGGTTTTCGAAGAAACCGTGGGGATTCTTTCAAGGGTTAGATTTAATCTGTTGGAAACCAAACCGGAAATGAAAGCACCCATTATAACTCCAAGCACTTCAAACACGAGCC
The DNA here is from genome assembly GCA_964531325.1 of uncultured Ignavibacteriaceae bacterium. Classification (GTDB taxonomy): domain Bacteria; phylum Bacteroidota; class Ignavibacteria; order Ignavibacteriales; family Ignavibacteriaceae; genus UTCHB3. The sequence goes on along the minus strand of CAZHCW010000006.1, from coordinate 17,658 downwards.
AGTTTTTTAAGGGACTGTTATCATGTTCTTTGTTGAACTCGGTGTAGAATTTAGCGTCTTTTGCGTGTGTTGGTGCAACGGATGAGACAGTTGCCACCACCGCGCTTTTTGTGGCACCGCTTGCGCCCAAACCTCTTCCTGTAATAAAGATGGTAACCAACAACAGCAAGCCCAGGAAAAAGCCTGCAAGGTATGGATTCATGTATTTAGTTTCGTTCATATAAAACCTCTATTTCTCACTAACTTCTGCCATTGTTTCCTCTTTCGAGGTGGCAGATTTTACTGTTTGGTCATCTTCTAATTCTTCATAACCTGTAATCATTGCTTTCAGATTTGTGGTGGGTTTGTGCCCTGTTGTAATCAGATAGAGATGCACCACTATGAAAGCAATAAGAGCAAATGCTCCGGCAGTATGGAAAAGCGCAATGGGTTCCACAGAATCGAGATTTAATCCCGCCATCCCCCCTTTTTGAGGATATCTGTAGAACATATAGAGCAATCCTGAGATTACCATAACAGGAATGACAAGCACCTTCAGAGCAAAATAGACCAGTTTCTGAAGAGGATTAAGTTTGCTAAGAACTGTCTTCTTTGTGGGATGTGGAGCGTTACTAAATATCCCGACAAGATAAAAGTTTATTTGAGCTTTTATGTTGGAAAAAGTTGGAAGATATTGTTTCCACTCGCCTGTTGAAAAATGCCAAAAGATTGCAAATGCTATCAGAATAATGAAGGCATAGGCAGCAATATTGTGATATTCGACGGCATTTTGGTATCCAAAAAATACAAAGGAACCATGTACTTCGAAACCCGTGGCAGCGAGGAAAAAGATGAGGAACGCTTGAGTCCAATGCCAAAACCGTTCAAATGATCTGTAAATATAAACCTGTTTTGTCATTTTAATTCCCTTTTCTCTTTTTTGATGCAGAGTAGATGCGTGCTCCACCGTGAAGGAAAACACCAATCAGACTCAAGATCACAATCCATTTACCCGAGAAGTCGATCACTGATGAATAATCCCTTGCAGGCATATAAAAATCGTTTAAACCCGCTAACCGGCTCTCGTTTCTGCTGTGGCATTCGATGCAGTTAACAGTGAGTTCTTTTGTAGAAACCATGTGGTTTACGGGCCATGTCATTTCGGTATTAATGAAGGTGTATTTACCACTAAAAGGGAGACCAACATCTTCCATACCAACAGAGGAAGCACGAAGCCAGTCGAAATCTTTCCATAATGCGCCTTCACCTTTTTTGTCGGCGAAAAGTTTAGGTTGAATCAACATTTTTGTGATCGGATCAAAAGGTTGTTTTGCTCTGTGAATCTTTACCGGAATGATTTTCGATTCAGGATCGGCGTAAGAACCATTGAGGGTATTTATTTGTAAAACTTTTGAAGTATCGGAAACAGTATCTCCGAGAAGATAATGATCGGCAGTACCATTAAACCAGACATATTCTGGCTTAATGTTTTTCCCCCATTTGAAGGATCCTTTTATTGACAAGTAGGTATGGTTGCCATCTTTATCGTCGATTTCAAAAGGTTTACCATCTTTAAGTTGTCCTGCAGTTGACCAGTCCCACTCCATTTTTGTTGCATTAACTTTTGCATAAACGGGTATATGGCAGGTTTGGCAAGCAACTTTTAGAGTATGTTCATTTAAAATTGATGCTTCATGAGGGCTTTCAGTGTGGCATTGTTCACATGATGACCGGTTTCTGTTCATTGATGAGAGGGAATAGACTTTCCCCTTCATCATGTGATTCTCAGATGTATGACAATCTACACACGACATGTTTACCCCATCGGAAGCCATGTGGACATCCACATCTTTTGAAGGTTCAAACATCGATTTTTCGAGATCGCCATGTTTTACATTGTTTCCACCACCGCCAAAGAAGTGGCAAACTCCACAGTTCGTCCGTTTTGGTTTCCCAACATTCTGAGCAACTTTTGCTAGATCAACGCCGGGATCGGGGGCACCCCCCATTTCGGAGCCTTTTGCATAAGTTTCGGAATTGTCGTGGCAGACGAGGCAATCGATATTTGTTGAATCTGTGTAGCTCATCAACGCATCTGTCATTCCAATGCCAACATGACACTTGGCACAGCTCTGTTCATTTCCCTCGACACCAATGCAGAAGTTGTTTATCGCGTTTTTTTTACCGATGTGAATTATGCCTCTTCCTTTTACATATTCCTCGCGTTCCCAATTCCAGTGGTTCGACTTCATCACTTCCTTATGCCTCTCGGTGTGGCAGGTGATACAGGCTTCGGTTACTTCCTGTGGATGGGCAAAATTTTTCTGTAGAGATGCAAATTTGGAGTGATCAACAGAAGGGATATGCTTTTTTGAATATTTTTCTTTTAGCCGGACAGTTAATGGTTGCTCTACCTCATTCGTTCTGAGGAAGAGTACCGCACTTACAATTGCCAGGAAAAAGACAACCAGAATTATAACTATCTTTTTCATTAAGGTCTGTTTTTTCTTTTACAAAATTCAAATTTACTTTATACCCTAAAATAAATTGCTTCAAGGTTCTAAACAAGAAAAATCTCCATATTTATAAAATATTTTCGTATAATAATACCTAAGCATAATAATACACAAAACAGACAATATTTAAGTTTTAGATAAAAAAGGCTGCTGCCCTGCTGAAGACCGAGATGAAAGCACGATCTATTTTATCACTGATTCCCGTTAAGATTGGGAAGGGATTTTCATGGGTGTAGTTATATTCAAAATCGATTTCATCAAAACGAATCTTTTTTCTGCTGTGATTCAAGGTTTCCTGAATTGCGGATCCCGGCATAACATCATCTTTATCGAGAGCAATTCCATAGAGACGATCGCTTATTTTCCCGAGGTATCTCTCTCTTACGGTTTTGTTTTCTTCATTGTTCAACATTGCTTTAAAGAGGAATGCTTCCTCGTTTTCATCCCGGAAAAGGGATCTCAGTCTCTCATCGGTAGCAATGTTTTGTTCGAGGCGGTGTACATAAAAATCCATCAGTTGATTGGTCGCCTCACTGTCAAGAATAAATTTATTAACCGGCGACATTTTGTCAAGGGTACTGCCGCCACAAAAGAGGAAACAGCGGGATGTATTAAAAAGACCAAAGGGATTACTCATCATTATGATTTCGGCAACAAATGCACCGATGGAATAGCCAAAGATATCGAGAGAAGTGTTTTTGGGAAGTCCTTTAACCATCCCATCCTTCGCCAGTTCTGCGAGACTTGAAATATCGTTAATAGTTTGGATTCCGGAATAAACAAACCTTTGCGGCACAAATTGAAGTCGGGTAGAGATAGCTGCGTTAACGGGGCTGGAGAGTATAACCCCGGGTAAAAGATTTTGTCGTTCGTTGGATATCTCTTTCATCAATCGAAAATTTGACCAGCTTTCGGGTGCTCTGTTCATGTGAAAAGCATTGGGAAAGAGGATAACTGATTTACCCGTATTCTTTACGAGATAATAAGCCCAGGGCAGATATTTCTCCCAACCTCTTTCATTTAGACCGTGCAGCAGAACTATTGCCTCCGGTTTAACGGAATCAGAGGGGGAAAGAATGGAATATGTAAATCTGTTGTTCTCCTGAATAGCCTTATCGGGAACGGTGAGCATCTTCATAAGATATTTATCAGAATATTCATTTCGAGTGAGGAAATATTTCATCAACGCCTTCATAAGGGGATTAATATCTTCGTATTCATCTCCCGGGGGGAAAGCTTTTTTTACATCGCTGGTGAAAAAGTTATTGGTAAGGGTTATTCCAAGTTCAACATTCTGATAGATACCCGGTTCTTGAGTATAAAACTCTTTAAGTGACTTGTGGAGATCAAGATAGTTCATTTTTTACTCGTTTATGATGGAATCACTCGTTTAGAGTTTCGGGTTTTAAGTGCGATTATTTCTTTTTTCTTCTTCTTTAGCAGGTCTTCCCAGCGGGCAATGCCGGCTTTAAAAAGTTCCATTTTTTCAGACAGACTATCGATTGCAACAATCAGTTCATTAAGTTTTTGTTCACTTTCCTCAACAGGGAAAGATTCGAGACTGCCGCTAAGATCGAGAAATGATCTGAAGTAGAGGGAAACGACCTTTATTTCTTCCAGGGTATATCCAAACAATTGAAGGTCTTTAATCAGGTTACAAATAAAAACATAATGTGGGGCAAAAAGCCGGTAACCACCTTCACTTCGCATGTCAGGTTCTATAATTCCGATATCTTCCCAGTGTTTAATAGTTCGCGGGCTCACTTTAACTGAATCAGCAAGTTGACCAACCGTCAAGTAAGTTTCATTAAGGTTTTGTTTGTTGTGCTCGGCGGATGATTTTGGTAACCCAACCTTTTTTACAATTTTTTTAATGTCTTCAATTCCATAACCCAATTCGTAAAGTTTTTTGAGGTGTTGGCCTCTTTCGAGCTGGTAAGTTGTGTAAAGTTGGGAACCTTCATCGGCGATGCCTGATGGTTTTAACAGCTCTTCTTTTTCCCATTCATGCAGGATTCTTTTTGAGACTCCGAGCCTGGTTGCAAGCTCATCATTAGTGTAAATTTCTTTCAATCTTATACCTAAACGGATAACTTCTAAAAAGATGACAGTGTACGCACACTAATATACAGTTAAAAAATTACTGACAAAATTTAAAATGAATATCGACTCACATCTCATCTTTTTTTACATGATTTTATTAGAATTTTACAATTGGGTATCTTTGCGGATATTCAATCAAAAATTTGAAAAGTCACCAAGAGCAATCATGGAAACAAAAGTCCCCGTATTTTACCACGGAAATCGTAATACAGTCGAAGAGAGAAGATGCGGAAATTTTGCCTGATCCTCTCCTTGATGCTGTGGCAACAGATATTCTGCCAATATAGGCCTGTTTTCATAGGGGCCGAGCAGGGACTCTCGCCGTCTGCAGTCAGATCAATTCAACAGGACTCTGCAGGTTTTCTTTGGGTTGCCACCTGGGACGGGCTTCACAGATACGACGGACACGAATTCAAGAGTTTTAATCACGCTCCCGGTGACAGCAAATCTCTCTCCAACAATAATCTTATGAATGTTACAATCGACGGCATCGACAGACCCTGGGTTACTGCGGTAAGTGGCGAGATCAATCTGCTCGACAGAAGGACAAATAGATTTTCGTTGCTCAGGGATGGTAAAGGGAAACCCCTGACGGCAGTTTTTAACGGTTTTCCTGTAAAATTCGATGATAACCACATGATTTTCCTCTCTCCTGACGGGGTTATTCTGACGAGGATTTCCGACCTCACCTCTGTAAAGCTGCCTGAAGTGAAGAAAGATCAAATAAAATCACAAAAGGCGGAAGTGGAGGCTGTTTTTTATTCCGGAAAAGACTTTCTTCTCGTGGACAAGCTAAAACGGGTGGAGAGACTACCTGCGGGGTTCGAAGTGGTTATGACTTCCGGGATTAAAGAAGGGGTAGTACTGCTGCTGTCGATGAGTGGAGAACTATTCGAATATGATGTTCTTAAAGGAGAGTTTAAGAAAGTGGTCAGGGTGTTGAGTGTAGCCACTCCCGCCTCCTTTAACGGGTACAAACTCCACATCGATAGTAAAGGTGTTGTCAGAATTGCCACTTCGGAAGGTTTTTTTTGTCTGGATAAGGAGAGACGGGTTTTTAGAGAACTTGTACCCGGGGAAACCGTGGAGAAAACAAAGTTCGAAGGCAAGGTTTATACAATCTCGGAAGATTATGCCGGCAATATCTGGACGGGCACCTCTTCAGGCTTGATCAAATTAGAGAAACAGAGAGGCCGGTTTATTAACTATACCGGGGGCGATAATTCGGGGTTCAACCCGCAGGCTGATGGGATTACTTCGATGCTCGACCTGTCGGGCTCCCGTATTTTAGCCGGTACAACGGGCGGACTGTACACTCTTGACATAAAAACAGGGAGATTCACAAAAAACCGGAATTTACCGCCGGGGTTTGAAATGGTGCTGGTGTACAGGTTGTTCAGAGACAGTAAAGGGGATATTTGGGCAGGTACCAAAAAGGGTCTGCTGAAAATGCAATATAAGGGTGACAAATTGAGTGCATCCGCAATTCTTTTCAAGTCAAATCCTTCGGTCGATGAGTGGATCAACAGAGCGATTTCAATAACCGAAGACACAGAAGGACATCTCTGGATCGGCAGTACCCACGGGATAATAAGATATGACCTTCAGTCAGGTGACTATAAAATATTCAACTACCACGCGGACTTTGGACAGGAGGGAGATACTTACATCCTTTCACTGCTTTATGATGACGGGTATCTTTGGGCGGGTACAAATTCCGAAGGGTTGCTCAGGATAAATACCGGGGATATGACCCATACACGCTACAGCACACAGACAAACAGCCCCCTCAGGCTGAACAACGACAAAATAATGGCTGTTCATAAAGACAGAAAAGGGAACATCTGGTTAGCCACTATGGGGGGCGGTGTGAATATCCTGGGGGCTGACCTGAAAATTGTAAAAACAATAACCACCTCTGATGGACTCGCAAACAACACTTTATATGGTATTCTCGAAGACCCTTCCGGTAATATTTGGGTCTCTACCAACAAAGGAATCTCCAAAATAAACCCTCTGACTCTGAAGTCGAGGAACTATACAAACAGTGACGGACTTGCTTCAAGCGGTTTCAATCAGAATTCATATCTAAGAGGTGATGACGGGAAATTCTATTTTGGAGGGACAGACGGCATCACAGCCTTCAATCCACTCGAGATGAATCCTGACACGATAAAGCCGAAGGTGGCACTTACCGATTTCAGGATATTTAATAAACCTTCGCTTGACAGAATAGTTAACAGGGAAGTGGAGTTGAATTATGACGAAAACTTCTTTTCATTTGAGATGGCGGCTCTGAATTTTGAAAATCCTGCATACAACGGCTACATGTGGAGGCTTGAGGGATTGACTGATGAGTGGGTAAGTTCAGGAAACAGGAGGACTGTTGATCTGTCAAACATTCCACCCGGCAGTTACAGGTTATTCGTAAAAGCCTCAAACCGGGAAGGTGTGTGGAGCAACGAAACCCTTCTCGCTAAGATAGTTGTAATCCCACCGTTTTGGAAGACTGTCTGGTTTCAAGTACTCGCATCACTTTTGGTGCTTTCAATTGTTATATCCGTTCCTGTTATTTTTGTCAGACGGAAAATGAGGAGAAAGATAGAAACTTTGGAGCAGGAAAACCTCATAATGTCCGAGAGAGCAAAAACCCGTGACAGAATCGCCCGAGATCTGCACGATGATCTTGCTTCCACAGTAAGTGGCGCCGGGCTCTACATTCAGTCGGCAAACACCTTAATGGGAGAAAATGACGAGGCTGCAAAAAGCATGATCGGGAAGTCGGCTTCACTTCTTCAGGAAGCTGAGCAGGCGATGCGTGACATTGTATGGTCGGTTTCCCCCGAAAATGATTCAGTGGATAATCTTGTGCTTAGAATAAGGCTGCTTGCCGGTGAACTCTGTGAGGCAGCCGGAATACGATTCGAATTTTCGAAAACCGGCGACACTTCGATCATGTTGCAGGACGAAATCAGGCGAAACCTCTATCTGTCCGTAAAAGAGGCTGTAATCAATGCCGTGAAGCACTCGGAAGCCGACCTCATCTCGATTTCGATAAGCATCGATGAATCGGGGATTACGATTATCATTAATGATAACGGCAAGGGTTTCAGGATGGAGTCTCAGGCTGAAAAACTTGGTGGAAACGGCATTAAAAACATCCAAAGGAGGTGTGATGAGATAGGTGCAGAGGCAAGTATCTCGACAGGAGAGGGGAAAGGCACCAAAATCGAAATTCACCTGAAGCTGAAGAAATGACCCGTTTGGACTATTTTATCATCCTCAAAATTTCACGATTTTAGCACATGGAAAAGAACGAAATAAAAATCGCTATAGTGGAAGACCATCGTGACTTCCGCGAAGGCCTGGTCAGTTTTATCAGTTTTTCACCCGGTTTTCGGTGTGTTGCCGCATTTCCCTCCGTAGAGAGTGCCCTTGAATCTCCAACCGGCTTTGAAGTGGTGCTTCTGGATATTAATCTGCCCGGGAAATCAGGTATCGAAGCAATCCCGCTCCTGAAAGACCTGAATCACGACTTAAAAATAATCATGATGACGATATTTGACGATTCCGAAAACATTTTTAATGCAATGCAGGCAGGAGCCGACGGATATCTTCTAAAAAACACCCCTCCAAACAGGATAATGGCATCAATAGAAGAAGTGGTGGCGGGTGGTGCCCCGATGTCTCCCTACATCGCACGAAAGGTTGTTGATTTCTTCAAAACGGGAAATGCTGCAAACAATGATTATAAACTGACCCAAAGAGAAAATGAAATTCTTGCCTGTCTGGTAGATGGAACAGATTCTCATACGATTGCGAACAATCTTTTTATCAGCTACGAAACTGTAAGAAACCACCTCCGAAACATTTACAGTAAATTGCAGGTGACCTCCAAATCTCAGGCGGTTGTAAAAGCGTTGAGGGAAAACCTTGTAAAATGACGCATTTGCGTTATTGCCCCTGATATCGCCTCTACCTTAAATTGTGATTAAACAATTAACAATTTAAGGTAATCGAAATGATTAGAATTTTATTTAATATGGTGCTTTTTGGCATCTTTATTACTTCCTCACTCTCAGCTCAATGGACAGGAGTAACTTCCCCGGTTTCTGATATGAGATTTGTGAAGGTGCAGTTCCTCGACGACTTAAATGGATGGATCGCTGCTGAATCTAAAGTGCTTCGGACTTCAGATGGGGGCAATACATGGAGTGAGGTTAACACCAACATTAATGATACCAGAGGATTTTACGCTATCTCCACCACTACTGCATGGGTTAGCGGTTCATCCGGTACTCTCGGAAAGATCAGCAAGACCACAGACGGAGGAGCAACCTGGGTGGCACAAACCACAGGAGCTCCAAACTTCTCAAGTATTGAAGCGATATTCTTCCATGATCAGAATAACGGATGGGCAGCCGGAACTGACGGACTCTTGTTGAAGACTACCAACGGAGGAACGAACTGGCAGACAGTACCCACGAGTGTGACTTCAGATTTCAAGTCTATTAAGTTTTTCAACAGCAACATCGGTTGGGTCGGTGGTGGTCCTAAATTCTTGAGGACTACAGATGGTGGCACAACCTGGGCCTCGGTAACCCATTTTGCGGAAGTTCGCGACATCCATTTTCTTGATGCCAACACGGGTTTTGTTTCCGACACATGGGGACAGGACAATATCGTTCACAAAACAACCGATGGTGGCGCAACCTGGCAAGCCACAACCACAATTTCCACAGGTCCCTACTACTTCCATGGAGTTCATTTTACCGATGTCAATACGGGTTATGTGGTCGGCAGGACGATGTTTTTTCTTCAGAATTATGGAATCTACAAGACAACAGATGGTGGTGTTAGCTGGACCGCCCAAACAACAAACCCTGTACCGATGTTTGAGAACTTCCGATCGGTCGTGTTCACTCCAAACGGAACAGGATGGGCGGTAGGAGATAAAAGTGCGATCTACAAATTGTCGGGCACCACTTCCGTAGAGGAAGAAAACGGGATCCCCGTTGATTTTGCACTGAACCAGAACTTCCCAAATCCGTTCAATCCTTCAACGACCTTTTCATTTAGTCTGCAGAGTGACGGACAAACTGAGCTGATGCTCTATAACATGCAGGGAGAGAAGATTGCAACACTGATCTCTGAATACCTTACAGCAGGAAAGCACACTAAAATTGTCGATTTTACCAATTTGGGACTAAGTTCGGGAGTTTATCTCTACAAACTGAGCCTCACGGGTGCTGACGGAAAAATAATGTCAGCAATGAAGAAACTTACACTTCTAAAATAACGGTTGGACTTTTTGGGTTATTCAGGCAGACTGCTCTAACGGGTAGTCTGCCGATCTGTTTTAAAATCAATTTTATTCCCATTCATATATTGGGTATTTTTACGGTTTGATTTTTTTAAAAGAATAGAGACCATGGAAATACTTAAATCTAAAAAACAATTAATAACAGATTATTTCTTTATTGCGCTTGGTGCCTTGATTATGGCTCTGGGTATCAGCATCTTCCTTGTGGATGCAAAGGTGGTTCCCGGCGGCGTAAGTGGACTTTCGATGTCGCTGTATTATTTAACCGATGGTGCCATTCCGATTGGTATCGCAATCTGGGTATTGAACATACCACTTTATTTATGGGGATTAAAAGAACTTGGAAAATCGTTTGGAATAAGAACATTTTTTGGGTTTACACTAAATTCCTTTTTCATCGATTTTCTCAGGGGTGATTTCCCCGGTCTTCCTATGATCAGGCTTCAGGACACCCAAACTGTAAAAGACCTTTTGCAAAACGATTTTCTCTTCCTGATTTTGATTGGAGCAGTGCTACTGGGTATAGGGTTGGGCCTGATCTTTAAGTTTGGGGGAACCACCGCAGGTTCTGACATTGTGGCAGCCATTTTGAAGAAAAAATATGGTGTAAAACCGGGTCAGGCAATCATCATGATCGACATTTTTGTGATACTTCTTGCCGGATTCATCATCGATCAAAAAGGGTTAAGTGTTGACAAACCCGCCCTTTCGCTCACACTCTACGCAGTTTTCCTCCTTTTTGTTTCATCACGGCTGATCGACATCATCATAGACGGTTTTGACTACGCCAAAGCTGCGCTAATCATTACAGATAAACACAATGAAGTTGGGGAGGCGATAATGAACGAACTTAGTCGAGGAGCAACAGCACTCAAATCGAGAGGTTTATATCGCAATATCGACCGGGAAGTGATCTATACAGTTGTGACCAACAAAGAACTGCAAATTCTTACTGAGATAGTTCACAGGGTTGACCCCACCGCATTTTTGATCATCAACAATGTTCACGAAATTCTGGGGGATGGATTCAGACGGAGAATCTGACAAAGATTTAAAAATGAAAAAGGCTGTTCTCGAAAGAAAACAGCCTTATAAAAGGACACAAAAGTGTAGAATTAGTGGTCGCGTCTGTTGTTGAATTCATCAACTGCCATTGTTTCCAGTTCACTCTTCATTGGTTCGGGCAGAATTACTCTGTCGTACCACTGATTATCTTTTCCCCTCTCTTTTGGAGCTCGAACAAAAAGACTGTCGCGGCCTTCAACAATTTGAAAACCTTTGAGAATTATTCCGTCCGAAGTCTCAATATCAAAATGAGCTTTGGTGTTGGTTGTTCCATTTGTGAGGGAAAACCTTGTTATCTTCATCTTACTACTTCCTTGATGATTTATTGAATACCCTAGAGATGTCAGCGGCAAAGAACTACCCAAACAGACACGGATGATCCTCCGAACGAAAACTCTCTACATTCCACATTGAATAATTAAACAACAACCTCGCCGCATAATTTACTATTTTAAGGTATGTTGTTTATTCTCTCGTGCAAAATACGAATTCTGTTGTTATTAAAAAGTAAAAAAAAGCGATTTGTGGCATTTTTGTCACAAATCGCATAAATTAAATTGAAAATAGAGGCAAAATCGTTCAGAAATCGCTGAGAACTATGATGTGAGGTATCTTCCCACTATCTTCTTGAACTCAACCAAAGCTTCGTTTATCTTCTGAATATCTTTCCCGCCAGCGGTTGCCGACTGTGGTCTGCCACCTCCACCACCTCCAAGAACCCGGGCAACATCACCCACAATCTTTCCTGCGGAGAGGTTTTTTTGTTTGATCAGATCGTCAGTTACGACGCAAACAAGACCAACTTTTTCGTCAAACACCGAGAGGAGAAGTCCAACACCTGATTTAATATGATCTCTGAGATCATCACCAAGTTGTTTCAACTCATCATTTCCATCAGCTTCAATTATTGCCGAATAGAGGGTGATTCCTTCAAACGGTTCTCCCGAAGCGACTACTTTTGAAATTTGTTGTTTCTTTTGAGTGAGTTTAAATTCTGCTATCTCTTTTTCGAGTTTTTTCTTTTCATCGTGAAGTTTGGCAATTGTGTCACTCGACTCATTTAGTTTTTCAAACTGATGCTGGATAAATCTTTCAACACCTGCACCCGTAACAGCTTCAATTCTTCTTACTCCACTCGAAATGGATGACTCGGAAAGAATTTTAAAGAGACCAATCTGCGAAGAGTTTTGAACATGTGTTCCGCCGCAGAATTCGATTGATTCGTTGCCAAACTGAACGACATTCACAAGATCACCATATTTATCCCCAAAAAACATTAACGCACCCATGCTTTTTGCTTTTTCAATTGGCATGTTTCTATGATGAGTAAGCGGGATGTTTTCTCTCAGTACCTCATTCACCTGGGCCTCTATGTCGGCGAGCTCTTCTTTAGTCACTTTCCCAAAGTGGGAGAAATCGAATCTTAATCTGTCGGGACCCACATAGGAACCCGCCTGCTGGACATGTGTACCGAGTGTTTTCCTGAGTGCCGAGTGCATGAAGTGGGTTGCGGAGTGATTACGCATAATGTCCCATCTTCTTCTGCGATCAACTTCGGCTATTACCTCCATTCCTGTATCAACAAGGACACCGGATTTGTTGTCAACAACATGTATCACCTTTCCTTCATTTTTAAGGACATCGTCAACAACGAGTTTGTTTTCGCCGATACGGATTATACCGAGGTCATCAATCTGACCGCCGGCTTCCACATAAAAAGGTGTTTTGTCAAGAATTATCAGTTCTCCACTTCCATCCCGTTTTATACCCGTGATGGTGGCGTTTTCGCTTAGTGATTCATAACCGGTAAAAGTGGTGGAATTGTTATCGATGGTTTCAAAGTCATCAAGTCCACCGGCTATAATATTAACAAGACCAATTTTGCTTTTTGTGGCTTCGCGGGCTCTTTCGCGTTGTTCGGTCATATTCTTTTCAAATCCGGCTTCATCCACTGTAAATCCTTGTTCAGCAGCGATTATTCTGGTCAGGTCAAACGGAAAACCGTAGGTATCGTAAAGTTTAAAGGCATCGACACCGGGAATCTCTTTTATTCCCGATTTTTTCAAGTTTCCGGCAATTTCTTCAAAATGGTGTATTCCACGGTCGAGAGTTTTGTTAAAACTTTCTTCTTCACTTCTTATAATCTTTTTAACAAACTCTTTATTTTCCACAATCTCAGGGAACTGACTGCCCATCTGTTGTGCAAGAGTATCGACAAGTTGATAAAGAAAAGGGTTGTTCAGATGAATTTTCCTGCCATAACGGGCAGCTCTTCTAAGAATTCTTCTGAGGACATAACCTCTGCCCTCATTGCTGGGGACAGCTCCATCGGCAATTGCAAATGAAAGAGTTCTGATATGGTCTGCAATTACACGAATTGGAATGATATCCGTTTCTGCTGTGTAATCGGCACCCGAAATCTCTTCAATTTTTCTGATAATTGGCATAAAGACATCGGTATCATAATTGGACGATTTGCCCTGAATTACGGCGACAAGTCTTTCAAATCCCATCCCTGTGTCAACATGTTTTGCAGGAAGTTCGTGAAGTTCCCCGTTTTCATCACGATTAAACTGAATAAAAACGAGGTTCCAGATTTCAATACAAAGTGGTGATCCTGCATTTACCAGAGAGGGATCATCATAATCATCACTTAGATTGATATGGATTTCGGAGCAGGGACCACACGGACCCGTTTCACCCATCTCCCAAAAATTGTCTTTTTCGTCAAATTTCAGGATATGCGAAGGGTTAATGTCGGTCACAGTTTTCCACATCTCAAGAGCTTCATCATCCGTTCTGTAAACAGTAGCAAACAATCTCTCTTTTGGCAGTTTCCAAACTTCAGTTAACAGCTCCCATGCCCATTGGATGGCTTCCTTTTTGTAATAGTCGCCAAACGACCAGTTACCCAACATCTCAAAAAAGGTGTGGTGGTAGGTATCAATTCCCACTTCTTCAAGATCGTTGTGTTTTCCTGATACGCGGATACATTTTTGAGTATCGGCTGCCCGGGTATAGTCTCTTTTACCCGTTGCAAGGAAAACATCTTTAAACTGGTTCATACCCGCATTAGAGAAAAGAAGTGTAGGATCATCATAGGGAACTACCGGCGAACCGGATACAATTTTGTGCTGTTTGGATGCAAAAAAATCCAGGAACTGTTGTCTAATTTCTTGAGAGGTCATTTTTTCGATTTTATCTTACTTTAAATTTTTGGTCTTTGGTTATAGTTTTTTTTGTAAATTCGTCTGTTATCGAGATTTTAGCTGTGTATTCGCCTGAATCAGCGGGTTGCACATAAAACTGGGCATCCATTTTGGTGTCAGGTTTACTTTCATCTTCGGTGGCAGTATCCAGCTCTTCAAAAGTATCTGCCTTTTTGCCATCGGGTGTTATGAGCTCCACTTTAAACATCACTTTCCTTACGAATTGTTCACCGTCACGGTTTTCAGAATATCCTTTTACGATAATGGGAATATTTATTTCCCACTGCTGTAATGCACTGTCGATCAGCATGGGATAAACTTCTGTTTTGGTGATTTCGAATACTCTTTCTTCCTCACTACAGCCGGCAAGAAATACCAGTGAAGCGAAAAGGAAGATGAATGAGAGAGGTTTTTTCATCTCATAACTCCTTTTTTACACAGAAAGACCGGCCGGGTAAACAGCCGGTCTTTCCATAGTCGTAATTGTTTAATACTAACTGTTTTTCTTCTTATAATCGTTCAAAAAATCAACAAGTGCTTCAACACCTTTCAGTGGGAAAGCATTGTAGATTGATGCACGAAGTCCACCAACAGAACGGTGACCTTTTAATCCATCAAAACCTGCAGCTGTTGCATCGGCAATCAACTGTTTTTCCAATTCAGGAGTTGGAAGATTAAAGGTGACATTCATTAACGATCTGCTTCCGGGAACGGCATGGGCTTTATAAAACCCGTTGCTTGAATCAAAACAATCATATAGAAGAGCAGCTTTTTTCTGATTTGTTGCATACATTGCATCAAGTCCGCCATTTTCGAGCAGATATTTTGCAACGAGATCAATGATATAAATTCCAAAAGTATTTGGAGTGTTAAACATTGAATCGTTTTCTGTATGTGTTTTGTAATTTAGCATGGTTGGCAGCGAGTCAGACGATCTTTCCAGCAGGTCTTTTCTGATGATAACCAGAGTAACGCCTGACGGTCCAATATTCTTCTGAGCACCGGCATAAATCATGGCAAATTTAGTTACATCAATTTTTCTATAAAGGATGTCTGACGACATATCGCAGACAAGAGGAACATTGCCAACTTCGGGGATATAGTCAAACTGGGTTCCATAAATAGTATTATTTGATGTATAGTGAACATAGGCAGCTTCTGGATCAAGCGTAAATTCACCTTGTTTTGGAACATGGTTGAAGTTTGAAGCTTCAGCTGTGTAGGATATATTTACTGTTCCTACTCTTTTGGCTTCTTTAACTGCTTTTTTTGCCCAAACGCCTGTTACAATGTAGTCTGCTTTGTTTACAGGTGGCATCAAATTCATCGGAACCATCGAAAACTGCAGGCTCGCTCCACCCTGAAGGAAAAGGATATCATAATTTTCAGGGATATCGAGAAGTTGTCTTAAACCATTTTTTGCGGATGCAAGAATGGCTTCGAAGGTTTTTGACCTGTGGCTAATTTCAAGAATTGACATGCCAACACCGGGGAGACAAAAAAGATCTTCCTGGGCTTTTTTTAGAACAGGTTCCGGAAGAATCGCAGGACCTGCACTGAAATTGAATATTCGTTTTTCCATATCGGTATCCTTTTACAGATTGTTTAATAGGCTTCTTATTCAACCTCGATGAGGTGGGTTAGAAGTCCGTCTCTCAATTTTGGTTCAAACCATGTTGATTTAGGTGGCATCACTTCGCCTGCATCAGAAATCTTCATCAGATCCTCCACGGTAACAGGATAAAGTGAAAAAGCCACACCAAACTTGCCTGTCGTTGTTAATTTTTCAAGTTCTGCAGTTCCTCGTATTCCACCAATGAAATCAATCCTTTTGCTTGTTCGGGGATCGTCAACCCCAAGAATTGGTTCAAGGAGGAAATTCTGAAGGATACTCACATCAAGAGTATCACCAACAGAAGTGGCACCTTTTAGTTTACCATTTTCAAAATGTTCGGGTTTTAATTTAAGTCCATACCATTTACCATCAAGCAACATGCTAAATTCACCTTTTTGTGAAGGCGAAGCATTGCCATTTTCGGTCAGTTCAAAATTCTCTTTGATTTTGGAGAAAAATTGATCTTTGGTGTGGTTGTTAAGGTCGATGACAACTCTGTTGTAAGGGAGAATCTTGAGTTCCTCAGCAGGGAAAAGCACGGCGATAAAATAGTTGTAATCTTCCGATCCTCTGTGAGCAGGGTTGTTTTCTTTAGCAACTGTTCTGGCTCTGGATGCAGAAGCTGCACGGTGGTGGCCATCTGCAATGTAGAGATTTTTAACTTTTCTCACTTCTTCAACAATAGTTTCGTTGAGTTCCAAAGGCAATTGCCATACTTCATGTTTGATACCATCGGGGGCAGTAAATGCATACAATGGTTCAACAGAAGCCATAACCGAACTTTTTAGTGTTGTTATGCCTTTTACACCTTTATAAGTAAGGAAAACAACGCCGGTCTGGGCTCCGGTTGTGATTATGTGGTTTGTTCTGTCGTCTTCTTTAACTTTACGGGTTTTTTCATGTTTCAGAATGATATTATTGTCATAATCATCCACGGAAAAAGTGGCTGCTATACCCGTCTGGCTTCTTCCATCCATCGTTAAACGATAGAGGTAGAAAGATGCATCCTCTTCTTCAAGAAGTGGAGCATTTTTTGCAATAGTTTCCAGATTGGCTTTAGCCTTGGCATAAATTTCCGGTGAATACGGATCCTGAGAATTTGGAAATTCAAGTTCAGAACGGGTAATTCTCAAAAAACTGAATGGATTGTTTTCTGCTAAATGTCTTGCTTCGTCGGTACTTACAACATCGTAAGGAACACTTGCAACCTGCTCGGCAACTGCTTTTGCGGGCCGAAGTGCTCTGAATGGTCTTATGACCGCCATCTCGTATAACTCCTTAAAAAAATATATTAATGGAACTTCTAAATAACAAAATTTTTATGAATTGTAATAATTTTGAGGCTAAGGGGCTGAAAGAGAGTGAGGGATAGTTCCACGGATGCCACGGATTTAACACGGATTTTCACGGATGGGGATTTTTGATAGAACGCGGATGAAACGGATTAAGCGGATTGCAGCGGATTTTAGGGGACGCAGATACACGCAGATTAGACGTGCCGAAGGCATCCCTTTGGGAGATTTTCGCAGAGAGGGGGATAATTACGCGGATTCCACGGATTATCACAGATTCCACGGATTTTTAGCGTAAGAGTTAGGAGTGGTAATCGTCCCGATTGCCGTCTGCAGAATGAAACAGGAAAGGGATATATTCTCGGGTGGAGTTTGAACACGATATTCACGATGAAAAAAGATATTCACGAATATTGTCTGAATTAGGATTTTCAGGATTCTTCACATCTACAACCCGCGGCGGCAGGTTAAATATTCGTAGCAAATAATCAACCCCCCACCCCCATTTTTCCGTGGAGCGGAATTGATATTCGTAGCAAATAATCAATCCCCCAAC
>CAZHCW010000005.1:38193-174140 GCA_964531325.1 uncultured Ignavibacteriaceae bacterium | reverse complement strand
ACCCTGAAAACGGGTGAAAAAACTTTAACAAAAAATGTTAAGGTTCAATTAATTAAATAGGCGAACAATACAACGAATTTCCCGACTATATTTAGAGTCTAAAACTTTTATTTAAGGTCGAGAGGATATCATCTCTCGTTAAATTGTTTATTCCCATGAGTTTAAGCAGATTCACAACCTCCGGCTTTTCTTTCTCCATTATTTGCACGAACATTTTCAAATCAGATCGAATTTTTGAGGGTAAAATGATATCCGTCGATTTTAATCCTGCACCAAGGCGGAAAACATCCCTTTTATGTTTGTTTATGTTTTTTTCATCAATATTCTCACCTTCTTCTTTTCTGTTACTTAGATTTAGATAAGCATATGCTTTTAAGCAAATTAATGCCTCAATCCCGGATATGTGCAGTCCGTTTAAAATATAAGAATTTCCAATTGTAAAATTGTAATAGTCATCATCAAGAATGATGGCGGATAAATGTGAAAAGTATTCTTCGGGATCGATAGCGGTCACAGCCAGACCGCCGGGCAGATTGATTGCCTCCGGTTTTCGGCACAGAATTTCGATTTGTTTCGGGAACTCATCATCTCCCGGGTTCAAAAACCGATAGAACTTTTGTTCTGTCACCTCTTTTTGAAGACTGGAATATTTCCCATCGATAAAGAACTTCCAAAGTTGATGGTTGAATTTAATATCATAATTCTCTAATATGATAAGAATATCTATATCTTGAGTTGCTCTAAATCCAAGACCGGCAGCCTGCAAATTCCAAAAACAGGCTGTTCCTCCGATAATTGTATAATGATGAGCATAGTCACTAAAATGTGTTTTGAATTTATCAAGCCCTCTTACCATATAATATTCCCAATCATTTCTTCCAATGACATTTGTATTCTTTCGTCTTCATCATTTTTGAAGGCAAGATATAATGACAGGGGGTCCACAAAATTTGTGTTTGAAAGTAATCCGGGTTCGTAATTCCAAATTTCAACAGTAAACCTCCCGTCATGCAAATGTATTTCGGGAAGTGTATTTAGTTTCTTCATTAAATGGTATTTTTTTATGGATATGGCGGATTGATTATTTTCACCGCTTGACAGATTGCTATAATGTCCCAAAGCTGCTTCTCCCGATATCATCCGGGGAGAAAGTTCCGGAAGACCGTCAAAGTAGATTTTTCTTCTTACAGGCGAACTTAATAAAGGAAGTGAGATATTCCAGAGTTCTTTTTTTTCAGATGAGAATTTAATGACCTTCGTTTTCGAACCTTCAATTCTGCAAATTCCGGATGCAACCAATTCTCTCGTGGCACGGGTTATGCTCATAGGCGAGCAGGGCAGTAATTTTGTAATTTCTCCGAGAGGAATATTCTCAATTGATTCCTTTTGTAAATGATAAAGAACTAAAAGCTGGCTGATTGCTCCAAGGTTATCTCTTTGAGATTTTGTGCCGGTACCGAACTCTTTCAGGTCTAATAACAGAGTGGGGATAAACATTTGTCTGTTTGGCAAAATAAAGGGAACCCGCTTTTGGATCAACCTCTGCCGTTGATAAGATTCAATCTCTTCAAAACAAAAAACAATGGTAGCAGAAAAATACTTTTCCAACAGTTCTTTTTGCTTTGCAAGACGGTCCGGTGTAATGCCTTGAAAAGATTTTCTGATATCAAGTATGACTCTCCTGTTCTCAATATAAAGCTCCTGATAAGTTCCGATACTAAGGTAAAGAGGCAATCCTTTTATCACTTCATCAGGAAGACTTCGCGAAACAACATTCAGTCCGGTTGTTTTTTTGATATAATCAATTATTTCCATTTCATCTTTCGTTGAAAGAATATGATTTGCATACTAACAATCTTAATGATATTATGCAAATATAGTGATAATATGTTATTTATAAAAGAGATATCCGGAAATATTTTCCTTACACAACAATGGGTCGTTGTTGAAAGAATGAAAACACATGGACATAGTGAAAGAGCATTGAAGAGGGATTTACTTGAAACTTGACCGGGGGAAGTTTCCTTCCGGAGTTTACATCTTCCACCTTGAAGCCCAATCACTCGAAAGCAGCAACAAGTACACCAAAACCGTAAAGGCTATGCTGCTTAAATAGCCTCCCAATTCACCAAATATTCATATTTTTAAAGTTTGAAATATTTAAAATATTAAGACTTTATAAGAATGAAATATCAAGCAAGCGAAATTGAGCCAAAATGGCAAAAATATTGGGAAGATCACGAAGTTTATAAAACCGATCTGAATAATCCTGACAAAAAACTGTACTCCCTGGTAATGTTTATCTACCCGTCAGGGGCAAAACTTCATTGTGGTCACTGGTACAATTATGGTCCCGCCGACACATGGGCACGATTCAGAAAGTTGATGGGATATAATGTTTATGAACCATTTGGTTATGATGCATTTGGTTTGCCTGCCGAAAACTACGCAATCAAGACGGGTGTTCACCCCCTGGACAGCACGCTAAAAAATATTAAAGATATCAAAGCCCAGCTTAAAAGAATTGGCTGCATGTATGATGCGAATAGTGAATTAATGACATGTAATCCTGAATATTATAAGTGGAATCAGTGGCTGTTCCTTCAACTTTATAAAAAAGGACTTGCTTACCGCAAAAAATCGCCCGTAAACTGGTGCACCTCGTGCCAGACCGTTTTGGCAAATGAACAGGTTTTGGGAGATGGAAATTGTGAGAGATGTGGAAGTCCTGTAATTCAAAAAAACCTTGTGCAATGGTTCTTCAAAACCACAGCTTATGCCGACAGACTTCTTGAAGATCTTGATCTTATTGACTGGCCTGAAGAGACAAAAACCAAACAACGAAACTGGATTGGCAGGAGTGTTGGTGCCGAAGTTGAGTTTAAAGTTGATGGAAACGACGAGGTGATAAAAGTATTTACCACCAGACCCGATACTCTATTTGGCGTTACCTATGTAACCCTTGCTCCTGAACATCCTCTCGTGGCAAAACTCACCAAACCCCAATATAAAATTTCAGTTGAAAAATATGTAGAACAAACCGCATATTTGACCGACATCGACAGACAATCGACAACCAAAGAAAAATCGGGTGTATTCACGGGATCGTATGCGATAAACCCAATTAATGGTGAATCTGTTCCTGTTTGGATTGGTGATTATGTCCTTGTAACCTACGGAACAGGTTGTGTAATGGCTGTTCCCGGGCATGATGAGAGAGATTTTGAATTTGCAAAGAAGTTTAATCTTCCAATAAGGAAAGTGATTCTCCGGGATGGAACAAATCTTGAAGATGAACTGACCGAAGCATTTACCGAGGCAGGTACTATGGTAAATTCGGGTAAATTTACAGGATTAAACTCAATTGCCGGAAAAGAAGCAATCATAAAGGACCTTGAAAAAACAGGGGATGGATGTGCAAAAGTTAATTACAGACTAAGGGACTGGCTGATATCCCGTCAGAGATATTGGGGAACACCAATTCCCGTGGTTTACTGTAAAACTTGTGGTGAAGTGCCTGTTTCGGAAGAGTCCCTTCCTGTTACGCTTCCCTATGATGTGGAATTTAAACTTCAAGGAGATTCTCCTTTGAGACGACACTCAGGATTTATGAACACAACCTGTCCAATATGTGGTGGTCCTGCTGAAAGAGACCCCGACACAATGGATACTTTTGTGGATTCATCCTGGTATTATCTCCGTTATCTCAATCCAAAATTTAAAGACGGAATGATTGATACGACGCTTACTGATAAATGGTCACCCGTTGATATGTATATCGGCGGAAGAGAACACTCGGTGATGCATTTGCTTTATGCCCGTTTTGTTCACAAGTTTTTAATGGATATTGGTCTGGTGAAAACTCCCGAGCCATTCATGCGGCTTGTACATCAGGGAACCATCACTAATCAGGGTGCCAAGATGTCGAAATCAAAAGGTAATGTTGTTAATCCTGAACCTTACATCGACAAATATGGCTCTGATGTTTTTCGACTTTACCTGATGTTTATGGGCCCTTATGAACTTGGTGGTGACTGGAATGATTCAGGAATTACCGGTGCTGAAAGGTTTGCCCAGAGACTTTTTGACATGGCTAATACTTACACAGGATGGTATAAGTCACATAAATCTGAAGCCAAATATGATCTGGCAGAATTAAGTAGTGAGGAAAAATCGGTTTACAGATATGTGAACAGAACTCTTGCAAAATATCAACACGAGATGGAACACCTGAAATTTAACACCGCAATTGCCTCGATGATGGAATTGAGCAATGAGCTTGGGAAAAATCTTGCTGCTTGCAGACCGGGACTTCAGTCTTACACAATGGCGAGGGTTACTTCGATGCTTGCCCCGTTGGCGCCACATCTTGCCGAGGAAATTGCATCCATTCTGGGACGGGAAAAATCACTTTTTGTGGAACCCAATCAATTTGTTCCAGACCCTGCAGCATTAACGGTGGATGTTGTAACGATCGCTGTGCAGATCTCCGGAAAAATGAGAGGCACTGTTGATATGCCCGTTGATTCAGATCAGGAAACTGTGTTTGAAGCAGCAAAACAAAATGACAAAACAGGTAAGTTCATTGAAGGTAAAGAGATCATTAAGGTGATCTTTGTAAAAAATAAAATTTTGAATGTAATCGTAAAACAGGTATAAAATGTTAGACTTAAAATTTATAAGAGAAAATCCCGATGTTGTGAGACAGGGAATTGAAAACAAAAACGAAAAAAGCAGAATTGATGAAGTACTCGAACTCGACAAAAAGAGGAGAGAAATTCTTGTAATCGCCGATGAATTAAAATCGAAGCGAAACAGAGTAAGTGATGAAGTTGCCAAACTTAAAAAAGCAAAAGAGGATGCCACCGCCCTCATTGAAGAGATGAAAGGCGTTGGGGAAGATATTAAGAAGTATAACGAAGAGCTTGCGGTTGTGGAAACTGACCTCAACAACATACTTGCTTACATTCCAAATCTTCCTCATTCATCAGTTCCAGTCGGAAAATCTGCTGCCGATAATGTTGAAGTGAGAAGATGGCTTCCCGAAGGATATAATCTTGATGATCCAACAGAAACCCCCGACCATCTTCAGATTGGTAAAAACCTGAAAATCCTCGATTTTGAACGCGGAACAAAAATATCGGGTTCCGGTTTCCCCTTGTACATGGGAGATGGCGCCACTCTTGAAAGAGCCCTCTTCAACTTTTTCCTCGATTTTCATTTGGAGCATCACGGATATCAGGAAGTGATGACACCGTTTATCGTAAATCGTGAGTCGATGAAAGGAACGGGTCAAATCCCCAAGATGGAAGAGGATATGTACACCTGTGAAAAAGACGGGATGTATCTGATCCCAACGGCTGAGGTTCCGATCACCAATATCTACCGTAATGATGTTCTTGAAGAATCTTCACTTCCGATAAAATATTGTGGATATTCCCCCTGTTTCAGAAGAGAAGCCGGTTCTTATGGCAAGGATACCAAAGGATTTTTGAGAGTTCATCAATTTAACAAAGTTGAGATGGTGAAGTTTGCCAAACCCGAGGGTTCTTATGATGAACTCGAAAAATTGGTAAATGATGCTGAAGATATATTAAAAGCATTAAATATCCCTTACAGAGTTTTGATGCTGTGTACAGGTGATTTAAGTTTTTCGGCAGCGAAGTGTTACGATATTGAAGTCTGGTCACCCGCTGAAAAAAAATGGCTTGAAGCCTCATCATGCAGTAATTTTGAAGATTTTCAGGCTCGCAGAGCAAACATAAAGTATCGTCGTTCAGATGATAAAAAACTTGAGTTTATTCATACACTTAATGGATCGGGACTTGCAACCAGTCGGTTGATGGTTTCACTCCTTGAAAATAATCTCAGACCTGACGGAAAACTTGATGTTCCTGAAGCCCTCAGACCTTATGTTAAAAAAGACATTATTGGTTAGATTTAGACAGAATTTGGACAGTTATAGAGTAACCGATAGATGACAGTAACAATTATCGGTTTGGGGCTGATTGGTGGTTCGATGGCTTTGGACCTGCGAAACAGCGGATTTTGTGACACAGTAATTGGAGTAGATTCCAACAAAAATCATGAGGAATCTGCTCTCGCCCTGAATCTTGTGAACAAAGTTTTGCCACTTGAAGAGGCTGTACGGAGTTGTGATCTGGTTATCGTGGCAGTTCCGGTGGATGCTACTGTTTTGGTTTTGGCGGAGGTTATGAAATTTGTTGACAAACAAGTTGTAACTGATGTTGGATCCACCAAGGAATTGATTGTAAATTCTCTTGCGATGAATAAAAATCGAGGAAGATTTGTTGCAGCCCATCCAATTTGGGGTACCGAAAAAAGTGGACCCTCGGCAGCACTTCCCGGGGGATTTAACAACCGGTTAACCGTAATCTGCAACAAGGAGGAGAGTGATCCCGATGCGCTTTCACTTGTTGAAAAAATGTATAAAAACATTGGAATGAATATTATCTACATGGATGCTCTGAAACACGACATCCATGCAGCCTATATCAGCCACATTTCGCATATCACTTCTTTTGCTCTCGCTCTTACGGTTCTCGAAAAGGAAAAGGAGATCGAATCGATCTTTCAGTTGGCAGGAGCCGGATTTGAAAGTACCGTTCGACTTGCAAAAAGTAACCCCGATACCTGGATGCCCATCTTTTCTCAAAACAAAGAGAATCTGTTAGAGGTAATAGATGAACATATTCTGCAACTTCAGAATATGAAAAATCTGTTGGAATCGGGGGATTATGAAGCCTTCCATACCCTTATGAAAAAAGCAAATCAAATCGGGAAAGTACTTGAGCGCAGCTAATCCAATAATGCAGTAATCCAATAATCTCAAAAAACTTCTCTGTGTGCTCTGTGGTTTAACATGTCCTTTGCGTCCTTTGCGATCTTTGCGGTTTAACAAATACTCCCATTCTTTAATAAAGCACTTGCATAATAAATCTGAAGTATCTATATTTGAATGTTATGAAAATGAAAAACCCAACAATCGCCACAGTTAATTTTTACTGGTTTTACTTTACCGGTCGTGGGTGGCTTTTGTAAAAAATTTCATAATTTTAAGAGATTTATAAATACCGCCCGAACTTGATGTTCGGGTTTTTTGTTTTAAATATTGTTTACTTGATTTTGGTAGCGATAAACTGTCCAAAGAGGACAACGGAAATACAGATGAAACAGTTGTTGAAGAAGAGACCCCTGATAATATCGGGACCTTGCAGTGCAGAAACAGAAGAACAGGTCATGGATACCGCAAACCGGCTCGCAGCCACAGGTATGGTTGATGTAATGCGTGCAGGAATTTGGAAACCAAGAACCCGACCAGGCACTTTTGAGGGAGTGGGAACCAAAGGACTTCCATGGCTTCAACATGCAAGAAAAGCCACGGGTATTCCACTTGCCGTAGAGGTTGCCACTGCTCGACAGGTAGAGGATGCACTTCACTTTGAAGTTGATATTTTATGGATCGGAGCCCGTTCCGTGGTTAATCCAATGAGTGTTCAAGAAATTGCAAATGCACTTAAAGGGAGTGATGTCCCGGTACTTATCAAAAATCCGATGAATCCTGATATTGATCTTTGGAGTGGAGCAGTTGAAAGAATTTCGATTGCAGGGATTACAAATATTGGTTTGATTCACAGGGGATTCAGTACTTATGGCAAACATAAATACAGAAATCCTCCGATCTGGCATTTAGCAATTGAAATGAGAAGAAGATATCCTGATTTAATGATGATCTGCGATCCTGCACATATTTCGGGAAGGCGTGACTTGATACAATCAGTTTCACAAAAAGCAATTGACCTCGATTTTGATGGTTTGATGATTGAAAGTCATCGTGATCCCGACAATGCATGGAGTGATGCAAAACAGCAGGTGACACCCGAAGTTTTGAAGACCATTCTCGAAAGTCTGATCTGGAGAGAAAGAAGCAGTAATTCTGAACCTGTTATGGCGGTTCTTGATGAGTACAGAGAAGTTATCGATCAGATTGATGATGAACTTATGCAGTTGCTTGCAAAAAGAATGAACATGGCAGAGCGTATTGGTGAGTATAAAAAAGATAATAAACTCACGATACTTCAAACAAGCAGATGGAATGAGATATTGGAAAGAGGAATGAGTGTTGGGAAAAACCTCGGGTTGAGTTACGAATTTGTTTCAACTTTTCTTGAGTCGGTTCACATGGAAAGTATCAATCACCAGAACAGAGTAATGAACTCGTAGGATATTTCATTATATTTAACCTTTTGAAATAGAAAGAAATCGCTCGATTGAAATTGTATCTGTTGTTAAGTTTGGTATTGGTTGGCGGGTTGTTTGCCCAGATGCCCGATAAATATGTTGTTCTTGTGATAATTGATGGTGCCCGGTATTCTGAAACGCTTGGTGACACGGCGGGTACTTATGCTCCAAATATGAAAAGGCTGGCACTTGAGGGTGCAGTAATCGATTCATTTTTTAATAATGGTGCAACTGTTACCAACAGGGGAGTTCCGGCAATCTGGAGTGGGTCGTGGTCAACTCCTAAAGATACTTTTTACAACGGTTTTAATACACAATATGCCACCGTACCAACACTTTGGGAATATTTCAGGAAGGAACATCAACAAGACTCAACCGAAGCGATGTATATTATGAAATATTTGGGCTCACCGTGGTTGCAAAGTTTTA
Source organism: uncultured Ignavibacteriaceae bacterium (assembly GCA_964531325.1). Taxonomy (GTDB): domain Bacteria; phylum Bacteroidota; class Ignavibacteria; order Ignavibacteriales; family Ignavibacteriaceae; genus UTCHB3. The sequence goes on along the minus strand of CAZHCW010000005.1, from coordinate 165,449 downwards.
GACCCGATTATGGACCGGCTTATTGGCCCTGGTATATTTTGCAGGGGAGCAGTGACATTTCTGTTTGGCAAAATTCAAAAAGTAAACTTCAAACACATCACCCAAGACTTTCAGTTCTCTATTTTTCTGATGTTGACCACTATGGGCATGAAGGAGATTGGGAAGCTTATACCCGGTCGATTACAATTGCCGACAGTATTGTGAATCTTCTTTGGAATTTTGTTCAAACCGATCCTGTTTACAAAAACAGAACAACAATTCTGGTTACCAATGATCATGGAAGGCATCTCGACGGGGTTTCCACAGGATTTGTGGGACATGGTGATGGATGTTTTGGCTGTAGAAGAATAATGCTTTTTGCAATCGGTGCAGATGTTAAAAAGGGGGTTCACACAAACACCAAAAGGTATATCCCCGACATTGTTCCAACAGTTGGCAAGATTTTAAATTTCCCTACTCCTGTTGTTTCGGGTACCTCAATGAATGAGATATTAAACCCAACAACAGATATAACCGATTCTGAAATTCCTTCCAATTTTTCTCTAAATCAAAATTATCCAAACCCCTTTAATCCCACCACAGTAATTGGATTTGATCTGCCCGTTGATGGGAATGTCTCATTAAAAGTGTTTAATATGATGGGGGAAGAGGTGGGTGAACTTGTTAATGAATACAGGTCAGCCGGTAAACATCAAATAGTTTTTGAGGCTTCGGGGAACCCTTCCGGTGTCTATTTCTACAGATTAGAATCGGGGAGTCAAAGATCGATTAAAAAGATGCTTCTGATCAAATAAAAGTTTGTTTAAAAGTTGAAGAGGGTCCCGATGTGGAACCCTCTTCTTTTAAACAGAACAATTCTATTTTAATAAGATCATCTTGCCTGTGGCTTTATAACTTTGTTCACCTTCGAAGAACAGAGAATAAAAATATACTCCTGAGGAAAGATTATTTGCTTCAAACCTGATCGAATTGTAGCCTGATTTTCCTTCAACTGTGAAAGGTAATCCGACAACACTCCCCTTGGAATCATAAATTACAATCTTCACGATTCCATCTTTAGGGAGATTAAATCCTATCATTGTTGAGTTATTAAAAGGATTTGGGAAGTTTCCTTTTAGTGAAAAATCTGTCGGTTCCGGCTGTTCTGAATCATTTATATCAGTAGCGAGATCGATAGTCTTCCAGGTGTTACCTTTGTCGGATGAATATTTTAACAGGCCTGATTCTTCTTTGACGACCACACAACTGCCTCCGGCTTTGATATCGGCAATAGTATTGCTGCCATTTTTATATACTTGTGACCATGTAGTGCCACCATCTGTGGTTCGGATAACCCTGGGGTTGGTATAAACAGCTTGATACCCTGTCTGGGGATCGGCAAACCATCCGGCGGGACTAAGTACATTCTCTTCCTCTCGTTTCATCACCCATGAATCCCCGCCATTTGTGGTTATATAGACTTTTGATATAGTGCTTAAATGACCAAAGTCTGTATTCACAAAATGGGAAAAACCCTTTTCACCGAGTGAGGTTATCTCAGTCCATGTTTTGCATGAGTCGATTGACTTAAGATAATATATCGCTCCCTGGAAACGATTAAAATATGGGGCATAAAGATAAACTTTGGAGGCTTTCGAGATACCAAGAAAACTGAAAAAAGAATAGTTTGTTATTGGAAGGTTTACAGTTACAGAATCGAAGGAATTTCCTCCGTCGAATGATCTGTAAAGTTGGTTGTTGTCGCCAAAAATATATATCGTATTTTCAGCAGCGGTCATTCCTGAACTGTTTCTGTTTAGAATTTCTACCCAGTTATCGCCTGTATCGGTGGTTTTGAATATTCGTCCACCTCTTGAGGCATAACCCGTTGTAGAATTTATGAAAAAAAGAGCGTTGACTGATTTAGATGTGTCACCAAAATTGATCAACTGGAAAGTTGGTCCGGGACCGGATTGTCTCAAAACCTGATTATTCAGGTAAAGAAACAATTTATCTCCTGCAAACTCCGGGGTTTGTGAGTAGAGCAGGGAAGTAGTAAGGATAAATATAACAATAATTGATCTGTACATATTATTTATATATATTTATTGATAGATTAACATAAAAGGATGATTAGATATTCACCTCTTTAGTTGAGTGAAGATTATTTGGGATTATCACTGTAAAAGTTGTACCAACTCCGGGTTCACTTTCGAGGTGTATTTCTCCCTTCAATTTTTCGACAAACTTTTTGGTGACGGTTAGTCCAAGTCCTGTTCCTTCAAAATTTCTTCCAATTCCTTCACTTTCTTGTCGAAACTCTTCAAAGATGAGATTCTGGTTCTTTTTAGCTATACCAATACCTGTATCCTTTACCGTAAGAACAAGACTTTTGCCCTGATTGGTTGACAATTCATTAATCTCCACCATTACACTTCCCACTGTAGTAAATTTTACTGCGTTGTTTATTAAATTGGTACAAATATGGCTAAAGATTCTTTCATCAAGAATTACCTGTATTTTGTGTGGAGGTTTTGCAAGTTCAAATTTTAGATTCTTCTTTTTAGCTTCCGAAATGAATAAATTAAACGACTCTGTGACAACCTCACAGGCATCGCATTCCGTCTGAGAGATGTCAAGCCTGTCAGCTTCAATTTTGGAGAGGTCGAGAATTAGATTAAGTGTGTCCATCAACCTTTTAGCACTTTTATGGATTACCTGAGCGTATTCGATGACGGTTGGGGCAAATTCATTTTCACTCAGCAGATCAGAATAGCCAATAATTCCTGTCATTGGAGTTCTAAGTTCATGGCACATATTTGCGAGAAAGCTCGATTTGAGGCGGTTCATCTCCTCAGCAGTTTCTTTGGCAACAATAAGTTCCTGCTCATATTTTTTTCTGGCTGTGATGTCGGCAATAATCGTCATAATACCTGCAGCCCCATCAGGAAGAATGACTTTTGATTCAACCAATTCGACTATAACAATCTCACCGTCTCTTCTGATTCCCGAGGTTTCCTGTTTTAATGTACCGATGCGTTTTATTCTCTCAAGGTCTGTACCAATCTGCCCGATTTTGTCGGGAGGGGTAATTTTGGCGATAGAATGGCCAATAATTTCATCTTTGGAATAACCCATTATTGTCGTAAATGTTTCATTCACATCAATCACAATTCCATCGGCATTTTGGAGGACTATGGCAACGGGTGACAGGTTAAAAAGAGATTTATAACGGGCTTCACTTTCGATGAGAGCATTTTGAGCGATCAGTCGTTCAATGTTGTGTTTACGGTCTTCAAGTGCTCTTGTAATCGCAGTTCCCAATCTGATGATCTGCTCTTTAATAACATAGTTGGCAGCACCGGATTTCATACATTCAACTGCAGTCTCTTCATCAACAGAGCCGGTAACTATAATGACAGGAGTAAGCGGGGAATGTATTTTTGCCAGTTTAACTGCTGTAAGCCCATCAAAAGAAGGCATACTATAATCAGACAGAATAATGTCGGGTACAAAATCAGTCAGCTCTCGAAGAAAATTCTCCTCAGTCTGAACAACTTTGTATGTGCAGTTATTGAGAACTTTTCTCACTTCCCGTTTGGTGAGTTCAACATCCGCCGGCATGTCTTCCACAATTAGAATTTTATAGTGTGTGTCATCCATTACTATTGATCCTTACAAAAATTGGGGGCTATTTAGGTGGTTCATTCAAGAGTAACCAATACATCCCGACTTGGGCAACAGCCTGAACAAAATCTTCAAATTGTACGGGTTTAACCACATAACTGTTTACACCAAGTTCATAGGCTGCTTTGATATCCGGGTCTTCTTTTGATGAAGAGACAACTACAACGGGCATTTTATGGGTTGTTTCGTTATCCCTGATCTCTTTTAGAACTTCCAGACCGTTTATTTTGGGGAGTTTAAGATCAAGAAAAACCACTTTAATGGTTGAAGGAATGGTCTCTCCCTCATACTGACCTCTGCTAAAAAGGAAATCGAGAGCTTCTTCTCCATCTTCACAAATCTTAATATGGTTTGATACATGATTCTTCCGAAGAGCCCGTAACATCAGCGTTGCATCATTAGGATTATCTTCGACTATTAAAATCTCAACGGGGGTATTGTTATCGTCCATTGGTTATTTACTTTCTGATTTCTGCACTTTTCAATGTAAAATAAAACTTTGCACCTGAGTTTATTTCCGACTCAGCCCATACTTTGCCTCCATGTCGGTGAACGATTCTTTGTACAATTGCGAGGCCAACACCGGTTCCCTCAAACTCTTTAACAGTGTGTAATCGTTGGAAAACTCCAAAGAGTTTGGTGGCATATTTCATATTAAAACCGGCACCATTATCTTGGACTGTGAAGACGACGGCATCGTTTTGTTTGTAAAAATCCACTGTAACGGTTGGTTCTTCAACTTTTCTGGAAAACTTAATGGCATTTGAGAGGAGATTTTGCCAAACCTGTTTAATCATTAGAGGGTCTGCATTAACAATTGGAAGTGTCGGGCAGGTGAACTTGATCTTTTCCCTTTGTTCGGGAGTTGTAAGCATTTCATATAAAGCTGCGACCACAGGGTTGAGATCAACGGGTAAAAAGTGAAGCTCTGATCTTGAAAGTCTCGAAAACTGAAGTAGTTCATCGATGAGCTGCCCCATCGTTTCCGCATTATCGGAAATCACTTTGCATACAACTCTTCCCTGGTCATCCAACGAATCGTAATAATCTTCCATGAGAATTTTGCTGAATCCATCTATTGCTCTTAGGGGAGCGCGCAGATCGTGCGACACGGTATATGCAAATGCTTCGAGCTCCTTGTTTGCAGCGTTTAGCTCCTCGGTTCTCTCAATCACTCTTGCTTCAAGATTTGAATTAAGTGCTTTAACTTCTTCTTCGGCTTTTGCCCTTTCAATCTCGTCATCGATATGGTCGATCCCCAGAGTGATATTCATAGCAACTTCACTTAAGAGTTCAACATCCTTTTTCTTAAAAACATTCTCTTTATCTGCATAGATATTTAATGCCCCTATCACTTTATCCTTAAAGTGGAACGGGAAAGATGCAGAGGATTTAAATCCGGCATTAAGTGCAAGTTCACGCCACAGAGATGTTCTGGGGTCGTTGAAAAAATCGTTACAGATATAAGGACGATTTTCTCTAATGGCGATTGCAGTGGGTCCGAGAGTATGTATGTCACCGTTTAGGTTTATAACAATTTTTTCAGCATATGCCCTGTTTTCGCCGGCAATAATTCGTGGTTTGAGTAATCCTTTAGAGGTATCTATTTCACCAATCCATGCAAGTTTGAAACCCCCTGATTTTACAAGGATATCACATATTCGCTGTAGAAGTGAATCAACATTTTGAACACTTACGAGAGCTTTGTTTGTACGGCTCAGAACATTGTAAAGTCTGTTAAGCCTGTAAATTTCTTCTTCTGCCTTTTTTCTTGATGTTATATCTGTCATTATGGAGATAAGGCCCATTCTGTTATTTTCGAGAGGGAATGCACTCTCTGTCAGTTGGACATTAATAACTCTGCCATTTTTACATTTCCCAAATGCTTCCTGCACAAGCACTTCGCCGGCGATTACTTTTTTTATATCGTTTCGAATAATTGTCGGATCTTTTTCAAGAGTAAGAAACCGGACATGGTTTCCGATAGTCTCTTCTCTTGTATAGCCAAGGAGACTAAAAAAAGCAGGATTTGCATCAAGAATGTAACCATCTTCATCTTCGAGAAGAATTGCCTCGGGGGCAAGTTCATATAATGATCTGTACCGTTGTTCGCTGTTCCTCAGTTGAGTGATGTCATTTATAAGAAGATGTACACACTCTTTGCCATTTATTGTAATCGTTGTACCCACGATATCAGAATAAAAAGAAGTGCCGTCCTGTGCCAAAAGATGGAGGTCGTGCATTTCAAAAGTGTCATTTCTTTCCGAAGATCTGAGACTGTCAATTGTCACCTGGCGTGAGGACGGGTGTACAAAGTCGAGAATAGGTTTGCCTACCAGATCGGATTTTGAGTTTGCTCTAAATTTTTTTACCGCAGCAATATTTACATATACGAAGTGGGTGTAATCGTGTATTACAGTAGGTGCAGGGTAAACCTCGAGCAATTTCAGGGATAATTTTTCGTCACTCATTCAAATTTTTTGGATGTTTATGGTTTCAGGTTGAAATCCAAATTTAGTTATTTATAAGGTAATATGAAATATAGCGAAAATCAAGTTTTCAAACGCCTAAAAATATTGAGTTTTTTGCATATTTATTTATGGGCTATCATAAGAGGCACTCTAAAATTTCATATAGTTCGTGAAAGATTAAAATTTTAGTTAAAACAGTGAATTTCTGAATTATTCAGATATTTTTGAAGGGGTAAATATTTTTTTTTGGACGGAATAAATGAATAACAAAACTGAAGAAACCGGAATAATTCAACAAACTCTTAAAGAAGTAACTCAACCTTTTAAAGACCTTATTCACTCACCAAGGGCATTATGGGGAATAAATATTTCATATCTGCTTGAGGGTCTTACTTATTTTGGTGTGGTTGGCCTTCTCACCATCTTTTTCACCGAAGATATCGGATTGAATGACATTCAATCCGGGCAGATGGTAGGTTTCCTCACTGCAGGAATAACACTAAGTATGCTTTTCCTGGGTGCAACTGTTGATATTATCGGTGTCAGGATGTCACTTCTAATTTCACTTATGGTAATGCTTGTCGGACGGGTGTTGTTGGCTGTCAGTCCAACCCTTTTCCCCGGAACCGGACTTTGGGGGTCTGCTCATATTACCGCAATGATCGGAATTGTTGGTATTATCATCGGTTATGGTATCTATCAACCGGCGTGTTATGCTGGAATTAAACGATTCACTGATGAAAAAACATCTGCCATGGGTTATGCAATGTTATATGCATTAATGAATCTTGGTGGATTTCTTCCCGGGTTGATTTCTCCTCCCGTAAGGAAAAGCTTTGGAATTACCGGTGTATTTTGGGTGTATGTTTTCCTTACAGTGGTAGGAATTTTATCTGTTCTTCTCATACTGACCAAAAAGACGGTGAAGATGGCGGAAGCCAATCTTAGCGATGAGAAAAAAGCTGAAGTAAAGGCTGAAAATGAAATGCCTTTTGGTGACAAGATGAGATATTATATGAAGAACTTCCCGCTAAAGGATATGAGGTTCCTCTTTTTCATTTTTATTTTGATTCCAGTTCAGACGCTTTTTGCTCATAACTGGCTTACACTGCCAACTTATTGTTACCGTGCTTTTACCGGGGTTGTAAGTGAAAATTTTGAGTTTTTTACAAATTTTAATCCCATTCTTATTTTTATTCTTACTCCGGCGGTGGCAGCTTTGACTGCTAAGAAAAATGCCTACAAAATGATGATTTGGGGTACTTTTGTGATGGCTTCCCCAACTTTTATCCTTGCCCTTGGTCCAAACATCTACACTCTGTTTGGGTATCTGATTATAATGACAATTGGTGAAGCTATGTGGCAGCCCCGTTTCCTGCAATGGGTTGCCGAGATTGCCCCAAAAGGGATGACGGGAATTTACATGGGAATTGGTCAGTTCCCCTGGTTCCTCACTAAAGTAGTAACTTCACTTTATTCAGGCTGGTTCTTAATGACTTATGCCCCTGATGGTGTAGCACCGGAGAAAATGAACACAGAAATGATGTGGCTGATTTATGGATTTATAGCGATTATCAGTCCAATTGGTTTGATCCTCGCAAGAAAATGGATGCTGAAAGGCTTTAAAACAAAAAGCGAAAATTAAGGTATTAAGTATTAAATATCAGGTATTGGAGCCAGGTATTAGGTATTAAATATTAGGTATTATTTTTGAGAATTGGATCGAGTTTAAACAATGACTATATTTGGTCTTTAAAAGGACTGTATTATGAAACTAAGTAATTCCGTGAAGTCAATTAGCTATTTGAAAGCAAATGCCGCCTCATTGATTGATGATATAAATAAGAATGGCAAAACCTTTGTTATCACTCAAAATGGTGAGGCAAAGGTTGTTGTTCAAGATATCAAAATCTATGAACAAATGCAGGATACCCTGGCAATGTTAAGACTATTGTCAATGACGAGTCACAGTCATACAGAAGCGAAGGAAATGACGGAAGTTTTTGATGAACTAAACAAAGAATTAGACGGGTTTGAGTAAAGTGACTTTTAAAGTCAGGATTATGATCGCCGCCCAAAACGATATTCGGAGTATTTACACCTATGTTTATCAAAATGATTGTAAACCGGCAGCAAAAAAACTGTTAGCTGATATTAAATCGTCTTGTGAAACACTTCAATCACTGCCTACAAGAGGTCATCTTCTCCCGGAGTTACAATTCCTTAACATTAGAACCTATTTGGAAATCCACTTCAAGCATTTCAGAATAATCTACGAAATTTTGGATGGTACAGTTTATATTCATGGAGTCTTGGATGGGAGGCGGAGTATTCAGGAGTTGTTAATTGAACGAATGTTAAGATAATTCACTTCATTTACAAACAAAGTAACTATTATCATGCATAAATTGATTGAAAAGCCAACAATAATTGAAGCGGCAGGAAACAAGCCGAAAATAATTGAAGAGTATATCGGCAGGGTTAATTCAGGTACAGATGTGGTAAGTATTGCGAGGATGAAATCCCCGGGAGGCTGGATTGAGCCGGCACAAATCCCTGAGTTTGATGAATATACTGTTGTACTTAAAGGAGTTCTGAGGGTAGAGAACAAATCAGGATTTAATGATGTCGCCGCAGGTCAGGCTATTATTACCCCCAAGGGCGAATGGGTAAAATACAGCACTCCGAATGACGAAGGAGCTGAGTATGTGGCTGTATGTATCCCGGCATTTTCTCCTGATACCGTTAATCGGCAAACATGAGCGGAAAATATATAGAAAACCGAAAAATTTATACATATGAGGGTTAATATGTATAGAAAACCGAAAAATTTATACATATGAGGGTTAATATGTATAGAAAACCGAAAAATTTATACATATGAGGGTTGATATATATAGAAAATCGAAAAATTTATACATATTGCAGTTCATATATATAAAAAAACGATGTGTCAATATCAAAAATGAATAAACATGCTTTTTGATCCAGCAAAACCTTTCAATTCGATGCCTCTTTTGCCTCCGGAATTTGAACTTGAGACAAAAGTAATACTAAAACAGCTTGCAGTTGCCCACAGATATCTTGCAGAACTGAAAGGTATTGCCCAAACGATTCCTGACAGGTCTATATTAATAAGTACTTTGACCCTTCAAGAAGCTAAGGACAGTTCTGCGATCGAAAATATAATCACCACTCATGATGAATTGTATAAATCAGATCTTTTTGCTGACCAATTTGAAAGTCCTGCCGCAAAAGAGGTACACAGATACGCAAAAGCTCTGGTGCAGGGGTTTAATCTCATCAAGGATGACAAACTTCTTACAGTCAACAGGATAATTGAAATACAAAAAGTTTTGGAGGATAATGATGCAGGCGTTCGAAAAATTCCAGGCACAGTTCTAAAAAACACCAAAACAGGTGAGACAATTTATACACCTCCGGATGATCCAAGAGTAATAATCGAGGCACTAAGTAATCTTGAGAAGTATATAAATGATGCAGAATTTCATGAAGTTGATCCTTTGATAAAAATGGCAGTCATTCATTATCAATTCGAAACAATACATCCTTTTTTTGATGGTAACGGCAGAACAGGGAGGATAATAAATGTACTGTATCTGGTGTTGAATAATCTGCTGGAAATGCCGGTACTATATTTGAGTCGCTATATAATTGAGAATAAATCTGAATATTACAGATTACTCAATAGGGTTTGCTCAGAAAATAAATGGGAAGAATGGATTTTGTTTATCCTTACAGGCATCCAAAACACCTCCATGCAGAGTATCATTTTGATCAAATCCATAAAAGCTCTGATAAACGAATATAAAACCAAAATAAGAAGTGAATTACCAAAAATTTACAGTCAGGACTTATTAAATCTGTTGTTCAGACACCCTTATACAAAAATTGAATATGTGATGAACGACCTTAAGGTGACAAGGATAACTGCAACAAAATATCTGAATCAATTAACAGACAATGGATTGCTAACAAAACACAAACTCGGCAGAAATATATATTTTGTGAACGATGCACTATATGATCTATTTGTGAAGAAATAATAGAGTCTGAATTCAATTTCTCAATACATTATGAAACAAAATGACTAAACCTGAACTTCTTCTCCCGGCGGGAGACTTTGAAAAATTAAAATTTGCATTTCAATATGGTGCTGATGCAGTATATGCAGGGGTGCCGGCATTTTCGCTGCGGGCGAGAGAAAATGATTTTAAAATTGATGGTGTAAAAGAGGCAATCGATTACACACATGATCTTGGGAAAAAGATATATCTCACGGTTAATATCTTTCCACATAATGCAAAACTGGAACCGCTTAAAAGAGCAATCGCATCGATGGCAGAGCTTAAACCGGATGCTTTTATTATGGCAGATCCAGGAGTAATATATTTTGCAAAAGAGATTTGTCCACAAATTCCAATACATCTTTCGACACAGGCCAACAACATAAACTGGGCTTCTGTGAAATTTTGGAAAGAGCAGGGGATATCGAGGATAATTCTTTCCCGCGAACTTTCACTTCGTGAGGTGAAAAAGATTCATGAAATGGTACCGGATGTTGAACTTGAGTTTTTTGTTCACGGGTCGATCTGCATGGCATATTCGGGCAGATGTCTGCTTTCAAATTATATGTCGTACCGGGATGCAAATCAGGGTACTTGTGCCCACAGTTGTCGCTGGCAATACAAAGTTTATAAGGGGGAAGATCACAACCCCGAATATGAAGTGGTGGCAAATGAAGATGAACATACCCACGAGGGAGTTTATGATCCTGTTTATAAACCTCTTGAAGGGACTTTTTATCTGGAAGAACAACAAAGACCCGGTGAATTTCTCGAAGCCGATGAGGATGAGTTTGGTACATATATTATGAATTCAAGGGATTTGTGTGCAATCGAATATCTTCAGGAGTTGAAAGAAGCGGGGGTATCAAGTTTTAAGGTTGAGGGGCGCTCAAAGTCAATTTATTATGCAGCTTCGGTTGCACGAACCTACAGAAAAGCCATTGATGAGATTGAAAAGGGGATAAAACCAACATTCGATTATGTAACCGAACTTGCGAAAACTGCAAATCGAGGTTTCATTCCCGGTTTTTTGGTATCAAATCCGAAAGAAAAAGCCCAATGGTACGAAAAAAATGTTCAACTTCAAACTCATGAGTTTGTTGGAGTAATCAGAGAAGTTCTGCCCGACGGATGGGCAAGAATGGAAGTGAGAAACAGGATTGAAAAGGGGCAGGAGATCGAGGTATTCTTTCCCGATTTTTCGATGGATTTTACTCAGCCAATTGGTCTAATGAAAAACAGAAAGGATGAAGTTGTTGAGGTGGCACACGGTGGAGCCGGGGACATCTTTATTAAACTTGAAAGAGACGCCTTTCGGGGCGTTTTGGTTCGAAAAAAAGTTTAACAAAAAAAAGAGTGGGACCACTAAATTGATCCCACTTTTTAATATTATTACTTTTTAATCCCTTTGGCAGCGTCAACGGCAGCTTTGATACCAACTCTATAGGTCGTTGGAGTATAATTAAAAGCTTTTTTGAATTTGTCGCTGTTGAAAATGTAGTCATATTTGAACTGGTAACTCATCTCAATCATTGACATAATTGTTGAATTAAACAAACCTGCCAAAAATAACATGCCATTACCGAGTACCTGAATTTTTGGTTCCACCCCGATAAATTCCGAAACAATTTTTATTATCTCTTCTCCGGTAATGGGATTGGATTCAGATGGGGCATGCCATACTTGATTATATGCTGATGGAGTGTTTCCGATGAGTGCTGTGGCATAGGCTGCATCAGGTGTATAAGTAAAAGTATGGAGTGCCTTTGGGTTATTCATCCAGTTGGCTTTTTTCCCCTTCATCAGATTATCGATAACGAGAAGATTTACCATGGAACTGCCAACGGCGGGCCCGTAGAAATCGGCACCTCTAATGATCACACCTTGAAGATTTCCGCTTTTATACTCTTCGATCAGTTTACTGTCGAGTTTTGCCCTTATTTCACCCTTTTTGCTGCAGGGGTTAAAAGGGGTCTCTTCGGTCATGGGTCCATCCACTTTTCCATAAGGATAAACATTGTCAAAAAATACTAGTTTTGCACCCTCTTTTTTGCATCCCTCTAAAACACTTTCAAACAACCCGGGCCACTGTTCTTGCCAGGTTTTAGTAGTATATTTTAACCCCGCAACAAGATAAACAACTTCTGAACCTTTTATTGCCTCAAGAGTTTGTTCACGGATTGTAAGGTCTGCATTAAAAATTTCATCTGTTGGATTAACTTTCCTGGCATTCCTGCTTACAATCCTGATTTTATCTGTGTATTTTTTTAGTTCTGTAGCAAGTGGAGTTCCAATGGCACCCCCGCCACCTAATATTGTTTGCATACTGTTCTCGTTTAACAAATGGAAGAAAAATCGAATAAAATATCACACCCAATTTAATCCAAATGAAAAACAAATTATAATTTTTTGGGATGGGGGCACACTTTTTTGTATGATCGGTATTAATGGACAACGCCAGTGGGTGTCATTTCTATTTAGTTAATAAACACTGATTTTAAAATGGTAGTTGAATAATCAATAATTATATTAATTTTGCAAACAGGTTAGGCAATTTTTTCCCCCACAATCTACGGAGATGATTTTCTGCGAAATTTTCATAGTATTATACTGCTTGCAGTACTGTGTACTGCCACATCCTTTCCTCAATTTACTGCCAAAGTAATGACTTATAATGTCCTCAATTACCCCGGGTCTTCCGGTCCCGAGAGAAATCCATATTTCAAAACAATATTAAATGCCACCAATCCTGATATCCTGGTAATTGGCGAAATTGCTGCTGAGGCTGATTTTAACACTTTCAGAGACTCAATCATCAAAAAAGTTTCCTCAGACTATGCATGGGGGACATTTATTAATGGGCGTGATAGTGATCATGGAATTTTTTATAAATCTTCCAAGTTTGACTTTATTTCAAATGACACAATAGGTACAGCATTAAGAGTTATCAATCAATTTATTCTTAGGTCGAGGTTGACACTTGATACACTTATAATTTATGCGGTTCATCTAAAGGCAAGTTCAGGTGGTGATAATGAATTATTAAGGGCGGCAGAAGTTGACAGTCTTAGGAAAGTGACAAACAAACTTCATAGTGGAGCCAACTTTTTAGTATTGGGTGATTTTAATATCTATAAATCTTCGGAAGCTGCTTATACAAAACTACTTAGCACAAGTGCTCCCGGGTATTTCATCGATTATTTAAAGGACTCGATGACCGGAACCTGGAATAATGTTACATATTCCCGCTACCACACTCAATCCCCACGAACCAGAAGTTTTCAGGGTGGTGCAACGGGCGGGATGGATGACAGATTTGACATGATTTTAATGAGTCAAACGATAATGGATAACGGCGGGATAACTTTCGTTCCGGGTTCCTATACAGCTTATGGAAATGATGGAAATCATTACAATGACTCGATAAATCGTACTCCCAATACTGCAGTGGGTCAGACAATCGCCGATGCAATTCACTATTCCTCCGACCACATACCGGTGTATGTTAATCTGAGTTTCGACACGCCACTTCCTGTTGAACTCGTTTCTTTTACAGGGGTAAGAGCAGGAGATGTCATCAACCTCAGATGGCAAACAGCAACAGAAATCAACAATATGGGATTTGAAATAGAAAGATCAAAAGACGCTATAACATGGTCAAAAATCGGTTTTGTTGAAGGGAACAATACTACCAATTCACCCAGATATTATAACTACACAGACATGATCAGATCAAGTGATAAATTGTATTACCGCCTGAAACAAATTGATAATGACGGTACTTTTGAATATTCTCATGAAGTTGAAGTGGCTGAAGTTATACCCCAAAACTTTGTTTTAAGTCAAAACTTTCCAAATCCCTTTAATCCGGCGACAACAATAGAGTTTTCGATCCCTGAACACGGATTTGTTACACTTAAAGTTTATGATATGACCGGGAGTGAAGTTGCAAATCTTGTTGATGGAATATTAGAGTCGGGAATACACTCGGTCAATTTTAATGCAATGAATCTTGCCGGGGGAAACTATCTTTACAAACTTAAGTGGAACAATGTAATGATTGCAAAAAAAATGCTTTATCTGCCTTAACCTTGAATGTGTTCCTCTTTTCTTGATTGGATGATTGGAATGATTATATTTGAATGATAAGTTGAGGAAAAATGGAATCGATTAGAGAAATTTACAGAATTGGATTTGGTCCCTCGAGCAGCCACACTATGGGACCACGCAAAGCAGCTGAGATATTTAAATCAAAAAACAGTGATGCAAAAAGTTTTCGTGTTACGCTTCACGGAAGTCTTGCTGCTACAGGAAGAGGTCACTTGACCGATAAGGCAATTTATGATGTTCTTTCACACGAGAAGACCGAGCTGTTCTGGAAGCCGGAAGAGATATTGAAGAAGCATCCAAATGCTTTAACTCTTGAATCCCTGGATGAGAATGGTATCATTTCCGATAAGTGGACAGTTTATTCCGTTGGTGGGGGAACAATAATCGATGATGATCACGATCCAACCGAAACTTCTGTTTACCCATTAACCACCATGAAGGAGATTCTTGAGTGGTGTCGCGAGACAGGCAGATCACTTTGGGAATATGTTGAGGAAGTTGAAGGGAAAGAAATATATGACCATCTTGCCGAGGTTTGGCAGGTGATGCAGAATTCGATTAAAAATGGACTTGAAGATGAAGGAATTCTCCCGGGTCCTTTGAAACTCAGAAGAAAAGCTTCATCCTATTTTGTAAAAGCTAAAAATTATTCCGGTACACTTAAAGAAAAAACATTAATTTTTGCTTATGCTTTGGCTGTTGGTGAAGAAAATGCAGCCGGGGGAAAGATAGTAACTGCCCCAACTTGCGGCTCTTGCGGGACAATGCCTGCGATGCTAAAAAGAATGTATGACAGTTTCGATTTTTCGGATCAGAAAATTTATCGTGCTCTTGCCACGGCAGGTTTGATAGGGAACCTCGTAAAAACCAACGCGTCAATCTCAGGGGCACAGGTGGGTTGTCAGGGTGAAATTGGAACGGCATGTGCGATGGCGAGTGGGGCAGCTACTCAACTGCTTGGCGGTACACCACTTCAGATTGAATATGCCGCCGAGATGGGAATAGAGCATCATCTTGGCTTAACCTGCGATCCAATTATGGGATTGGTTCAGGTCCCTTGTATCGAAAGGAATGCTTTTGCTGCCGAAAGAGCTCTTAATACTGCAACTTTTTCACTGCTTTCAGACGGTCAACATCTTGTTTCGTTTGACAAGATCGTAAAAACCATGAAACAAACAGGACACGACATTCCATCGATCTACAAAGAGACTTCAGAAGGTGGGATGGCTCTTTTTTATAATAATAAGGAACAAAAACCGAACAAAATTAATTAGTTTTTGAACTGTTCTGTTTTCTCTTTAAGCGTTTCAGAGTACCTCTCAAATATCACTTCCATTCCGGCGAATACATCCAAATGCTCTTTGTAGATTTGCATCAGTGTTTTAAGAGTGGTTTTTAAATCTGCAGGACAGGTGTTGTTGTACTCACCAAATTCTTTGGTAAAATTGTCAAAATCTTTCTTGTAATATTCGAGTTTAATTTTAACATCAGCAGTGATTGCTAGAATTCTCTCGGCAAATTGATTTCCGTTGAACGATAATTTGTTTTTAAGCATCGACTTCTCCTCCCCCTGCAAATGATACAGCCTGTTCAGGTCAAGTTCGATTTCATCAAATTGATTTATTAGCTCTGAATCGTATTCCGCGAGTCTGTTCCTTAAACTTAATAATTCATCAACACGCTTTTTTAGCGTTCCTTTTAGAAGGATTATATCTTCTGTTGTAAAGCTCTCCATCAAATATCCTCGGTCAGTAAAAAATCTTTTTTAGCTGTTATAATCTAATGAAAGTTCTTACGATATTTTCATTGAAATTTCAATAAATTTCGACAAATTTGTTAAGATACTTTTTATTCTTATGAAAAAGATACGGACGAGAGATGAAAACAATTATTGAACCATTCAAAATTAAAGCAGTTGAACCAATACGGTTTACGACCAAAGAAGAGAGAATTAACCTGTTAAAACAGGCAGGATATAACCCGTTTTCAATCCACGCAGATGATGTATTAATCGATTTGCTGACAGATAGTGGCACTTCGGCGATGAGTTCCGAACAATGGGCAGGAATTATGCTGGGTGACGAATCGTATGCCGGCTCAAAAAGCTTTTATAAATTTGATGCAGCGGTGAAAAAGATAACCGGTCTTAAAAATATTATTCCTACCCATCAGGGAAGAGCTTCAGAGAAGATTCTGTTCACTGTTTTGGGTGGAAAAGGAAAATATTTCTGCAGTAATACTCATTTCGATACTACCAGAGCCAATGTTGAATATTCAGGAGCTGAAGCAGTTGACTTTATGACTGAAGTTGGTAAACATCCCGAGATGAAAGCTGATTTTAAGGGAAATATGGATACCGACGCACTTGAAAGTTTCATCAAAAAGACAGGTGCTGAAAACATTCCTTTGGTTTTGATGACTGTTACCAACAATTCAGGAGGTGGACAACCTGTTTCGATGCAAAACATAAAGGATACAAGAAAAATTTGTGATAAATATGAAATTCCTTTCTTCCTGGATGCCTGCCGTTTTGCTGAAAATGCTTACTTCATCAAAAGAAGAGAAAAAGGTTACGAAAACAAAACTCCACTTGAGATCGCTCAAGAGATGTTTTCTTATGTTGACGGTTGTACAATGAGCGCAAAAAAGGATGCTTTTGCAAATATCGGTGGTTTTCTTGCCATGAACGATGATAATATCGCGATGGCATGCAGAAATCTTTTGATTGTCACCGAAGGTTTTACTACTTATGGCGGGCTGGCAGGCAGAGACCTTGAAGCGATTGCCCAGGGATTGGTCGAAATTCTCGATGAACACTATCTCGAATACAGGATAAGATCAGTAGAATACCTCGGTGAAAAACTCGTTAAAAATGATGTTCCAATTCTTGAACCCCCCGGAGGACATGCAATCTACCTCGACGCAATTCGTTTTGCTCCTCATATTCCACAACACCAGTTCCCGGGACAGTCAATCGTTTGTGAACTTTACCTCGAAGGAGGCATAAGAGCATGTGAAATTGGAAGCGTGATGTTTGGTAAAGATCTTCCTGATGGCACCCACATCTCACCTCCTATGGAGCTTGTGAGGATGGCGATCCCAAGGAGAGTTTATACTCAAAGTCACTTCGATTATATGATTGAGGTGATTATTGATGTTTATAATCAAAGAAAAAGCCTGCGAGGAATGAAAATAACTGAGGAAGCTCCGATGTTAAGACACTTCACAGCGAAATTTGATTATGTGGATTAGCAAACAACTTAAACTGCAACAAAAATTCGTTTTTGATGTTCCCGTCTGGAGATTAGTACTCTCCGACGGGGACTGTCTCCTTGTTGAGGAGAGAGATTCCGATAAAAGGGAAGCATTCTACCATGTTTTTGAGTTGGCAACAGGACGAATACTTCTGGATAAATTCAGTCCACCCGATAAATTCTGGAGCGGCGTTGAATCATTTAAGGATAAAAGAGTAATTTTCCATGGTTACAGATCGCAGGGACTTCCTTTCCATAAAGGAATTTTTTGTTACGATCTCGAAAAACAGAACTATTTGTGGCAGCAACCCGAACTCTCCTTCCTGATAAGTAACAATCAGGGGATATATGCCTTTAAACAGAAGTTTGAATCACAAGAATATTTTCTGCTCGATAAAGACACAGGACAGGTGATTGGTGAACCGGCAGCAGACGACGAATCGATAAATTTGATGATTGCAGAGGCAAGAGGGAAAGAATCGTTTGATGACTTCGTTTATCCTGAAAATTTCACCTTATCAAAATTTAATGATGGCGGATATCTGGAAAAATTGATGCCTCCGGGGACTTTAAAGGAAGTGACCGAGGTTTTTACCAAAGACGGTCTTATTTTTTTAAACACTCACCGTGGAACAAGAGAAACCGGTTTCATCAATGAATTATTGGCTATCGACGATAAAAGTAAAAAAGTTGTAAAAAAAATGCTTCTTAACAAAAGGACAGAAAACCTGATCGCCGAAAGTTGTTTTATTTACAAAGATTTCCTCTTTTTGATTATTGACAAAAAGAGCATCGAAATCCGGGAGATAAAAAAATGACAGATGAAGAAAAAAAACTGCTGTTAAAAGCGGCAAGAAATGCGATTGAACATTCGCTGGGGATTACCCGGGAAGTGGTTCTGATCCCCCCGAGTGGAGTGTTTGAGACTTATTGTGGCTGTTTTGTAACACTTCATAAACATGGTGACCTGAGGGGATGCATCGGTTTTATTAAAGGTGTGGAACCCCTGAGGAAAACAATTAAAGAGGCTGCACTTCTTGCAGCTAAAGAAGACCCAAGATTTTCACCCGTAACGGCACATGAATGGAAACATATATCGATTGAAATTTCAGTCCTCTCTCCTCCATTCGATATGCCTGATTATGACAGCATTGTGTTAGGAAAACATGGACTAATCGTCCGTGACGGATACAGAAGTGGACTTTTTCTCCCACAGGTTCCCATCGAGCATAACATGGACAAAGACGAGTTCTTGACCGCCTTGTGCAAAAAAGCGGGACTTCCGCCCAGACTTTGGACGCAAAAACAACTGCAACTTCAAGCGTTCACCGCAGAGGTTTTTAGTGAGGAGGAATATTATGGGAGAGATTAGAAAACCGGCTGTTGCAGGGATGTTTTATCCCGCCACTTCTGAAAAACTTGAGAGACAGCTCTCACGACTTTTTAATGAAGTTCCGGATTCAACCGTTGAACCAAAAATAATCCCCGGAATAATTGCCCCGCATGCGGGTTATATGTACTCTGGTCTTACTGCTGCTTACGCCTACAAGAATATTGCCGATAAAAAATACAAAAAAGTGATCATCCTTTCCCCCAGTCACAGAGAATATTTTGGAGGGATATCAATTTACGAAGGTGATGCTTATGAGACACCTCTCGGCAGGATAACCGTTGATCAAAATATTGCACAAAAGATGTCTGATATTTCCCCAAGAATTATGCGAAGCACGGCTGGACACCGTGATGAACATGGGATTGAGGTGCATCTTCCTTTTCTTCAACATATTTATGGAAATGATTTTGAACTAATTCCCGTGGTGATGGGTGATCAGTCTCATGCTAACATTGTTGAACTTTCAAATGCCCTGCTTGAGGTAATGGACGACGATACTCTGGTGGTTGCGTCAAGCGATCTATCACATTTTTATCCAAAATCAGTTGCCCATAAACTTGACTCCGTGATTGCCGACCGGATTGTTGAATACGACCCGGTAAATCTTGAACATGATCTTGAGAAACAATTAACCCACGCTTGTGGAGGTGGATTAGTGGTTGCACTTATGAGAGCAACTAAAAGAGCCGGGGTGAAAAATTCTCTTCTTTTGCATCGGTCAGATTCCGGTGATGTTTCAGGCGATAATTCCTCTGTGGTGGGGTATCTTTCAGCATCTTTTTACAATTAATTTTCTTTTGAGGTGATAATTGGATTTTGATGTCGCATTTATAGGTACGGGAAGAGCTGCTTGGTCGCTTGCGGATGCTCTTGTTGATGTCGGGCATTTTATTAGCTTTGCATCAAACAGGACATTAGAACCACTGAAGAAATTTGCGGCAGAATTTATGGTGGATGAAATCTCAGCAAATATTAAGGATATTTCAAAGTTTGCCTCGAAATTTCAGGTTTGTGTGATCGCTGTTCCCGATTCTTCGATAAAAGAAGTGGCTGATACCCTTGCCTCACTACCGTTAAAATTCAAAACCACCCTTTTTATGCACCTTTCAGGATCAAAAACCTCCGCAGAACTTGCTTCTCTTGAAAAAATGGGAGCGATGACAGGGTCTTTTCATATTCCACAAAGTTTCCCCTCAAGAAAAGCCATCCAACTGTGGGATCTACCTGTTTGTATTGAAGCATCTTCCGTAAAAGCAGAAAAAATGATGTTGCAAATTGCCAAACGACTTGAACTGAAACCAATCTGCATCAAACCTGAGTTAAAAATATATTATCATCTCGCAGCAGTTTTTGCATCCAACTTTTTCCCTGTAATCATCTCCGATTCGATGAAAATGTTCGAATTAGCCGGAGGTAACAAAAAAGATTATTTTAAGATATTTACCCCGATTATAGAAACAACAATTGAAAATATCATCGATAATGGACCCGAGAACTCGGTTTCGGGTGTCATCCCCCGCAAAGATTTGAATACCATACAAGAGCACCTGAATGTCCTCGCTTTTGATGATTCCACACACGAACAGCTATTAACCTACATCCGCCTCTCACAAGAAACCGCAAAAATGCTTGGCATTAACCTCAAAATTGTGCCAAACAAAACCGAAGAAGAGGGTAAGTGAGCAGGACTCACCCTAATGTTAAAATTATCTTTGGAAACGGATTCCCTCATGGTGGTGCCTCGACAAAACGGTGTCTGCACATCGCAAATGGACTTCAGGAAAATGGGTGCACGGCTGAAATTGTTGTTTTTCGAGGTACTGAGAGAGCGGAAAACACCGAAAACAAACTCACCTCGGGTGTATTTGATGGGGTGAAATTTCGGTATATGCATAAATCAACTGTGTGGCCCACATCTAAACTAAAGAAATTTGTAAATCTCTCATCGGGAATATTTAGACTTTTGGGATATCTCCATCGTGAAAACTCCAGAAATAAAATTGATGTACTTTTCCTATACGGTACTTATTTAAGTTCTGTTAATCTCCTCCTCGCTGCTGTTTCGAAATTTCGCAATATCATTTATGTTTTTTCGCTCGACGAATATCCTGATCATATTATTTACCCCGAAGCAAAGCGATTTTATTCCGGCTTTTTATTTGAAAAAGTATTTATCCGCAGATTCGATTATATTTTGGTTATTAGTAAGTTATTGATGCAATATTGTACATCGATCGGAGTTAAAAAAGAGAGAGTTTTATACTATCCTTTGACAGCATCAAAATGGAAAGGACAAATAATCCACCCGAAAACAAAAAACTACTTTTTCTATTCCGGTTTTAATAAGACTACCAGAAGTAAACACTCTTACGAAAAAGATGATCCAAAAACACTTTTTAAGGCATTTTCCGGCCTGTCTGAAAAATATCCAAATGTAAAGCTGATAGTGGCGGGACAAATGGACCCATCACTTCAAAAACTTGCAGTGGAATTTAATATTTCAGAAAAAACTTTATTTACCGGAAAAATTTCTGACGAGGAATACCATGGTTATCTTTATAATGGATCTGCTCTGGTAATCCCGCGTCCCGATACTCCCAAATCTGATGCCAGTGTTCCTTTTCGATTGGGCGAGTTTCTCCTCACCGGAAATCCGGTAATAGTGGCAAGAACCGGGGATTTGGATTCAATCCTAACCGATGGTGAACACTTATTCTTTTATTCTCCCGGAAATGTTTCCGATCTTCAAACAAAATTGGAATTGATTATGAATGATCCAAACTTTTCAAAAACAATTGGTGAAAAAGGGAAATTGAAAGCAGGTGAGATTTTTGAACTAAAATCGGTTACTTTTGAACTCATGAAGAAGATAAATCAAACGCTTGGGGAGGTTGGATGAGAATTCTGCTTGTCACCAATTTCCCGGCTCCGTATCGACTTCCCTTATATGATGAATTGGGGACAAAACTTGGTGAAAAGTTTTTTGTAATTTATACTGACACAGCAGTGGAAGGACATCGCTGGCAAATTCCTCATCTTCATCATGCACATCACTTCATAAAATTGAATGAAAGTGTCACGCTTATTGCTAAAAAGTTTCAACCGGATGTTGTTATCCTTGGTGGAGTGAATAAATATACTCTGAAACTTTTTCTCTTCGCTAAGCGAAAAGAGATAAAAATTTCTCTGTTTACCGGTATGTGGGAACTTCCTTTCTTAAAATTGCGCAAATCTTCACAAATACTGAGGAGATTTCTCTACAGGCATTCAGACCACTTTATTGTACATGGCAGAAAGTCTAAAGCGCACATTATTGAATCAAACTCAGAATCTTTCCCGGGAAAAATTTTCGTTTTAAATCCGATTCTTCAGATCTCAAACTTCCCATTTACAGGGAATACAGAAGAATCAAAAGAATTTGATCTGCTTTTTTCGGGTCAGATAATAACACGCAAACTCCCACTTTTTTTCGCCAGTGTCGCCGTAAAAGTGAATGAAAAGCGGAAAATAAAAGTTCTTATCCTTGGAGATGGACCATTAAGACCTGATATGGAGAAGAGACTGATAGAATCAGGAATATTCCACACATTTGCAGGATACATCCCACAAGATAAGTTGCAATCATTTTATAAAAATGGGAAAGTCCTCCTGTTTCCTACTGAATCTGACCCTTGGGGAATCGTAGCAAACGAGGCACTCTCGGCAAGAGTTCCTGTAATTATTTCTCCCAACGCAGGAGCAGCCGATGATCTTATTGTCTCCGGCAAAAACGGTTTCGTCCTCGAAAATGATGTTGAACTTTGGGCACAAAAAGCCATCGAAATACTTAACAAGGAGCATGAATTTGTATTTGAAGCACCCCCAACGATAGAGATGGTTGCAGAGAGTCTTTTGAAATCATTGAGAGACCTGATTACTTGATAACAGTTCACAATTACCACAATTAGCGACCTCAAAACACAACTTTGCTAAGTCCATAATTTTTGGAATTGATTCATGAAGTTAAAAGAATTATTATTTTGCGATATGATTTAAAGAAAAAATGGAATCTTAAATGCCGATAATTTCGACTTTTTTTGGAATTGTTATCAGAATGTACTACGATGAACATAATCCACCACACATTCATGTTGAATATCAGAATCACCAGGCGACATTTGATTTTAAGGGTAATGTTTTGCAAGGTGATTTGTTTTCTAAAACTGCTACAAAATTGACCAGGGAGTGGATAGATCTGAACTATGAGGCACTGGAAATTAATTGGAGCCGTATATTAAACGGTGAACAACTTTCATCAATTAAACCACTTGATTGAGAGGTTATGATGTGGAATCTAAATAAAGTAGTGAAAATCTTGTATAAAGGCAACTATAAATATTATATCGAATTCGATGATGGAGTATCCGGTGTAGTTGACTTTAACGGCATTTGGGAAAAAGGTCCCGTTTTTAATTGTCTTGAGGATGAAAACATTTTTAAGACTGCTACAATAAGTGGCGGCACAATATGCTGGAATGATGAAATCGATATTGCACCTGAGACTATCTACGAAAAGGTTGCGTATTCAAATCAATTGAAAATTTGATAAACCGATTAACAGGAAGTTGGAGCACTTCAATAAAAATAGAAAAATCCGGGTTTATCCGCCTGATCCGCGTTCTATCGTCAATCCGAGATAATCCGATTAATCCGTGCCATTCGTGTTCTATTATTGAAGCTTGACACAATGAAAAAACTCCTTCTCTTGCTAAAACTTCCCCCACCTGTCACCGGAGTTACAACTATGTGTAATGCCGTCCACGAGAACCGGGAATTATTTGAAAAATTCAATACAAAGGTCATCGGTTTAAGTTACGCTAAAGATGTAAAAAGCACAGAGGGACTTAATCCAGGAAAGTTTATTCAACTCTTTATAAACATTGTTAAAACAAAGTTTACCGTCGTTACCTTTTGGCCCGACCTGGTCTATTTTGTACCATCCCTCACCGGAGCACCTTTTTTTAGAGATTTCCTTTTCATTCTGATAATGAAATTCTTAAGAAGAAAAATAATATTTCACCTGCATGGCACTGGATTAAAGAATGCAGGACTAAAATCAAAATTTTATAAAAAACTCTTCAGCTTTTCCTTCAATAACAGCGAGATCATCACCCTTTCCCAAAAATTAAAGTACGATCTCGATTTTCTGACCCCATCAAAAATCCATATTCTTCCCAATGGAATTATTGATTTACCCCCATCCGTGGAATCCGTGTCTAATCCGTGTAATCCATGGAACCATACCAACTTACTCTTCGTCTCCAATTTTTATGACTACAAGGGAATCCCCGAGCTTATCGAGTTGCTTGCAGAAGTTCACAGACTTGGTTACGATTTCTCCTGCACCATCGCCGGAGAAGAGAATCACATCACCGCAGAAGCTCTCCAACAGCTGATTGATAAATATGGACTCGCTGAAAAAATTAAATATGTAGGAAGTGTTACAGGTGACGATCTAATCAAACTCTACAAACAATCCAATATTTTCATCTACCCGACTAAAAAAGATGCCATGCCGTTGGTAATTCTCGAAGCAATGAGAGCTGGACTTGCAATTCTCTCCAATCCCGTCGGTGCAATTCCTGATATGATGGGTGATGATCCTGAAACATTCCCAACTCCCGAAAATCTGATTTCGCTGTTGACCAATCCCGATAAATCCCTTAAATTGGGTGAAAAAAATCGCAAAACATTTGAACAAAATTTTACAATCGATAAATTCAATTCACAACTACTGAAGATATTATCAAAATGAAACCACAGAGCACACAGAGACCACCGAGTGAGGTATTAGGTATTAAACCACATAGTCCATCCGTGAAATCCGTGTTAATCTGTGTAATCCGTGTTACCACCCCCACCCCCTATGCTGAATAAAATCAACTTCCATGGCATTAACATCTCCGACTTCACCGAAGAAGAACTTTGGAGTGAAATAGATTCCACCATCCGCACAGGAGAGCAAAAGGTAGTATATTGGAGGTCGCTGGGTACTCCATATCTGATGAAAAAAAAACCCGGACTTCTCGAGATCACGAACAACTTCGACATTCTTCTCATCGACGGCAGGGGACTCTACCTCTTCATGAAATTGATGGGACAAAAACTTAAAAACGAGCTCTACACCTCGTGGTTCACTCTAAACTTAATAAAAAAAGCTGCAAAAAACAACTACTCTGTTATGATCCTCGGAGCTACCGATGAAGTAAATCAAGCCGCCACTTCAAACATAAAAACCGAATATGGCGTAAAAACCGTCCACCCCGGAATAAACGGCTACTTCACACCCGAAGAAGAAGACAAAATCGTTGAACAAATCAACAAATTCGCTCCCGATATCCTCCTCGTCGGCATCTCCACCCCAAAAAAAGAACTCTTCGCCCACAATCACAGACACCAACTTAATGTCAGAATAATTCACCTCTGCGGCGGAATGGTCGATGTAATCGCCGGTAAAACCAAAATAACCCCCAAATGGATCAAAAAACTCGGCTTTGCCTGGCTCTATCGACTAGTGCAAGAACCCCGACGACTCCTCATCCCCGTTATCTCCATGGTCTGGGAAGGAATGAAGTTTGCACTTAAAATCATTTTTGGTAAGAAATAACCCATCTACCCTAATGTCCTTATTTCGACAAAAAAACATTTGGTCATTATAAAATACTTCCTTAATTTTGAAATACAGGTTAGGAGTGAGTGATTGAAGAGATTGTAAAAATAATCATTCATCAAGGTTAATACCATGAAAACTAATTACACAAAGGTTGCTTACTGCACAATTTTACTCTTTTTATTTAACATAACTTCCTACTCCCAGGATAATTGGTCGTGGCTAAACCCCAAACCGATGGGGTACACGATCAATGCTTCGAGTAATGTTCCATCGTCTGCCTCAATCATTGTTGCCGGCGAGAAGGGTGTTGTTGCTAAAAGTACCAATTATGGTTCATCGTGGGAACTTCTCAGATGGGACTCTACGCAAACTCTGAAGTCTGTTCACTTTGTGACCTCATCGGTTGGATATGCATGTGGAGATAATTCACTGATTCTGAAAACCACTGATGGAGGTAGTACTTGGACTACCCTCTCGCTAACCGTGGAAGGAATAAGCTTAACTCAGGTTCAATTTGTTTCTGAATCCACAGGTTTCCTACTTGATAAAATCCATTTCACTCTTTATAGAACAATAAACGGTGGAGTGACATGGACATCATTCCTCTCTGACGGTTCAGGAGGTTTCTTCACCTCGTTTCAGATGCTTGATGAAGACGATGGGTGGGTCTCAACGGCAGATGGTACTGTAATCAAAATCACAGGGGGAGCTCCTTCCTTCGTTAGAGTAATGTGGGGCTTGGCCATAGATGTTATTCGCTTTTTCAATGCAAATGATGGTATTGCCACCAGGTCCGGTCAGGTAAAATATTCAACCAATGGGGGCAATTCATGGGATAGCACTTTGTCAGCTTTCGACTTTACAGCTAACTCCATTCAGTTCTCTTCAGCGCAAAAGATCACAGCCGTAGGCCCTGGTGAAGCTATTGCCATCTCAACAGACGCTGGACGAAATTGGATTAGACTCACTTTGGATAATAGAATTCTCAATACTGTATCCTTTATTGACGGATCCTATGGCCTCATAAATGGTGATTATGGTGTACAATATTCAACTGCCAACGGGGGAGAAACCTGGAACAAAACATCCTCTTTGGCTACTGAACAACAATTAAATTCAGTCCAATTCACCGATGAGAACACTGGATATGCCGCTGGATATTCTGGTAAAATACTGAAAACCACAGATGGAGGAATCAACTGGACTCTTCAGACCTCCGGGATCACAGAAACCATTTTCAAGTTATATTTTACATCATCAACAACAGGATATGCGGTATCAACCTCAAAATTGCTCAAAACTACCAATGGCACCGACTGGACTAACAGCAATTTGTCATATACTTTTCAGGATGTTCATTTCAAAAATTCCACCAATGGAATCGGTTGCGGAACATCAACTAACAAACTCGCAAAAACAAAAAACAATGGAACAACTTGGACCACCGTTACAATGCCCGGTACGGTTCAAAACCTGTATGCAATCGCTTGTCTTCCAGATGCACAAACTGTTGTTTGTGTCGGTGCTTCAGGGAAGATAATTCGGACTAATAATTATGATACCCTCTGGACAAATATCACCTCCGGGACATCAGACCAACTTAACTCCGTATTTTTTAGTAATCTGCTGCTTGGCTGGGCTTGTGGAAATAACGGAACAATAATAAGAACTACAGATGGTGGACTCACCTGGTCAACTCAAACCTCAGGCACAAATGCAAATCTTCAATCAATCAAGTTTTACGATGCCAGTTCAGGAATTGCAGTTGGATACAACGGGGTGATGCTCCGTACAAATAACGGGGGTGTAACCTGGTCTCAGTATCAAAACATAGCTCCTTTTTATCTTAATGAAGTTGCCATCCTGTCTTCCACTGCAGCCGTGGTCGTTGGCGCCGGAGGAACTATACTCAGAGGAACAAATCTTCCTCTCCCCGTAGAACTCACATCCTTCACAGCATCGGTAAGAAACAACATGGTAAACCTCAACTGGGAGACAGCAACAGAAGTTGACAACTACGGATTCGATATCGAAAGGAAAGATAATAACTCCAATTGGACAAAAATCGGCTTTGTCGAGGGGCACACCACTTCCAACTCCCCAAAATATTATGCATTCTCAGACAAACCTTCAGGCTCAACAAAATTCTCCTATCGCCTCAAACAAATCGACAACGATGGCAAATTTGAGTACAGTAAGGAAGTGGAAGTCCTGATCGATAATCTCCCGAATGGATATTTACTCGAACAAAACTACCCAAACCCTTTCAACCCTGAAACATCCATAAAATTTGTACTAAAAGAGAATACAAAAGCCACCCTCAAAGTTTATAATCTTATGGGAGAATTAGTCGCTACACTTTTTGACGGAATCGCGGACGCCGGCAGATACTATGACATCAAATTCACCGGCACTAATCTTGCCTCCGGCTTTTACATATACACACTCGATGCCGGCAAATACCGCCAAACCCGAAAAATGATGCTTTTGAAATAGTACCTCACCCCTTGCCCCTCTCCTACAAGGAGAGGGGAGCCATAATAATCAAATGATAGAGTAAAAATTTCAAACCAATTTTCCCTTTTCAAATGAATAGAGGGGAAACAGAGTATTACAATAGTGGAGTATAAAACCCAAACTAATCCTCCCCTCGCCTTTTAGGAGAGGGGTCGGGGGTGAGGTCCGCTCTTTGCACTTTCAAAATTTTGTCGTAACTTTACGACACTAAAACATAAAATTTCCGGAAAAATGATTTATAATAAACCGCAGAGAAAAACAGTACGCAGATACACGCCGATTAGACAGATCAACATAGATTATTCAGGAAAACTAATACCTAATACCTCATACCTAATACCTGATACCCTATCCGTGGTATCCGTTAAATCCGTGTTCCATTAAAAACCATGAAATTACTTATAACAGGCGGGGCCGGCTTCATCGGCTCACACATGGCGGAAAACTTCTCAAACAAGGGGTGGGAAGTGGTGGTACTCGACAATTTCCTCACCGGGAAACGCGAAAATCTCTCCCACATCTCCGGAAAACTTAAAATAGTGGAAGGCGATATCCGAAATGCCTCCATCGTAAACGAAGTAATGGACGGATGTGACGCGGTAATCCACCTCGCAGCTCTCGCATCAGTTCCCGCATCATTTAACGATCCCATCGGAACCTACGAAGTAAACTTCATGGGTACGCAAAATGTTCTCGAGGCTGCACATCAAAATAAAGTAAAACGGGTAACTTTTGCATCCTCATCAGCTGTATATGGCGATACACAAACCTTCCCCATAACCGAAGAAAACCCCGATAACCCCCTTTCCCCATACGGAGTAAGTAAACTCCTCGGCGAAAAACTTTGTCGGTTCTATAACACAGCATTTGGGCTCTCCATCGTCATCTTCCGGTTTTTTAATGTATATGGTCCACGGCAAAACCCCTTTTCGGAATATTCAGCCGTAATCCCCAAATTCCTCAGCATAATTAAAGACAGCGGCACCCCCGTAATCTTCGGCGACGGCGAACAAACCAGAGATTTTATATATGTATCCGATCTCGTCCATGCACATGAGAAAGCTTTGGAAAGTATTGAGGGAAAAAGAATCGAAGAATCGAAGAATCAAAGTAGCAAAGAAGCTACTCCGCTACTCCGCTACTCTGCTACTTCCCAGGAAGCTACTCCGCTACTCCGCTACTCCGCTACTTCCCCGGATGCTACTCCCCTAAATCTTGGTTCCGGTGAAAAAACCTCCCTGAACGACCTGATAAAAATCATCTCACGGAAGCTCGGAACAACTGTAACTCCAAAATATGACCCCCCCAG
Organism: uncultured Ignavibacteriaceae bacterium; assembly: GCA_964531325.1. Classification (GTDB taxonomy): domain Bacteria; phylum Bacteroidota; class Ignavibacteria; order Ignavibacteriales; family Ignavibacteriaceae; genus UTCHB3. The sequence goes on along the minus strand of CAZHCW010000005.1, from coordinate 135,989 downwards.
ATCAGGTGATATACTTCACAGCTATTGTGAAATTTCCCGAATTAACGATATTTTAACATTCAAACCTCAAGTTACCATGGAAATTGGGATTGAAAAAATGCTCAAATATTATAACTTAGCAGACCAAATAAATTAATTTAATTGAAAATGTCAAACTACAACACACAACTACTCCAAAAAATAGAAAACAGATCACTCGTCATTGGCGTTATAGGTCTTGGATATGTAGGACTCCCCCTCGCGGTCGAATTTGGTAAAAAATATAAAGTTATCGGCTTCGATATCAACACAAAACGGGTTGAAGAACTCAAAAAAGGTGAAGATAAAACCCTCGAGGTTGATTCCGAAGAGCTAAGCGAAGCAATCCACCTGAAATATTCTTATGACAAGGAAGAACTTCGCGAAGTTGATCTATTTATAGTTACCGTACCGACTCCAGTTGACGATTTTAAAATTCCCGATCTCACCCCTCTCATTAAGGCGAGTGAAACAGTGGGAAGTGTCATCAAACATGGGGCAATTGTTGTTTATGAATCCACTGTTTATCCCGGCTGCACCGAAGATGACTGCATCCCCGTAGTCGAAAAACAGAGTGGATTAAAATTTAACAAAGATTTTTTCGCCGGCTATAGTCCCGAAAGAATCAATCCCGGTGATAAAGAACACCGCGTGAGCACAATTAAAAAGGTAGTAAGCGGAAGCACACCTGAAATTGCTTTTGCTGTAAACGAACTTTATAAAACCGTGATTATTGCAGGTACACATCTCGCCACCTCAATAAAGGTTGCAGAAGCCGCAAAAGTAATTGAAAACACGCAACGCGACATTAATATCGCTTTTGTGAACGAACTCTCGATGCTCTTTACCAAAATGGGTATCGATACTGTTGAAGTGTTGGAAGCTGCCGGAACCAAGTGGAACTTCCTTCCATTCCGTCCCGGACTTGTAGGAGGTCACTGCATCGGAGTTGATCCCTATTACCTCACTCACAAAGCAGTAAATGTTGGCTACCACCCAGAAATGATCCTTGCCGGCCGCAGAATAAACGATGGCATGGGGGCATTTATCGCATCCCAGTTTGTAAAACTCCTCATTAAAGGGGGTTACAAAATTCACGGTAGCAAAGTGCTTGTGCTCGGAATAACATTTAAAGAAAATTGTCCCGATATTCGTAACTCAAAAGTTATCGATATAATAAGAGAATTAAAAGAATTTGGCTGCGAAGTAAGTATATGTGACCCTCTCGCAGACTCTGAAGAAGTAAAACACGAATATGGTGTGGAACTCACAACCTGCGATGAAATGCAAAGTGCAGAATACGACGGAATGATCCTCGCAGTTGCACATGACGAATTTAAATCGCTTGATGTCCCATCCCTGAAAAAGAAAAATATAGTACTCTACGATGTTAAATCCTTCTTCGACAAAGAACTTGTAGATGAGCGTTTATGATAACAATGAATAGCCCGCAGATATCACGGACCTCACCCCTGACCCCTCTCCTAAAAGTAGAGGGGAATAACATTATGCCTTATCCGCTTTATCCGCATCATCCGCGTTCTATTTCGTCTTATCAGGGGGTAAAATGAAGTTTCTCGTAACAGGTGGTGCCGGGTTCATCGGCTCAAACATTGTTCTCGAGCTTCTGAAACAAGGGCACAGCGTCCGTGTACTCGACAATTTCTCTACGGGGCGCCGCAGAAATCTCCTCGGACTTGAAAACGACATCGAACTTATAGAAGGTGATATCCGCAGCTACCACACAGTGGTTCAGGCAGTACGCGGAGTGGAAGCTATTCTTCACCAGGCGGCACTTCCATCTGTTCCCAGATCGATAAACGACCCGATCTCAACAAACGATGTGAATGTCGGCGGAACATTAAACCTCCTTGACGCAGCTCGCGGTTCAGGAGTAAGAAGAGTGGTTTTTGCATCCTCTTCATCAGTTTACGGCGATACACCCGAATTGCCAAAACACGAGGGAATGACACCAAACCCGATGTCCCCTTATGCAGTGTCAAAGCTTACAGGCGAATATTATATGAAGGTTTTTCACCGCCTCTATGGACTCGAGACAATCGCCCTCAGATATTTTAATGTGTTTGGTCCAAATCAGGATCCCACATCACAATACTCAGCGGTAATCCCAAAATTCATAACTGCGATGAAAGAAGACCGTCAACCCATAATTTACGGTGATGGTACTCAAAGCAGAGATTTTACTTTCGTTTCAAATGTTGTAAACGCGAACCTTCTCGCCGCCACAAAACAATTGGACGAATACGGGCTCGTGATGAACATCGCCTGCCACGAACGAATCTCCCTAAACGAACTCATCGATGAACTCAACAAAATCCTCGACAAAAACATAAAACCTATTTACGAATCTGCACGCCCCGGCGATGTAAAACACTCCTTCGCAGCAATTGAGCTGATAAAAGAGAAGTTGGGGTTTGAAGTGGGGGTTAAGTTTGAGGAAGGTGTGCGGGATATTTGTGGGAATTTTGAGGGAGTTACAGCAAGTCGATGAGTAAAGTTTTGGTTACTGGTGCCGGTGGCTTTATTGGGTCCCATCTCACCGAACTGTTAGTAAAAAAAGGTTTTGATGTCAAAGCATTTGTCAGATACAATGGCAAAAATGATTGGGGCTGGCTGGAAACATCCGATGTTAGAAACAACATTGAAGTAATCTCCGGTGATATCAGGGACTATGACTCTGTCCATTCAGCGATGAAAGGTTGTGAGTCCGTTTTTCATCTTGCTGCTTTAATTGGGATTCCTTATTCCTATGTCTCTCCCTTGGCTTATATCAGAACCAATATTGAAGGCACTTATAATATCCTCGAAGCCGGCAGACAACTTGGCTTGGAACAAATACTTGTTACATCAACGAGTGAAACTTATGGTACCGCTCAGTATGTACCTATTGATGAAAAACATCCATCGGTAGGGCAGTCACCATATTCAGCAACTAAGATTGGTGCAGATCAACTCGCTGATAGCTACTTTAGGTCTTTCAACACTCCTGTTAAAATAGTCAGACCATTTAATACCTATGGGCCAAGGCAATCCGCCAGGGCAATTATCCCAACAGTAATTACACAAATGCTTTCGGGTAAAACTGAATTAAACCTTGGTAATCTTGATCCCACAAGAGACCTTACATTTGTCAAAGACACAGCAAAAGGTTTTTTGGCAATTTATAACTCCGACAAATGTTTTGGTCAATCTACAAACATTGGAATGAACGAAGAAATATCAGTAAGAGATTTAATCAAACTGATCTCTGAAATAATTGGTAATGAAGTTTCAATCAAACAGGACCAGCAGAGAGTTCGTGCAGACAAATCAGAAGTTGAACGATTAATGTGTAACAACTCAAAATTAATAAAGTTGACAGGCTGGGTACCGGAATTTTCATTAAAATCCGGCCTAATTGAAACTATTGAATTTTTAAAAGCAAATTTGGATAGATATAAGCCGGACTTATATAATGTTTGATGAGATTGTCGAGTTTATTAAATTCCTCTATCCCGGACAGAATCCCGTTCCGCTACATGCTCCTGTATTTCTGGGAAATGAAAAGAAATATTTAGCTGATTGTATCGACAGCACATTTGTCTCCTATGTGGGTAAGTATGTAACACAGTTTGAGGAAATGACTGCACAATATGCAGGTGCAAAATATGCCATTGCCATGGTGAATGGTACAACAGCTTTACAAATTGCCCTACAAGTTGCGGGTGTTAAACCGGGTGACGAAGTCATAACTCAACCTCTTACTTTTGTTGCAACTGCAAATGCAATTTCTCATTGCGGGGCGATTCCGGTTTTTGTGGATGTGGATATTGATACTATGGGATTAAGCCCCCAAAATTTGAAAGACTTTCTCCTTAAAAATTATGTCATCAAATCAGATGGAACATACAATCGGCTAACCGAAAAAAGACTTGCGGCAATAGTCCCAATGCACACTTTTGGATTTCCCTGTAGAATTGACAATATTGTGGAGATTGCTGACTCATTTAATGTCCCTATCGTTGAAGATTCCGCAGAGTCACTTGGATCTTACTATAAGGGCAGACATACCGGTACTTTTGGAATTGCCGGAATACTAAGTTATAACGGGAATAAGACGATCACTACTGGTGGGGGTGGTATGATAATAACAGATTCTGAAGAATTTGCAAAGATGGCCAAACATCTTTCAACAACTGCAAAGGTTTCACATAGTTATGATTATGTTCATGATCAGGTTGGATATAACTACAGAATGCCAAATGTCAATGCGGCTATTGGTGTGGCTCAGATGGAAAAGATTGAAGAGTATCTTCTAAATAAGAGGGGTACAAGCGATATCTATAGAGAATATTTTGCGTCAAAGAATATAGATTTTACTTCTGAGATGAATGAAACCACAGCGAATTATTGGTTGAATGTCATCAGACTAAAAGACTTTAATGAAAGAAATACATTTTTGGATTTTGCAAATAAAAATGGTGTTATGACTCGACCGGTTTGGCAATTGATGAATAGATTGGAAATGTATAAGGATTGCCAAGCAAGTAATTTGGATAATTCAAAATGGCTTGAAGAGAGAGTTGTTAATATACCCAGTGGTGTCAGAATCGTATGAAACAATATTTGCTTATCGGGAGTGGTGGGCATGCAATCATGATAAAATCATTATTGGGGAAGAATGACTTTATCAAGGGTTATATTGATCTAAAGATCACTACGCAACTCCCAAATGTTGCATACTTGGGCAATGATCTTATTGCATTGGAGTTACTTGAGCGAGATATTAGTCTAATTCCTGTTTTTGGTATTGGATTAATAAAAAATATTGAACAAAGAGCTAACATTATAAAGTTGTATGAAGATTATTGTGCTCGATTTACACCAATCAAGTCCGCAAGTTCTTTTGTGGATGAATCAGTGAAAATTGATTATGGCACTGTCATTGGGAACGGTGCTGTTGTTAACAATGGAGTAAAGATTGGAAAATTTTCAATCATAAATTCGGGTGCAATCATTGAGCATGATGTTAAAATCGGAGACAATGTACATATTGCTCCCGGCGCAATCATTTGTGGAGATGTACTCATAGAAAATAATGTAACAATTGGAGCTGGAACTGTAATCAATCAAGGACTCAAAGTGGTAAGGAATGTTATCGTTGGTTCAGGTAGTGTTGTTAACATTGATCTTTTAGAGTCAGGCACATATGTTGGAACACCGGTTCGGAGGATTAATTAAATGAGCTGTTTCATAATTGCTGAAGCAGGCGTAAATCACAACGGTTCTTTGGAATTAGCGAAACAGTTAATTTCTGAGGCAAAGCGAATCGGTGCAGATGCAGTAAAATTTCAAAGCTTTAAAGCTGACAAACTCGTTACTAAAAATGCAATAAAAGCTGATTACCAAAAGCTCACTTCTGATCCTAATGAATCCCAATATCGAATGATAAAACAACTTGAGCTTTCAGAATCTGATCATCATGTTCTGATGGATTTTTGTAAAAAGGAAGAGATACAGTTCCTTTCTTCGCCATTTGACGAAGAATCAGCAAAAATGTTAATTCAAATGGGGTTGGATGTATTAAAAATACCGTCAGGTGAAATTACTAATACGCCATTTTTAAAGTTCATCGCAAATTTAAAATGTAAAGTAATCCTTTCAACCGGAATGTCAACTATTGGTGAGGTTGAAGATGCCGTGGATGTACTTTTAAATGATGGTGCAACAGATTTAACATTGTTGCATTGTGTAACTGAGTACCCCGCTCCGTATGATCAAATAAATCTTAAAGCAATGTTAACGCTAAAAGCTGCTTTTGGCTTGAAGGTTGGTTATTCAGACCATACAGAGGGAATTGAAATACCGATTGCTGCCGTTGCTCTCGGTGCTGAAATCATAGAAAAACATTTCACTTTAGATAAAAGTTTACCCGGTCCCGATCATAAAGCATCACTAAATCCGGAAGAATTTGGGCAAATGATTCAAGGAATTAGGAATGTGGAGGCCGCAATGGGGAATGGGATTAAAAAGCCTGCTGAATGTGAATTGGAAAATTTGTTTGTTGCCCGAAAAAGTATTGTCGCTTGCACCAATATTAAAATTGGAGAGACTTTTACAATCAAAAATTTAACAATCAAACGACCCGGAACGGGAATACAACCCTCAAGACTCTCTGAACTTGTTGGGAAAGCAGCTTCTCGCGATTTCCAAAAGGACGATTTGATTATATTATGAGAGTATGTGTTTTCACCGGTTCAAGGGCAGAGTTTGGTCTTTTGAGACCGCTCATCGATCTCATAAATAATGATCCATTTTTTGATTTGAAACTTATGGTCAGTGGATCCCATTTATCACCCCAACTGGGTTTTACAGTTGATGAGATAATCAGTACTGGTTTTAAGATTGATGAGAAAATTGAAATTCTTTTGGCATCTGACACAAGGATAAGCGTATCTAAAGCCATGGGATTGGGTATGATATCTTTTTCTGAGGCATTGGCAAGAATTTCGCCGGATTTGGTAATTGTTTTAGGTGACCGCTTTGAGCTTTTATCTTTTGCTTCAACTGCTTTTATTATGGGGGTTCCTATCGCCCACATTCATGGTGGTGAGATCACTGAAGGGGCTTATGACGACGGTATTCGACACGCGATTACTAAAATGAGTCAACTCCATTTTACTTCCACTGAAGTTTATCGCCAAAGAGTGATTCAGATGGGAGAACATCCTGATACTGTATATAATACAGGTGCTCTAGGCTTGGACAATATCATAGCAATGAATTTGTTGGATATTGAAAATCTTTCTCAAGAGCTTCAATTTGATCTCGGAAGCGAATACATCGTAGTTACCTATCATCCTGAGACCAACAGCGAAGTTGAATCCTCCCATGCAGTCACTAATTTGTTGCAGGCGTTAAATTCTTTTCAGGACCTTAAAGTGATATTTACAAAAGCAAATGCTGATCATGGGGGAAATGAGATAAACAAAATAATAGAATCCTATGTTTCGTGGAATCCAGACCGGACGCGACTTTATTCCTCACTCGGGTCACTCAAGTATTTATCGCTGTTAAAACATGCTACTTTGATGGCAGGAAATACTTCCAGTGGAATAATTGAAATGCCTTTTTTTAGAAAACCAACAGTTAACATTGGGGACAGACAAAAAGGAAGGGTTCAATCAGAATCGATAATTCAAGTGTTTAACTCCATGGAATCCATAAAAGAGGGGATAAAAAAAGGTTTGAGTTCGGAATTCAGGCTGAAATGTCAAAATGTTCCGGCTTATTATGGTGATGGTAAAGCATCGGAGCGGATGGTTGATGTTTTGAAAGTCACAGAAATTTCCTCGATAAGGTTTAAACACTTTTATGATTACCCTGATGCAAAGGCGGCATTATGCTAAAGGAGTTTTCGGAAATCCTCTTGAGTCAGAATGCTACAGTTAAAGAGGCATTGAAACTGCTCGACAAAACTGCTGAAAAAATCCTTTTTATTGTTGACGAGAATAAGACCTTAAAAGGTGCACTCACGGATGGCGATATTCGAAGATGGATACTCAAAGATGGTTCACTCAACGAGAAGGTGGTTGAGGTATGCAATCGAGACTGTTATCACGTTCATCTTGGGTTTAATCTGGAAGTTGTTAAAAATGAAATTTTACAAAGAAAGATTGTTTATGTCCCGGTTGTAAACGATCTAAATGTTGTCATTGAGTTCTTGATATGGGACAATCTTTTTGATAGTGGCATAAAAAGAAAAACTCTGAGGTCTCTTGATATTCCGGTGGTTATCATGGCTGGGGGAAAAGGGACAAGGCTCGATCCATTTACCAAAATATTGCCCAAACCATTAATCCCTATTGGCGACAAAACTATCTTGGAACTGATCATTGATAAGTTTGTTGATTTTGGGGTCACCGATTTCACGCTTTCGGTAAACTATAAAGCAAAAATTATCAAATCTTATTTTGAAGAAATTTCTCCGGACTATAGTATCAGCTACATCGATGAGGATATCCCGCTTGGTACTGCAGGATCACTTGCTTCTTTTGATGCCGGGCATTCAAAATGTTTTTTTGTTACCAATTGTGACATCATCATAAGTGCGGAATATTCTGAAATACTTCAATTCCATTACGAAAACATGAATGATATTACAGTTGTGGCATCATTGAAGCATATAAAGATTCCTTATGGAGTATGTAAGTTGGGTCCCGAAGGATTACTGGACTCAATAGATGAAAAACCTGAGAATGATTATCTTATCAGTACTGGTATGTACATTGTTAATTCAGATTTACTCGATTTGATCCCGAAAGGTAGTGTCTATCATATGACAAATCTTATTGAGGACGCCAACAGTATTGGCAAAAGAATAGGGGTTTTCCCAATTAGTGAAAACTCTTGGATTGACACCGGGGAGTGGGTAGAATATAAGAAGGCAGTACAAAAAATAAATTTGGAGTTTTAGTGTACAGAACAAAAATAATTGCTGAATTGGCATGGGGCCATGATGGTTCGCTTGAACAGGCAATCCAACTGATCAAGGCGGCTGATAATTGCGGAGCTGATATCTTGAGTATTCATATCACGGATCTGCCTAACTATATGGTAAAACATTATGGCAATGGAAGTGGTAAAGTATCTGCCGGAAGAGAAGATGAAAAGGTCTATGACTATCTTGAGAAGATTAATCTGTCAAACGACAATTGGATGGAGTTCAAAAAAGAAGTTGATAAAACCCAACTTTCCCTTTGTGTGATGCCGAATGATATAAATTCTTTGGAATTCGCTGAAGCTATACTTAAACCTGAATATTATGTCGTGCCTGCGGCTTGTTTTGTGGAACAGGAGTTTTTGATGGCAGTAGCCCAGAAAAAAAGAAAAACTTTATTTCGGGTCGGTGGGGCCACTTTGGGGGAGATAGAAGCAGCGATGAACATATTCAAGAAGTGTGGCAACTCCCAAGTAATTCTGCTACATGGATTCCAAAATTATCCAACCGAATTGAAGGAGACTAATATCAGTCAATTGGAGAGTTTACGGAAGATATTTGGATGTGAGGTTGGACTAGCCGATCATATAGATGGTGAATCGGATCTTGCTAAGGTAATTCCCATTCTAAGTTTAGCATTCGGCGCAACATACATTGAAAAGCATTTAACTCTTGACAGATCAAGAAAAAGCGAAGATTTTGAAAGTGCACTTGACCCCTTAGGTTTCTCTCAAATGGTGCAATACATAAAAGCTGCAGAGGTTGCATTGGGGAGTGAGGTGTTTAATGAATTAAGCCCTGCCACAATCAGGTATCGTGAAGTTTCTAGAAAACGCATCGTTGCCAAATATGAAATCCCCATGGGTGCAAAAATCACTTCAGAAAACATTTGTTTCAAGCGGAGTGATATTGGGATGCAACCGGATAAGCTTAATACACTTCTTGGCAGAGTGGTAAAAACAACGATACTTCAAGATGAATCAATTATGTTGGAAAAACTGACATGAAAACAGCAATTCTAGTTTCTATTCGCGAGAAATCAACCCGTTTCCCGGGGAAGGTACTTAAAGAGTTCCATGGTCAGTCAGTCACCGAACATTTGATCGACAGAGTCAAAAGTGTTGGAAATGCTGATAAGGTAATTATTGCGACAAGCGATGATCCCAGAGATCAAGTTTTTAATGCCATGGCAATTAAAAAAAATATTGATATCTATTATGGAAGTCAGGAAGATAAACTTCTTCGTTATTTACAGATAGCGAGGGAATATTCCTTGGATGCTGTTGTCATCGTAGATGGTGATGACATTTTATGTTTTCCTGAGGTTATCTCGAAAACAATTGATGTCCTCTCTCAAGGGAAATATGATGTTGTTTTTTGGAATAAATTACCTCTTGGAGCTGCTTCTTCAGGTCTTACAGTAAAGGCGTTGGAGAAGATAATTGAACTTAAAGATGAAATTGATACGGAAGTTTGGGGTGGCTACTTTACTGATGGCAATTTCTCGGTTTTAAGAAATGACATCACTGAGCCTTTGTTCCAACATCCGGAGATTAGATTAACCTTGGATTATAAGGAAGATTACGACTTTTTTGAAAAGATTTTTGACCGTCTTTACAGTTCTGAGAAAATCTTTTCATCGATTGAATTAATGAATCTTCTTGTTAATGTAGAACCAAAGCTTAACATAATTAATCAAGAGGCTCAGATAAAGTACGAATCTCACTTAAAAAAGGCTAAACCCGTAAAATTTAAGGAATAATAAAATGAAATTTTTAGTAATCGGACTTGGTTCCATGGGTAAGCGAAGAGTCAGGAATCTAATTGCTTTAAAAGAAACTTCCATCGCAGGCTTTGATATTTCCAGTGAAAGAACTGAGGAGACAAAGATGAAATATGGAATAGAGGTTTATTCAAATTTTGAGACTGCCGTCACCAGTTTTGAACCTGATGCATTTATTATTTCAACTCCTCCAAATCAACACATGAAGTATGCTCATTTTGGCATCGATCATGGTAAACATTGTTTCATTGAGGCATCAGTTACTGACCTTGAAAGTATTAAACAACTGGAACAAAAGAGACTTAAATCTTCTGTAATAATTGCTCCTTCTTGTACAATGTCATATTATTTTGCACCACAGGAAATAAAGAGCATAATCAATTCCGGACAGATAGGTGAGGTGTTAAACATCAATTACCAATCTGGGCAGTATTTGCCGGATTGGCATCCATGGGAAGATATAAGAGAATTCTATGTCTCTAATTTTGATACCGGGGGGTGTAGAGAGATTGTTCCCTTTGAACTTACCTGGTTGAATGGAATTTTTGGAGAACCAACTCCTTTAGCTTGTGTAAAGAGCAAACAGACTAATCTGCCTGTAGAAATTGACGATATTTATCATTGTATTTTACGTTATCCAAACAATGCAATACTAAATCTTACTGTAGATGTAATTGCTCGACCAAAAGCTATCAGGAATCTTGTCATTCTTGGATCAGAAGGATTGATCGAATGGAACAGTAATGAAAATTATGTCAGGATGGCAAAAACAGGATCAAGTGAATGGCTCACAATTAAAATCCCTTCCGGAACAATTGAGAACAGTTATATTAATCCTGAAGAACCTTACATACGCGAAGTGGGTGATTATATATCAGCGATCACCGCCAATGATCAATCACTTTTCCCCAATTCACTTAATGAAGATATTAGTGTACTTGAAACGCTTTACAAACTGGAAAAATTATCCAAATGAGTCCAAAAATGAATTATACTGAAAAATTAAACGCTGTCATTCCGGGTGGTGCACATACTTATTCGAGAGGATTTGATCAGTATCCGGAAAATGCCCCTCAAATTCTAAAGAAGGGAAAAGGCAGTGATATATGGGACGACAAAGACAGGAAGTTCCTCGATTATGGAATGGCTCTTAGAGCTGTTACTTTGGGATATGCCAATGACAGAGTAAATCAAGCAGCATATCGGGAGATGGAAAATGGGGTAAACCTCACTCGTCCATCTATGATTGAACTTGAAGCCGCAGAATTAATGGTGGACCTAATAGATTCTGCCGAAATGGTAAAATTTGCAAAAAATGGGTCAAATGTAACCACTGCTGCATTGAAGGTGGCTCGTGCATATACCGGCAGGAAATATATTTGTATTCCAAGGCAACACCCATTTTTCTCTTTTGATGATTGGTTCATAGGAAAAACTCCAATTACTTCAGGAATCCCGGAGGAGTACCATAAATACACATTATTATTTGATTATAACGATATTAGTTCGCTTGACAAATTATTTGATGAGTATCATGAACAAATAGCTGCTGTTATGCTGGAACCAGCTACAACATTAACGCCATGCCAGGCTGGATGTGAAAATATTCAATCTGTTGATAAAATGTGCGTGGATTGTCCAGATAACAAAACTAACTTTCTTCATTTGGTTAAGGCTCTCTGTCACAGAAAAGGGGCACTTTTCATTTTAGATGAAATGATCACCGGTTTCCGCTGGCATCTGAAGGGAGCGCAATATTACTTTGGTGTAGAACCTGATTTATCAACATTTGGTAAAGGTATGGCTAATGGTTTTTCAGTTGCAGCATTGACAGGTAAAAAAGAATTTATGAAAGTTGGCTCCATAGATTCAATTGGTTCTGAGCGTACATTCCTTATTTCGACCACACATGGCGCGGAAATGCCGGGATTAGGAGCATTGGTTGAAACTGTAAAAGTTTATCAAGAAGAAAACGCCATCAATCATTTCTGGGACTATGGAGAGAAACTGAGAACCGGTTTTAGAAATATTATCCGGTCGATTGGGCTTGAAAATAATTTTATTATTGACGGAAATCCAATTTCCATGAATTTTTTAACAAAAGACAATGCTGGAAATTTATCATTGGAGTACAGGACTTTATTTCTTCAAGAAATGATCAACAATGGTGTCTTGATGCCTTGGATAGCTATCAGTCTTGCTCATAACGAGGAGTCATTATCCACTACTTTTATTGCAATTGAAAATTCCCTCAAAGTTTATAAACTTGCTCTTGAGAATGGATTGGATAAATATCTAAAAGGACGACCTGTTAAACCAGTTTTTAGAAAGTTTAACTAGAGCAACTATGCAGGATAAAGAATATATTGATCAACTACAGATCGAAAAGGAGAAAGCAAAAATCTATTATGAAAAATTTTTCTCTGTAAAATCTGAGCAACAAAAAAAACTTGAAGAAATTCTGTCAGCAAAAAATCTTGACCCTGAAACCGTTGCTGATATTGCATGTGGTGCAGGGTCACTGACCTATCACATAAGAAAATTGTATCCAAAGGCAGCTTATAAATTGGTTGACTTAAACCATGAAGCAATTGCATTGGCACAAATTCACCTCAGTGATTGTAACTGTGAATTTATTGTAGAGTCAATTTATGATTTATCACATATTAAAGATAATAGTTGTGATATCGTTTTTTGCTGGCAGACATTATCATGGATTGAAAATGTTGATCAGGCCATCCTTGAGTTGTTAAGAATTACAAGGAAAGGTGGATTAATATTTTGTAGTTCACTATTCAATATTAATCATGATGTCGACATTTCTTCTAGAGTATTGGATCACACCAAAGAATCGGCTAAATTAGGTCTGTGGAGTAACTACAATGTATATTCAAAGTTAACGATTGCAAATCTATTGGAGAATCAGGCTGATTCTTTTGTAATTCATGAATTTACCCCAAACATTGACTTTAAATTCGATGGAAAAGGAATGGGGACTTATACAATTAAAGATGAAAATGGGAAAAGAATTCAGTTCTCGGCGGGTTTGCACATGAATTGGGGAATATTGGAGATTCAAAAATGAGGTTACCATTAATAGTGATTCATCATAGAAATTCGGTTATTGGAAGTAAAGATGCTTAAAGATCAAGTAATTGTTGTTACAGGTGGTGCAGGAAGATTGGGAAAAGAATTCATTAAATCAATATCTTTAAATGAAGGAGTTGGGATTATTGCTGATATTGATGTCGAATATGGAGAAAAAATTCGGCTGGAACTTATTGAGGCAACAAACAACAAAAACATAGAATTCTTTGAGACTAACATTACGAGTCTGAAATCAATAACTCAACTAATAACATCTCTTCATACAAAGTATGGGAGGATTGATGCCTTAGTCAATAACGCCTATCCTCGTAACAAAAACTATGGAAGAAAGTTTGAAGATGTCGAATATTCTGATTTTTGTGAAAACATTAATTCCCAACTTGGCGGTTATTTTCTGATTTCACAACAGTTTGCTTCTTATTTTAAATCTCAGGGGTATGGTAAAATTGTTAATATCTCTTCTATTTATGGAGTAATAGCACCAAGATTTGAAATTTATGAAAATACAGAAATGACAACTCCGGTTGAGTATGCGATGATAAAATCAGCACTCATCCAGCTTACAAAATATCTTGCAAAATACTATAAAGGTGACAATATTAAGGTAAACTGTATTAGTCCTGGTGGAATATTAGCCGGGCAACCTGATAGTTTCCTTGAGTCTTACAAAAATTTTAGTTTGTCTAAAGGAATGCTTGACCCTCAAGATATCTCCGGTGTATTACTTTTTTTGTTATCATCAATGGGCGAATATATCAACGGACAAAATATAATTGTTGATGATGGCTTTAGCCTCTGAAAAGTATGAACGCTTTCGCAAGGAAACTCTTAAAACTTAAGGGAATTCTAAAAGTATTTCAGCTACAAGGTCAAGCCAAGGATACACTCATTGTTTTTGTTGGGAATATCCTCATAAAAATCAGCAATTTTGCTAAACAAATATTGTTGGCATATTTTTTAGGGGTTTCAGGAATGGTGGATATTCTGCTTGTTGCTCAGATAATTCCGGGGATACTTCAATCCATTGTTGGAGGCGGGGGTGGCGAGATATTAGTTAATAAACTTAAAAATGATGAGAATGATGGTGTTCTTATCACCTATTATATGTTGATGCTTCTCTCTATAAATATCGTTTTGGGAATAATCCTGGTACTTTTGAGTGATGTCATAGCAAATGTATTTGGGATCACTTCAGAAAACAGAGAGATATTTTATTTCCTGCTTTTTGTTTTTTCGCTTAACTTACTGCCTCAGTTGTTTGTATCGGGGTTGAGGCCGTACTTGTATTACAGAGGGTTATACAAATACTTTGTCATCTCCAGTTTGATTGCTGAGAGTTCTGCACTCATTTTTATTGCTATTTTTGCAAAATCAATGGGAATCAAATCATTTGCAATTGGAACGATAGTAGCCAGCACACTCAATGCCTTGGTTTACATAATTACAATCAAGATTAATATAAGATCACTTTTTGAGCCACATAACTTCAGACTAATCAAGGATTCATTGCATGATTTGTTCAAAGCAGTGACCAGTTTGGGCGGGCAGACAATTGTAAATCATTCCAGTAACTTTTTTGAGAGAACCCTTTCCGTTAATTTTCTGACCCCTGGTTATCTTAGCAGTTTAAATTATTCAAAAAGTTTGAGTGATTTCCCAAATGCAATTTTTACAAGTTCTATTCTTACAACAACATATATTGAACAAAACAGGCTAAAAAAGGAGAATGAGAGCAAATTTACATCATATACAAAAGAGATGTTGTCATTCTATCTAAAAATTGGAACAATTATTCAAACTTTATCCTTAATTTTAGCTCCATTCATTATAATTATCGTTTATCAGCGTGGTCAATTTGGAGTAAATGCAGTTACTGAAACGCTTTTAGTTTATCAAATATTACAGTTGGGGTTTGTTTTTATAATTGTAAATAACTTTTTAACGAGAACACTATATATATATTCATATTATAAGGAACTATTTTACATAGTTCTTCTTAAATCGATAGTTCATGTGGGCATTATATTTTCTCTAATCAATCTGGTTAATCATACTTTACCTTCAGCGATTGTGTTTTCCAATTTATTGTTATCACTGTTTTTGTTGTACAAGTTTTATGTCATAACGAAGATTAGAAGTGAATTTCTACAAATATTTATAAAGTTTTTATTGGTTGTTTTGTTGGGTGTTGGGATTATTGTTGTCAATCAACTATTGTTGCCACAAATACTTGGGTTTACGATGATTGAACTCGTTGTAGTCTATGGAGTTGTGGCAACAATATCAATTTCATTTGCATTCCTGTATTTGGATAAAATCGGTTATCTTAAATTTCTTAAAACGAAGGTATTAAACCGTGTCAAATAAAGATCGTGTTAACCTAAATCATTTTTTAACTCTTTCTAAGAAAAAGGCAAAAGCATGGAAGTATATATGGTTTGTATATAATAATGAATTTTTGCTAAAAATCTATTTTTTGTTGTTTGAGAATTTTGCATCTCTTCAAAAAATAATGAAACCTTTTGAGAAGTTTTTTTTATTTTACAAGTATGCCAGGATTGCAGAAGGCCAGATAACAAACATAGAGAGCAGAAAAAAAACAGTGTTATTTCCATTAATGATGACTGTAAATAGTCGGAAGAATTTATATGTGTTCGCTATGGCTCGATTTATGGCAAAAAATGGATATAATGCTAAATTCCTTGTGTGTGATTCTTTTTTTACTCTGTGCCACATTGAACGGCTTTACAAAACGCGAATTGAACAACCCTCTTTATGTTTGGAGTGTCATAGAGGGTACCAAACAATTGAGAAATACATTGGACTAAAATTTGATTATCTCAATCAGTACAAAGAATCTCTCAATACAAATCAATTGGAATTAGATTTGGTAACTGGAAAACTATGTAATGAAAGTAGTCTCAATTCTTTTATTTACAAAGATGCTCCACTTGGCGAGTGGGCATTATACACTACCCAAAAGTTTTTTTATATTGGGTACACTCCTGATTCTGAAGAATTTAAGAAAAAACATATTGAGTTTATAAAAAATGGGATCACTTTTTTTGATGTGTTTGAAAAATATATAATCGAGAACAAAATCTCAAATGCTGTTCTGCACAATGGCTCTTTATTATATGGGAATATTCAACGATTTTTGCTCTCCAAACATCAACTTGATTATTTGACCTACGAAACATGGGGAGGTGAAGGTAGCATGATATTTAAGGCGAATGATGAGGTCATGCGCTTGAGGTGGACTTTAGAATATGAAAAATTTAAGGAAAATTTTGTATTTTCCAAGGTCTCAGAGCGTCAAGTTTTGGATTTGTTTAGCGGTTATAGGGAGGGGATTGGACTTTTTGCTAAATTGAATGAGGAGCATGTTGAGACGATTGTCGGTGATTATGTGGTACTTTTTACAAACCTGAACTTCGATACTGCTGTTATAGGTCGCCACACAATATTTTCTTCGATGATTGAATGGATAGTAGATACAATAGAGTTTTGGCTAAAGAATGACTTTAAGGAAAAACTTGTGATTAGAATTCATCCTGGTGAACTTAAGCTTCCAACTATTTCAACAGACTTTGTATTCCCACAGATATCACAATATTATAATATCAGTGAGAAAGTTGTTATTTACAAGTCTGACGATAAAGTTAATTCTTACAATTTACTAAGCAACGCAAAGTTTTCTTTAGTTTATTCAAGTACCATCGGGCTGGAATCGCTTCTTTATGATGTACCTGTAATGGCCGCCGGTGATCCGTTCTACAGCGATCAAAAATTCATCAGCATGCCTGAAAATCGTGATCAATATTTTAATGAACTCATTAATTTTATCAATGGGCAGAAAAATTCTTTTGACAGAAACGAATTATTAAGATATCTTTATTATTTCTATATTGTGAGACCTTTTAACACTGTTGGATTAAAATTTTACAATAAAACTGTCGAACCGGATATCCAGTTTAAGGATATTGATGAATTTATTGCAAAAAATAGCCAACTCATAAAAAGTAGTTATGAAGAACTTATTTTGGGATATTCATCAATACTCCACAAAAAATAGTGTGCAATAGTTATGCTTAATCAAAAAAGTTACTTTGAACTGAATAAGTGATATATGAATCTATTATATTTCATCCCAATAATTAACACTATTGCAATTACGATGACCGGTTTTTTCCCTCCTAAGGCACTAAATCCAGGGACAATTCGGGCAGCCATTATTGGGAGTTTCTTTCTACATTTTTGGTTGACCAAAAAATCACAGACATCAATCGATACAACAATTCGATTATTCGTTGGGTATCTATTTATGCTATCCCTTTTTTCTTCAGATTATTCAACTTCGATATACAGTTTTTTAAAACTTTTTTTGGCAACTTTTAGTTTTTCTGTCGCCTATTATTATATCTGTAGCAAAGAAAGTTTTTGGAAACTTACCAAATTCTATTTTTATGCTTCCTTAGTCCATATTCTTAGTCTGATAATAGTAAATATATTTAATTTGGGGGGAACGGGTTATTCTGAAGAAGGTAGTATCTATTTTGGCGCCTCCAACTTGAATATTGCTAAAGAATTTGTTATAATGTTGATGATTGCACCCTTCATTTTCAAAGTTTTAACGATTCGTCAGAGGAAAATCTTTGTTGTTGTGGTTTTGGTATTTTTGGTGTTTATTTTTCTTTCACTTAAAAGAACTGCAGTACTTTCATTAATCTTGGGTGGAGTTATCACCTATATGGGTTACGATAGTAAAATCAAAAATTTGAGAGTAATTCTCGGTTTTATTGCGATACTTGCTCTTGCCTTTCCGCTTTTCGAAGATACTTTACTTTTGACATTTGAATCGAGAAAAGATATCATAGTAGTGGATTATACAAGTGAAGAGGGTTTGGAAACTCAGGCACGATATAATGAGGGTCTGTTAACCATAGCTGAAATTGAAAAAAAAGGTTTCTTTTACTTTACGTTTGGAAGTGAACCATTCAATAATATGCTTTATTTTAATATGAGAAGAATGTTCCACACCGATTATATCAATCTTCTTGCCGGAACCGGTATTGTTGGTTTAATGTTGTTTTTGTTAGTCTATGTTTCAATCTATCATCATACTAGAAAACTCAAGCCATATTTTAGGCAGATACCTGAATTGAAACGAATTCACCACATGAATAGTGGTTTAATAGTTGTAATGTTAATACTTGGAGTAGCCGGAACAATACAATCGGTTGAGTTAAGAAGCCTGGCATTTTTATATTTAGGAGCTAGTTGTAAGTATGCTAGTATTTTAGTGAGAGAATATAAACCAAAAAATGAAAAAACCGCCTGATTTAATGTTGCCAAATTTAGGATATTTTTATGAATGTATGTATACTTAAAAATGAAGACGCCGATTCCCATACTAATTGGCAAAATGCATGCCAAAACATTGGGATAAAGTTTAATGTTGTTTCGCTGATCCAAGATGATTGGTTACGACAAATTGAAAAGCAAGAGAGTCAACTTTACTTGGCGTGTCCCACAGGCAGGGAAAACCGATTAAAACAGCTCTATGATGAAAGAATTCGTATTCTGGAGAAACACCTGAGTTGTAATATATACCCCAGTCCGGATGAAATTTCTCTTCATGAAAATAAAAGATACCTTGCTTTTTTCTTGGCTGCTAATAAGATCGGATACCCAAATACCAATGTGTTTTACGACCTTTCTGAAGCACTTAGTTTTATAGAGACAGCTACTTTCCCAATAGTTGCTAAAACAAATATTGGAGCATCAGGTAGCGGTGTCGAAATTATAAGAGACAGTAAGCATTTAGAGAAGTATGTACAAACTGCATTTAAAGATGGGATAACAAGAAAATCCGGACCAAATCTTGTAATGGGAGATTTTACCAGGAGATTCGAGAAATTACTGAGAGAACCCGGCCGGCTTATGAGGCGATTGAAGGTATATAAAACTGTAAGATCCGAAAGACAAAAAGGTTTCGTAATTTTTCAGGAATATATACCTCACGCATTCGAATGGAGAGTTGTTAGAATAGGCGAATCTTATTTTGGGCATAAAAAGATGAAACAAGGTGATAAAGCCAGTGGTACTAAAGGTGTGGAATATTGCCCTGTTCCCGAAAAACTCTTATCACATGTTAAAGGAATTTGTGAAAGATTTAAATTCAGATCAATGGCTATCGATCTTTTCGAAGACGGTAAAGGGGGTTATTTGGTTAATGAAATGCAGTGTATATTTGGTCATGTTCAGACTCATATTTGTGAACTGAACGGAAAACCTGGTCGATATTTATTTAAGGAAGGTGAATGGATATTTGAAGAGGGTTTGTTTAATTCAAATATTTCCTTCAATCTTCGGTTAAAAGATGCTCTCTCATTTTATGGATTAGTGGAAAATGATTAAAAATATATATCTGATCGGTGAACATATTCAAGCCTTGGGAGTGGCCAGGCTTGCCCAAAAGTGTGGACTACCAGTAACACTTTTTATTGGTTACGATCTTGCAGTACCCCGGTTCTCTAATAGTGTTAAAACAATAGTGAAATACAAAGATCGTGACGATTTGCTGGATAAATTGTTGAATGAAAAAATACCTTCTCGCGAGACACTTTTAATACCTACTAACGATGAACAAATTGAATGGTTAAAATCTGATTATGAGCAATTAACCCAAATATACTTTCTTTCGATTGCCAAACCTGAGATCACGGATATTTGTCATAATAAAATTGCAACATACAAATGTGCAATGCAATCAGGTATTCCGATTCCAAAATCATGGTTTTTCTCTTCAGAGGAAGAATTAAACTCTAATTTGGAAACTATTGAATTTCCAGTTATAATCAAACCTGCGATAATGTTTAAATTTTTTGATGTTACTGGAAAAAAAGCATATTTGTGTCACAACAAGGAAGAGTTGCTTGTTAATTATAAGAAGGCACAGGGTATCATTCCCACAGACGAAATAATAATCCAGAAATTCCTGCAGGGAGGTGCAAAAAATCTCTATTCCTTTGGGGCTGTTGCTTTTGATGGTAAAATCTATGCTGGTTTTATGGCTAATAGAATTAGGCAAAAACCTATGGATTTTGGTATATCAACATGTTTCGCAATTTCCAGGAATATACCTGAATTGGAAGAATATTCTATTAAAATAATGAAAGAAATGAATTATTATGGATTTGCCGAAATAGAATTTATGTTCGACGAAAGTATTGGGGAATATCTCTTGCTCGAGATAAATCCAAGAACATGGAAATGGCACTCCATGGCAAATATTCTAGGGTTAAATTTATTATCTGTGTTGATCAGGAAAATTAATGGAGAAGAGCCAAAAGTGAGTATTATTCGCACTGAAAATTTAGGTTGGATTGAGCGGGTAACTGATTTTTATATCGTGATCTCTGAGATAGTTAAGGGAAGATATTCTGTGTCAGAATGGTGGCAAACATACAAAATTCCAAAAGAATCAGCAGTCTGGTCAATCAAAGATCCATTACCCGCCATTATGTATCTGCTTCTTACCCCATATTTATATCTTAAGAGGAACTGATGCGAATTATTGTTGAAATTATGCATCCTAAGCATTATCACCAGTTTAAGAATGTTGTTACAATTCTTCAAGAAAATGGGCACACTGTATTGTTCGTTGCCAGAAACAAAGATGTGGTTTTTCAATTATTGAAATCTGAACAGATCAAATATTCTATCTATGGAAAGTATTCGTCTGGTTTGATTGGTAAATTTTTGGTTATCCCTAATATACTTTCAACCTACCATAAAGTAATTCGCAAATTTGCACCTCAAATAATCTTGAGCAAGGCATCTCCGTATTCAACGTTCTTGAAATTATTTAACAATTATAAAACGATTGTGTTTCCCGACTCCGAAGTCGTTTTTTTAACAAATAGAATCGTGGTTCCACTTTCTAATGTTGTCGTTACTCCAAAATCGTTCCAATTAAATTATAAAATTAAACATCTTAGAGTGAGTGGTTTGTTCGAAGAGAGTTATCTCGGTCCAAATGTATTCACAGCCAGCAAAAAGTTATTAGACGAAAACGGCTTTGACATGAATGAGCCATATTGTTTGTTACGTTTCGTTGGGTGGGGTGCTAATCACGATGTAAATCAAGGAGGACTTTCAGATGAAGAGAAGGTGGAGATGGTTCGCGTATTATCAAGTAAAATAAGAGTATATATCTCCTCTGAAAAAAACTTACCTGCTAAATTAAAAAAATATGAGTTGACAACTCCAGCCAATCTCATTCATCATGTTTTAAGTTTTGCTAATTTCTATATTGGAGATTCGCAAACAATGGCAACAGAGGCCGCATTGTTGGGGACACCTTCGATTCGAGTAAACTCATTTGTGGGGCCAAATGATATGTCAAATTTTGTTAATTTGGAGAAAATGGGATTTTTATATAACTTTTCGAAGTTCGAAGATGTCATGAGGAAAGCAGAGGAATTTCTCTCTAATCCAAATGCAAAAAGAGAGTGGAAGAATAAAGTTGTGAACTACTATGAAAGTAAGCCCGATATCAATAGTGAAATGTATCAATATATTATTGACAACGTATGAGAAATCAATTCAAGTTTGTAATTGTTTCGAAGAATATTGAACATAACTCATTTGACAGTGAATTCAAAAAAATTGAGTTAAATAGCCGATATACTGTATTTGTTAAAGGCGAAAGCGTTTTAATCGACAGTGATATTGTTATAGGGTTAGATGGTTATTGCCTCCCGCGAAAAAACTCACCCGGTAACTATCAAAAGTTAATAAATCTGGATCTTATTAAAGAGGTCATTAATTTAAAATCTGATTTGCATCAGACAATAAAAGGTTTTTTTAGTATATTTATCATCCGAAAAGATTCCGTCGAAATTTACGGAGATCATTTTGGAATTCGGAAGTTCTTTTTTGAAGGAAATGGGAAAGCGGTAAGTAATGATTTGTTCATCCTAAATAATATCTTAAGATGCACACTTTCCCATACCAGTGTCGCAAAATTTGCTCTATTTCAACATAACATTTGTGGAGAGACCTATTACAATGGCGTAAGATATAATCGTCCTGGAGAGTTATTAGAATTAAGTGAAAAATTTGTTTTTAGATCAAATTGGTCACCACAAATGTTAGTTGACATCCCTCAAAACAGTATTTCCCCAATTGAATTCTCTCAACAATTCTCTGGAATAATTGGCGACTATGTTAAGTTGTTCTCGCCTAGAGGGATTTCTTTAACACTTACCGGGGGACGTGACACACGTACGGTCCTCGCATCTCTTCTCTCAATTGGAGTGGAACCGAGCGTTTTTACATTTGGTTTTCCAGCTTCTGCTGATGTTCAGACTGCAACGATGCTTTCAAAAAAAATGGGGCTGAACTTTGCAAATCATGATTTCGAGAAAACACCCGAATGGTATTCGGATTTGGTTGATAAAGTCATAAAAGATTCTTCCGGTTTAGCCCATTTACACCGAGCGCACAGGTATGCAGCGATTGAATCCGAAGTTAGTAGGATTTCCAATCTTGATATGGTCTTTTTAGGTTCAATGGGAGGTGATTTTATAAAAGGTGTTCATCTTAATGATTACATTATTACTGAGTTTATTAGACTACACTATTTCCAGAACAAATTATCCCCTTCAAATATCTCGCTAATTTTGGATAAACACTTCATCAAATATGATGATGCGCTTTTAAATGATCTTATGACATTTTGTCAAAATACTTCCTTTAACAATGAAGATGAAAAACTTGTTGAATTCAACTTGGCAACTGAAATTATTGGGCATCTTCATGATAGTCAAGATATTAATATATTTTTGGACCATGTTAAATATGTTGTGATTCCATTCCTTGATGTTGATATACTTGAGGTTCTTTTCGCCAGTAAATTCAATTTATTCCATCATTATCGCATATCCAATAATCCACTCTTGCAACTTAGAGGTGGAGAATTGCAGTGTGCAATGATAAAAACTTTACAACCACAACTAGCTAATCTTCCATTTGCCTCGGGATATACACCCAATGATCTATTGGGAAACAAGTTCTATTATACCGCAAAACGCATTTATTTGAAAGCTTTTAAGACAAATAAAACAAGTAATTTTAGCTATGGAAGTTGGTTTTTAAATTTTATAAAGGGCAAACTCGAAGAACATGGAGCGGATGAAAATATCTTTGATATCTCAAAGTTAAAATCTGCACTTGATAGTAAGGAACATAAAAGTACCGAAGGCTATTGGCATAAGTATTCAAATATTGTACACATTAACACAATTGAAGAGTTCATGAAATGAAAATAATCTCCGTAGTTGGCGCCAGACCCCAATTTATTAAACTTGCACCACTCTCAGCAGTCTTGTCTAATAATTATGAAGAAATAATTATTCATACTGGGCAACATTTTGATCAAAATATGTCAGAACTTTTCTTTGAACAGCTCGGAATTAAAAAACCGAAATATAACCTGGCAATCAACAGTTTTGGACATGGACGTCAAACCGGAGAAATGCTAATTAAACTTGAAGAAGTTTTCGAACTTGAGGAACCAACTCTGGTAATTGTTTTTGGTGATACCACTTCGACATTAGCCGGTTCACTTGCTGCAGTTAAGATGGGAATTAAAGTACTCCATATTGAAGCAGGGCTGAGGAGTTTTAACAGAGCGATGCCGGAAGAAATAAATCGAATAGTTTCAGACCACACTGCTGATTACCTGTTTGCCCCTACGGAAACTGCAATGATTAATTTAGCCCATGAAGGGTTGACAGCAAAATCTTTTCTTCCCGGCGATATAATGGTGAATTCGATGGAATATGCCATCGCTCGAATCAACTCATCCATTGAATTGGATAAACGCATATCAGAGTTAAGTCAGCATAAATTTGTTTTGGCTACATTTCATCGACCGTATAATGTGGATAATCCTCATATATTGCAAAACATTCTCAATGTTTTAGGTACATTTGAGATAGAAGTGTTATTCCCGGTGCATCCTCGCACTCAACAATTACTTCGTAATTTCGTTCTTGAAGTACCTGCAAACATTAAATTATTAGATCCGCTTGGGTATCTGGAGTTTATATTGTTACAAAGGTCAGCGGAGATGATTATTACTGATTCAGGGGGGATTCAGAAAGAGGCGTATATCCTTAAAAAGCCCTGCATTACTTTGCGAAGTGAAACGGAATGGGTTGAAACTGTGGTGCATGGATGGAATTTGCTTTTAGACCCGAAAAATCCTGTGGACCAATTGGTTGGAGCAATCAGGAAATTTTCTCCACCTGCTTTGCATCCTCCTTTGTTTGGGATTGATCCTGCTCATGAAATGCTAAATATTATTAAGTCGAATATTTTAATTTGAGAATTCTTTTCGTATTTAGAAACAAACCTAGAGGTAACCAGTTACACTTGGCATTGCTCAACAATTTGAGAGAAACCGGTGTGGATATTGAGATATTTGCACATGAAAGTAAGGGGTTGGTTGGTTATTTGTCAAATTGTATGAAGTTAAGGAAGTTTCTTTCGACCAACGATTTCGATGTTATCCATGCACATTTTTCCTATTCCGGGTATATAGCTGCCATTGCCCGTAGAAATGAAGGTCTGGTATGCTCTCTCCTGGGAAGTGATGTAAACTCAGCAGGTAAGTTCTCGCTACGGGTTCTGCGTTTTGTGATTAAATATATCTGGGATGTCACTATCGTCAAAACTGATAAGATGAAAAGTATAATTGGAATTGAATCGCTCCATGTAATACCTAACGGGGTAAATTTTAACCGGTTTTATCCAATGGATTCAACAGAATGTAAACGCAAGGTTGGATTCGATCCAAACAAATTCAACATAATATTTATCTCCTCGGACATTGATTCACCGGCGAAAAACTTCAAACTTGCATTTGATAGTGTTAATAAGCTTTCTAATTCGGAAATCTTGCTTCATCCTTTGACCAATAAAACACACGAGGAATTGTTGTTATATTATAACGCTGCTGATTTACTTTTATTTACCTCGATACAAGAAGGTTCACCAAATGTGATCAAAGAGGCCATGGCTTGTAATCTGCCAATAATATCAACGGATGTTGGTGACTCCAGACGGACTTTGGCGAATGTCCAGGGTTGTTACATAGTTGATTATTCCGTTGATGAGATTGCAAATCTTATTGAACTTGTGCGCTCCCGGAAAGAGAGAACCAAGGGGAGAGAAAATATACCATTTCTTAACTCTGTAAACACCAGTAAGCAGATAATTGAAATCTATACATCTGTAAAGAAAGCGAAATAAAATGGATTTTACTTTAAAGCAACTCCGACTATTGTTAATGAGACACTTGCAAGATGGGAATCATTTTTCAACTTTCAGTTCTCTTTTAAGGAATCAGAATGAAATAAACAATATTGTTCTTCTCCGCCACGATGTTGATTTAAAACCGGAGAATTCTCTGGCGACAGCGAAACTTGAGCACTCACTTGGCATAAAAGGGACTTACTATTTCAGGATTATTCCCCAAACTTTAAAACCTGAAATTATTAAAGAAATAGCCGACCTCGGACATGAAATCGGTTACCATTACGAAGATATGGATCTTGTTCATTCAGAAAATCTGGACAAACATATCGATCTTGCTTTTGGAAGTTTTCAAAAAAATCTTGATATTCTCCGCAAGATTGTCCCAATAACCACGATTTGCATGCATGGTAGTCCACGGGCGAAATACGACAACAAAATCATTTGGACAAAGTACAACTATCGTGAACTCGGTCTCATCGGCGAGCCTTACTTCGACATCGATTTCAACGAGTTCCTCTATCTCACCGATACCGGCAGAAGATGGAATGGAGATAAAGTCAGTGTTCGCGATAAAGTGAACTCAAAATACAAATTTGATCTCAAAACCACAGAAGATGTTATTAATGCCATCCCCCAGTTCCCCGATAAGATCATGATCACCATCCACCCCCAAAGATGGGATGACAGATTCGTCCCTTGGTTCCAAGAGTTGGTTTCGCAGAATGTGAAGAATGTTGTTAAGTGGGGGTTGGTGAAGGCTAAGTAGTCAGTACCCCCCCCAATTTCGTCATTTTCCGACACTAACCTCCCCTAACCTCAATAAAAACAACGGCTTTACTAAAAATCATACGACATAAAAGTTGTCGATAGATGTCGTTACGACATGATTTGGTACATTGCGGTTTGAAAATCGTCAATTATTTGTCATGAAAGTGGTAGAATATGTTGTTAATGAGAATTTTTGTTGTTGCTGTTATGTTGGTGGGTGGTCTGTTTGCTCAGACAGTTTTCACTCGTGTTGATCATCCTGTGTATGGTCTGCTCTCCCGTCTTGATGCGCGGCAGATTATTGATTTTAATTCTGAAGTGTTGCCCCTCTCCCGTATGGAGGTTGCCCAACTCCTCCTCCGGATCGAAGTTTCCCGCGATAAGCTTAATCCACTTGAACTTCAAGAACTCCGGTTTTTCCGGGAGGAATTTGCGTTGGAGTTAACCACAGAGAACGCAAAGACCGCGAAGGGGGAGTTAACCGCAGATTTTAATTCCGACTTGGCGGAAGGACCAAAGTCCGCAAAGGGAGAGGGGGAGTTAACCGCAGATTTTAATTTCGACTTGTCGGAAGGACCAAAGACCGCAAAGGAATTTTTGAAGTATGACCTGTTAGTTATGAATAATAACTCCTCTTCTTTGCGTCCTCGGCGTCTTTTGCGGTTCAATAATTTAGACCTCTCTGTGTCCTCAGCGTCCTTTGCGGTTTCATCTAATTCTTCTTTGCGTCCTCAGCGTCCTTTGCGGTTCAATAATTTAGACCTCTCTGCGTCCTCAGCGTCCTTTGCGGTTTCATCTGAGCGTTGGTGGCTGTTCGCATACACAGACGATCAATTTGCATTACGGGTGTCACCATTGGCGGGATATGGCGTTCGCTCGGTGGCAGGGGAGACAAATACGATTCGCTGGCCGGGATTGAAGTTTTTTGGATATGGTGGCGACTGGTTTGGTGCATCGTTTGAATATGTGGATTTTGGTGAAACAGGCAGCAACACCGATCGAAACAAAAGATTCTCTCCCGTTACGGGTGCTTATGTTAACAATCAAGAGGGCAGCACATTTGAGTATAGTGATGTGAAGGGTTCCGTTTCGTTCAGTTGGAAGTGGGGCAACATTTCGATCATTAAAGATTATCAGACCTGGGGACACGGACAGTTTGGCCAGGTGATTATGTCAACAAAGGCGCCATCGTTCACGCAGATAAGGTTTCATGCAAATCCCGTTAGCTGGTTCAGGTTCAACTATTTCCAGGGGTGGGTAAATTCCCTGATATATGATTCTTCTGCGGCGTTTTGGAGTCACACGGAGAGTGTCAGTCCAAGTCGTGTCATTCCCTATAAGGACAAATACGTAGTTGCAAATCTGGCGACTTTTAGTGTGATTGATGAGCTTGACCTCTCGATAGGGAACGCATTTGTTTACGGTCCCAATTTCCGTTTTGAAACCATGATTCCTTTCCTCTATTACAAGGTGATGGATCATAACACGGGTAGAATTGCAGCCGACGACGGGAACGGGATGATTTTTTCCGATTTTAAGGTACGCTTCCCAAAAGATTATCTTTTCTACGGGTCCACTTATATAGATGTGATCAACTTGCGCGATCTTCTCAATGGCAGGTTCGATAATCAGTGGCTCGCTTTCACTGTTGGTGCCAAACGGTTTAATCTTTTTATCCCAAATCTTGATGTGTCGATCGAATATTCCCGCGTGAATCCATGGAATTATGAGAACCGGAACGACCTGGCAAGCTACAAACATCTCGGTTATCAGTTGGGCCACTGGATTGGACAAAATGCCGATCAGCTCCGGTTTCAAGTGAATTACAGCCATATCAGGGGTCTGCGCCACTTCGCTTATCTCGAATGGGTAAGAAAAGGTGTTGAAGGCGACATCGCAATTGCGTACAACACTGCAAAATACGGCATCGTCGAATTCCTGCAGGGGCCACTCAGAAAAGATTTCCGCTTTGGTCTCGAAACCACCTGGGAACCCTGGCACGAGGTTAAACTTAGAGGCTACTACGAACTTTCGATGATCTCAGATGAAGACCCGGATCGCACTCCCAACTATATGCGCGGGACTCAACATGCATTTGGACTTATTGCGAGTTATGGGTTTTAGGATTTCAAATAATTAACCGCAGAGGCCGCTAAGACCGCAGAGAGAGTACTTAAAAGATTTCTTTGCGTTCTCTGCGTCCTTTGCGGTTTCATTCAACTCAAACATATTTCGAAAGCCACTCACGCCTAAGTTCATCGACGATTTTCTTTTTGCCTTTGAGGAAGTGGTCGGCTTCTTCGAGGAGGACAAGGCGGAAGTGAAGTTTTTGTTCTAATAGTTTCTCGGCTATTTTAATTGCCTGGAGTGGGGAGACGGTTTCGTCTTTTGTGCCGTGGATGATGAGATATTTGCAGTCTTTTGGGAGTTCATCGGCGAAGTGAATGGCTGACCGTTTTTCATATACATCGATTCCTTCGATTTCCACGAGTTGCTGAAGTGTCGCCTGGATGCGCGGGACATTTAAACAACATTCGGCAACATCTGTTATTCCCCCTGAGATGATCGCGGCTTTTACATCATGTCTGTTCCGGAGGGCGAGGTATGTCATCATACCGCCGCGGCTCCATCCTTCCATCGCCCAGCGGGAAGTGTCGGCAAACGGGATATCTTTCGCAATTTCCATAAGATTGAGGATATCATTTACTTCACTTCCGCCAAATTCATCGTGTAAATCATCATTAAATGTTGCCCGGTAGGAAGAGGCGAACACGACAAATCCCCATGAAGCAAGCTGTCCAAACATCCCCTTCGCCGTGAATCTGTCGATGGCACCCCGTTCCTTTGAGCCGCCGCGATTCCATATGATGCACGGGAGTACCTCACCCCTCGACCCTACCTCACCCCCGGCCCCTCTCCTAAAAGGAGAGGGAGGAATAGCAGCAAAAGTTAATGGTTTACTTTTTGAATCACCTCTGCCTAACTCGCGAGAGCTCCCCTCTCCTTTTAGGAGAGGGGTAAGGGGTGAGGTAGCTACTTCGCTACTTCGATTCTCTGCTACTTCCCTCGGATATGCGATATACCCCTGCACTTCGTACCCATCGGACAGGTACACGATGGCTTCGACGATGGTATCATCGATGGCGGCGGAACCCCAGCCCGAGCGGAGCATCTGCAACTGCTTTTCGGGAAGGTCTATTATCTCTCTTTGGATTATATTTGGACTCATAAAAATTTGGTTTAGGCGTTGAAAAAAGAAAATAACAAGAACAAAAATGTAACAAATTCCGCGGGA
Source organism: uncultured Ignavibacteriaceae bacterium (assembly GCA_964531325.1). Taxonomy (GTDB): domain Bacteria; phylum Bacteroidota; class Ignavibacteria; order Ignavibacteriales; family Ignavibacteriaceae; genus UTCHB3. Next base: position 106,187 of record CAZHCW010000005.1, on the reverse strand, counting down.
AGTGCGGGTAACAAAAGTCTTTTTGTGAAGATTGGGGTTGGTGTGCTGATAGTTGCCGTGGTGGCGTTGCTGGTTGTGCCAAACCTGATGAAGAGCAAACGCACCACTTCCGAAGAGGAGATTATGGAAGTACCATTTACAAAAGAGGGAAGCGTAACTATTTTGGATTCGCTCGGAAAAGAGAGAGTTAAGATTGATGCCGAGTTTGCCGATACCGAATATGACAGGCAGCGCGGATTGATGTTCCGCAAAACTATGCAAGAGGGACAGGGGATGTTATTCATTTTCCCCGTTGAAGAGATGCAGTCATTCTGGATGAGGAATACCTATATCTCCCTCGATATGATTTTCATCGATGCCAACAAGAAGATTGTCACGATCCACAAAAACACCAAAACTTTGAGCGATCAGAGTTATCCGAGTACCGCTCCTTCAAAGTATGTTCTTGAGGTGGTTAGTGGGTTTTGTGTGAAGCATGGCGTTGAAGTTGGGGATGTTGTTGGTTGGGAATTAACCGCAGAGGCCGATAAATAATTGAAGTGAGAGGGACCTCACCCCCGTCCCCTCTCCTATAAGGAGAGGGGAGGAAGAAAATTAAGAATTTATTTTATGAAAGTACCACATAAGATTTATACTGAAGCCACTTCACGGGCAAGAGAACTCCGAAAGAGGGCTACTGAGTCGGAAGAAATTCTATGGAAGATACTCAGAGATAGAAAGATAATAGGCATCAAGTTTTATAGACAAAGGCCGATTTATTATTTAATTAATGAAAGAATCTTCTTTTTTATCGTGGATTTTTGTTCTGATGAGTTAAAACTAATCATCGAAGTTGATGGGGGATATCACGAAGAAATTGAAGAAAAAGATTATTTGCGTGACAATATTTTAGAGGGGATGGGATATAAATTACTCCATCTTACAAATCATCAGATACAAAACGAGCGCGAAACAATTATCTTAACCATAAAATCGACAATAAAAGGATTAAAAAAGAAAAATGTTTAAAAACGGAACAAATTACTTGTCCAACTTCGCATCTTTTTCATTCTTCTTCCCCTCTCCTGTTAGGAGAGGGGTCAGGGGTGAGGTCCGAGGGTTCTTTGCGATTTTTCTGGTTTTCCTTACAACCGGTTGCCGGCCGCAAGTTCCTTCGAATGACATTCTCCACACGGTTGAGAGGAACGGAAGCACATTCCATATTTTGGGGAGTATGCATTTGGGGAAGGGATTTGTGTTATCGGATAGTGTGAAGAAGATTATTGAATCGGTGGATCAGGTGATATTCGAGATTGACATGAAGGAAATGACGGATCAGGCTGCTGCTATTAAATTGATGCCACTGATGATGCTGCCCGATGGTAAAACGCTTGAGGATATTTTCCCGGTTGAAAAGATAGCGGCACTTCGAACAAAATACACAAAAGCCGGAGTGGCGTGGATGATTGTAGAGAAGCAAAAGCCGATGTTCGGTGCGATTACTGCAATTGGATATGCAGCTATGAAACAGGGGATTCAGGCAGACAAGGGGACAGAAAATCTTGTGTATGAATATTCTCAGAAGTTTTCGAAGCCGACTTCGGGATTTGAGACGATGCAGTTTCAGATGGGGTTGTTTGACAGTGTCAGTTACGATATGCAATATGAGATTGCCGTTTCCACTCTTGATCAATTGGATTCATTGAAGGGTGATCTTTCGGCACTTCTGGCAGCATTTCAGGGAGGTGATCCCAAGGAGTTGGAAAAGTATCTTAAATCTGGCTTTGGCGAAGGGGAGGATTTGTTTAACAGGGTATTTCTTGTGAACCGGAACAGGGACTGGGCGAAGAAGATTGAAGAATTGTCGAAGAATAAAAAGAAATATTTGGTTGTTGTGGGTGCCGGGCATCTCGTCGGCGAAGGGAGTTTGTTGCAGTTTTTGAAAATGGAATAAACGACAGAGCACACAGAATAGTTTAACGCTGATTGAAGGGCAGGAATAAACCACCGAGCTCACAGAGCACACAGAGTAGTGAGTTAGGAGAGATATGCTAAGAGATTCAATGATTTATAGTAATTTGGGTTTGAAAAATATTCTCTACTATAACCTCAAAATTTAGAGAGCATCACTGTGCTCTCTGTGCGCTCTGTGTGCTCTGTGGTTTTAAAAATGACTTAAATTAGTGACAGATTTTTAACAGAAAAAGGACTAAATGAAGAAGATATTACTTGTAGTTGGTGCCAGACCAAATTTCATGAAGGTGGCGCCCGTATATAAAGAATTTAAGAAGCATCCTGAGAAAATTGATGTGCGGCTGTGTCATACGGGGCAGCATTATGATGTGAAGATGTCGGATGTGTTTTTTCAGCAGTTGGGGATACCCGAGCCGGATTATTATTTGGGTGTTGGAAGTGGCTCCCATGCGGTTCAGACGGCGAATATCATGATCGAATTTGAGAAAGTTTGTTTGGAAATGGTACCTGATGTGGTACTGGTTGCAGGTGATGTGAATTCTACCATTGCATGCGGACTTGTAGCCGTTAAACTTGGGATTAAACTTGGGCACATTGAAGCAGGTCTCAGGAGTTTCGATCGTACAATGCCCGAAGAGGTGAATCGTCTCCTTACGGATGCGATTTCTGATTATCTCTTTGTTACCGAAATAAGCGGAATGGAAAATCTTAGAACCGAGGGTGTCCCGGAAGAGAAGATTTTCTTTACGGGGAACTGCATGATCGATACGCTTGTGAATTTTCTGCCTGAGGTTGAGAAAGCCGCCACTTCTTCCAAACTTGGTGTGGAAACAGGAAAATATCTCCTCCTTACTTTCCACCGACCAGCGAATGTAGATACAAAAGAGTTTTTTATCAGTTTGAAAGAGTTTGTTCAGCGATATGGGGCAGATAACAAGATTGTGTTCCCAATCCATCCCCGTACAAAATCGAACATGGAAAAGTTTGGGGTTTCGATTGATAATAAAAATCTGATCTTAACAGAGCCTTTAGGGTATCTTGAGTTTCTCAACATGATGCGGTACGCAAAAGTTGTGGTTACCGATAGTGGTGGCGTTCAGGAGGAGACAACTTATCTTGGGGTGCCTTGTATAACTGTCAGGGACAACACTGAAAGACCAATTACTGTAGAAGTGGGGACTAACATCCTCGCAGGCACCGATTTCAAGAATGTGTTCTCGGCGTTGGATGACTTGATGGCCGGGAAGATCAAAAAAGGGAGAATCCCTGATCTATGGGATGGAAAAGCTGCTTCAAGAGTGGTTGAGGTGTTTCTATAGAACGCGGATAAAACGGATTAGGCGGATAAACGCGGATGAGTGTGATAGCTACATGGATTTTTAGGAAAAAGGGGACGCTGATCCGCCATGTCGGACAGGTACACGCAGATTAGACTGAGTTTCGCAGAGGGGTTAAGGAGAAGTTGGTTCCACGGGTTTGGCATAGATTTTCGAGGAGAGGATTAAAAAAAATAATCCGTTAAATCCGCTTTATCCGCATCATCCGCGTTCTATTAAAAACTTTTTGGTATGGAAAATCTTCAGAATCGGGTTAAAGCGGAAATCCCGGATGTTCCATCACTCTTTTAGCTTGAAGAATATGTCGTTTTTCGTGATATGTGAGGATAAGAAGCACTTCTCCGAGTGAAAATTTCATTAGAGAAGTGACGGGGGATGAAATCTTGTTGGCATTCAGGTCAAGTTCGCGGCTGTTATCCACTAATTCTGCAAGTTTGTTATGGGCAGAGAGAAAATCTTCGAACACTCGACGGGTAAGGTTTCCTTTTGTGGGTGCAAAAGATGAAGGATTTGGTATTTTAACTGCTGAATCGGGGTGCATAGTTTTGAGGAAGATTCCGCCGGTTAATGAGGTGTGGAACATCATTTGCCCCGATGACTTTTTAGGATCGGCAATAACCCGGTCAATTTCTTTGCCATAAGATCTAAAGCTAACGGCGATATGATCCAGGCACTCTGCGATGCTCCATTTCTTTTTCTCGGGTTTCCAGTTGATCTGGGTTTCGCTTAAACCCGTAAAATTCTCATTTACAATTTTAATCGATTCGGTTAAAAGTTCATGCAGGTCTTTAAATAAAATGTCGATTTGAGTATTCATTTTGCCGTTCCCGGGAAGTGGAAAAAACGCTAAATTGCCAAACAATAACAATTAATTAAATAAGTTCATGAAAAATATAAAAACTTTTGTTTTTTCCGCTATAATTCTTCTGCCTCTTCTCTTAATAATGCAAGATTTAAGTCCAAGATTCAAGAAAAACTTTGACTTTCGACCTTCGGAGTGGTTCCACGGTCAAAGGGCTTATCCGTATGATGATTTTCCATTAGAAAATTACCATAGAGCAATTCTTGTTAAAGAGAGAATGGAAGTGTCTGGAGATGCAATTTCTTCAGCCGCCTGGGAACCTGTTGGACCTTCCAACATCGGCGGTAGAATCACTGCGCTTGTTATTGATCCGGCGGATACAAATACCATAGTGTTAGGTGCTGCAGCAGGCGGGATATTCAAAAGTACAAATGGTGGTGCCTCCTGGATGCCAAAAACAGATCAATGGAAATCACTATCGATTGGTGCTCTGGCCATGGACATCAACAATCCAAATATAATCTATTGTGGCACAGGTGAGGCAAACATAAGCACCGATTCTTATGCCGGATTTGGATTGTTAAAGTCAACTGATAAAGGGGACACCTGGTTTCCATCGGGGCTCGAAAATTCAAGACATATCGGAGAAATCAAGGTACATCCTTCCAATTCCAATTTGATTTTTGCAGCAGTAAGCGGCGGACTTTACAGTAAAAGTCCCGATCGGGGAATTTACCGTTCAACTGATGCCGGGGCAACATGGGAGAAAGTGCTTTATGTATCAGATTCCACTTCAGCAATTGATGTAGATGTTGATCCCGACGATGTTAATATAGTATATGCAGCAATGTGGGAACGGCTCAGAAGTCCTTCTTTCAGAAAAGCAGCCGGTGCATCCACAGCGTTTTACAGATCCACAGATGGTGGAACTACCTGGTCGAAGAACATAACCGGTCTGCCAATAAACAACAATCGTTTGGGGAGGATAAGCATAGCTGTTGCACCGTCGGATCCAAATATCGTTTATGCACTTTATAAATCTTCCACAAATGCAAATGGTAATGACCATAACTTTTTTGGTTTTTATAAATCGACTGATAAGGGAGCAAGTTTCACAAAGATGCCGGATGGGATACTTCCCGGCGAATTTTCAAATTTTGGCTGGTATTTTGGTCAGCTTGATGTTTCACCTGCCGATCCGAACAAAGTATATCTTGGTGAGATTGATGTGCTCTATTCGTCAAATGGTGGCACTTCATGGGCAAACATTACTAATGCATATTCAGCCTGGACTTGGGATATGCAACATCCGGATCATCATACTTTATGGATTAATCCCTTTAACAGTAACAACATAGTGGTTGGAAATGATGGTGGAGTGTTTAAAACCTGGCAGGGGAGGGACAACTGGTATAAACTAAAGGACCTTCCGATTTCACAATTTTATGCGATGGAAGTTGATTATCAAAATCCGTATCGTGTACTTGGTGGAACACAGGACAATGGAACCATAATGACAAGAAGTGGTGGAATCGACAACTGGGAAGAAATTTATGGCGGCGACGGGTTCCATTGTAAAGTTGATCCAACAAATTCGCAAACAATCTACGCTTGTAGTCAAAATGGTGGTTTGGGTAGAAGTGATAATGCAGGATTAAGTTTTTCAGGGATTACGAACGGGCTCGATCTTAGCAGGTCAAACTGGTCATCACCCTACATCCTTGATCCTGTAACTCCTCAAACAGTTTATTTTGGAAGTTATAAATTACACAAATCCACGAATAAAGGGGACACCTGGACCTCTATAAGCCCGGATCTAACTAAGGGAGCAAACGGTGTTCTCGGAACGATAACGGCTGTTTCTGCGGCACAGTTTGGGAATTCTCGTGTACTCGTCACAGGTGCCAATGATGGAAGTGTGTATGTATCCACTGATTGGGGGACGACCTGGAACAACAGAACAGGCACTCTTCCGAATAGATCTGTAACTGATGTTGTTGTTGACAAAGCTAATCCCAACAAGATTTTTGTCACACTTAGTGGTTATAACCGTGATCTGACAAATCCACATGTTTTTATGTCAACAAATTTCGGCGAAAGTTGGAGCGATATATCCGGAAATCTTCCTGATGTTCCTGTTAATTCCTTAATTATCGATCAAGAAAGGGATTCAGTGTTGTTTGTGGGAACTGATGTCGGTGTGTTTTTTACAAAAAATCTCGGGGCAAACTGGTATGTTGCAGGCACGGGGCTTCCCAATTCACCTGTGTTCGATCTTGTGTATCATGCTCCCACACAGATGCTCTACGCAGGCACACACGGAAGGTCGATTTTTGCACTTGATGTCTCGATTCTTACAGGAATAAAGGAAAATGAAACTACCCGGCTCGATTTTCAGTTAAACAGTAATTACCCGAATCCATTTAATCCATCTACAAAGATTGAATTTGTTGTTGGGGTTAAGGGTGAATATGCATTAAGTGTTTATAATTCAAATGGTGAATTAGTGGCGACTCTGCTGAATGGAGAATTTGAACCGGGGAAATATTCGGCACAGTTCTCAGGAAATGGCTACACTTCGGGAGTTTATTTTTATCGTTTGCAGGGGATGGGGAAAACTGCAGTCGGTAAAATGGTACTGCTGAAGTAGATTGAGTTAAACCACAGGGCACACAGAGGGCAGAGAGAAAGCGGACGCAGATACACGCGGATTAAACGGATTTTCGCAGAGGGAGAAATTTATTTCTCTCACTCAGCGTGCTCGGTGCGCTCTGTGGTTTAAACCTTTTCTTTGTGGTTTAACTCAAAATCCCTCAGTGTGCTCTGTGGTTTTTAAAAGATTTAAGAAAGAATAAATTGATAGATATTAAACAAACGAAGACTGAGCGGGCAATCCTGGTTGGTGTACGCATAGGGCAGACACCGCGGGAAACAGCTCAGGAACATATAGATGAGTTGGAAGAGCTTCTGGCAACTGCCGGAGGAGAGACTGTTATAAAAATTCAGCAGGACAGGCAACGGCTTGATTCAGCTTTTTATGTCGGTAAAGGAAAAGCTCATGAGATACTCGACCTGATAGAACCCAATGAGATTGATCTTGTAGTTTTTGATGATGATCTGTCCATGATTCAGGTACGAAATCTCAGCAACCTTTTCGACAAAAAGGTTATAGATAGAAGTGGGCTTATTCTCGATATATTTGCCTCACGGGCGCGCACCAAAGAAGCAAGGACACAAGTGGAGCTTGCTCAGTTGAAATATATGCTCCCCCGACTTACAAGGGCCTGGACACACCTTTCGAAGCAGTATGGAGGGCTTGGTACCAAAGGACCAGGTGAAACACAGATCGAAACAGATCGTCGTATCATCCGTGACCGAATTGCAATGCTTTCTGAAAAGTTGAAGGAGATTGAATCGAACAGGGAAACCCAGACCAAAAATCGCAAGGATAAGATCAAAGTCTCTCTTGTTGGATACACCAATGCCGGTAAATCGACGATATTTAATCTCCTGACAGAATCTGATGTGTTTGCTGAAGATAAACTTTTTGCAACACTTGATTCAACTACAAGAGTTTTTCAGGTAGATAAAACACATTCAGTTTTGTTAAGCGACACTGTAGGTTTTATCAGAAAACTTCCAGCGCATTTGGTGGCATCGTTTAAAAGCACACTCAATGAGGTGAGAGATGCAGACATTCTGCTTCACATAATCGATATAACACACCCTTTTTATGAGGATCATATAAGTGTCGTTAATCAAACCTTAAAAGAGTTAAAATTTGAAGACAAAGTGATAATGCATGTCTTTAACAAAGTTGATATTCTTGAGGACAAGGATGTAATAGAGCATGTCACTCGAAAATATGAAAATGTGGTAATAGTTTCTGCGATCAGGGGATTCAGGATCGAGGAATTAAAAAGCATGGTTAAGGATGTCATCGAAGAAAAGTTTGGTGACGAGACTATACAACTCACATATGCACAATCAGCGATTGTTTCATCTATTCACAATCTCGCAAAGGTTAACGATGTGAAATATGAAGATGACAAGATCATTGTAAAATTTAGAGCAGATAAAATGAATTCAGAGAAAATAAGAAGACTTATTGAGAACAGTTAAACATTCTGATAGAGAGAAGTGTAATATTTTGAATCTGTCCTGGCAGTTGCAGATTTCATTTTTAATGTTTAATTTGAAAGAGTTAATTAAAAGAATTCAATGATTAGTTCCAAACCATTCTACAATATAGACAGACTTACCTCAATTTGTCAAAAGTGGGGTATTAAAAAAGTCGCTTTGTTTGGTTCAATTACAACCGAAAGTTTTACGGATAAAAGCGACATAGATGTACTCATCGATTTTGAGGAAGGCATCTCAATTGGTTACCTCAAGTACCATGAACTTTACACTGATCTTCAGTCAGTATTCACAAGGAAAATTGATCTGCTGACCAGAAGAAGTGTCGAAAAATCTTCAAATATATATCTGCGAAGATCGATCCTGACAAATACAGAAGTGATTTATGGATAAGGTCTTAAGTACGCTCACTCAGATAATTGATGCAGGGAATAAGATACTACTTTATACTCAGGATATCTCAGAAGAAGAGTTTGCCGAAGACGAGATTAAACAATATGCTATTCAACGATTATTTGAGATAATGGGTGAGGGATGTAGTCGGTTACCCACTGAGATCCTGGAAGATTGTGCTGAAATGCCTTGCAAAGGATTAAAAGATTTAAGAAATATTCTGATTCATCGTTATGATGTGGTTGACCTTAACATCCTTTGGAATACTATTAAGACAGAACTTCCTGAGATAATTCGCAGTGTCCAAGATTGTATGGGTCAACAGAAAATCAAATTTACGAAATAGAAATAATTTCCAAAAAAAAAAGCTGTCATCTTTGCAGGTGACAGCTTTTTATGTTTTAAAGTAATGGTGTAAAATTAAAAACATACTATTTATTGCATTAAAAAGGATTTTGATGTTATTTCTTGTTGTAGTAATCGTTTCAGTAACCGTTCCATATTAGATTTCGACGAAAAAGCAGGAAAATTATTATGTCAAACATTCACAAAATATAAGGAAGCAGCAAAAATGAAAGTTTTATCAATTCTATTCTTAATCATCTTACTTGTCCCGGTGATACATCTTAATGCCCAGAAGAAAGCCAAAACAAAAGAGATCGGGAAAGAGTTATTAGGAACTTATGCGGGGCATCAGCCGAAATATGCCATGCAGAATAAAAATGGCGAAGATGCGCTAATAGGCGGTAAAAAAGTTTGGGTACCGGCATGTGAGTATAAATTCGAGATAAAAGCAAAGAATAAAGTCTCCATGTCTCAGTTGAGTGAAGAGAAATCCAAACCTTATGTTTACACAGGTACATATAGTATTGTTAACGATGACGGGGAGAATTTGGAAATTCTCTGCAAAGTATCATTGGATAAATATACGAATCCAGAATATACTGTTGTAATCAACAAAAAAAATAAAACAGCTACTTGTTACGGAGCTAATGAACCTTCTTTTCAAATGACTAAAACGAAATAAATTTCTGAGGATGAAATGAAATACCTTGTTGTATTGTTTGTATTCTGCATGATATTCACTTCTGATATATCTGCTCAATCACAAAAAAAAATTGATACATATTTGACTACTACATATTCATGGATTTATCCCAAAGTTAAGTATGAGAGTGAGATAATGGTGAAAATCAAGTTTTCTTCCAACGGAAAATTTTTGGTGCAAAATTATTTAATGGATATAGAAAGATCCGGGAAATGGCAAAAAGTTGCCAGTAACAAAATCAAATTGACATTTGATGACAATAAAGATGTTCAATATTACTTCTTCAGCTTAAATGCAGATGAAATGTATGTCGGACAAACTACTTATTATTGTTATAAAATGTAAATCATGCAAATTTATTGTTCGCTAACAAATTATCAATTTTAGAGGAGAGATCAAATGGGTTGCCTTGGTAACATAATATGGTTTGTGTTTGGTGGCTTCTGGATGGGATTAGGCTGGTATTTCACAGGCATATTAATGTATATGTCTGTAATCGGAATTCCGTTTGGGAAGGCTTGTTTCACAATAGGTCAGTTGGCTTTTTGGCCCTTTGGCAAAGAGGTGGTAGATCGTAAGAAACTAACAGGACATGATGATATAGGAACTGGCTGTCTTGGAACATCGGGTAATATAATTTGGATGTGTACATTTGGATGGGTTCTTGCTCTTGGGCATGTTATGTCCGCAATTTTTACGGCTATAACGATTATAGGAATACCCTTTGCAATTCAACACTTCAAGCTGGCGGGAATTTCCCTTTGGCCAATAGGTAAAGAAGTAATTAACAAACGGTAGGTAAATTGACACTTTAAATCGGGATGATATATGAAATATTTACTCTCTATAATGATAGGTTATTTCCTTCTTTCACATTTAGTCTATACACAGGGATTCAGGAGGGAGGCTTCGATTGGCAAGCATTCGGTGGGTTTGGGTCTTGAATTTGATGGATACTCCGATAGGGATGGGTTTTTAGATGAAGCTGCGTTGGGTTTTGGAATATCTGCGAACTATGATTATAAATTCTCTGACTTAATCACAGGTGTTTTCCAGGTCGGTTATGTCAAATTTGGAGTCTCGAAAGGTTATGGGAGTGTGAAGAGCGAAATGATATTCATTCTTACAGGTGCAAAATTTCGGTTGTTTCAAAATTTCTACACAATCGGACAGATAGGTGTTGGTTTTAAAAATATGGACTCCGAGGAAACAAAGTATGGTTACTACAATTCCAACACTTGGCCATACTACAACTACTACAGTTACCAAGCACCAAAATCCGATAATACAACTGTAAATTTATTTGCTTTAGGATTCGGATATAAATTCCAATTATCAACCAAGTTGGAACTTGATACAACAGCTAAATACATCACGACCTTCGGTACACGGAAGCCGACCACTTCATTGAACCTTAGGGTCGCCACAGTGTACAATTTTTAACATTATTTCAACAAAAAATGTGGAGTCAAAATGAAATCTTTCAACATGTTATTCTCATTAACGGGACTTCTGCTCATAACAGTTCTCATCAGCGGATGTCAGACACCAAACTTTACCTATGAATTTTCGTATGAATTAAATTCAGAAAAGACGATCACAATAGATGAGGCATTATTAACTATCAGGCATTACCGAACAAACACAAGTGAGGTTACAGGGAAATCAGGTATGGTAAAGTTGGATATCAGAAACTCAACCTGCTTTGAACAACTGATTTTTGATGGCTACGATTGCCAAAAAAAGCTTCTGATGGTAAGCCTTGTTCATTCATTTAATGGTGACCATGTCCTTTTAAGGGAATCGGATCGAATGATTTTGGACAGCGTGGTGATCGATTTAAATTGCGGTAACACTTTTGGATTCAGCGGATACATATTCAAGGTTAAAGAAGTGAATAACAATATACTTACATACAGTATCTTGAATGATTCCGGGCTGAAAGAGGGTGCAAACGATGTCTATTTTGATATTGGACATCGTTTATACATTAAAAAAGGGAATGAAGTCAAAGTAATTGATACATGGAAGTAAATAAATATTAACTGTATCACCTTTTATGATCCGCATTTTTTAAGAAGTGCGGATCAAATTTTTCGGAGTAACTCAATCCTCCAACAGCTCGTCAAACTCGAAGGGGAATTCTTCGTGATATACGGTCAGATATTGTTTACAAAAAAGATTGTAACACTCTTCCGCCATCGCAACTTCACCGAGTTGAACATGAGCCTTAATCTTATATTTAAGTGTTATTTCGTGAAGAGGATCGTGTAAAAAAGCAATATCGGCAATTTTAGTGCAAGATTTGTAGTCACTCTTTTTAAAGAGGATATCTATATATTTCCCTAAAAAGTTGATAACTTCTGATCTCAGGATGCTTCTGGTTGATTCAGCCCATTCGGAATGTAATTCATTTAGGGCCACTCCCTCACTTACAATTCCGGCAAAAGAAGCAAAAGCAGTTTCATCCTGAGATGTTTCAGGCTGATTCAAGTAGTTCACGAGTTTTAAATATTCCTCAACTCTATTGGAAATTTCGCTTGAACAATCCAGACTCACCTCATTTTTCCTCACACTCAGAGTTAAACCATCAAATTCTTCAAGAACTTTACGAATTCTTGCAAAAGCCACATTCCTGTTGTTTTTAATATTTTCACTCTTGATATTATACCAAAAAATCTCCTCGAGCAACTTAAAATTGACACCCTTGGATTGGCTGTTCTTTTCAATTGGGTTATAAAAAATTATCATTGCAAGCAATTCTCCCAGTTTAGGAGATAAATTATCGGCGTGGTTGATACCATTTTTGTCAATAAGCTTTAATTTACCAAATACTGAAATGTAATTTGTTTCCGGAAAATACTTGATTATTACCTGCCTTTCAGAGATTTCCTTTTCCATTAACCAAAATTCCCTTCTCCGTTTCATTATTAATTTTCCGGAATATCCTAAGAAGAACAAAATTAGTATCCCAATCCCGATGACCGACCATTGAATAATTGTTTTATTTCTCTGGTGAATTTGAGTGGGGGAGTTCTCAAAAAGTTCGTTATACTGAGATTCGGTCAAAACCGGAGTACGAACAAAAAGTATTTTAATTAAAGTGCTGTCCTTCCGCAGGTATTTATAAAGGAAATAGCGCAGGTTGTTTCTTTGGTCATCTTTGATCAGTGATAATGAATCCCAATTCATTGTATCAAAAAGATATCCACCCGGCAAAGTATCATTAATTTTTGAGTCAAGAGGAAAGTTTGCAAAGGTGTGGAAGGATAAATCGTAAATCTTTATTGAGTCAGATAGCTTAATTATCAGGTCATTTTCTCTTTTATTTACCAACATTGCAAGGATGGCGGCAGAATTCACATAAAATGAATCCTTTTTGTGAGGGAAATAATGTTGGTTAATAAGCCATTCGTGGTTGGTCACTTGTGCGTCCAGATTCCCCTCAGAATCATAAGCTGTGTTTCCCTCCATTTCTGTGAACAGATAATGGTGTTCAAGTTTTCCATTAATTGATATCTTGAGGTTTTTCAGGATCATCGGGGCACAATCATTTGTAATTCCCCCGGCACCAAAAGAGATATCGCTGCCTCCTTGTGAATAAAACGATTTTGTTTTAAATTCTTTTACCACTCCATTGATTTGCCCTCTTATAATTCCTTTTACCTCATCAATCTCGAACATACAATCAAACCACTTTCCATCGTAGATATCACTTCTTTTGAAGCGAAAGGTGACAGGTGTGGATTCGTTGTTAAATGAAACTGACAGATTAATATCAGAGGAGGCAGAATGATGATCAAAAAGAAATTGTATTGAGTAATTTTTGTTCTCTACCTTAAAAATATATCCATAAGCAAAATTATACCAAAAGGAAGCTTTGAAAGAGATGGAGTATTTCCCTTTTAAGTTTACTCGTTTTTCTTTTGTCAGAAAGAGTTTGGTTTTTTCTTTTAATTTGTCGCCATCTTTTGTTCGATAGGGGCTGATGGGGAATTTATGGTTGCCTGAAAAAACCAGGCCGCTGAATTGATGAACCTCTAATTGTTGCCCAAAACTTATTGAAGGAATGATCGACACAAGCCCGACGACCATCACTAATAGAATCTTCAGGAAATAGAGTATTTTTTTCACAGCCGGAAACGATTAATATTTTAACAAATCATTGAAAGAAATTGCGAATCTCTCACCAAAAAATGATTGATATTTATTGCAGAAGTTGTTATAAACTTCCAAAGCAATCGAATGCCTTCCGAGATTGTAGAGAGACCTTAGTTTGATGCCCAGGAGTTCCTCGTTTAGTGGATCGTGGCTGGAAATTGAATCCGTAATCTCGACACATTTCTCATAGTGACCTTCTGAAAACTTTGTTTCCAAATGAATTGTGATAATTTTAGTGATCTCACTATCTTCTTCCATTTTAATTTTTTCAACCCAATCAGCAGAAAGGTTCTCCATTAATTTCCCTCTTCTAACAATTTTCAGAAAATTATCAAAAGATTCTTCGTCGCTGATTTTCTCTTTGTTCGAAAAATATCGTTTAAGTAGAAAATAGCTGTTGATCTCATTCACATAATTGTCGTTTGCTGATAACTCAACAGAGGTGTCATAAACTTTTAAAGAAATGCCATTCACTCCCTTCAAAGCAGCTCTGATTTTTGAGAGAAGAGCATTTCTGCTGTTTCTTAGATTCTCAACCGGGGTATCGTGCCAAATAATTTTATCGATCTGATCGAATTCAATCCCGATTTTCTTAACACCCTTGTAACTATAATAAGCAATCAGTGAAATTGTCTCATACTGTTTTGGCGTTAACTGTCTTGCAACATCTAAACCATTTGAATCAAATATCTTTAGACCGCCAAACAGTGTAATTAAATCTTTTTCCGGTTCTTTAACTGTTTTAAGTAGCTCCAATTTCTGATGCTCAATTTGCATCGAAGATTTTACTTTCCGTTTTTTTCTGTATTTGAAGATAGAGACAGAAGCATAGGGTAATAAAACAAGAGCAGCAAGGGCAATCCCCCATTGTGACCATTCAAGTCTTCGGCTTCTGACGCCATGAGGAGAAATTGAATACAATTCTTTGTATTCCGCTTCAGAAAGAATGGGAGTATTAATCGAAAAAAGATGTACTGTAACCGTTGAATCGTATTCGGTGGTTAAAACCGAAAAAAACTTATTCATTTTGTAATCGATTAAAAAGCTGCCTGATAATGGGTGGTGAGAACCGACACTTCCTGTGTCTCCGACTATTGTCAATGAAGTGTCTCCAAACGCTAATTTCCCCAATTTTTGCTCTATAACTTTTTCTTCTGTTGATCGAACCAAAGTATAGATGCCGCTCCTGTTACTATCTGCCCAAAGTGCTTGATAGAATACATGATATTTATCCTTTTTCCCCCAATCGTAAATTTTGGTGTTTGTAAGAGTTTTGAGGTCAAGTTTATGTAGATCCCAGAGGTTATAAAAGCCGTCTTTTTGAATTCCGGATTTGTTCCCATATCCCCCTAAGATGTAATAAACATCCCGCTCAGGAGAAGGCAACACAGCTTGCATATATCTCGCAGGGAAGAAATCACCTTTCACTTTCTGTTCTTCCCATTTTTTTGAGGATTCATTAAATTTCATTAGCTGATTTCTTGCTTTATACCAACCATATCCACAGAATGAGTAAACAGATTTGGTCTTGCTGTCCACCAAATTTGTACTTCCATATACATAACCCTCATCAGTATTTTTTGTTAATCCACCTGTCAATTTCCCTTTTTTGAAATCAAAAACTGCCACTTCATCATCCGGGTAGGCTGAACAAAAACCGACTAATAAATCATGATTGGGGAATCCTCCAATCGAAACCATTACCTTGTATTGTTCTTCGTATTTTGTCCGGCTGAGGCTACCATCTTTAAATGAATAAACATCCACCCCGTTGTTGGTAATTATCCCAAGCTCATTAGTATAAGGATTCTGCCAAATCCGGTTAAAATCCTGTTTTTTATAGGAGATTGAATCATGATAATTCCAAAAGAAATGTTGGTTAATCGACCATTGATGGTTTGTCGCAAAGGCATCGAGGCTTCCCTCTGAGTCGTAGGCTATATCCCCTTCCATTTCGTTAAAAATATATTTGTGTTCCAATTTGCCTGAGATGTGTATCAGCAAATTTTCGACAATCATCGGAGCACATTCATTTTCCCCGGGGGATGCTCCCATGTAGAGATCTGACTCATCACTTGTTATAAATGGAGTTGTGTTAAAGGTTTTTTCTTTATTATTTATGGTTAAGGATATTTTCCCTTTTGATTCATCAACAGCAACTCGAATATTAAACCGGTTGCCCTCATAAATCTCACTTTTTTTCAAGGGAAATTCCAAGCTCATTGGCTTATCGTTCAGAGTAAGTTTAAGGGAAACTGTTTCGCAGTTTTCAGGGGCAAAGTATTTAAGATTTAATTTGTAGGCAGGGTTTTGAACTGTTAATAAATTACCCGAGGTAAAATTATACCAGAAAGAGGCAGTAAAAGAGATTGAATAGATTGGATTAAGATCGAGTTGTTCATCTTTGGTGAGGTGGAGTGAAGAAATTTTGTCGGGATTGAGCTTTTTTGCCCGTTCGGCATTGATAACCGGTCGCTGGTGATTCCCAGAAAACACAATTCCCCCTGCTATTCCCAAACTTTTCTGCTGCGATACTGAGCCGGAGAAGGAAAACAGGATGAGGAGAAAAAATGTATATAAACCGACTTTTAGGGCACTCACCGGGCAAAAATTTCCAAAATTTATGATTACCAAACAATTAAAATAGGGAAAATTTGCATCATCTGATTAACAACATGCGATTAGAATTTAAGGGGAACTTAAAATAAGCACAGCCGTCAGAAAATAAAAAAAGCTGTCATCTTTGCAGGTGACAGCTTTTTGAATTTTAAAGAGACAGGAATTATCTGAATCTGTCGAAGTAGTTGAAATAGCGTTTTCCGTCGTAAACTTTCATTACGGGGTAAACCATTTCATTCTCATCGTGGAAAGGTGATTTCTTGTAGAAGAAGTCGAGCCTTGCAGCCGGATCATTCTTAAATTCTTCATCTTCTTCGATGTTGAAATAAAAATCTTCTCTCAGATGTGGGTCTTCTTCCATCATTTTTGCCGCTATTGGCTCAAAAACGAAGTCTTCAGCGTATTCCTTTTTCTCAAACAGAGCGTTAAAGTAACCCCAACTTGCAATTGAATCGGGAGCGAGAGGTTCAAGCAAATTAAGGATAACTCTAATGGTTCTCTGGTTTACAGGGATAAAGAAAGTACCGGGAGGTACTGTAACTTTTTCTGTGAAAGGTGTTACATCAAACGAGGCTCTGAACTTGCCTTCATAAGGTTTGGTAGCAAATTCCACATTCGAGAAGCGGTATTTTTCCACTTCAAGTTCCAGTTCCTTGTCAAGATGTTTAAATATGATGCCATGAAGTTTAAGAATTCTTGGCAGCCATTTATGTTCACCGGGAATGAGATAAGCATCAGGAACCTTAACTGTTTTGGTGATTTCCATTTTGTTAAATAATGGAATCTCTATATCGTTTGGTTCGTCGGTGTAACCAATAATTGGCCCTCCGGTAATTTCGCTTTCTCTTTCCTCTGTTTTGTAGCCTTTAAAGACAATCGTTTCATTCTCTTCGTTGCCTGTGAGCTGAATCGGGAATCTTTTCTTCTCGATAAAGAATTTTTGAATTGATCTTCTGTCGGCAAAGCGGCTTAGGTCTTTAAGTTCTTTATGATTATTGTTGATAAATTCGAGGGATTCAGTCATAATGCATTTGGTCGCATAAACTCTCTCTTTATATGGTTTAAGAGAATGAGTTTCAACCAAAAGAGCAAGTCTGTTTTGAAGGGCGGCATAACCGGTGGAAAATCTTGGTTCATAAGACCAGGTTTTTACACCTTCTTCGATATTTTCACCAACTTTATCGATGTAAGGTGCAGTAACATAACCTTCCCTTTCAACTGCATCAATCACATTGGGGAGAAATACTTCATTACCCCAGATCGAAAGTCGTCTTTCGAGGTTTTGGTGTTTCTCCATGCCGTAGGTTAGATTATACTGGTAATCCATACCGTTAGTTGTATGAGAATCGATCAGAAGATCGGGAGCCCAACCTGAATAGAGCCTCAAAAAGGATTTTATTTCGGCACTGTCGGCTTTCATAAAGTCACGGTTCAGATTCAGATTAAGGGCGTTTGTTCTCCATCCCTGTTTGAGAGGTCCATTTTGATTTGGACGGTTGAAATGGCTCATTCTTTCATGACCATCAACATTAAGGACAGGAACCACAAGTATTGATAAATTTTCGAGTAAATACTCTTTTTCCCTTGTGATCAAAATATCACGCAACAACATCATCGAGGCATCTTTACCTTCGATTTCACCGGCGTGAATTCCATTATTCAATAATACAATAGCTTTTGGACTTTTCCGGGTCCTTTTAGGAGTAAATTCCTTTGTTTCAGAAACAACCAAACAAACAATATTTCTGTTCTGATGTGAAACTCCAAAAGTAACAAGCTTTGCATAAGGAGATTTTTCCGCTAAATTACGGAAATATTCTACCGTCTCGGCGTAGGACGGTGTGGCCAAATAGTCACTTTTTTCAAAGTATGTCAGCCATTCTTCGCCAATGTTATCTGTGTTGTAGTATTGCATTCCACTTTTCTTTAAATTTAAAGAGTATTCTTAAAATATTATGGATTAAGTTCTCTAAATTAGAGATATAATTTTTTTAAAACAAGAGAAAAAAGCGAATAAATTTAAATTTGTAATTTTATTGATTAAACTGACTAAGATTGAATGCAAGAGAAGAAAATAGCAATATTGGGAGCCGGTATTTCTGGTTTAAGTGTAGCCTACTATCTAAAAAGGAAAGGCTTCACTGTAAATGTGTATGAAAAAAGTGGCAGAGCCGGTGGCCTTATTGACACAGAAAAGAAAAATGATTATCTTCTCGACAAGGGCATTATCTCCGGAATAGAGACAACTTCACTAATTCCGGAACTTGTAGAGGAGTTGGGTCTTCAAGATTCATTTTTATATGCAGGCGAAAAAGCAAACTTAAAGCAAGCATATACAGGTGGTAAAATCCATGATTTATCAATGAATCCAAACAACCTTTTAAAATTCCCTTTGTTTACTTACAAAACAAAACTCAGGTTCTTTTTTGAACCATTTCTTCCCGCAACATCAAATGGTGAGGAATTAAGTGTTGCTGAATTTATAAGGCGGAGGCTCGGTAAAGAATTTCTCGATTATGTTATGGAGCCATTTTCTGCGGAGGTTTATGCCGGTGATCCGGCGAAACTAAACATCAAAGCAGCTTATCCCAAATTATATAAGCTTGAACAGGATTATGGCAGCATAATCAAAGGATTCAAAAAAGCACCTTTCGAACAAAAAAAGAGAGATGAGCTTGAGGGAAGTGGAAGGCTTTTCAGTTTTAAACAAGGGATGAGCCAACTAACCGAAGCACTTGCATCAAATCTAAATTTAAGAATCAACTACCTTCATGATATCTTAAAAATTTCGCAGAAGGGGGACCAGTATGAACTTTTGGTTAACAAAAAAGGGGATACCCGGGTTGAGCTTCACGACTTTGTAATTTCTACGCTGCCTGCCGGGGTTTTTTCAGATACAATAATTGACATCGACAAAACACTTGCTGAAACACTTGACAAAGTTGAATATGCACCTCTTACACAAGTATATGTTTCATACCTGAAACAAGACCTTGAAATTTCCACCAGAGGATATACAGTTCTAATTCCCGCGATAGAAAACAGAGAGGTGTTAAATATTACACATGTGTCCGGGTTGTTTGAGGGCAGATGTCCCGAAGATCGTCATCTATTTTCTGTAATGATGGGGGGAAACAGAAACGGCGACCTTACAGCAATTGATCCAAAAGAGATCAACAAAAAGGCGATAACCACTCTTGCCGAGATATTCAGAGCAAAAGACAAACCTGTTTTTGTTACTTCAAAGAGTTGGAAGAAAGGTGTACCTCAATACGGCAGGGAGTATTTCCAATTAATGGATAAAATTAAAAAATTTGAAGAAGACAATCCGGGAATATTTGTCTCCGGTAATTTTTCGGGTGGGGTTTCGATTGGGGATTCCATCCTTAATGCTTACAAAACATCAGAGCGGGTAATCCGCTTTATTCAACAAAATTAGAATTGGACAGATAATGCGAATTGCTTTTGTTTCATCCGAGGTGTTTCCTTATGCAAAAGCCGGGGGACTTGGGGATGTTTCCGGTGCACTGCCAAAAGCCCTTCAAAAATTAGGGCATTCAGTAAAAGTTTTCCTCCCGAAATATTCTGCTATCAACTTTGAGGGGGTCCATCTCGAATACTCCTCAGAGATTGGTGAAATGCCTATAAGAGTTGCAGGACAAGTGCATAACACCCGGGTATTTAAGTCGATAATGCCTGATTCCAGAGTTGAAATCTATTTTATTGACTGTCCATGGTATTTCGACAGGTGGGGACACGATGGAAAACCTTTGATCTATACCGATCATGCAGACGAAGATGAGAGATTTATTCACTTCACCAAATCAGTTATCGAGGGTCTTCAAAGGTTGCAATGGGCTCCCGATGTGATAAATGTTAATGACTGGCCCACAGCACTGTTACCACTAATGATAAAAGACAACTATAGTTGGGATCGTTTTTATGACCGGGTTGCCACTGTAATATCAATCCACAACATCGGTTATCAAGGGAGATTTCCGAAGGAGACTTTGGGTAAAGCTGAATTGAGGAAAGACCTTTTTTTCGACAACAGTCCCATAGAAGTGTGGGGATCTGTTTGTTTCTTGAAAGCAGGGCTGATGTATGCTGATGCGATCAACACTGTCAGTCCTACCTATGCCATGGAAATAACAACTTCTGAATATGGAGAGGGGCTTGAAGGCGTATTACATTACAGAATAAATGATTTTTGGGGGATACTCAATGGAGTTGATTATTCAGTTTGGAATACCGATAAGGATGAATTGATTCCTTATGCCTACACTAAAGAAGATTTGTCGGGTAAATACGAGAACAAAAAATATCTTCTCTCAAAAACGGGGCAACCTTATCACCCAAATGTTCCCCTGATAGGGATAATCTCACGATTAGTCAGTCAAAAAGGATTTGACCTTATCGCAGATTCCATAAATGACCTTATGAAATTTAACGCTCAGTGGGTAATCCTTGGCAGTGGTGAATACAGATATGAGGAACTGTTCCGCTACCTGGCACATACATACCCTGAAAAAGTTTCGTTTCTTAATGCCAAGGATGAAAGAGCTGCGCACTTGATTGAGGCTGCAAGCGACATTTTCCTGATGCCCTCAAAATATGAACCTTGTGGATTAAACCAGATCTACAGTCTTAAATATGGAACGGTACCGGTTGTAAGAAAGACCGGAGGTTTGGCAGATACAGTTATCGATTGGGATGAAAGCCGCCATCATGGTTCTTTTTCCGGAAATGGTTTCAGTTTTTACGATTACACAGGCGAGGCATTGGTCTCAAGTCTGGAAAGAGCGTTAAGATGTTACCATCAAAAAAGTGTATGGAATCAAATCATTTATAACGGTATGATTCAAAACTATTCGTGGAAACAGTCTGCCCGTCACTATGAGAAGATGTATGAACATGCAATAATGAAAAGACGGGGATAGGTATTAAATATTAAGTATCAGGTATTATTTTAATTCCTGAACATATCGATTTAAACAAAAAAAGGCTGCGCAATTTGGGCAGCCTTTTTAATTTTAGTAGTAGTTTTAGATAAAAAGTTAATACCTGATACCTAATACTTAATACCTGAAATTATTTAGTTCTTACGAACTCAATTCTTCTGTTTTTCTGTTTGTTGGCATCTGAATCATTAGGAACCATTGGTTTGTCGGGGCCAAAACCTTTAGCAGTCATTCTGCTTCTGGAAATGCCTTTTTCAATCATCCAGTTCATAACAGCTTCAGCTCTGTCCTGTGAAAGTTTCATGTTGAAAGCTCTTGAACCGACATTATCTGTATGTCCTTGAATTTCAACTGAAATTTCAGTATAGGCAGTAAGAGTTTTGAATGCTTTATTAAGAGTGGTTTCAGAAGCAGGAGAGATTTTAGCACTACCTGTTTCAAAAACGATTCCATCAAGAACCATAGGAACATTCATTTTAATCACATCATCGCCTGCATCGAGAGGATCGGTACCTCTGTCAACTTCGACTTTATCGTTCACTGAACCGGCATCGGTATCAGCTAAGAGAGGATTAGTTTTGTAGTTCATTAATTCTTCAAAGTCATTAAGACCATCACCGTCAGTATCCATTTTAAGCGGATCGGTTTTGAACTGGCTAACTTCTTTGCCGTCTTCAAGTTTATCACCATCGGTATCAGCTTTAAGAGGATCGGTTTTATACTGTTTCAGTTCATCAGCATCATTGATGCCATCACCGTCGGTGTCAGCTTTTAATGGATTTGTTTTATGGGTCATAACCTCATCATAATCAGAGAGAGTATCGCCATCGGTGTCAACTTTAAGAGGGTTGGTGTTGTGTTTAGTAACTTCATCAAAGTCGTTAAGTTTGTCACCATCTGTGTCGGCTTTAAGAGGATCAGTTTTATGTTTAAGAACTTCTTCTCCATCTTTCAAACCATCACCGTCTGTGTCAGCCTTAAGAGGATTGGTGTTGAATTTTAACAATTCTTCGCCATCATTAAGACCATCGCCATCAGTATCAGCCACAAGTGGATTTGTTTTATGTTTAAGCACCTCATCTCCATCACTAAGTCCGTCACCATCTGTGTCGGCTTTGTAAGGGTCGGTTTTATAAACATAGATTTCGTCTTTGTCTAAAAGCCCGTCACCATCAGAATCTTTGTTAATGTTGGTTCCGCCAAAGATAATGTGGAGACCACCATTTATATAAGCATCTTTTGGTTCACCAACTTTATAGTGGTTCAAATTATCGGTAAAAGAATAATTAAATCCACCGGTAAGACCAATCTGGATGTTTTCGGAGACAGCATAGTCAACGCCCAAACCACCAACGCCGAGTGCAGTCCAGCCTGTTCCTTCAACAGCTACTGAAGGGTTCTGGAATTTTCTTGAGTCGGGGTCTTTAATCACATTATAATGTAACGCACCACCACCAACATAGAGGTAGGGTGAAATCTGTTCGAATCCAAAAGGATACCATAAAAGTCTTAAGTCTATGGGCACCACATCGGTTTCGTATTCTGTTGTTCTGAAATCTTTACCGGCATATTTAACATAACCGGCACCGAATTCAAGTCTCCAGGTATCATTAAAGCCATACCTGAAGAATCCTCTAAAACCACCATTAATCGAAGTCTCAGTGAATTCATTCATTGGAATAATGGCATTTCCTTCCACACCAAAATGTACTTTGGTACTGAGGTTCTGTGCAAATGTTATCGATCCCGTAGAGTAAATAACAAGAGCAAGCAGAACAAGTAGTGCTTTTCTCATATTTCTTCCTTATCATCTAGTTGTTGAATGTTTGATAGTGCAAACTTAAGCAATTTAAAGCGAAAAATTTGTGCATTATATCTCAATAAGAATAGCAAAAATAATTGATTCACCGCAATAGATATAATTTTATTATTTCTTTTATCAAAAAAATGAGGAAAATGGAGTTATAACATTGTCTATAAATTTGATAAAACATAAATTATATGAATGAGATATTTTAATTTTTGTAAAGTTAATGGAGCCGGGAACGATTTTATACTAATCGACCTGATATCCAAAGGTTCAGAATCGTTCTCCCTAGACGAGATAATCCATCTCTGTGACCGGAGAAAGGGGATAGGTGCTGATGGTGTGCTCATATTATATCCGGCTCAAGAAGCCGGTTTTTTTGTTGATTTTTACAACGCCGATGGAAGTAGAGGTTCTCTTTGTGGGAACGGGGCAAGATGTGTAATTTTGTACGCATTTGAGCAGGGGATGGATAGCGACGGGGAGCTAAAATTTCGATTTGGTGATAAAATTTATCGTGGTGAGTTACCTGCAGGGGGTGAGCCGGTATTTCATCTGAACCGACCTTCGCGGCTAAAAAAGGGATTTAAGATTAAAGCCCGAAACAGCCTTTTTACTGCCCATTATTGTGATACAGGATCACCTCATTTGATCGTAGATATAGAGGATGTCCCGATTGATAACAAATATCCGGGGAGAACATTTTCAGATCTTTCCGGTTTTCCCGTGGAAGAATTGGGCAGGGAGCTCAGGTATCACACCGATTTTGCTCCACAGGGGGTTAATGTAAATTTTATTAAGGTAACAGATGAACATAATCTTGTTATAAGAACCTGGGAACGGGGTGTGGAGGGGGAAACAGATGCATGTGGAACGGGCTCAACTGCGGCAGCTATAATCATGTTTGCTCTCGGTAAGGTGACCCCTCCCGTAAAACTTCTTACAAAAAGTGGCGATACTTTAATAATCGATTTTAAAATAATAGATAATAAATTGGAAAACCTTTGCTTAACAGGTCCCGCAGAGATCAACTTTCGTGGAACCATTGAGCTTTAAATATCAAGGAGTAGAAATGGCGAAAATTCTGTTTTTTGTATCTTATGAGATTGACCCAAACAAAAGGGAAGAGTATCTTGATTCAATACGAGAATATAAATCATTAATTAAATCTGAAGGTCTGTTAAGATATTCACTTTTTGAAGAGAAGGGAAAATCGAACAAGTTCCGTGAAATTTTTGAATTTGATTCCATGGAATCTTTTGACGATTTCGATGATGCCGGTAACGAAAGACTCAGTCTTCTGAACAGGAAATTAGAGTCGCTGAAGATTGCAAAATCTACAAAATCCCGTACACTTGTAGAAGTGGAAATCTGATTTCATAATGTGATTTAATTCGATTGGAACAAGGAATTTAAGTGAGTAAATTTTCACATACCGTTTATATAGCCCTGTTTTTTATAGTCGGGATAACCTCAACTGTGCTCCTGTATTACAACGGGAAGGATTATTATGCGACACCAAAAGAAGAAAGACCTCATTCCACTGCTAAACTGCTTTGGAGACCCGGGCAGATTGATGAGATTCCACGGTACCAGAAAAAACTGGAATATAACAGTGAAGCACATGTAGTTCTCGAACCCAAGGGATACCTCGGTCATGCTTTGGGAATAGCCGGTACATTGATGATGATTATAGGCGTTTCAACCTACATGATCAGGAAAAGAACCCGGATGTTTTTCAGGTTGGGATTATTAAAACACTGGCTTGAGTTTCACATTTTTCTTTGTGTTGTGGGGCCCATATTTGTATTATACCACACTGCATTTAAGTTTGGGGGGATAGTTTCCATCTCGTTTTGGTCGATGACCGCAGTGGTTGTCTCGGGAGTTGCCGGTAGATTCATATATACAAAGATACCCCGTTCCATAAAGGGGAATGAGCTGGATAGCCAGGAGATAGCCAGGATGCAAAAGGAAAACACTCTAAGATTGCAGGAGAAGTTTAATCTCAACCAGGAAATAATGGACGAAATCGAGCGAGCGGGAGCAGCCGGGGACACAAAAGGTACAGGAACCTGGTCGAGTTTACTGACTATATTTAGAGACTGGTTTTTAATCAGAAATTCAGTAAATTCACTCCGGAAAAGATTAAAAAACTCGGGAGTGACCGACAAAAAGCTTGTAAAAGAGATATTATCCGCTGCAAAAGAGAAAATTTCTCTTGACCGGAAAAACAGAATATTAAGATCGATGCACAAACTTTTTAAGTATTGGCATATTTTTCATTTACCATTTGCCATCACGATGTTCGTAATAATGCTGATTCATGTAGCTGTGACAGTTTATTACGGAGCCGGATGGATTTTTTAGGAGAATTACATGAAGTTCAACAAAGTTTATGTGTATGTCATAATTCTTGTCTTTGCAGTTGCCGGGGTTGTTATTTTTTCAACCATGAGTGGCACAAAGAAGACGGATGCCCCACCAATCGGAGACGGCTCACAGATGCCAAAAGATGGTACTCATGAGGGAATGGGAAGTGGTATGGCAGGTGAACCCGGATCAGGGAATGTAAAAGCTGATATCCTCGAGAAGATGGCACAGCTTGAAAAAGCTGCAAATGAAAACCCGAATGACACAGTAAAATTGCTTGAGTATGCCGAATTTATGGGTATGGCTCACAAACCTGACAAAGCGATTGATGGTTATACAAGATATTTAAAGATTAATCCAAACAATGTTGAAGTTTTGATAGCTTTAAGCAGTCTCTATTACCAAAAGAAAGAGATGGATAAGTCATTGGAGGTAATAAGCAAAGCAATAAAACTTGACCCCAAAAATTCGGAAGCTATTTTCTATCTCGGTTTTATTGAGCGTGAAAAAGGTGATGTTGCAAAAGCTAAAGCAACATGGCAAAAACTTGTAAAAGATTTCCCCGGAACTCCCGGAGCGGAACTTGCAGAGAAGGAGTTGGCAAAATAAAAAGTGAATGAAGTTTTTCTGGAAGAAACGGGCGGATACCTCTTCGCCCTTCTTCTCATATCGATAGTCCTGTTTTTCTACATTCGCGGGAAAAGCAGAACCTCAAAAAAAAATGTAAAGAAGATTGAGGAAGCAAAAAACCTTGGTCTTTTTGAACCTGTCTCTCTCCACCCTTATGTTAATGAAAATATTTGTATCGGAAGTGGTGCCTGCATCGAAGCCTGCCCGGAAAAAGACATCCTGGCGATTGTAAACGGGAGAGCAACAACCGTAAATGCATCACGATGTGTGGGTCATGGTGCCTGTTTTCATGCATGTCCCGTTCAGGCAATTGCCTTATATATTGGGACTGAAAAAAGAGGTGTTGACCTTCCCCATGTAAGTCAGGAGTTTGAAACAAATGTTCCCATGCTCTTTATTGCCGGTGAACTTGGCGGGATGGGTTTAATCAAAAATGCTGTTGAGCAAGGGAAACAAGCTGTAATTTATCTTTTTAAGAAGCTCAAAAAGGATCACAAAGCCCAATTTGATGTGATCGTTGTAGGTTCAGGTCCTGCCGGGATCTCGGCAACACTGAAAAGTGCAGAATATGGCCTAAAATATAAAACACTTGAACAGGACACAATTGGTGGAACTGTTTACAGCTTCCCCAGATCAAAGATTGTAATGACCTCACCGATGGATCTTCCACTTCTGGGGAAAGTTAAACTTGTAGAAACCAATAAAGACGAACTTATTACGATTTGGTCGGATGTAATTTCTAAAAACAATATTAAAATTGATGAAAATAAAAAAGTTGAGTCGATTGTAAAAGAAGGTGAAATATTTAAAGTGATGACGGACAAGGGGGAATATTCTGCTTTTTCCGTAATTTTGGCTATAGGAAGAAGGGGTTCTCCCAGAAAACTTGGCGTTTTGGGAGAAAACAAGAAGAAAGTGTTCTATCGGTTATTGGAACCTGAACACATCGATAATCAAAAAATTTTAGTAGTTGGCGGCGGAGATTCAGCAATTGAATCCGCTATTCTCCTTGCACATGGCAGCAACACGGTTCATTTGTCCTATCGTGCTGACGCCTTTTCACGAATAAAACCTAAAAACCTCGAAAACATAAATTCTTATTCACAAAGTGGTAAGTTACAGTTGTTGTTTAGTACAAATGTTGTTGAAATTAAAGATGAATCTGTGGTACTTAACAGAGGTGGTAATTCTGAAGACCTTTTCGAAATTGAAAACGACCTTGTTTACATCTTTGCCGGTGGTGAATTGCCGGTTAAGTTTCTTGAGAAGGCCGGAGTGCGGATCACAAAGAAATTTGGAGAAGCAATTTTAAGCCATAAGTAATAAATCAACAAAACCGGGATTCCAGTGTTTCGTATCCTTTTTGTTTCATTAGTTATATCGGTTGTCGTCAGAGCTCAGTTCTCTCCCGGTGATCTGAGTAATGCCCATGCCAATCTTGAAGGCATGAGTAATTGCAGCAAATGCCACACTTCAGGCGATGAAGTGCAGAATTCCAAATGTCTCTCATGCCATACCGAGATCAATACTCTTGTTAACAGTGGAAGAGGATTACACGCCAGAGAAGCAAAAGGGAAGATGTGTTATGCCTGCCATAGTGAACACCATGGTAGAGGCTACAAATTGATGAGTTTTAATCAAAAAGGTTTTGATCATGGAAGGGCAGGATATGTACTTCAAGGAAAACACCTTCATCTTTCTTGTGCCGGATGTCATCAGGCGAAATACATAAAAGGGAATGCCAAAAAAAGAGCAGGCAGAACCTTTCTTGGACTTGAACAGAACTGTCTCGGATGTCATACAGATGTGCACAAAACAACTCTTGGAAACAATTGTACGGGTTGCCACACTCAAAGTGCTTTTAAACCTGCAACCGGTTTTAGTCATGCAAAAACCAATTTTAATCTTACAGGAGCTCACACACGGGTTGATTGTTACAGATGCCACACCAATACAAACCTCGCCGGTAAAGATTCCAAGGTTTTTAAAGGTATTCAATTTGCATCGTGTACCAACTGTCATAAAGATATCCACAACGGAAAACTTGGGAATGTGTGTACCGACTGTCACTCAACCGACAATTTTAAAAATGTAAAACTAAACGGATTTGACCACGATAAAACAGGTTTTCGACTGTTGGGCCAACATCGTGTTGTTAAATGTGGTGAGTGTCATGGCACCGATCTAAATTCAAAGCCTGAACATAAAAATTGTACCAATTGTCATAAAGATTATCATAAAGGTGAGTTCATCGCAGCAGGGAAATCTGGAGA
This sequence comes from uncultured Ignavibacteriaceae bacterium, assembly GCA_964531325.1. Lineage (GTDB taxonomy): Bacteria > Bacteroidota > Ignavibacteria > Ignavibacteriales > Ignavibacteriaceae > UTCHB3. Next base: position 77,690 of record CAZHCW010000005.1, on the reverse strand, counting down.
ATGTTCTGATTGCCACACAGTGAATGGCTTCTCCCCATCGTTATTTACTCTGGAACTTCATCAAAAAACGCGGTTTCCTCTCGCAGGATCACACCTTGCACAACCTTGCCAAAGTTGCCACTATTCAGGAACAGAATGGAAATTCAAAAAGGATAATTTTGAGTGTGTTAGTTGTCATAAGAATATTCACGGCGAAGAGATTTCGGCCAAATTTATGGGCAATAACAACTGTTCAAGTTGCCATAATGTTGAAAACTGGTTAAAATACAGCTTTGATCATGAAAAAACAGAGTTTAAACTAACGGGCAAACACACTCAGAATAAGTGTTACGATTGCCACAAAAAAGATGAGAGTGTAACCCCTGCAGTTAGAAAATTTGCTTCTCTTAATACGCATTGTGAGAGTTGCCACAAAGAGGTTCACAATTATCAGTTCAAAACGACAGGTGAAAATGACTGTCTGAGATGTCACACTACTTCCAACTGGAACCCGGAAAAGTTTGACCACAACAATACCCGTTTTTCGCTAACGGGTGCTCATTCGCTTATTGAATGTGAAAAATGCCATAAAAAAGCCGAATCGAACGGCATAGTGTTTGTAAAATACAAAATCGAAGATTTCAAATGCGCAACCTGTCACTTTTAATTTCATTTTTGGCATTATTTAATGTCGTTGTTGCCCAGTCGCCCCATGGTGATCTTAAAGGGAAAGACTGTGGAACTTGTCATAATCCACAAAACTGGATTGTTGATACTAAAAGACTCGATTTTGATCATTCCACTACAAAATTCGCTTTAAAGGGACAACATTCAACCGTTGACTGTAAAACTTGTCACACCTCTCTTAAATTTGAGGGTACTCCGGTTACCTGTTCAAGTTGTCACACCTCAGTTCACGGGAATACATTGTCGAACGATTGTCAATCGTGTCATACGCCCGAAACCTGGTTGGTAAAAGAGATACTTCCACTTCATGAAAGAAGCCGGTTCCCTTTGTTTGGTTCTCACCAGACAGCAGACTGTGGCATGTGCCATCAAAATTATGAAGTGCGTCAGTTTGAACCCGTCCAAACTGATTGTTACAGTTGCCATGCAAAAGATTATTTTGCAACTGCCGTGCCGAATCATCCTAACGGGAAATTCTCAACAGATTGTACGATGTGCCACGATGTTAAGGCAGTTAACTGGAGAAGTTCAAACATAAACCACGAATTTTTCCCTTTAACGGGGGGGCACAGCCGACCAAGTTGTTACGACTGTCACAATCAAGGCAGCTTTGCCGGGCTCTCAAAAGAGTGTAATTCATGCCATCAACCAAATTATGAAGCAACAAGAAATCCTGATCATGTTCTTGGCAATTTTTCAAAACAGTGTCAGACATGCCACAACATCAACGCATGGGTTCCCGCTCAGTTTGATCATAACCTGACAACATTCCCGCTGACGGGAAGACACACATCTGTTCAGTGTTCAAGTTGCCATACTCAGGGATACACGGGAACACCAAAAGCATGTGTAAGCTGTCACCAGACAAATTACAACGCTACTACCAATCCGAAACATTCAACGGCAGGATTCCCAACCGCCTGCGAATCTTGTCATACAACGACCGGTTGGCAGCCCGCACAATTTGACCATGACGGTCCATATTTCCCGATTTATTCCGGTAAACACCGCGCTAAATGGAACGCCTGTAGCGACTGTCATAAAAATCCGGCAAGTTATGCTGATTTTTCCTGTACCACCTGTCACGAACACAATCAAAATGATATGAACAGTGAACACCAGGGAATCCAGGGCTACAGGTGGGAATCTTCAGCTTGTTATGCCTGTCATCCTTCGGGTGAGGCAAATGGTGCATTTAATCATCAGACATCCCCATTCCCACTTACAGGGGCACATGTTACTACTGATTGCGCTCTTTGTCACACAACAGGATATGCAAACACTCCCAACGATTGTTACTCATGTCATCAGCAGGGTTATAACCTGACGACCAAACTGAACCATACTCTTGCAGGGTTTTCTCAAAATTGTACTCAATGCCATAACACGACTGCCTGGGCTTCCACTACATTTAACCACACTACAACTTCAGGATTTCCACTTCAGAATTCCCATGCAGGTAAAAAATGTGTTGATTGTCATCAGACTTCATATACAACAACATCAAATCAATGTTCTTCATGCCACATGCCTGATTATCAAGGTTCTACCAATCCAAATCATGTTGCGGGGAATTACCCACAGGTTTGTTCAAACTGTCACACTGATGTTGGTTGGGCTCCTGCAACATTCGATCATACAATTGTTAATTTCCCGATAACGGGAAGGCATACCACTGTTGCATGTGCTCAGTGTCATACAACAGGATTTACGAACACTCCAAATCAATGCAGTGGTTGCCATCTCGATGATTATCAAACTGCTCAAAATCCGAACCATATTGGAGCACAATTCCCTCAGACTTGCGCAACTTGCCACACAAGCTCAGGGTGGGCTCCGGCAACATTTGAACATGATATTGAGTATTTCCCAATTTACAGCGGTAAACACCGCAACGAATGGAACAGCGACTGTCGTTCTTGCCACAATGTCCCAACAAATTATGCCGCATTTACTTGCATCGACTGTCATGAACACGACCAAACATCGATGAACCAGAAGCATCAGGGAGTTCAAGGATATATCTACGCTTCAACGGAATGTTTTGCCTGTCATCCAAATGGAACTGCCAATGGAGCCTTTAACCACACAACATCTCAGTTCCCATTAACAGGGAATCATTTGACATTGACCTGTAACCAGTGCCATGCCACGGGTTATCCAAATACACCAAATGACTGTTATTCATGTCACCAGACAGGTTACAACCTGACAAACAAACTAAACCATACTTTGGCAGGTTTTTCACAAAATTGCACTGAATGTCACAATACATCGGGGTGGGTATCCACTACCTTTAACCATTCCACCGCTACAGGGTTTCCGCTAACAAATGCCCATTCAACGCCTGTATGCAGTACATGCCACGAAACCACTTACACCGGAACGGTGAGTGAATGCTCTTCGTGTCACATCGATGATTATAATGCGGCAACCAATCCAAATCATGTTGCACCACATTTTCCAACGGTTTGTAACGACTGCCACACAAACTCTGCATGGACGCCTTCAACATTCAACCACGATGCACAATATTTTCCGATCTACAGCGGTAAACATCGAAATAAGTGGAATAATAATTGTCTCAGTTGCCACACAATTCCCGGTAATTTCGCTTCTTTTTCCTGTATCGATTGTCATGAACACAATCAGGCTTCAATGAATCAGGAACATCAGGGGGTCGCAAATTATCAGTGGAATTCTCAAAGATGTTTTGAATGCCACCCCGATGGGGAAAGTGGTCCAACACTCAAACAGGATCACTCATTTTATCCAATTTCTGGAAAACACACATCGGTTACTTGTAATGATTGTCATTCCGCCGAGGGTGGGAAGCCACAATGTATTGGTTGCCATCAGGAAGAATTAACATCGGCACACAAACTTGAAGCGTCAAATACCCGTTGTTGGGAATGTCACAATACATTCTCATTCAATCTTGATGGAGTAACTCCCAAAAAGCCGGAAAGGATTGATTAACAATGAAGAAGTTTTTGTTTTTATCCCTTTTGGCAGCAGTTTCTACACTTTATAGTCAGAAAACCGGAGAAGTACGCGAAGGAAAGGTCACATTTGTTTCATCCCAAAATATCTATGTCCAGTTTACAACCACCGAAGGAATATTTGAAAAAGATACACTTTGGATGGTCGTGAACGGGAAAGATGTACCGGCTGTTCTGGTGAATTTTATCAGTTCCAAATCGGTGGCAGGTAACAAGATTGGTGAGGTGAAGATTGAAAAAGAGATGATTCTGAGAGCCTACCCGTCGGTAGTGGCGACACAAGATGAAAAAATTGTTGAAGAACCTGTTACCCCTGTAATTACAGAGCAGCCCAAAGTTTTGCCTTCGAACTTTAAACCGGTTGAGAAAAAGAATTACCGGGGGAGGTTTTCTGTGCAGTCATCCTCTGATATAAGTAACATCTCAGGTTCACCCGGAAATCAGAGATGGCGTTATGGACTCTCTTTTAATGCAGATAAGATTAATGGGGGTAATTTTTCGTTTTCATCATACACTACTTTCTCATATCTCACCCGTGATTGGGGGAGAGAGGGGCATGACCTTGGTAGAAAACTGAAGATTTACGAATTTAAAGGCGGATATGCCTTCGATTCCCTCTCTTTCATGAATGTTGGAAGATTTATATACCGCAAGATTTCAAATATCGGTGCTGTGGATGGACTACTTTATGAACGCAGTATCGGGAAAAAGTGGTCGGCAGGTCTGTTTGCCGGAAGCAGACCAAATATGCTTGATTATGGCTACAATTTTAAGCTCTTCCAGTTTGGTGTTTATGCTGCTCAATCCGACTCTTTAGGAACGGGTTTGATGGAGAATTCGATCGGATTTGTAAATCAAACAAACGATTTTAAGACTGACAGAAGATTTATTTATCTGCAACATACTTCCAACCCGATAACTTCGTTGTCGTTTTTTGCTTCATCAGAGGTTGATCTTTATAAACTTGAGGCAGGAGAGGGAAAAACAAGTCTTGATCTTACAAATCTTTTTGTTTCAACAAGATATGCTTTCTCACGCGAGTATAACATAAACCTGTCGTATGATGTGAGGAAAAATGTGATTTATTACGAAACCTACAGGTCATTTATCGATTCCGTTTTGTTTAATGAAACACTACAAGGTCTGCGTATTGGATTTAATACCACAGCCATTAAAAACTTATCAATTTCCATTAGATCAGGATTCAGGAACATGGGAAATGATGCCCGCAGTTCTTCCGATTACGGTTTAAGTATGTATTATTCAAATGTCCCGTATATCGCCGGATATGTCTCTGCAAATGTTGGGTATCTAAAAAGTGTTTATGTAGAAGGTCTAAATTTTGGCGTGGGTTATTCACGAAATCTTCTTGAAAATCTTTACACCACCATCGGTTACAGAAACATCAATTATGAATTTAGTCGTGGTGGGTCAAAACTTAGCCAGAACATCGTTTCTCTCGATCTGAATTACACAATCAATAAAGCTCTGAATCTTGGTCTCAACTACGAAGGCGTTTTTGAAGGACCGTTTACGACGAGCCGGCTGTTTGTGGATATTACAACGAGATTTTGATTTTAGGGGACGCAGATACACGCAGATTTAACGGATTTTCGCGGAGGGGGATTTTAATAGTTCCACGGATTTCACGGATTTCACACGGAATTCCACGGATAGGGAAGCAAAAAATAATACTTAATAGCTAATACCTAATACTTAAAATTCCATTTCCTCCACGAGTTGTTTCACATACCGAAAATCATCAAGGGCATTCCAGTGTTTCATGAAGATTGTACGGAGGGCAGAGAAATTCTCATTATTTTTGTTTGATAAATTGGGGATTGCACGGGAGGCAATTTGTGGGGAAACTACAAATTTTGAGATTATAAATGGTGCATCGGGATTCTCTACAGAGAGTCTCTGATAAATTCCCAGGTTCTTTTTGTTGAGTTCTGCCATATCATCGCCTTTAGTAGTTGTTGCTGTGCAGATATCCAGGTCGTTTTTGCTGAAATTATCGAATTTATCAGATAAATCAATCAATTCAGAAAATTTATTGGCGGATGCAAGAGAGAGTTTCAACAAAGAACCCAGACCCGAGGCAACCGGGGGTAAAACTTTGTAAGTCAGATAGCAGGCTGCTGCCATGGCACCGGGTCTCGATCCCTCCAATGAAAACATTCCGATATTTGGTTTGTCCGTTTTATGATAAGTATAAGGTGCCGTGTTTGAGAGTGGCTCCCTGAGAGCATCATCCTTATAGATCACAGCTCCCGCTCCATACTGCATAAATCCCTGTTTATGAGGGTCTATTGTGATGGAATCCGCCTCGGCAAAATGTTTCAACTGGTTGTAGGAATGAAATGAAACTTCGCCTTGTGGATCAAAAGGGAGAAGTCCGTAGTTGTCATCAAGGATACATGACCGAAAAAATCCTCCATAGGCAGCATCCACATGCAGATGAAAGTTGTATCTGGTTCTTAATTCGATGATTCCCTCTATATTGTCAACACTTCCTGCACCGGTTGAACCAAAATTTGCAACCACCATAAGTGGTTTATCCGTTTTTTTTAAGGCATCTTCAAGCGCATTGATGTCCATTCTGAAGTTGCCGTCAACAGCTACTTCCTCATAAGAATCGATGTTAAGAATTTTGCAAATTCGTTTCCATGAATAGTGGGATACTTCAGAGAAGAGAACAGTCCCGTTGCCGTAATAATCTCTGGCTGCCCAAACGGCCTCCATGTTTGCGAGGGAACCCCCACTTGCGAGATGTCCCCATCCCGACTTAAAACCACACATTTTAAGAAGTGTCTCAACAACTTCAAGTTCCATTTCCGTTGTAACGGGTCCCCCCTCCCAGGCGTGATTGTTGGGATTGGACATAATAAACGCCAGATAGCCAAGAATTGATGGAATAGTTGGGTCTTTCAACATCTGGGCTGAATATCTCGGGTGAAAATATGGAAGATTTTTTTTTTGAAGTTCCAAAAACTTGTTTAGTTCTTCCTCAAGTTTCAAAGAACCGGGAGTACCATTTAAGAGAGATAAATCTTTTTTGAAAGTGTTCGCTCTTTGGTCTTCATGGCTTCTGATAACCTTTGAGACAAGTTCTTCAAAATAACGGGAATTTTCTCCTTTGGGGCCTAAAAAAAGGTCAAAAAGGTCGGTTCTGATATCATCTCTCATTGGAATTAAAACTTAAAAACTGCATAAACTGCAAAATGATCGCTGTAACCGCCAAAATATCTTTTCCCGCCAAAAGTTGGAAGTGATGAGCCGGCATATTTTCCGTTTGTCTGTAAAATAAATTCAGGTTTAAAAATCGAATAAGAATTACAGAGATAATTTGATGCTGCTACAGAGCCTGATACAATAATCTGATCGAGCATATTCCAGTTGCCTTGATAGAGATATGTTCCCTCACCGGCAATTTTCTTTTCCATCGCCAGATTGTAAACAGCCGTGTCAAGTTGAGAACCGGGGATACAGACCATAAGTCCGGCTCTTAAGGTTTGTTCAACTGAAACATCAAGTGGCTCATCATTAAAGTCACCCATCATAATGATTTTAGATTTGGGGTCTTCTTTAAGTAGATTATCAATGCTGGTTCTGAGAACAGAAGCTGCTGCGATGCGAGCCGGAGCAGATTTCTCTCCACCCCTGCGTGATGGCCAGTGATTCACATAAAAGTTAAATTCGATCCCTTTTGAATCGCAGAGAACTGCGTGTAAAATTGATCTGGTGGGCCATTTGTCAGGAAGTACCACTTCAAGGGCTTCAGAACGGGCAATTGAGAAAAATTCTTTATTGTATATCAAGGCAACATCTATTCCTCTTCCATCAGGGGAATCATAATGGACAATCTCATATTTTTTGCCGTTGCCTAATCGTGCGACCAGGTCTTCAATTACCGCTCTGTTTTCCACTTCAATGAGTCCAAGAATGTCGGGTCCCCTTCCTTCGTTCATTGAATCGATAACAGCAGCAAGGTTTTTGAGCTTCAAACTGTATTTTTCACTATTCCATTTTGAACTGTCGGATGGCAAAAATTGCTCATCATCGATCGTTGGATCATTAATTGTATCAAAGAGGTTTTCCACATTATATGATGCCACTACAAAAAGTGTTTCTTCGTTTTGAGGAAAAGCAACAAGAGTGATAAAAATTACAAAAGCCGAAATCAGTTTAAAGGTCTTCATATTCATTTCAATTAATAAAAAATCTGTTTTGAAATATAATCTTTTCTTTATTTCTGAAATTGGTGAAAATTTGAGGAGTGGGCGAATTAAACCGTAAAGGTCGCAGAGGACGCAAAGAGGGAGTTTAAACCACCGAGTACACGGAGGACACAGAGGGAGTTATGAGTTAAACCGCAGAGATCGCCAAGCCCGCAAAGAAAAAATCCTAAATTCATCCGTGGAAATCAGTGTTAAATCCGTGATATCCGTGGAACTATTAAAAAATCCCTCTCTGCGTAAATCCGTTTAATCTGCGTGTATCTGCGTTCACTAAAAATCTCCTTTCCCTGAAAAAACCTTGACTCATTACCCCTTAATTTCATATTTTTTGATTTTGAATAAATAAGGAAAAGTTTGTCGCGGAGTTTATTAGTCCCAACACCACAAGGATTATACTGTCCCGTTGGTGATTTCCATATAGATCCTCACGGACCGGTAGATCGGGCTATCATTTCGCACGGTCACAGCGATCATGCCAGAAAAGTTGCCAAAAAGTACCTTGCCCATAAAGATTCCGCCGGGATTCTCCGCACCCGTCTTGGGAGAGGCATATCCCTTTCAACTCTTGAATATGGCGAATCTCTTACGATAAATGGTGTTCGGGTTTCTCTGTTTCCTGCGGGGCATCTGCTTGGTTCATCTCAAATTCGCTGTGAATATAAAGGCAATGTAACTCTATTTACGGGAGATTTTGGAACAACAAAAAACGATACATGTGAGCTCTTCCAACCGGTAAAATGTGATACATTTATTCCTGAATGCACTTTTGGACTGCCTTTGTATGAATGGATCGATCCACAAAATGTTTATAAAGAGATCAATGATTGGTGGAGACAAAACAGGGACAAGGGACTTGCCTCCGTTCTCTATTGTTACTCTCTGGGGAAAGCCCAGCGGATTTTAAGTGCACTTGATACATCAATTGCACCGATAATCGTGCATGATTCGGTTGATCAAATAAATAATTGTTATCGAGAAGCCGGAATAAAACTGCCACAAACATTGAAGGTGTGGGACAGGGATGGGAAACCCTCTGATGCCGGAGCTATAATTTTGGCACCGCAATCGGCTCTCTCAGGCGACTGGCGTACTTTTCCGGGTAAATATTCCACCGGATTTGCTTCAGGCTGGATGCTCCTTAAAAAGATGAGAAAAATTGGGGATATCGATACAGGGTTTGTCCTTTCAGATCATGCCGACTGGAGTGGATTGTTGAAAGCAGTAAAAGAAACGGGTGCCGAAAGAGTATATCCAACTCACGGTTTCACAATACAGTTCTCAAGATATTTGCGGGAACTTGGTTATGATTCATCCCCTTTGGAGACCACATCCTTCGGCGATGAATTGAACAGGGAGTATTGATCGTGAAAGCATTTGCCACACTTTTCAGAAGACTTGAGGAGACCGCCGACCAAAGATTGAGGAAGGATATTTTGATTGATTATTTTAAAGTAACATCTCCTGAAGAGATAACATCATCGATCGATTTTCTTTCGGGTAACCGCCCTAAAAGATTAATTGACATGTCAACTCTAAAAATATTGCTTCCGCAAATGACATCTCTTCCCCAATGGTTGATCGATGAAAGCCACAGCCACTCAGGTGACTGGGCAGAAGTAATTTCGCTCCTTATAAAACCAACCAAAATAAACCCGGAGATTAGTCTCTCATCATGGTTATCTGAAATTGAACGACTGCGAAAATTGGATCCCACAAAGAAAATAGAGGATGTATTCTCCGCAATTCAGTCGGTCTCAAATGATGAAAGATATTTCCTGACTAAACTGATTACCGGGGGAAGCCGACTAAAAATTGCCACCGCTTTGTTAAAACAATGCCACGACATCTCAGCCGGAGTTAATCAGGAAATCAGTGAGGAAACCCGATATGAGAGTGCCCCAGTTTATAAAGCAATTGTGGTACTTCTTTATATAAAATATGGAAGGGGGGCAAGCGTCGAATATTCCTTTGCAATAAAAAAAGGGGACGGATTGGTCACTCTTACAAAAATTGTTTCCGGGGGTGATAATTACTTTGATGAGGAGGTCTCTTCCTTTGTTAAGAACAATACAATCGAGAAATTTGGTCCCGTAATATCCGTAAAACCTGAAATGGTCTTCGAAATTGAATTTCAGGGAGTTCGATATTCTACACGGCACAAGAGTGGAGTTTCCCTCGTTTCACCCAAGGTTAATAGTCTTCTAAGGGCAGCCTCACTCGAAGATATCAGTTCAATCGAGTTTATCTCTGCTCTCATCTCCGATTGAACTTTTTTAGTGGAATTAATGTTATAACACATAGCAGAGATTCAGTTTTGACATTATTTTCTGTTGATATTCAAAAAAAAGATTAAAAATGGAAAATAGTTGTTGCAACATTAAATGTTTTAACATATATTAACATATCAATTTTATTTAATTATTACCCATAACATGGAGAACCAAATGAAGAGATCATTTCTCACATTAGCACTTGTTGTCATTTTTGCCGGCTCACTATTTTCACAGTCATCATGGACATTCGACAAAACCCATTCAAAAATTGGTTTCAGTGTTGATTATATGTTAATTACCGATGTAACCGGTTATTTCAAGAAATTTGATGGTTCAGTAACCACTGCAAAAGAAGATTTTGTTGATGCGTTGATAAGTTTTACAGTGGACGCAGCGAGTGTTGATACCGACGAGCCGAAAAGAGACGAACATTTAAGAAGCGAAGACTTTTTTCATACACAAAAATTTCCTGATTTTACTTTTAAGAGTACTTCAATGAAAAAAGTTAAAGGAAACAGCTATAAATTAGTTGGAAACTTAACTATGAGAGGTGTAACAAAATCTGTTACTCTTAATGGTACCTTTGGTGGAGTGAAAAAAGATCCATGGGGGAACACAAAAGCAGGATTCAAATTGACAGGCAAAGTTAACAGAAAAGACTATGGCATCAACTGGAGCAAATCACTTGATGGTGGTGGTTTTGTAGTTGGTGACGATGTAACATTAAACATAAATGTAACACTCATTAAAAAGTAAAAATGCGTTTAGAAGACGAAATAAAACAAAAAAAGTTTAAAAACGAGTTCCAAAAGACGGCTGTTAATCTGATTTATACCTCCAACTGGATGGAAGCTAAATTTACACCGTGGATGAAGGAATTTGGTCTCACTGTCCAACAATATAATATCCTAAGGATATTAAGAGGGCAATATCCTGCGCCTGCAACCATTAATTTGCTTAAAGAGAGGATGCTCGACAAAATGTCGGATGCCTCACGGCTTGTGGACAGACTGCTTGATAAAGGTTATCTTTCACGCAAGGTTTGTAATATAGACAGACGAAGGGTGGATATTCTGATTACTCAGGCCGGGTTGGATTTGCTTGAAAAAATTGATGTTCACGAACAGAAGTTTTATACTGAATTAAACAATCTGACTACGGAAGAAGCTGTTTTGTTAAATACTCTTCTCGACAAGTTTCGAGGGTAGAATTTTATATCCTTTTAATTAAGCTGTTCCCGAAAGGGGGCAGCTTTTTTTTTACCCGTGCAGGGTGTCAGTTCAACGGCTATTAAGTATAATATACCGAATTTTGCATCGTTAAAGATGTTAGATCGTTAATTTAGCAGAGACCATAATCCATTTTTTGGATTGAATGGGAACAGGTTATTTTTTTAAGATCTTTTGCGGACAGACACACAATGAAACACATAATATTACTCTCTACAATTTTGTTATTTGCCGTATCACTGAATGCGCAGACAATTGTATATAAAACTTTAGGTAGCTGGAACTCAGCCGGGGTACCAAATTATCTTGAACCTGTTAATGATGTGGTTCAACAGTCGTTGCTCGACAGGATCAAGGCGACAATCCCCGAGTATGTAAGATTGCCGCAATCGCATCCGGAGTTTCTTGCTGATACAGTTCAAACCAATTTATATATATTGGCGGAATCTGATGTATGGGTTACATTTGTGTTTGAGGGTGCCGGGTATAAAAATGCTCTTGGATTCTATACATACAATGTTAACACCCCTCCCCAGACTGTGAATGATATTGCCAACACCATGACGCTGATTTTCCCAAATTCTTCCGAACAGAATTCGGGTGGAGGGCTTGTTGCCGGAAATAAAGTAAAACTTGGCAGATTTCAACCCGGAACAGTAATAGGCTGGTTTGTTGTTGCAGATGGTTTCAGATCTCCAAATGTTACACAGGGGAACTGGATAAATTATTCAAACAGAATATTAAATTCTGTTACAAATCCAGAATTGCGTCAGCACAATATATTATTAAATGATCTAAACTCCGGCAGGATAGTAATGGCGTTCGAGGATATTCGCCGCGACAGAGGTGGTGATGAGGACTTTAATGATGTGGTTTTTTATGCCACTTCAAACCCTGTAAACGGGGTATCTTATGTTAACATTCCCTTCATCAGCAACCCCGGAGGAAATACTGTTGCCGACATTAAGATTGAAAAATCTGTTGATAACGCCAGTCCATCGGACAATGAAATTGTAAACTTTACAATTCGCGCAACAAATCTTGGACCTGATCTTGCAACCAATGTTGTAGTTAAAGATGTTTTACCCCAGGGGTTAGTTTATCAGGGTCATTCAAACACAGCAGGAACATACGATACTGCGACGGGATTGTGGAAAATTTCCTCTCTTGGGTTAAACCAATCCGCAACTCTTTCACTTCAAGGCAAGGTTTCTATAAAATCAGTCAGTCAGGCAGCCTTTGATCTGGGACCTGCAAAAGAATTTAATATTTTTACGATCGGCGATCTGACCCAACCATCTGCGGATGCTGAAGGGAAAGTTGCAGTGGGGCGTAATGCATATTTTGCAAATTATTCTCTTGGCGATCTGCTGCCTGCTTCGGGTGGTTCTGAAGATGTGTTAATAGTTGGTAACAATCTGATGTTTATAAGTGGTCTGGTATCAGGTGGGAATGTGGTTTATGGTGGAGTTTCGAACCTGCCGATAAATCAGGTCTCTGTGATAGACGGATCAGTAAGAAAAGACAGCATTATCAATTTTACCGCTGCAGGAGCATACCTGAATTCTCTTTCAGTGTCACTTTCTGCTTATACAACAACCGGTAATATCACTTACAACAGTGCAGGAATTCAGTTATACGGGTCTAATCCATTTTTAAATGTATTTAACATCTCGGGTAAAACACTTTCGAGTTGTACCAATTTTACAATAAATGCACCAAATGGGGCAGTAGTTCTCGTGAACATCGATTCATCATGGGTTAAATGGTCGGGAGATGTAATCGTAAACGGGACAGCCCACAGTAATGTAATTTACAATTTCCATGATGCTCTTGATCTTTCGATCAGTTTTATAGATGTAAGAGGATCAGTTCTTGCTCCAAAAGCACATTTGGATTTCCCTTCGGGAGTAATAAACGGTCAGGTAATAGTAAAAGAAATGTATGGTTCGGGACAGTTTAATTGTGCCCCTGACCAGACAAATTATTTTAACGGAATTCTTCCTGTTACCCGTGATATTCTAAATTCTGCAGAACTTGTTTCCTTGGATCAAGCTGATCTTGACTCAACAAATGACTATTCTGACGCAACTATCACCCTTGCCGGTTATGGTGATCCGGGGCAAACCGGAAATGTTAACTGGCAGCCAACACAACCATCCGGATTAACCGACATGGTATGGGTTTCCACTTACGACAATTCAGGTAATATCCTTGCAGGAACATGGGGTGGTAAGATTCTAAAATCAACCGATAATGGTGTATCATGGAACAGAATTAACCCTGACATGAATGTTGCTTACCTCTGGGATATCGAAATTCATGGAAACGATATTTATGCAGCTACCGAGTTTGGTGTTTTTAAATCCGTTGACAATGGTGCCACTTGGAATATAACCGGAATGACAAATAAAGATGTCAGATCTATTACTATTAAAAATAACACACTTTTTGCCGGTACATGGGGTGAAGGTGTTTATATCTCCCAAAACGGGGGGACAAGCTGGACACAATCGAACCAGGGATTACAAGCAACAGCGGTAACCGCCATGCTCACGGCTCTTAATGGTGATTTATATGCCGGAACTTTTAATGGCGGGTTGTATAAATCGGTTGACGATGGTGCAAGTTGGACCAAAACCACTCTTTCATATCAATTTGTTTGGTCACTTGGACAAAGTGCCAACGGTAAAATATACGCCGGAACCTATGGTGGCGGGGTGTATCGGTCTTTGGATAATGGTGGCAATTGGTATGCAATCAACAATAACCTCACTGCTACCCATATTTATGGGATAACAATTGATCCACAAAACAATGTTTTTGTGAGTGGATGGGGAGCCGGAGTGTTTAGCCTTACTTCCGGTGTCAAGGATGCCATGACAGATGATTGGAACTATATGGGAATGGGAGGGCTTGATGTTTCTTCGATAATCATCAATCCAACTTCGGGGGCAATAATTGCTTTCACTTCCGGTGGTGGGATGTATGTTAATAATTCCCCAACAACATCAATCGGTGACGGCGAAAGGATTCTTAATCCCGATGTCTTTTCACTTTCACAGAATTATCCAAATCCGTTTAACCCGTCAACGGTTATTGAATTCTCTCTTCCTTTTGCTTCTGAAGTGTCATTAAAAATATATGACATAACCGGAAAAGAAGTTGCACTTATTGCCTCGGGTAATTATGAAAAAGGAAAACATTCGTTCAATTTTGATGGCAAAGGACTTTCCAGTGGAATTTATTTCTACAGAATCACTGCAGGAGGATTTGTTGACACAAAAAGGATGGTTCTCCTCAAATAAGAGTGTAATTTTATGGATTTTACAAAAAGCCTGAATGTGCAACACATGAAAGTTCTTTGATAAACACAAATAATTATCTTATTAAGCTGCTCCCGAAATGGGGCAGCTTTTTTTTGTTTATAATCGTAAAAAATATTTGTTAGTTTGTCATTTTTTTCCGATGTTTTATAACTTGATTTATTATATTTTGGACAAAAAAGATGAATCTAACACACATAGAACACATTGGAATCGCAGTAGAAAATATGGAAAATGCGATTGCATATTATGAGAATATATTGGGTCTGAAATGCTACAAAATTGAAGAAGTGGCAGATCAGAAAGTTAAAACCGCCTTCTTTCAAATTGGGCAGACCAAAATTGAACTCCTCGAATCAACCTCACCCGACGGACCTGTCGCTAAATTTATCGAAAAAAAAGGACCCGGAATTCATCACATCGCTTTTGCTTCCTCCGGACTGCAAGAATGTTTGGATGATATTGCTGAAAAAGGAGTTGCACTTATTGACAAACAACCGAGAAAAGGTGCTGAAGGGCTAAATATTGCTTTTCTTCACCCTAAATCAACTTTAGGTGTTCTCACTGAACTTTGTGAACACCCTCAAAATTAAATTCGGATACCGAGAGTTATATGGAAAATAAAATTAAAGAATTGATGGAACTCCGCAACCAGGCTCGCCTGGGCGGTGGAGTGAAAAGAATTGAAGCACAGCATAAAAAAGGCAAAATGACCGCAAGAGAGAGAATAGACTTACTTCTCGATCCCGGTAGTTTTGAAGAATTTGACATGTTTGTATCACATCGTTGTATCGATTTTGGTCTCGATCAACAACAATATCTATCTGATGGTGTTGTTACGGGCTATGGAACAATTGATGGCAGACTTGTATATATCTTTTCTCAGGATTTTACAGTTTTTGGTGGATCACTCTCAGAAATGTATGCCGAAAAGATTTGTAAAGTTATGGATAAGGCATTAAAAGTTGGTGCCCCTGTAATTGGTATTAATGACAGTGGTGGTGCAAGAATTCAGGAGGGTGTTAAATCCCTTGGTGGATATGCCGAAATTTTTGAGAGGAATATCCTTGCTTCGGGTGTAATTCCTCAGATATCTGCAATATTTGGTCCCTGTGCAGGTGGAGCAGTTTATTCACCGGCACTTACAGATTTTATTTTGATGTCGAGAGACACCAGTTATATGTTTGTTACCGGTCCAAAAGTTGTAAAAACTGTAACGGGTGAAGATGTTACTGATGAAGAATTGGGTGGAGCTTATGTTCACGGTTCAAAATCGGGTGTTTCTCACTTTATCGCTGAAGATGAAGAAGAGGGAATAATGTTGATAAGAAAACTGCTTAGTTTCCTTCCACAAAACAACCTCGAAGATCCCCCGTTGGCTCCATGTGACGATCCAATCGACAGACTTGAAGATCATCTCAATTCGATAATCCCTGAGAATCCGGCAGTGCCTTATGATGTAAGAGATGTTATACATGCTGTGGTGGACTATAACGAATTTGTTGAGGTGCAGAGGCATTATGCTCCAAATATAGTAATCGGTTTTGCGCGGTTTAATGGAATGTCCGTTGGAATGGTAGCAAATCAACCAAACTATATAGCCGGTGTTCTTGATATAAATTCTTCAAGAAAAGCTGCAAGATTTGTAAGATTCTGTGATGCATTCAATATCCCTGTTGTTACTTTTGTTGATGTTCCGGGCTTTTTGCCGGGTACTGCTCAGGAGTATGGTGGAATCATTATTCATGGTGCAAAACTTCTTTTTGCTTACGGCGAAGCTACAGTACCCAAGGTAACAGTGGTTTTACGAAAAGCTTACGGTGGTGCATACGATGTTATGGGTTCAAAACATCTTAGAGGTGACATAAATTACGCTTGGCCAACTGCAGAAATAGCTGTAATGGGTCCTAAAGGTGCAATTGAAATTCTTCACAACAAAGAGATCAATGCCATCACCGATGACAAGGAACGGGTTGAATTCATCAAACAGAAAGAAGAAGAATATAAGAGCAAGTTTGCTTCCCCTTATGTTGCGGCAAAATACGGTTATCTTGATGATGTAATTGAACCAAGAAACACTCGCTTCAGAGTGATTAGAGCATTACAGTCGCTTGCGACCAAGAAAGATACTCTTCCACCAAAAAAACATGCAAATATACCGCTTTAACCCGGAGAGGAAATGACAAAGAAAATATTCTTAATATCCTTTCTGGTTTTGTTTTTCTGTGGTGAGGTGTATTCCCAGAATATCAAAGTGAATGTGAAGACTTCAATGGATTCCACAAAAAAAACTGTTATTGATACAACAGTTAAAAAAGTTCCGGTTGATGACGGCGAACTTATCCACTTTAATATCGCGCGGGTTACCGATGTTGATATCAAAGGGAAGGGTAACAGCCTCATGCTCACTGTTATTGGAATGGGAGTGGTTTTTTCTGCATTATGGTTACTTTATGTAAGTTTTGCCTTTGTTAGCAAAATACTTAAAAAACAACAACAAATGAAGCAACAAAAAGCCAACCCCTCCAAAGCCGCAGAGTTGGAGAGAGAAGTCTCCATTGAAATTGCAGCCGCAATTGCTATGGCTCTTTCTGTCCATCTTGGTGGCAGTCATGATACAGAAAATGCAATATTGACAATACAGAGAGCATCGAGGAACTATTCTCCCTGGAGTTCAAAGATTTACAACTTGAGACGACACCCACGAAACTGGTAAAAAACAGAGGCAACGATGAAAAAATTTAAATTTAAAATTAACGGCAACGATTATGAAGTCAATATTAAAAATGTTGAGAGTAATCTTGCCGAAGTTGAAGTAAATGGCACTTCTTACGAAGTTGAGCTTGAACAAAAAATGGCACAACCAATTACACCCCGATTGGTAAGAGAAAGAGCAATTCCATCAACTGATGTTGACAAATCTATATCCAAAACTTCAAAACCACAACCAAAGAAAAGTGGTGGGATCAAAAGTCCACTACCGGGAACCATTCTGCAGGTGTATGTGAAGGTTGGAGATACGGTTAAGATGGGAGACAAACTTCTTATGCTTGAGGCAATGAAGATGGAAAACAAGATAGAAGCCGATAAAGCCGGAACAGTAAAAGAAGTTAATGCCAAGGAAGGCGACACTGTTATGGAAGGCGATGTTCTCATTGTAATTGGGGATTAAAGATGGATGGATTAACCCAATTCTGGAATTACACTTCCTTCAGTAATATCACAATCGGACATGTTGTCATGATCCTGGTGGGTATTTTGTTTATTTACCTTGCGATTAAAAAAGAGTATGAACCCCTTCTGCTAATTCCAATAGGTTTCGGAATTCTGGTCGGTAATATCCCGTTTGTTGAGAATGTTGGACTACAGATCGGAATTTATGAAAAGGGCAGTGTTCTTAACTACCTCTACTTTGGAGTTCTTCAGGGAATTTATCCTCCTTTGATCTTTTTGGGTATCGGGGCGATGACCGATTTTTCGACACTGCTTTCAAATCCCAAGCTTATTCTCATCGGAGCTGCAGCGCAGGTAGGCATTTTCATGACACTTGTTTCTGCAATTGCTTTGGGATTTACACCCGAAGAAGCTGCATCAATCGGAATTATCGGCGGAGCTGACGGGCCAACTGCTATCTTCCTTGCATCAAAACTGGCACCTCATCTTATCGGTGCAATAGCGATCTCGGCTTATTCCTATATGGCATTGGTTCCTCTGATCCAGCCGCCTATCATGAGGTTACTCACAACCTCAAGAGAGAGAGTAATTAGAATGAAACCGCCAAGAATGGTTTCCAAAACAGAAAAAATTATTTTTCCAATTTTGGGACTGCTCCTTACGACTTTCATTTCACCGAGTGCTTTGCCGTTGCTTGGGACCCTCTTTTTTGGAAACATCCTTAAAGAGAGTGGAGTTACAAAAAGACTTGCCGAGACGGCTGCCCGTCCTATGATTGATATTGTAACGATTCTTCTTGGATTAACGGTTGGTGCTTCAACACAAGCCACTACATTCTTAAATGAAAAATCTGTGCTGATTTTTGGACTGGGTGCAGTATCATTTATGGTAGCCACTGCGGGTGGGGTTATGTTTGTTAAGTTTATGAATCTTTTCCTGAAAGATGGAGATAAGTTAAATCCACTTATCGGAAATGCGGGCGTATCTGCAGTTCCTGACAGTGCAAGAGTTTCGCAGATTGTAGGTCTGGAGTATGACAAAACCAACCATCTTCTGATGCATGCCATGGCGCCAAATGTTGCGGGTGTAATCGGAAGTGCTGTTGCAGCCGGTATTCTGCTGAGCTTCATGACAGGTTGATCTATTTCTGTAGGAAAACAGGCAAACTTATTAACACGATATTAAAAGTGGCAAGAGAAAATTCACTTGCCACTTTTTTTTGTTTAATTTTGTTATTATCTGATATTTTGGGCTAAAACCACTTCTTCTTTTTGAAAAAATAAACAAATCCAAGAGCAATCGTAAGCATCAGTAAAAGCGATGCCGGGTATCCCCACCACTTGCCAAGTTCCGGCATATTGTGAAAATTCATCCCGTAGATTCCTGCAATAAAAGTGAGAGGCATAAAGATAGTTGAAATTACGGTTAACACTTTCATTATGTCATTTAAGCGGTTGCTGGTGAATGACATGTGAACATCAATAAGAGAGAGGGTGCTTTCGCGCAGATTTTCAAGAATTTCTATTATCTGATTTATATGGTCGTGGGTATCATGGAAGTAGATTAAGACTCCGTCGCTGATTTGTGCTATCTCATTTTTATGAATTCTGTTCATTATATCTCTTACGGGCCAGATCGACTGTCGGTAGTGCCTTAATTCGTTTCGGAGCTGTTGAAGTGGTTTCAGGTCATTGGCGGGGTTTTCGCTAAAAAAGAGTTCTTCGATATCTTCGATCTCGTCATTTATTTGTTCCAAAACGATGTAATACTCGTCTATTACCAGATCAAAAACAGCGTAAAAAATGGCATCTGACTTTGAGTTGGCAAATATCTTTCCGTTCTCGATTCTTGTTTCAATCACTTTCAGGAAATCCTCTTCAAAATCCTGAAAAGTTAAGATACAGTTATTGATAAGTATCAGACTGATCTGATTTGCAGCTCTGTTTTTTTTCCCGTTGATTATTAAACGGTCAATTTCAGCAAAAAGAATATTTCCAATTTCTTCTATTTTGGGTCGTTGATATACATTAAGAATATCTTCGACAGTCAATTCGTGAATTTTGAAATAATCAGCCAGAATGGTAAAATATTTTGGTTCTGTGAAACCGATCATACGAATCCATCGTGAGCCCGGGTGATCCTTTTTAAGAATTGTTACAAGTTCAGCCGGTGTAGTAATCTCTTTTTTGAAGAATTTTCCATCTTCAAAATCTATCACAATAATTTTGGATTGGAGGTCGGTATTGATACCGGTATATACAAGACTTCCCGGTGGTTTACCGGCTTTTTGGCTAAGTTTTCTACGGCTCATATGTTATTAAATTTTGTTCAATGCAATATACTCTTTTTTTCATGAAGGTTAAGTGTATCCGGGAGGATGAAGAGTAAACAGTTCTTTGTACTTTATATTATTATTTGTAAGTTTCGGGACAGGAAAAATTTCTTATTCAAGGAAAAAAAATGGATATATACGGAAAAAAAGTATTGGTGCTTGGTGGATGGGGATTGGTTGGAAAAGCCATAACCCGTCGTTTAATGGTTGAAAAACCTTCAGGCATTATCATAACCTCTCTTAAAGAGAGTGAAGCAAAAGACGAAGTTGAATATTTAAATAAAACTTACCCTGAAGTTGGTCCAAATTTCTTCATCCCCTGGTGGGGAAATGTGCTTGTTCGCGAAGAATACAAAGATATCAGTCGTCCGGAAATGTTGGCAGATCCTGTTAAGAGAAAAAAAATCATCAGTGATGTGATGGATGACCTTACAGACGATGTGCTCAAGGAACAATCACTTTATAAGCTTCTTAAAGAACACAAACCTGATGTTGTTATAGATTGTATTAACACTGCAACAGGAATTGCGTATCAGGATATCTTTACTGCGTATAAAAATCTCAAAAAAGTATTATATGAATCAACTGATCGTGATCTGTTGGTTTCGGAGACTGAAAAACTTGTGGCAGTTTTGTACATACCACAGTTGATTCGTCACATACAGATACTTTACAACTCGATGCATAAATTTGATACAAAAGTTTATCTGAAGATTGGTACTTCCGGAACCGGCGGAATGGGGTTAAACATCCCTTACACCCACAGTGAGGAAAAACCATCAAGAGTATTGCTAAGTAAATCAGCAATTGCGGGAGCACACACACTCCTTCTCTTCCTGATGGCAAGAACTCCGGGTGGTGCTATCACAAAGGAGATTAAACCTGCTGCAGCAATCGCTTGGAAAAAGATCGAATTTGGTACTATCAAGAAACAGGGCAGAGAAGTTGAAATCTACGATGTTCCCCTCGATTCTGCAATCCCATTGGAAGGCAAAATTTACAAAGAGACAGGCAGAAAATTTGAACCCAAAGGTGTATTAAGGTCTGTCTTTATAGATACAGGTGAAAACGGAATATTCTCCCGTGGTGAATTTGAAGCAATTTCTGCCCAAAAACAGATGGAATTTGTAACTCCTGAAGAGATTGCAAATAACGCTGTTTTTGAGATAATGGGTGGGAACACGGGCCACGACATAATCAATGCACTTGATAATGCCAATATGCATCCTTCATACCGTGCCGGATATATGCAACATCTGGCTGTTGCCAAACTCGCCAAACTTGAGGAAGAGCATGGAGTTGCTTCTGTTGCATTTGAAATGCTTGGTCCACCGAGACTCTCAAAACTTCTTTTTGAGATCGAAATTCTTAAACGCACATGTGGTACCTTCAAAGATATCGTGAGCAAAACTCCGGAAGAACTTACTGAAATTTGTAGCCGGTTTATTCTGGATAACGAAAAATTCAGAAATGAAGCTATTTCAGTTGGAATTCCGGTTTTAATGAAGGATGGTAAAAGTCTTCTTCGAGGTCAGTTGATGAAAATTCCTGTTTTTGGAGCTGAAACTGAACTGGCGATCACACCTGAAAATATGGAAAAGTGGGCTGAGGCAGGTTGGATCGATCTGAGGACAAAAAACTGGGAAATGTGGATATCCAGAATTAATGCAATTGTGGATGAAGCTGAATTGATTCCTGATGATGATACCAGTTCACTGCATGTAAGAACAGAGCAGTATTGGAATTACTTCAAAATAATTGATGTTGGAAAAGTGGTCTCCTGGATCTTCATTAATGAAGAAAAGGGAAATCGTATGAAGGATTAATTTAATCCTGTTTGAGTTATTAAAGGGCTGTCAGTTGTTGGCAGCCTTTTTTTTATTATATTTATCCCCTAAACTAAATTCTAAAAACCAAATCCCGGATTCATCTGTGTTAAATAAACTATTTAGTGTAATCATTCTGCTCCTAACGGTATCTTCACTGTTAAATGCTCAAAACATTCCATCGTCATATTCAAACATCGGTTTCGACCGGGAAAAAGGGCTCTATTATTTCATCGACGGGGATAAAAAATTATATGAACAGGTGAGAAAATCGAGATTTACCGTCGATCAATTAATTGGAGGGATAACAGGGACAGAAAAAGGAGTGGCTTTCGATTTTTCTGATACATTGTTAAACGGGACACTTTATTATGGATTGATACCGGTGGGCGATGGGAGATATTCAATTCCTGTCTGGTTCAACAGAAGTGTAAAAATTGTAGGAGGTAAATCTGAAGTCAACATAAAAGATAATCTTTCAAAAACTTATGATATGACAGGCTGGCAAACAAAAGGATATGGACTGCTTGGATACAGAATTACAACTGCCGAGGGGGCAATAATATATGACGGAAAAATTGAATTTGTTGTAGGCGACCCGTTTCTTGTATCAAATACAATAGTTGATGGTCCTTTTGTGGACAACATTACTGAAAGTTCTGCTGTTATTTCGTTTATTACAAATTTTGAGTGTGAACCCTCGGTAACGGTTGGTGAAAGAGAGTATGAATTGGAGCCCTCAAAAAAACATGAACTTTCAGTTACAGAACTGTTGCCCGGCACTGAGTATGTTTATACCGTTAGAGCGGGAAACACAATTCAGGAGTTTAAGTTTAAAACTGCTCCCCAAAAAGGAGAAAATGTTAAGTTCACTTTTGCTTATGCAAGCGATTCCAGAGCTGCAATGGGGGGTGGTGAAAGGAGCATTTATGGAGCAAATGTATATATCATGAGGAAGATAATGGCACTTGCTGCATATAAAGGTGTAGATTTTATGCAGTTCACGGGTGATCTGATAAATGGTTACGCTTACGATCCTGAGGATAATCGTCTTCAATACCGGAATTGGAAAAATGCTGTTCAACCATTTGCAGCTTTTTTCCCGATTTATGAGACAATGGGGAATCATGAAGGCCTCCATACCCGTTTTATTGATGAAAACAGCACATCAAGATATATCAGAATAGATCGTTTTCCTTATGATTCACTCTCAGCAGAAGCACTTTTTGCCGACGAATTTGTTAATCCTGTAAGTGATCTCGGATCGGAAGACGGCTCAAAATATGATATAACTCCAAATTCAATCGATTTCCCTTCTTATAAAGAAAATTCATTTAGTTATGTTTATAGTAATACCGCCATGATTGTTCTTAACTCCAACTATTGGTTTGGTCCGGATGTAAGAAAGGAGCCGTTGTTATCAGGCAATCCACATGCTTATATAATGGATAATCAGTTTAACTGGTTTAAAAAAGAAATTTTAAGATTTGAGAGTGATCCGGATATTAAACATATTTTTGTTTCTGTGCATACGCCGATGTTTCCAAACGGTGGTCACTCGGGAGATGATATGTGGTATTCGGGGAACAATAATATCAGACCGCGGATCGCCGGAAAGGATACCGAATTTGGGATAATCGAGCGAAGAGATCAGATGCTTGAAGTGATGGTGAATCAATCTAAAAAAGTAAGAGCAGTTCTTACCGGTGATGAACACAATTACAATCATCTTGTCATTAATCCACAAATGGAAATCTATCCTGAAAAGTGGGACAAAAAGAGAGTGAAGTTAAGTCGAACCATTTATCAGATAAATAATGGAGCTGCGGGTGCTCCATACTACGCCCAGGAGGTGCTTCCATGGAGTAAATTTTGTAAATCTTTCACCACTCGTAATGCTCTGGTTTTTATTACCGTTAATGGTGAGAAAGTTAGTGTTCAGACCATAAACCCCGATACATTGGAAGAGATAGAAACATTTAATATTGAACCATAACAAATGGATTTGTGTTAGTATATTGTAATATTAAAAGTTAATTTTTTTGAAAAAGAATACAATTATGAGGTATAGATGTTAACCCCGAAAATGGAAAAAGCCTTAAATGAGCAGATAAATAAAGAGATTTTCTCTTCATATCTTTATCTTAGTCTTGCAGCATATTACGAGACATTAAATCTTTCAGGCTTTGCAGCTTATTATAAAGTGCAGGCTAATGAAGAATATGCGCACGCAATGAAAATATATGACCATATTCACACCCGAGGTGGAAAAGTGGTATTGGAAGCAATTGAAAAACCACAGGCTGAATGGGCAGGAGCATTGGCAGGATTAAAGGCTGCTTATGAACATGAACAATTTATCTCCAAAAGCATTTTTGCTTTGGTAGATCTTGCTTATGAATTGAAAGATCATTCAACCAACACCTTCCTCAACTGGTTTGTTGAAGAACAGATTGAAGAAGAAGAATCAGCTCTTGCAGTTGTCACCAAACTTGAAATGATTGGCGAATCGAAAAACTCACTCTATCTCTTCGACAGAGACATGGGAAAAAGAGCCGCCAAGTAGGTATTTTAAGGTATTAATTATCAGGTATCAGGTATTATTCTGATACAAAATTGTTGTAATTTTTGGCTGTTCCGGTAGGGGCAGCCTTTTTTTTATTAATTAATTTCCGATAAAATTAAAAATCTGTTAAATTTATTATTCGTTTATTCTAATTTTAGAACAGGAAAGATATGAAAGGTATAATTCTGGCCGGTGGTTCCGGTTCGAGACTCTACCCAATTACAAAAGTTTACAGCAAACAGCTTGCGGTTATCTACGATAAACCGCTGATTTATTACCCTCTTTCGGTGCTTATGCTCGGAGGAATCAAAGATGTTTTGATAATTTCCAACGAGGAGACCATTCCTCTTTATCAGAAATTATTTGATGACGGAAGTCATCTTGGGATGAACATTTCATATAAACTTCAGGATGCACCAAGAGGAATCGCTGAATCGTTTATTCTTGGCGCCGATTTTATCGGGGATGATAATGTTACTTTGATCCTTGGTGACAATATCTTTTTTGGTGATTTGGAATTTTTCTATGATGCCGTAGCTGAACACAAAAAGGGAGCCAAGATTTTTGGTTACAGAGTTACCGACCCTGAAAGGTACGGAATTGTTAATTTTAACAGGACCGGAAAAGTTCTTTCTATTGAAGAGAAACCAAAACAGCCAAAATCGAATTATGCTGTGCCGGGATTGTATATTTACGATAACAAAGTTGTAGAGATTTCAAAAAATCTTAAACCTTCCGGCAGAGGTGAACTTGAGATAACTGATGTGAACAATGTATATCTTCATCAGGAGGATCTTAGAGTTGAAGTTATAGGAAGAGGAGTTGCCTGGCTTGATACCGGAACGCCACAGGCACTTCTTCAGGCATCAAACTTTTTTGGTGTAATTGAAGAACGACAGGGGCTGAAGGTTGCATGCCTCGAGGAGATTGCTTTCAACAAGGGATTTATCTCTTTAGAGGGGTTCAGAACGCTGATCAACTCCATTCCGCAGAGTATGTACAGAAATTATCTTGAAAAAGTATTTCAAGAATATGAAGAAAACAGATAATACAATCATTGTGAGTAGAAATTGAGAATAATAGACAGCAGGATGGATGGAATCCTGTTATTAAAACCGGATGTTTTTGAAGATCAACGAGGATTTTTCTTTGAGTGTTTTCATACTGCAAAGTTGAATGCGCTGGGTGTTAACCAACAATTTGTTCAGGATAATCTCTCAAAATCTTCCTTCGGAACAATAAGAGGTCTCCACTTTCAGCAACCGCCATTTGATCAGGGGAAACTCTGCCAGGTGATTTCCGGCAGGGTGCTTGATGTTGTCGTGGATATCAGGAAGGGTTCACCAACCTTTGGCGAACACTTCTCCACTGAACTCTCGGATGAGAATCATAATATGGTTTGGATTCCTCCCGGTTTTGCTCACGGGTTTTCCGTCCTTTCACCCATCGCAATATTTCATTACAAATGTACCGGTTTCTACAACAAATCATCTGAACGAACTCTTCTTTATAACGATTCATCTTTAGGTATCGACTGGAAGGTTGAAAACCCGATCGTTTCTGAAAAAGATACACAGGGTGAACCTTTGGCTACACTCGACACTCAATTTTTATATAAGATTTAACAGATATAACATGAAAAATTCACTCTTTTTTACCGATCGCGAAGCTCTTGAAAGTTATGCTCTTTCCAATCAGTTTTTTGAACATTTGGAGTTTATACTTGTAAAGACCCGTCAGACGGTTACAGATAACGACATGTATTATGCTCTCTCTCTTTCGATTAGAGACAGATTAGTGAGAAACTGGCTTCGCACGCAGCATGTCTATAATTCAAAAGATGTTAAAAAAGTTTATTATCTCTCTCTCGAATTCCTTATGGGGCGTCTGCTCGGGAATGCATTAATAAATATGGACTACTATGAGGAATGCCGTAAGATTTTAAGGAAAGATGATTATGTTCTCGAGAACATAGTTGAACTTGAACACGACATGGCATTGGGTAATGGTGGTTTGGGAAGGCTTGCTGCATGTTTTCTCGATTCAATGGCAACCCTTGAACTTCCAGCTTTTGGCTATGGGATCAGGTATGAGTTTGGAATATTTAAACAGGAAGTGGTAAACGGGAGACAGCAGGAACAACCCGACTATTGGCTCGCCCATGGCTGTCCATGGGAAATCCCAAGAAGAGAATTGACCTTTAAAATCAAATATTTTGGCAGGGTGGTTTCGGTAAGAACCCCCGACGGGAAAATCAAGAACAACTGGATAGACACCGAGGATATTCTTGCCGCAGCTTACGATGTACCTGTTCCGGGTTATAAATCTGACACTGTAAACAACCTCAGGCTTTGGGCAGCAAGAGCCAATGAAGAATTCAGTTTCCAGGAGTTCAACGACGGCAATTATGTTGCAGCAGTTGAGAGGAAAAACATCTCTGAAAACATCTCCAAAGTTTTATATCCAAACGATAGCTACACAGAAGGCAAATTCCTCCGACTAAAACAGCAATACTTTTTTAGTTCTGCTTCACTTCAGGATATCATAAGAAAATATGGTTATAACCACGACACATTTGATAAATTCCCTGAAAAAGTTGCAATTCAGTTGAACGATACACACCCTGTTATAGCCATCCCCGAACTGATGCGGATTCTTCTTGATGACGCAGGTCTTTCATGGGATGAAGCCTGGAGGATAACACAGGGAACATTTGCTTATACAAATCATACTGTTGTTCCCGAAGCTCTTGAGGAGTGGTCGGTTTCCATTTTTGAAGAACTTCTTCCGAGGCATCTGCAGATTATCTATGAAATAAACTACAATTTCCTTAAGGAAGTGCGCGAAAAGTTTAATTTCTCCGAGGAAGTTATCTCAAAACTTTCGATTATCAGAGAAACTCCCGATAAAAGAATCAGAATGGCGAATCTTGCTATAGTAGCCTGCCATTCAGTTAATGGTGTGGCAGCACTTCATTCAAATATATTGAAGCAGCTCATTTTTAACGATTTCTACACTCTGTTCCCTAAAAAATTCAAAAATGTGACTAACGGAATCACCTTCAGAAGATGGATCAGGCATGCAAATCCGCTCCTGTCTTCTCTTATTTCAGACAGAATTGGTGATGACTGGATACTGCACAATAATAAAATTGTCGAAATCGAAAAATTTGCCGATGATCATGAATTCCTGAACGACTGGAGTCACATTAAGTGGTTCAACAAACAGCTCCTTGCCAAGTTTATTAAAGCTGAATACGGTTTGAATGTTTCAACAGATTCCATTTTTGATGTTCATATTAAAAGATTCCATGAATACAAAAGGCAGTTGCTTAATGTTCTTCATGTGATCACGCTGTATAACAGAATAAAAGAGAATCCAAGGTATGATGCCACACCAAGAACAGTAATTTTTGCCGGTAAAGCGGCCCCCGCCTATCACATCGCAAAGTTGATAATAAAACTTATCCATTCAGTTGCCGATGTTGTAAATAATGATCCCGTGGTTGGGGATAAACTTAAAGTGGTATTTATTGCCAACTATGGAGTTTCTCTCGCTGAAAGGATTATACCGGCAGCTGATCTCTCTGAGCAGATATCCACCGCGGGTCTTGAGGCATCAGGAACGGGCAATATGAAATTTGCTTTGAATGGTGCTCTAACGATTGGTACAATGGATGGAGCTAACATCGAGATCAGAGAAGAAGTTGGCGACGAAAACATCTTCATTTTTGGTCTGCTTGCCGATGAAGTTCTGGAACTCAGAGCTTCGGGTTATAACCCCAGAGACTATTACGACAGAAATCCCGCACTTCGCAGAGTAATCAATATGATCGCAGGCAATATCTTTTCACCTGCAGAGCCGGGTATCTTTCAGCCCATTATCGATTCCCTCATGGGGAGTGATTATTACATGTTATTGGCTGATTATGAAGATTATATCCGTGTTCAAGACGAAGTTGCTGCAACCTACCGCGACCGTGATAAATGGAACAGGATGTCGCTCCTCAACACTGCACGAATCGCTAAATTCTCAAGTGATCGTGCCATCATGGAATATGCCAAAAACATCTGGAACATTAAACCTGTAAAAGTAAAGGTTGATAAGTAAAACCGCCTTTTTTTAGGTATTAAGTATCAGGTATTAGGTATTAGGTATTAAGTATTAAGTATTAGGTATCAGGTATTATTCTTTAAAGCTGTTTCCTTCGCGGGAGGCAGCTTTTTTTTTTATGGGGTGGGGAATGTTGGAACACGATATTCACGATGCAAAAAGATATTCACGATTGTGATCGCCAACAATATTCACAACCCATAATATGCCACAACCCCGGATGGGTTTTGTAGGGGTAGCAAATGGATGATATCGCGTTGCAACCCAACCCGCCTCGGCGGTGTGACATGTTAAGTGAAAAAAAGATTTAGAAAATATGGAATTTTTTTACTCTATACAACTGGTAAAGTTTATTATAGCTTTCTGAAATAAAAATTACAAAACCTGTTGGATTTAATTAAATAATAAACTAATTTTTAAATAGATATTAATTTTTTCATAAACCGGATATCTAAACTTCATATTTACTCCGGGCCGTTAATAAAAGAATGTAGGACACACTATGGGCGAACACAAACTACATGAAATTCGTTATTTATGCGAAATAATCACTCCCATGTTTTTGGGGGATCACACCGGCAGAGGCGCCGAACTTAGACCTCCTTCAATTAAAGGAGCAATGAGATTCTGGTGGCGTGCCACTCAATCATATAAATCCATCGCAGCCTTAAAAACTGCTGAAGGGGAAATCTTTGGAACCCCCGACGGCGAAGGCAAAAAAAGTAAACTCCTTATCACCGCAAAAATCCTTAATTCCACAAAACCAACAAATAATTCTCTCCCGGAAAAGCATAATCTTAATGCAATTAGTAATGGAAAAAAGATTACAGCCGACAGCATAAAATACCTCGCATTTGGAAAAACTCCTTCTGGATCAGCTAAAAACAACAATTTTCAACCCTTGGCATTTTATTTTGAACCGGGTACAAAATTTGAAGTTGTGCTTCTTACGCCACACGAGCATGTAAAAACAGTAAATGAAGCTTTCCATCTTGTGGCGAATTATGGCGGGCTGGGTGGAAAATCCCGCAACGGATTTGGATCGTTTAGAATTTTAGAAATTGACGGGGCTTCTGTCTTCCCTGCTTCCCTAGATTTATATTCCTTAAACTTCAACGATCTTCCCGATTACCCTGCCTTTTCGATATATTCATCTGAAATTGAATCAAATAAGACTTATAATAAATGGGAAGATGCAATGGCTTCTCTTGGGAAAGCCTATTATGATGCTAAAAACGAGCTCGGAAGATCCCAATCCCCGAAATATTCCCTCATTCCATATAAAAAAGAATATCTCGGAATAATCCGGGGTTCACAGATTAAAAAAGGTGATCTTAAACTAAGCAAGGAACAAAAATTTGAAAGGATAGCCAAGCCTTACTTTTTCAGAATTGACAAAACTGCGGATAATAAATACACGATCAGGGTTCTTTTCCTTCCATCAAAATTTCTTGAAGGGTTTCGGAATAACCAGAATGACAAGATGTTAAATGAATCGCAAACAGAATACCTCGAGTTGTTAACCGACATGACTAATAATTTATCAGATAATCTAAAGGGAGGGACTAACTGATGAAATACTTGTTTTTATTCAGCATTGGGCCTGTTCAATCTTTTATTGCCCAGGCGAGGAAATCACGCGATTTAAGGCTCGGGAGTGAACTTTTATCCCGGCTTATCGATACCGCAATAAAAGATCCTTCAATTGAAGTGATCTTTCCCTCAAAAACACTAAAATCAAAACCCAACAGGTTTATATCATTCATTGATGCTAATGACGATACTGAAGCGAAAGCCATTTGTGAGCATGTGGAAAAAACCGTCAGGGATAAATACTCTGACCTTGTTGAATCCGCTATTAGAGGCAATGATAAACACCCATTAGTTGATGAACATGTTAACAACTTTCTTGAGATTTATTGGCTTGCAGTTCCCTACACCGGAGATGATAACTACCACACTCAATATTTGGAAGTTGAACGGACATTTGCCTCTCTAAAAAATGCCAGATTGTTTAATCAGATTAGTGAAAAAGGGGCAAGAAAGTGTTCGTTGTGTGGAGAAAGAAATGCCATCTACTACGGCACTTCCGGATCGGCACCGGCAGACCTGGCTGACAATGCCATCGCAATCGATCAGGATCAGTCACTCGAAGACAAGGAGGGATTGTGCGGAGTATGTTTCAGCAAAAGATTCTTTTTTAAGAACCAGCATCCTTTCCCCTCAACGGCTGAGGTAGCATTGGGCGATACTCTCGTAAAAGCTGCAAGAGATACACAACTTCAAAAAATGATTGAGACTTATCCAACA
The DNA here is from genome assembly GCA_964531325.1 of uncultured Ignavibacteriaceae bacterium. Classification (GTDB taxonomy): domain Bacteria; phylum Bacteroidota; class Ignavibacteria; order Ignavibacteriales; family Ignavibacteriaceae; genus UTCHB3. The sequence continues at coordinate 46,632 of CAZHCW010000005.1, read as the reverse complement.
ATCGGAGACGGTCAACTTTTTTATCCTGACAATCTCACCGAAAAATATTTTCAAAAACAGAAGATTAAAACAAAAGAGCCTTTCAAGAAATTTTTATCGGATATTAAAGGCCAGCTCTCGACTATACGAAAAGCCGCTACAGATATGGATCTGAAATTTACCGAATATTATGCATTGGTAATGGTTGATGCAGACAACATGGGTAAATGGATGTCGGGTGAATACCTTAAAGAAAAAAGAGATCTGAAAAAATTCCAGCAAATTGTCTCAAAATCACTTGGAGATTTTGCAGATAAAATAACCACCCGTCTCGATGATGTAAAAGGACGGGGTAAAACTGTTTATGCGGGAGGAGATGATTTCCTGGGATTTGTAAATCTGAACCATCTTAACCCGTTTATGGCTGAATTTAAGGAACTCTTCGACGAACTTGTTAACAAACCTCTCTTGGAATTCATTGGAACGGGAACCCAACCGATGACTTATTCCTCCGGTATTGTTATCGCACATTATAAAACGCCTTTAACCGAGGTTGTGATGTCAGTAAGAGAGATGGAGAAAAAAGCAAAGAAGTTTTCTACTGCAAAATCCCACTTTGCTCTTTCGGTCATGAAACACTCGGGTGAGGTAGAAATAACTGTTCAGCCATGGAATTTGGGAACAAATTTTGTTCCTGATTTCATAAACCACATATCAAAATCGATTACTAATTCAGAGTTTTCAAAAAATTTCATAACCAATATCGAAATTGAGTTAAAGAAACTGATCTCCAAAGGTAATTATCCTTCGTTTATCGGTCAACTCATAAGTATCGAGGTCTCACGGTTGTTAAAAAGATCATGTATGCTTGAAAATGTGAACAAGCTCAGTAAACAGGATTTCGAGAAGATGAAGGAAGATAAGATAAAGGAACTTACAGATAAAATTATGATGATCTGGAACCATAAAAACGATATCACAAATATGACTTCGTTTTTATCGATTTCCGAATTCATCAGCAGACATTTGAATGGAGGTAAATGATGAAAATTAAAATTGATGCGATAGATACACTCTTCTTCAAAGATGGCAAACCTTTTACGATGGGTGAGGAAGTTTGGGCAAGCAGCATGTTCCCACCTCCACCCTCTGTTATCTACGGTGCTTTACGAAGCCATTATTTTGGATTGCACCCTGAAACGATTTCTAAAGCCAACAGTGAAGAAGACCCGACAAAAGGGCTTGTGCTCAACTTTTTTGGTATTTTGGTTGATGGTGAACTGATGGTTCCAACTCCGCTCGATCTGTTATTTCGAAAGGATGTCAAACCCGGCGAAGACAATCTGATAAAAACTGAATTGGTGAAATTCGACGGCGTAAGTAACTACGCTTATAAGTCTCATTTAAGGAGTGAACAGAATGAAAAAGTTGATTCAGTTTCGGGTTCATATATTAATCTACACTCATTAAACGATTATTTGTCGAAAAAAGAAGGTATCTTAAATGCGTTGCCTCTCTCTCAATTCATCTCGGATGAACCAAAGACAGGAATAGGGAGAAGTAACTCCACCCGTTCTGCCGAGGATGGTAAACTCTTTAGGACAGGTATGAAAAGACCATCAGTGATGAAGGATTCCGGCGAAATAAAATTATCTTTTATTGTCGATTTTTCCGGTTTGGATTTACCCACCGACGGAATAATTAAACTTGGTGGTGAAGGGAAAGCTGCAACTTATTCGGCTTTTACCGGCTATGAATTACCGGAACCGGTTTCTTCACTATCGACATCATCAAATGAAGAATTACTGTTGAAGCTCTATTTTGCTTCACATGCGATATTTGATTCAGGTTCTGTGATACCCGGGGAATTTATTGATTCTTTGGGTAAAAAAGTTGAAGTAGTTGCTTCGGCAACAGGCAGAGCAGTGAACATTGGTGGTTTTGATCTCAAACACAACAAGCCCAAACAGATGAAAAAAGCAGTTCCTGCGGGATCAGTCTATTTCCTCAAGATTACCGAACCCGTCAGAGAAAAGATTAAGGCTCTGCATGGGACAAACCTCTCAACACCCGAATTTGCAAAACAGGGTTATGGCACCGTTTTGGTGGGGGTGGTATGATCATGACGGAAAATATTTTCGAAAACAAATCAATAAATTTAAATATTTAGGAGAACGGATATGTTTCAGGAATCAAAAATATTGTTGTTAAAAACTTTAACTCCAACCCATGTTGGGAGCGGAAACGATCTCGGGATTGTGGATCTTCCAATACAAAGAGAAAAACACACCGGATTTCCCAAGATAGAAGGGAGTTCGTTGAAGGGGAGTATAAGGGAGGCATTTGAACAAAAGCTTGGGGAAGCTTCTCTTGATATCCACTTAACTTTTGGTTACGATGAAGACTCTGATAAATCGAAAATGGTTGAGGGTTTATTGGAGAAGAATAACACCCGATATGCAGGATCACTCGGCTTTTCAGATTCACGATTGCTGTTTTTCCCCGTTAAGTCTGTGAAACACATTTATGCTCTTTGCACCTGTCCTTTCATTCTAAAACGATTAGTTAGCGATTTTAATGTAGCAGGCATTAAAAATATTTTGAAAGTTAATAATCTTAAGTTGGATCAATCGAAGGTAATGATCTCAGAGAACTTTTCAAAAGTACACCGATCAATCGGCGGGAAAAATGTTGTTATGCTTGAGGAGTATTCCTTTGAAGCTGAAGACATCCCGGCTGATCTTGATTTCGACTTTTTCGAAAAACTTCGAATACTTTTTGGTGAATCGATTATGGAAAGATTGGTGATTCTTAGCGATGACGATTTCCAGTCGTTTGTTGAAAACACAACCGAAGTAGTAACGAGGACTAAAATAAACAACGAAACGGGAACCGTGAAAAAAGGTGGATTATTCAACGAGGAGTATCTTCCCGCTGAAAGTTATCTTTACAGTCTGATTTTTGCCAGTTCACTGTTTAATCAACCCGAAGTTTCTTCCTTCAAGCCGGAAGAGGGGAAAAGCCAGGCGTCAAAAGTAATTGAGTGGTTTGAAAATACGATGCCCCCTGTTTTCCAGGTTGGTGCAAATGCCACTTTGGGAAAAGGTATTACAGGTGCAAAATTTTATGAGGTAAAAAAATGAGCAAGATGAACACAGTTGAGCAAGGCAGAGCTGCTTTTGCACTTGAAAGAGTAAAGGAAGCCATTTTGGATACAAAAGTTGATAATGATGAATATCAGTCGTATTCAAAAAAGCTACCGATGTTAATAAAAACAAACGGACTTGCTGCCACATTTGCATTCATGTTAACAAAAAAAGATTCACATTCATATAAAGCTTTGGGTAGTGATATCGTAAAATGGCTGGCAACTTCCAATCCTGGTATTTCCGGTGACGGTGAACGAGTATTACCGGTGTTCCTCGATTATTTACTTAATATTAAATCTGATGAATACAGGTTAATTACAAATGAAGTGCTTTCATTTATGAACTGGCACAGAAGATTTGTAGAGGGTCTGATTAAGGAAAAGGCTAAAAATGGGAAAGAATAAAAAAAAGCATCGCAGCCAACCTCCGGTGAAGAGGGAGGAACAGGTATTCAACGATTTTTCTGCGTTATCAGAAACTCACGGTAGTGGAAGCACAAAAGATGTACCTAAAGATCAAAAACCGAAGGATAAAGCTCCTGTGGCATCTCAAGGCGCAACCCCCACATCTTCTCGACCCGGTGCCGTTCAAACGGTGAGATCAGGCAGGGGATTGTTAATACCAACTGATACATGGGCACATTTTAGCGACCCTGAGGAGATGAGCGTTGAGAAGATCGATAATCTTGCTTTGAGGTATAACAAATATCTCAATTATGAAGGTGAGGCTAATCCTCTTGTGAAACTCAATTTCGAAAATAAAACATTCGACGATTGGGAATTTAATTCCGAAGAGATTCAGAGAGTTTCATCCCAACTGGCGAATTCTGCTGAAAAGATTTCACCTGTAAAACCTGTTATCATGAGAATGACTACTGATTGGCGAGTTGCAATGGGTTTGGGTTCTTCCTCGGTTCTCGAGAATGCACTTTCATTCCACCATGTATATGGATTTCCTTACATTCCGGGGCAGTCGTTTAAAGGTGCCATCCGAAGTTTTGTTATAAACATGTACTTCGGAAAAGAGAGTGATGCACTTCAGAATCTGTTATTTTGCACATTGTTTGGTTCTGATGAGAAAGGTGTAACCGGGGAGCGGGCGGGTGAGTTAATCTTTTTTGATGTGTACCCCGCTACACCTCCCAAAATTGAAAAGGATATTCTTAACCCCCATTATAATCCATATTACAAAGATGGAGCGCATCCTAAACCACCGGGAGATTACTACAGCCCCGTCCCTGTTGCATTCCTTACGGTAAAGGCGACAACTTACAATTTTATTGTGGTTCTTCCTAAAGATGGAGATAACGAGTTTAATGATTCCATTTGGGGATCAACAACCAAAAGGAAGCTTGTTACCGATTGGATTGGCAAGGCCCTTTCAATTTTTGGAATAGGTGCAAAAACTGCCGTTGGTTATGGCAGATTCAGCAAAAAGAATTAATTAATTTTTCACGGTTTTTCATCATCCGGTGGGAAACCTTTTTTTAACGGATAAATATCTTGATTCAGAGTTCGGAGAAAGTATATCTCAGGAAATACTTGTTCATTCTTAAAGCCAAAGAGACGCTGCTTGTTCCGGCCTACAAAGGCTCGATGTTCAGAGGTGCTTTTGGCTGGGCATTCCGCAAAGTAATTTGTGTAACCAAATTACCGGTGTGCGACCATTGTACGATCAAAAAACAGTGTCTTTATTTCAACTATTTTGAATCTGAACTTCCATCCTCCGATCTCCCATATCTTCGCGGTATCCAAAAAACACCCCATCCTTTTGTAATTCATCCCCCGTTATCCAATTCTGAAATACTTCGGGAGGGGTATGAGTTTGAAGTCCGTTTAACTCTCATAGGAATGGCTTCCGCAAACATCTCCTGTTTCATTTATACATTCAACAAAATGTGTGAAGATGGATTTGGAGTGAACCGGGGGAAGGCAGAGCTTTTGGCAGTTAAGGACATTACACCGGGCAGTGAAGAAAAAATAATTTATTCATCAGAGGAGGACAGGATCAAAGATTCAAATCCTGTTTTTTATCCTGGTTCCAAATTCAGTGAAATTATGTCAGAAAAGAGTGGAGATGTAAGAAGTTGTACCCTGTCTTTTTCCACCCCATTGCGTTTGCAGATGTTGGGGAAAACACTTAACAAGAGGGAAGAGGTTACCCCGAAAATACTGATCATAAACTTAATGAGGCGGTGTCTTTCAGCTTCTTATCTTTTTTGTGAAGACGAAGTTCGCGAGGAGCCGGTGTTTGATTTTGACAGGATAAGAATATCCTCAAATTCACTTCAGTTTTTTGACTGGGAGAGATACAGCAGTCGTCAAAAAACAAGGATGAACATGGGAGGATTTCTCGGAAACATAACTCTTGAAGGGGATATCGCATCGGCTCTGCCTTTTTTATTTACAGGCTCTTTCCTGAATGCGGGGAAAAACACCCTTTTTGGGTTGGGGCAATACAACATTTCGTTTACTTGATAAACCATGGTAGAGAAGCTACTTTTAGCAACTTTTCAACCGTGATTTTTTAGTTTTAAACAGTAAGTTCTTTGACATACTGATAGTACCTTACAGGTATGTGGCATTGCATAAATTAACCCATTTTGTGGGTAATACCCCCCATTTCTCGTGAGAAAATTTTTAAAACAGGTGAAACCACTCTTAACTCATTGTTATATAAATGGTTACGATCTAATTTTTGGAATTTTTCAAAAGTTAAAAAATTCTCACGAGAGCTTTTTTTGCTGATTTTTTTTGTCTCGTGAGAAAATGACCCTTTTTACCCCTCGATTTTGAGCTAAAAACGCAACTTTTTTTATCCCATTTTCTCACGAGAGGTTTTTGGGATGGTTTTTCATGTCTCGTGAGAAAATCGCATTTACCCATTAATCTTCAAGTTTCTTATAGTTATCTGGGTCTTTTCCCATAAAATTCGTAAATTCACCAAAAATTATCCATCTTTTCCCACAAAAACAGTGATATTTTGGTAATTTAATTTCACAAAAATGCTCTACCTGCGGTAAAAAAACTGCTCTCGTGAGAAAATTTGACCCAAAATGCTAACTTATTGTTATTTATATGTTTATATTGCATCCAAAGAAATATAAAAAATCGGGATTTCTGTAACTCATTGTTTTATATGCTCTTTATGAAGTCTGCCTTGATTAGAAAGGATTGCGACCTAATCATGGTCTTCAATGAGACCTTTTTAATTTTAATATATCTTTATGAAGTCTGCCTTGATTAGAAAGGATTGCGACTCTGTGTTGTATGATTCTACAACTATAAAGGATAATCCTATCATTCTTTATGAAGTCTGCCTTGATTAGAAAGGATTGCGACTGATTACTTCATAGATGTAATTAAAGTGAATGATTGTAATTTCTTTATGAAGTCTGCCTTGATTAGAAAGGATTGCGACTTAAAAGCTTCTTTTGCTTCAACCAAAGTTTCGTGTCTTCTTTATGAAGTCTGCCTTGATTAGAAAGGATTGCGACCTTTCTTTCCCTGTTCAATAAGTTCTTCCTCGGTACTGACTTTATGAAGTCTGCCTTGATTAGAAAGGATTGCGACACAATAAGTTCAAATAATGATGATGATTTTGAGGGTTTCATACTTTATGAAGTCTGCCTTGATTAGAAAGGATTGCGACACCAACTTGGACACCGTCTAATGTTAGTACCTTACTTGGGCTTTATGAAGTCTGCCTTGATTAGAAAGGATTGCGAGCTTTTTGGTTGTTGTTCTTGTGCCATGATTTTAACTCCACTTTATGAAGTCTGCCTTGATTAGAAAGGATTGCGACACATAATCTATCAAAACTAGATCTTTATATTCTTTGTTGTTTCTTTATGAAGTCTGCCTTGATTAGAAAGGATTGCGACCAGCTCTGGAGGAGCAGCGCAGTCGTCATTCACAAAGATGCCTTTATGAAGTCTGCCTTGATTAGAAAGGATTGCGACCTGTTTTAAGGAGTACTCTTTTATACATATTAATGTTGTCACTTTATGAAGTCTGCCTTGATTAGAAAGGATTGCGACTACATTCGCAAATGTACCAACCGGATTCTCGTTTACAAATGCTTTCTTTATGAAGTCTGCCTTGATTAGAAAGGATTGCGACAACTACGCGGTATGCGAGCAATCCAACAACAACACCTTTATGAAGTCTGCCTTGATTAGAAAGGATTGCGACTATTTTCCTTTCGAAGTAATTAAAAAACAAACTTTACTCTTTATGAAGTCTGCCTTGATTAGAAAGGATTGCGACTTTTTTCCTTTCTAGCCTGTCGGCTCTTTCTTTATGGTCTTTATGAAGTCTGCCTTGATTAGAAAGGATTGCGACCTAACGGAGGTTGTCTCCATTGGGATTCCATCACCGACACTTTATGAAGTCTGCCTTGATTAGAAAGGATTGCGACCCAGTCTCCATTAGACATGTATTCGGAGACTTCTTTATAGTCTCCCTTATTCTTTATGAAGTCTGCCTTGATTAGAAAGGATTGCGACTGCAGAGCCTTCATCATCCGCCCTTGCGGGTAAAACACAACTTTATGAAGTCTGCCTTGATTAGAAAGGATTGCGACTTTCCTGCTTTTATAAGCAGATTTCCGAGAGCTTTCATTACTTTATGAAGTCTGCCTTGATTAGAAAGGATTGCGACAGAAAGCTGCATATTCCTCTAGTATTTCAAGAGGACAATGGTATCTTTATGAAGTCTGCCTTGATTAGAAAGGATTGCGACATAATAGCTTCTTAAATTCTGCTTCCGATATTATCTTACAATCTTTATGAAGTCTGCCTTGATTAGAAAGGATTGCGACGAGCTTTCAATAGAAGCTCCTTTCTTTATAAATAGTTAGGACTTTATGAAGTCTGCCTTGATTAGAAAGGATTGCGACTTATTACTTCCATAGTTACTCCAATTTTTAATAAAATAGAGCTTTATGAAGTCTGCCTTGATTAGAAAGGATTGCGACAGAAGATATTTCATATCTAAGTTGCTCAAATAGATTATGATCTTTATGAAGTCTGCCTTGATTAGAAAGGATTGCGACAGGATGTCTATTGACTCCTCGAGTTCTTTAATAGCCCACCTTTATGAAGTCTGCCTTGATTAGAAAGGATTGCGACATTTTTTGTCGATCCACGATGGCCTCCAATCTAATAAACTTTATGAAGTCTGCCTTGATTAGAAAGGATTGCGACTAACGAACAGCTGTAGTGTTCAATAAGGGGCTATTCCGATTGAGGGATAGCTTTATGAAGTCTGCCTTGATTAGAAAGGATTGCGACAGGATGTCTATTGACTCC
>CAZHCW010000005.1:0-38093 GCA_964531325.1 uncultured Ignavibacteriaceae bacterium | reverse complement strand
GTTCTTTAATAGCCCACCTTTATGAAGTCTGCCTTGATTAGAAAGGATTGCGACAGACAATTGCAGTCGTAGTTGAGTTCTTCTTCTTCTTCCTTTATGAAGTCTGCCTTGATTAGAAAGGATTGCGACTTGAACATCATAATGAAGAGGATAATCATCTCCATATAGATTTCCCATCTTTATGAAGTCTGCCTTGATTAGAAAGGATTGCGACATATTTCCATAAGTGCAATAAATCATTTTTCCTTTAGAATAACTTTATGAAGTCTGCCTTGATTAGAAAGGATTGCGACGAGTAATACAATTTCAGAACCATCAAAACATTTACCTTGAACCAATCTTTATGAAGTCTGCCTTGATTAGAAAGGATTGCGACGAAAGGTGAATTAAATTCCGAACTGCTCTGCGATGATCTTTATGAAGTCTGCCTTGATTAGAAAGGATTGCGACTTGATGTTGGAGGAAGTCTATCGACTCCTCGAGTTCTCTTTATGAAGTCTGCCTTGATTAGAAAGGATTGCGACGGTAAGTAAAAAATACAGACCAACAAATCCGCCTATCTTTATGAAGTCTGCCTTGATTAGAAAGGATTGCGACCTTTGGTAGGTACAAGTACCTGCCCAAGCTAATTCCTCTATAACTTTATGAAGTCTGCCTTGATTAGAAAGGATTGCGACGCCTAAAAGGCCTGTGGAAACTACACCAATTGGGAACGACTTTATGAAGTCTGCCTTGATTAGAAAGGATTGCGACAGAATCTACACAATTAGTCATATTAATCCCTTTCAGATCTTTATGAAGTCTGCCTTGATTAGAAAGGATTGCGACGGTTCGCAGATTTTATCTATCTGCTCCTTAGTAAGTTCTGACTTTATGAAGTCTGCCTTGATTAGAAAGGATTGCGACAGGAATCGAACCTTGATCAGGACTGTTTACCTGAGACTTTATGAAGTCTGCCTTGATTAGAAAGGATTGCGACATTTTCGAGAATTTCTTTCTCATCTTTTAGTTGCGCCTTTATGAAGTCTGCCTTGATTAGAAAGGATTACGACCACTACGGATTAGAAACCAGTATCAGACTTTCTAATCCTTTCTTTATGAAGTCTGCCTTGATTAGAAAGGATTGCGACCTGTTAGAGCGATTAGGACTTAGAAAGGAGAAGGTTTACCGTATCTCTTTATGAAGTCTGCCTTGATTAGAAAGGATTGCGACCCTGAACAAACGAAATTTGTGGGAGTGCTATGAAGCTTGCTTTATGAAGTCTGCCTTGATTAGAAAGGATTGCGACGCGATTAAAGGGACATCAAGGTATACTTACCTGTCTTCTTTATGAAGTCTGCCTTGATTAGAAAGGATTGCGACATATTTCCATAGTTACTCCAATTGTTTAACAAAATAGAGCTTTATGAAGTCTGCCTTGATTAGAAAGGATTGCGACATAATATATTTGGAGACCTCCCAGTCTCCATCGTTCACTTTATGAAGTCTGCCTTGATTAGAAAGGATTGCGACCCCATCGATGTGCCCTAATTATATCAGCACTCGATAAGTATATCCTTTATGAAGTCTGCCTTGATTAGAAAGGATTGCGACACCTCTACGAGAGGGAATGCGATCTGACCGCCGAGCTTGCGCCCGCTTTATGAAGTCTGCCTTGATTAGAAAGGATTGCGACACATGCCGTCAAGTCGGCACTTTGGGGTATTTTACGAGTCTCATCGCTCTTTATGAAGTCTGCCTTGATTAGAAAGGATTGCGACCGAGCTTGCGCCCGAGCTTCACGAGCAGGGTTCCGAACTTTATGAAGTCTGCCTTGATTAGAAAGGATTGCGACCTGTTTATAGCCAACGGTATTAGCTCATTTTAAGGCATCTAACAGCTTTATGAAGTCTGCCTTGATTAGAAAGGATTGCGACTTTATCTGCAATGCTCTGTTGCGAGAAGGCATCCTGATACTGCTTTCTTTATGAAGTCTGCCTTGATTAGAAAGGATTGCGACACTCCCAATTGAATACAGATTTGTTCGCAATTCTTTGCGCTTTATGAAGTCTGCCTTGATTAGAAAGGATTGCGACCACTCATATGCGAGAAGTGGAGGATATTATTAATTAGAAGTGTGCTTTATGAAGTCTGCCTTGATTAGAAAGGATTGCGACCAGTTTTCCAACTGCATTTTGATTATTTCTTCAGGCTTTATGAAGTCTGCCTTGATTAGAAAGGATTGCGACCCATAACTACTCCTTCCTTGAAAAAATTCCATAAGGATCAAGCCCCTCAATCCTTTATGAAGTCTGCCTTGATTAGAAAGGATTGCGACTACTAATGTTGCAAGTACGATGATTTCAAAGATATTACGCCTTTATGAAGTCTGCCTTGATTAGAAAGGATTGCGACTTATGAAACTATCTTGAAAGTGTCGGGATTGAGAACCACACTTTATGAAGTCTGCCTTGATTAGAAAGGATTGCGACTTTAATAATGTAATACATAGTTACTCTCCAAATGAAATAATCTTTATGAAGTCTGCCTTGATTAGAAAGGATTGCGACATGAGATAGCGAATGAACCGTTATCAAATAGTTTGAAATTCTGTATGAAGTCTGCCTTGATTAGAAAGGATTGCGACTCATTGAAGGGGGTGTAGGAGGACGACACTCTGGCAATGCTTTATGAAGTCTGCCTTGATTAGAAAGGATCACTCGCACAAAATTGTCTGAATCAGGATTTACGGGATTTTAGGATTCGCAGGATTATATCCGGAGATTTTTAATGAGTTTGGGCGATGATAAAATGCTACTAAAATGTTACACTACCCGGGCAGTTTTTAATGGTTGTAGGTTTAACATTATTTTTACGAACATGTCACACCGATGAATTGGAGTTGCCCTATCGTGAACATCTTTTATAATCGTGAATATCGTGTTCGGGGAGGTATTAGATGTTTGGCAGACGGCAATCGAGGACGATTACCCCTCCTTACACTAAAGCTATGAATTCTCTCAGCGAAAAACCGTTTAATTTGTGTGTACCTGTCCGCGGAGGCGAATCTGCGTCCTCCTCATCGACAATCGCATCACAAATTTCCGCTTTCACCATAAATATCTTTTTATTTCGTGAATATCGTGTTCAATATTTAGAAATAAAGGTGTTTCCTCGCTCTATGTGGTTATGAAACATAAAACGATAAATCTGAATAAAAAGCTTTGTCAGGAAAGATTGGGTGAGTTAGAAACCACTGATAGCACAGATGTGCCTAAGGAATATCTTTTGGAGTATATCGATTTTAATGATAAAAAAGGAATGAAATTATCATGGTAATTTGGCTGATTGTAGTAGTAATAATATTGTACCTTGCCACCGGTACAACCTTCTTTTTTCAGATGCTGTTTAAGGGTTTGCCGGAAGGAGCATCTGTGCGTAATGCAGTACGAAAACTGGGAATAGCCGGCTACCTCAGATTGCTCTGGTTAACAGCTCCGGGATATATTATGTTTTGGGGTTTAGGTGAGAAATTGCGAGAGAGGTTGTCTGATTGGTGGTTTTCCAAAGTTAATTGAAACAATTACTCTTAAAACTGCTGCCCGGGATTAAACCGGGAATCAACAATATTTGAGCGATTGCCTCAAAAGATTAAATAAAAAGGGTAGAATCTGGTTAAAGATTTATATAACGGATTCTATTCAGTCGGCTTTGGAATTTCTGAAAACAGTTCATCATTCTGAGTTGGAGGAGTTTCCGTAAATGCTTCGGAATCCAATTTATAATTCGCAAGTATAGCCCTTATTTTTGGGTCACCCTTCTGTTCTTTTATCTTTTTTTGTTTGCTTTTCTTTTTGCCCATAGTATGGCTATTTGAATAATCCTTAAAGATATCCTGTTGAATAGCGGACCGGATTACCTTAAACGCTTCCTTAATTTCGCTAACTGAATTAATTGTATCCTTCACAGTAATGGTTGTGTGAGCAAAAGAGTTTCTAATTTTACTCAATTTCAGCATTGTTGTATTTATACCTGAAAAGTGAGGATATTCTTTAATACTCTTCAATAGGAATTTCTTTATAAAATTTTGTGAGTCCTTATTTCCCAGATTTTTGTCAAAAACATCGGACACATATCGCAACATGACATCAAATGTAGCCAAAGCTGCATTATTATACATCCCCGATTCGATATAAAAACTGCATATATCTAAAGATGCAAATAGCTCATTACTTTGCTTGTTTATTCTGTTTGGGAGCTGACTAATTGATTCCAACAGTAATCGATCGATTTGTGAGTTGGCAGTATTGAGTTCTTCTGCAATTTCGTTTAACAATTCTTTACTTTTACCTTTGATATTATCAAGGCTCGCAAGTTGAATTCTGTAATCAAATTCCAGGAGTTTTCTGGACAGTTTTTCCCTTTTTTTTAGAGGTTCAAGTTGCAGCAACAAGTCGGTTTTACCAAATTTTACGAAAAGATTAGCAGCATTAATTGCTTCGAACATTTTGTTGATGATCTTAAAACTTTGGATTTCGGCAAGGGAAATTGAATCCTTTTTTGGAGTCCCGCTACCTCTTGTATTGAGTTTGATTTCTGAAAGATCGATTTTACCTTGTTTTTTGGTTATAGCTGCCTCATCAACATTAAAGTTGCTTAATTCCAGTGCACCATAGAAGATATCACCCATTTTTACTTTTTTAAGCTTTGAGAAATATTCAAATCCTGTCAGTAGGAACAGTGGTTGATATCGAAGTCCATGAGTGATATCAATTGAAATTGTGTCCTTCTCTTCGATCTCGTTCAGCTCCATGATTTTGTTAAAAATTGCCATTGAATCATCATCATTTTCGCTGACCGGTATAATGTATGAAAATACCTTTACACCATGAGTTTCCCCGTAAAGTTTCGACACTTCCACCAGATCCTCAGGTGAGGTTGTTTCCTCTTTAATTACATAAGCAAGTTTTTCAGCTTTCTCAAGAATTTCATCATTTAAACTTTCTGCGGCAATTTCATCAAATAAGGTATCCCACATAGAATTTTTTGTACCAAGAATGTGCACATGGGTGTATTTTGAGCCGGATTGGTTAATAATTGCATCTCCAACAAACGGTGTAACATAGCCTGTTTTGAAATTATCGGTTGAATAAATGGCTTTTCTGTATTTTTTACCGAACTCCGGGTTGAGTACGGTTTGTCCTTTACCAAGAATGAGTATCAAGTGATGATTTGGCATAGAAACCTTCTTTTCCAAATGAGGAGATAATGAAGGGGGAAAATAATGGATTGCGTGTTCTTAAACAAATTTGGAAGGTGCCGGAAGGTGGGGACGACGATACCCGCCGCAGATTAAAAGAATTTTTATTACAAGTTTTTAATAGAAAAAGATATTAGTTGCGCTGGAATCGATGGGAGTGTTTGAATCTATGTTTAAGATAAAAGAACTTGTAAAAGCTTAATGATATACTGATATCTTTTAAAACCCGATAAGTGTTTTTCTTGCTGCATACTGGAGGGACAGCATAACATTTTTAGTTTCATCATGCTTTATATAGAAATGAAATGTAAAGATTGGAATCATGAGAAAAGGTACACTTTTACCAAAAAACTGAGAAAAAAGTTTTATTGGATTCATTGTTTAGTTCCTTTATTAACTGTTTAGAAATTGATCTGCTTGTTGGAAATGTTTTTGATTCATTGCTCCACCGATACTTGCTATAGCACTTGCGATTACACCGGCATCATCTGCCCAACCTGCAAAAGGAATAAAGTCGGGGATTGCATCAGTGGGGATAAGAAGGTAAACAATAGCACCCACTGCAAGTCCCTTAGCCCACAAAGGGACATCGGGATCAACCGCACAAAAGTAGAGAGCAACTGCCTCTCTTACGAAAGGGAGTCTTCCTGCGTTATTTTTAATGAAGCTGAAAAATTGTTCGAATGTTGGCATAATGTTACCTTTAATTGTTTTCTATTGTTAAAATCGTTTTGACATTTTGAGAATGGTTTCGTCTGCTTTTTGGAAGTGTTCTTCGGTAATTATGTTTGCAGCCTGGCCGATCATGATAGTAACAGCGATGGCATCATCTGATAAACCGGCTATTGGAACCATGTCGGGAATGAGATCAAGCGGTAAAACCACATAACCCAACACTCCAAAAATGAGAGCCTTTGCCCAAACAGGGGTTTTAGGGTCCATGGCTGCAAAATAGAGAGCGAAGAGAGGTCTGAGGAACTTGATTTTTGAACCAAAGGAGCCGATGAATTTATCGAAGTTTTCTTTCGAGAAGAATTGTGCATATTTGCTAAAGTCGAGTGAGCTGATCTGTTTCATTATATTGTTAAGCATTGTAGTTCCGGTTTTGTTTGTTGTTTCTTTTTCCATCTACTGATATAGAGCGGGAAGTTTTAATTTTTTCCAAAAATAAGAGACTCATGATTTATACTCTAAATAAGAATGTGATAGCTGCACCAATCTTTTTACCAATGGCTTGAGTTAATGAAGGTTTTTTGTTCTTTTCAGCCGCCATCTCCAGAGCTCCTACTAAAACGGAGAGTGAAATTTTAAGAACGACATCCAGGACTTCGATTACTTTCTGACCGGTGCTCTTTTTATGGAAGATAAGTGAGCTGATTGTTGAGAAGATGTTTTTCATTTTGTTTCCGTTTTATTGTTATTAATCATCTACCCTGATAGAGTGAAGAATTTCAAAATTTTCCAAAAATCGATATATAAAACAAGGAAGGGGGCTATATTATGTTCCGGGGATTGGGTGAGAAATTGCGAGAGAGGTTGTCTCAACTGATCATCAGCTTTGAAGCAAGATTGTCCATCATAGTCCATTCATCATAAGAGAATGAGTTGCTTTCGCAGACGGTTGGGATTTGGTAGTCACCGAGCGGCATTTCTTTTAGTCCCCACTTGTCTTTTTGAGCATATAACTCAGTTCCTTTTAGGAGCATTAACGGGTAGGCACATATTTTTTTCAATCCAAAGTTTGAAGAGTTTCCATTGTGGATGTGAAAGAGCTGAAAGTTTGGTTTGGCAGGCCGTATATGATACTGGCTTCGTAGGAGATTTTATACCGGTTTAATTGATCAAAGACGGGTTTTAGTGATTCGATCTTCGAGTATCTTCCGATAGCATCAGCTTCATTTTTATGAATAGTCTGTATGCCAAATTCCAGGTGTGAATTTGTTTTTTTAGCCAATTCGAGGAATCTTATTCCTTCATCACCACGAACCAATTCAGGTCGAGTTTGTAATGTAAATGTGGTTTCAGAAAAATTTAATCTTTCAATTTCCTCAAGCACAGAAATATAGGTATTGCCAAAGTTAAAAAGGGGATCAAGGATGTTAACCCGTTTTACATTGTTTATTCTGAAAAGGGAAAGTTCTTCGAAAGTTGTGGAAAGATTGTGGGTGTGGATTGATTTATCGACCAGATCACGATGAGCACAATATTTGCATCCAAATTTACAGCCCCTCTTGGTAATCATGCGCACCATTTGTTGACCATCATTGATCTTAATTACACCTTGTAAGTAGGGAGATGAGATCTTTTCGAAATCAACTTTTGAACTCAGAATGACGGGAGTAGCGGGTTTCTTCATCATAATGGCATCGTAGATGCTTGATTCTGCATAACCTGTTATAAAAATATCGCATTCGGGATAGTCAATAGCAAGTTTATCTGGTGTTGTGTAGCTGATCTGATAACCACCCAGGACAATTTTGTTTTGATAGCCGGCTTTTCTTAAAAAATCGATAAAGGGGTTTGTAAGGTAGTCGCTCCATACATAGGCACCTATAGCTATGGTGTCACATTCAAGCAGACTGTTCAGATCGAGATTTGAAAAAGAGAGGGGGGTTGAAGTGTTATCATATAGATTAAAAGAGAGATGATCGATTGTGAAATCAGTGTTGTAACCTTCTCTACCCATAAGATCAGCCAGCAGGTAGCTGATTGCCAAAGATTCATTTAAATCTTTTTGTCTTATCAAGTCAAAGGAGATTATTTTCACTTTTTTCATTTTTTATCCGTAAAGATAGTTGTCAGCCAGTTCATAATGTCTTGCATTAAGTACACCGGCAAGAGTTGCAATCGTGGTGACTACCATTCCTGCATCATCAACCAAGCCACCGGGAATCATATCTGGGATGAGATCAAAAGGATTAAGTACATAAAGAATTGTTGTAATGATTAATGCTTTAGCCCAACCGGGAACCTCCGGGTCGATCATGCAATAATAGAGAGCTACAAGATCCCTGGTGAAGGTTAATTTGGAAGCATATTTTTTAATGAAGCTGATAATTTCGTCGAATGATGGCATTGTGTTACACTTTCGTATTTATAATTGTTTTGTTAATTACTGATATAGAGTGGGAAGTTTTAATTTTTTCCAAAAATAAGAGACTCATGATTTATACTCTAAATAAGAATGTGATAGCTGCACCAATCTTGTTGCCAATGGATTGAGTGAGTGAAGGTTTTTTGTTCTTTTCAGCTGCCATCTCCAGAGCCCCCACTAAAACTGAGAGTGAAATTTTAAGGACGACATCAACGACCTCGATTACTTTCTGGCCGGTGCTCTTTTTTGGAAAGATAAGTGAGCTGATTTGTGATATAATGTTTTTCATGTTGTTTCCGTGTTATTGTTGTTAATCATCTACCCTGATAGAGTGAAAGATTTCAAATTTTTCCGAAAATGGATATATAAAACGAGGAAGGGGGACGCTGATGGGAATGGTTACGCGGTTTTTCACTGATTTCACGGATGAAGGTTTTGTAGGGGTAGAATGTTGGAACACGATATTCACGATGCAAAAAGATATTCACGATTGTGATCGCCAACAATATTCACAACCCATAATATGCCACAACCCCGGATGGGTTTTGTAGGGGTAGCAAATGGATGATATCGCGTTGCAACCTAACCCGCCTCGGCGGTGTGACATGTTAAGTGAAAATCAAAAGGGACAGAATTAAGATTTGGTTTCCAACCCAACTGCATGCAGCTCTTCAGTGTTGGTGTTCCGGTTCACTCTGGTCTCGGTGTAGAATGTTACAGCCATACCTTCGGTTGGTGATTTACCTTTAAAATCTCTTGTTGAGAAAAAATAACTTTTATCGTCTGAGGAAACAAAGCCCGACTTTCCTCCTCTAATGATTTTTGAGATTACACCTTCCAATTGTTTCCCCTCATATTGGCGAGCGGAATGAAAATTCATTATTTTAGTTCTTAAGTCGATGATGTTGGGATTCGGGTCGGGTTTATAGCTTGAGAGATGAAAATATTTTAGCATCTCCTGAGGTTTATTTCCGGCATCACTAAGTGCACTGTTGAAAACATAGTCGAGGTGCCACTTCGCTTCTTTCTCCTTGCCGGTGGATTCTAAAAAGTTTGCAAGATCTACAAAGAGGCGCCAGGTGAAGTGTGGACTTTGTTTATCAGCCAAAATAAAAGCTTTGGCGAAAAATTTTTGTGCGTCATTTGTTCGGTTCATTTTCAGTGCAATTTTGGCGGCTTCGTGATAGAGGAACCATTCTTTCCTTTTTGAGATCAATTCCATATAATGGTTCATGGATTCTTGAAGTTGTCCCGTTTCATCGAGAATGATAGCTTTTTCTCTTATATACCATGTTTCCCATGGATCAATTCCGATTAGTTGATTGATTAAGGACAGAGCCGATTGGAAGTTTTTTTCTGCTTTTACGAGATCATATTTCAACTTAAGAAATTTCATTTTGTCGGATTTTAACAAAATCTTTTTTCCGTCAACCATGATTTCAGGCCGTTCAGTTTTCAATTGTTCGGGAAGAATATCTCCAATAAGCTGTTTTACGCGTTCATAGTTATGTCCCAGTAAATAATACTCTGCTGCCATTAGCAGTGGATTGATATAGATAAAATACGCCGGGTCTTTTTTCGCATGCTCAATGAGCCACTCGGCAGTTTTAAGTGTTTCGGATTTGACACTTTGATCTTTGATGAAAGGGAGAAATTTAGCCATATAGACAGCATAACAAAAACTTCCCATTGCGAAACTGTTGCCTTTCACTTCAGATATGAACTTTTTACCAACCTCAAGTGCCTGGTCAAATTTTTTTAGTTTGTTTAGAGAATCAATGAGCAATCCCAGGTTTACTAATTCGAATTTTCCCCCGTTGAGTGCAGAGGGGAGCAGATCAGCAACAATTTTTGAATAATTTTTTGATTTGTAAATCACAAAATAATTGATTGGTTCGGTCATGGTTTTCTCAGATATAATCCAGATAGTTTGTTGGGTCCTCGAAATCGTCTTCCACCCATACCGGTTCGGGGGCAGGAATCGATTTAGAAGGAGTGATGTAACTTATTGCATTTCTGACAGGTTCAGCCAATGGTTTGATGCAGTGTTGTTTTGCCAGTGGTTCGATAATTTCTTTGCTAAACTTTAATTTTCGCAGGGCTAAAACCGCTACAAGATTTAGCTCAATTGCCGGCTCTGCCAGATAAGTTTTTAGAAGGTCGATGAGTTCTTTCTCAGAATGGGGAAGGAATGCATTGATGTAGGGTGTACCTTCGGGTCCCCTGAAGTGCCCTTTTACGATCCAGTATAAAATTCTGTAACGGGCATACGAATTAACATTCTGATCCACTAACAATTCGCCGATTAATTGCATGGCTTTTTCAGAGACTTTGTTTGGGATATCATCATAAAATGCAGATTGTATCAGAAGCCATGTGGCGTGTTTGCTTGCTCCGCTAAATTCCCTGATAATTTTACCGAGGGTTTCCACCTGCCAGAGTTTACGGTTTTTCAGATTGTCAAAAGCTTTTTTATTTGAAGAATCGGCACTAAGGAACTTGCAAAATTCTTTGGCATTTTTTTTATCTATAACTGATGTATTTGTAAATTTTTCAGTGTCGCTAAAGTGTTTATCGGTTTTGGTAGCGATAATGTTATTAACAACAGTTTCATCTTCAGGTTCGAAATAATCGTATCCATCGTGCATTTTAGAACGCATTTTTTCAATCTGTTCAGGATTGGTTGCGAGTTCAGTTTTAGCTGCGTTGAGGTTGAGCCCCAGGGCGAGGAGAGATTCCTGGAGGACCATTATCGCCTTTTGAAGTTTGCCACGATCGTTTGAAAATATTCGGATATCGTCTGTGTATCTCCCAAACTCAATTCCTTCAAAATTGAGTTTTTCATCCACACCCATCAAATAAATATTTGCGAGGAAGCCATCAGTACCACATCCGGTTACCAAACCCTGTGAGAGTTTTTCGGCTTCCTGGATTGAATTATCGAAATGAGAATATGAGGCGACAGGTACTTTAAGAATTAACCTGAACAGCTTAATAAAATCGGATTTAAGCTGAATTTTTAATTTTTTTGCTAATATTCGGCACAAGTTGTCGTGAGAAACGGAGTCGTAGAAGGAAGAGATATCCGCTTTAAGCATCATACTGTAGTTGCCGGAGCATTCTGCCTGCCAGTTCACAAAATTGGGCCACGAAGTTTCTGCATACTTCTGGAGCAGGTTGAAAGAGGCATTTTGTCCATTTGTTTTACGGTTTGAGAAACAGCGGTTGTGGAGCCGGTAATCAAGCTCTTCAGCAATTACATTTACCAAAGCATAACGAATCACAAGATCTTTTATCGGAATGAAAATCATTCTGCGGTAGGTTATATCGCTTTTGGGAGGGAAATAAGCGAAGGAAGCATCTTGTTTATATTCGAGAGGATTTGCTAATTTTTCTGATATTTGAGACAGAAGTAACTTTTTGTTTGCAATTGACCATAAAATCTCCAAGGGGTCATGGAAATAGTCGTGTCTTCTTTCGTTACATGCGTAAATAAAAGCTCTTTCGAGGTTTTCAGGTGATTTTAATTTATTTAACAGGTCATTCGCGTTCATGTTGATTCCTTTTTATAATCTTTCGACTATAGAGACGGAAAATTATGAAATTTCCGGATTCCGAGCAATTTTTAATCTGAAGTTTTAATATACAAAGGAGTTATTCATGATAAATTCTTGAGGTGCTGTTTGACTTTTATGGCAAAAGTGGGAATCTTGAGCTCATTGATGGTCACAAAGCCGGGAAGAAAATAAATTTTTTACTTCAATGAATCTATAAAATCCCTGAAATACTGAACCCTGTTGATCTCCTTTGGATTTACAAGGAAAGGCTCAACATCTTTTTTCAGTGCTTTAAAATCAATTTCTTGACACTTGAGAGAGAGACGCTCTTTTAAGTTTTTCAGATCTGAAATACCGGATTTGACTTGCAAATAATCATAATTTGGCGAAGTTAGTGAAAAAAGCCAAGTGGCATCGTAAAAATCCCTGCCTTTTGGAGTTTTTCTGTTCAGGATAGCCCATATTTTTTGTGAGAGCAGGATATCAGTGGGTGCAACTTTTATCTGTTCAAAAACATCAAATTTGTTGAGCATATAATTTATCGGAGAATAATCATACTTTTGTGATTCAGTATCCAGTTGTATCAGAATTTTCTCGGTTTCATATCCGGAAAGGTTCAATTTATAGAGCAGTCCGGGAAAGCGGATATAACATCGAAATGCATTACGATTAATAACTTTTATCTCAACTTCCATACTTTCGTTTGTCAGTTCAGACTTTACCAGCTCCGCAATTTCTTTGAATTCATCCAGATTAAGGCCCATATTATCAAAATCAAGATCCTCTGAAAAACGATTGGTGTTATGGACAATCCGTAATGCGGTTCCTTCAATGAAAATCAGTTTCCCGGCAAACTCACTCCTGTAAATAATTGCAAGAATTTTGTATTGCAAATACTCGCGTAAAATATTTCGTTCAGAGATAATTTCAGATTTTGAGTAATAGTTTTTAATATTCTCCAGATCAAGCATTTGTAATCCAATCATTTAATAGTTCAAATCTTTGACTCAAGGATTTTGAATCGATAAATCTCAGATAAGCTTCAATCTTTCCCATATTAATCAAATTTCGGAATTCATCCTGATTTATCCGTAGTTCGTGAATTTCGTCGGTACTGTCGAATCGGGGATTCAGGTACAGAAAATCAAGAATGGCTTTTTCAGGCTCCGCAATTCGAATTACGAAATTGTCATATCTTTTAAGATCATATCCAAACATAAACTGACTTTTAATTTTTCTGTAAGAAAAATTCCCAAATGGAGTTGAAAAGATGGTTGTTTTTTTGGGGGAAACTGAAGTATAAGTGTAAACAGTTTCGGGGATCAGATTGTAAAAACTGAGGGCCATCTCAAGAGAAATATACGACGGCGAATACATCTTGTTTGCCGCCAACATTAAGAGATGAGCGTCAATCTTTTTGTCTGAAAAGCTAAAGATATTTTTTCCAAGTCGAACCAGATAACCCTTCTTCTGCCACTCAACTAATCGGTGGTAGTAAACCTTTTCAGGCAATTTGGTAATATCTCTCGTTGTAATAAGAGGATATTCCTTGAGTTCGTTGTAAAATGTTTGGAAATTCATCAAAATATTTCTTTTTTGTACTGTTTAAAGTACAAAAACGAAATGAAATATTATCAAAAAATATCTCCATAACCAAGATGTTTCAGGATATTGGCGGTTATTGTTTTTCGGCTTGAGGAGAATTGGGGATTTTCATCGTAGTAGCCTTTTCGCAAACGGGTGGCAAAATAGATGACATTATCTTTGAGAGTCAAATAACCAACCCACCAGCCGGTATCGTCCTGTCCGGCGATTTTGCCCCAACCCGTTTTTGCACGAAGAGTATGGTTCGAATTCTCCTTCTCAATCATTATGTTTTTGACGATAGAAAATGTTCTTTTTGAAAAGGGAAGTGTCTCAGCATCAAGGTTACGGAGAAAATTTACCTGTTGTATGGGAGAAATTCTAAGCGAACCATCCAGCCAAAAGGAATCAACATGTGCGCCGACGAATTTATTTCCGTAGTTGCATTTGTCGAGGTAATCGAGATATTTTTCCCTGCCAACTTTTGGAGCAAGTTTACAATAAACCCAGGCGGCAGAGAACTTAAAAGCACGGCGAAGATCGAGGTCCTGATTCCAGTCGTCAACCCATCGTTTTATTCCGTCCCATTTTACCATTTCATTTTCATCTTTCAGAATTCCTTCCTCCAGGAAAACCAAAGAATTAAAAATTTTGGAGGATGACGCCGGCAGCAGTTCGAGATTTGCATCTGTGGAGTCGCTGAAAATCCATTTGTCCGCTTTTTTATCGTAAATGGTTATACTTCCCTTAAATCCTGCTTCATCAAAAAACTTTTGAAGTTCCGATTGTGTCTGGGCAGAAATGGTCATAATGGCAAAAAGAGTTAAAAAAAGTATTAAACAGGATCTATCAGGCATGGGTTTTCTAATCCGGATTGTTAACAAAGTTTGGTTTTTTCGATTCAAAATTAGTCAGCCGGGTGATTTCTTCCTGTGTAGAAAAATGTCCCCGGGATTAAGGTGTTCAAGCTTGGAATAATTGTATTTTGATATATCCTGATTAACCGTTACTTTTATTGGAGTAATTTGGAAAGATTTTAATGCCAACAGTACACAAGGAGAATGGTTTCAGGTTTTATTTTTACAGCCATGAAAGCTTTGAACCGCCACATATTCATGTTGATAAAGGCGGTTGTACAGCTAAAATCTGGTTGTTAGAACTATCCATGGCAAAAAACATCGGTTTCAATGCCAAGGAATTGAGAGAAATAATGGAGATTGTCAGAAACAACCACAAAATGATGACGGAACGATGGTATGAATACTTTAACTAGTGTCGCCGATGAGCGAATAAAAAATGTAAAGATAGATGAGAATCTGATAACTGTGGATTTGATGGATGGACGGATAATTTCCGTTCCCTTGGTCTGGTATCCATCACTAATGAACGCTACCCTGGAACAGTTGATGAACTGGGAGATTGCCGGTGGTGGTTATGGAATTCATTGGCCAGACCTGGACGAAGACCTGAGTACTGAAGGATTTCTCCGTGGGGCACCTTCGCCAAAGAAATTCAACAAAACTGCTTAATGCCTCAAAAAAAGCTTTTACTTTTTAAGAAACCGGGATGTATGCCGTGTGAAGTTATGGAGAGGGAGTTATTGGCTGTCTTGGGAAACACCTCTCCTGAGCTTGAGTTGAGGATAATTGATCTTTCCAAGTTCCCTGAAATTGGGGAAAGAATGGATATTCAAAGCACACCTGCACTTTTGTTTTTGCGGGATGGCAAAATTGTTGATGTAATTCACGGGGTGGTAAACAGAGAATATCTTCAAAAATCAATTTTGGACTTTGTTAATCTATAATCAAATTGGAGAACCCCCTTGTACCATTACATCGCTTTACTTCGTGGTATCAATGTCAGTGGACATAAACTTATTAAAATGGCGGAGTTGAAAGAGCTTTTAATGAGTATAGGTTTCCGGAATGTTCAAACTTATATCCAGAGTGGGAATGTAGTGTTTGAATCGGATGAGACTTCAATACCAGCTATAGAATCGTCCATTATGTCCATTATTACCAAAAAGTATGGTTTTGATGTGGAAGTGATGGTAAGATCAGTTGATGAATTCAGCCAAATAGTTGAAATCAATCCTTTTCCGGATGCAGAGGGGAATAAACTGTATATAACTTTTTTCCGCGAAGTTCCTCAAAATATACCTTTTGAAGAGTTGGACAAGGTAAAATCGGAATCGGAAGTTTTTCTCTTCCGGGATCGCATTATGTTCCTTTACTGTCCCGAGGGATATGGACTAACAAAACTCTCCAATCCCTTCATTGAAAAAAAACTTAAAACAGTTGCAACCACCAGAAACATGAACACCATTGTGAAACTGTTGGGGATGGCACAATAAATTAATCCACCCCCGGCTCCCTTCCGGGCAGAAAGGGAGCGTGGGTGGAAGAGTACTGTATTCATTCAGACCTAAACGAGTCAATTTTCTTCTTAAGATCATCAAACGAGCAGTGGTTGATGATTTCACCTTCAACAACAACTGTGGGACCTTTATCACAATTTTCAGCGCAGAAAGTTGCAGACACTTCAAATTCGTCAGACAATCCTTCAACCGAAATATGTCTTACAACCCTGTTTAAGAGTTTTTGTGATCCCTTTACAAAACAGGAAGTTCCTACACACACCGAAATCTTCTTTTTCTCCTCACCACTTTGGATGAGACTGATACCGCCTTCGAAGCGTTTTCTGCTTTTGTAGTGAGTATGCAGAAGTTGGTGAGCAATTGTGCTTCCGGGCGATTGAAGGAATAATTCATAAACCTCTTTAATCAGTGGATTTTCATGGGCATTATGGAGCTGTAGCATTTTATCGGTTTCATAAAGTCCTTTGCCTCTTTTTGCAACTGTTTCGCTGTTGTGGGTTACAGGTTGTCCCGCACCTCCTGCACATCCGGAAGGGCACGCCATCACCTCGATAAAATCGTAAGATTCTTCTCCTGCCTTTATTCTTGAAAGAAGTTCTTTTGCGTTTTTAAGTCCACTTACAACCGCCACATTAAATTGACGATCTTTCACAGTAATTCTTTTCAGTTTTATACCGTTGCTGCCTCTCAATTCTATTACATCGGAGATGGTTGCATCCTGACCGTTAAGATTTGCACTTAAGTGTCTTACCACAGCCTCGGCAACACCGCCGGAATTTCCAAAAATGATACCGGCACCAGTTTTGAAACCAAAAGGCATGTCAAATGATTCGGGTTCAAGTTCACCAAAAACGATACCCGCCTCTTTGATCATTCTTCCAAGTTCCTGAACGGTAAGAACATAGTCAACATCCTTATATTCTGCAGAATTTCGGGTTATTTCGAACTTTTTGGCAGTGCATGGCATAATTGAAACAGAGACGATATTCTTTTTATCAACATTTACTTTTTCAGGCAGTGTGTTTTTAATAAGTGCACCCACCATTCCCTGAGGTGATTTGCATGAGCTAAGGTTCCCCAGAAATTCCGGTTGATACTGTTCTGCATATTTAACCCAGGCCGGACAACATGAGGTGATTAGTGGGAGTTGTTCACCTGATTCAATTCTTCCGAGGAATTCATTCGCCTCTTCGAGTACTGTAAGATCGGCACCAAACGAGGTGTCAAATACTTTTTTGAAACCAAGATGTTTAAGCGCAGAGATCATCTGACCCGTCACATTTTCACCATCTTTGTATCCAAATAGCTCACCAAGTGAAACTCTTACAGCGGGAGCCACCTGAATTACAACATATTTTTCAGGATCATCAAGAACATCCCAAACTTCTTTTGTATCCGATTTTGGGGTAATAGCGGCAGTGGGGCAAACTCTGGCGCACTGCCCGCAGTCAACACACTCCACCTCTCCCAATGGTTTACCGAGTGAAGGAACAACGACGGCGCCACTTCCACGGTGGGCGAAGTCGAGCACGCCAATCCCCTGAATTTCATCACATGCCCTTACACAATCACCACAGAGGATACATTTGTCCATATCTCTTATAAGCGCAGGTGAAGAAGAATCGATGCCTTTGTTCATTAGTGACTGTTTAAATCTTACATCTTCAACTCCAAGTTTTGAAGCAATCTCAAGCAGTTTACAGGAATCACTTTTTACGCAGGATGTACATTCTCTTTTGTGAGATGCAAGCAGCAGTTCAATATTTATTTTTCTGATATCACGCAATTCTTTGGTATGGGTTTTAATTTTCATACCCGGTTCAGGTTTCATCGAGCAGGATGAGTTGATTCCTCTTCCTTCAACATCCACAAGACAAAGCCTGCAGGCACCATAAACGCTAAGTTCGGAATGATAACAGAAAGTTGGCAGATCTATGTTTGCTTTTCTTATCACTTCAAGGAGATTCTTCTCCGATTCAATTGTTATTTCTCTGCCATTTATGTAAAGATTATTTTCGTTGTTCATTTTAAGCTCCTTCAGAAATTGCATCAAGTCGGCAGGCTTCAACACATGCTCCGCACTTTATACACAATGCTTCATTAATATAATGGGGTTGTTTTTTCTCACCTGAGATTGCTCCTGTCGGGCACTTCTTGATACAGAGGCCACACCCCTTACATTTTTCTTCAATTACGACCGGGGTAAGCAGGCTTTTACATTTTTTGGCGGGGCATCTCTGTTGCATTACATGCGTTTCAATCTCTTCACGGAAATATCCAAGTAGTGAGAGAACAGGATTTGGAGCGGTTTTCCCGAGTCCACACAGAGAAGCTTTTTTGATAGCCAATCCCAGATTATGAAGGATTTCGAGAGTGTGTTCGTCAGCTTTTCCTTCAGTAATGTCATCGAGGAGAGCCAACATCTGTTTTGTGCCTTCTCTACAAGGGACACACTTTCCACACGATTCATTTTGTGTGAATTGCATAAAAAACTTCGCCACCTGCACCATACAAGTATTTTTGTTCATTACCACAAGTCCGCCCGATCCGATCATGGCACCAATTGAGGTAAGCGAATCGAAACTGAGAGGAAGATCAAGATGTTGTGCCGTAAGACAGCCACCTGAGGGACCGCCAATCTGCACTGCTTTAAATCCATCAGGGTCGAGGTTCCCTTCGTCATCGGTAACTCCACCGCCGATATCGAAAATAATCTCGCGGAGAGTGGTACCAAAAGGGACTTCAATTAACCCTGTGTTAACCACATGACCTGTGAGTGCAAAAGTTTTGGTTCCGGGTGATTCTTTTGTGCCGATGGTACGGTATTCAAGTGCACCGTTTTTTATTATTCCGGGAACGGAAGCCAATGTTTCCACATTATTTATAATAGTTGGTTTACCAAAAAGCCCGCATTGAGCCGGAAATGGAGGTTTTGGGTTTGGCATCCCTCTTTTGCCTTCGATAGAAGCCATTAGAGCAGTTTCTTCACCACATACAAAAGCACCGGCCCCTTCCATAACATTGATAGTGAACCTTTTTCCGGTTCCAAATATATTATCACCGAGGATACCAAGTTTTGTAGCTTCCTCAACTGCTTTTTTGATTCTTTTAACGGCAAGAGGGTATTCAAGTCTTACATAAACGAAACCTTCATCAGCTTCGATACCCAGAGCAGCGATAATCATCCCTTCAATTATGGAATGGGGGTTTCCCTCCATCACACTTCTATCCATGAATGCACCGGGATCACCCTCATCGGCATTACAGATCACATATTTTTTATCGTTTGTTTCTTTTTGGGCAAGAAGCCATTTTCTTCCTGTCGGGAAGCCGCCACCACCTCTGCCTCTGAGCCCTGAGTTAAGAATTTCTCTGCAAATATCGACGGATGTCATTTCAGCCGCTGCTTTTTTTGCCGCTTCATATCCACCTCTTGCGATATACTCTTCAATATCTTCGGGATTGATGTTGCCACAATCTGCCAGGATTTTTCGGGTCTGTTTTTTATAAAAGTTGATTTCATGGTGTGTTTTACAACTTTTCCCGGAGACATTGCCTTTGTAGAGTAATCGCTCAACTGGCTTACCATTAAGCACAGTTTCTGTTATTATTTCGGAAACATCTTCAGGGGTTACTTTCACATAAAAAATACCCTCGGGTTCAATGGTTACAAGAGGCCCCATCTGGCAAAATCCCTGGCATCCGCTTCCGGTAAGAAGATTGTATTTGTTTTCTTCTTTTTTAAGTTCTGTTTCAATCTGCACCCCCATCAAAGCGGAAATTCGCTTAAATTCATTGCTTATTTTAAGTGCACCACTTGCCATACATCCCGTGCCGGCGCAAATGATTATTCGTCTCTCAACATTTTTATATCTGTTTTGATAATCGGTTTTTATAAGATTCAGGTCAAGCAAACTGTTCATCACCAACTCTCTCTTTCTCCACTATTTCGTCAATCATTTTTGTTGTTTTACCCGGAGTCATTAGTGGATGGACTTCTTCATTAACAACAACCACGGGAGCGATACCACAAGCACCGAGACAGGATACCGTCTCTAATGTGAAAAGCAGATCGGGTGTGGTGGTTTTTCCTTTGGGGAGGTTTAGTCTGTTCCTTATTTCTGTTAAAAGAGGCATCGACCCCTTAACATGGCAGGCAGTTCCATCGCAGACCCTAACAACATATTTCCCTTTTGGTTCGAGGGCAAAATGTGAATAGAAAGTGGCAACTCCATATATCCTTGCGGGGGAGATGTCGATAGTTGTGGCAATAAAAGCCAACACATCCTCGGGCAGATATCTGTATTCCTCTTGAACTGCCTGAAGAATGGGGACTAATTTATCTGATTTATAATCGTATTTTTCAAGTATTTCGCACACTTTGGCAAATTTTCGTGCCGCTTGTCCTAAATCATGTTTGTGCATTTTATTTCCTTATTTCTGGTCTTTTATTGATTGTCCGAGTTTCCGTGTGAGAACTGAGAGGCTGGCATGAAGCAGCACATTCTCTACAATTATCTCACGCGGTACCCGGAGTTGTACAGGAGCAAAATTCCAAATCGCTTTTATTCCCCCTTCAATCATCTTCGTTGCCACCTCATTGGCAGCAACTGCAGGAACAGTAATGATTCCGATATGTACATGCATTCTTTTGGTAAGGTCGGGGAGTTTATCGATGTGGAAAATTGGTATGTTGCGGATTGTTCCGCCCGCCTTTTCAGGGTTCGAATCGAAAGCTGCAATAATATTGATACCGTAGTTGTTAAAACCGGGGTACCCCAGGATTGCTGTTCCAAGACTGCCCGCCCCAACGAGGAAAGCATCTGTAACATTATCCCAATTTAAAAATGACTCAATTGCCTGAATCAACTGTGGCACCAAAAAACCTGTTTTGGGTTTTCCGATGATACCTGTGAACTCGATATCTTTCCTTACCTGGGTTGAATCAAGATGGAGTTCATTGGCAATCCGGGTGCTCGAGACTTCTTTTAATCCCTCTTCCTTCAATCTGGTAAGAATTTGAAGGTAGCGGGGGAGTCGTCTTAAAACCGGCTCGGGAACATGTTTGATCTCTTTTGCTGCCATAAAGTTTTGCTCCATTTGGTTGATTTTTAATCGAGAAAAATATATCGAGAAATTTATACTGATTAAAATATGGAAAATTCCGATATTAGTCAAGTTAATTTTTTCAATTTTGCAAATAAATTTTGAAAATTGAAGAATTGATGGCAAAAAGGTGCCTAAAACGGCTTGAACGGTGTGGCATGAGATTTGTTACTAATAACCGAGTGATGAAAAAGAGAAAAAGACAATGACAATAAATTCGCTGACAGAAAACAATTATATATTTACAAACAAAGCCAAGTGTCAGGATTGTTACCGGTGTGTGAGGGTGTGTCCGGTGAAGGCAGTGGGAGTAAAAGATGGACAGGCTTATGTTGATGAGAAAAGGTGCATATTTTGTGGAAAATGTATAGTTGAGTGCCCACAGCAGGCTAAATATTACCGGAAAGATACCAACAAAGTTAAAGAGTTGATAGCCGGGCAGTATGATGTTGTGGCGGCAGTGGCACCATCATTTGCGGGACTTCTCGACCGGAAGATGGTAAAGCGGTTTCCATCCGCATTGCGGCTTCTCGGTTTCAGTCTGGTGGTTGAGGTGGCTGAAGGAGCAAGGTATGTAACCGAGGAGACTCTAAAAGTTGCCGGGAAGGGAAGGGGCAAGATATCCACTTCATGCCCGTCTGTTGTTGAGTATGCAGAAAAATACCGTCCTGAACTGTTGGACACACTTATACCCGTGCCCTCCCCAATGGTTGCGCAAGCGAAACTGATAAAAAGAAGGAGAGGACCCGAATCAAAAACAGTATTTATTGGCCCATGTGTTGCAAAAAAACGGGAAGCGGATTTCCCGGAACATGAAGGATTAATTGATGCTGTCCTCACATTTGAGGAGTTGTTCAACTGGCTAAAAGAGAGTGAAATTGAGCTGTCCAATCTTGAAGAAAGTGGATTCGATTGGGCAAAATATACCGGTGGTGAGCTTTTTTGTCTCTCCGGAGGGCTTGAGGAGGCAGCCGGAATTTGTGGCAGCAGCGGCTCTTCGGGTGCACAAATTCTTTGTATGAGCAGTTTTGAAAGAATGCTTGAAACATTCAACATCGTGGATGAAGGAGCGGGTAATTTAATTCTTGAACCACTTGTCTGCTCTATGGGGTGTATCAACGGACCCGGTATCAACTCAGAAGTTAATGTATTAAGAAGAAGACTGAATGTTCAAGCCTATTCAAAGGAAAAAAAGGAGACCGGTGAACCAATAGTTGAGGAGCAGATTCAACTTGTTACCGGTTTCAGGGATAAATCGGGGAATTTCCTTAGAGAATTTGAAGAGGAAGAGATAAGGGAAGTGATGCATCAGACGGGGAAATTTACAAAAGAGGATGAATTAAATTGTGGTGCATGTGGTTATCTTTCCTGTCGTGACAAAGCAAAAGCCGTTCTTTCAGGGATGGCAGAAATCAAGATGTGTATCCCCTATATGAGAAGGTTTGCGGAAAGAAGAGCTGATGAGATAATAGAAAAAACTCCAAATGGAATCATCGTAGTTGATCGCTCGCTCCAGATAATAAGTGTTAACGAGTCATTTATGCGGATGTTCATGTGTACCGGGTCGTCCATTGGGAAACACCTTTCAACAATAATTGACCCCGATCTGTTTGAAAAAGTAGTAAGCGGTGCGGCTGAACTGATTGAAGAGAGGATGAATTTTGCAAAATACAGTCTTTCAACCGAGGTTAAGATCTTTAAGATGAGTGAAAACTCGATCGCCGGTATATTTGTGGATATAACCAAAGTTGAAACAGACAAAAAACAGCTTGATAATTTAAGGGGTGAAACACTCAAAAAAGCGGAAGAACTTCTTGAGCATCAAGTAAAAACGGCACAGTTTCTCGCAAAAATATTGGGAGAGGGAACCGCGAAAAGTGAGGCACTTCTCGATAACCTGATGAAACTGACCGAAGATGATACGCGAAAAGGAAGTTCAAACAAGAATAAATGGTTATGGGATATTTACACTTCGAAGTAGAGACTGCTCAGCGGTCAAAGTATGAAAGAAGCCCGAGTGGTGATGTTATTGAAGTTTTACGAACAAAAGAACATACAACAATAATCCTTTGCGACGGCTTGGGTTCGGGAGTGAAAGCTAACATTTTTGCGGCAATGGCGGCGGCAAGATTAAAAGAGCTTTTGAGTTCCGATTTTTCGCTTCGAAAAGCTTTCACCAATACAGTGGTAACGATGGAGGAGGCAAAACAGGCTGACATGCCTTACTCGGCGATGACAGTTGTAAGGATTCTGAATGATGGACTTACAACAATTTTATGTTACGAAACTCCAACACCTCTGTTTCTTGCCGGTAAAACTGCGTATCCACTAAAAGGAAGGGTTTATAACAATGGTACCGCTTTTATTACAGAACTGAATTGTGTAATAAATCTTGGAGAGGGAGTTTTAATTACATCTGATGGAGTAACGCAGGCCGGCATCGGTAAAAGATTCACTTTGGGGTGGGAAACTGAAGGATTAAACAGCTTTGTGAATTCACTTTTACAAAAAGGTGAGATCCCCAGACACCTCCCCCGGTTGGTAGAGGAGCAGGCAGTTCAACATTGGGGACCCAAACAGGGGGACGATGTTTCAATTGTAGTTTGTAGCGCAAGAAGAGGAAGGGTTGTAAATCTTTTTACAGGTCCGCCCTCTGATCCCGCCGGGGATGATTTGGCATTTGAATCCTTTTTTGCAAACCCCGGAGTAAAACTTGTCTGCGGTGCATCAACTGCAAAAATTGCTGCAAGATACCTGAACAAACCACTAAAAGTGAATGATGACAATTGTGACTCGATCACTCCTCCCGATTATGATATTGAAGGG
Source organism: uncultured Ignavibacteriaceae bacterium (assembly GCA_964531325.1). GTDB lineage: Bacteria > Bacteroidota > Ignavibacteria > Ignavibacteriales > Ignavibacteriaceae > UTCHB3. Next base: position 14,309 of record CAZHCW010000005.1, on the reverse strand, counting down.
GTTGATCTTGTAACCGAGGGGGCTGTTACACTTAATCAGGTATTTAATATCTGGGATGAAGATTCACAGAAGCTTGATCCCGACAGTCCCGTCACAGTTCTATATTCTCTTTTAACTGCCGCAAACAGAGTGAATTTTTATTTGGGCAGAGCTAAAAACCCTGCATCTGAAGATATTACATTTACTCAAATGGGAATTCTAAAAAGAGAAAAAATTATGCCGTTAATAATCGAAAAACTAAAACAAGAGGGAAAACTTGTGGTGGTTAAGTACTACTAAATCTGCTGGGGATTTATAGGGGACGCAGATTCGCCTCGGCGAACAGGTACACGCAGATTAGACGGATTTTCGCAGAGGGCTATTTTGACTAATTCCCTCTGTGTCCTCGGTGTGCTCTGTGGTTTAACCCTCCTCTTTGCGTCTTTTGCGATCTTGGCGGTTTAACAACAACCCACCACCAAAAAATTCCGATGATGTAGAAGTTAAACGAAAAGAGCCGATATTTTGTTTTAATTGTAGATGAAAAATTATTTACTTGAAACAGAATTATGATGAATACAAATAAAAATAAAACCTTGATAGTTGTTGGAGCGGGATTTGCCGGACTACAACTTGTCAAATCGCTAAAAAATACAGAAATCAGAATTGTCCTGATTGACAAATCAAATCACCATGTTTTTCAACCTCTCTTATATCAGGTGGCAGTAAGTGCACTTTCACCTGCTGATATTTCTGCTCCCATTCGTACTATCCTGAAAAATCAGAAGAATGTTGAAGTTATTCTGGGTACTGTAACTGATATCGATAAATCGAACAAAACAGTTACCGTGGATGGACAGGAAGTAAAGTTCGATTTTCTTGTGCTTGCTCCCGGTGCGCGACACTCATATTTTGGAAAAGACAAGTGGGAAGAAAATGCGCCCGGATTAAAAACGATAAAAGACGCGTTGAATATCAGGGAAAATATGCTGCTTTCTTTTGAAGAGGCAGAGAATACGGCATTTCTTTCGGGGAAAAATCTTCCTGTGCAGTTTGTTGTGATTGGTGGAGGTCCAACGGGAGTGGAGATTGCCGGTTCATTAGCAGAGATAGCCACAAAAACCCTAAGAAAAGACTTCCGAAACATCGACACAAGACAAACAAAAATCATTCTGGTTGAGGGTTCGGGAAAACTTCTTGGAGCTTATGACTCACCATTAAATGAAAAAGCTGCTGAAAATCTGCGGGGCATGGGTGTTGAGGTGCGATTAAATACCATGGTTACAAATATTGATGAAACAGGTGTAACTCTTGGTGAAGAGAAGATCGAGACCAGGAATATTATCTGGGCTGCCGGAAACAATGCATCTCCTTTAATAAAAGCTCTTGGAACCGAAACTGACAGAATGGGTCGCGCAATGGTTCGGGAAAATTGCAGCATTAAAGAGAGTGATGATATCTTTGTGGTGGGTGATGCTGCAAACTTCATTGAAAACGGCAAATCACTTCCCGGTATTGCACCTGTGGCAATGCAGCAGGGAAGATATATCGGCAAACTGATTAAAAACCGACTCGAAAACAGGGATATCCCCCGATTTCATTATTCCGATAAAGGCAGTATGGCAACAATCGGAAGAGCGAAAGCCATTTTTCAGGCAGGAAATATTAAACTATCAGGCTTTATTGCATGGGTTATGTGGGCTTTTATCCATATCATGTATCTGATCGGCTTCAGAAACCGTTACCGCGTAATGGCTGAGTGGGTTTGGTATTACATCTCCTTTAAACCGGGTGCAAGACTGATAACGGGGGAGAGAAGAGTGAGGACTTGAGAGACTTTAGAACTTTAGAACTTGAGAACTTTAGAACTTTAGAACTTTAGAACTTGAGTAGTTGAGAACTTTAGAACTCGAGTACTTAATTACCTCTAAACATTAGCGAAATCTGACGATAAACTCTGTGTGGCTTCGTCTGAATCGTTATAATTCCTTAATTTTCCATGATCTTTTTCGGAAATTATGCGCAATTATATCTATAGTCTCTTTTTTAATAGCCGTCGTGAATTTAGTCTTGTTGATTTATTTGTCGCGATTTGCTTTGTTTCCCTTCTGTATGCCGGTGTTCAGCTTGCCGCGTACGCACCGGAATATATAACTGCGCCAACAATTTCCGACTCACCCTCTGCATTGCCGGTTTATGCATTCCTCTCAACCATGAGGATGTTGGCAGCATACTTCCTTTCTGTAGTTTTTTCTTTAGTATATGGCAGGATAGCAGCCTATAATAAAAAAGCAGAGAGATTTTTAATACCGGTTCTTGATGTACTTCAGAGCGTACCCATCTTGTCCTTTCTTCCTGTGGTTGTGTTAAGTTTAAGGGCGATTTTGCCACAAGGAATTGCTGCGGAACTGGGTTCGATAATTTTGATATTTACTTCTCAAGTTTGGAACATGACATTTGCCTGGTATCAGTCGCTAACCACTATTCCAAAAGATCTGAAAGAAGCTGCGGCAATAAACAATTTAAATCGATGGCAGCGATTCAGGAAACTTGAGTTCCCATTTGGAACGATCAGTTTTATATGGAACAGCATGATGAGTTGGGCAGGAGGCTGGTTTTTCCTGATGGCAGCCGAAATATTCACGGTTGGTGATAAAGATTTCCGTCTTCCCGGGCTTGGTTCTTTCCTTCACGAAGCATCTGACAAGGGAAACTACACAGCCATTTTATGGGGGGTTGCCACTTTAATATTTATAATTGTGGTTCTCGATCAAGTGATTTGGCGTCCACTTCTAGCATGGTCTGACAAATTCAAATTTGAAATGACAACCGGCGATGATCCTCCAACTTCGTGGTTCTATTCGGTGTTGATTAATTCAAACATAATGGATTCCATCAAGGAGAAATTATTGTTGCCAGCGAAGCGAAAGGCAGATCATTATTTTACATTGAGATCAAAACCTGTGGCTACAAGTAATGATACCAAATCAGGCTCAATTATCGGCAGAGTTGTGATGTATATATTTGTAGTGATGATTCTTTTTGGTTTATTCAGTGCTGTTTTGATGCTTGTTGAAGTAAAACTACCTGATTGGTGGAAAATAATCACAGGAGTATTTGCAACATTTCTAAGAGTTTGTGCTGCACTGATTATTGCATTTTTATGGACAATTCCCGTGGGTGTTCTCATTGCGACCAACAGGAAGGCTGCAAGGTTTTTGCAACCGGTGGTTCAGATATTTGCTGCAATTCCGGCAACTGCCCTCTTCCCGATAGTATTGTTATTCGTAATATCATTGCCGTTTGGAGTAAACATTGCATCCATTATGTTGATGTTGATGGGAACTCAATGGTATCTGCTTTTTAATGTAATAGCCGGGGCATCTGCCATTCCTCAAGACCTGAAATACACAGCCACACTTCTTCATTTAACTACTTATAAAAAATGGAAGAATCTGATATTGCCCGCTCTTTTCCCGTACATAATCACCGGCGCAATTGCAGCCGGAGGAGGAGCCTGGAATGCGAGCGTAGTAGCTGAGTTTGTAACATTTGGAGGCAACACAGTATCTACTCCGGGAATTGGATCGGCAATTGCCGAAGCCACTGCAACAGGTAATTTTCCCAAACTTCTTGCATCCACACTTGTAATGATTATAACGGTGGTTTTACTCAATAGATTTTTTTGGCGCCGGCTTTATCAAACAGCTGAAGACCGGTTCAAAATAGAATAGGAAGTTTTATTCATGAAAAAAAATGCTTCTTTAGTTGAAGTGAAAAAAGTTAACCAGGTGTATGGTAAGGAAGAGAAAAAATTTACCGCGTTGGAAGGAATTGATCTGAAAATCGATATTGGCGAGTTTGTTGCTCTGGTAGGTCCATCAGGTTGTGGAAAAAGCACTCTTTTAAGGATAATCACCGGTTTGCAAAAATCTTCAAAAGGGGATGTTTTATACAACGGTGAAAAGCTAACGGGAGTAAATCCCCATGCTACCATTGTTTTTCAGACTTTTGCCCTTTTCCCCTGGTTTAATGTTATTGAGAATGTTGAACTTGCCCTTGCAAGAAGAGACATGCCACATAAAATGAAAACTGCAAAAGCCATTGAGGCTATTGACAGAGTGGGTATGGATGGATATGAAATGGCGTATCCGCGGGAGTTATCGGGTGGGATGCGACAAAAAGTGGGGTTTGCACGAGCAATCGTTGCAGAGCCTGAACTTCTGTGTCTCGATGAGCCTTTTTCAGCTTTGGATGTGCTAAGTGCCGAGGCTTTAAGGGGTGAATTGCTTGAACTGTGGACAGAGGGGAAATTGCCAACTCAGGCAATTTTAATGGTTACTCACAATATTGAAGAAGCTGTTTTGATGGCTGACAGAGTTGTGGTGATGGAGAAGAACCCAGGAAGAATAATCAACGAGATATTAATTTCGATGCCACACCCACGGAACAGGAAAAATATTGAATTCCAACATCTGGTTGATCAAGTTTACTCAATACTCGCGGGGCAGACGCAGCCTGAACATATTGAGTATGGAACCGCCCCGGGCGAAGCCGGTATCACAAGGAAGCTGCCTGACATTCCATTAGCAAATATTTCATCGTTGTTGGAAAATCTGCTTGATTTGCCCGGGAAAAATGCTGATATCTACAAATTGGCGGATGAATTGGCTTTGGAATCAGATGATTTTCTGGAAATTACCGAGGCTGCCGAGTTGTTGGGATTTGTTACGATTAAATCGGGTGATATTTCGATAACCTCTTTGGGTGAGACATATGCTGAAGCCTCAATTACGGCAAGGAAAGAAATCTTTGCATCGAGAGTTAAAAGAATACCGATGTTCAAATGGCTCTTGAATTTGCTTCAGCGATCAACAAATCATGAAGTTGAGAGAAATATTCTAGTATCAGCTTTGGAACTTGAGTTTCTGCCGGAGGAAGCAGAAACTCAAATAGATATATTGATGAACTGGGGCCGGTATGCAGAAATCTTTGTTTACGATGATCAATCGGAAAGCATTTTTCTGGAGAGTTAAAAAATTGTATCGATTGTTCTGATATCCACTATCCCTCAAAAACCATTATATTTACAGATCAATTTTAGCTTTTTGAGAGAATGACAAAAAAGAAGATCGTAATTATTGGTCCCGCTTATCCCTACAGGGGAGGGAATTCGCTGTTTGTTTCGAGTCTTTATGATGTTTTAAAGGAACAATTTGATGTTAAGGTAATCAACTATAAATTGCTTTACCCTTCATTTCTTTTTCCGGGAACAACACAATATGACAGGAGCGAAACGAATATTAAAAAAGCACCAAATGAGCGACTTATAAATTCGGTTAATCCCTTTAACTGGTTTTCAGTTGCAAAAAGGATCAAAGAAGAAAAAGCTGATTTGGTGGTTTTCGACTGGTGGCAGCCATTTTTTGGACTTTGCCATCGTGTAATTTCCTCTCTGATAAAAGACACTTACAAAAACAAAATACTCTTTATTACCGAAAACTACATCTCTCATGAGGGAAGTTTTATCGATCATACCCTCACAAAAATTGGTCTAAAAAACGCAAGTTCCTTTTTAACTCTTTCGGCAAAGGTTGCTGAGGAGCTAAAAACAACAGCTGGTGACAGAACAATTTACAGAAGTGAATTACCAGTTTACGATTGTTACCAAACGGGGGGTGATGTTACGGGTGAAGAAGCCAAGGTTTCGTTTGGATTCCCCCGCGATGCAAAAGTGATTCTCTTTTTTGGATATGTAAGAAAATATAAAGGACTTGATCTTCTTCTTGATGCAATGCCTGAAATAATCAGACAGGACCCATCGATTAAACTGTTGGTTGCAGGTGAGTTTTATGATGAATTTGAGTTTTACCGTGGAATCATCAAAAAGCTTGACCTCTCGTCCTCGGTATATATGATCAACAAATTCATCTCAAATGAAGAGGTTTATAAATATTATGAACCTGCCGATCTTGTGATTCTCCCTTACAGAAACGGTACACAATCCGGCATTTTAAATGTTGCTTATGGATTCCTTAAACCCGTGCTTGTGACCCGTGTTGGTGGTTTGGCAGAGTTTGTGGATGAAGGGAAATCAGGATTTGTTATTGCTCCCGATTCTCCGGAGGCGATTGCTGAAGGAGTGATCAAATATTTTGAAGCAAAAAAGACATTCAACTTCCCCGAATATATCTCTCAAAAAGTATCACAGAATGGTTTTAACGATATGCCACTTTTGTTTAAGGAAATAATTGAGGATTCAGTAAAATGATTCTGAAACACGATTGTATCCATTTCCCGGGCGACCGTCCCTGTAAATTTAATAAACTTGAAGGCAGAATCTGCACTGATTGTGGAGATTACATAAAATATGATCGTGGTGAAAAACGGTTCAGAGTTTTGATTATTAAACTTGATGCTCTGGGTGATGTATTAAGAACCACATCAATCCTGCCGGCAATCAAAAAGATGTGGCCCGAATGTTCAATTACATGGGTTACAAAAAGGAACTCGGTTCCTGTCTTTAAAAACATCGATATGGTTGATGAAGTTGTTGCTTTTGAGGATACAGTTGAAGTATTAAAAATTGCAGAACAATATTTTGATGTAGTGATCCATCCTGATGCTTCACCGCAAAGTGCCCCGCTTGCAACTCTTGTTGGATCTTACGACAAACATGGTTTTGAGACTGATGAACAGGGAAAAGTTATCCCTTCTAACAGCAAAGCTGAGGAATGGTTTGAGATGGGAGCTTTTGATCATCTAAAAAAGGCGAACATCAAAACCTATCAACAAATAATCCACGAAATTGCGGGTTTCCCTTATGAAAAAGGGGAAATTCAGTTAAAATTGGATGAAGAAGAGCTTAAAATCAAACAAAGTTTCATCAAAAAACACTCTCTGAATCAAGCAAAATATCTGTTGGGAATAAATGTTGGTGCTTCGGGCAGATGGCAGTTGAAACAGTGGAGGATGGATGGATTTGTTGAGCTTATTAAATACCTCTACGGTACAGTTCCCGGACTGGAAATTCTGCTGTACGGTGGCGAGGAAGAAGTGGAGAGAATATCTGAACTCACGACACAATTTCCACAATTGATCTCAACCGGAACAGACAACGATCTACGATCATTTTTTGCACTTCTTGATATTCCCCAAGTGGTAATTTCGGGTGATACAATGGCACTTCATGCTGCCACTGCATTAAAGAAAAAAGTCATTTGTCTTTTTGGACCTACATCTTACCATGAGATAGAAGACTACGGCAGGATAACAAAAATCTATCCACAAATGGATTGTCTGGTTTGTTACAAACCTTCCTGCGACTTTAAACCAAATTGTATGGAGATGATCTCCACTCAGATGGTTCTCGATGCTGTTTTGTCTGCATTTGGATTGGGTTTGGCATAAATTCTTACTTTAGATAGACTAATTTAATCGTTTTGCTTCTTTTCCCGCTGATTAGTCGAGCCAGGTAAATTCCAGAAGAAACATCCTCCGGCTGAAAAATAACTGAGTGATAACCCGCAGCAAGCTCCTCATTCACTAATTCTGCAACCACTTTTCCGCTTAAGTCATACACAATAAGTGTCGTTTTACCACTTGACGGGAGTTGAAACACTATTTTTGTTTCCGGATTAAAAGGGTTCGGCGAATTCTGATATACATCAAACGAATTTGGTGAAAAAACTTTTTCGTTAATTGTTACAGGAGCCCCCGGGAAGAACCATGAAATCATATTCATCGTATTTGCTCTCCAAAGCCCCCAGCTATGCCCCTCGGGAAATTCTTTTGTGTAAATTTGGTAACCCTGTAAAATCAGAGAATCTCTAAAACTGCGCATATTGGGGTAGAGGGATTCATAAGTCCCCCAAATCGCATAATACTTGATGTCTTTTTTTGGACCGGCAACGATGGCGTTGTAAATCTCATAATCGTTAGGCCAAAACGCACCTGAATGCAGTCCACAGTTTGCAAAGATTTGAGGGTAGTTCCAACTTATTATTGCCGAAATATTCCCGCCAAACGAATCACCGAGTACAAGTCGTTTATTTTTATCAGGTATGGTTTTGTATCTGGTATCGATTAAAGGTACCAATTCTAAAGCAAAAAAAGCAGCATACTGCGTTCGAAGGTCACCGGCATATTCGGTATTCCTGTTGTTGGGTTTTACAAAAATTCCGATCACCGGTTCAATTTTTCCACTGTCGATGGCATTATCAAGAATTGCGGTTGCCTGGGCGAGGTAAAGATAGTCGGAACCATCCTGGAAATAAACAACAGGATATCTTTTAGTGGAATTTGAGTCATATCCGGGTGGCAGATAAACATAGATAGTAAAAGATGAGTTTGTATTCGTGCTGGAGATTGAATATGAAATCAAGTTACCAACGGGTACCCCTGGTAGTCGAGTTATTTCCCACGGTTGAACATAATCAGGCATGGCAAGTTCAGAGTTTGGACCAAAACCACCGGGACATTGCCTTGGATTTAACGGGTCAAGAATCCAGTTACTGCCATTTACTACAAGTTTATAATCGAGTCTTGCATTCATTTCAAAAGTGCGAAAATAGTAAAACAGGTTTGTGTTAACAATTTTATTCATCGCAACAGTTGGCTCCCAATTGGTAAAATCACCGGCAATACGCATAGTGTTAGCAGTGTTTTTGTAGAGGAACACTGCCATGTTGCCTTCTTTTATTGGGATTCCCGTGGTCATGTGGGCGTTCACAAAACTGTCAGCTACTTCTCCTTTGCGAACGGGATCGCTGATTGAGTTGATGTAAGAGAGAAAGTTCAGGAATCCGGTTTGCGAAAAACCCGAAAATGTAAAAAGGAGTGTTAACAGTAATAGATATCTGGTTTTCATCTTCATCTTAAACATAAATTGACATTTGATATACTAATATATAGAAAGTTATCAGAAAAGAAAAAAGCTGAAATCGGTGGAGAATTTTAGGGGACGCAGATACACGCAGATTAAACGGAGTTACGCAGAGAGGGATTGTCTGAATCAGGATTTACAGTATTCGAGGATTCACACAATTTTTTTACTGAAGTAATCAATTTCCCTCGAAGAAGAATTGATATTCGTAGCGTCCCGATTGCCTTTTGTAAAATGAAATGTCAAAATTATCCCGCCTGCGGGATTAAATATTCGTAGCATATGTAATAACCCCTCACTCTCCTACCCCGTTTGCGGGGTTGAATAATAAAAAATAATTGAAGTATCTCCAAATTTTTGTGCATTGACTATTTTTTTGTAGTTTTAGTTAACAAAAAACAGTTTGTCATGAAAAACTTTATAACATTTTTTTTGGTGTTTAATTCTCTCCTGTTTTCGCAGTGGACACAAATTGATCTCTATCCATTTCAGGGGTCAATCCTCGATTTCTACCTTAAAGACTCACTAAATATAACTGCTGTTTTCCAGGAAGGATATAGAGTAGATGGAGATTCCTGTTTTGTAATTAGAAGCAGTGATGGAGGAAGAAGCTGGGCAATTCACAACAAAGTTCCGATTCAAACCGTAAATTATGCCACAGTACTTGATGAAAACAACATCTTCACTGCGAACACATCAACCACGACCAATACAATCAAAAAATCTACTGATGGTGGTTCCACCTGGTATGATGTTGCATTCCCTCCTACCTTTAATTTGCTTAGGTCTATTCATTTCTTTAATCCTGACACTGCTTACGCTGCGGTTAACTTTGGTACCGCAGGTTATGGACGACTTCTTAGAACTACCGACGGTGGATTAAATTGGGAAGAAACTGACTCTGTAGCCAGAATTCTCTATTTCGTCAAATTCGCTGATTTCAACCATGGCTGGATAATGGGTGCCGATCTTTTGGAAACAACTGATGGTGGTAATTCTTTTACACAGATTCCTGCTCCTACAGCTTTGGACAATATAACAGCGTTTGATATCCTGAACGATAGCATTATCACACTCGCTGGTTACAGGATTTATTATTATCCCCCAACAGGTGCAGATCAGATTATTCAGACGGCATATTCAACTAACAAAGGGCAATCCTGGAGTTTCAATGATTATTTTAGCAAACCCTGGAAAGGGACCACACAAAATTTGATGATGTTGGATGAAAATACTGCTATCGCATTTGTCAGGACAATGCCGGGGATCATATATACTACTAACGGTGGTGTCTCATGGGATATGGCATCCAATGGTGTATTAAAATTCTATTTCAATGATATTAAGCAATTAGGGGAAAGAGTTTATCTCGCAGGGACCGGAATGTCTTTTTTGGCTTCAGAACCGGGTAATAATATAGCAGATCTATGGGAATTGCGGATTAATCATACTTATATGAGACCAAGTTGTGCCGGGTTTTCAGAGTCAGGTTTAGCTGTGATCTTTGCAGATCAATACAGAATATATCTTTCAACCGACAGAGGAAACACTTGGGCGATAAAATATGGTCCAGTTGGTTATCCGACATCATTATCTATCGTAAATGATTCACTGATTTATATGTCGGACAAAAACGGGATATACCGATCAGTAGATAGATGTGACACATTTGAATCTGTCGCATATTTTCCTTCCGGATTGATCAATAGTATTTATGTGAAGAAAAATGGTACTATATGGATTACAAATCGTGATACAATTATGGCAAGCAGTGATAACGGAAATACATGGAACACAAAGCTGCAGATACAAAATGAATATTTCGATGGAATTTGTTTTTTTGAAGATGGTACCTTTTATGCGCAAGGAAATTATCTATATAAAAGTACCGATTTTGGGGAAACATGGCAATTAATGAACTTGCCATTTAATTATTTGTCTCAAATAGAATTTTATGACAGTAAAAATGGGTATTTGCATGGATCAAGTACAGGATATTATCGTACTACTGATGGAGGAATGACTTTTACAGTTGTGAATTTCCCGGGTATAGCTAATCCTTACCGCTTATTCTGTCAAAACGCGTATACTCTCTATTTGACAAAATCCAATCTTTATTCATCGTATGACGGTGGGTTGAGTTGGAGACTTAATGAATTTTATCCTGCAACCCCTGGATACCAATTCAGTTCAATCCACATGTTTAACGAATTTGAAGGAATAGGGATCACTCCTTATGAAGACGGCATCTGGATAACAAAAAACCGTGGTAACACTCCCGTAGAACTCTCATCGTTTTCTGCGACTCCATTGGGAAATAAAGTCGTCATGCAGTGGAGTACTGTTACTGAGACCAACAATATGAGCTTCGAAATTGAAAGGAAGTTTAAAGATGGTTCATGGGAGAAAATAGGTTCTGTGAAAGGAAACGGAACAGTAACTCAAAAGGTACATTATTCTTTTGAAGATCTTACTCTGTCCGGTGACGGGACCTACTCTTACCGTCTGAAACAGATCGATTACAACGGCACATTTGAGTATTCAAATGAAGTGGAGGTCATTTTTGGTGATGTGCCCGAAGACTATGCAATCCAACAGAACTACCCAAATCCATTCAACCCCTCAACAAAAATCAACTTTTCGCTCCCCGAGGAGAACAGGGTTGTGATCAGAGTGTATAACTCGATGGGCGAACTTGTTCAGGAGATAAACAGAGGGACACTCAGCCATGGACATTTTGAACAGGAGATCGAGATGGGATCAAACCCTTCGGGAATGTATTTTTGTCAGGTTCTCTGCACAAACACAAAAACTGAAAGAACAAAATCTTTAACTGTCAAGATGGTGCTGATGAAGTAGAGCTTCAGAACTTCGGAACCTCTGATGGTACATAAAATAAAATGGATTAAAAAATGAAACGATTGACATTTTTTTTAGTGGTGTTTAATTCCCTCCTGTTTTCGCAGTGGACACAAATAGATCTCTATCCATTTCAGGGGTCAATCCTCGATTTCTACCTTAAAGACTCACTAAATATAACCGCTGTTTTCCAGGAAAGATATAGAGTAGATGGAGATTCCTGTTTTGTAATTAGAAGCAGTGATGGAGGCAGAACCTGGTCATTGTTTAACAAGATTCCAATTACACCCCTCAATTATGCTAAAGTAATTGATGAAAACAACATCTTCGCCGCAAACAGTACAACCACTCTCAATACAATAAAAAAAACGACAGATGGTGGTTCCACCTGGTATGATGTTGCATTCCCCCCAACCTTTAATTTACTTAAGTCTATTCATTTCTTTAATCCTGACACTGCTTACGCAGCTGTTAACTTTGGGACTGCCGGGTATGGACGGCTTCTTAAAACAACTGATGGAGGTTTGAGTTGGGAAGAAACTGACACTATTGCCAGAATTCTTCTTTATGTTAAATTCGCTGATTTTAATCATGGTTGGATTATGGGTGCCGATCTTTTCGAGACAACCGACGGTGGTGAAACCTTCACACAAATACCGTTGCCACCGGCTTTCGACAATATTGGATCATTTGATATCCTGAACGACAGCATTTTATCTGTTGGTGGCTACAGAACAATTTTTTATCCTCCCTATACTTACGATTTGGTTATTCAGATGGCCTTTTCTTCAAACAGGGGACAAACCTGGAATTTTAATGATTATTATCAGCAATCCTGGTTAGGAAGCCCCGAAAAGATGATAATATTGGATGAAAACACTGCTATTGCTCATGTTAGGACAGGTCCCGGGACCATTTATACTACTAACGGGGGAGCTACATGGGAAAGGGCTTCCTCCGGTGAACAAAGGTCACATTTCAACGATTTAAAGAAAATTGATAACAGATTATACCTTGCGGGGAAAGGAATTTCCTTCGTGGTCTCGGGTTTGGACAATAATATTATTGAACCATGGGAATTGAGGATTGATCAGTCCTACGAGTGGCCACAATGTGCCTCGTTTTCAGAGTCAGGTCTGGTTGTTTTAGGTGCAGAGGGAAAAAGAATATACATTTCAACCGACAAAGGAAACTCCTGGGAAATAAAATATGGCCCGCTTAATTTACCAACAGCCTCTTGCCTCGTAAACGATTCACTGATTTATATGACAGATGGAAAAAGTGTATATCGTTCTGTGGACAAATGGAACACATTCGAATCTGTCGCATATTTCCCTGCCGGTATAATCAGGGACATTAAGGTTGCAAAAAATGGTACTATTTGGATAGCAAATCGTGATACGGTTATGGCAAGCAGTGACAACGGAATTACATGGACAACAAAACTACAGGTACAAAATGCATTCTTCGATAAAATTAGTTTATTTGAAGATGGCACCTATTATGCAATGGAAAGTTTTCTTTATAAAAGTACCAACTTTGGGGAGACCTGGGAAATATTGAACTTGCCATTTCAATATTTGGATCAGATAGAATTTTATGACAGCAAAAACGGTTATGTCAAAGGCGATGGTGATTTTTATCGTACTAAAGATGGAGCAATGACTTTCACAGTCGAGACTTTCCCTGGAATAACAAACCCTTTCCAAATATTTTGTCATAATGCCTATCATTACCATTTAAGAGCATCCTCCGCTACTTATTCATCGTATGATGGTGGTTTAAGTTGGCAACTAAACGAATTTTACCCTGTGACTCCTCCATACGGGTTCCAGTTTATGCATATGTTTGATGAATTTGAAGGAATCGGGATTCATCCATATTATGAAGGTATCTGGATAACAAAAAATCGAGGGAACACTCCTGTAGAACTCTCAACTTTTTCAGCGATTCCATTGGGGAATAAAGTTGTTTTACAATGGACCACCCTGACCGAGACCAACAACATGGGTTTTGAAATTGAAAGGAAATTCAAATATGGCACTTGGGAGAAAATAGGTTTTGTTAAAGGAAACGGAACAGTAACACAAAAGATATATTATTCATTTGATGATCTTACCTTATCCGGTGAAGGGATATACAACTATCGACTGAAGCAGATTGATTACAACGGTACTTTTGAGTATTCAAATGAAGTGGAAGTCATTTTTGGTGATGTGCCCGAAGACTATGCAATCCAACAGAATTACCCTAATCCATTCAACCCCTCAACAAAAATCAACTTTTCACTCCCCGAGGAGAACAGGGTTGTGATCAGAGTGTTCAATCCTATGGGCGAGCTAATTCACGAGATAAATCGGGGGACACTCAGTCATGGATATTTTGAACAGGATATTGAGATGGGATCAAACCCTTCGGGAATGTATTTTTGTCAGGTTCTCTGCACCAACACAAAAACAGAGAGGACAAAATCTTTAACTATCAAGATGGTGCTGATGAAGTAGAGCTTCAGAACTTCGGAACCTCAGAACTTCTGATGGTACATAAAATAAAATGGATTAAAAAATGAAACGATTGACATTTTTTT
>CAZHCW010000004.1:0-219950 GCA_964531325.1 uncultured Ignavibacteriaceae bacterium | reverse complement strand
CCGATACCTACCCAGAAAACGAAGTTTACGATGTCAAACGCCCAACCAACCGGTTGGTTGTTACCCCATAAACCTGTTCCATAGTAGAATGTAAATCCAAGACTGGTAGCGCCTATCATCAAAAGTGTCAGAGTAATTGCAAGAGCAATATAATATTTTGGAGTTGGCTTCTCCGACATCGGTTTTGCAATCAGATCCTCTAACTCTCCAAGTGAGAGCCGGCCCTGAACTATCGGAAGTTCTTTACTGTAATCTATATTCACTTACACTTCCTCCGTATTTGTATTCCACAATCTGGCGATGTATGAGATGTTTGGTTTTACATTCAGCTCTTCCAAAACATGGTAGGCAAGATTGTGGTCGTGAAATTTCTTGAATTCGGAATCTTTTTCAACGAGATCACCAAAAGAAATTGCATCCGCAGGACATGCTTCCTGGCAGGCGGTTTTTACATCGCTGCCTTTTAGTTTCCTTCCGGTGGCTACTGCTTTGCTTCTCTCTTCTTCAATTCTGTGAACACAGAAGGTACATTTTTCCATAACACCTCTCGGGCGAACCGAAACTTCAGGGTTATGACCAAGATTTACTGGCTGCTCATAATAGTAGCCTTTTGCAAAATGATCTCTGAAATCATAGAAATTGAATCTTCTTACTTTATAAGGACAGTTGTTTGAGCAATATCTTGTGCCCACACATCTGTTGTAAACCATTTGGTTAAGTCCATCAATACTGTGTGTTGTAGCAACAACAGGACAAACATTTTCACAAGGTGCGTTATCACAATGCTGACACATCATCGGTTGATATGAAGCAACAGGTTCTTCGGGAGTTCCGGCATAATATCTGTCGATTCTTAACCATTGCATTTCTCTGCCAACAATAACCTGATCTTTGCCTACAACGGGAATATTGTTTTCGATGCTACAGGCAACTGAGCAGTTTCCACATCCTGTGCATTTGTTTAAATCTATGGTCATCCCCCACTTGTTGTCAGGGTATTTATGCGCATCATAAAGGGAGATGAGATTGTGTTTCTTCCCGGCATGAAGGAATTCAGGGTCTTTTTCATACTGTTTTAAAGTACCTTCCTGAATTATATGCCGTTTTAAATGAGCATCTTTTACATCCTTTACGAGGGTTTCATCGTAACTGTGGTGATCCTGGGTTGAGGCAAGAATATACTTTCCATCAACAGGGGTCACAGAAGCGTTGGTAAAAACTCTGTCAGTCAATGATTTCATAAATAATGAAACATCTTTTCCAACTTCAAGGGCAACAACCGGTGATTTGGTTCTGCCATAGCCAAGCTCAACAACAATAGTATTGTCTGCAAGACCGGGTTGAATCAAAATTGGGAGAACAACTTTTTTGCCATTTACTTCAACTTCAACGAGGCTATTGGTCTTTACGCCAATTTCTTTGCTTGTTTTATCGGATATGGCTGCGTAATTGTCCCATGTAACTTTTGAAATCGGGTGAGGCAGTTCTTGCAACCATCCGTTATTTGAATGTTTACCATCACCAAGAGCATAACTCTGGGCAAGAATCACGGCAAATTTTGCTTCATTAAGGGGATTCTTAGATGCAACTTTTTCAACAGTAAATTTATATTCTGCCGCTTTCTTTGTTTTTTCAAGTTTTAGACCATCATGGATGATGCCTGACCAGAATTTGTCGAATGATCCTGTAACATCATTTGATTCTTTCCATGAAGCTTTGAGATAGTCGAGGTAAGCGGTTTCTTTATAACCCTCAGCACTACCACTCAACCATTGGAGCAAAATAGCTTCTTTTTGACGGGTGTTATAAAGAGGAGCAATTACCGGTTGCATAGTGCTGGTAACATTACTTCTCACACTTGCGTCTCCCCAACTCTCAAAATTATGATTCAGCGGAAGAACAAAGTTTGATGCGAAAGTAGTTTCGTTCTGCAGTGTTGCAAGTGAAACCACAAGAGGCACACTCTTCAGAGCTGCAGCAAATCCTGAATCTTTTGGTAAATGATATACAGGATTTGCATCAAGGTTTACCAAAAGTTTAATTTTTCCCGATTTCATTTTTGATATAAGATCGGCGATTTCTGTTGCAGATGAATATTTATGAAGTTCAACATTGGAAACAGCATCGTTGTATAGTGAAGAACCACCTGTCATTTCATTCAGCAGATTTACAAGCACATGAACTTCAACAGGTACAGTTTCACCTGCGTATACTATCGATTTGCCATTGGTTGAGAGAAGATCACCAACCAGCGAATTTAAGGCTTTAACACTTTTAGGACCAAAACCCGCTTTTTTTGCGAATGACTCAACTGAGAAACCTGAAAGTACTCCGGCTATCTCTTTTGGAATAAGACCCTTCCCTTTTCCTCTTTTTCCAACTTCATTGATCAGTGTCATAACAAAATCATGATATTGGGTGGGTTTAATTCGCAGACGGTAGTCAGCATTTGCACCGGTTGAGCTAAAATTAGCTTCAGCAGCATAAATACGGTTGAATCTTTTTGTGTCCTTTACTGATCGCCTTGATGTAATGAGCCGTTGTTGTTCAACACTATTGCCATCAGTTCCATAAAGGTTGGCTTCAAGGGCTAAAATTACATCCGCTTCGTCCCATTTGATTACGGCAGGAACCGAATCTTCGCCGTAACATTCTCTCCATGCTGCGGATCTGTTTGCATCACTAAAAAGATCGTAGTAGTAATATTTTATTCCGGTAAATTTTTCCTGCAACTCTTTCATCAATTTCATCGCTGTAGGTGATGAAACTTTGTTCGAAATAAATGCTGCTTCACTTGCACCTAATGTACTTAAGGCAAGTATTACCTTGTTGTCCACATCTTTCCAACTGATTGGATCGTAAATCCCCTCTTTTGAAACCTGTGGTTCTGTAAACCTCTGTGGATCGTAAAGATCCATAATTGAAGCATGCCCCTTAGCACAAATTTTACCTGCACTAACGGGATGATCAGGATTTCCGTCAACTTTAATCGGACGACCCTCCCTGGTTTTAATCAGGATTCCACAAGAATGGGCACAACTTGAACATGTGGAAGCGTAATAATTCGCTTCACCAATTGTCATTTCTTCCGGTTTTTTGTTGTAGGGCATCAATTCACCCTTGTCGCGGTAGTCACTACACCCTGCAGCAGTAAATGCAGCGGATGCACTCAAAAGAGCAAGAAATTTCCTTCTCGAAATTCCACTTCCCATCTTTTGAGGATCAAATTCCTCTTTTACACCGGGCATAAATTCATTATAGTGTACATCATCGAGTTTACCACCCGACTTATACTCCTCAACACTTCGCCACAGTAAATCCTGGTTCAGATCTTTGGGGTCTTTATTAAGCTCGTCCATTGGATCCCCCTCCCGTTTTCCTTTTTACTGAATAAGGGTTTTCTTTCACAGTTATTTTTGCTTTCTGTTTCTCTTCCCCGTTTCCACTAAAAAATGAGAATAGATTCCTGAAGAAAAATACTCCCGTTCCCAATAAAGCCAGGGATCCTAAAAATTTTTTTCTGTCCATCTTAAGATTTTCTTTGTTTTCGGTCATCTCTATTTCATTCTCCTATCTATGGCAAGCCCAGCAATGCTCGGGTCCTTTTTTAACCTGTTTAAGATAAGGAAGTTGCTTTTCCGGATTACGGTGGCAGTCGAGGCATGCATTCATATTAAATGGCTTAACTTGCGAAACTTTATCCATGTTTGCTACATCTCCATGACATGATTTACAGTCGATCCCGGTGCCCACATGAACACTGTGATTGAAGTAGGCGTATTCAGCCGTCCTGTGAATCCTTTTCCAGGGAATCGGATTCCCACTTTTATAATATTCTGTCAGTTTAATGATGTCGGGGCGGTCAGTACGAGCCTGTGTATGACAATTCATGCAAATTGCAGCAGTTGGAATGGTGGCAAATCTCGTTTTTTCAACACCTGTGTGGCAATACTGACAGTCGATTTTCATCGTACCGGCATGCAACTTGTGAGAAAAGTTGATCGGCTGATCGGGTGCATACCCAACCCCGTCTCTCTCTGCTCTGGAGACATAAAATGTGGTTACAAAAGACGCAAGCGCCACAAATATCACTATCGGTAACCGTATCCGTAATAGATAGTCGATAAAACTACTCATCGCTTACCTTCGCTTAAATTACTAAAAAATTTACGAGTTAAGTTGAAACTTGGGTGAGACATTTCGATGAAGGGACTTTTTTTGGGAGTACCTTCAGAATAGAATAAAAAATGGTATCGGGTGTAATTAGGTATCAAGATATCAGATTATACACGAATTACTGAAAAAATCGTTATTTATGGTGATATAATTTTTGTTGCGGAATAATATAAATGAGATACGAAAAAGTAAGAAAAATCTTACAAATAAAGAAAAATATTTCCACTTTGGGAACCTTTTTCAAGGTAGATTCGGAGAATTTCCGAAAATATTTCAGTTTTTCTTCTTTTTATATGCCCTGTTAAGAAAAGTGGCTAAATGGAGCACCTCAATTTTGTGATCATATTTTTCCGTCCCGTGTTGAATCTGACCCATACAACCGGGATTTGCCATCACTACCACTTCAGATTCCGTTGCCTTTAGATTCCCCATCTTCCTTACCAGAAAATTAAGTGCATCATCGTATCTGGCAACATTATAAATTCCGGCACTGCCACAACACCAGGAAGCTTCATTCAGTTCAGTGTACCTTACACCACCAACAGATTTTATAATTTCCCGCGGTGCAGCAGTTATCTTCTGTGTATGAGCCAGATGACATGCATCGTGGTATGTTATCCTCCCATCATAATTATAATTCTCTGCCCTGAACCCCGTTTCAAATAGAAATTCAGAAATGTCCTTCACTTTTGATGAGAATATTGCGGGAAAATTATCATCACCTGTGACTCTGTGACTGTGTGAACCGCTTACTTCGCCCTCATCAAAGACATGTCCATACTCTTTCATATAAGCTCCACAACCTGCTGAGTTGGAAATCAAGAAGTCATACTCATAATTTTTGAACAGTTCCATGGTTTTAAGGGCAAGTTCCCTCCCTTTTTTTTGTTCACCGTTATGGGCATGAAGTGAACCGCAACAACCCTGATTCCGTGGAATTATTACCTCACAACCATGTTGAAGTAAAATATCTAATGTATCGGAATTGATATCGGCAAATGCAACATCCATTAAACATCCTAATGGAAGCAGTACACGATATCGTACAGGCTCAACTGGAGTATAGATATCACTCATCATATCACTGCTGAATCTTTTGGAAAATTTTGGTGACATCTTATCGACTGCACCCAGATTTCCACCAAGTATTTTAAAGGCTCCGATCTCATGAAGGAACTTTTGGAGACCTGATGCCTGATAAAAATAGATTAATCTGGCAACTATCTTTAAAATTGGTTGATTTGCAACAATAAAATTTAACCCAAATCTTCTGATTGCCCTCACTTTTAATGGTTCAAGGTTTTGTCGCGAAACTTCTTCCCGGGCAGCCTCAACTATTGCTCCATATTTAACCCCGGCCGGGCATGCAGTTTCACACGCCTGACAATCGAGACAAAAACTTATTTCGTTTAAATACGCATCATTAATCTTTAATTTCCCTTCGGAGACAGATTTGATTAATCGTATTCTACCCCGGGGCGATGAAGACTCAAGTTTTGTGACATTGTATGTTGGACAGGTTGGCAGGCACATACCACAGTGCATACACTGCAAAAGCAGATCGTCTGAAATCAGTCCACTTAACAAAGTTTTTTGAAGGGGTGATTCATCCATATCAGTGATTGTGGGAATGTGGGAGATCATTTATTTGTTCCCTGTTCACCGGAAGTGCACCCTCACACTTTGGTTTCGTCGTTAGAATCTTTCCCGGGTTCAGTACATTGTTTTCATCCAAAGATTTTTTAATCTTTTTCATAAAATCAATCCCCACAGAACCAACTGAACTTTCAAGGAACTCCTTTTTCGCAAGTCCCGTGCCATGTTCACCTGTTATTGTTCCGCCAAGTTTTACAGCTTCATTAAAAATGTACTCAAAAGCACGATGTGCATTTTTAATTTCTTTTTCATCCCTCTCGTCAGCAAGGCAGGTAGGGTGAAGATTGCCGTCACCTGCATGTCCAAAATTACCAATCGTTACATCAAACATCCTGGCAGCATTTTGCACTTTTTCGATCATTACGGGCAATTCACTCCGTGGAACAGTTGCATCCTCAAGAATTGTTGTGGGCTTAACTCTAGCTAACGCACTGAATGCAGTTCTTCGGGCAGCTTTTAGAGTAAGTGCCTCAGCTTCATTTGCAGCCACTCTCACAAAAGTTGAACGGTTCTTCTTTAGAGCAGCAACCACCTTAGCCGCATCTTCATCAACCTCTGAACCCATACCATCCAATTCAATAATCAGAATGGCTTCACTGTTTCGTGGAAGTCCAATGTTTGTATAATCTTCTACACAATTTATTGTGGTATGATCCAAAAATTCCATCATTGCAGGAACAACATGAGCTGCAATTATATCTGAAACCGCTCTGCCACTGTCAATCATTGTATCAAAATATGCTGTCATGGTGATTGACTTTTGTGGTTTAGGGATCAATTTAAGGAGTATTTTGGTAAATATCCCAAGAGTTCCCTCACTTCCAATCATAATATCACGCAAATTGTAACCGGCAACATCCTTAAAGTTTTTCCCGCCGGTCTTTAAAAACTCACCATTTGGGAGAATTGCTTCAAGCCCCATTACATAATTTTTGGTTACACCATATTTTAATCCTCGAAGTCCACCGGCATTTTCAGCTACATTTCCGCCAATGGTACAAATTTTCATACTTCCGGGATCGGGCGGATAAAACAAACCCATTTTTTCAACGCGACTTTGGAGTGTTTCAGTTATAACACCCGGTTCAACCCATGCAGTCAAATTTTCTTCATCAATTTCAATTATCTTGTCCCATTTTGTCATTACAAGCACAATTGAATTATCCACCGGTACTGAACCGCCACTTAGTCCGGTTCCGGAGCCGCGTGGAACCACAGCAAATTTTTCGTTATTTGCGAGCTCCATTATTTTGGCAATTTGTTCCGTGTTCTCAGGAAAAACCACGGCTTCAGGAAGTTTACTTAAAAGAGGTGTCCCATCGTATGAATAAGCTTCTTTATGGACGGGATCGGTAAGGAGGTTTTTTTTCGAAACTATCTCTCCAATTTTGGAGAGTATTGTTGGTGTCATTTTACAAATCTTTGAATAACATATTTAACTGCAAAGCCTGTTAGTAGTGCAATAATCAAATAAGTAGCGATAAGTTTTACTCCATCAATCGTAAGAATGAAGGTTGACTTATAACCTCTCCATCCACAATTTGTACATCGGTAAACTTTGAACCAGGTGATATTTTTAACAACACCTTCAATTGCGTTACGGGTTTTTGATCTTCTTAAGGTATTAAACTGTGTGCACGAGGGACATTTTGAGAATGTTGCGTCCCGACGAAATCCTACTCTTTTCGATTTTAATCTTCTTTTTTGAGCCATCTATTCTAAAGCCAGTAATTTTCTGTATAGTGATTTATTGTTGATTATATCCACGGCGGTCTTAAACTGTACATCGTCGGTCAACCTGTACTTGATTCTGAAACCACTGTCGTGGTATCTGCCCGCCAATTCGAGGAGAATTTCATTCACTGTCTCTGTTTTATGCAGATCCAGGATGTTTTTTGAGGTTTTCTCAATCTCTTTTTTTAATTCTTCGATTTTCCCCTGCAAATGTACATAATTTTTATCTTGTCCAAAAGTTTGGATAAGGTCATTTAATTGGACTATCCCGGGGTGTTTAAAATCATATTTTTTCTTCTGAAGAAAAGTACCAAACTCGGAGAGGATCAAATTCTCTTTTAAATTTTCAAATTTTAGACCCTTGTTCTTCTCGTAAAAACCGTTAACAAACTCGAAAATCATTCCTTTTGCGAGAAGGTCTTTAACAAAATCCGATTTTACTCTTGCAGCTACAATGGTGTCAGGCGAAATTCCACCACCACTAAATACGAGCCTGTTATTTTTTGTCCTGAATGCGGTGGTCAATACCGAATCGTGTTTTCCGATTACTTTATTGTCTTTGGCATAATCGATTTTCTGAATGCTTCTGCCCGAAGGAGTGTAATATCGTGAAGTGGTGATTTTTACCGAAGTATTGTAACTTAGTGATGTTACGGTCTGAACAAGTCCCTTGCCGAAGGATTTTTCACCCACAATTATTGCTCTGTCATAATCCTGGAGAGCTCCCGCAACTATCTCTGAGGCGGATGCAGTTCCACCGTCGATTAACACAGCCATATCAACAGATTTTAATAACGGTTCCTGTTCCGCAAAAAATTTACGCAAAGAAACAGAGTCTCTACCCTTGGTAGTTACTATTAAATCGCCCCTGTTTAGGAATTTATTTGAAACATCAATCGCCATGTCGAGAAGTCCCCCGGGGTTCCCCCTTAGGTCCAGTACCACCGTTTCAATTTTCCTCACAGCATTTAACTTAACAATTTCGTTCCGCAGTTCTTCACCGGCAGTGCGGGTAAATCCGGATAATTTAATATAAGCATTCGAAGAATTTTCGGGAATAAATCCTGCAAAAGCTACATTTTTAACCGATATTTCTTCTCTAAGCAGCGTGAACGAAAGAGTATCACCCGGTTCTCCCCTCAATACTTTTATATCTACGAAAGTGCCCGGAGCACCTTTTACAAGTTTTGATACATCATCATAGTTTGATGGTTTAACTTTAACTCCCGATACTTCAAAAAGTGCATCCCCGGGAAGCATCCCTTGCTTCTGAGCCGAGTATCCATCCATAACCTCGATGATAAGTACATGTTCACCCCTTATTCCTACAGTAATACCAATCCCCCCATATTTTCCTTTGGTCATCAGGTCGATATCATCCTGTCGCTTTTCATCGATAAAAGTGGTATATGGATCGAGTTCTTTCAACATTCCTCTAATACCGGCACGAATAAATTCTTCAGGATTCACCTCATCAACATAATTGAGAGTGATTTCTTTATAAACCCGGGAAAAAATGTCGATGTTTTTACCGATTTCAAAATAGATATCTCCAAAAGTCGTGTAGAATCCCAGGGATAACACAGCTATTCCGGATACTAATAACCACTGATATTTGTAAATCAGATTTTTCTTCATCAGATTCCTTGTTTAACTCCACTTTTGTCAGGGACTATATTCATTGTTTCATGTAGAATAGTTAAGATATCATCATGTACTTCAGTTGAAGATCTTTCCCCGTCAATCCCTTTTATCCTTTGTGGAAATTCCGCAGCAAGTTTCTCATAACCTGAAATCACATTTGAGTAAAAAAGATCGTCAGACTTCTCAATTCGATCAAGGTCGGCTTTGCAGATATTTTTTCTTTTTGTGGATTCTTCCACGGAGAGTCTTAAATAAAAAGTTAAATCAGGGATGGTACCCCCGGTGGCAAATTCATTAATTTTTTTTACTGCATCCGCACTTAACCCTCTCCCAAATCCCTGATAGGCAGTTGTTGAGTCATGGAATCTGTCTGCTATCACAACACATCCTTTAGATAATAAAGGACGAATCACCTCTCTTACAACCTGGGCACGAGCTGCGGAAAAGAGGAATATCTCAGTCTCGTCACACATTTCAAGATGTTTTTTATTGAGTAGTATCTCTCTAATTTTCTCGGAAATAGCTGTTCCACCCGGTTCACGGATTATCTCAACCCTTCTGCCGAGGCCTTCCAGATATTTTTTTAATAAATTGATTTGAGTGGTTTTGCCACAAAAATCAATGCCTTCAAAACTTATAAACATATCTCAATACTGCTTAATTATATATCTTATTCTGGCCGGTTTTACATCCACAAAGGATACATTATCCGGAAGAACTATGTTTGGAACCGTCGTACCCGACGAATCCCTGATCATTTCATTGTAGTTTAAAAGTGCTTTAACTTCTTCAGGTTTAATCAATCCTATTCTTTCAATCCCCCCTCTAATCACAACCGTAACCTCATCAGGAACCAGAACTACCTCTTTGCCTTCAGGTTTGTCCAAAACAGTAATTTTTACTCCTTCAATCTCTCTGTCAGCGATTTTTTGCACATCAATTTCAAGTGTAACCTTTTGTGGATAAATCTCAACACCTTTAATTCCTTCAAGATTTACCTCAATATACATCTTTTCCTTTAGCCCCTTAAGCGTCGTCCGAACAGTTTTAATTTGGCGAATATCAGAAACAATTTTGGCACTACCCCTCACTCCCACTGAAGAAGGTGTAATTTTTATTTTATCAGCCAAACCAAATCCCTGTTCAAACTGTAAAGTCAGTTCAGGAACCACATTCTTTTGAGAAATCTCCACTTTTTCAGTCTTTATACTTAAATAGGGAGGCTGTATATCAATTATTCCGAAGTCGGTTGAAAGCCAGGAGTTTTCATCCAATAAATTTGCCAGATAAACACCTGAATTGATACTGTCTTTCGAAACAGGGATAGTGAATCTTTTATCCGAATTGAAGAAAAACGAGATTAATTTCCATCCCTGACCTTTAAGTTTTACCTCAATCTCCCTTGGGAGACTGTGGTCAACTATAAGATTGGGGGGGAGATTCGAATACACTACCGGAATTTTTGATGTAATATAAAAATCACCGGAAAGTGTAATAAATATCCAGGCTCCCACTGCAAGAAGCAGGGAGATAAGAATTGAAGGTAAATTTTGCTTCATTATGAAGTGCCGTAATCCTCTTGCAAGAATATCGTGAGATTATTCCCTGCCAATTTGAGAAAAAAACTTCAAAAGTTCTTCTTTGTTGGCTTTGGAGATATCCCTGCCCTTGATTGGGAAATCAGGGGTTGCTCTTGCTAATGTTCGAAGATCGGTAACTTTCAGATCCATTAGTTGTGGATCAATAACAGATTTTGTCCGCGTCACCTTCTTTACAGGTGTTACCACTGTTTTTAAAGCCAGGGGATCCACTTCCGGTCTTACTGCTTGCTGAACCACCTGTTTGGGGGCAGATGTAATCTCCACAGGTTTATCCACGGCTTTAATCACCAATTCCTCGGCAACAAGTGCTCTCTCAACCGGTTTTTCCTCAATATTCTGACTCGAAACATTTTTCGTTTCGTTGTAAGGGGTTATCGACAAAATTTTATCCAGTTGAAGGTCAGGTCGCGGGATTACATGAGTAGAGACGAGGTGACCAACCCTTGATGCAGCAGCAGCACCGGCTTCCACAGCAGTTTTCACCGCTCCGGTTTCTCCGATAACCTGTACTGTAATCAACGCCGGACTTGTCTTTTCCCACCCGATGAGCTTAACATTGGCGGCTTTGCACATTGCATCAGCCGCCTCAATTGCACCTGTTAATCCTCTTGTCTCAACTAATCCTAAAGCCGGTAGCTGTTTCAATCGCTGCCTGCTTAGATGGATCTTTTAGGGATGATTAATTCAACATCACTGTGTGGCCTTGGAATTACATGTACTGATACAAGCTCACCAACTCTTTGCGCAGCAGCAGCACCGGCATCCGTTGCAGCTTTAACTGCACCAACATCACCGCGTACCATTACCGTAACATATCCACCACCGATGGTTTCTTTTCCGATTAATTCTACATTGGCTGCTTTAACCATTGCATCTGCTGCTTCGATTGCACCAATGAGACCTTTAGTTTCGATCATTCCTAAAGCATCTAATGCCATTATCTTCTCCGAAATTTATGTAAATTTAAACCTTAAAATAGTCAGTAGAAAATTAATAGTCAATTTAATTCTTATTAATGTGGCAATTCTACTGTAAAAAACATTGAAGTACCCTCTCCCGGGGTGCTTTTAAACCAAATTCTGCCCCCTAACCTGGTTATAAACTCTTTGCAGATGGTAAGTCCCAGTCCGGTTCCCTCTTCCTTTGCTGTTCCTTTTTTACTGATTCCCCCCACTTGAAAAATCATTTTTTGTTGTTCCTCGTCCATCCCCGTCCCATAATCCTTTATTTCCACCTCCACTTCTGTTTCAAATTCTTTCAAATTAATTTCTATCCTGCCATTACGATTGCTGAATTTTATAGCATTTGAGATTAGGTTTCGAAGCACTGTTCTAAGAATATCTTCGTCCGAAAAAATTATTACTGTTTGACCGCTGTCAAACTTTATAAGCAGCTCCTTAGAGATAATCGACCCGGAAAGTTCTTCACAAACCGAACTTATCAAATTATTAACAATTAGTATCTCTTTTTTAATTACAAGAATGCCGGTTTGGCTTCGCGCCCAATGAAGGAGGTTGGAGAGTAAACCATATGTGGATCGGGAAACAGATTCAATTTGGGAAAGAAAATAGAATCGCTCTGTCTCAGGCATTGTATTAATATCCTTTAATAAAATATCTGAAAAGGAGATCAAAACATTAAATTGATTCCTGAGATCATGGGCGATAACTGAAAACAGTTTGTCCTTGGTAGTGTTAAGTTCGCCAAGCATTCTGTTCATTTCCTTAATTTTCTGTTCAGATTCCAATCTTTCCGTTATGTTCCGAAGTACAGTAAGAATTGAATTCCGACCTTTAAAATTAACCATCGATAGTGACATTTCAACGGGAATTGAGGTTCCATCTTTTCTTCTTAAAAGCCGGTTTGCTACAACTGAATCGTGTGTTACGATCTCTGCAAGCTCTTCAAGGTTGGTAATTTGTTCATCACAAAAAACTTCTGTAAAATGTTTCCCAAGAATTTCATCTCTCGAAAATCCGGTTGTTGACACCCAAATCCTGTTGACTTCCGTAACCTTCCCCGTATGTCCATCGATTATCATAATATGATCGAGGAGTTCATCAAATACCTCTTTGAAAGACCTTAAATCCTCTTTTAGTTCGTCAATTTCAGATTTTATTTTCATTTCATCCATCTACACGAGTGCCTTATTAATGTCTGCTTCAGACCATATATGTGAATCGGAGATCGCACGATATAATTGCTTTGATTCATTAATTACAGTGAACATCTTTAAATGGTCACTGCCAAGAAAATTCTCCTCAACCGTTACTTCCATAAATTCAAGCCATTTGTCAAAAAATCCATTTGTGTTAACAACAACTACCGGATTTATATATTGCCCAAGCCTCTTCATGGTTAAAACCTGGTAAAACTCTTCCATGGTACCACTTCCCCCCGGGAGAACCACTATCGCATCACTTCCGTCAATCATTTTTAATTTCCGGGTTTCCATATCCTCTGTAAGTTCAAGACTATAGATGTCATCCCTCCCCCACTCAAGACTCATCATAAACTCCGGAATTACTCCGATTACTCTTCCCCCTTTTTCCAAACAACCATCTGACACAGCACCCATCAAGCCGTGCCGTCCACCACCATAAACCAAAAAATCATCATTCACTGCTATCAAATTACCAAGAATGCGGGCGTCTTTCAGGTATATCTCTTTCGATTTTGTGCTCGATGCACAAAAGACTGTTATTCTTTTATTCATCTCTTTCCACAGAGTTTTGATTGAACTTCTTTACGATTGATACTTAAATCGGGTCTCTTTGTAAACATTAGTGATAAACGACAACTATATCTATCTGTTTTTTCTTTAATTTTGCAGGAACTGTTATTAAGAATATAGAGTATAAACAGTATGAAAACAACAAAAACACTCCTCGTATTGGCATTATTTTTAGCATTTTCTGTCCTGGCACAGTCACTCGTTAAAAGTAAAGCCGGCATTCTCGTTTCTTCCGGTGATAAACTGTTGAAACTGAAATCGAATTCTGTCTTAAAAATTGACGATAAATACAGAATTCTGCTCCAACCCGATTCGGGTGGATATGGTTATTTTGTGATGATTACAAATAACAAAGCGAAACTTCTAACCAATAGTAAAGCATACAAAGATCAAATCCTGGCGTACCCTCCTAAAGGAAATTATGAAAAATTTGCTCAAAAAGGAGATTATGAACTTGTTTTACTCTATTCGATAAACAAAATTGCAGATCTTGATAAACTTTTTAAGAATAATCCTGAAGTTAAAGCCGAATCATTCAACAAAATTTTTGGCGCTTTAAAAAAGAAGATTAAACAAAGTGTCTCTGATGACTCCCAGGTTAATATAAATATAGCCGGAAATGTAAGGGGAGATCAAAATGTTCAAGATAAGGACTTCCTTAAAAAACTAAAACCCTTTGGCACAAAGGATGTTCTCATCCTGCAATATAAAATCAAGGTGAAATAATTCAGAGCAGGCGGGGTATCTTCAGATAAAACTTGGTACCATTATTTTCTTTACTTTCAAAATAGATATCCCCGCCATTCTTAAGCATAAATTCTTTCGAAAGAATTAGCCCCAAGCCCGAACCGGACTCCCCATCGGTTCCGTCTCTGGAGACTCTGTATCCTAATTTAAACATCTTCTTTTGTCGTTCTTCAGATATCCCTACCCCACTGTCGGCAACAAATATTATTATGTATTCCTCCTCTAAAAAGTAACCAATGTGAACCACTCCCCCTTTTGGTGTAAACTTCAAAGCGTTTGTAACCACATTTCTAAACACTGTGTCTATCATATTTGCATCTGCAAATACTTCAAGTTTCCCTTTGGTTGAATTCACCAGGTTTATCTCTTTTTTTAAAATCATCGATTCACACAATTTGAGCACACGCTGGATGGTCTCTTCCATGTCAAACGGCACAGGTTCAAATTCCATATTGCCGGTTCTGAGTTTACTCCAGGCAAGGAGATTTTCGATTAGATTATATACATGCTGGGCTGATTCATACATTCTTAATGAGAAATCACCAAGGTCATCCTTTGTTATCTCGTCATAATATTTTGCGATATACTCTGAGAATCCAAGAAATCCGGTAAAAGGATTCTTCAAATCGTGTGCAATTATTGCAAAAAATTTATCCTTGGCAACATTTTGTTCTTCCAGTTCAAGAATCCTGTTCTGAATATCATTTAATTCATCACCGCCTGAATTATACCTTTGAGCAGTTAAAACTCTTTGATAAAGCTCCAGCCTTTTTTCAACACTTGTATTGTCAGAAGGGAATACGAGATGGTCAGAACATAACTCTTTGGTTCTTCCGCCGAGTAGTTTAAATGACGCTAATGATGACACCACAACCAGGAATCTTTTGCCATCGGTTCCCGCGCTTAAATAATCAACAGCCTCCTCAAGTTTTCTTGAGTCATTTGGAGAAAAGAGGAAAATAATAGCCGCTCCACTCGATTCAACATCCTGTAATCCGGAATACGAATAAGTTTTGTAAGAAAAGGTTGCAGGATTAAGCAACTTCCCAAACAGACTCAGGTCGATCATATCCTCGCCGATTAAAGCTACAGAGAGTTTCATACCAGGTTCCGGAGTAAGTTGTAGAACATCAAGTTTTCAGATCTCATTTAAAATTCTAATTATTAATGTATAATTTAAGTAAATTCTGCTTCTTAGCTAAATGAGTACCATCTTTGGTGGAGAAATAACAGTTTTTTTATAAAACAATACAAACCATTTAAAACCAAAAAACCCTGAAACAAATTACAAAATAATAAGTTACAAGGTTTCTTTTTTGTGGAGATAAGGGGAGTCGAACCCCTGACCTCTTGAATGCCATTCAAGCGCTCTCCCAACTGAGCTATATCCCCCCGATTTTAGACTGCAAATATAATGATTTTCTGAATATTACAAAAGTATTCTATTCGTGTGCAATCACAAGTTCATGATTTTTTTTCAATCGCAGCATTAATCCGACACCAATCATCGATAAAATAAAACAGGCAATCCACATCATTTTTGACCCAAAACCCTCCATCATAAAAGCACCGGCAGCCGGACCAATAAATAGTGATATATTAAAAACAAGCTGGAGAAATCCCATATACATCCCTTTTGCACTCGAAGGTGCCAACTCTGCAAGATAGTTTGCCGATGCAGGAGAAAAGATCATTTCACCAAAAGTGAGAATCACCATACAAATAATAAGTGTGGGTACCGTTGTGGAAAATGCAAACAAACCAAAACCTATCCCGGTGAGAATTCCACCAACACTCAATAACTTACGGTCATCCCATTCAGAAAGTGCACTGTTTATTGGAACTTCAAGGAAAATCACCATCATGGTATTCACCAAAAACAAAACCCCTATGAACGGTTCCGGAAGTCGCAGTTCATTTACAACATAAAGTGAAACTGTACTCAGTTGCGAAAAAAACACAATATAAACAGGTGATAGCGCTATCACATAATATATAAGTCGCCTGTCTTTAAAGGGCCTCGTCTTGGGAATTACTTCCAAATTATCACGATGAGAAACAGAGCGACGCTCTTTTTCCTCTTTGGAGAGTGATGTCATATAAAGAAATCCAAAGGCAAGTAAAGATGTTAACCCGTCAAAAATAAAAATCCAGTGATAATCGAATATAATGAGAAACCCACCGAGAAGTGGTCCAATGCTAAAACCGAGATTTATCGCCAATCTGTTTAAAGCAAAAGCAATTTTTCGATCCTCAGGCTTTACAATATCGGAGATTAAAGCGAGATTTGCAGGTCTGAATCCTTCACTCACCCATGATAATACAGTGGTCAGTACGATTATCATCCAAAATTGATCGAAAAAAGGAAATAGAAACAGAACACCGGCACTAAGTAACAGTGAAAGCTTCATAAGTGGCAAATTGCCAAAACGGTCAGCAAGTTTTCCAACCACGGGACCTGCGGCGAGAGAACCTATACCATAAGCCGCAAGAACATAACCCGCATATTCAATGCTGTATCCCTGATATTTTGTCAGGTAAATAGCCAGAAATGTGAGAAACATTGAACCGGCACGATTGATAAATGTGGCAAATGAAACCGCCCACATGCTTTTTGGCATAACAGCGAGCGACTGCCACGGATTTATCTTTCGAATTACAGGTTTTAATTTTTTAGAGACCAAATTCCGAGAGTAATAAAGTTAAAATAGTGATACTTGCAGATCCAAGTTCAAGTTCCCTGTGGTTCACACTGCTAAAAACATCATTTTCAGAATGGTGAACATCAAAATATCGTTGACTGTCAGGGTAAAATCCGATTAAAGCATGAGCCCCTTTTATTTGAGAAATGTCGGCTCCGCCTCCCCCTTTTTTGAACCACTCAATCCCCGTCATCGTAAAATATGGAAGCCAGGATGACATTTTCGAAATCACCTCAGGTGAAGCATCCGCTGTAAAACCTCTGGGTACAAATCCGCCCCTGTCAGATTCTATTGCCGCATAATGTTTTTTAGAATCGTTTTGTGTAACATCTGCATAACCTTTTGCTCCTGCCAGTCCATTCTCCTCATTAGCGAATAAAACTGCACGAATTGTCCTTTTTGGTTTAATCCCCGTTTTTTTAATGAGGTGTAAAACCTCTATCGATTGAACACATCCCGCGCCATCGTCATGAGCCCCTTCACCCTTATCCCAGGAATCGAGATGCGCTCCAACCACAATTACTTCATTTTTTTTTTCATTGCCCCAAATCTCTGCAATAAGGTTTTTAACTTCGCAGGTTCCTTCTGTTTTACAATTCAGTTCCATTTCAAACAAAAGTGGTTGTGTCAGTTCACCCATTGCTCTTTTTTTTAATAGAGCAGACAGGAATACAGCACTTTTTACACCAAGAGATACTCCTGGTATTTTGGGGATGGTATCAATATATCGTAAAGTTCCTGTATGTGGCACATCATCAAAATTAGAGGCGACTGATCTGATTAAAACGGCGATAGCTCCATATTTTGCAGCTCTGTGTGCCCCATTCACTCTAAAATTTACCGCAGGACCATAAGAAGAAAATGAATCGTAAACTTTTTGATTAAACTCGAAATTGAAAAAGACAATTTTACCTTTAATCTCATCTTTCCTGTGCTCCAATTCATCAAAATCGGAGATTTCAATGATATCAGCTCTCAACACCCCGCCGGTTCCAACTGACCCACCCAATGCCGCAATATTAAATTCGATATTCGAACCTGAGTTTTTACCCCGTAAAATAAATTTTTCTACATCCCCCCTTTGCCAGTTCGTGGTGGCGAAGGTTTGTGTGTAAACTGTATCAAAACCCAATCCCGACATCTTTTTCAGCAAAAAATCTTCGGACTTCAAAAGGTTTTTGCTCCCCGAGAGTCTGCCACCAATGGCACAAATATCCCTAAGCAGATTGTAACCAAAAGTATCTGCTAAAGCATTGTGTGTTAATTTTGTTGATAAGGAAAGAAAATTGCTGTCAATTTGTGAAATTGATTGAGATTGAGAGTTTCCGGTCAAAAGGTATGTTACAAGTAGAGTCGCAAGGCTGAAAACCTTCATTTGATGCCTGTTGTGTTTAAAAGAAAACAAATGATAAAGATAAGAGTATCTCAATTATTTTTCAATGATATTTTTTTTCATGTGATTTGTATTACGAATTTCTTATTCAACACCCCTTCAAAAAGTAAAATTTCTGATAATTAGCTTTGTAGATAATAATACTTTTATTACATTATTACACCAAAGAATCATTTTTTTATAACGACTTCTGAACTTTCAAGTTCGGAATATATAACAGACTCAAAAACAATTAATAACTTAATCAGGAACTAATATGAAGAATTTAAGATTTTTGTCTTTTATCTTCGCGGCTATTCTCTTGGGCTTTACGCTACAGGCACAGCCATTGGCGGTGACATTAAATTCACCGGCAACAGCTTCTACCGGCACTTCGCTAACTCCCACACTCGATTGGACTGTGGTTGATGGTACAGCCCCATATACCAGCACAGTAAAAATATACTCTGACGCGGGCTTGACAAACCTTGTCTATTCCCAAAATGTTGGAGGCGCTATTACACATGCTGTGCCGGGTGGCACTCTCGCTTATAACAAGAGGTACTACTGGAATGTTGAAGTAACGGATGCTGCTTTTACTACAATCACATCATCTACTTTCACATTCACCACTTTTCTCGCAGTACCGGTATTAGCTTCCCCTGCCGATGCTTACATTTCTTCTACGATGACTCCATCCCTCTCCTGGACGATGGATCCTTCAAGAGATAATGTTGCTTTCAGATTACTCATCGGAACTTCTTCCGGTTTGAATGTAGGTGCTCATCTGAATCGCACTACAGATATCAACCCCGGATCACTATCAACCACACCATTGGCTCTCCAGCCGGCTACTAAATACTGGTGGACGATCAATGCCATAGTTGATGATGCCGGAGCTGACAATAATGGTGAGACCTCTCAAGCTCTTACTGAAAGAACTTTTTACACCCCACTTGATGTGTTGACAACCCCAATTCAAGGTGTTACAGGACATACACTTGAACCAACCTTTGCGTGGGATGATGTTACCTGGGAATCGGACTATGAACTTAGAATCTCCACCGCAGGTGGTTCGCAGATGGATTTTGATCTGGGGATCATATTCACAGATGTTTTAATCCCGGCAAACACTACTTCAGTTATTTATAACGAAAATACTTTGAACGAAGGTCCGGGAGCTCAATATGTTTTCCCATTAAACCCTAACACAACTTACTACTGGCAATTAGTGGCGAGAGATGGATCATTAAGAATTCCTTCACCAATCTGGCACTTTACAACTTATCCTCAGGTAACAGTAAGTCAACATAACCCTGCAAATGGTGATATTGTCTATTTAAACAATGTACAGTTTACTTATGGAATCAACGCGGCAACCGAAGGACTTAAATTCAAATTACAGGTTAAAGCTGCTACGGTTCCACCTGTAAAAACCGATTGGTTAACTTCCAATTTTACAGGGACTACACCAAATCTTTTCCAGAGTGTTAATCTGCTTGGTGGATTAAAATATTATTGGAGGGTTGTGCTCCTGAACAGCTCTAACCAGGTAATGGCATATTCCCCAACCAGCTATTTTACGACAAGTGGTGGCGCAACAGTCCCCTATCCTTCATGGCCAACAGGCGGTGCAAAGGTTTACACAAATTCTCCACAACTTTATTGGTACACGGCGGGTTACAGCCCCGACATTACCTTTGATGTTCAGGTGAAACTTGATACAAATCTTGTTCCCGTTGCATATTCAGCAACCAACATCAGCAATATTTATCACCAGATTTCCACCAATTTGTTACCGGGTACTTTCTATTACTGGTCAGTGAGAAGCGTTTACAAACGCGGTACACCTGATGAACAAACCTCCGCCTGGAGTGCTTACCATTCCTTCGAGACTTGGGGCTCCGGTACACTTGTAATACCAAATCCTTCGTATCCAACCGATAACCTCGATGTTTACACAACTTCACCATATTTTTATTGGTGGTTAGGGCAGAATGGAACCGGTTTAAGATACGATATTCAGTACTCAACCGATCCTTTGTTTGGCAGCTTTACACAAATAAATGATGTAACCGACCAGTTTTATCAGGCTTCAGGTCTTCTTCCCGGAACAACATACTACTGGAGAGTAAGATCAGACAATACAGTAAATGTTTCCGCATGGTCAGCTCACGCAACCTTTAATGTGGTTGGTGGAGTTGCGAACGGTTATCCTGTTCTCAACTGGCCTGTTGGTAATCCAACCGTATATACAACTCTCCCATCCCTTTCCTGGTACCTTGAAGGTTCATCGCTTGGGATCACAGGTTATGTTGTCAGATACAAAATTGGATCCAATTCAAGCAACTGGGATATGGATTATACCGGTTCATTTAATGTAGTTGGCTCAGGCAACACATTTTATAATTTTGTATTACCTTTTTCTGAAGGACAGGTTGTTTATTGGGCGGTTGCTGCCACAAATGGCATATCACTTTCAGCTTGGGCATCAGATTATTTCACCATTTATAGTGGTGCAACACCGGGTGAACCTGTTATATCATGGCCTTTGGGCAACGCTCTCATCTACACAGTTGATCCCCAGCTTAACTGGTGGGTTAACGGTTCTACAAGTGGAATAGTTGGATATCAGGTAGTTTACAGCTACTCCGATGTTTTTGCTCCCGCTGCAACAACAACAGCTTACTCATCAACCACTTCACTTAATGTAACCGGACTTGTTGAAGGTGCAACTTATTATTGGAAAGTAAGAGCCCATTTTGGCGGAATTTCCTATGGTGCTTTCTCCGCAGTTGAATCATTTACGGTAAACCCTGGTTCATTTGCTCCTGTTACTCCTATCGTTGGTGGTCCCGACAATATTATGATTTCAACAACTTCGCCTGTTCTATCATGGGTTCTCCCAACAGCTCTTGTTGAAGGAACCAAATATGAACTCGAATTTGCTGACAATCAGGATTTCACAAATTCCACTGTGTTCACAGACCTCACCGTTGCTCGCAAATCAATGGAAGGTCTCACTGAAAACAAGAGTTATTTCTGGAGAGTAAGAACCAAAAATAGTGATGGTAACTACTCATTCTACTCAACCCTCGGAAATTTCAGAGTGATTGACGGTACAACTGACATTAAAGACATCTCACAGATTCCTGCTGAGTTTGCTCTTGGTCAGAACTATCCAAATCCATTTAATCCATCAACAAAAATCAACTTTGCTTTACCTGCAGATATGAATGTAAAACTTATCGTTTACAACACACTGGGTGAACAAGTTGCCGAACTTGTTAATGGAGCTATGACCGCCGGAACTTATGCAGTTGATTTTAACGCTGCTGCTCTTCCAAGCGGTATCTATTTCTACAGAATCGAAGCCGGAGCAAATGTAGCCGTCCGCAAGATGATGCTGTTGAAATAATAAATTAAAGGTGAAATCAGAAACTTAAACTGACTTCCCTGCCCTGAATCTTTAAAAGCCGTCCTGATTTTTTCAGGACGGCTTTTTTTTGTGATATTTCCGACATCTCTACACGCCCAAGTGAATATTTTTTCAAAATTTTCATTTTCTCTTTGGATGCTAATAATACTTAATGTAAATTATACTCCGAGAGTATAAGTTTTTGACTTTGTACTTTTTCTAATCCTGTTCTTATAAATTTTTGTAACGATTTTTAATAATCCACACCAAAGGACAAACAGATGAAGTATTTGAGATACTTTTTGTCAGTTTTAACCATCTTGCTTTTATCCCATTCTGCAAATGCTCAGAATGGTGGAAACGCTCTCTCATTTGACGGCACCGACGATTTTGTAGAGGTAGCTGGTGGTGCAGGATCCGGGTTAAATTTCAGTGGTGCCAGCCAGTTTACTGCCTCTTTTTGGGTTTTCCCTAACAACCCCTCTTCTGTGGTGAACCAGTATTTATTTCACAAACGGTTCAGTGCTATTGGTGCTGTTCAATATTCGATCTGGATGAACGCCGGCTTAATAAATTGCCGGATCGACAGGTTTTCAGCAGGAGGGAACTTTAACCTTGTTGGTACTTCGGCTATTATAACTCAGTCCAAATGGTATTATATCACACTCGTAAAAACTGCAACCACTTTTGAAATTTATGTTGATGGAGTGCTCTACAACACGGGTGTTATTCCTGCTACACAACTTGGAGCTTCCGCATCAACCGGGCATGTCCTCTTTGGTCGTGATACCGATGCAAACTTTCCACTTAATGGGAAAATGGATGAAATTAAAGTCTGGGATGGTGCAAGAACCGCAGATCAAATAAGACAGGATATGTTTAGAGTTGAAAACTCCTCCACTACCAATCTTCTCCTTTACCTTCCGCTCGATGAAGGTACAGGCCAAAACCCGACAGACTTGGGAAATGCCCCTGCCAATACGGTTACGCTTGGTCCAACTTCAGGAGTTGAAGTTCAAGACCCGACATGGACAGTTTCAGGAGCTACCGCAGGTCCACGCCAGGCAATCAAATTTGATGGTCTTGGTGAATTTGGAGAAACTTCTGCTCCTCATCCCGTTCTTAACACTACCAACCTTACAATAGAATTTTGGTTAAGACACACTGGTGGTGGAACTGAACAAATTGTCCTGAAACAAGGAACCGCATCAAATAATCAACAACTTACCGTTGGCTTTAAGTCGGGTATTGATGTAAACCCAAGTGCTTTTTATATCTCTTTCTTCGGAAATGAGTTGGTCGCACCTGGTGGTCCTTTAGATGTTAATTGGCACCACTATGCTGCCACCTACAACAGAACCTCCGGAGTAAGAAAACTCTACAAAGACGGTTTTGTTGTCGCTGAAGATATTTCACCTGCTACTCTTAATTCTTCAGGTACAATGTATCTCGCCGCTCTGGATGGAACCCAGCATTTCGTAAATGCTTTTTTTGATGAATTGAGAATCTGGACGAGTGAAAGAACCGAAGCACAAATTCTGGAGAATATAAATGGATCAGTTGACAGTGATGAATCAGGGCTTTATGCCTATTATCGCTGTGATCAAACTCCCGATGTCTCACAAACCACTCTGTTCGATTTTACAACAAATGAATTTAACTTAACCCTTTCCAATATGGAAGGCGACCTTGATTTTTCGACTCAGGAGACCTATAACCAATGGGTCGGAGGTGTAAGTACAGATATCTCCAACGCTCTTAACTGGGGTAACCTCACAGTTCCGACAAATACCAGCAGTGTTGGTTTCAACGCAATCGCTTCTCTCGCAAATACTCCTGTTCTCTCAGGAGGTATGAACTGGCTTAATGCAACCATAACAACTCCTGGAATCACTAATACCCCGGCAATGAATGTAAATGGCTACTTATTGGGAACTACTCTGCCTTTGGATTTGTCCGGTGGTAATGTTTTCATGGGTCAGTTTGGAAAGCTTATTGAATCAGGATCAGGTATCTTGAGCAATGGTACTATTATGACAAGTAGTCTTCTTGTTGCACCAAACAGCGAAAATGTCGGTAACTTTGGTCTGACAATTACATCAGCAGCAAATCTTGGTCCCACTTTGGTTCAAAGAACTCATTTTGCATGGCCTCTTGGCGCATCAAACGGTATCAAAAGATTTTTTAAAGCTACCCCGGCATCAAATTCCGGACTTAATGCCACACTCGTTTTCCATTATGATGACACCGAGCTAAACGGTAATGTGGAAGCCGATCTCAAATTATTAAAGTCAACTGATAACGGTGTTTCATGGAGATATGTTCCGTTTACACACAATATGGTGAACAACACATTTACCATTACCGGGCAGGATACACTTGCCATGTACACTGCCTTTGGTTATGTAGCTCCGATCATGATTCCAATGACGCCTGCTCTAAATCAACCACTTGTAACATTAACACCAACTATAAGCTGGGTTATGGGGGGTGGAATGCCTTCTTTCAGTTATGTGGTTGAAATCTACAGCGATGCGGCACTTACAAACCTGGTTCATGCTTCACCGGCTTTCACCGGATTGCCAACTTATAATGTTCCCGCTTCGGTTCTGCAATATAACACCAGATACTACTGGAGAGCAGCAGTTACCGATGCAGCAGGAGTAGTAAACTACTCAACAACCAGTGTTTTCACAACTCTTCTCGATACTCCCGTACTGGTTTCACCTGCAACGGAATATGAATCATTGGTTATGTCTCCCAACCTTGAATTTAGCATAAATCAAAGCACGAGCAATGTATTGTTTCACCTGCTTATTGGTACCACGCCGGGACTTACCATAGGTAACACCAACATAACAACTGCCGTTAACCCCGGATCATTTATTGTGAATCCCGTGGGACTCGCAATTGCAACAAAATACTGGTGGACTATTAATGCTCAAGTAAGTGATGTAACAGCACATAATAATGGTGAAAACAAAACTGCTGCATCAGAATGGACATTTTATACCCCGCTCGACATTCTGACAACTCCGATAAACGGTGTAACCGGCCACACACTCGAACCATCATTTGCATGGGATGATGTAGCCTGGGAAACAGGTTATGAACTTAGACTATCTACTGCCGGAGGAACACAAACTGCATTTAACAGTGGCGTGTTTTTCACCGATCTGAACATTGCACCCAACACAACAAGTGTTATGTATAATGAGAATACTGAAGATGAATTAACCCCCGGAACCTTCCCGTTCCCTCTTTCACCCAACACTACCTATTACTGGCAGCTTGTTGGAAAAGATGGTGCCGTGAGTATCAAATCACCAATTTGGCACTTCACTACATATCCTGCCGTTGCAGTCAGTCAATATAACCCGGCAAATGGTGATTCAGTTTTTCTAAACAGTGTAATGTTCTCTTATGGAATAAATCAGGCAACCAATGGTTTAAAATTTAAACTTCAGGTTAAAGCAGCCACCACCCCCCCAATAAGAACCGATTGGTTAACTTCCAATTTCACCGGTACATCAACAAACCTCTTCCAAACAGTTAATCTGCTCGGTGGAATGAGATATTATTGGAGAGTTGTTCTGCTTAATAACGCCAATCAAGTGATGGCTTATTCACCAACCTCATATTTTGGAACAAGTGGTGGAGCAACTATTCCAACCCCTTCATGGCCAATTGGTTCAGTTCGGGTTTACACAAACACACCACAGTTATATTGGTACACAGCCGGTTACAGCCCTGACATCACATTTGATGTCGAAGTAAGAATTGGTTCAAGCGGCGGAGCAATCGTCTATTCTGCTACCAATCTTTCAAACATTTATCATCAACTAACCACTCCACTGACTGCTGCAACTTATCATTATTGGAAAGTTAGAAGTGTTTATAAAAGAGGTACAGGAGATGAGCAGACATCTGACTGGAGTCCATTCCAGATATTCCAGCCTTGGGGTGGAGGCCAACTTGTAACTCCTCAGCTCTCCTATCCGATAAATAACGCTCTTGTTTATACAACAGCACCTTTTGTTTACTGGTATCTTGGTGAAGCCGGAACAGGACTAGACTTTTATGTCAGAGTAAGCACCAGCCCCTCATTTGCCACCTGGACAGATTTTTATGCCGGTACTAATCTTTTTGTCCAACTGGCAAATCTGATTCCCGGTACAACTTATTATTATCAAGTTCGCGCACAAAACAATCTTTTACAGTCTGTAAATTCAGCACTGGGCACATTCACTGTTGCCGGTGGTGTCGCGAATGGATATCCTGTTTTGAACTGGCCGACAGGCAATCCAACTGTTTATACAACTCTGCCAACCCTCTCGTGGTATTTGGAAGGCTCCCCGTTGGGAATCACCGAATATGAAGTTAGATGGAAAATTGGATCCAATTCAAGCAACTGGAATTCAGATTATACGGGTGCAGTAACAGTGGCAGGTGTTCATAACACTTCCTACAACTTCACCGTACCATTTGCCGAGGGACAAGTAGTTTATTGGGCAGTTGCCGCCTCAAATGGTTCAACACTATCCACATGGGCATCTGATTATTTCACAATTTATAGTGGAACAACCCCCGGTGCACCGGTTCTTTCGTGGCCTGTTGGGAGTGCAATTTTGTTTACAGTTGATCCACAACTTTCATGGTGGGTTAACGGTTCAACAAGTGGCATAGTCGGTTATGAAGTTGTTTACAGTTACTCCGATGTTTTTGCAAACGGAGCTACAACAACAGCATATTCATCAACCACCTCTCTAAATGTTACCGGACTTGTTGAAGGCGCCACTTACTACTGGAAAGTTAGAGCTCACTTCGGAGGTCTTTCTTATGGTGCTTTCTCAGCAGTTGAGTCATTTTCGATTAACCCAGGGGCATTTGCACCTGTTACACCAATCGTGGGTGGACCACACAATGTAATGATTGCAACTACATCCCCAATAATTTCATGGGGTCTGCCTGCTGCGATGACTGCCGGAATGAAGTTTGATCTTGAAGTAGCTGAAAATGTTAACTTCACAAACTCATCACTCTTCGAAAATCTGACAACCACAAATCAACCACTTCAAGATTTGTCACCAAACAAATCCTATTTCTGGAGAGTAAGAACCAAAAACAGTGATGGTGCCTACTCATATTATTCAGGATTGGGTAAGTTTCAGGTGATGGATGGTGCAACAGATATCAAAGATATGGCGCTTGTACCTGCCGAATTTGGTTTGGATCAGAACTTCCCTAATCCATTTAACCCTTCAACCACGATAAGATTTGCACTTCCAACCGATGTAAATGTTAAACTTGATGTTTACAACACACTCGGTGAAAAAATTGCAGAGATCGTAAATGGACCAATGAATGCCGGAAGTTATTCGATCAATTTTGATGCCTCTTCCCTTCCAAGTGGAATTTACTTCTACAGAATCGAAGCAGGTAGCAATGTTGCAATTCGTAAAATGATCCTGCTCAAATAAGATTGTGTTTATGAGGATTGGAATCTTTCCATTCCAACAGATTTAATCGACACTTATAATCATCAAAAAAGCCGCCCAGTTTTGAGCGGCTTTTTTTTACAACATAATTGATTACTTCTTTATTAGATAGTGCGGGAAAATTCACCCACCTCGGAAATACCGGAACTCTGAATCACGAAAAAAACAGCTAAACCAAAATCCGTTAAATCCGCTTCATCCGCGTTCTATCCTAACACCCGGAAACCGACAGCTACCCCATAACCAAAGCCATGATGGCTTTTTGAACATGGAGTCTGTTTTCAGCTTCGTCAAAGACGATTGAGTTTGCCGAGTCGACTACTTCGTTGGTTACTTCTTCTTCGCGGTGTGCCGG
Organism: uncultured Ignavibacteriaceae bacterium; assembly: GCA_964531325.1. Classification (GTDB taxonomy): domain Bacteria; phylum Bacteroidota; class Ignavibacteria; order Ignavibacteriales; family Ignavibacteriaceae; genus UTCHB3. The sequence goes on along the minus strand of CAZHCW010000004.1, from coordinate 192,313 downwards.
GAGGCAGTGCATGAAGAGATAATCATCTTTTGCGTTTGAAACGAGTTGATTGTTTACCTGGAAGCCGGTGAAGCGTTGATTTCTTTCTTGAGCTTCTTTTTCCTGTCCCATACTTGCCCAAACATCGGTATAAATGATATCTGCATCTTTGCAAGCTTCAACAGGATCGTTGGTGATTACAACTTTGCTTCCCATGTAGGCTGCATTTTTCTTTGCATTTTCAACTATCCAGCCTTGTGGTTCATAACCTTTTGGTGATGCACATGCGATATCCATTCCAACTTTAGAACATCCGTTAAGGAGTGAATGAGCCATGTTGTTTCCATCACCAATGTAAGCAAGTTTCAGACCCTGCAATTTTCTTCTCTTTTCGAGGATAGTAAAAAGATCGGTCATCACCTGACATGGATGAAGTAAATCGGTAAGTCCGTTGATAACCGGAATAGAACCATATTTTGCAAGTCCTTCAACATCTTCATGTTTAAAGGTTCTGATCATTATTCCATCAAGATATCTTGAAAGAACTTTTGCAGTATCGCTGATGGTCTCTCCCCTGTTCAACTGTAGGTCGTTGGGTCCAAAATACATTCCAATTCCACCAAGCTGATAGATACCAACTTCAAACGAAATTCTGGTTCTGGTGGAAGGTTTTGCGAAGATCATTCCGAGGGTTTTTCCTTTAAGGAGATGATGTTCTTCGCCTGTGTAAAGTTTTTCTTTAAGTGTTCTGCTAAGGTCAAAAATCTGATACATCTCTTCGAGTGTCAGATCGTTGATGGAAAGAAAACTCTTTCCTTTCATATTTACTGCCATATTGTTATCCGTTAATTTGCAATTATTCTTGTTCCCGAATTCACATTTGAGAGCGATCCGGCTTCTGTTATAATACTTTTAGTACCGCCTTTTTTGATGAAATAGACGGCAGCTTCCATCTTTGGCCCCATGCTTCCGGCGGCAAACTCACCTTTTTTGATATGTTCCTCTGCCTCTTCAAGAGTGATTGACTCGAGAGCAATCTCATTCTCCTTTTGGAAGTTGATATATGCATGTGGGATATCTGTGAGAATAATCAGTTCATCTGCATCAATTTGAGTGGCAAGAACTGCGGAAGCAAGATCTTTATCAATTACTGCTTCAATTCCTTTTATTGAACCGTTTCCATCCAAAACTACCGGAATTCCACCACCACCAACGCAGATAACTATATTACCTTCGTGAGTCAGTTGTTTAACTATTTCAGCAGATCGAACTCTTAGTGGTTTGGGTGAGGGTACAACTCTTCTCCACCCCCGTTTACGGGGATCTTCACGGAATTGCCAGCCGTTGGCTTTTGCCAGAAGGTCGGCTTCTTCCTTCAGGAAAAATTGCCCCACCGGTTTGGTAGGATTCTTAAAAGCGGGGTCTTTTCCATCCACTTCCACATGGGTAACGATGGAAATTACATCTTTTTGAATGTTGTGTTGCAGCAAAAGTTTTTCCATTTGAACTGCAATTATGTGGGCTATTTGGCCTTGAGATTCAGCAACGCACACATCAAGGGGCATCTTGGGGAGCAAAAATTTCTCGTAACCTGCTTCATTTTTCAAAATCAGATTACCCACTTGAGGACCATTCCCATGCGTGATTACAATAGTGTAACCACGCATGATCAGGTCAACGAGACTCTTACAGGTGTTGAAAGCATTCTGTTCTTGCTCCCTGATAGTGCCGGATTGATTTCCTCTAAGGAGTGCATTGCCGCCGAGAGCTACGACGGCAAGTTTACTCATAGAAGTCCTTTTTCTCTCAGTATTTTTTCAAGGGTTACAGAACCGATTTCCTGAAGATCATAACCAACTCTTGTGGAAGGTTTGTTAAGTTTCAGAATTCTGCCAAGATCAATAGGTGTTCCGATTACAACACTGTCGCAATCACAGGCATTAATCGTATCTTCGAGATCTTTAACCTGAGCATCACCATATCCCATTGCAGGGAGCAACACGCCAATCTTTGGATATTTTACATAAGTGTCGGTAATCGATTTTACTGTCCATGGTCTTGGATCAATAAGCTCGGCTGCACCATAATTCATTGCTGCTACAGTTCCGGCACCAAATTCCATCTCACCATGTGTGAGTGTTGGGCCATCTTCAACAACAAGAACTCTTTTGCCTTTAATCAGTTCAGGTTTATCAACTGTAATAGGTGATGCACCATCGATGATCTGAGCGGTTGGGTTTACCGTTCTTACATAATTTCTGACTGCCAAAACATTTTCCGGTGTAGCAGAATCAATTTTATTTATAACCACTACATCAGCGAGACGAATATTAACATTACCGGGGTAATATGTTGATTCGTGACCCGGTCTAAGTGGATCAGCCACTGTAATTGTAAGATCAGGTTTGTAGAACGAAAAATCGTTGTTTCCACCATCCCAAATGATAACATCAGCTTCTTTTTCTGCTGCTGCAAGGATGTCGCCGTAATCAACACCTGCATAAATTACACCACCTGAAGCTACATGTGGTTCATACTCTTCGATCTCCTCGATTGTACACTCATGAAGTTTAAGATCTTCGATTGTGCCAAATCTTTGTACTCTTTGTTTCTCAAGATCGCCATAGGGCATTGGATGTCTTACTGAGACAACTTTTTTACCGGCTGCTCTTAAGAGATCAGCAACTTTTCTTGAGGTTTGGGATTTACCACTACCGGTACGCACAGCAACAATGGCGATCACCGGTTTGGATGATTTTATCATTGTCTGTTTGGTTCCGATAAGAGTGAAGGATGCGCCGGCGGCGTTAACTTCGGCAGATTTGTTCATTACATAGTTGTAGGGTACATCAGAATAAGAGAAATAGACTTCGTCAATCTGCATCTCTTTTATAAGTTTGGAGAGGTCTTTCTCATCATAAATCATAATACCGTCAGGATATAATTTCCCTGCGAGTGAGGCAGGATATTTTCTCCCGAAGATATTAGGGATCTGAGTTGCTGTAAATGCTTTTACATTATACTCTTCTTTATCCCTAAAGAATGTGTTAAAGTTGTGAAAGTCTCTTCCTGCGGCTCCCATAATAAGGATGTTTTTCCGCTCCATAGATTCTCCGTTTTGTTATTCAACTGTTACGCTTTTAGCTAGATTTCGTGGTTGGTCCACATTTAAGCCCTTTTTCATCGCAATGTGGTAAGCCAGCAGTTGAAGCGGAATAACAGTAAGAATTGGCATCAGGATCGATCTTGTCGTAGGTATCTTTATGGAGTAATCAGCGAGATTATCAATCTGATTATCATTGGTAGTCGCTATAGCAATTACTTTGCCTTTGCGTGCCTTTATCTCTTCGATATTACTTACAATTTTATCATAAGTAGCATCTTTAGGCGCAATGAATACCACTGGCATATTTTCGTCGACCAATGCAATTGGACCGTGCTTCATTTCAGCCGCGGGGTAACCTTCTGCGTGAATGTATGAAATTTCTTTCAACTTCAGAGCGCCCTCCAATGCCACGGGGAAGTTGTACCCTCTCCCCAGATAGAGGAAGTTTGTGGCATTTTTGAATTGTTCAGCTATTTCTTCTATAAGTGAATTTTGTTTTAATATCTCCCGTGCATAGTCGGGAATCTTTTTAAATTCCGTTACGAGTTCAACCCCTTCGGCTTCCGTCATCCCTTTTCTTCTACCAAGAAGAATGGTGATAAGAGCCAAAACGACAAGTTGTGAAGTGAATGCCTTTGTGGAAGCAACACCTATCTCGGGACCGGCATGCACATACACTCCCGAGTGGCTTTCACGGGCAATTGAACTGCCAACGACATTACATATACCCAAACAGAGTGCACCCCGCCTCTTGGCTTCTTTAAGAGCTGCAAGAGTATCGGCAGTTTCACCCGATTGCGATATAAAAAATACTGCATCACCTGGACCAACAATCGGATTCCGATATCTGAATTCACTGGCGTATTCAACTTCTGTGGGAATTCTGAGAACAGTCTCAAACATATATTTCCCTACCAGAGCAGAATGCCATGAGGTTCCACATGCTATTATCATTATCCGCTTTACATAGAGAAGATGATCGAGAACATTTTCAAGTCCACCAAGTTTTACATCACCGGTGTCCATTAATAATCTGCCTCTGATCGAATTTTTCAGGGATTCAGGCTGTTCCATAATCTCTTTGAGCATAAAAGTGGGATATCCCGCTTTATCTATCTCATCAAGAGTCATTTCAATCTGATGAACAACCTTGTTCACTTCCTCTTCATTTGCGATCATTTTTGTGAGATAATGGTCTTTAAAAACCTCTGCTATCTCACCATCCTCAAGGTAAACCACTTGTTTAGTGTGTTGCAGAATCGCCGCTACATCAGAAGCCACAAAATTTTCACCAAGACCGATTCCGAGAACCAATGGTGAACCCTTTTTTGCAGCAATTATTCTATCAGGTTCGGCGGTGGATAAAACTGCTATACCGTATGTTCCTTCCACTTCATTTAAACCCCTCCTTACGGCTTCAAATAAAGTGTATCCCTCCTTTAAAAAGGTATCAAACAGATGAGCGAGCACTTCAGTATCTGTAGCACTCTTGAAGGTATAACCAAGTTTTTTTAACCCTGTTTTAAGGGTTGAGTAGTTTTCAATTATTCCATTGTGGATAAGCACAAGGCTGTTGTCGTTGTTGGCATGTGGGTGGGCATTAACCTCATTTGGTTCGCCGTGGGTTGCCCAACGGGTGTGACCTATTCCGAGATTCGAATCGATCCCGCTTTTGTCTATGGCTGCTTGAAGTTCGGCGACTTTTCCCTTAATCTTGGTAATTTCTATTTTACCATCACGAACCACGCCGATACCGGCGGAGTCATATCCTCTATATTCAAGTCGTTTCAACCCTTCAACAATAACCGGTACACAACTTCTGTTACCTATGTATCCAACAATTCCACACATGGGCTATCCTGTATTAAAAAAATAATAAACTACATTCAATAAAATAAAAAACTTTATCTATATGGAAAACTCTTAAACGCATAAAAAAATATTTTTGCGTTTTTTTAGAAAAATAACTCTTATTATCCGGCTATTTAACCTTGGCTATTTTTTCAATTGTGGTTTTTGTTTTGTCTTTATACTTTGTAATCAGCTTATAAAGATAAACACCGTTTGCTATTTCATCACCATCAGCATCCTTGCCATCCCAATAAATTTTATTTAACCCGATTTGCATCATGGCAGACGGTATCTCAATTTCCTTTATCAGCCTTCCGGCAATGGTAAATATTTTAATTTTAACCTCATCCGGCAGTGTGTTACCTCTTAGTTCATAGGTGAACCAGGTTTCATCTGTAAATGGATTGGGATAATTGTAAATCCGCTCGATTGCATCCTTGTCAAAAACAAAAAACTGATATTTCTGTGCCACACTACTGTAAGGAATGTCGGAAGCATCTTTGGTGAACACCTCCAGAGTTTGTTTCCCTTCTTTAAACACAGGTTTCCAGCTGACATACAATTTAGAGTTTGGATATGGCGTGTAGGAGAAATGAACACTGTCTTTCATAAAACCGATAGGCTTGCCATTGTGTACGATACTTAATCTTGTGGTATCCAATGGCAATGGACTGTTGTCTGTGAGAGTAATCTCAATCAAAGGACTGTTGGCTATGATATCGCCGTTAATGATTTCCTTTCCATCAAAAGTTAACTTAAAATCGGGTTTAACGGTATCTCTGGCAACATAAAAACTGTCTGCACCAAGATTATTAAAAGTGTACATCTCTGTACCATCCATGGTTACAACTGCTTTTATCTTGTTGTGAAATATAATTTTTGAAGTGTTGATTGTATGTTTCACTGTGTAAAATGTGTCGGCAGGGATCTTAATTTTTGTCGTGTAAAATGGTTCATTTGCCGCACCGAGATAAAACTGCACAGTACAACTATCGGAATCAACCTTCCCAACATTGGTTACTTTCAAGTCGATATTTATATCAAAGCCCTGCATCAGACTGTCGGGGGCGAACGAAAAATCATTGTTTGAAATCGTAATTTCCGGAAGACCAGTCGAAGCTTCAAAAGCCACTTTTTTAAGATAAATCGGATTTGTGGCTGATAGTGAAGAATCTGTAAAAGTGAAAAATGCTTTTAGTTTTGGATATACCGACTCATCCACCTGATTAAGCGAATACGGGGACGGCACATTTACAGCCAGTGTATCCCATTTCAGAGTCTGACTGTTAAATCCGGCCACTGAGGCAGAAAATTTGGATGAAGCCGTTCCACCAACAATATCATAGGTAAAATTCTTCCAATCTCTTGCCGGCCCAACCTCAGTTGATGTTACATGCCCTTGGGAGTCATAATAATAACCGGAAAACACGCCGATACCTCTAACAAGATTACTTCCGCGAATATAATTGGCAGCCACTACTTCATCTCTTGTGGCATCATAATACCAGGATGAAAATTGTTTTAGTAATCCGGTTCCCGGTAAAACAGTAATCCACTCTCCGAGATATGTACCGTCACTGATTTTGAATGCACTCATGAAGCCTGAATTATAATTTTCTGATACATATAGAATGTCATCAACCACAAAAAATCCGCCAATCCAGACATCGGGGTAAGATTCGAGCGTTGAATAGATATACTCTCTTTCCAATGCAAAGTTGTTTTCCGATTCAAATACTCTTAGAGTATAAACATTTTTACCTTGAAGATTTTTGATTGCAAGATTATAAAGTTTACTTCCATTTGATGAAATTAGAAATTTACCATTTTTGGGTCTCGCAGTCTCAAGATCAATCAGGCTGTCAGGAATCATTACGGTATCCATTTCGCCCGTTGAGGGAATTAGTCTTAGAAGGTACGCCGGGCTTTCTTGTGGGATGTAGATTTTATCCTTTATCGTTGCAAATTGTAAACGGATTTGTTCAAAAAAGTTTGGAACAACTCCATAATATGCGCCGCGGGTTGTGCCATTGTTCCCTGTGCCCACTATATGAATCTCCGTTTTACCCTCGGGATTTTTCTGAAAAGCACTGAACCAATAATCAGCCAAATAATAGTAGGTTCCATCACTTGTAATACAATTTAAAGCAAGACTGTCCAATTCAGTAACTGAAGCAAGATTTATTTTATACTTTAATCTCGAAAGCTGAGGTTTCGGTATGTTAAGTGATGTGTTGAGAATCAGCCCGTTTAACTGATTTGAAAAATTCACATTTTCTGTTTCAAAAAGTCGCAGTTGTGTGCCGGAGTATGTAAATCCTTCAATTGGTGAATCGATAGTATTAAAAGTTCGTGTTGATGACCACCTGCCCAGATTGTTACCATCCACAATTCTCGACCTCCAAAAAAACCTGCCCGGGTTAAGGGTTGTATTTTTGTAAGTTAGTAATCCATCAGTTCCGGTCAGGTTACCACTATTCACGAGTGGTGACGCAAACGAGAAGGATGTGTCGAACTCAACCTGATAATTAAAACTCCGATTTATGTAGTAGCCAATATCAGAAATTTTAATTTCAGGTGTCGTCACGGATGTAAAACCATCTTCAGGTGATATAATACTCGGATCCGAAATATTAAAAACGGCGATTACACCAGAAGCAATATTATCCGAATGATCATCTTCGGGTACAAGATTGTCATCATTAATTTCGGCGGTGAGGGTTATCAATCCACTTTTCTTCGGAATCCAGATAAATTCGGTTGAATCGTTATTTCCAAACCCCGGAACTCGTTTGGTTGCAACAATCCCTGAAGTATCTTGTGAAGAAAAGCGAAGTTTTACAGTAACGCTGTCGTTGGTTCTTATTCCAAAGTTTGACATTGTAAGTTGGATTTTAACCGTATCATCCACGAGAGGATTTGTGGTTAAAAACCTCAAATCGCTGTTCTCAAGCACAAAATCGGGTTTTTTCGGAAGTACAATTTCCAAACCGGGTTCACCCAGATAGGTTAAAAGTGCAATCTGGTTGATATAATATCCAACCGGAGGAGTTCTCACCTTTGAAGCAAGAATCGCCTTCCCGGAGATTGTGTTTTGCAAATTAAAAACTTCATCAAAAAAGAGACTGTTATAATAGGTACCTATTTGCCAGAGTGTAAGTCCCGAACTGCCAAAAAATCCAATTGCTCCTTTATTCGGGATTTTGACAAACTGTTCTCCAAATACATCCTGATTGTCAAAATGGGCTGTATAACATGTAACGCTTATAATAAGAGGCAACCTGCCTCCATTATTAAGAGTATAGATATCGTTATTCAGAAAAGTTAAATCCCATTGGTAACCGCCACCGTGACCATAATAATTTGCTAATGAAGCACCCTTGTCGAAAGCATTTTTTATCTCAGGTGTTGAACCTTGATACGGTAACTCTGTGGTGTTGTTTGGGAATCGAATAACCACCGAAGCGTCATAACCCAACGGATCAAGGAAATTGGTTTTTAACTTAAGTGATTCACGGTTAAATCCAAACTGGAGTTCATCGTTGGCATCAATCCCCGAGGATAACAACATCACAGTCTCGCGCCATTTTTTTCCATTATCCGCCGGATATGCTTCAAGTTTATCCAAAAATGTCATCCCCTCTTCAACTGTTTCGATAGATATTCTCGATAATGCCATGTCAGGGGTAACACCATTCCCGGTAACAGCTACAAATCCGTTATCGCTGGCTGATTGACCATACTGATAAGAGTGGAATGGTATCGACGGGATGTAATTTTCTCTGCTTTCAGGCAATATTTTTCTGTAATCATAACTCATATCCCCTATAAGTGTTACATATAGAGGTGCGGGTCTCACAAATGAATTAAAAGCAAATGCAAGAAAATCTCTGATTGCATAAGGATCCATTAAACCATACGAAAATTCATCATAAATTTCAAGAACATCGGCAATAAAAACTCTGGGAGGTGTTGCTCCGTTGCCAATTGGTCTGCTGCTTCTGTATGCAGCAAGTCTTTCAGCAACACTCTTGAATTTTGGATGTGTTATAATAATATAATCGGCACCGTTTGCCATATCCCGAAGTCTTGATGGGACATCAGCTCTAATCGAGTCAACAGATTTGCCATATAAAGAATCGACACAAAAATACTCTGTGGTAGTGTACACGCTATCCTGAAACAATGCCAGACCGGCGGGTGGTCCCGTAACCCGATTATTTACATAAACAACATTTTTTACCGGTACATAAACATGCATTGTTGGGGAAGTCCACTGCCACATGTAGTATCTTACATTTGTATTATAACCATCAGGACTCTTAAAAAAGTAATGATTCCCGTTAGTTCTGTTTAGCCGGTAATATTCAAATTCAATCCAGTTAAGCCTTACTTCATCACTACCACCCACTGTGCAAACATCACCATCAAGTTCCACCCTTAGTTCATTGCCCTGAAACACGATTAAAATGGAATCTGAGACTGACTGATAAGTTGAATCAAATGTAAATGATTCCTGGCCATTCCATTTTCTTTTACCAATCAATTTACCATTAAGGATGAATCTGACACTGTGAACATAATTGCAGGGCACTACGGTGGTTGTAAGCCCGTGAAGATTTACACGAACCCTGAAATAACGAATATCACCACTGATGTTTGGTGGGGCATCAAATCTGTGGGTGTAGGCAATCTCAGGTTGATAATTTTTTGCCGTCAATTTTTTCCAATACCAGTAATCCCGTTTTTCGTTGGGTGCCCAACCCAACCTTTCATATATCTGATCAGACTCCCAACGAATTCTGGCTTTTACCGTGTTTACTTCAGGCTGGGATACAGTTGGGAAACCCGTTTTAGTATTATACCTCAACCCGGTAGAATCTGCTTCGTAAGATAACCAGAAGATATTGGTTTTGTTATAAAGATTTTGCATTGTGTATGGTGACGCAGCAACACTGTCACCCACAAATATGATATAGTCACCCGGGCCAAATCTATCACTGCTGCTAAAAATTTTTAACGGGATTTCACCCGACGGAGAAAATATCTGCAATTTCTCGGTTCTCACCCCCGTAGTTGTTGGCAAACCGGCGGCCTGAAGTTCTTCATAAGTAAGTTTGTAAACATCCCGCTGGTTCAGATAAAGTTTGAAATATTTTTTGTTTGGATTATACCAATGATCAGCTGACGATGTACTCGCATCACTAATTTCCTGATTCTCTGTTATCCAGTTTTTTGCCCGGTCATAATTTAAAACAGTTGCCTTTAAAAATGTCTCAGTTGCTTCATCCCTTACAGGAGTGGAAACCAGAATTTGATTTCCTGCAACATTTTTTAGTTTTACCTTTATAACAAGTTTTGTTGTCTTAAATATCTCTTTCGTTACAGGATTATATTGAAAAGGGCTTACAATTACCGGTTGAACAGTAGAAAACCTGAAGCTGTATTTGCCCTCAATTCTTGCCAGATTTTCCGGATACAGGGCATTTTTATCGTAAACCGATTTTTCATAATAAAGATTGGAAATATCAAGGATGGTTGAATCACTCAGTGTAAAGGGTAAAACAAAAGCAGTTTTAACCAGTTTTCGATCCATTGAAACCACTTCAACTGTTGCATCACTGTTTGACGGTATCCCCAGAGAAACAAAAAACTGAGGAATTCTGGGATATCCATCGGTCATAAAATACATTTCTTCATCCTGGAATCTGGAAATTGTTCTCCCCGAAATTACAGTATCTTTTATACTTCCAAAGTTTGAAAAATCAAAAGATATTATTACATGATCATCGGTAGATTCCAGTACTTTGTATCCCTGGGCGTTAATTGTGCCGTTTAATAAAAGGATTGAAATTATTGCGAAGGTGAAGTTTTTAAACATACAAGCCTTGTGGGTAATGAATTTAACAGTTACACAATTTAAATGAAGATAACAAAAATAATAGGGTAAAAATTAAGAATTCAGAGGCTGGTTCGTTCAGAATGGGAAAAAATGAAGATTAAAATTGAGATAGTGTGGAGGGAATTTTTCATCATAATTCCCGTGAGTAAATGTATAGTTAAGGTCGCAACTTAATGCAAACGAAATCTCATAGATAAGACTGGCTTGTATCCGGGTTTCATACTTAAATTCACCATCAAGAAAAGGTGCATTGGAAGTGGATCGATAATTGGTACTGTAGAAAAAAGATCCGCCAACATTACGAATAATCTGACCCTCAGTGTCGGTAAAATTCTCACCATGCCTTATGAAGTTCGCTGTTATCCTGGATGAAAATCCGGGGAAATATGTATAATTAAACCGGATGCTGAACATGTCGGAATTGGGTTTAAGATCAACCCCTAAAGCAACGCTGTTATTTACATAAGCAAGATTTTCGCCGTAGCTATAGTGACTGTATGTGTAAGGCCTCACAAAATAATATTCCAGCGTCAAATCTGCTTTTTTCAACCAGACTGGATTTAGGAAAACGCCCAATTGATATGAAAAACGATTTGATATATTGGAAATTTTATCAGGATTCAAAAATTCAAAATTGATGTCATCAAAATTGATGTTACCTGTTAGCTGAATACCCGGTGAAGGGGTGTAACTCACATCAAATGAGAGGAATGAGTTATCAATATCACTGAGTGACCTTTGCGCTGATTCCAGGAACATGAATGGATTAAGGTACCCAACTTCAACTCCACGATTGGCATAAATTACAGCCTGAGTAACACCTATATTCAGATTCCCAAATGGGAAAAAACCAAAACGGTTTAAGGCAATATACTTCTGATCCCTGTTTTTAATGAATCCTCCCACTGAATCAGAGAATATTCTATATGAAGGGGTGGTTAGCCATCCATGAATCATGCGAAAGTTGTAATACTTGTGGTCGATTCCAAAATTAATATAGTCAAAAGCTTGAGACTCGCCCGACAAAACTGCTTTATTGATCAATCCATTTCCAACAGTCAGAGGCTGTCTTGCAATCGAGACTGAAAACATCCCACTTTCAAAAAAAAGCCCCCCTTGAGCCGCATCAAAATGGTTTAGACCTGTTTCCATAAATGTAAAACTTTGGTTTACAGGCTTATATAAAGAATTTATTCCACGATCTCCATATGCATTTCCATTCGAAACCGTCAGATAACCAAAAAGAGTTTCTCCAAACGACACATGAAGTGCCCCCCCATAACTAATATAACCCGCCGGCTTGAATCCTTCACCCTTAATTTCCGCTGCATTCATCCCCAAAGAAATAGATGGATTAATCCCGATATCCACCAAAGAATCTGAATAATGAATCAAGTGAATATGCCTGTCGATTAACAGGTTAAATTTTGAAAAATCAACCTGCTCATCCAACTGATACCATCTCTTAAATCTTTCTATCTCAAGAATTTCCACCGGGTCAAGTTTTGATCTGTTGCTGTTGAGGACGGTTAAATAATTTTTGATTCGGGTAAGAGACAAGGGAAGGAAAATATCGTTGTATCCCTCAATTAAACCTCTTGCGGCGGTTTTTTTCAACAAATTATAAATTGATGCTGAGGGAGGTAGCTGCTCGGATTGAGAAAAAGCAAGGATACTGATTAAAACGAAGAATGCAAAAATTTTCACAAATTAAATGTTCCCCTTGTTTGATAAAATTACAAGAGGAGTTCTGAAAATAATCTTAAGATCTGAAAAAAAAGTGGCATTTGGATAATATTCAACATCAATACGGGATCTTTCTTCGAAAGAAAGAGTTTGCCTTCCATTTATTTGCGCTATCCCCGTAACTCCCGGTTTAAAGTTGAAAACTGAAGCAAGGTCATCCGGTAGAAGGTCTGTAACTTCAGGAACATCAGGCCGGGGGCCAACGACACTCATCTCCCCCTTGAGTACATTAATAAAATTTGGGATCTCATCAATGCTTAGTCTGCGAAGTATTTTGCCAACTCTCGTTAAACGGGGATCATCCACTTCGGTAAAAGAACTTCCAAGTTGTTCTGCATCTTCTACCATGCCTCGAAGCTTTACTAATTTAAAAGTCCGTCTGCCCAAACCTGTTCGGTCCTGTAAAAAGAAGGCAGCACCCTTACTTTCAAGCCTGATTGCCACCACACTGATCAAAATAACCGGAGAGCTGATCAACAACACAATTGAGCTTACAATAATATCAGTAAATCGTTTCAGAAAAGTCCCATGTTTACCCATAAATTAAACTTCTTGGTTCACACTAAGCCTCCAAACTGAAAGCATAAGGTTTTTGTCACTTATCATAATAGAGTCACTGTGAAATGATGGAGCCAAATCAATATTTTTCAATTTGATTTTTGGTTTTCAGATTTTGAAATGTCACAATTATTTTCAGAAAGTTCTTACCTCAAAAAACATCGGCATGGTGGAATCACCTGTATGCTGAAAATCTTCCCGGTATTATCATTTTAGCCGGACGCAGTTCTTTAATTTTTGAACATACAAATCTAACCTCTTCTTCGGATAAATCGGTATAAAAAGGAAGACACAAAACACGCTCGGCGATATGATGAGCACTTAAAAGGTTGTCATGCCGTGCCGATAAATATTCACTGTACGGCTGGAATTGACTAATCAGGGGGTAAAAATATCTTCTTGAAAAAATCTTGTTTTTCTTCAGACTCTGGTAAACTTCATCCCTCGGTATCCCAAATTGATTTTTGTCTATAAACACAGGGAAATAAGAGTAGTTATGAGTAACATTCTCTTGTTCTTCCAGATGGGTAATCCCCGGTATATCATGAAGCAGTTCCTTGTATAATTTCCAGAGATTCCGCCTTTTTTCAAGATTCCGGCCATAATATTTCAACTGATGCAAGCCTAAAGCACTCGAGAATTCGTTCATCTTGGCATTAATTCCGGGTGCCATCACAGTCACTTCATCAACAAATCCAAAATTTTTCAGTTGGTCTATACGCTTTTTGGTTTTCAGATCATGACTTATTATCGCTCCGCCCTCAAATGTATTAAACACTTTTGTGGCATGGAAACTTAGGATGGATAAATCACCCCAGTTCATCAAAGATGAATTTTCATACTTCACCCCAAACGCGTGAGCTGCGTCATAAATAACTTTAAGACCAAATTTATCAGAGATATCTTTAATTTTTTTTACATCACAAGGATATCCATAAACATGTACGGGGAGGATAGCAGTGGTTTTGTTGGTGATGGCTCCAACAATTTTGTTCGGGTCGATATTGCAAGTATGTGGATCAATATCCACGAATACCGGGGTAATACCATTCCAATAAAGCGCGTGAGTTGTTGCAACAAAACTGTAGGGGGTTGTTATAACTTCCCCTGTAATTCTGAGAGTTTGCATCGCCGTCATTATTGCGAGCGTTCCGTTGGTAAACAGGGATACATATTTCACACCAAGAAATTCAGCAAGCCTGGTTTCAAGAATGGTATGAAATTTGCCGTCATTCGTGAGCCATTTGCTCTCCCAAATATCCTCCAGAGACTCCATAAATTCACTCAAAGGGGGCAAAAATGGCTGAGTTACATTAATTCTTTTGCGCATTAGATATTGATTTAAAAATTAAATTTAAAGAAAATTCGACGGCTTATTCAAATGAATAAACTCTCAAAACACATCCGTTAAATTATCAAATATTCCTTTAATATTAAAACAAAAATGCAGATTTATTGTCAATCATAAAATGTTGGTTCAAATTTTGACAGGGCTCACATTCTACAGGTCACCCGTTAACGGTCTGAGAACAATTTCTTCAACCACCATATTCCCTGAACCGGTTAATAACTTAACAACCAACTCTGCAACATCCGAAGGCTGCATCATCCGTTCTCTGTGTCTGTTTCTCACTTTTTCGTCCCAAATCGGGGTTTCAGTGGCACCGGGTAAAACATCTATCACCTTTATGTTGTGCCCTCTCACTTCTTCTCTCAGAACTCTGCTATACTGAAGCAGACCTGCTTTCGATGCAGAATAGATGCTGCTTCCCTTCAATGTTTTTATTGATGCAACTGACGATATATTCAGGATTGTACCTGACTTTTTGGCGATCATCGACGGGAGTACCGACTGAATCGCATAAACCGAACCCAATAGATTCGTTTTAATTATTCCGTCAACCTCCGAAATCGAAGTTTCTGCAGCATTTTTGAAAACAGTTATACCGGCAGAGTTCACTAATGCATCGGGTCCATCTTCAAAAAATGTTTTATTATAAAATTCCTCCACCGATTTAGAATCAGCTACATCACATTGCGTTGTGATCAATAACTCTGAGTCCATCTCTTCTTTAAGCAGCTTCAGATTATTAATATTTCTTGAAGTGGCTACAACAGCATAACCCTTCGCCAGAGCTTCCTTTACTATCGCCTTTCCAATACCTGAAGATGCACCGGAAACCCAGACTTTCATTATATCATCCTTCCGTCATTTGCTCTGATCAAACTCAGGAACTCAACTCTCGTTTTGGGATCGGTCTTAAATACACCAACCATCGATGACGAAGTTGTTGATGAATTCTGTTTTTCAACACCACGCATCATCATGCACATGTGGTATGCCTCTGATACAACTGCCACACCTTTAGGTTTCAGGTATTCATTTATAGTGTCAGCGATCTCTTTAGTCATTCTTTCCTGAACCTGTAGTCGACGGGCAAATACATCAACAATTCTTGGCAATTTGCTTAAACCAACAATTTTGCCGTCGGGAATGTATGCGATATGTACTTTTCCAAAGAAGGGCAACATGTGATGTTCGCACATACTATAAAAATCGATGTTTCTGACTAATACCATTTCGTCGTAATCTTCCGTAAAAATGGCACCATTTAAAACTTTTGCGATATCTTTGTTATAACCTGAGGTTAAATACTCATAAGCTTTTGCCACCCTTTTGGGAGTTTTTAACAGCCCTTCTCGTTCCGGATTTTCGCCAATCTCAGTTAATATAGTTTCAACTAATCCTTGTACTCTATCAATATCCACAATTATTCTCCAAAATATTCAACATAGTTATTCTCAGTTTCCGACAATTTGATTTTGTAAAGTCTCCCGCTTGGAATTTTATCCACGAGTTGCTCCCAAATTTTCACTGCAATATTCTCAGCGGTCGGAATTACATCTTTCATAAAATCTACATCAAGATTTAAGTGTTTGTGATCCACTTTCCTGATTACATTTTCAATTATTATTTTTTTTAAAACTTTTAGATCAATTACATAACCGGTTCTTTCGTCAATTTCACCTGCTACCACTACCTCAAGTATATAGTTATGTCCGTGTCCGTGGTAATTGTTACACTTATCGTAAACCTGTTCGTTTTCATCATCGGTGAAAGTGGGATTGTAGAGACGGTGAGCAGACGAAAAAACCTCTCTTCTCGTTACGAATATTTTTTTTGCCATTGTCGATTAACTCAGAGCTTTCTTCACTTCTTCAGTGTGTCCCTCAACTTTTACTTTCGCAAAAATATTTTTAATTATGCCGCTTTCGTCGATGATAAATGTTGTCCGTTCAACTCCCATATATTTCCTGCCATACATGCTTTTCTCTTTCCACACGCCGTAGTTTTCAAGCATTCCTTTTGATTCGTCACTTAACAATGTGAAGTTCAGGCTATATTTGTCAACAAATTTCCTGTGTGATTTTACGGAATCGCCACTTACTCCAACAACAGCAGCATTAATTCCTTGAAATATAGAGAGTTCATCTCTGAAACTACAGGCTTCCTTTGTACATCCACTTGTGTCATCTTTGGGATAAAAGTATAGTACAAGCTTTTTTCCTTCATAATCAGACAATTTTACAATTTTTCCATCCTGATCGGGTAACTCAAACCAGGGTGCTTTATCTCCGGGGTTTAACATTTTTTACTTCTCCAAATATTTGTTCTAATTAAATGTTACAACACTATTTTTCGCAGTTAGTTCAAAATCCCCTCTTTTTTCGCCCAGTAGTTAAAACCGTCTTCGAGCTGCTCAAAAGAATTAATTGAGAAGAGAATTGGTTGTAAATGCCAAACTTCATATTCTTGCGATGTTATTTTGTAAGGGTCAAAATCGATCACCTCCACCTCTGAACCAAGAGCATGATCAACCTCCTTAAAGGAAGATACTATTCCAGCCCCATAAATCCTTCTGCCGGCTGAATTTGTTATCAACCCAAATTCAACTGTGAACCAATGAAATCTTTCAAGAAATATCTGTTGGTCCCCTTTTGCCACAAGAGCAGCTTCACCAAATTTTTGATAAAAATTCGTAAAACTTGGATTGGTCAATAGAGGCATGTGCCCAAATATGTCGTGAAAACAATCGGGTGCCGGAGTGTAATCAATTTCGTGCCTTTCGCGAACATAATCTGTGGAAGGGAAAATTCTATCCCTTAGCAAGTTGAAAAAATTTTGTGCCTGAATCAGCCCGGGAACCCTTCCAACCCGCCACCCCGTTGTTTTTTCGAGTACACTGCTTAGTTGTCTTAATGAGGGTATTTCCTTTTCTGAAAATCCCATCAATTCAACACCCCTGATATATTCATCACACACTCTTCCTTCAAGCAGTCCTGTCTGTCGATTGTAAAGATACCCCCAGACATCGTTTTCTTCTTTCGAATATTGTGGCGTAACAATTTCATCACCAACAGGTGGAAGCGAATCCAGTGTCTGGGGAATACATCTTGGATCAATCCCCTGTTCGGCTGCTTTTTCATAAGCTCCGGTTACTTTTTTTTCTTCTCTCTCCATTATGTCTCTCTCCTCCGTATGTTTTTGTGTCTCTTATTTGCTCATTTCAAGCATTTTTTCAAGAGGTCTTAAGGCTTTTACTCTAATTACTTCCGGCATCGTAATTTCCGGTAAACGGTTCACCATACAATTATATAATTTCTCAATCGTATTTAATTTCATATACGGACAATTGTTGCAATTGCACGAATCTTCTTCACCCGGGGCAGGAATGAACTTTTTCCCGGGCATGGCTTTTTCCATCTGATAAATGATTCCGGGCTCGGTGGCAACAATATATTCATTGGAAGGATCCGTCTGAACAAATTTTAACAAAGCAGAAGTTGATCCGATGAAAAACGCTTTTTCAAGAAGATGATCTTCACACTCCGGATGTGCTATCAGTTTTGCCTTGGGGTTAAGATGCATTAATTCAAGAATTTTTCTGTCGCTGAAAGTTTCATGCACAATGCACGAGCCCTCCCAAAGCACCATGTCCCTTCCCGTTTTTTTTGCGATGTATTTGCCAAGATTTTTGTCGGGAGCAAAAATTATTGGTTGGTCCAAAGGTATCTGTCTCACAATTTTTTCTGCATTACTCGAAGTAACTATTATGTCGCTCAACGCCTTTATTTCAGAAGAACAATTTATGTAACTAAGAACAAGGTGATCGGGGTATTTGTTTTTAAACTCGGTAAATTTGTCAGCAGGGCAACTGTCTGCAAGTGAGCAACCTGCATCCATGTCGGGCAATAGAACCAACTTCTCTGGATTAAGAATCTTGGCTGTCTCCGCCATAAAATGTACACCACAAAAAACAATGACATCAGCTTTCGATTCTTTCGCTTTTCTGGCAAGTTCAAGGCTGTCTCCAATAAAATCGGCAAGTTCCTGAATATCGCCGGTCTGATAGTAGTGCGCCAGAATAACTGCATTCATCTCTTCCTTAAGACGGATTATCTCCCGCTCATAGTCGATTGATGGTTTATTTGTTAGAAGTTCTTTAATCATGAACAGTTTCTCGAATTTCTCATTTTTGAAAATTTTTTCTCTGAATCGGAAATTTATAGATAATTTACTTAATAAAATAGACAACAGTAAATGTTTTTCTTTGGCACGATAATTGAGCATTATTATGCATAGATGAGATGTTCCTAAAACCCTCCTTATAGTAACACACAATTACTGCCGAAAATGCGCCCTCTTTTTCGGCAGTACCTCTTTTAAACCGGCTTCACTATAATTTAAGTTTCGTAAATTGTATTACTCTTTTGCAATTATTTTATGGACCATAATGTTTAAGTCGTTACTGTTTTTTATTCTCCCCTGTGTTACTTTATTTGCTCAAGACTCTCTCTCTTTTATAATTAGAGTTGATGATATCCAATCACGAAATGTTTCATACTTACCGGCAGGGATAACTCCTTTCGAAGATGCTGTTGAGGCAAGAGGAGGAAAGGTAACATGGGCTATGATTCCCCACAGACTGATTGAAAGCATGAACACCTCCGGTATCTTAACTCAACAATTGATCTCCACGGTTGCACAGGGACATGAAATCGCCCAACATGGATATAACCACATCTGCCCGAGATGTAATGCTACGGGACATGAATATTATTGCTCAAGCCAGTTTTTTAATCATCCGTATGCACTGCAAAATAATATGACCCAACTTGGTCTCGATTTGTTTCTCGATTCTCTGGGTTACATCCCAAAATCATTTGTACCCCCGGGTCATTATGCTGATACAACTTCATACCGGGTGTTGGTTGACAATGATTTTGAATTTTTATCATCAACCGGTGTAACAAAAAGTTTTATCCACCCCGGACTTTTTAATTTGCGCCAACATCAGGAATATACCTGGGAATTAACTCAGGCAAATTATCAGACCAAACTGTCTCAAGCTCTTTTTGATATCAAGACAAACGGAATGTCGGATAAATATTTTATCATTTTACTTCATGATCCTTTTATAAGACAGGGATATCAAAACGGGATTGTGATAAATTGGATGGGAGAGCTCCTGGACTCGCTAAACAGGGAATTTGGAAACAGGATCAAATATAAAACCTTGAGTCGGGCAGCAAAAGAATTTAAGGATATCGGAACATCGATCGCTTCAACTGAGAATAATGTACCTGAAGATTTTGTCCTAAACCAAAATTATCCAAATCCTTTTTCAACAGGTTCAGTTTCCGGAAGTCACTCAACAACCGTCTCATTCCGAATTCCTGCTTCAGGTAATGTTTCTTTAAAATTGTTCGATTTGATGGGGAGAGAAGTGGAATCGATGTTAAATTCGTATCTGGAAGCTGGAAATCATCAGCTTAAAATAGATGCGGCAAATCTTCCAAGTGGTGTCTATTTTTATCGGCTCGAATCGGGGGTAAACTCAGCAGTCAGGAAGTTGACAATTCTCAAGTGATAATTGTTTGAGTTGAGTGAGTATCCAATATTAGATTAATTTGATTCAAAATCTGAAAGTTAGATGGTTTCTTTCATTCGTTCGATTGAATAGAGAACATCTTCTTTTTTTACACTAACATCAATTAATAAATCTCCGGGTTCACTTATTAACACAAACTTTACCTCACCCTTCACTCTCTTTTTGTCCCCCTGCATTGCTGTGTGGATCGATTCAGTGGAGTAGGTTTTAATCTTTTCATCTACTTTGTATCTGCACAGGATATCTAAAACCTTCTCCATCATGTTATCAGTCATAAAACCCATTTTGTTGGCGAGGAATGTTGCACCTCGTAGTCCGGCGATCACACCGATACCGTGTTTTACCGAAAATCCTGAAACCGATTCAATAGCATGACCAAAAGTATGCCCCAGGTTCAAAGAATGTCGCATTTTTAAATCTTTTTTATCCTGAGTTACTACATCGTTTTTTATCTGTGCCGACTTACCTATCAAATAAAGCAGATCATCTTCGGGCAAATCAAGACTGCCGTCGAGCCGTGAAAAACAATAATCAAAAAAGTTTGAATCAATTAACGCATACTTCAACACTTCCCCCATTCCACTGAGAACATCTACCTGCTTAAGTGTGGAAAGGAACTTTGAGGAAGTAATTACCTGCTCCGGTTCATAAAAACTGCCGATAAAATTTTTATACTTTTTGTAATTGACTCCGGTTTTCCCGCCAATACTGCTGTCAACCATCGCAAGAAGTGTGGTAGGAACATGAATCAATCTGGTTCCTCTCATAAAAGAAGAAGCTGCAAAAGAGCCCGTGTCTCCTGTTATTCCCCCGCCAATAACGATTATATAACTACTCCTGTCAGCATTGTTTTCGAGTAGAAAATCATATATCCTGTAGATGCTATCGAATGATTTAAATTCTTCGGTGGCTTTTAATACAAAACAATTTTTATCATTAAAGAGATGTTTAAATTGGTCGTGGTAAATTTCATGGACATTGGAATCGACAATGTAGAAACAACTGTGGGAGTTGCAGATACTCTCAATTTTACCAATCACTCCATCAATCGAGGAAATGAGTGAGTAGTTAAATGACCCGTTGTTGCTTTCAATGGTAATATTTCTCAAATGGTCCTCCGCGAGTCAGGCTTTCCTGTCCTTATTCTTCTCACAATTTTATCTATGCTCTTTCCAAAGTCACGGGCGTCTGTCTCAATCGTGATATCAGCATCCTCATAACCTTCCCTCCTCTGTTCGAGAAGTGTAGTAAGTTTTTCCATTGCTTCTTTTTCAGTCATCTCTTCCTCCATTTCAGACCGAAACAGGGGTCGATTCGTTTTTTTTCTAAGTCGCTGATAAATTACCGGCAAATCCGCTTTTAAGTATATAACGAGTCCGTGTGTTTTACACAATTTTCGGTTTGATAAGTCAATTAATGTACCTCCACCAAGAGATATTACAGCATTTTTTTTACTGCATAACTCAACAAGTTTTCTCTTTTCGAGTTCACGGAAGTGTTTTTCACCATGTTCAATTACGATTGTTGACACAGAACGACCTGAATCTTTCTCGATCTCACGGTCAATGTCATAAAAATCCCATCCAAGACAATTGGCGATTACTCTGCCAAGTGTGGTCTTCCCCGTCCCCATAAATCCTGTTAAAAACAAAAGTTCATTGCGGTTCATACAGATTTACAATCCATATTTTACACCAAGGAGAAATATGCTTCCTTCAAGTGAAAGTTTCTGATAAAAATCTCTTTTCCCCAAACTCACCGTCTTCCCCTTATATGTTCCATTGAGAGACTCATACTCACCATTAAACTCAACCTCGGGATCCCTGAATTTCATCGTGAAAAAAAAACTTAGATTCTGATTCAAATAATACTCTAATCCTGTTAAAACATGAATGCCGTAACTCACTTTTGACCCCCCCGAAGAGAGAGAAATCCCTGCCACCTCTCTGAGAGAGTTGTAGAAATAGAGTCCGGCGCCACCTCCAATATTTACTCTGAAATTTTCAGAGCTGAAAGGAAGGCAGTATTCTACCGTGAGTTCAACCGGTACAAAATTATAACCGTCTTTTACGGGTATATAAATGGTGCCGGCATCACTATCCACCGTTTGCCCGTAGTATTGTGTTTCTTTCCTCAAATATTCAACCGATATTACCCCTGCAATATCATCAGTAAGATCATAACTTATAGCCAGATGTGGGAAAACACGGGACCCAAGACCAATCTCGATCTCTCTTAAATCATAGTCTGATGCATTGCTATAGGGATAAATCCGGGAAGATGTGCTGTAACCGGCTCCAACCGAGATCTCGAAGGTCCCCTGTCCGGAAGCTGATGAGAAAACTGTGACAAAATAAACTGCGATAGTCAAAAAAAATTTCATTTCAACATCCAATTTATAATTATCGTAACGATATAAAAAACCCCACCTTAATTGCCAATCGACAATATTAAAGATGGGGTTCAAAAAATTAGATCAATTTTGAGGGAAGTATTTTACATTTGCCTCTTTTTTCATCGTTTCCATCCACTGTTGGAACGCAGCTTGACGACGCTCGCCAAGTATTTGATCTCTGATTGTATTTCTTTGAGCAAGATATTTCTGTTCGTCAAAATTTTGTCTCATTTTAACATTCATCAGGTAATATCCTCGCATCCCTTTAACAGGACCGCTAACTTTGTTGAGTTCGGCTTTGGTAGCAGCATAACTAAACGCATAATCGATTCCAAGTGAGGGAATATTACCACCAACTGAAAATGAATCTGCTGTTCCAAAACGGATGTTTTTGTCGAATGAAGGAGCTTTTGCAAGATCATTTCCTATCTTACCTTTTACTCCATTCATAACCTCCAATGCCATTGCATATTTCTTCTGACGGATGACACCACCGGTAACATCTTCTTTTACCGCATCAAATTTCTTTATTCCTGCTTCATTAACTTCTGTTATCTGAGCCACAACAAATTGATCGCCAACCGAAGAAACCGGTGAAAAATCATTCAGACCCTCTTTAAAAGCAAATGCCACAAGATTTCTGCTGTATCCAAGTCCGGGTACTGCAGCCACATCCTCAGTAAAAGGAGTTGATTCCTGCATCTGAAGATTTTTTGATTTGGCAGCCTTTTCAAGTCCTTCACTTTTGGCAAGTTTTAGGAGGTCTTCAGCATCTCTTCTTACAATTGTCATCGTTTCAGGTGAATAATTGAGCTTTTTAACAATTTTCTCAATTACTAATTTTTTTGATGAACGATCAAGAACTTTGATGATATGGTAACCATAATCGGTCTTAACAGGTGCTTGAATCTGTCCAACAGGTCCGTTGAAACACGCATCTTCAAATGGTTTAACCATAGCGCCTTTGCCAAACCATCCAAGGTCTCCACCTCTTGCGGCAGAACCGGGATCTTTTGAAAGCTCTTTGGCGGCAGCTTCAAAATTCTTACCGTTTTTAAGCTCTTCATAAAGTTTGGTGGCAGCTTCAAGGTCAGCTTTATCATTATCTGTTTTGGGAAGAAGAATATGAGCAGCTCTTGCAAACGGATCAGTTCCTTCCACGACAGCAGAAATTTTATAGATACCAAACTCACCTTCTCCTGCAACAGGTCCGATAACTTCCCCACCTTTGATTGTTGAGATATTAGCCATCAATCCGGCAGGGACCATATTTACCGACAAAGTGTCTTTCGAATACGGGGATTCACTTTGTGATTCAACAAAACTCTGAAATGTATTCATTGAATCAGCTTTAATCTTTTTAACAACATTGTTCAAAAGTGTCATTACTGCATTACTGTCTTTGGCAGAAGGAACAATTTTTAAAGTTACAAATTTCAGTTTGCGGCTTGCATCCTGTTTGTAAAGGTAACTATTCTTCGAATAATAATCTTTAAGTTCGTCCTCGGACGGTTTGATTGTTGAGTCGGGATAAACATTCAAATCTAAGAGTGCATATTCAGCACTCAATTTGAGTTCCTGATCTACAAATTTTCTTCTGATATCAGCATCAGTTACAACAACGCCGGCACCAACAATTGCCTGGAGTTTTTCACCAAGTATTTGTTGTCTGACTGCATTTTCAACCATCACGATATTTTGTTTGTTCCGCGGGTCTTTAATCGCTGCTTCATATTCAGCTCGCTTAAAAACACCACTCGAATCCATGAACTGGCTCTTAAGATATTCAGGAGGGTTATCTCCCAAAATTACATTGCGTACTTCATCATCAGATACTGTAATGCCATACTTTTTGTATGCAGCTTCTACTATTTTGCCTTGTACAAATCGCTCCCAGGCTTGTTCTCTGAACATCGACTCGTTAGTCATGTCAGGCTCCTGGCCACTTTGTTTTAGCTGTGTCAGATAGTTCTGATAATAGGTTTCAAATTCTTGAACAGTTACTTTATCACCACTTATCTCGCCAATGTTTCCTCTGTCATTCATCAAATTCGAGAAATTCATGTCACTGACGACCATAAACAATATGAAGATTCCACCAACTGTAAGAATGAACCATGGAGCTAAACTCCTGATCCTTTCCATGTTACCCATATTTAAGATTGCCTCCGGGATTTTTTTTAAACGAATTACAAATTTAGTGTTATTCACCATTAAAATCAATTTATTTCTTAAGTTTATTTTTTTTGCTGACTGCACTCTCCAAATTTTTCAGCTCATCCGAAAATTTGGTGGCACCTTTATTAACTCTTAATTTACACAATTTAATAAAACATGCTCCAAGACGAACTTTCAACCAGTATTAAAACTGAAAAATATTCTACATACTGGTGACATTTGTCACAAGTTCAATTCCATTTTAGCTGATGCAGATATCGGGATTGTTTTTGTAGTCAATAGAGGTTGACTCCAAGGCTTGAATAATAGGGTTCCGTTGAAAATTTATTTTTTCAACCTCTTGACTTTATCAAATTTTAAATGTAATTTCTTTCCAGGAGAGTTAATTTTTTATTTTAAGGAAGACCCATATCGATAAGATAAACAATAGACGGTGAATTAGCCGTAGCAGACAATTGTTAATCTTTAAATAGTTTGTGTGTTTAGTAGTCCCGTATTAAGAACGGAGATTGACACATTGCCCCCGCGGACAGTTCGCTGCCCGAAGGAATGGTTATGTGTGGATCTCCGTTTTTTGTTTTAAATGATTTTAATTGGAGTTG
The DNA here is from genome assembly GCA_964531325.1 of uncultured Ignavibacteriaceae bacterium. GTDB lineage: Bacteria > Bacteroidota > Ignavibacteria > Ignavibacteriales > Ignavibacteriaceae > UTCHB3. The sequence continues at coordinate 167,043 of CAZHCW010000004.1, read as the reverse complement.
CAATGAAATACAAATATTTTAACCGTCAATTGTACTTTACTTTATTCTTTACACTTTCTGTATTTGGTGAAGTTAATGCCCAGTTTGATACTGTTGTTTTCAGCAAGGAGGGATATTTTTCGTATGAATCAATTGTGTACATGGGAGATCAAGATAATGATGGATATGATGACTTCGTACTAAGTATCCGACCTGACCCCAGCTTACGAGAGGCGAACGCAATGTTTTTCCGGGGCGGTAACCCAATATCTTCAGAGCCTGTATTCTCCATTCCCGCATCATATCCTCGTGCGGTTACTGCAACTGATTGGGATAGAGATGGTTACCGGGATATAGTTATTGCAACTGATGCTCGACCCGCACCGGTAATAGTTAAGATCTACTATGGGGGTCCCGCCATCGATACAATATCTGATTACACATTCCATTTCAATTTTGCCGACTCAAGCAACAATTTTCTTCTCTTCAAGGGACAAAATTGGCCGATCGATTTTGATGGTGATGGATGGGAGGAATTAGTCGCAGCGAATTCACAAACACCTACCAACGGTGGTAGTATCATATTTTTTGAAACAGGTAGCACGGACACACTCCCAACCTATCACATGCTCTCGGATTCCAATATGCATCCGGATTTTTTAGGTAACCATTCATCGGTATTTCAACAATTTGCTGACATAGATGGTGATGGATGTACAGATATTTCAATGGAATATCGACCAATGAACATCCCAGATCGCCCCTTTCGGAAATTCTACTACGGTATTTCCTCATTCGCTTTCTCCGATACTTTTAAAATTTATGATACGACGAATATCATTGCGGTGAATGACATGAATGGTGATGAAAAAGGGGAAATTGTTCTTCGCAATACAGGAACCATCTTTCCTTACTGGTACACCAAAACAATTTCTTACGGTAGTAAACCCCCAAACCTTTCCGAGGAAGCAGGACTAAATCTGCAAAACTCGGCAACAACCCATACTGTTCCAATTGGAGATGTGAATAAGGATGGTTACAACGATCTGATCATTCATATTTCTTATTATTCTGCTCGTCTGTTTCTTGGTGGTAACCCCATACCCACAGAGAAAGCGGATGAATATTCTTTTAGTTTCGACAACAGCCCCAATTTTTCAGGCTGGATAGGGGATGTAACAGGTGATGGTGTTGACGACATTTGTATAGGTGAGAGTGCAGAATACCAGGGATTTCCTCGCATTAATAATCGGATCTATATTATGAAAGGAGTCAGGAAGCCAACCGGTATTGAGGATGAATCAAGTCCAGAACTTCCAGGAGAAATAAAAATTTATCCAAGTCCAAACCCTTTCAGTGGAAGTACGAATGTCAAGTACACAATTTCGATGGAAGGTGAAGTCAACATTACAGTTTATGATATAATGGGAAAAGAGGTTTATAAAAGTACTTCCTTCAGAACAAAAGGTGAACATAGTGAGGAGATAGATTTCAACTTGCTTAATATTTCAAGCGGCACCTATATGATAAGGGTTTCTTCTGAGGCGCAGAAGGGTGGGACGACCAAAACCGTCAAAGTGGTTTACATTAAATAAATAAAAGAAAATTACAAAAATGAAACATGCAAGATTTTACATTATGTTTGTATTCATTTTGTTTTGTGCTTTGTAACAGAACAGGCCGGGGATAGATTACTATCCCCACATAAGCTTTTTTGATTTTGTCGTTAATGCAATACTCACATGAAAATGAAGCGACTTCAGCGTCGTCCCCAACATCTCCAAAACTAGTAATACTTCTGCAGCTTTTAATTATTATATTTTGCCCTCTCTAAATCGAACATTTTGAACCAATAAAAGAAAGCTTCAGGATTGGTTTTTTTAAGCTTATTAAGTTTGGTATTGTAGGGTAAATCAATTTTCCAATTTTCCATTTTGTTCGATGGACTGAATTTATCGAAATTTGCTGCATTATGTTTGATTAAAACTGAAAGATATGCAGCTTTTGTGGCATGAGTGATTGCTTTCTCAATGTGATAGTTCTCTGAGAAAATAAAACCTGTTACTCTCTTTAATCCCGTTCTTAACTGCTCAAAGTCACCTATACCATCCGTTCCTCTGCTCACAATACAAAGCGATGTTTGAAAAATATATTATCTATTGTTTATTTAATATCGATGAATAAAAGTCACCAAATTTTTTCTTATTGCCTCGCCTGGCTGAGTAGCGGAACATTTTATCCACATTTAAGGAATATCTTCTGAGTGCTTCTTGAAAGATAGTTCGCATCTCGACTCCTTGTTGAGCAGAGAAAAGAATAGTATCACAGAAAATATCTACCAATACTTTCTCAAGGGTGACTGTATTTACATTTTCAATCAACTGTGTTGGTGCCTCAGTGATTAGATTTTTGACGATAACATTATGTTGGTCAAACTGAACATACCTTTCAAGCATCTGGCTCGATGGATTTATAAAAACCGTGTGTTTTTGATCCTTCAAAAAATAGAAAACTGATTCAGCTGCTTCTTTCTCAACTTCGACGATGGTATAAAAAATACCTGGTTGATGAACCATAAACTCATTTAAGATTGATGTTTCCCACAAACAGGTACTTAAATAAGGAAATTCTTTTTTCATAGTTAAATTGAGATCATGTATCCTGCTCGAAATATTCGGAAGAAATCTATCTCTTGAACTAATTGCATACTTACCCCTTCCAACTCTATCAATAATTCCGGATTGCACCAAAGAGTGTATTCGCCAATTAATGGTTGTTTGATTCAAGTTTGGTTCATACTCTCTAAACAGTGCAGCTATCTCAGTATTACTCAGTATTCTTTCATGTCTCAACAAAGTTTGTAGTTTATTTACAAATAGTTTCATTTTAAAACCTCAAATATTTACGTTTCAAATATACAAAATTATCCCCTATAATACGGCAGTTAACTAATTTATTTGCCGAAATATAGTATTGTTTTGTAGCAACTTGATTATCTGAGTAAACCTAATAACACGGGCAGGGGTTAAATTTTCTCGGGCTTACCGGTAAACAGCAAGTAGAATTATAGGTTGTCTTGAGAAGGGCAGTTTTTAATCGTTTTCAACTAGATATAAAGGTTTAACCACATGTTCCAACTCTATTAATACTCCCCGCCGAAAATAATCTGCTTTACTTTCACTGATTTTTCTTTTAGACCTATTATTTTCATGAACCCCCTTTTCCAGAAAATTTCACTATTTTTGTTTTAATTAATTTGCCATCAAACAAAACCAACTTAAATGAACAGACTCCCTGATATTTTAAAGGCTGCCGAACGGCGATTTGTTAAACACGGTACAGCAAAAACAAATCTCGAAGAGATCGCCCGTGACCTGAGAATAGCAAAATCAACCATTTATCATTATTTCCCCTCAAAGGAAGATTTATTTTTGGCGGTAGTTAAAAAGCAAATAAATGATTATTTAATTGAGGTGAGAGAGATTTTTAATCATGAGGATAAAAAATTTTCAGATCGCTTCAAAAACTATTTCTACTTAAAAGCAAATCTTAGAACAAAATACAAACTTGTTTATGGAATAATGATGGCGGAACTTAATGAACAGTCAATTCAGGGTGAAAGGGATTTGTCGGACTATCTTCTCAAGGGTGAGGAGCAGGTAATAAAACTTGTCTTTTTCGCTTATTTTAACGATTCTCTCAACGCGCCCAAAGATGATGCCCCATTGTTATTTGTAATGCAGACAAATATGCTCCCATTTTTGAACGATCTTTACCTCTCTGAGGCAAAATCGGGAGATTTGTCTCTTCTTCAAAAAATGTTGAGTCAATTTGAGGTTCTATTAAACAGTCTTAACAGTTATTAATTTTCTATCTTTTCCGCAGAGTCGATATCATTTTCTTTCGGAAATATCCTCCCATAGTTATGTTTTACTGTTCTGCCCTCTGAGATAAAAAACACCTCCTCAGCAATATTGGTTGCATGATCACCAATTCGCTCAAGTTGACGACTCATTACAAGATAAGCTACAGCTTCCTCAATGTTATCACTGTTTTCTTTCATCACATCAATTATCAAGTTATGGTTCTCAACATTTATTCGATCCAGGATTTTATCGGAAACTATCACTTTTTTTGCAAGTCCAACATCCATCCTGATGAACGAATCTATTGAATTTTTGAGCATTTCCTGCACAATGGAAGCCATATCAACAAATTTGATTCTCTCAAAAAATGATGGTTTCTTTTTCTTCAACAGAAAATTTTCGCATAGATTTACAGCTATATCCCCTATTCGCTCAATATTATAGTTAATTATGGGAGCTGCCATCAGTAACCTCAGATCAGAGGAAACCGGTTTATTTAGAGCAAATATTTTCTGGCAACTTTCAGATATTTTTGTATCATATCGATCAACCTTGTCATCAAGTTTGATAACTTTCTCAGCCAGATCAATATCTTCTTTATAAATCGACTGAAGTGCAGCCTCAAGTTGTTCATCAACGAGACTACACATTTTAATCATCCGACGATTTAATTTGTAGATCTGAATTTCTATTCTGTTAAACATCTAATTTTTTATCCTTCCGGTAAGGAATTCTTCACTCAATTTACTGTCCGGTTTTGTGAAAAATTTAACTGTCTGATTTGCTTCCACAAGACTCCCCTTGTTGAGAAACACCGTATAATCGCTGATACTCGCCACTTGTTGCAAATTGTGTGAAACAACAATTATCGTCATCTGTCTTTTTAGCCCAAAAATTAAATCCTCAATTTTTTTTGTCGAAACGGGATCAAGCGAGCCTGTTGGTTCATCCAACATCAGAATATCAGGTTGGGAAACGAGCGCTCTGGCGATTGCAATTCTCTGTTGTTGTCCGATGGAAAAATTTAAAGCAGATTCGTTTAATCTCTCTTTAATCTCTTCCCAAACAAAAGCACGCTTTAATGCGGTGGTCACTTTTTCGTTTATTTCCTCTTTATCCTTAATACCAAGAATCTTTAACGGAAATGCAACATTATCAAAAACTGATTTTGGAAAAAGTGCGGGTCTTTGAAACACCATCGCAGCTTTTTGGCGAAGATTTACAATATCGATATCATCATTTAAAACATCAACTCCCTCTATGATTACTTTGCCTGAAAAACCAAAATCCGGTTTAAGTTCATTCAGCCTGTTGATTGTCTTTAACAAAGTTGTTTTCCCACATCCCGAAGGACCGATCAAACAGGTGATCCTTTTTGCAGGAATTTCCAGATTAAGTTCTTTAAGTGCCTGAATTTTTCCAAAATTTACACTCAGATTATTAACTCTAATCTTCACATCTTTCATAGAATCCCTTTCATCTCAACTTTATTTCGGTATCGCTGCCTGAGATAAATTGTAGTGCTGTTACATAACAAAGTAAGAAAAATGAGTACCATAGTTCCGGCATATTGGTAAGGAAGAGTTGCGGCTTCACCTGTCGATTGAGTTGACAGGATAAAAATATTATACGATAAATACATAAACTGCTCGGTAGGATCGATTAATGGCAAACCGATTCCCCCAACACACAAATCAAATAGTGGAAGTGACGGTAGAAAAAACGCACATCCTAAAAAAAGCAGAGGAGCGGTCTCACCTATAGCTCGGCTCACCGCCAAAATAATCCCTGTGAATATTCCCGATCTGGATTGTGGGACAATAACATTCCATACTACACTCAGTTTATTTGCACCGAGGCTGTAAGCAGTCTCTTTTAGATTATATGGAACCGACCTGAACGCCTGGTAGGATGAAATAATCACCATCGGCAACAACATCAAAGCCAGTGTAACGGATGCCCACAACATGGATGGTTTTCCAAACACAAGAGTTGTATTAAAAAAGTTGTCGAGGCTGCTCCCCAGATTCAGAACGAAAAATCCGAGACCAAAAATCCCAAATACCACCGAAGGAACCCCTGAGAGGTTGTACAAAAGAAATATAAAAAACTTATCAAATTTTTTGTTTAGTGAATATTCTGCCAGATAAAGTGCTGTCATCACTCCAAAAGGAACAACAAAAACCAACATCAAAAAGACTGTGCCCAAAGTGGCGATGATTACAGGACCAATTCCACCTTCGGCGAGATTTGAAGATGGTGCCGAGGTTAGATATTGCCATGAAATTACCGGCACCCCCTCTATGAAAATATTTAAAAAGAATAATATATAGACTAATGCCGGAATTAGAAAAATCAGAAAAAAGAAACCGATAAAAAAATTATCGAACTGTTTGGTTCGTTTCATCATCCTGCCCGGTTATTTCTGAATCCGATTCTCTGAACTAAAAATTTAACAATTAAATTGACAAGAATGGATAGAACAAAAAGCACAAGTCCTATAAAAAAAAGAGCATGATAATGAGCAGTCTGTGTGGATACTTCCCCTAATTCCGCTGCAATTGTGGCTGTCATGGTTCTTACACTTGAAAAAGGATTAAGTGTTAAATTTGCCGCATTACCTGAAATCATCAAAACAATCATTGTATCACCCACAGCTCTGCCAAAACCCAACACCACACTCGCACTTATTCCACTTATGGCTGCCGGAAATACAACATCTTTCACAGTTCTCCATCTGCCTGCACCCAGACTATAGGCTGCCATCCGGACTTCATCAGGTATCCCCCTTAGTGCCTCTTCAGTAAGTGAAGCAATTTGAGGAATTATTATCAACGATAGACCAAATGCTGCAAGAACGGCATTTAACCGGTTTCCTGCTTCAAAAACAGAATCAAAAAATGTTACACCAACGGTGAGAAGAATAAAACCAACCGCTACGGTGGGAAGTGAAGCAAAAAGATCGATGAGTTGTTTGAGATAGTTTCTGATCCCCCGGGGAGCAAATTCAGATATGAATATCCCGATCCCGATTCCAAAAAAAGAGGAGATTATGGTTGCCGGAATTGCGGTTAAAAATGTGCCCAATAAAAGTGGAATCAGGGAAAACCTGGGGTCATTTGATGTAGGATACCATTCAAAAATATTCTCCCCGTTTCTGTTTGAATAAATGAGACCAAGTGGTGAAAGATACTCAAATACCTTAAAACTCTCAACGGCAATGAAAACAAAGACGAGTGCGGTAAGCAGGAAAATGATCAAACCCGAACTTCGAACGACAAAGGTAAATATCGAATCGAAGGGGAAAATTTTCCGCTTTGGTTTCACATCAAAAACTGAAACGGGAGCCATCTCAATTTTTGTTCCATTTCTTTCATTGTTTTCCGTATTCATTAATGTAATGGAATATAGTTCATTCCGGCAACTATCTTTTGACCTTCACCGGATAAAATAAAATTTATAAACTCTTCCATGCCATTCTTCTTATGGTTACGGAAAATAAGTAACAATGGACGCGAAATTAAATAGTGACCCGATCTTATCTCTTCATAATTTGGATGATCTTCCTCAACGGGAGATTTTGATGTACCCATCCCATCCCCTTTTATTTTAATTATTTTGACACCTCTTTTTTTGATGAAATAGCCGATCCCCCCATACGCAATTCCTCTTTTATCGCCAGCCACAGCCTCGGCAAGTGCTGCCGTTCCCTGAAGTACCTGTGTGGCACTTGCAAAATCTTCACCCTTTAATATTTGCTCCTTAAAAATATTATATGTTCCACTGCTGTTGTCTCTCCCATAAAGATTAACCGGTATATCATCCCCGCCAACATCCCTGAAATTTTTAATTCCACCCGTAAAAAGTCCTTTGAGATCAGTTAACGAGAGCTCTTCAATTATATTGGATGAATTCACAGCAATAGTGATTCCATCAAAAGCAGTTTTTACAGAGGTGAGTTTAATACCTCTCTTCTCAGCCCTTTTTATTTCAGCCGGAAGAAGTTCCCTGCTCATGCATGCAAAATCCGCAGAGCCATTAAGAAGTGCAGTGATGCCGTTCCCCGAGCCACCACCCGTTACTACCACCCGAACATTGGGATTTACTTTCATGTAAGCCTCCGCCCATCTCTGGCAGAGATTCACCATGGTGTCGCTCCCCTTCAGATAAATATTTACCTTTGAGGCGGATTTATCACATCCGGATGTTAATAGCATCGAAAAAAAAACAGCAGCAAGCAAAAATCTGCCTGCTCCTGTTCTAAATCCATTTAACAATTTGCTTCCTGTTCTCAAAATGGATTCCTTATAAAGGAGTTCCAAAATAAATTTTTACTCTTTCTATCAATAGATCGCTTGCCTTATTTTTGTGGAGATATAATCCATAATCCAGACAACCAATGCAATCATAATTACGATAAGACCAACTTCATGCCACTGGGCAAGTCCCTGATACTGAATGAGCATTGTTCCAATTCCACCACCGCCTACCAATCCGATGATGGTTGCCATTCTAACATTAATATCCCAACGGTAAATTGTGAATGAAAGGAATGGAAGGATTATTTGAGGAATTACAGCATACCAGATAATCTGTATTTTGTTGGCACCTGTTGCAGAAATCGCCTCAACCGGTCCCTCTTCAATCGACTCGATAGCCTCTGAATACAACTTTGCATTTGATGCTATTGAGTGAATAAGAAGCGCAAGCATACCGGCGTAAGGTCCAATTCCAATCCAAACCGAAAAAATTATCGCCCAAATCAGCGGTTCAATCGATCTTACAAAATTTGAAATTAATCTTAAAGTAGCATAAATAAAAAGAGTAAATTTATTCTCGTTCATCAGGTTTCGGGCAGAAGCAAAACTCACGATGAGAGTTATGGGTATCGAAACAAGGGTTGCAATCAAGGCAATATAAACAGTTTCAATAATTGCAAAAAGTGCTTCATCAAATATTGACATCTGAGGTGAAAATAGCGCACTAAAAATTCGTTGAGCGGCGTTTAGCCCCTCCTCGCTAAACAAATCCACGACCGATATCTTGGTTATTATCCATCCTGCAATAAAAGTGATATTAAACAGAAACCAGCCAAATATCTCAGCAGTGTATTTTGTAACATTATTTTTTTTGGATATCCCAAACAATTTGCTGGAAAGAGATGTTCCGGTAAGGCTCCAAAGCACACCAACAACAAGACTTACTAATGCAATTACTCCAATTTCGAGCCAATGGAAAGGAATATTTTTTACCTGAAGAATAAATTTATTCCAAATTACCCTGTCAACTACCAATATGGAATAAAACACAAAAAAGAAATCGAGCAAACCTGCTTTAATTCGACTCTTGAATATCTCTTTGTCTTTCCTTTTTGCCATTACATCGTGTGGATTTACATGAGGCATTATCTTATCTCCACTTCTTCGGCTTCTTCACCGTAAATTGTTTTAAACCATTTCTCATCAATATCGTGTGGTAATCCTTCATAAATAATCTCTCCGGCTTTGAGGGCAATCACCCTGGACGCATATTTCCTTACAAGACTTAAAAAATGGAGGTTACAAATGACTGTTGTACCAAGTTCTTTGTTTATTTTTTCAAAATAATGCATAATAGAATTTGAAGTTGCGGGATCAAGTGATGCAACAGGTTCATCAGCGAGCAGTAACTTTGGATTTTGCATAAGGCTTCTTGCAATTGCAACCCGCTGTTGCTGCCCACCACTTAATGCATCTGCTCTTATATTGGCTTTTTCCTCGATACCAACAATCCTGAGTGCATTCATTGCTTCTTCGATCAATTCCGGTGTGAAATTTTCAGTTATCGATTGAAATGTCCCCAATTTCCCTAATCTGCCGGTGATCACATTTGTTAACACACTTCTTCTTTTAATCAAATTGAATTGCTGAAAGACCATTCCTATCTGCTGTTTAAGTCCTCTAAGCTCTTTTCCCTTAACATGTGTGATATCTTTATCCAAAAAAGTGATCTCACCCGAAGTAGGTTCATGAAGACGATTAATACATCTTAACAGAGTGGATTTCCCTGAACCCGAGAGCCCTATTATCACAAGGAATTCACCGTCTTTAACTTCGAAACTGACACCCTTTAAGGCATGAGTTCCTGATGGATAGATTTTATGTACATTATCTACTTTTAAGATTGTCATAGTGCACCTTCAATCTTAAAATTGATATCATCAAGAATTTTTCGTAGTCCATCATAATCTTTATCTGTAGTGGGTATAAGCTGTTTTACATTATAAATTCGGTGGAGAGCTTCCTGACCTGAGGGGGTGGCAACAAATTTTAAAAGTGCCTCAACAATTTTAGTTTTCATCTCCTCAGGGAGTTCCCTTCTAAAAATCACGGGGTCGTTGGGGATTGGTTCGGTAAGTGCAATAATTTTAATTTTTTCAAATACATCAGGATACTGTGTTACAACCCGTTCACGAGCATCCCTCAAAAAGCCCTGATCGTCCTTTGGTGAATAGTATGTAGCACCGGCATCCACTTGTTTTTGATAAACCATTGAAACAACGATGTCGTGTTTTTTTGCAAAGATTGAGTCAGAGGGAACGATACCATTTTTTTTAAGAAGTGATGCAGGGAGGATATAACCGGAAGTTGAGGAGGGATCTACATAGGCAATTTTTTTACCCATCAGGTCAGTGAGCGTGTCGATCCCCGAATCTGCCCTGACGATTATCTGCCCCCTGTAGTAGGCCTCGCCATTATCACGGACAATCCTCAACAATGCCTGGGTCCCATACTTTTTGTTTGCCATTAAATATGAGAATGTATTTATTACGGCGATGTCGGCTTTGCTGCTGCCAAAACTTTCAACAACAGTTACATAATCAGCCGGAATGGCAGTTGTAAAATAATAACCGGTCTCTTTTTCAAGAAATTCGAGCAGTTCGCCTGCAGTCGTGGTTATCTGTTTTGCATCAACCGATGGTGTGAAAAAAAACTTGATAGGATTCTTTTTTGAACCCAATTCATTACTGTATTTCCCCCATTCCCGGTAAGAAGTTGCAGTAATAAACACTATCAAAGGAAGGAGATATAAAAAGTATTTTAGGAATTTCATATTTCATCAAAAAAAAAAGAATACAACCATGAAATATGCCTTACCCCACACTTCTAACAAAACCAAAATCTAATTTTCTAATGTTAAGAAATTGTTAAGAAATCATTATTGTAGTTTTATTACTACAGGAATCAACACCTCGGCAGGAACCAACACAGAAAATATTACTGCATTACTGAATTATTGCATTACTGAATTATTGGATTACTGCATTACCTGTAGTCCCCCACCATAATAAAAGGAGCCCAATAATACGGGAAGCCGTATTTGGGGTTCTTTATGAGCTTAAGTTTGGCTTTTTGCAGTGCTTCACTTTTTGGCATTGTTTTAAGGTTTGTATAAAACTCAGTCATCAGGATAGATGTTGCATCATCCTGAACCTGCCAAAGGGATGCGACAACGGTTTGTACTCCGATTTTCAGGAATGCATTTGCAGGTGAAACAAGCCAACCCTTTGCAAATTCTTCACTTATGGCGGTTTTACACGCTGAAAGTGTAACAAGTTTGTAATTCCTGAGGTTTGTGAGACCCCACACTTCGCTGATTGTCAATTGACCGTCAGAAAGAGGATCCTGTCCCGTTCCCTTCATCGCCATGGTAAGAAATGATTTTGTGATCTCACCATAATTCATGGTCCCATGAGTAGCAAAATGTAAAGCGTTAAATTGTCCCTTTGTTAAAGAACGGATTTTTTCTTCAGTTGCATCAGCTTTTGAGTAGATTTCGGCATCCGTAAAGAGTGCTTTAAGTCCGTTAACTTCTTTCTCTGCATCAGGCAAAGAAAGATCTGCATTGGCAAAAGCAATCAATTTAAGAGGAACCGAATCTTTGTTCATATTCTGCGAAAAGACCTTAAATGATGTTACATAAAATAACAGGTAATCTTCAAGCAGGAACTTCACATCCTGATTTGGTTGTGAAGAGATCAATGTCTCAAACGGGAGATAATAGAGTTTACCAAACGGCACGATGCACAGTTTTTTCTTGTCTTTTATTATCGATTTAACTGGCTGAACAAGCAACTGATACAATTCGGAGGCCATTTTACGCTGTGGAGCAAGATACATCTCATCTTCCATTGTCATATTGGCATCTTTTGGAGTGTATGAAGCAATATTAACCTCTCCAATCTCTTTGGCGGGATATGAATCCTTTAACATGGAATAAAACTCAACCAATTTTTGTTCGATCTCTGTTTTAGAGATTTTCATGACTACGGCACCCACAGTGTCGCTTGTAGCTCCAAATATGTAGAGATTGTTATCCCCCATCAGATAAGCGAGCACGGCAACATCCTCGGGGATAAACTCCTGCCATTCGATGAAACTGACCGGATTGATATTATCCTTAAAATAATCGTCGAGTCCGGGGTTCGTCTGAACAGTTTTCATTATAAATTCAACATAACTGTTCTCAGCCACTTCGAGACTTGCAGTAAGAGTGGCAATTTTTTCAGTGTTTTGAAGTTCAGCAGGTTTAGCTTTCTCTTTCTGAAGCTCTTCTTCAAGTCCCGATTTTTTGTTTTTTAGTTCTTTTTCTTTTTCAATGGCTTCATTTTGTGTTTTATCTTCAAACTTTGGAGTAACTCCACCAAACTGCTCCTTTAAACCTTCATTATAACTCATATCGAGATAATAGAGTGCACTGTCCAATTGTCCTTTTTGTATGAAAGCGTTTATTATTGCTTCATAGATTTTAACCTTCATATCACCACTTGAGAACATCTTGGCAGCTTTGTCGCCACCCACCAGTTTTCCTCTTATGTCTGAGAGGACATTCACTGCTTTTTTCAGATATGTTAATGATGAATCGGTTTTCGATTCGGTCTGAAAATTAAGAGCTTTGTAATAATACGAGTGGTAAACTAATTTATTTGTGCCAAGTTCTTCAGCAACAGCTATCGACTGATCCAGATACTTGTTTGAAACAGGTATGTTATTATTTATATAGTTTAATCTCCCCAGAACCAATGAACTGTAAAGTATGTCGTTACGGTCTTTTAGCTCATTACTCAGATCATATGCCATCTTTGCCCATTTTTCAGACTCGGCATATTTTTTTGTATCGATGTAAATGGAAGCTAACAGCCCGTAAGGGGTTGGCAGATGAGTTTTTGCGCCTATCTTTCTGGCGTGTTCAATTGCAGTTAAAAGAACTTTTTCAGCTTCATCATATTTTTTTAACTCATAATATATCTCGCCGATATTGGTTAATACCGTAGCACGGAAATCACCAAAATATTTTACGGAATCGAGTATCGAAAGTGCCTTCTGGAAAAACGGTAGTGAAGAGGTATAGTCACCTTGCCAGAAATAGACGGTACCCATATTATTCAGAGGAGTCGCACGGTAATAATCATTCTTTAACGCTGTATATATGCTGTCCGCCAAACCATAATTATCAACTGATTTTTGATATTCACCCATCACATTGTAAACATTACCGTATGATATGTAAATACTTGCAAGAGCCCACGGACTGTTTTGAGCACTGTAATAGCTATATGCTGTATCAAAAATTGCCATGGCTTTTTTATACTCACCCTGAACTCTGTAGAGATCACCTTTATATAGATATACATCACCAAGGAGATTATTATTGTTCATCTCCCGTGCTACATTTTCAGCCTTGGTGTAAAAGTTCATTGCTTTGTCAAATTCACCACCGGAGATTGAAGCTGAGCCAAGACTGATAAACAGGTTTCCTATTTCCGACTTTTCTTGCATCTTTTCATAGATGGTTAATGCAGAGTCGAGGTATTTTATAGAAGTGCCCGATTCCCCTTTTTCAGAATAGAGAAGACCAAGTTGTTTGTAACAATAAGCAATTGGCGAGTTATTTGCTATTTCTTTTGCCAAAAGAAGCGCAGAGTTAAAAATCGTGAGCGCAGTATCAAAATTGTTTCTGAATCCATATTGAATTTGCCCAAGATTTATCATACAATAGATGGCATCCATCTTGTCATTCACCAGCATATTCAGTTCATAACTCTTTTTTAATACCTCCTGCGCATTTGCCGCATCATTAAATTCCATGTATGCGAGGCCCTGTTCAAAATAGTTCTCTGCTATAGCATACTTGTCGTTGGCTTTTTCTTTAACAGCGAGGCTCTTCTTAAAATAGTCGAAAGTCTTTTCAAAATCTTTCAGTTTTTTATACATTGCTCCGATGTTATCATATACGGTCGCCATACCAACATCGTTATTTGCCTTTTGATATAATTCAACGGCTTTGGTGAAATATTCCATCGCTTTTTCAGGATTACCCTGTTTGCTGTAAAGACTGCCTACTTTATCGTAAGAAAATGCCTGATCGGAAAGGTTTCCGGTCTTTTTCCTGTATTCAATCGCCTTATTATGAGCTGCAATTGCATCCTCAAATTTTCCGAGATTCCACAATGCCTGCCCAATATTTGAGTAACACAAACCTGCATTATCATCATCTCCAAGCGACATATATATATTATAACTTCTCTCGTAGTAGTCCATTGCCTGAATGTAATCACCAAGTTCAAAAAGAGAGTAGGCTTTGTCGAAAAGTCCACTTGCCTCTTTCTTTTTATTACCCGTCAATTTACTTAATTCATAAACCTTGTCGTAGATGTCAAGTGATTTTTTATGATTCCCCATTTTTCCATAAACATCTGCAATGTTGCCGAGAACTGTGAGTTTGTCGCCGGAGGCAGATGTACTTTTGGAAGAATCGTAGGAGGCGAGAGCCAATTCATAAAATTCGACAGATTCCGCATACTTATCCAACCCTGCAAGAGAGTAGGCTTTCCCCCAATAAGAACCCCCTAATCGTTCCCAAAGCCAGTCTGATGGTTCTTTCTTAACCAAAAAGTTACGGATCGCAAGGCTACTGTCATAATAATTAATTGATTTCTGAAATTGACCGAGGTCAGAATATAAAATTCCAAGATTATGTTGATTTGTTGCCATATAGGAACTGTCGTTTACTACATGAGCATACAGGAGACTTTTGAGGTAAGCACTTTCAGCTCCGGTGAGGTCTTCCACGGCTTTTAGATACAATCCACGGGAAAGATATGCTCTTTTTATTTTATCACTGTCCTTCATCCATTCGGCAAAAAGTGAAGCTGCCAATGAATATTTATTCGCTTTTTCCATCGAATCAAGTGGGTAAAGTTCATCTGTTGAATCAGCGAACTTACCAACAATGTCATACTGAACAATTGAGGCACTGTCTGTTTCAAAGATTTTTCGGATATCTTTTTCATCTTTTGCTTTTAATACCAGATTCGAAATTTTTGTTTGTCCACCGATTGCATCAGAATAAATCCAGGAGAAGTATGACTCCACAAATTTAAAAGTTAATCCGAGATATTTGGCAGGAAAATCTTTTACGAACATAAGAAAGTGTTTACTCGTTTCTAATGTTGACATTTTTATGGCTTCGGCAATTGACTTTCCTTTGAATTCACCCGATTCAGCAACACCACCATATTCCGGATCATCTTTCACAAGATCATCGATGAAAGAATGGAGAGGCACAAATTCATTCAACATCACTGTTAAAAGTTTTTCCTCCACAGCGATATCAGCAATGTAATTCAAGACATTAAATGAATATAAAGCACTGTTTTGGTTATCCCGAAATATGATCTCAAGCCGTGCCACTTCTGCCAAATCAGAGTTATATCCCTGTTTTTTTGCTACCGGAATGTAGGCATGATCAACAATAAAAACTTTTTTCTGAGGATTTACACCGTTAAATAATTTTATTCCCACTTTTGACGCATAATTTCCTGTTTCGAGCACTTTCCCCTTACCGAGAGAAAACACATCATGTTCTGTAAGCTCGGGATAAACACATGCCCATACATCAAATGCTGAGCCTGCGATTATATTATCATAATTTCCACCATATACCGTAGCAATTAGTGAATCAGCGGAAACATATTGGATATCGGTGAAATAAAATACTTTTGTGGTTTGTTCAGAAGATTCAACTTTCCAGAGATTTACAAACTCATCTTTTTTCAGGTGTTTTACAACCTGTTCGAGATTGGTGAACAAAGACATCGTATTTGCTACTGCGGTATCACTGCCGCTGGCCTGCCCAAATTTTAAACTTTGAAGATAATAATCTTTTGCTTTTACAATTTGTCCTGTATAAGTGTAAAAATCAGCTATTCCCCTGGTCAAATAACATAATTTATTTTTATCAGTTGTCGATTTTGTTTCTGCTTCCCAGGCTGAAATTGATTTTTCAGCTTTTGCTATCATCTCATCAAGTGAAACAAGTTTCTCCTGAAATTTTGTAATATATGTCTGCTGACCCTCTTTTGTGAAGTAATCAACTGCATCCTTTATCACTTCCCTGGTTTTAAACCCGAGTAGATATTCTTCGTAATAGTAGATCAAATTGTCAGTGTAGGTATCTACATATTTGTACAGTTTATATTTTTGAGCAGCGTTTTTTGCTTTGGTAAAGTAATCGAGAGAGAGATCAAATTTTTTCATATTGTTGTATGCAACAGCTATGTTATTGGTAGCGATTACAAAATTCTCATAATCCTTCTCTTTTTCGTAGGATTCAAGGATTGAGTGCCAAATGTTTATTGCTACATTATATTTAGCCGAGTCGAATGCGTTAAAAGCTCTGTTAAAAAGCGCACTTAGCGAATCATTTTGATTTTTTGCATCATTGTTTTCAATTTTTCCATCGCCCGGTGTTGTAGCTTTAAGTTTGGATTTTTTAACATTGATAACCTCATCTCCATGGGTTTTATTGTCAACAAACTTGTTTGTTGCAACAACAGTTATCAACAAAAAGGAAAAAATGAGTAAAGCTTTGTTCTTCATCGGCAATCCTGTTTATTTACCTGGTGAACCAATAAGGATGAAAGGAGCCCAATAAAATGGATGGCTCCAGTCTTTATTTTTCGAATCGTTTAACACACTTATTTGCGCATCCCTCATTGAATAAAGAAGAGGACGCTTTTCATCGCGATATTTTTCATAAAAATGTTCCATCATGTAGCCGGTCGATTTATCATCAACAGTCCAGAGTGTCCCCATTACATTGGCAGCACCGGCGTAAAGCAACGCTCTCGTCAGACCCGTAAGGTCATCTGAGGTGAGATATTTTTGACCCCCAAACGCACCAACTCTCCCGGAAAGACATGCACTTAATACTACGAGATTTGAATTTAGTTTCATTTTGAATATCTCCGATGCTCTCAGGTATCCATCGTCTTGTTCAGTTTTAGTCATCAAAAGATGGCTTTTTAATGCATCTTCCTCGTAAATTCCATGAGTAGCGAAATGAAGAATATCATAATTTCCCGCTTCCTGTTTAATTCTGGTTTCGGTTGCAACTTCATTAATCAACAGAAGTGTTTTCTTTTTTTCGAAATGTCGGGTTATTTCATTAGCTTCCTTCTCAGCAAACGGAAGTGGATCAAATTTACTGCTCGGATAAATTGGGTTTCCAACAATTAAAATTGAACCGTTATCCTGTCTCCCCGCTTTTAACAAAAACGGAAGAGATGAGGCAGAGGGGAGGGTGAGAATTTCCTTCTCCTCTATCCAGTAAGTCGGCCGTGCAATATGATGTTTTTTCGACATATCCAGATTTTGAAATGAAGATACCAAAGCAGCGAAAGGCATTTCGTGCAAAAAACCGTGCGGTATTATTATTACCCGGTCAAATTTTTCTAATTCCCCATCCTGCTTGTCAGTTATGATGGTTTTATAAAGTTGGAACAATGCAAGTTGAAGACTTCTATCGGCATCCGATTCATACCACATTTGAGCAAGTTTTGCGCTGTCAAGGGTGTCATCGTTCCTATTTAAAATCTTTTGGAGTTCAATAAAAGCTCCCCTTTTGTTGGGGAAAAGATTTATATCGGTTAAAATCTTTGTTACAAGTGAGTCGATCGCTCGTGGACTCTGCTTCGCTTGCACAACAGAAATTGAGTTGTTCGTCACCAGAAAGGTATAAAAAGCATTCCTGCCGATAAAAAATTCGATTACCGCTGTTTTATCATCGATCAGTTTCTGGAATTCTTTTAGTTTTACCGGTTTTTCACTCACAAGCAGATTAAGATCAGGCTGCAATTCCTCTTTTTTGGTGTAGAGTGTTGAATATTCGTCCATGAGTGACAAAAATCTACCCGATCCTTCATCCTCCAAATAGAGCCACAAAGAATCCCTGAAAACTGATTCTATCTCCCTCTTCCTGATTAACACTTTTTTTAGGTCCTCGGGAAGGTCTTCCTCTACACCTGATGCTTTGGTTGACAGCATATCAACAAATGATCTCGATTTAACCATTTCGGCAAGATCAAACATCGATTCAAAATCACCATCTTCATACAGTTCATTTATAAGCAACACATAATAATATGTAAGATTGTCGAGGAAGACCGCCCTTCCCCTCTCATCTTCAAATTTTGACCGGTATTCTTCTATTACCCCAAGATTATCTTTCAGGAGTATTATTCCTTTTTTTCTGTAGTCAATTGCCTGATCAGAAGATGACATCTCGAGGTAGAGGTACCCCAGGCGTAATGAAGCAATTGCCTCCCAGTATTTATTCCCGCTTGCTTTGTACGAATTTATACTCAGCTCAATAAACTTTGCCGCACTGTCAAGTTTATTTGCGGTTTGATAAGTAATTCCGAGATTAAAAAGGATGTTTTCCCTTATTACCGGGTTACCATCTTTTATTGCCAGATCGTTGGCTTTTTGAAGTATGTCGAGAGCGTCACTTAATTTTTGGGCGTACTCCGGATGATCAGGATCGGAAGCAGCATCAAGTCTGTAGAGAATTCCAAGATTTAACAGAACCGAGAGATACCCTGTCTTGTCGCCGGTCTTTTTATAATATTCAAGCACTTCACCAAATAGCTTTTCTGCTTCACTAAGTTTCCCCGCGTAGGCTGCCCTGCGATCAGATTCCATCAGCGCAATTGATAAATTATTTTTTATATTGTACACCTCCAACTCAATTTTTGGGTCATAAGGTGCAGAAAACAACTTTTCAACCATCCCAATAGCTAATTTATAAAAGCTTATTGATGCCTCAAGCTCTCGATAGTTATAATATAAAGTACCAAGAAGTTTTACCGATCTTATTTTGTTATAATCGTCTTTTTCAGATTCAGAGGCTTTAAATGCTTTAAAGATTAATTTCTCAGCTGATTTATAGTCAGATTTGTTCAGAAGTGAATAAGCCTGATCAACAATTTTTCCTGCATCACCACTTTGAGCAGAAATAGTTGAAAAAATTACGACGAAGGCGAAGAAAATTTTTTTCATTGTTATAAAAGATTAATATTTTTTACTAAATTGAATAGTGTAAGATTTGATTTTACCTTAATATGTGATTTGAGGCATTTATTTGCGCCCTAACCACTTGAATCACAAATTAAGGAAGGATTTTAACTTAAGTTGTCATCAGAGATTCTGACAATTTCTTTACTCGTAGTTAAAGTAATTTAGGATTTAATTTAATAAACTTTATTTATATTTCAAATTCTTTTACATCTCGACGAGCAAAAAGTTTCCCAACAAGTTTATTTATCAACGGAGGACCCATGAAAAATCGAGTGGCCATAATCATCTTTTCTGTATTAATTGCATTTTCCGCCTCTGCGCAGAATGTGGATATACAGATTCTTAATCCGCTCCCAACTATCGATCTTACACAGTTCATTAATGCAAAAGATCTTTGCGGTGCACCTGAAGTTTTTCAGGTAAGATTGAACCCAAAAGGGCAGCAAGGTTTCATCAAGGCATTTTTCTCCTGGAGAAAAATTGACCAGACTAATTATGATGAAGTTTACAGAATGACATCAAACAACTTTGCTATCAGAGATTTTTACAGTAACGAACTATGTAATTCTGAAATTACTACCAAAGAAGAAAATTCAAACAAAACCCTGATGGAAGACGCTTTGAGTAAAGGGGTTCCTGTTGGAAGTTATCAGATCAAAGTTGAACTTTATGATGAAAACGGAAATTTTCTTGGTTCTGACACCGAAGTCCGTGATTTCACCAACCCAACTGCAACGCTCTCCCTTATCTCACCAATTCAATTGATGAGTTACGATGAGTCCTCAGTTCCTGCCTCATGGAACCCGATCACAGGTGCGCAAACTTACAAAATTAAGGCTGTTAGAGTTACTTCAATCCCCGCTTCCCTTGAAGCTGCGATTAACGAAGGCACACCCTGTATTGATAATGCAGATGTTGGAGCGGTAACATCATTAAATGACCTTTCAGTCCTTCAAACCGCCAACCCCTGGAGACCAGGTGACTTTGTGGTTGTGAGAGTATCGGCAATAATACCGGGTGCAGGCTCTTTTCAGGAAGTAAATTCAAATATCATCCTGTTCCAGATCAGGAACCCAAATGCACCTCAATCATCCGGAATATCACAATTGGTAATGAACCTTCTGGCATTTTTACCACCCGAGATGGTTACTCCTGAAATTCAACAGTTTCTGGCTCAGTATGGTGCTTCGCTCACCGGCTATCAGAGTGGCGAGGGGCAAAATTTAAATCTCAACGAGCTACTCAATGTTCTAAATATGATCATTGCCAACCCTGAGATTCTTAGCAACATATATCTTCAAACTCAGTAAAATTGTGTAAAAAGAAAAATCGGAGTTTTATAAAAATGAAAAAATATTTATTGAATGTATCAGTGCTCGCTTTGGCTGTATTTTTCTTTTCCGGTGCCGGAGAAGAAATTAATGCCCCGGCCGCCGTGGTTACAAAAGTGGTGAATACCGCGCAATACAAATCTTCAGCCGGGAAATGGGTTGACCTAAAAACCGGTCAGGCTCTTAGTTCCGAGGATATGATCAAAACCTCTGGTAAATCATTGGTTGTGGTAAAGTTTACGGATAATTCTGTTCTTAAAGTGAGAGAAAATTCTCAAGTAAAGATTTCAACTCTCAAAAAAGACAAAAATGTCTCCAAAACGGTAGATGTCGATAAAGGTTCTGTTAATGCTTCTGTTACAAAGCAAGATCAGCAGGACTTTAAATTCAAATCACCAACTTTGGTGGCGTCGGTTCGTGGAACTTCGCTCCTCTTTGGAGTGGGTGCCGA
This sequence comes from uncultured Ignavibacteriaceae bacterium, assembly GCA_964531325.1. Taxonomy (GTDB): domain Bacteria; phylum Bacteroidota; class Ignavibacteria; order Ignavibacteriales; family Ignavibacteriaceae; genus UTCHB3. The sequence goes on along the minus strand of CAZHCW010000004.1, from coordinate 146,018 downwards.
TTCTTGTAACATCGATCTTGCAGAAGGAAAATTGTTCTGTGAAGCCCAGCTTGGTAAACAAGAATCGGGTGATCTAAACCAAGATGAAACTGTGCTTGTGACACCTGAAGGCTCATTCAAACCAAGACAAATGACAGAGGAAGATAAAAAAAGATTTTCCAATTCTGCTAAATCAAATGTTAAAAAAATCATCCTGAAAACACCACAGGGTGATATTGTAATCGAATATTTGGATAATTAACAAGTAATAAAAATTTGGAAAAGCCGCAACGGGCAATTATTTTGCAACGGCGGCTTTTATTTATTTGTATTCTTTACTAAATTTCGTAAATTCCCTAATTGATCCAAGTTTACTCTAATCCCTCTATCAATAATTACCCGGAGGCTTAATAGAATGTTGAATTACTTTTTTCGAATTGCACTGTTTCTGCTACTGCCGGCTTCCTTGATCGCCCAGGTAAGCAATTTTGTAACTAATGTTTCACTCACCGAAGCCAAGGAAGGCTCTGAACTGACAGTGAAGGTTGATCTCACAAATATCAATGATATTTCTGAAGTTATTTTCCTTTACAGAGTTTTTGGTGCTTCTGAATTCACTCGGAAAGATATGGACCTCTCCGGTGGAACTGCAAGAATCACTCTTCTTCCGGAAGATTTGAGACTGCCGTCGCTCGAATATTATTTTATAATCGAAACAAGGAACAATGGTGAAGAAACTTACCCGCTTGAGGCTGTAGCGCAAAGTTACCTGAATGTGCAGGTGCAACCCCGCTCGGCAAAAGACGACGAAGTTATTGTCCTGAATCCTGAACCCGGTATGCCTATGCAGAACGACGAGATGTTGATCACTCTTTCTCTACTAAAAGCAAGTGACGAGGTAGATAAAACAAGAACAAAAATTTATATTAATGGAAATGATCTCTCGTCTGATCTTTTTATTGCTGAAGATCTTGTCATTCTTACCGGTGAAAATCTTACTTCAAACCTGAAAACCGGCACTTCCAACAGTATGAGAGTTGAACTCTATAAAAAAGATGGATCAGCCTACCATGCTTATTCTACTACCTTTAATGTCTCAGACAAAGTTGGTAAAAAAGTTGAAGGTATTCCACTTGAGTATTATGTCAATCTCCGTGGAGAATCAAGAAACGAGACTGTAAGAGAGACCAACAGATGGTATAATAATATATCGTTGGATGGAAAAGCAACTTACGGTGCGTTCGATTTTGATGCCCAGGTTTATGCCACCTCCGAAGAAAAAGGATTTCTTCAACCGTATAACCGTTACAAATTTGGTGTTTACAACGAATATTTCCGCATCATCGGTGGTGATTACACTCCCGGTTATCAAACACTTGTAATGAACGGAAAAAGAGTGCGTGGTGTAACGGGAAGTGTTCATGTCGGATTCTTTAATGTGCAGGCTTCATACGGTGAAATTAACAGAGGAATTGATGGCACCATCGCAGAAATTCTCGGTCCAAATGCTTCATTACTCGGTTCCGATAAAGTTTTACTCTCCGACGGAAATGTAGCCAGAGTGAACCAGGGAACATTTAAAAGAAATGTTTTTGCAGTTAATCCATACTTCACTGCAGGAGAAACTTTTAAATTGGGATTCACCTATCTGCACTCGAAGGATGACAAAACAACAGCTCAATATACCAGACAACCGCAGGAAAACCTGGTGGCTGGTACTGATCTTTCTATCAATCTCGATGACAATAGAATCCAGCTGTACGCTCAGGGTGCTTTCTCTGTCCTTAATAAAGATATTGAGACCGGTGACCTCTCAAATGAGACTATAGATAAAGTTTTTGGACCAAACGGAGCTTTTAGTGGAAATGCCGAAGATATCAAAAAAATAAAAGACATTTTAAGCCAGTTCATCACTTTTAACCAGTTCCTTTCGCCGCTTAAACCGCAAGAACTTTCTTCCCTCGCTTATGAAGCAAGCCTGGCTCTTAACTATTTTGGTAACTACTTTAAAGGTACTTACTTAAGCAGAGGTTTCGACTATAACTCCTTTGGTAACAATTATCTTAGAACCGATGTCTCGGGATTTAACCTCTTCGACAGGGTCGCCCTGCTTGATAACAAAATGTTCCTCTCTCTCGGATATGAAAGATTGGAAGACAACAGAAATAAAACCAAGTTTGCTACAACGGCATTTACAAATTTTAATGCGTCTGTTTCATATTACCCCGCATTCGATTTACCCGGTGTTATTCTTTCTTATTCGAGAAATGAAAATAACAACGGAATTATGGCTACCGACCCTGATGTACAAAGAAGAACCTACGGTATCGATGACTACACCAACAGATTTGGTGTGCAAGTAACCTACAGATTTTTTGCCGGTTATAACCACAACATCTCTGCAACAGGTTCTTTCGCAAGCAGAAAAGATAATACCGTATTCAAATTTGATGCAAACAACACTATGCTTGGTTTAAATTATGCTACTGAATGGAGTAAAACACTTCAATCGTTTTTAACCCTCAACATGAGCAATAATGAAATCATTAATGGTGCTTTAAATACAACTCAATCGTTTAACATAACATCAATTGTAGCCGGTGCTAAATACTATATGATGCAAAATAAATTAGTGCTCAACGGTTCGGTTGCTCCAACTTTTGGTGACCTTAAACGATATGCTTTTGATGCAAGTGCTTTATACTACATTTTGCAGAATTTATCTCTCCAGCTGCAGGTTAGATATCTTGTTAATGATGGCTTTGCTAACGATTCAATTGTGGGGCTAACTTCAAGATATGAGTTGAGATAAAATGGGTTCGCAAAAAAGTAGTTCCGGACTTGTCCCCAAACTTATTTTAAGTTTGGCTGTTGCACTAATAACAGTTCTGCTTACAGGCGACTTTTTTCTATCCATCAAACCTCTCAAAGAGCTTGAACTCAAGCAAATTGATGAAAAATTTAACGCCAGAGGTGCTGTCCCGTTTAAGGACAGCACCCCTAATGTTATTATTCTTGAAGTCACCCGGAATACATTTAAAGGGATGCCCGAGCAATACAAAAAATGGCCCTACCCTCGTGAATTTTTCGCAAAAGTGATAAGAAACCTGAATAATGCCGGTGTAAAAGCGATTGGAATCGACTTCCTCATGGAAAGTTCCAATATCTTTTCTTCTGAAGATGATTCATCCCTCATAAATGCAATCCTCGAATACAAAAATGTTGTTATAGCCGGAAAAACATTTGATGAGAACCGAAGTGCCGGGGGTGATGTAAGAATTGAGGTGGAAAATCTTAAAGAGGACTATGGAAATTTTCTTTTCCCCGTTGACAGTTCAGTTGGAATTGTTCAGGTAATTGCAGATAATGATGGAGTCCACAGAAGGTATTATCCATTCGCCTATTCCGAAACCTCAAAAAGAAGTGTTCCAACTTTTTCTTTTGCCATCATGAATAAAGTTTTGGAGTTGCCCCCACTTCATATGGCAGAGACATCAGATGGTTATTTCAAACTCGGTGACAAGCTGATACCAAGGTATGACAATGTTTCCATGCTTGTTAACCTCTACGGCTCCTCAAGAACTTTCCCTCATGTTGATTTTATTAATGTTCTTGATGACTCCACTTTTAACACTGCCGAAGAGCTTGAGTATGAAACTGCACTAAATATTTGGGACGATCCCTCTTCCGGTTTACTCCACTCGGGCATGTTTAAAGATAAAATCGTACTCATTGGCTCAACTCTTGAAGAAGACAGAGATGTTATCCCTGTAGCTTTTTCTACTGATGAGAGATCAGGCAGTAATACAATCTATGGGGTGGAATTTCACGCCAATGTTGTGCAAAATATTATTGAAGGTAATTACATAAGTAGATTCCCTGTCTGGCTTGAAATATTATTGACGGTTATCTTTGTACTTGTCAGTTTTTTCCTGACCTCCTACCTCCGGGATCTAAAATTCAGAATGAACTGGATTGTAGAAATTGGAAGTGTGGTATTGGTATTTCTCCTCGTTGTTGGAATAAGAGAACTTTCCAATTTTATTTTTATCAATCAGAAACTTCTCTTCTCCTATGTGGGAATTGATCTCGGAATCATTCTCGGATATTTTTCAAGTACGGCATACTATTTTATCCTCGAAAGAAAACAAAAAACCCAGATAAAGGGGATGTTTTCCCGTTATGTCGATAAATCGATGGTTGACGAACTTATCGCAAATCCTGATAAGCTGCGGCTTGGCGGCGAGAAGAAATTTGTAACTGTTTTCTTTTCAGATATCGCTGGATTTTCGACATTCTCTGAGAAAAAAGAACCCGAAGAACTTGTAGCTTTTTTGAATCAGTACCTTTCGGCAATGACAGAAACTGTGCTTGCAAACAAGGGGACACTCGATAAGTATATCGGAGATGCCGTGATGGCTTTCTGGGGTGCCCCGATTCCTATCGACAATCATGCTTACCTCGCATGCAAAACTGCTCTGATTCAGCAGTCGATTATTAAAAAGATGCAGGAAAAATGGAAGGAAGAAGGGCAACCAATCATTGATGTGAGAATTGGGATCAACACCGGTGACATGGTAGTAGGAAATGTTGGCGGAACTCAAAGGTTCGATTACACGGTTATGGGTGATAATGTTAACCTCGCGTCCCGACTCGAAGGTGCAAATAAAGCATACGGCACTCACATCATGATAAGTGACTCAACTCATGAACTCGTAAAAGATCAGTTTATGACTCGTGAACTTGACCGGTTGGTTGTGAAGGGTAAAACTCAACCTGTGCAGGTTTTTGAACTTGTTGCCGAGGTTGGTGATCATCTTGAAGAAACAAAAATGAATTCTTTAAGATTATATTGTGATGCCATGGCAAAATACAGACAACGGGATTTCGCCGGAGCGGTCGAGATTTTTAAGAAAGTACTTGAAATCAATCCTGATGACGGACCTGCAAAGGTTTATATTGAAAGATCAACTCACTATATCGATTCACCACCTGATGACAACTGGGATGGCGTTTTTAGACTCACTACCAAGTAATTCTTTAAAAGGCGGGATAATACTCGCCTTTTCTCTTTTCTTCCTTGAAGGCTGTGCCCCCGCTGTCAGGATTCCCTCGGGGAATAATGATAAACCGCAAGTAGAAAACCGTGAGGAAGAAGATCACACCGCCTCTTTCGACCTGACGGTTGTATCCTCCTTCACCGGGAATGCTACTTATTATTCTGACAAATTTCAGAACCAAAAAACAGCAAGTGGTGAAACCTATAAAAAGAATAAATTCACGGCAGCACACAGAGACCTCCCTTTCAACACCCTCGTAAAAGTTACCAACCTGAAAAATGGTTTAAGCGTTGTAGTTAAAATCAATGATCGTGGCCCCTTTGGAAACAATAGAGAGATTGATTTATCATATATTGCTGCAAAGTCGATCGGGATGATCAACGATGGCGTAGTTCAAGTGAAAATAGATGTCCTCCAACGGAATTAATTCTCTCTTTATTGTTAAATTTGAAGTCTGAATCTCATAAATATATCGGAACTGTTAACTGTTTTTCGCTCGTCTAACTGAAATAAAGAACACCGACCTCGCTTTTGCAGGGACTCTCGCACTGCTTGCAATTGGTTCGGCTTTCCTCCCTCAAGTGGCAGTTCCACTTTTGCTCGGAGTTTTTGTTTATTATCTGTTGCTAAAAGCAGGGGGTTACGATCTTAATCTTTTTGTGACAATCAGCCTTTTAATTTTGACGAGTAGCGATCTAAATGTTGTTCTGAGGTTTGGGATAATAGTTTGGGCTGCACTATCCCTTTCCTGGTTTGCCTACTCAAACTTTATCCGGGAGAAAGAACAAGCGGGGCTACCCCCCGCTATTCTCTATTTTGTAATTTTTACGATTTTGTCACTTCTATTCTCTTCCATTTTTTCGGGAAATCCGGTTAAGGGTCTCACCGCAACAGGCAGACAACTTATTTTCTTCGGTTTTGCTTTTCTTATCTTTAAAAACATTACGGGGTACAAGGAACTGATTCTCCTTGTTTCCACTGTAGTACTTTCCGGAATAGTAACATCATCGGGTGTTTTTTACAATTTGATCACTCAGGGTCTAATTGTTCTACTGGCATCAGAAGCACCAATCAGAGTAACAGGAATATTTTCCAATATAAATGTGGCAGGCGGTACGATAGCCGTTGCCCTTCTCGCTATATTTTTTTCCTTTTTCTTGCAGAACAAAAAATCGTTGGTTAATAAACTGTTATCCTTTATAGTAGTTTTATTTCTATTTATGGGGCTTGTCTTTACTAATTCCCGCGCAGCCCTGCTGACATTTGTGTTGGGGGCAACTACTTTTATTTTAATCGTTTATCCAAAATTGAGAGTAAAATTTCTTCTGTCAATCATTGTTTTTCTCCTTGCAGTTCTGTTTATCCCACCTGTAAACGAATTTTTCTCGTTTTTTCTAAGGTTCGAAAAATTCTTGAACATAAGAGATCACCTTTGGACGATGTCGTGGGAAACTATTAAAGCCAACCCATTTTTGGGGGCAGGACCCGATCAATTTAAAGACTTTTTCTTTAAGTATATTACAGCTCCTTCCGGGTCATATGCTGAATTTATGATTAGAAAACTATATACCGAAGCCGGAGACACTGGGCTCTCTCACAACTTTTTTATATTCAGAACCACAGAATTGGGAATTCCGGGATTGATTACCGCTTTGTGGCTCCCCGGGATGTTCATCTATTTTGGTAGCAAGGTAGCGGGAAAGTTGAGATTGGTCGACTGGAATGGCTTTATTCTTGTTACAGGGTCTTTATCTGTTGGAACAGGGTTGTTTGCCAGAGGAGTCTTTGAATCCATTGGTTTGCTTACTCATGGCTGGTTGATGGTTGATCTTCCATTCTGGATCTGTTTTATGATTATCCTTTTTTATTACCATCGCGTTTTTGTGGACCAAACAAAAAACCTGAAAAACTCCCCATCGCATAAAAGAGATGCATCATTATCAGGATCGATGGAAGATTAAGCGCAGCTGCACCATCTTTCATAAATCTCCTGAAACTCTCCACCATTATCGCTGTCAAATATACTCCCATGGTAAACATAAATAAACCATTAGTGAGAAGTCCATATTTAGGCATATCTGCGAAATAAAAAATTGCGGTGGCAACAGCAAGCAGTAGAAGAAAGGTATAGAAAATGAATGGGGCTGCCTGTTTCAAACTGTGACTAAAAGGAGCCAAAGCAAAAAATCTCCCATAATCAAAATTTTGTTGTCTAAGTTTTTTGATTGAATTCCGTGTCTTGTAATAATATTTTAATTCAGGAAACGACATCCCTTTATAACCCAGACGGCGAGCTCTGTTAAAAAATTCGTTATCCTGATTTCGTATAAACCTTTCATCAAAATAGCCGACTGTCTCCACAATCGAACTCCTTATTGCGAATGCCCCACTTCCAAATCCCGGTACTGGTTTCGACGGACGATAGATTTTTTGCCAGTTTCTCCCAAGTCGCGAAAGATGAAAAAGTTGAATAGACCTCTCCAACATCGTTTCTGCCGGAAAAAACTCGTAACATGGTGAAAAGATCGATATCTCTTTATTTTTGTCAACGATAACGGCAAGATTGGCGAAATAATCCTCATTCAAGTAGCTGTGTGCACCAAGCATCTGGATTATTTCAGCCCCCTTTTCCATGGCATATTTTATTCCAATATTCAGAGCATTGGGCGTGTATCGGGCTGGATTTTGCAATATCACCAAATGAAAATCGTCTGTCTGTGCATCACCAACAACCCATTCAATCTCCTTACTTTTTGAACCCGAGACAACAACCACTCCGTTTAAATGTTTTTTATTACTTGATGTGAGAAGATTGTCGAGGAGAATTTTTAGTGATAAATGATCATCGACTACCGGGATTACTGCAAAAATTTTAATTGCTTTGTCTATGTTTTTTGTTGAAAATTTTATTAATTTTAAGGGTAATTTAACTTATGTTTTGCAAATATTAAACACCAACAAATCTGACCGGTACACCGTGACACACTACAACCACACAGGTTCAAAAATTTTAGTTGTTGATGACGATGCAACTAACCTTAAATATCTTTTAATCAGGCTTACACAGGCTGGTTTTGAAATCTCGCAAGCCACTTCCGGGAATGAAGCTCTGGAGTTATTAGATAACTATTTACCCGACCTAATCCTGCTCGACATCAAAATGCCGGGGCTTGATGGATTTGAAGTCTGCCGAATTGTCAAGCAAATGGAACAGACTGAAGATATTCCGATTATCTTTTTAACTGCGCTAACTGATACTGTTGACAAAGTGAAAGGTTTTGATGCCGGTGGTGTGGATTATGTTACTAAACCAATCAACTTTGATGAACTGAACGCCAGGATCAATGCACACCTTACCCTTGTAAAACAACACCGTGAGTTGAAAGCCAGTGAAGCAAAATTTCAAATGCTTGCCGATTTCTCGTATGATTTTGAGTACTGGTTAACAACAAAAAACACCTTTAATTATGTCTCACCCTCTGCAAAAAGAATTACCGGTTATGAAGCCGCTGATTTTGAAAATGACCCCGCTCTCCTGAGGCGAATTATCCACCCCGAGGACAGAGATAAAATTTGGAGCGATCTGGAGAGTGGATTGCATTCCAAAGAGCCACTTGTTAGAGTTTTCAGAATTGTTACAAAAAATGGCGAAATTCGCTGGATCGCTCACAAATCACTCGCCATCATCGATAAAGATGGAATTAATTATGGCCGTCGGGCAAGCAATCAGGATATTACCACTCTGAAGCTTGTTGAGGACGCACTCAGACGCTCCGAGAAAGAGTTAAAAGATGCTAATCTGTCGAAAGACAAGTTCCTCTCTATTCTGGCTCACGACTTAAAATCCCCTTTTACCGGTTTACTTGGTCTTTCAGAAATGCTCGTGAACTATTTGAATGACCTCACTAAAGATGAGATGAGAGAATTTTCATCCGGTATATTCGAGTCAGCAAAAGTGATTTATTCTTTAATCGACAATCTGCTCCTCTGGACAAGAGTTCAGTCAGGAAGAATTGATTTTGATCCGAAACCCCGTAATCTAAGACAAACTGTTCAGGAAGTTCTTTTCCTCAGTGAAACTAACGCGTTAAAAAAGAACATTTCGCTCTTTAACGAAGTTGACCCTTCTTTTACGGTAGTTTGCGACAAAAACATGCTCGAGATGATCTTGAGAAATCTCATATCAAATGCCGTAAAATTCACAAATTACGCCGGTGAAGTTAAGGTTACAGCTAATGATTTGGGCGACCTCATTGAAGTATCTGTAACAGATAACGGTGTAGGGATTTCCGCTGAGAATCTTGGTAAGCTTTTTAAGATCGAATCAATTGTATCTTCTGAAGGAACAAATAACGAACAGGGTACCGGTATGGGACTGCTACTCTCTCGCGATTTTGTTGAAATTCAGGGCGGTACTATCAAAGTTGAAAGTGAACTTAATGAGGGTACCACTATCACTTTCACTCTTCCGGTTCATGTAAAATAACTCCGACCGGAGTGAACTAAAAGCTGCAATTTCGAATTATTGTATGTAAGCAAAGTTTATTAAAACAACAGGAGTACTATGTCCAAAATTAACCCTGCTGTTGGTGTTTGGGATAAATTTCTAAACATCATCGAAAAAGGAGGAAATCTTCTTCCTCACCCTGCAACCTTGTTTTTTATTTTTGCAGTTGTAATTGTTGCTGCTTCAGGTGTTGCCTCTTGGTCCGGAATTGAAGTTCAACATCCTGCAAAGGATGAAATGATAAAACCCGTGAACCTCTTTTCTGTTGATGGACTTCACTATATCCTCACCTCCCTGGTGGTGAACTTTACCTCTTTTGCACCGCTCGGCACTGTGCTTGTTGCCCTGCTTGGAATTGGTGTGGCTGAAGGAAGTGGACTTATGGGCACAGCACTTCGACTTATAGTAATTAAAGCTCCAAAGAAGATTCTCACTTTTGTGATCGTATTTTCCGGGGTGATGTCAAATGCAGCAAGTGAAGTTGGATATGTCCTCCTAATACCCCTTGCTGCAATAATCTTTTTGGCAGTTGGCAGGCATCCCGTCCTTGGAATAGCTGCTGCGTTTGCAGGAGTTTCGGGCGGTTACAGTGCAAATTTGCTGCTCGGAACAATTGACCCTCTTCTTGCGGGGCTCTCCCAGGAAGCAGCTCATATCATAGATAAAACATATACTGTAAACCCGGCTGCAAACTACTATTTTATGGCTTTTTCAACTTTTCTTATTGCAGGTGCAGGAACCTGGGTGACAGAAAAAATAGTCGCCCCCCGGTTGGGAGATTATACCGGCTCTGAAAAACCTGAAGAACTGAAACCCCTCTCAGATGTGGAAAAAAAAGGATTACTTTATGCTTCGGCAACTGTCATTGCTATTGTAGTTGCCATTCTTGCCGGACTAATCCCCGAAAATGGATTTCTAAGAGACCCTAAAACAAATGATATCTTAAAATCACCATTTATGTCCGGTATTGTGAGTATTATCTTTTTTGGTGGTGCACTCGCAGGTATTGCCTACGGCATTGGGGCAAAGACAATAAAAAGTGATTCTGATGTGATGAAGGGGATGGGAAAGGCAATGGAAACACTTGGTTCCTATATGGTTTTGGTGTTTTTTGCAGCCCAGTTTGTTGCCTATTTTAACAAATCAAATTTGGGTCTGATTATAGCTGTTGAAGGTTCCACTCTTCTGAAATCTTTGAATCTGGGTGAAATTCCACTTATGATCAGCTTTGTGATTCTTACTTCACTCCTGAACCTTTTTATGGGTTCAGCCTCTGCCAAGTGGGCGATAATGGCTCCGGTCTTCATTCCCATGTTTATGCTGCTTGGCTACTCTCCTGAGTTTACTCAGGTAGCCTACAGGGTTGGAGACAGTGTATCAAATGTAATTTCACCTATGATGTCCTATTTTGCTTTGATTATTGCTATGATTCAGCGATATGACAAGGGCGCAGGATTGGGGACACTAATCTCCACAATGATCCCATTTACAATAGTTTTTTTCATTGTTTGGTCTCTTGTTCTTGTCGGTTGGGTGAGTTTGGATTTACCTCTGGGACCCGGTTCCAGAATGTACTACCCTTAAACCTTGATTGAAATAAGTAAAAATAATGATAGAATTTTTCCGGGGAGGGGTGGTTTAACCCCTCTTCCGCGGAACTCCGTCAAATCTGTGTGTTCGGGTCCCCTCAAAACCTCTTTAATCCAAACAATAACTACCTCTCGATAGTCTAAAATTATTTAGATTTTACAGAAAGTTCTCTACAAATTCATTATCTTTTTGATTTGTTCAATGCTTTTGTTTTTAGTTATCAGATCAAAAAAAAGAAACTGAAAATCAATGTGAGATGTCCAATAATCCCAGTTATGATCCCCTTTATCCTTAACACCCAAGACCGGAATCTTCATTTTCACTGCCGCTGACCAAAAATTGGAGTTTGCCTTTAAAGCAAAATCTTTATCTCCACAGGTGATAAACATCTTTAGTTTTGTTTTGTCACCTTTAAATGTTTTGATAAGTTGAATGGAAGTATTTTTATCCCAATACTTTTTGTTCTTTTTGTAGTTACCAAACTTCTTTTTTATTCCCCATTTATCAGGGAAAAGTGAGATATCCAAAATACCGCTCATAGATCCGGCAGCTTTGAAGTGTTTATTATACTTCAAATAAAAATTGATTGCTCCGTGCCCACCCATACTTAAGCCTGTGATAAAAACATTTTTTGAATCGACTCTATATCGAGTCTCAACAAAAGGAACAATCCTCTTAAAAAATGCGGTTTCGTACTGCAATTCATTTTTATTTATATTGTCGCCATACCAGGAATCGTAATATCCATCCGGTAGAACGATGATCATTTTATACTTATCTGCCAACTTCTGAATATCATAGTTGTTTTTCCAATCATAAGATGATCCTGCCCAACCGTGGAGCAGATAAACCAAAGGATAACTAAGCCTGTTCTTTTTATATTCCTTTGGGGTATAAATAAAAACTTTGTTGTAGATTATGGACCTGTCATTGGCCGATTTATCTAATTTGTGGAACGGAATCCTGGGAGAAAAAAATCTAAGAGTTACCGAATCCTGTGGATATGCTGCTGTAACAAAAAACAGCAGTAGAAGGAAAAGATTAATTTTCTTTGATAAAATATTCACTTTATTAATCAACCCACTCCGCTATAAATACATTAGTATCGCCACGCTCTTTATTGAACCTGTTTGAAGCAAAAACGAGGTGTTTGCCATCAGCTGTAAACATCGGGAAACCGTCAAAAGTCTCATTAAAAGTTACCTGTTCCAAACCCGTTCCATCAGTATTGATAAGATACAGATCAAAATTCCTGGGGTCTTTGCTGTTCACATTTGAACAAAAAATAATTTTGTCTCCACTTGGGTGCATAAATGGAGCAAAACTTGCTTTCCCAAAATTGGTAACTTTGGTAACTTTTTTTGTTTCAATATCCATTACATGAATTTCGAGAATCCCCGGGCGGACAAGTCTCTCTTTCACTAATTCATCATAATCCTGAAGTTCTTTTTCAGATACCGGTCTGCTTGCCCTGTAAACGAGTTTGGAACCATCCTGCGAGAAAAAGGCACCACCGTCGTATCCTTTTTCAAATGTGATTCTTTCCTGATTACTCCCATCGATGTCCATCAGATAAAGCTCAGGATCTCCGTCTCTAAGAGAAGTGAAAACAATTTTATCACCTTTTGGTGATACTGTAGCCTCTGCGTCATAAGAATCGTTATTTGTTACTTGAACAATGTTTTCACCATTTGCATCGGCTATGAATATTTCAAATTCATCATATAATTTCCACACATATCCTTTTGAAAAATCAGGATTTGGTGGACATTTATCCCCACTAAGATGTGTGGATGCATATATAATCTTTTTATCCCCGGGAAGGAAATATGAACAAGTTGTTCTTCCTTTTCCGGTCGATACCAATTTTTTATCACTACCGTCAATATTCATCGTGAATATCTGGTCGCACTCCATTCCATCTGTCTTTGCTTGTAAGATAAGTTTTTTCTGGTCAAATGAGAGATATGCTTCAGCATTTTCACCACCATTTGTGAGCATCTTTACATTTTTAAGATGTTTTTCGCCCTCAAAAGTCATTTCATGAGCACTTTGTGCCTTGGTTTCTACAATCAAAACAAATAACAGCAATATCAGATAAGAAAAAATACTCTTCATTAACAAACCTTTTTTATGGAAAATTTTGATTACTAAAAATAGAACTATTGTGGTACATGTACAAGGAAAAATTCTTTTGCAGAGTTCCCGATCATCTCTGCTTCTTCCATAGTCATGTGCATTCCATCACCTGAATCTTCCTCTTCTCCTGCCTCAAGTATCGCAAGATCGGCACCTTTGGCATGTTTGAGAAGTTCGGGACAAAACGCTGTATCTCCCCCATAACAAATCTTTTTACCCTTATAACCAAATTTGTAACCCAGAGCAGGAACAAGACGGGTCTCATTCCCTTCATTAATAAATTCACTGTGACACACAGGGAATGGGTTAATCGTCACTCCCCTTCGGGTAAAACGATTGTAGTCCATTATCTTTTTGAGATTTATTTGGTAGGAAGTGCTTTTTGAATAGACCGTTCTGAAAGCGTTATAAATACTTTCTATCTCGATACAACCTTCGGGATAGTATATATTTATGTCGGTCCGTTTTCTCATTACTCTTAGGTAAGTGAGAAGTGACCAGACGCCGCCAACATGATCATGATGACCGTGTGTTATAAAAACATCGGTAATTGAAAGAATTTCGTCAGGATGAAGCTCATCATTCAGATCTCGTAAAATCCCGTCTCCGGGATCAATAACAAACTTGGAATCACCGGCCCTGAGCAAGATTCCAGTTGCGATTGCAGGAATGGAACAAAATATTTTTATACTAAAATCTTCTTTTTCCCAATAAATCGGGTATTCTGTTTTTACCATCAGTCTTTCATATCCATTATATTACCACAAGCGCTGTAAGTCCACCAATCAAAAAGGCAATAACCCATGCACTTATCCAAATTGAAAAACCTTCTTTCCATCCTCTTTCCTTTAACATCACCATAAATGAAGCAATACAAGGAACAAAAAGAGTAATCACAATAAGCGAAACTGCCACTTGCATCGGAGTCAGTGAAAGATTAAACAGACCGGCAGCACCAAAATCCCGTCTTACAGTACCCATAACAAATGCTACAGATGCTTCGGCAGGCAGTTTTAACCAGTTTACGGTAATCGGGGTAAGAAATTCGGTAAATACTTTAAGTAATCCTGTAATTTCCATCAGTCCCACTCCAAGTGCTCCGATAAAAAACCATACCGAGGCTTCTTTCATAAAGCCAATTGAACGGTGCCAGGTTTTTTTGAGGATATTATCAATTCTCGGGATTCTCATCATCGGAAGGTCTATGAGCAGCGGAGTGCTCTGCCCCGGAAGTACTTTATGTAAAACGGTTGATACAGTTAACATCATTGAGACGATGACAACTCCGTAAACCAGCATCGCCTGCGGACCTGCAGTGGCAGCCAGCACGGCAATAACTGCAAGTTGTGCCGAACAGGGAATTACGAACTGAAGTATGGCAGTGGCAATCGTTTTTTCGCGTTCACTTCCGAGAATTCGGGTGGTTATGGTAGCCATGGTAACACACCCAAAACCGAGCAGAATTGGAATTACTGCCCTGCCATTTAAGCCTACACGGGAAAGTGACCTGTCCATCATTGTAGCTAATCTGGGTAGATACCCCGAATCTTCAAGTATTGCCATTACAAGATAAAAAGCCATAACAAGTGGTAACAAAAGGAAGAGTAAATAGGTAATTGTCATGCTGAAAACGCCAAATTCACCAAAAAACAGCTTTACGATGGGATTTTTGAAATCAAAATCAACTTGGGTATCTTTAGTGGCTACAGCCTTGTCAAAACTTTCTTTTAATACAGGGTCGTATCTTAGCCCTTCCTTAAAACTGAAAACTTTACTTGCACCAGGGTTACCCTCTGAGTCAAGTTCAGTAACATTGATATCAACCGCCGAAACTTCGCTCACAAAACTTTTGGTATAAAACTCAAAATATTGTTTCCCGATTACATCTTCTGTGTATCCAACCACCTGCTGGGCGACCACATCACCTATCAGATAATATAATATCAACAATACAACGGCAAGGATGGGAAGACCGGTAATTGGATTGAGTGACAGACTCCCCAAAAGATTAAAAAATCTTCCTTTGGACGAGTCTTCATACTCTACTTCGGCTATTATCTCATTAACTGTTTTTCTTCTCTCGATATAAATAGCTTCTCTATCATCGGCAGACCCACACTCAAATCCATATTTTGCAGATACTTCTTCATCACCCTCTGCGACGAGAAGAGCAAGGCCTCTACCATGATTATTGATTATATGCTGATTTAAACGGCCTGTAATTTCACCACTGACAAATCCGGTTCTTGCCTTTTTTATTGCCTCAGGCAGTTTTTCAAATCCTGATTTATTGATTGCTGATGTCTCAATTACCTCAACGCCAAACAATGCCGAAAGCCTGGCTGAATCTATTTTAATCTTTTTTCTTTTCACTTCATCGGTAAAATTTAACACAATTGTTACCTTTTTACCCATTTCAATCAGTTGTTTTGTCAGAAACAAATCGCGTTCAAGGTGAAGTGAATTCACTACATTTATAATTATGTCAGCTTCAACAATAACATCACGGGCTACTCTTTCTTCATCATTAAACGAAGAAACTCCATAAATCCCCGGTGTATCAATTATTTCATATTCTTTATATACTCCCTGACTCAATGCTACAGTGGTTCCGGGGAAATTGGAAACATCAACATATGCACCACTTAAATAGTTGAATACACATGATTTCCCAACATTCGGATTCCCTACAAGCACAACCCTTTTTCTCTCAATCAGGGTGCTGCCTTGCACGGGGTTTTGTAGTAGGTTTTTCGGGTCAACTTTTATGCCCGTTGCTTCTGTTCTCATATCAAATGTCTTCTGAAATTAATATCTGACGGGCAAGCTCATAGCCCATTGCTATCTCCTGCCTGTTTTTTTGTATAACTACCGTTCCACCCGGCAATCTCTCAAGACAAAATATTCTGTCACCTTCCGAGATTCCCAATCTAATCATCTGCACTTTGACCATACCTTGTGGTAAGCCAAGTATCGTAAAATATCTGCCTTTTTTGGCATTATCAAGCGTTCGTTTTTCCATGAAAATAAGGGCATTCCGGTTTTTGTTCACATCTTGCAAAAATGTTGTATGAATAACTCGAGGTCTTAAAACCAAGATTGTCACCTATCTCTTTTGAGATTTCCTCCACTCTGGAATCGCTGAATTCAACTATCCTGCCACAATCGATACAAACCAAATGAAAATGGTTTTGTCTCTTAAAATTGCTTTCGTAATAATTAACTTTGTTCGAGAAGTTTCGGAGTGAAAGAAGCTCTGCCTGGCAGAGCAGTTCAAGGGTGTTGTAAACCGTCGCCCGCGATACACGGGAATGATTGTTTTTCATCGAGATGAACAATTCATCCGCTGAGAAATGTCCATCAAATTCGAGTGCGGCTTCGAGTACTTCAAATCTTTCCGGGGTTATCCTGTTGCTTCCTCTTTTAAGAAAGTCACGGAAAAGTTCGGTTGCCTGGTTGTTTTTCAATTTTTTCAAACTATTTAGATTTAATCTACATAAAAATAACCATTGTCGCGGAATTTAACAAATTAATTTTTCAGATTCTTTAGTCTTTTTATGAATTCAACCCCTATCCGTTATAAAAATTAAATTTTTTATAATTATTTTACCACATTGATCTTTGCATTTTTGAAAACTGAAAGTTATTAAATTGAAAACCTTAATTTTTACAACATTTCTTTTGTTGTTTACTCATGAAATTTTTCCTCAATTCACCTCCTCAAATCTCCCGATTATTGTAATAAACACAAACGGAGGGGTGATAATTGACGACGAAAAAATCCCTGCCGATATGGGAATAATTTACAACGGTGAAGGAGTCAGAAATAATCTTACTGATCCGTTTAATCACTACAATGGCAAGATTGGGATAGAATTTAGAGGTTCGTCTTCTCAACAGTTTCCCAAAAAACCTTATGGAATTGAGACGCGGGATTCAACTGGTGAAAACCTGAATGTAGTGTTGTTAGGCATGCCTGCAGAGAATGACTGGGTTTTTAACGCTGAATACAACGATAAAACCCTGATGCGTGATGTGCTCGTTTATGATATGGCAAACAACACGGGTAGGTATGCTTCACGCACAAGATATTTTGAGTTTGTATTAAATAATGAATATGTGGGCACTTATGTTTTAATGGAAAAAATAAAACAGGATAAAGGCAGAGTAAATATTAAAGGACTTGACCCCGACGATATTGATGGCGATAATCTCACCGGAGGTTATATAATCAAAGTGGACAAACTTGATGGAGAAGACAACGGCTGGTGGACATCAACATATCCCCCTTTCCCTGGGTGTCCATTTCCTACAAAATATCAATTTCACATCCCAAAACCTGCTGATATCGTTCCCCAACAGGTTAATTATATTAAATCGTTTGTTACCAATTTTGAATCAGTGATGAATTCTCCAACTTTTGAAGACACTGCAACGGGATATCCCAAAATTACTGATGAAATGTCGTTTGTCGATTTTTTCCTGATTAATGAGGTTGCTAGAAATGTTGATGGATACCGCCTGAGCAGTTTTATGTATAAAGACCGTGACAGTAAAAATCCAAAACTTGTTATGGGCCCCGTTTGGGACTTTAACATTGCCCTCGGAAATGCCAATTATTATGACGGCTGGTTGCAAAATGGCTGGGAACTTCAATATCTCACAAGTGAACCCTCTTTTATGAGCACTGATCAGTTTCAAGTACCGTTCTGGTGGAAAAAACTGTTTGAATCTCAAAGATTTAAATCTAAAGTAAAAGAGAGATGGGCAGAGTTAAAAACAGGTGCCTTAAATAAAGACAGAATTTTTGGGAAAATTGATTCTCTTGTAACATATCTGAACGAAAGTCAAATAAGAAATTTCCAAAGGTGGCCCATTCTTAACCAGTATGTTTGGCCAAATTATTATATCGGCAACAGTTACGCCAACGAAATTACATACCTTAAAAACTGGATAAATGGAAGATTGTTGTGGATGAACTCTGCGATCAACCTCTTTACCGCTGTTGAAGATGAGAGTCAGTTACCTGTAAGCGAGTTGATAATAAGCAATTATCCGAATCCCTTTAATCCTTCAACTACCATCGAATATTCAATTCCATCAGAAGGTTATTTGAAAATAGATGTATTTACAGCCGAAGGCAGACAACTGAAAACAGTGTTTGAAGGGACCGTTGAATCAGGAAGGTATAAAAAAGATTTAAATTTTGGTGAGATCAACGCCTCCAGCGGAGTCTATATAGCAGTAATTAAGTTTGTCCCTGAATCAGGACCGGTAAATATCAAATCGACAAAACTTATGCTGTTGAAGTGAGAACTTCGGAGATTCAGAACTTCAGAGATTCAGAACTTCAGTGGTTCTGAGGTTCCGAAGTTCTGAAGTACTCATTTCAGATAGACCATCTTAATCACCGAAGAGTGGTTGCCGGCTTGAACCCGGAAGAAATAAACCCCGGATAAAACATTTGAGGCATCCCAATCTACAGAATGATTCCCCGCTGTCATTTCCCCGTCTAATGGTGTTGCTATTTCTCGCCCGATAATATCATAAACAACCCCTTTAACATACCCCGATTTTGGTAATGCAAATTGGATGGTTGTTGAAGGGTTAAATGGGTTGGGATAATTTTGGAAAATAGAGAACTCTGACGGGAGATCACTAAGAGTCTCATCTACATTAACAGGCGCAATTTTCATTTGTATTGTTGAATAAAAACTTCCATCTGTTGCAAAGGCATATCCCTCTTCATTTTTCATGATTTCAATACTTTTAACAGGACTGTTTGTATTCATTTTTTGGAGTTCAAAAGTCGCTCCAAAATCTGTTGAGCACCCAATCCTGCCGGAATCTGCACCGGCATATAATAAGGTATCAGCGAACGGTATTAGAGAATAAACTCCATGAGATTTTGGATAGTCAGTGAATGTTATTCCCCCATCCGTGCTAAGTTTTATGAAATTATTAGAGAAACCAATAATAACTTTATTGGGCCTCATTAAAACGATATCTGTAAATGAAGGAGAGTAAGAGGAAGTGCTTCTTTCGATCCAGTCAATACCATAATTTGTTGAATATTGAAGGATAGACCCCAAAACCGGAACAGGAAAACCACCAGAGAGGTAACCACCGCCTACCCATACAAGGCTGTCAACTTGTGCGACCTCGCTCAAAAAACCATAAAAACCGGCTTCTCTCCACGACCAGGTAATGCCGCCATCCGTTGTTCTGCGCAAATAAGCGACATTCTCAAAATCACGCCCGCCACTTATACCTGATAAAGAATCAAAAAAACGAATTTTAGCACTAAAATAACCGGTGTGTACAGTATCCCAGGAAAATCCCCCATCTGAGGTGGCTCGTAAAATTTCATACTTTTGCACAATCCCTTTGTTTTTTGAGTGAAATCTGACCATGTCCAATTCATTGTCATTCAGAAGGTGGGTCCACCTGCCTCCACCATCAGTGGTTTTATAAAGACCACTGCTTGCTGTAACATAAATACAGAATGAGTCAAGGGCTGAGATTGAATTTACATTAAAAAAAGGAGTCTTCGCTCTGAAATACCACTTTTTTTGAGCATCAATCTCTGAGGACAATGTTAAAATGCATAAAATTAATGCAACTGCAGCTCGATTTACACCAAACGAATGGTGAAACAAGCTGAATTCTTTTATTGCGCTAAATGTTTTAGGATCAAAAGTCATTTTACTTCCCGAAATAATATCTTAGACCAAAACCATTATGATTTAATCAGAGTCATGGATTCAATAAAAACGAAAACTCCCAAATTCATGATGATTTAACTTAAGAATTATAAAGTTCAGAAGCAAATTTTTCCAGGATGGCACTATAAGCTACTTAATTCCCCTTCTTGTAATCGTTCTGGTAACCACCTGCGACTATATTTACATTAAAAGGATTCTATTTTTATGAAAAAGAAAAATTAACCGGATTGAATCGCGGGAATTTAGATTTCAAACAGCAAATAAATTTAGATTGAAATGAAAGATTAATATATGGCAATTATCGATTTCGTCCGTTGGGAACCGGGAAGTGAACCCGTATATGCGTGGAAATTCCCCCACTCAAATTTGAGCACTTATACTCAACTAATCGTTACAGAATCACAGGAAGCTGTACTTTTTTCCAAAGGTCAAATCGTCGCAAAGTTTGGGCCCGGGAAACACACTCTCAATACCGAGAATATACCGGTATTAAGATCTCTATTTGGTATTCCTTTTGGTGGTAAAAATCCGTTCACAGCAGAGGTTTGGTTCGTAAACAAGTTGATTCCACTTAATATTAATTGGAATACCGATGCTATGATGTTGCACGACCCGGATTACCAAACCATGGTTCCTCTTTTATCATCGGGCAGATATGGATTAAGAATTGAGGATGCGGAACGATTCCTTGTTAATCTGGTAGGCACAGCGTCAAACTTCACGGCAGCTCAACTGACTGATCATTTTTACGGTGCACTTGTTTCGAAAACAAAATCATTAATACTTCAATTTATTCAATCAAATAAAATAGGTATTAAACAAATATCAGGCTATTTAGAGCACATCTCTGAGACTTTAAGAAAATCAATGATCCCATTTTGGGAAGAATATGGCTTTCATTTAGCAGGTTTTTATGTTACAACTATAGAAGTCGATGGTAAAACTGAAGTGGGAAAGCGGATACTCGAGGCAATGTCACGCCAAAGTGCTCAGGCAATTGGTGGTTTTACCTGGCAACAATCGAAAGTGTTTGAAACAGCCGATAATGCAATTAACTCAGCTGATGGCGGTAAAGGCGGGCTTTTAGGGGCGGTAATTGCAAGCAGTATGCTGGGTAATTTAGCGTCTGGTGGACTTATGCAGCCGCAACCAACACAAGGGAACCAACCTCAGAATGTTAACCAAAGTAACCCACCGCTACAACAAACTACCCGGGATGTCTATTGTTCCAACTGCGCAAAGAAATTCTCGAGCTCGATGAAATTTTGTCCACATTGTGGCGATGTTTACAACCCCTGCCCTAAATGTGGAACAGACAATGATACACAAGCATCTCGCTGCGTAAGTTGCGGTTTAGTCTTAAAAGAAGCCGGTAATAATTGTATCAATTGCCAAACTCCGCTTCCACCGGGAGGAATGTTCTGCCCAAATTGCGGGAAACCTGCTCAAGAAAGCCAGGATAATTGCCAACGATGTGGTGCAAAAGTTGGAACTGCGAAATTCTGTCCAAACTGTGGTTTAAAAAGAGGTTAAAATGCTAAAAACAGATAAATTGAATTTAACCGGTATTCTAATACTGCTTGGAGGAGAGTTATTAATTCTTCTTGGTTTCTACATGTTTAAAAACATTTTTGTAGTTCCGGGCATAATTTACCTCGATTTTTTGATAATAAGCCTGGTTTACTATCTGCTCTTTTCAAACTTGCTTAATTTTTTTATTCCTGTTAAGGATTTTGAATCTATTGTTGGTGGGTTGGGGATTAGCTGGTTTTTTCTTGCCGGATGGTCTCTGTTATCTGTTTTAGGAGTTATTGCCGGAGTAACATTACTTCTAAGCTTAAAAATTCAATTATTATACCAATTTGCTTTCCTGTTCCTGCTCGCAGTTGGAGTGTACTCTTCGAGGAAATCAAGCGAAAATGCAAGGAATGTCGCCGAGGAACAACAGGAGTCGAGAATTCCAATTCTTAATATCCAAAATCTTGTCAATCAAATCCAGATTAGCTTTAGTCGTAAAAACCTGAATTGGGAAATTGAGCGCAAATTATTAGAAGAAATAACTGTCAAATGTCGGAATATCTCTCCTTCCAGTAGTATCACTGCGAAAGATCTCGAAGCAGAAATTCTCTCTGAACTGGAAATTTTGATGTCCCAGTTTATTGGCATTGATCCCAACCGGGAAGTGGTTAAAAGCAGTCTTATTAACTGCGATAACCTGATAAAACACAGAAAAAAACTTTACACTAACTAAATAAAAGTTACTACAATGAGCGGAAAAGTATTCAATAGTTCAGCAAATATCTTTCAGGATCAAGCTAAAATTTTATTTGAGTATTATAAAAATGCTGCAGAAAAAATTGTTACTGAAGAAGAAAGATTGGAAAAAGAAATCTCTATTCAGAATGAGATTAAAACCCAAAAGGAAAACGAAGTTGATAACTTAACACAAAAAAGCAAAATATCGACTATCATTGGTGGTGTTTTGGTATTAGCAGGTATAGTCTTGCTTGTGGTTCAGGCAACACTTAAGTCCCCCGGGGGTATTTTTTCGGGTTTCGGATTACTTGCTTCAGTTATCCTGATTTTAGGACTGGCTATAGTTTTATTTGGTTTTACAATTAAAAGTAAAATTAGTGAGGAAAAGGCTTCCCTGGCTTCAGCCGCAGATAAAATCAAAGGATTTACAGAAGCACACGAAGCAATTTTTCGTGACTACAAAATAACCAAACTGGGGGTTGGATATATACCCGTGGCCGGTGCCATCCCATTTGAGGATAAAAGTTTTCTTATTGATTATACTGGGACAAAAGAGAACGAAAATTTTAGATTACAGACTGTAAAGCAGGGGGAATTATTTTCTGATAAAGTTGAAGAATTGGAGTTCTTGATCCAGGAAATCCCAATAGTAGAAAATTCATCCGAGGTTGAAGAAGTGGATACTTCACAATATTCAAAATCTATTCAAAAGGTTGTTTATCACGATTATTTTGGTCAATTGGACAGGAATTTAAGAACCTCCGCATTCTGCATGAACGATTTGGTTGTTAATGAAGTATCCTTACCGGTAATTATTCCGGGTAGCGACTATGCAAACTTCATTAATGTATTTGCAACCTCCGATGTCGGAAATTCGCCAGTGTTGGAGGCATTTGATGATAAAAGATATAACGAAGAGATTGCACATTTTAATTCATTAAATGTTCTTAAAAAGTCCCTGGAGAGAGATACTCAACAATTTGAAGAGGTCTTAACCAAATTAATGCTAAATATGGCAAATTCTGTTCAAGCCGTTACAAAACTAAAAATCTCTTCGGCGAACAATATGGTACTAAAAGCAAACCATTTGCTTTATAAAATGCTCAAATCAGCTTATAATCATTATTCCCCGATCCTGGAAGCTGAAGAAATAGACAGAATTAAAAATGAAAAGTTTGATTTTAGTGAATCAGTTGAAAGTTATTCTCCATTCCAATTAAAACAAAGTTCAAGAGTAAAATACGATCTGCTTTCTGATTGTTGGGTTGCAGAAGATGGAACTAAAACAAACTTTCCGTTTGGTATTCATCAAATTCAAGAAGAGATAGTTGCCCCTGTAGTTCAAAATCTTCTTATGGAAACGAGAATTGAACGACTAAAAATCTATAACAACATTAAAGATCAAAAGATAAACTATCTGAACAAATGGCATCAGGATACGGAAGATTTTTATGGCAGAAATAGAGCTGAGAGTAATGACCTCATTAACCAGATGAGATCAACTTTGTCTGAATACATTGCAGCTTATAACACCCTCACTGCCCTCGAGAATACAGAAAAAAGCATGAAGGCAAATGCTTCTCTCGCATCCACAGTGGTTAGTTCCGAAGATAACAGTGGAGAGGTTTTTGCAGCATTTGACATTAAATCAAAGGAGTTCCAGAGTATTCAGCAAGAATTTATTGATTATATGGACAGACTAAAAGAAGATATTGAGAGAAGAGCAGAAAAATTTGAACATATCGAATATTATGATGCCTCACTTCGTGACAGTTATCCAAAGAACATGGCAGTTTCCACTTCACACTTACATGAAATTGAGGAGAGACGGAAACCTCTCACTTCAATTAATCCTCTCTTCGCAGAATCCGCTGAAATACCTCCCGTGCCGAGTATTGAGGATTCTGCTTATGAAAATCTTTCCATTGATCTGAACAAATTGGCTAAAGTTGCTGCTCAAGAGATTAAATCTTATGAGTATGTTCAAAATCAGGAAATAAAAATATCTGAACCTGTAACTCAAAAAAAATCTGAAGGTATTGATTTGACTAAATCTACCGAACCGGATATCTCCAATTCATCACCAAAACCAGTTGACCCGGTTATTAATGATCAAGAAAAAACAACCGATAATGCGGAAAATCTTGGAGAACTATCTGAAGAAGATTGGCAGTTTGTTTATGAGAGTGAGGATGAAGAAGAAATTCAAAAGATAGTTGAAGGGCTGCAAGAACTGGGGATAAATGTTAAGGTCAACACTGACAATGAAGAACTTCTATCTATCTTTGTGACGAAAGAAGACATTCAAGATGCTATAGATTTTATCGAAGGGATGGATGATGAAGATGAATAGTATAATTCGCCCACTTGAATTTAGTAAGTTTCAACATAAATCACTTAATACTCCAGATAAGAAAGGGAGGATTTATGCCGGACTATAGTTTTGATGTTGATACCAGGCCGATGGCGGATAGCCTTCAAAGAGTGGCCCAACGGGTCGATTCTGTAACCTATGCAGTGAGAGAGATGCAGGATGCTGTTATACTGGCAGATAAAGAAGCTGCTGATGATGTTTGCGCCAATGTGAATAGAGGTTTTTATACTCTGATTAGATCACAAATATCACAAAAAGTTGCGAAACTTAAAGCAGATGTTGAGTCAAAAAGTATGGAAATGATTCAGCAATCGCAGACATTAAAAACTTTCAGATACCGTATGGAGCAGGATTATGTGATGATTGCCAGAAGGTATTCAAAACTATTCGACTCACTAAATAAGTCACTCCGACAGAGAATATTTGAGCTGGATAAATTTACAACCAATTTTGTGCATCGGTCAGTTGCATCATTGGATAATCGAGTGATTCATTCTCCTGGGGTTTTAATTGTTGGGTCGCAAGAGAATATTGATGCACACCAGAAATTAATATCCTCAAATACAAAAGGAATTGCTCAACTTGGTATCGAAGCGATATCAAAATTCATTATCGACATAAAAGATCAAAAACAACATATCGGTAGTATTTTGATAAATCGGAGATTTGGAGTCCCGGAACTTTATTATGTCCCGGTTATTTTTACCGAATCAACAATTCGGGGTACTTCGGATACCTCAGCAAACAGTTTTGTCCCAAATTCCCCAAATGAGATATTAAATAACAAACTAAAATCAATTACTCATAACATAATTAGTTCTGAAAGTCAATCTCTTAATTGGGATGAGGCGGATTCAGTTGAGAAACAAAGGGTAGTCACTGAATTTGAAAGGTTTGTGAATTCTTCCAATATCTCCGAAAGGCTTAAAAAAGAGACCCTAAGACTCTTTGGTGAATCTAATTTCCAGGTTTTAAGGTGAGGTAAACATGAGCTATATACAAAGGTATTCTGATACAATACCGGTAAAGATTCGTTACTCATATCCAGCTTCTCAAAACGGTAAGACAGTGGAAATAAGCACATCTGTTGATGTAAGCTGGTCAGTAAATGTGAACACCGATCCTTTTGATGAAAGTATCTTAATCACTGAAAACCAGGTTGATGAACTGACAGATAGTGTTCAGGAAGCAGGAGTTGCAAATGTTGAATCAATAAAGAGCAACGCAAAAGCAATTTCATCGACCATAGTCAGCGGCTTTTTCTCTTATATTCATTCAGATCTGAGCCAACAAACAAGTGAGTTGCGTCCAAAAGTGGAAGCAAAAATGGTGCAGCTAATTAAACTTCATGAAGCGTGTAGAGGGAAAATTGCCCAGATGTCTGAGGATTTTAACAGGATAGCTGAAAGATACACAAAAATCTTTGATACTCTGGATAATGAGACCAGAAACAGAATCTTAGCTTTGAATGGTAAATTATTCTCTCTCGAAAAGATTATTCAAGCTAAAATCGATAAATCTTCCTCTGAATCACTATTTGCCGGCTCAACAATTTCAAATTTGGAAACTGAGAGTTTAACTTCCATGCTTTTTGGGATGCGTATCAAAACAGGGGCGATGCAAATTATCGATCGGACAAAAAACCTTCTTTTATCAGAAAAAATATTTAACAAAAGAATTAGCTCTATCCTCTCGCCCGAGAAAACAGATACCATCAGACCGATCTACTTACCGGTAATTGTTATGGGAAATACTGTGGAAAATGGGACCTCTGATACCCAATTGTATTACTCTCAGCGATTCGAAGGATTTAAGCAACACAACTTTAAAAATAAAGTGTTGGAGTTGATTCATAAAGCAAATCCACATTCTACCCGGGTCGATAAAGATGATTTATCTAAAATTGAGGAATACTTCAAATTTGAAATCAGTACCCGGCGTGAAAATTCAGATGCACATACCGACAGAGTGCTCGAGAATGCCTGGAAAATGTGGAAAGTCAATTTTAATTCACTTGCAAAATAGAGAAAAATAACATGGAAGATATTAAAGAAATAAGAATAAATGATAACCGTATTCTGTTGAAAAACAACAGGGTTAAAAGTGCGATACTCCCTAAAGTAACTTCAGAATTGGATAGATCTGTTGTTATACAAGGAAATTGTATTATCGAAGGGGCAATCTTTGCTCATACTCTTGAAATTGAAAATGGACCGGTAGAGATTCAGGGAGCTGTATTTACCCAACTTGAGGTTCATGTTGATCAACAAGCCAAGGGAAAAATACTTTTCAAAAAAGCTGTAGGATCAGCTGATTCTATCGCCTCCCTTGCAACAGGTGTAAGAGTAATTTTTTTAAGTGACATCAACGCAAAGCAAATTAAACTTAAAAATGCATTTGTCAGTGGAAGTATTTTCGCAGATGAAGTTGAATTAGAGAATTGTGTGGTAATTGGTGGAGTATTTGCTGCAAGATCTTTGGAACTTACTAATTGCATCCTCGGAACTTTTAACTCTCCTGTTGTGAGAATTGCAACTCAACTTCAGCTTCTCCTACCGAGTGCCTTTTCTGTTGAAAAAATAATAACTCTGCCAGGCACACTTATCTGTAACCTCGTTCTGGCTGACCTTGGTGCTATCTTTAAAGGAGAGGAACAGTCACAAAATTCAGGTAAAATAGTTATGAATCTTGAAACAGATGAACTAAAAACATTTCTTACCTCCGAGGATAGTAATCAAATTTTGAGAGGATTCTCCGTCGCCGGGAAAGTTTTAGCTGCTGATCTACTAAATACGGATAAATTAAATAATCATTTTCTATTGACTGCAGCAAGTTTAGGCAACCAGTTGATTCAGACCTACGACTTGGGAGTTGACAAGGAAAAAAATAAAATTGAGCTGACGACTGACAGGTTGGTTAATTTTTTCTTTGATTTGCTAAATGGTAAATATGAGATACAGATACTTTCCGGGAAAATTAAAATTAGTGACATCACCAATGTTTTTGCATAAATACTTCTTGATTCTGCGAATCAATAAAATACTTATCAACCACTAAATTGCGAAGTAATCATGGCAAAAATTAATTGCCCTCATTGTGGAAAAAAAATCCCTGACTCAAAACTTCGATGTCCTTTTTGTCGAGCAGAGATTAAGACTTTTGACGAAAAAACCGGATTGAACAGTAACCCGTCTGGAGATATAGCGGAATTAATCGGTAAACATATTAACAATCAGAAGAACGATTCGCAAAATGCTTTGCATACTGATGATGGGCTCATCGACGGATATACGGGAGATGAACGGATTTCCTACGAATTTTATCCAGATTCCTCAAATGATTCCAATAAAATTTCAGGAGGATCAACTTTACAAGAGAATGTACATCAAAATGATGAACAGAAGATATCTGGTAACAATGATGGGAGAGTAGATAATAATGATGATTGGAAACAATTACAAAGATATATCCTTAATTCAAAAGTTTTTGAGCTGGGGGGAAGTTTCAACAATATTGTGACTGTTAGATTAGAAAATTTACAACTCCCACAAGATGCTCAAAATTTGATTACCTTCGCAAAAGATTGTCAATATATACTGAATATTCGCCCCAATCTTAATCCTGGAGTCAGAAATTCTTTACTGAGGAGGTATGAGGAATCAGTACTTAGGTTAGAACAATTATCACCAGGCTGTCCGGAATTGCCTCAAATAAAAATTAATTTCCAATCTCAGGCTAAATTTGGTGTGAAAAATATATTATCATTCCTAAAGTAAAGGATAGCATCACAACGGTTACTATTACAATCCCAAGTTCTGAGGTTCTGAAGTTCTGAAGTTCTGAGATTTAAGAGTTTCTGTCTTTATCCCTCCTCTTCATTTCCCACATTTTCATGTAGGTCATGAGCTTGGTTGTGGCATGCAGAATTGAAATTATCAGCCCATTGGCACCATCAGTAAATCCTTTTCGGATGAAATAATGTTGTAAAAATGCGACAACAGGATTTAGAATAAAGTTGATTGGAAGGGCGGTTCTTTCGAGATATTTCTCTTCCGCTTCCAGTGTTGAATATTTGTTTATTTTGGTAATTGTGCTTTCTAAATCAAAGTGGGTATAGTGAAGAATATCCCCTTTAAGATGAGCTCTCTTTCCATCCACCTCAAATCCTTCGTGAACTTTTCTTTTTGTGAGGGTGGTTTTGTCTTTCCTGAACAATCGCAACTGATATCCGGGATACCATCCACACGATTTTATCCATTGCCCGTTAAAAAAGGTTTTTCGGGGAATATAAAAACCATCGGCGACGCTCCCCTTTAACAGTATTTGTTTAATCTCTTTTTGCAACTCTTCCGACACTTCTTCATCAGCATCAAGACTTAAAACCCAATCATGTGAACAATTCCGCAAAGCAAATTCTTTTTGTGCCGCAAACCCCTCCCAATCGTTGTGGATTACTGCACCGGTATATTTTCGAGCAAGATCAACTGTCCGATCCTTACTTCCCGAGTCAACCACCACAATCTCATCTGCCCATGTGACACTTTTCAGGCATCTTTCAATATTCTTTTCTTCATTAAATGTGATCACAGAAACCGAAATCTTTTCCATTAATTCCCTATAAACTTCTTTTTTAACCCGGGGGTGGGAATCCGACAGGCATCTTCCCTGCCAAATATTTTGTATCTGTTTTTTGCAATGAGTGAATAAACAAAATTTCTGATGAAAGGGGGGATAATAATAAGAGGATAAAGCAGGGACAATCCCCCACCAAGATTTTTCGCGACAAGCAATCCAGCAGTTGATTTGATATAGTGTTTCCCATCCGAAATTAAAACAAATGTATCAAAATCGGTCTGGGAGAGATTTAATTTCTTCAAAGTTTCCTGTCCAAATTCAGATTGTAAAGCAGCAAATCTGAAACGATCTTGTTTATCCCGATCAATTATAAAATTTACCCAAAAATTACAAAAATTACATACTCCATCAAACAGGATTATAATTTTATCATCCATTGATTTGACTCTCGTCTAAAAGTGACAGTTTTATCATTTCGATTCTCCTCGAGGTTGAGCGAATGATGTGAATTTTGAAGATCCCTGCGGTTAGAATTTCACCTTGAGCCGGAATCCTCCCTGTTTCAGACATAATGAAGCCTCCCACAGTGTTGTAATCACCTTCAGGGATTCCCAAATCAAATTTTTCATTTATACTGTCGATCTCTACATTTCCGCCAATCAGATATTCGTTATCCGTGGTTTTTCTGCAAACATTCTCTTCAACATCATATTCGTCTTTAATCTCACCAAACACTTCTTCAATCAAATCTTCCGCTGTTACTATACCGGCTGTACCCCCAAATTCATCTATTACTACAGCTATCGAAATTCTCTCCCTGAGGAAATCATTTAACATCTCAACACTTTTTTTAGTCTCAGGAACATTTAGAATATCACGGACAATTGCTGAGATAGAATCAGGTTGTTTAAATAGATCGTAAGCGAGCACAAAACCTTTGATGTTATCAAGGTTTTCTTCATAGACAGGTATTTTTGAGAACCCTGATTCAATAAAAATATCGATAACTTCCTCAACACTGCTGCTTACTTCAACTCCTACGATCTCAGTACGGGGTCTCATAGCTTCATTCACCCGCTGATCCCTCATCTCAATAAGTTTTCTGATAGCAGTCCCCTCTTTTTTATTAACTTTCCCTGCATTTTCACTCTCTTCTATAAGAAGTTGCAAATCTTCTCTCATCACAAGTTGACTTAAACTATCGGAAGTGTTACTGTTTTTGCTTATCAGATTTGTAAATCCACCGGCAAGCTTCACCAATGGATACAAAATAAAATAGATGACTCTTAATGGAATAGCGAAAAAAATGAACAAACCCGTTCCAAGTTCTCTTCCCAAATACTTGGGAATCAACTCACCAAAAAAGAGAATAATCAGAGTTGAAACGAGTAAAATCTCAACTTCATTAAATCCAAAATAGCCGCTTAATAGGAGTGCGGAAACCGAAGCATAGGTAATATTGGCAATATTATTGCCGATCAATATGGTTGAATAAAAACTGTTTGGGTGTGTGATAAAATAGTGGGCTGATTGTGCAGCAGGGTTATTTTTTCCCGACTTTATCTCAATTTTTAAACGATTTGCGACAATATATGACATTTCAGTACTTGAAAAAAAGCCACTGAAAACAACAAGGATTGCCAGAAAAAGAAGTTCAATACCCATTGTTAGTAAGTCCGCTTAACTTCAACGCCATCTATTACTCCGGTTAACAGTTTACCTTTGTATTCTATTGTAAGTTTTATCGAAACTTTTCCGACATCCATCAGACCATCAGGTTTATTTCTCTCTTTTGAGTTAAATCTTACAGGTATATGACTCGATTTTCCGGGTTTAAATGACTTGTCAACACTGTTTTCAATAACAAAAGGAAACTTTGTTATTTCTTTACCATCCACAATTATAACTGCATCTCTACATTTTAGACTGTCGAATTCAGGTAATTCCCAGGCTGCAACTGTGGCTTCACCTGTGAACATAAATCCAGAAGGACCACCCGGCATCAAATCGATCCATGCCTCGGCGACCTCAATATTTATGAAACCTTCGCCGATTATTTGATTATTTGAACTCGTACCCGTCCCTGATTCAGCTTTTTCATCACATTTACAACATCCGCTTAGAAAAAGACTAATCGGGATAAGAATGGTTATTGAGAATAAAAATTTTTGCATTTAGATTACCTTGTAAACTATCAAAAGTGTTACTGCAACATACAGAATTGCATTCAAGATTGTGGAGCCATCATGCAATAAAATATCAATCGTATTTTCTCCGCGATGATGTTGATAAACCAGATACATATATCTAAATATACCAAAGACAACAAAGGCTGTAGTATATATCAGGTTTTCTGTTCCAAAGGTTTCTACAGTTCTGGGAGAAACAGTGTAGAGGGCATAAAAAACTATCACACCTCCTGCACTAACTGCAGATATCTGATCGATAAATCGTTTGGAATAATTCTCGAGCACCTTCCTTACAGGTATATGATCCTGATCCTCTGAACTAAGCAGATCAGACTCTGACATCCTTTTCATAACCGCCAAAAACAACGAAATGAACAGAGTAATAAGCACCAACCAACTTGAAGCCGCAACAGCTATCACTACTGTACCCGCAGCAACTCGCAGGATAAATCCACCGGCAATCGAAAAAATATCCAGTAAAACGATATTTTTAAGTTTAAATGAATAGATCGTGTTCAACAAAATATATGCGATTACAACCATCTCAAACGCATAATTCAGATGGAAAGAAAACAGAATTGTCAACACTCCCAAAACGAGAATCACGACATAGGCTTCTTTAACTGAAATATCACCTGCCGGTATCGGTCTTAGTCGCTTTTTTGGGTGAAGACTGTCTCTATCCTTGTCAACTATGTCGTTTAAGACATAAACTATGCTTGAGGCAAAGTTAAATGCCATAAATCCAAGCAAGGTTAGAGACAAGTCGTCCCAAATAAATAGTTTTTTTGAATAAACCAGGGGCACAAACAGGAAAATATTCTTTATCCAGTGAGATGCCCTGATTAATTTAAGATATTGTTTGATTTTCAAAATACCGCTTCTTCTGTATATATCCCAAACGGTTCTTTTAAGACATCAATCATTTCACCAAGAGTAACATAGTTGGCTGCCGCCTTAACAAAAACAGGCATCAGGTTGTTACCGTTTTCAGCAGCGTTTTTGATCTCCAAAAGGGAATTTTCAACTTCAACTCCACTTCTGTTGGCTTTAATATTTGCTAATCTTTCCCGCTGAGTTCTTTCAACCTCAGGGGAAACTGTAAGGATCGGGATATCAACCACTTCATCTTTCTCGACAAATTCGTTTACACCAACAATGATCTTTTCTTTTCTGTCAACTTCTTTTTGATAAGCATAAGCTGCATCAGCAATCTGTTTTTGGAAATAACCCGTTTCAATCGCCGGAATTACCCCGCCGAGGGAATCGATCTCATCAAAAATCCTGTTTGCTTCAGCTTCCATCTTGTCAGTCATACTCTCAACCATATAACTTCCGGCAAGTGGATCAACAGAATTAATAACTCCGGTCTCATAAGCAATTAATTGCTGAGTTCTGAGAGCAATTTTCACAGCTTTTTCGCTTGGAAGTGCAAGTGTTTCATCCATTGAATTTGTATGTAAAGATTGAGTGCCACCCATAACCGCAGCAAGTGCTTGAAAAGCAGTTCTTACGATGTTGTTTTCGGGTTGTTGGGCTGTTAAAGTGCATCCCGCTGTCTGTGTGTGGAATCTCAGCCACCAGCTTCTTGGATTTTTAGCACCATATCGTTCCTTCATCCTCTTCGCATAAATTCTTCTTGCTGCTCTGAACTTCGCAATCTCTTCAAAAAAGTCGAGATGTGAGTTAAAAAAGAATGAAATTCGGGGAGCAAATTCATCAATGTCCATACCCCTTTCCATACATGCTTCGATATAAGCAAAACCATCAGCGAGTGTGTAAGCCAATTCCTGAACGGAAGTTGAGCCGGCCTCACGAATATGGTAACCACTTACAGAAACGGGATTCCATTGCGGAACTTCAGTAGTGCAATATTCGATCATGTCAACAATTATCCTCATCGATGGATGAGGAGGATAAATATATTCTTTTTGAGCGATATATTCTTTTAAAATGTCGTTTTGGAGAGTTCCCCTGAGACTCTTAAAATCAACTCCCTGCTTTTGTGCAACTGCCAGATAAAAAGCAAAAATCATTGCAGCGGGTGAATTGATTGTCATCGAAGTTGAGACTTTATCAAGTGGAATCCCTTTAAATAGAACCTCCATATCCTCAAGTGACGAGATTGAAACACCACATATACCAACTTCACCTTCACTTAAAGGAGCATCTGCATCCCATCCCATCAAAGTTGGGAGATCAAAAGCTACTGATAACCCGGTTTGACCATTATTAAGCAGATAATGAAATCTCTCATTTGTGTCCTCGGGTGAGCCAAAGCCTGCAAACTGGCGCATAGTCCAGATTTTGCCTCTGTAACCGTTTGGGTGAATACCCCTGGTATATGGATACTCGCCCGGGAAGTTGAGATCACGCATATAATCATGATCGGCAACATCTTGAGGTCCGTATAATACTTTTACGGGTTCCCCACTAACAGTGGTATATTTCATTCCATTTGTTTTTGAACCGGCAACTTTTTTGTTGTACTCGTCCAACTTCTGCATATAAAGTGAATCCTTCATATTGGTCTCCTGTTTGTTCAGTGTTTTTGACTTCTCCAATTTCCCAAAATTCCAAAATTCTTCCAACCCTCAAAAAATAATACCTAATAATTAATACCTAATACTTGCATTAGCTTGTTCTTCCAAATCTCCTGTCAAATTCATCAAGAGAGATTTTTAAGACGACCGGTCTTCCGTGGGGACAAACATACGGGTTTTCTGTGGCAAACAGTTCATCAATAAGTCGGCGCATCTCTTCTTGTGAGAGTCTGTCACCCGCTTTGATGGCTGCTTTACAGGAAAATGATTTTGCCATGTTCTCAGTTTCATCAAGTATTTTTTCTTCCCTGTTTTCGATATACTGATCTAATATCTCGAGCAATATTTTTTCTTCCTCACCTGTTTTTACCTGTGAAGGAATTGCTTCCACTACCAGATCGGTTTTTGAGATGACTTTCACGATGAATCCCAATCGTTGAAGGTAATCCTGAATCTCCTTCACCAACATTACCCTTGCAGGATCGGTCGAAACAACTTTTGGGAACAACAATTGTTGAAACAACGGGAAATTTTGAGTCAACTGTTTTTTTGCCATTTCATATAAAATCCGCTCATGTGCCACATGCTGATCGATAATCATTAAACCCGTTTTTATCTGGCACAAAATATATTTATTGTGCAATTGAATGATAAAAGGAGTTGAGTTTGTTTCGGCATCATCAGCAGGAATTCTCTCAAAAATCTTTGGAGTATAAACATCCTGATCAAGCTGTCCACTTTTATAATTGTGTGTTTGACCCTGCGAATCGCCTCCACTCTGCTCATCAAATGGATGGCTCACATCTTCATCTTCAGGTCCCCGTTCCACATTTCGTGAAAGGGCTCCAAAGATCAGATCAATATCATTGTCGTTAATTCCAATCCGTTTTGAGGAGGAAGGCATCTGACCAAACTGACTCTTGTTCTCTCTGTTTGGTGAATCGTTCTGAACTGCCGGCCTGTCACTAAAATCGCTTCTATCCGCTCTTGAATAATTGTCAAAACCGAGTTTGTTATGCCCCTCCAAAGTATTTGTAGAGAAAGAAAGGGAAGGTACAAGATCATAAGCTGCCAAACCTTTGCGAACCACAGCATTTACAAAATTATAAATATCCTTATCCTCTTCAAACCTTACTTCAAGTTTTGAAGGATGAACATTAACATCAATTTTTGCGGGATCAATATCTAAAAAGAGGATAAAAAATGGATAGTCCCCTTTTTCAAGGAAATTTTCATAGGCGTTAAACACCGCAAAATTTACCTGTTTTGAGCTGACAAATCTGCCATTTAGAAAAAGATATTGATCTCCCCTCGCCTTTTTCACCAATGCAGGTTTGCCGAGAAATCCACTCAAATTTAGATATTCAGTTTTCTCTTCGATCTGAATGATGTTGTTAAAACTCTTTTCCCCAAAAACCTGCCCAATCCTGTCTGAAAGTGTTCCGGGCAAATAATCGAGAATTTTTGAATCATCCGAAAAAAGCGTAAAATGGATATCAGGTTTTCCCAGGGCAAGTTTTTGAAATGTATCAATCACATGTCTCAGTTCTGTTGAATCGGATTTTAGAAAATTTCTACGCGCCGGAATGTTGTAAAAAAGATTCTTTACACTGATATCCGTTCCCTTAAAATATCCACCTTCTTCTTTTAAAATGGTTCTGCTGTCTTCAATTTTTAGTATCGTCGAAAGTTCAGAAGTATCAGTCCCCGTTTTCATTTCAAATTGTGCAACTGCAACAATAGAACTAAGTGCTTCCCCTCTGAAACCAAGGGTCTTTATCGCATCAAGGTCTTTTTCTTCACTGATTTTACTTGTAGCATGTTTCATTATACATATCAGAGCATCCTCTTCCCCC
Source organism: uncultured Ignavibacteriaceae bacterium (assembly GCA_964531325.1). Lineage (GTDB taxonomy): Bacteria > Bacteroidota > Ignavibacteria > Ignavibacteriales > Ignavibacteriaceae > UTCHB3. The sequence goes on along the minus strand of CAZHCW010000004.1, from coordinate 110,225 downwards.
ATGCCATCACCGTTATCAACCACCCTGATGAGCGATTTTCCGGCATTTCTAACCATCAATTCGATATGAGTTGCCCCCGCATCAATGGAATTTTCCATCAACTCCTTCACCGCCGACTCAGGTCTCTGTATGACCTCTCCGGCAGCAATCTTGCTTGATATATTATCGGGTAAAACTCTAATTTTCATCTGTCTTTTCTAAATTTATTTCATTTTCTCAAGTTCTCAAGTTCTCAAGTTCTAAAGTTCTAAAGTTCTAAAGTTCTAAAGTTCTAAAGTTCTAATGTAGTGCACAATCTCAAACTGCTCCCGTTTCTCCCGACTCTTTACTTCCCACTCACTTTCATTAAATCGGGGAAATGAAACTTCACCTTCGGCATCAAAATCCATCCAGGAGATGATCATTTCATCCACAAGTCCCTGTTGCAAGACCTGTTTATAAACATCACCACCACCGATTATAAACATTTTATCTGTGTGTAATGTCTCCACATACTCAAATCCTTCGCGGAGCGTGTTAAACACTTTTACACCAACATGTTTGGGGTCAAATTTTTTATCGTGTGTAATTACAATATGCTCACGATCTCGTAGAGGTTTTTTGAAGTAGCCGTAGGTTTTTCTTCCCATCAATACAGGATAACCAATTGTCGTTGACTTAAAATGGTCAAAATCTTCTTTGACGGTCCACGACATATCACCATTCGCTTTACCGATTACAAAATTTCTTGCCACCGCAACAATTATGATTCTTCTCAAACTGCAACCTCAAATTTTATCGCCGGATGGGATTGATATCCAACCAACTCAAAATCTTCAAATGTAAGTTCATCAATCGGTTTTTTGGCTATTTTAAGTGTTGGAAGGGGAAGAGGTTCTCTTTCGAGCTGAATTTTAAGTCCCTCAAGATGGTCATATTGCTCCAGGTCAGAACCTTTATCCGCAACATATATATGGGCATCAATGATGGTGTGACTGAAAATTCCGGGTTCTAATCCTGTTTCATTGGCGATAATCATGGTCAACATCGAATAGGCAGCCAGATTAAAAGGAATTCCCAAAGCGATATCACCCGATCTTTGCGTGAGGTGACAGTTTAGCCTGTTTCCTTGAACATTAAATGCAAAAGTATAGTGACAAGGAGGGAGTTTACTTGTGGTGGCGTTCCCGGGTTCCCAGGCAGTTACAATAAGTCTGCGACTGTAAGGATTCCGTTTGATCTCATCGATTATATATCTAATTTGATCTACCTGTCGTACCTGCCAGTTACCATTTTCATCGAGTTCGGCTGAAGGGAATTTCCGCCAATAATAGCCGTAAGCAGTTTCAAGATCACCATTTTCATCTGCCCAGGCATCCCAGATTTTTGTATGTTTTCTAAGATTTCTGATGTGATCTTCACCCGAAAGGTACCACAACACTTCGTGTAAAAGGGATTTCCATACCATCTTTTTTGTGGTAAGTAACGGAAATCCGTTTGAAATATCAACACGATAGTTTGCAGAGAAATATGAAATCGTATCAATTCCGGTCCGGGAAGGTTTTCTTATTCCTTCTTTCATCACGAGTCGCACCAAATCCAGGTATTCTTTCATCCGAGAGCAGTCTTTTCCAATGTATTTGTAAAAAAGTTAAACCGTAATTTACAAATTTCAATCGAAAGATTTTGTTATGATCCCGAATGCATCAGCTTACAAAATATATCGGCGAAAATCCGTCTAATCTGCGTGTATCTGTGTCCAAAAAAAATCCGTGTAATCCGCGTTAAATCCGTGTAATCCGTAGAACTATCCCCCATAGCTATAATCACTATTTCAGAACATTATCAAGCCGGTTAACATCGGGGATGTTCTCATCACCAAGCTGGTACCAGGTCATCTTATCCGGGGTTTCAAGTTTCACCTTAATGGTAGTTTTACCATCTTTCCAGATTGAAGCAGGTTGATAATACATAAGCTTCTTGTCCGTACCCTCTGCCAGATATATCTTTACAGGAAGTGGCAGTCTGCCAAGGTTTTGCACTGTGTAATCAGTACCCCCCTCAAACTTGAGCCTCAAATCAGGATAATCCCAATTAAAAAACCAGGATTTGAAGTACCAACTCAGGTCTTCGCCATAAAAACTGCTCATGATATTAAAAAAATCGAATGGATTTGGATGTTTCCCTTTCCATACTTCGGTGTAATTTTGCATGGCTTCTCTGAATTTATCCTCACCCATCATATCCTGTAAAAAGAGATAAGCCAGTGCCGGCCGGTTATAAGCTGCCATTCTGTAGGTTGGTCCCTTAAGTTGAATTGAAGGCACCATCGGAGGCACTTCAAACTCTCTGCCTGCTCTCTCGTCAAAAGCTTTCATTTGAGTCGCTACAGGATTATACTTCCCAACTTCTTTTTGAAATTTGTAGGGAATCATCCGTGCCATACCTTCATCCATAAAAGCATATTTAACTTCATTTGTACCCATAAAAAACGGGAAATAAGTATGGGCGATTTCGTGGGCTGTCAACCCAACAGTGGAAGAAAAAGTCGTTTCTGAGCCATCATTTACCATCATCGGGAACTCCATTCCTCCCTGACCATTAAAAACAGTCATGGATGGATATGGATATGGCACACCCGGTAAGTCCTCAGAAAAATATTTGATTGCCTTACGGGAGATTTCTACCACCTGATAAAAATCTTCAGATTTTTCATTGTAAACTGCCGAGATAAATGCTTTTCTCCCTGTTTTTTTGTCAACCACCATTGTCGATGCATCCCAAAGATAATCAAGTGCTGCACCAAAGGCGAAATCAGGAACATACTTGGCAGTGTAATGAAAAGTATTGTTTCCTTTTCTGGTTTTTAGATTGTTTTTTGTCTCGCTGCTTACAATTTTCACTATTTCATTTGAAGTTTTTGCCTTTTCAAAACCTTTTAATACATCATCTGAATAAACCTCTGCCGGGTTTTGTAACTCACCCGTAGCCCAGATAAGAAATCCTTCAGGAGCCGTGATTTTTACATCAAAATCTGCAAAATTGTTGTAAAACTCCTGATTCATTGTAAAGTTTTGTTCATCCCACCCCTGAAGATCATCATATACTGACATTTGAGGATACCAGTATGCAATAAAAAGAGTGGAATCACTGTATTTCCCCATCCTTACTCTTGTAATCTCAGGAAATTTCACTTCCCAATTCATCTCCACAGTAACATTTACACCGGTGTTTAATGGAGTATCCAATTTCACAAAAAGTAATGTCCCTGAACGGTTTATTTTATCACCGTTTACATCAATATTTTTCCCGTCAATTTTAATATCTGAAATTATCGTTCCATCATGAACATCAGAGGGATCAATCTGAAAATCTCTCCCGACCCCTTTTTTAAAGGCATCCTGATACAGCCTTAAAACTAACTTTTCAAGTGAATTTGGAAAGTTGTTTTTATAATTTATGATAACTTTCCCCCTTACTTTTCCCTCTTTTGGCAACAATTCCGCATCAATTTTATAACTGACATCGTTTTGTACATAATTTTTCCCGGGTTTACCATCATAACTGCGGAATCCCTTTTCAACCGCTTCCCGTAAATTCAGAGGCATATAATCATTAATTGAATAATTCTGCGCAAATGAAGAAACAGAATAGACCAAAATTGTAAAAACCAAAACCTTCAGGGACATTATTTAATCCTTTTTTGAAATCTGTTCAAGTTGTTCATAAAAATTTGGATTTGAAATATTAACACACTCTGCCTGATTCACTTTTCCCCCTTTGTTTAATAGTGCCGCAAGGATCGAAAATGCCATTGCAATTCTGTGGTCACCAAAAGATTCAAAAAGTGCAAAATCATCCACATCTTTTCCGTAAAGCAGAAAACCGTCTTCATACTCAATAACTTCTGCACCACAAAAACCGAGATTTTTTACGATGGCTGTGATCCTGTCTGTTTCTTTAATCCTCAACTCTGCGGCATTCCTTATCATAAATCCCCCTTCGGCAAATAGTCCGGCGATTGTGAGTGCAGGAATTTCATCTATGATAAGAGGAATTTCCTCAGGAAATATCTCAACATTAATTAAGTCGGATCGTTTAACAAAAATATCTCCTGATTTTCCACACTTACCAGTCTCTTCCCTGTCGAAAATTATATTCGCACCCATTCTTTGCAAAATTTCGAGTGCTTTAATTCTTTCAGGAGAAAGCAAAAGATTTTTGATTCGAAGTGAATCACCGGCAATTAATGTGAGCACAATAAAGAACATTGCGCTCGAAATGTCACCTGGGATCAGATATTCCCCTGCCTGGGGATAAAATTTGGACAATACGGTGATCGCTTTCCCCGCAGGATGATCAACCCGGGTTATTCCCAACATCTCTTCCGTGTGGTTTCTTGTTTCAAATGGGTCGATGATTGTCAACTCTCCATCTTCAATATGGAGTCCTGCAAGTATAAGGGCACTTTTTACCTGGGCACTTGCCACTTCAAGTGTAATCTCCCCCGCTTTAAGTTTACTTTTTTTAATCGTCATCGGAAGGTGTTTTTTGTCGAGAGTGGCTTTTGCACCAATCTTTTTAAGAGGAGCAGTTACCCGATCCATAGGTCTTTTTTGAAGTGACTCATCACCTGTAATTACCGATTCAAAATCCTGCGCCGCCAACAACCCGGCAAGAAGTCTTGCTGTAGTTCCCGAATTACCGGCATCAAGCACTTCCTCACTTTTGGTAAATCCTTTAAATCCCACCCCTTTTATGACAATCACACCATCTTTTTGGTCGATTTTGGCACCAATTGACTTCAAACACTTTATGGTTGATTTTACATCTTCGCTTGATGAAATATTTTTGATCACTGATCCCCCCTCAGCCATTGAAGCAAAAATCACAGCACGGTGTGAAACCGATTTGTCACCACCAAATGTCAACTCACCTTTAACTCGTGTTATGGGACTAATATTTTTAATACTCAATTTTGTTCCTTTTTGTTGTTTGAATCAACTAATTTATCCAGGGCCATGTTTTTAGCAAAAGCGTCAAAAGTTAATTCAAATTGTTTCTTAAAATTTGTGGAAGTGGAGTCACCATAATTCATTTGTTGATCCATTTTAAAGCCATTTCATCAAACTCTTCTGCCGGCAATCTTGATTTTTCATAATGCCCAGCAGCAAGTTTCTGCCTAAGTGCTTCATAAACCGACACAGCCGCAGCAACCGAAACATTTAGACTTTGTATCATCCCTTTCATAGGGATATAATAACTGAAATCGGCTTTTAACAATGCCTCTTCTGAGATTCCCCGGTGTTCATTCCCAATCACGAGAGCGATCTTTTTTGTAAAATCGATATCGTGAAGTGTCCTTGATTTATCATCAAGAAAGCTTGCGGCGATGGTAAATCCCTGACTTCTCAATGCAGTGTAACAGTCATCCACAGTTTTAAATTTTTGTGTTTCGATCCATTTGGAAGCGGAAGCAGAGGATTTTCCGCCAAGTTTTGGGAATTTTTCGATGTTATAAAGGAGTGAAACTTTTTTTATACCTACCGCATCACAACTCCTTAAAATTGCACTTACATTATGCGGATCATGGATATTTTCGAGAACTATGGTAAGGTCGTTTTGCCGGTATGATGCAACTCGCATCAGCTTTTCCCGGCGGGAGGGTGAAATGTCTTTGGATCTTGCCAATTTATTTTATGATAAGTTTGTAAATAATTGAAGGAAAATCGGTCCGGGCTCTGTCAACTTTAAGTCGCTTAATATCATCCAGGTTTAGATAAAAAAGGGACATCTCAAGTATCTTTTCCATCACCTCATCCTCAGTGTGAGCCCAACTCTCACAACCGTGTAATGAAGGGACTTCGGCCGTGTAACCGTCAGCGGTTTTAGTAACTACCAGTTCCAGAACCACTGCCACCCCCGGTCACTATCTTAACGCTTGCACTGGCACCAATTCTGTCTGCACCACTTTCAACCATTGCTCTGGCGTCTTCAGTCGTTTTGATTCCACCCGAAGCCTTAACTCCAAGTGTTGAACCAACAACTTTTTTCATCAGCGCAACTGCCTGAACAGTAGCTCCACTTTTTGAAAAACCGGTTGATGTTTTCACATAACTAGCTCCCGCTTGTTTGCAGATCACGGAAGCTTTTACGATTTCTTCATCTGTGAGCAGACATGTTTCAAGGATCACTTTTACGATAACTCTTCTGTTTTTTGCGGGAATTACAATTTGCTGAATGTCATCAAATACTTCGCGGTACATCTTTGACTTTAACCATCCAACATTAATTACCATGTCAAGTTCCTGAGCACCTTCAGAAATTGCCTGTTCAGCCTCAGCTCTTTTTACCGCAGTTGGATTTGATCCCAAAGGGAATCCAATCACGGTACAAACCTTAACTCTCGTTCCGCGTAAAAGATCACTACAAAGTTTTACATGACATGGATTAACACAAACACTTGCAAATTCAAATTGTTTTGCTTCGCTGCAAAGAGTTTTTATTTCATCAATTGTAGCATCAGGTTTCAGCATCGTATGATCTATCATCCTGGCAAGTTCATGATCGCTTAACTCATGTCCAACACCAATTCCCGCTGAAATTCTTTCAGCCCCGGCATTTACAATCTTGTTTACTGTGAGGGGTTGAGTTACAACATTTCTCTCCCAACCCTTACAGGTTTCAGATGTGCAGTAAAAATCACTTAATTTCCGCTCTAAGAGGGCCTGGTGTACAATTTTTGAAATTCTGTTTGTTTCCATTTTACATTCCGTGTTCTTTGAATGCTTTAACTGTGTTTTTTAATAACATCGCGATTGTCATTGGTCCAACTCCACCCGGAACAGGTGTAATATAAGAAGCAACCTGCGAAACTCCTTCAAAATCGACATCGCCGACCAATCTTGTCCCTGATTTTGTTGTTGGGTCATAAATTCTGTTGGTTCCCACATCAATTACAACAACCCCCTGTTTTACCATCTCTTTTTTGATAAATCCGGGAACTCCCATTGCCGCTACAAGAATATCGGCCTGTTTTGTATAAACCGAAATGTCCTTAGCTGCTGAATGACAAACTGTAACAATGGCATTAGCAAATTTTTTCTTTTGCATTAAAAGCAGTGCAGCCGGTTTCCCAACTATATTACTCCTGCCAACAATTACAACATGTTTTCCTGCGGGATCAATATCATACCTGGCAAGAAGTTCAACCACCCCCGCCGGAGTACAAGATACATAAGTCGGGTTGCCCGTTACCAGTTCACCAACTGTTGTAGGATGAAAACCATCAACATCCTTTATGGGATCGATGGCTCTGATAATGACAGCTTCATTGATTTGTTTTGGAAGTGGAAGTTGAACTAAGATTCCATGAAAATCGGGATTTTCATTAAAATATTTTACCTGCTCAAGAAGGTCCTCTTGAGTTGTTTCAGCAGGCATTTCCACAACAATTGAGTTGATCCCAACTTCCACACATGATTTATGTTTATTCCTTACATAAACTTCGCTTGCAGGGTTGTCACCAACAATGATTACAACCAGACCCGGAACTTTCCCCGTTTTAAGTCGAAGTTCTTCAATCTCAATTTTCAGTTCTGCTTTTATATCGGCAGATACCTTTTTTCCATCAATAAGGATCATATTAACTTTTTGCTGTTTTGTCAAATTCAGGGAAAATAAATTTCTCTATCTCAAGAGTTTTCCCTGTTTCAGTGTCAATTTTCAGAAATACACCACATACATGAACATCATCAAGGGCGGTTTCATATTTTTGAGGTGTTTGATATAAAAACCTGTTAAGAGCCGGAGCCACTTTCATTCCAATTACGGAATTATAAGGACCTGTCATGCCAACATCCGAGATATATGCCGTGCCGTTTGGGAATATCCTGTCATCATTGGTCTGAACATGTGTGTGGGTACCCAAAATCGCAGAAACTTTTCCATCCAAATGGTATGCCAGTGCCTGTTTTTCGGCAGTGGCTTCAGCATGAAAATCCACGACAATAACCTTGGTTTCGGTTCTGATTTTGTTAGCGAGAACCCATTCAGCCGATCTGAAAGGACAATCAATTATCGGCATAAAAGTTCTTCCCTGAAGATTTAAGACTGCAACTTTCCCCTTGGAGGTCTCAAAAATGTAGTGCCCGTTCCCGTGCGCTCCACGGGGATAATTTTGTGGCCTCAAAACCCGTGGTTCATTTTTTAAATATTCCTGTGCAGGAGCTTTATCCCAGGTATGATTCCCCCCCGTGATTACTCTAACCCCTTGTGCAAACAACGCTTCACCTTCTTTTTGAAGGATTCCCTTGCCGTCGTTTGTGTTTTCCCCGTTAACTATTATCGCATCTGTTTTATATTTTTGTTGAAATGTCGGCAACCATGTAAGTATCATCTCAAACCCCGGCTTACCTACAATATCTCCGATAAATAATATATTAATTGTTGACATAAATTTCCTTATTTGAACCTGAAATATAGTAAAAATTAGAGTATGGATTATCCCGTCAGGCTGAAAGCATTTCCGGAAATGAATATGCCACAGGAATTTAGACTGGGTAAATTCATAATGTATTAATGAAATAAACCAGTACTCACCTGATGAGATATTATTTTTAGCTATCCCTTTTCTATAGTAATTCAAAATAAAATATTTTTTTAATTATGTTTTTGGTAGAATGGAGAAAAATATATACTTTTCCTCAGCAACTATTTTAGTGTTTGACAATCCGGGAGGATTTGATCATGGGAAAACTTCAAAAAATATTTTATTTGTTTTTTACATTAAGTTTTGCTCTAACTCTACAAGCGCAAGACTCACTTTTCTTTTTCCAGTATCCGGGGCAGAAGTATGTAATTCAGACCAAGGTTGATAAATGGGGTGGGGGTGGAGGATTTTGGACATATATTGATCTGGGTGAAGTAACCACATACAAAGTTCTGAATGGTAAGCAGTATTTCAACAATCCTTTCCTTAAGGTTCCAATGGCGTATCAAGATGGAAAGATTTACTGGTTGAAAACAGGTGATATCGAAATGTTACTTGCTGATATTACACTTCCATCTGGCTCGACATTCACAGGTGCAATTCCTCCACATTCAAATGAACTTCTCACCATTATAAAGACGACGACAACCTATCGTATCGAGGGAGATAAAAGTACGCTTTATCTTAAAAAAGATTTTGGCTTATCCCGAAAGTACTTCTCCGATTCATGGGGACCCCCTCTTCCAAGCAGTGTCTCAGAAGATATAACTGTTCGCGAAATGAAGTATCAAAAACCGGACGGCACTTATTTTTTGTACAAACTGCCTGTTACAGTTACAACTTCGACAACATTTGAAGACACCTTATTTACACCATCATTGAAGGTGGATGTTTCCTCAAGACATCAGTACTCACAGGGTTATAGTTCCGGCGACTTCTGGGAATCAGCAGATGTAACTTTGATTTATTCAAAACCAGGAGTTGATACTATAAAATTCATTCAGCCTCTCGTCAGGAAATACCCCGAATATTTTAGCTCCACACTCACACTTAAAGATTCACTCCTCTTAAATGGATACAGGTTAAAACTTTATATCGAACTGACCGACAAGGGGGTGGAACCGAATAAATTCAGATATCCTGAAACGGGTGGTTATGATATTAAGTACTTTATCAGAGCAACCGACATTTATGCAAAAATTCCTGATTTCAGAAACTACTATAGCAGGTGGCTTATTTCAAATGGCGATACAACCTATAGAGGAGTTGTTGAACAAGGATTTATTGGAGACACTGCATACGGAATGGCAGTTTACGGTCGAGAGGAACTTTTTGGTGAGGTTGTTTATATCCGCGCTTTACCCCAGGAAGACCTCTTATATGGTGTTTACCGAAATAAATGGGGTACATTTGACGAGACACACAAAGAGAAACATCTTTTTTCGGCTGCTGATCCCACACAATTACACTACCTGCTTATGGGAGATAAAAAGATAACCCCTTTTAACACATACCTTGACTCCACAGGAGGAGCAATTTCAAGGGTTTATCATTTTAAAGGTGGTTATCGTGGCGATGAAGAGATAAAGTATAAAGCGAGGACAGGTCCTACACTCATTATAAGATATGAACCTGACAGTCTGGGAGGTTCTCAAAAAATTATTTATAAACTTTGGAAAGTAAACAACAAAGGTGTGGTTCATATTGTGGATAATCATGCGAGCCCAATTGCACCGGCACTGGTACCATCCGAATTTAACATTAGTCATAATTATCCAAACCCGTTTAATCCAACAACCAGTGTGAAAGTATTTGTACCGGAACAGACTGTATTAACATTTACTCTCTTCAACAGCAACGGTGAAGAGGTATCAAGTTTTACAAAAGATTACGCCGGCATCGGAGAGTACATTGAGGAATTTGATTTATCAGGCTTTCCTTCAGGAGCATGGTTTCTTTCCGTGCGGGATGACAATGACAAACAGATTAAATTGTTAAAATTGTTGTATTTGAAGTAGAAATCAAGGAGTCGAGAAGATGGATTTAGCACTACTGTGATAATATAATTCGACCTCCGATTGAAATCGGAGGCTATTGGTTACATCACCCTCGATTCGAGAATTACTGCATTATTGAATTACTGCATTATTGCATTATTGAATTACTGCATTAATCTTCCGTTTCTCTATGTCGTGCGAATTTGATAAATTTGCAGTCCATGACACCGCAAGAAGCACTAAAAAAATATTTTGGCTATAACTCGTTCCGGATGGGACAATATGAGATAATTGAAGCCATCCTGAAGAAGGAAAATGTACTAACAGTCCTCCCCACCGGTGGTGGTAAATCGTTATGTTACCAGATTCCCGCAATTATATCTAAAGGTTTTTCAATTGTCATCTCTCCCCTGATTGCATTGATGAAAGATCAGGTTGATGGACTTAGAGCTTCCGGCATAAATGCCGAATTTATAAACAGTTCGCTCCCCCCTTATGAAATTGACCGTATTATTCGAGACACCGAACAAGGTCTGATAAAACTCCTCTATGTAGCTCCTGAAAGACTTGAAAATCAGCAGTTTACCGAAAAGATAAGACAGCTTAAACCCAACTTCCTTTTTGTTGATGAAGCTCATTGTATCAGCGAATGGGGACATAATTTCCGACCCGGTTACTTAAAAATCCGCGATTTTATCCTTTATACCGGAATAAAATCCGTTTCAGCATTCACTGCAACTGCCACAAAAGAGGTACGCGACGACATTGTTAAACAGCTTAACATGGATGAACCACTTGTTTTTGTAAGGGGATTTGAACGGGAAAATATTTCACTTTCGGTGCTTGAAGTCAAAGATAAAAAATCCAAAACAGCCGAGTTGCTTAGGGTTTACGGCACTCCGGCGATTATCTATGCCGGCTCAAGAAAAAAAGCTGAAGAAATCTCAGAATACCTCGCAATCCGAAAAATCGATAATGCTTTTTATCATGCGGGGTTACCCACTGAACATCGAAAAAGAGTTCAGGAGCAATTCCTTTCAGGCAAATGTAAAGTTATTGTGGCAACCAACGCTTTTGGAATGGGAATTGATAAAGAGGATGTGAGGCTTGTGATCCACTTTAATATGCCGGGTACAATCGAAAGTTATTATCAGGAATTTGGCAGAGCCGGGCGCGATGGAAAAGAATCATTTGCAGTTCTGCTTTTTGAAAGAGCCGATCTGCGTCTGCAACAATTTTTTATCGATTCAAACTATCCAAAAAAAGAACTTGTTGCAACCCTCTATGATGCACTTCTCGATTCAGTTTCCATACAAATGGGACAACTCCCCGACAAGGTTCTCAAAATTGATTATAATCTTGTAAATCTGATTTATGGCAGAGATATCCCAAGAGGCACCTTTATTGGAGCTTTAAATATTCTTGAAAAAGCCGGTTACCTTGCAGCAATCTCCGACTTTATGCCAAAACACTTTTTTTCGTTTACGATTGATATTGAAACTCTTAAACTCTTCACAAAAAAACTCCCTGATAATATTAAAAAGGAGATGATTCTTTATCTCGTTAAGGAGTATGGAGTTGCCCCATTCTCTCAAAAAGTTCTGATGAATTCAGAGAAAATAATGCAAGACCTTCGCTTAAGTGAGGAGGCACTAAAACAAACGATGTTTGAACTCGAAACCGGTGGAATTTTATCGTATCAGTTACCAAGTTCAAAAGATACATTTCGTTTACTCGTTCCAAGAATAAAAAGTTCAAAACTTCAACTAAATTCAAAGTTTATCGATCAGAATTACAATAATTCATTTAATAAGCTAAAACAGATCGAAAATTATGTTTACCACACCGACTGCCGTTTTGAATATATATTAAAATATTTTGGAGATAACAAAGAATTTAAGTGCGGGAAATGTGACAACTGTTTAAAGATGAGTGAGTCTTTGTCACTTGATGCTTACCAGTTTGTTAACGAATCGATCCTGAAAGCTGTTTATCATTTTAAGGATGGAATAAGTCCGGTGCATATATTCACCATTATGATGGGGACTTCAAAGTCGGATATTTACCAAAAACTTCCTTTTTTTGGAATTTGCTCAAGTTTTAAATACAGCCATATTAAATCGGTATTTAATCAGCTTTTGAACACAGGGTATATTTACGAAAACAAGTCGAAGGCAAACCGGATTTTTGTAACAAACAAGGGTTATGCCTCACTGATTGAACTGAGACTTATTACAGGTGAGGATGAAAGCATCCCTTCTGATCCCGATACCGACCTTGAACTCTATTTTAAACTCAAAAATCTTAGAGAAAAAATAGCTTTAAAATTCACCCAGCCACCATACCTGATTTGTGAAGACCCGGTTCTTGTTTTACTTGCGAGACTGAAACCAAAAACGAGGGAAGAATTTTTGGAGGTTGAAGGAACAAATGAAAGGATGTTCAACAAAATTGGTGAAGATGTTCTTTCCGTCATCAACAGTGTTACAATCGTTGCTGATGAGGCAAAAAAGAAAAAGATAGTTGTTCCGGCTCATCTCTTCCCAGTCTATCAGATGTTAAAGGAGGGAAAAACCTATAAAGAAATCGCATCCACAAAAAATCAGACTGAGACCACCATCTCAATGCAAATAGAGGAGATTCTGGGATTGGATATTACTCTCGATGTGGAACCAATAATTACCAAGGAGAGATTCAGACAAATTTATCACAGATACAAAGAAGGATTTGTAGAACTTAAAGACCTAAAAACAAAGCTTGGCGAAAATTTTTCCTATCCCGAGATACGAATTTTTCTGGCAAGATTTAAACATTCAGACAGTAATGTTGGCAAGGGAGGAAAATTGTATTAATAATACTGACCGATAATAACTTTAATCGACCCACTATCATCTTATTCATTCGCCCTTACCTAAACAGTTACATTCACTTTATTATAACGACATATTGCCCCCAGTTATTAAATAATTTCTGTGTTGTTAATCTTGTCCTGAATCAAGAAACAATCAAATCAACCGGGAGTCCAAAATGCGATCAAAAATCTTTTCCATCATCCTGTTTGCTGTATTTTTTGCAGCAATTATTTCACCTGCAGTTAATGCAAGTAATGCACCTAAAAAATCGTTGTCATACAGACAAGCCGAAATCAACTACATTAATGGTGTTGAGTCCGACAACGCAGGTCTTCGTTTAAGCTCCACTCTTTTCCTCGGTGAGATGAAAAGTGATGAAGCTGTTATACCTCTTATGAGAGTCTTAAAAAACTGTGATGATGAAGCATGCCGTATTGCAGCGGCATTATCATTAACAAAAATTGGAGATTCGAGAGGAATATACGCAGTTAAAAAAGCCGCCTCATTTGATGTCAGCCAGCGGGTTCGAGAACTCTGCTGGAAGTTTTACATGTCCACAGTTAAAGAAGGTGCGGTAAGATTCTGATTTTAAGGAACCTCAATCCTGAATTAAACGGCGTGTTCCATGCTTTCCGGAATACGCCGTTTTTTTTAATATCTGTCTAACTTAAAATTTTCACCCAGATACATTTTCCTTACTTCCTCATCATCTGCCAGCTCTTCAGCACCACCCGATCGGAAAATGACTCCCGAAATAAGGATATAAGCTTTATCAACAATACTTAATGTTTCGTGCACATTATGATCGGTTATTAAAACTCCGATTCCGCGGTTTTTTAGCCCGGCAACAATCATCATTATATCTTCAACGGCGATTGGATCCACTCCCGCAAATGGTTCATCCAACAGGATAAATCCCGGATCGGTACACAAAGCCCTGGCTATCTCAGTCCTTCTTCTTTCACCACCACTAAGCTGATAACCGAGACTTTTACGAAGATGGGTCATCCTAAAATCCTCGAGTAAAGATTCAAGTTTTTCTTTTCTTTGAGCAGAAGTAAGTGGCAACATCTGGAGAATACCTTTTATGTTATCTTCAACAGAAAGTTTTCTGAAAATAGAAGCTTCCTGTGGAAGATAACCTATTCCAAGCCTCGCTCGTTTGTACATCGGAAGAGATGAAATATCTGCACCATCAAGAAACACCCTTCCGGCGTTGGGCTTAATCATCCCAACCATCATATAAAATGTTGTTGTTTTCCCTGCACCGTTAGGACCCAAAAGCCCAACAATCTCACCTCTTGATACCGAGATTGAGACTTTGTTAACAACGGTTCTTTTTTTGTAAATCTTTACAAGATTATCACTACTCAGTTTTTCGGGCATGGAATGGATGTCCAACTTCTCTTATTTTAATAAAAAATTCAGTAAAATACTCCGCTTTACCGGGAGCTTTGCCATAATCGATGTAAGACGGAAGAAAATATTTTTTTTCATTTCCTCTTACAAGATTTTCGGGATAATATTCGCTGACGGGGTCGCCATACAGTCGCACATCTTCAACTCTGTTGCTGTCGAAGGTTATAACCGCATCATTAGAGCTTGAACGAATTAAACCGTTGGGTTTGGCATCATCATAAACATAATAAAAACTAAGCACACTGCCGTAAATATTTGTCTGTTTAAGATCGCCATCCTTAAATTTCATTGTAACATCTTCACCTGAAACCTGATCGTACCTGAATTCCCCGTTTTTTGAGATTATCAGGCTTTTCTTTTTGATTAATACAGAATCAGGCTGTTTCTCTTTTATGTAAAGGGTGACAGTGTCGCCCGAAAGTTGAGATTTTTCATACCAGAGAACCGGTGGAACGGAGTCGTTCTCAAGGCGATATGAATAGATAACTTCAGGAACCTGAGTATATTCGGTATAATTGTTTCGAGTGGCAAAATCACCTTTTATGATCACTACCGAGTCGTAAGCATATAGTTTTGCACTGTCTTTTGTTGTGAACGATTCAAACTTAACCGCCCTTAACAAAAGGGTATCAACAGTGTTGGCACTTGTGTCAATCTGCATTATAAAAGGATTACCTTCCACAGTTGTGTGTTTTTCCCCTCTCAAGTCTTTGACATACTCACCAAGGATCAGGGTATTATCTTCAAAATTTTTAATTTGGACATTGCTGTAAGCATCTGTTGTCAGGTTGGTTTGGTCATAAATCAGACTGTCGGCAAGCACGACATTTGTGCTGTCCACAATTTTCACATTTCGAAAAGCATTTGTAACTTTTGTCACCCTGTTGTGCACAAGACTGTCGGCGTCAAGTGAGCTGGTAGAATCCCAGAGCCTTACTCCACCCCATGCATAAGCAACCTGAGTATTCCGGAAATAGATCAATTCATTTGAAGTCATCGTACCCGAATTATCGTATAACCTTACATTTTTAAAAAATTTGGCACGAGTTTCATCAAACAGATATTCCCCTGTCTCAGCTTTTAAAAAGACTTTTTTATCGTCAAGTTCAACGGGTGTGGAAGCATAAGCCTTGCGAAGGTTGCCAAAATAAAATCCCCTTTCCGTTTTAATTGTAAGAGTGTCCTGGGTTATCACAACACTTCCAATCAGTTCAGCTTCATTTCTATCAATAAAATGGACAGCAGAATCGCAGGTTATCCTTACATTAAGATGTGTAATTACAACATCCCCGGCAAAGCCTCGGATCTTTTCATTTTCTGACTCTTTCCCGGTCATCCTTTCGCCTGTAATCACTATTCGTGGTTTCTCCTGGGCAAAAATCATTGAAATCGAACTTAATGAGAGCAGAATAACGATCAAGATTAAAATATTCTTCATCTACAAACCATTCCCTTCGGTTTGCAGTGTAACTTTGTAGATAGTATAATTTTTAAGAGACTGATCAGATTCAAATCCATAACCCTCAATATCTTCTGTTTTGGTTTTAATTTTCACAAATTCATCTGTCCAAATCTTTTTGTCCGAGTTTCGCCACATCAGTTTTTCCGTGGTCAAAACCATTCCGCTGTCGTTTCGTACTACAACATTTTCATAGATATAAATATCTTTGTTCAGATCGTCAACTCTGCCGCGTTTGCCGGTGATTGTTGCCTCAATTCTTGAGTTCACATCATAAAAATCCACCTGCATATTATTCTCAAGAAGAGTCTCGTTCCGGGAATAATACATTTTTATTATTCCGGCATGAAGTATGGCAATTACTTTCCCTGAATCGGAGAAATTAACGGTTGAATTTATACTCTGTTGATCAGGTAATATCTCAGTCTTAATCCCCTTTTGTAATGGATTCAATTTTTCCTGTCCATCACAACCATAAAATGATAGTGCAATAAAAGGCAAGAGGTATAAACTTACAGTAAAAATCCTCATTCTATCGTTGCCTGAGCCCCAAATTAACAAGATCGTGCAGATGAACAATCCCAACGGGCCTGTCATCTTTATCAGTGACAGGTAAACAAGTAATTTTATAACTTTCCATCTTTTGTAATGCAAGAGAAGCAAGTTGACCGGGTTTTACCCTTTTGGGATTTTGTGTCATCATCTCTTCAGCACAAAGGGAGGAAAGATCGGTTGTCCTCTCCAAAAGTCTTCTAAGATCACCATCAGTAATTACACCTCTCAGTTTTCCATTGTCATCAACGACGCAGGTAACACCAAGTCTTTTGGATGTAATTTCAAGAATTGAATCTTTAAATGAAGTTCTTTCATGCACAACAGGAATATCATCACCTGTGTACATAATCTCCGAAATTCTGAGAGAAAGCCTTTTCCCCAAACTTCCACCGGGATGAAGCATTGCAAAATCCTGTTCGGTAAAGCCCCGTAATTTTAGCAGAGCAACTGAAAGAGCATCTCCCATCACAAGTGAGGCGGTTGTTGATGCAGTAGGAGCAAGATCATAAGGACAAGCTTCTTCAGACACTTCAACATCGAGTACTATATCAACCTGATTAGCCATTCGGGAACGGGTGTCACCCAACATTCCAATAAGTGGTACTTTTAATCTTTTTAACATCGGAATCAACATCATCAATTCCTCTGTGGCACCCGATTTTGAAAGAAGAATTACCACATCCTCTTTCCTTACCATTCCAAGATCGCCATGCAGTGCATCCGTGGGATGAAGGTATATTGCTGGGGTTCCTGTCGAATTCATCGTTGCAACTATTTTTCTCGCAATGAGACCCGATTTCCCTACTCCCGTGAGTACTACCCTGCCCTCAGACCGCATAATCAAATCCACAGCTTCGGCAAATCCAAGGTTTATTTTGCCAACCAAATTCGAAACCGCTTCAGCCTCAACTCTAATGACCTCTTTCCCGGTGGAAATGATTTTATCAAAATCTGTGACAAGATTTTTTTTGGAGTCTCTGATAAAGTCTTCCATTATTTAAACCTCACGGCTTCATCGATTCTCAATATTTTTTTTAGAAATTCTTCGAGCTTGTTTAACGGGTACTGACTTGCTGCATCACTTTTAGCGTTTTTTGGATCGGGATGAACTTCAAGAAAAAGTGCGTCAATCCCCACTGCAACTGCTGCTAATGCGAGGGGCTCAATAAATTCGGGTTGTCCACCACTTTCATTCCCTTTTGAAGGAAGCTGAACAGAGTGGGTTGCATCCATCACAACGGGATACCCCGTTTTTTTCATAATTACGAGAGAACGCATATCAACCACAAGGTTGTGGTAACCAAATGTGGTTCCCCGTTCAGTCAACATAACTTTATTATTTCCGGTGGATGCCACTTTTGAAGCAGCGTGTTCCATATCTTCAGGAGCAAGAAACTGCCCCTTTTTGATATTCACAATTTTACCTGATTTGCCCGCCGCAATTAATAAATCAGTCTGTCTGCATAAAAATGCCGGAATTTGTAGAATATCAGCAGAATCCCCCACCTTCGATACATCTTCAGGAGAATGAATATCGGTGACAACGGGTAACCCAAGTGTACTTTTGATACTCGAAAGAATTTTTAACGCTTTTTCATCACCTGGACCCGTGAAGGATACAACACTGGTTCTGTTCGCCTTTTTAAAACTTGACTTAAAAACGAAAGGTATGCCGAGGCGGGATGTAATCTCTTTTATCCTTGTGGCAGCTTCAAATGTGATGTCAGAATTTTCCACCACACACGGACCTGCAAGAAGGACAAGAGGGTTTCCACCTCCAATTTTAATATCGTTAAGTTGAATCATTTTTACTCGTCAAACAGAGAGTTTTGCTCTCTTTTAAAAGGTTTGTCAAAATGTTTGTATGCAAATGCCGTTGCAATTCTTCCACGGGGAGTGCGCTGTAAAAATCCCCTTTGGATAAGAAACGGTTCATAAACTTCTTCAATTGTATCTTTTTCTTCACCAACGGCAACTGCAATTGTTGTCAGACCGACAGGTCCTCCCCCATATTTTTCAATGATCGAAAGAATAATGTCCTTATCCATCTCGTCAAGTCCATATTTGTCAACATCAAGTGCCGTAAGTGCAATTTCAGCCACTTCCATATCTATCGAAGATTTATTGAGATGATCGGCAAAATCTCTTGTCCTTTTCAAGAGTCTGTTCGCAATTCTTGGTGTTCCCCGTGAACGACCTGCAATTTCAAGTGCTGCATCGGGTTCAATATTCACACCCAAAATCGAAGCAGACCTTATGATAATTCCTCTCAAAGTTTCATTATCATAATAGTCGAGACGGAAATTTATGCCAAATCGATCGCGCAGAGGTGATGTTAACATCCCGGCTCGTGTTGTTGCGCCAACGAGGGTAAATTTGGGAAGACTGATCTGCACTGTCCTTGCGGCAGGTCCACTCTCTATCATTATATCTATTCTGAAATCCTCCATTGCGGAGTAGAGATACTCTTCAACTACAGGCGACAGCCGGTGGATTTCATCGATAAACAGCACACTTCTTTCCTCAAGTCCTGTAAGAATTCCTGCAAGATCACCCGGTTTTTCAAGTACTGGTCCTGAAGTTAATTTTATTGGAACCTGAAGTTCATTTGCAATGATATTAGAGAGAGTTGTTTTTCCAAGTCCCGGAGGCCCCGTTAAAAGTGTATGATCGAGTGACTCCCCTCTTTTGTTGGCAGCGCCAATAAAAACTTTCAGGTTGTCAACTATTTTTCGCTGGCCCTGAAAGCCATTAAACGACGAAGGTCTTAAATTTCTCTCAAGTTCTTTTTCTTCCATACTCAATGCGGGATCCAATGTCGAATTTTTCCCCATCAATTCCTCATCATCGAAAAGTTTTTGAGATTCAGTTTATTTACAAGTAATACAAGCAAAATCATAAGAGAGAGCATCCCAAACGACATTACGGCAGATTCCCAGACATTATATATCCTCTGGAAATATACACTTAGAAAAGTTCGTTCTATAATTACTATGTGTACTACAAACACAAGCAGAGTATTCCTCCCTATCAAGATAAATATTTTGGGAATTTGCGGGAGGATTATTGAAACATATACAACGCTGATGAGTGCCAGGATAATTAAACCGGCACTTCGAAAAACAGAAACAACAACCTGATTGGTAATCTGTTCATTTAATCCAAGAAAATAAAAAGACCATTGCCCGATAAAGGACAAAAGAATAAGACCCACACCGATCAACATGATAAGTGAGCTTCCCTTCATTTCGATAAATGCTTCAGGGTAGGAGGACATGAAACATCCAATGCAACTCCCGGCAAGGAAATAAAATCCGAATGGGAACAATGGATACTTTGACCCACTATCCGATGTAAAATAAGCATCTACCGCCTCAGGTAACAACGCAGAAAGATTACTGTATTGCATCACTACTGAAACAGCTATCAGAACCAACGCGCCGATTCCAAAAACAATGTAATTCTTTAATTTTGTCTTTTCAGCAATGTAGAGTAAACCAATTGTCATAATCACCGACATCCCGATAACCTGAAGAATATCCACTCCCCACAGTTGTTGCCACTGTAAGTCGGTGTAAACCACTCCGCCGGTGAATATTCTGTAATCGGGAATTTGAATTAAATAACCTAACAGTATCAGGAATAGAGATCTTTTAAATCCTCTTTTCACTCTCTCATTTTCGGCAAATGGTTTGTTTTGCGTTTTAAAAAGATAGAGAAAGACTGCACCCGAAGTCAGCAGAAATAATGGTGCGATCATACTGTCAAGATAATACCAGATGTTTACCCAGTATTTTCCCATCGCTCTGTACTCATTAGAGAGGGTATGGTTCATGGTAACTGATAAGACCATAAGCATTAAAGCTACAGATCTTAACAAATCGAGAAAAATTACGCGGTTTTTATTTATACTGTCAGACATCTCTTACTGTTTAACCAATGCTATCATCTCGATTTCAACTGCCGAATCCAAAGGCAGGCCGCTAACACCTACGGCACTTCGTGTGTGTTTCCCGTTTTCGCCAAATAGCTCAACTAACAATTCCGAAGCTCCATTGGCAATTTTGGGTTCATTTGCATAACCGGGAACACTGTTTACAAATACTGTAAGTTTTACTATTCTCTCAATGCGTTCCAGATCACCGAGCATTTTTTTCGCTACTGCCAGACAGTTAATAGCACATACCCGTGCAGCAGCAATTCCTTCATCTTCAGACAAATTCCCGCCAACCTGCCCTTTATAGGCGATTGATCCATCTTTTAAGGCTACCTGACCTGAGGTATAAAGGAAGGAGCCAACAACCATTCCCGGAACATAAGCCGCCAAAGGTGTTGGTGCTTCAGGAATTATGATACCAAGTTCAACTAATTTTTCATTTATCATAATATTATCTAACTTTCCGTTTATTATTTCAATTTTATTAACATCCACTACTATTTCAGAAAGTAAGTATGTCAGACTTTAAATTTAATGAATTTGTTGATATTTTAAGGAAATTACGGAAGGAATGCCCCTGGGATCGTGAACAAACGAACGATTCGATCAAAATGGCGACTATTGAGGAAGCTTATGAGGCTTTGGATGCCATAAATAATAAAAATTACCAGGAATTAAAGGAAGAGCTGGGTGATCTTCTTCTTCATGTGGTGTTTCATTCTGTGATAGCTGAAGAGGATGGTCATTTTAATCTTGATGAGGTGATTGATGGGATCTCGAAAAAACTTATCAGACGGCATCCACATGTTTTTGGTGATGTAACGGTTGAAGATACTGCAGAGGTTATGAAAAACTGGGAGGCAATCAAACTTGGGGAAGGTAAATCTTCAGTGCTGTCAGGAGTCCCGGTTTCAATGCCGGCTCTTCACAGGGCATTCAGAATGCAGGAAAAAGCCGCAAAAACAGGTTTTGAATGGCAAAGTCTCGACCAGGTAAAAGATAAAATGATCGAGGAAAGGGGTGAACTTGAAGAAGCCGAAGAATCAGGTGACATAACAAAACTCGAAGAGGAGTTTGGAGATTATCTTTTTGCGCTTACCAATTATGCTCGATTTAAGAAAATAAATCCCGAAAACGCTCTCAATTTGGCCAGTAAAAAATTTGAAAGAAGATTTGGATTTATCGAGAGTGAACTCGCTAAGGAAAATAGAAATCCTTCTGAGGCCTCCCTGGAGGAAATGATGAAGTTGTGGAATAAAAGCAAGTCCGGGGGTTAACCCGGACTTGTGGTGGAATTATTTATTAAGCCGGAGGGTTCCAGGTCTCCAAAATCAGTTTACTGTCTTTCAATAACTGATTTTTTATTTCCTTGACTCTCAAAGCTGTAGAGTTGAGCACTGAATAAGTGTTGTCAACATATAATCTTAATTCTTCGATATCGTTTCCGGTTGGTTTCATATGAACTGCCTCAACCATATCGTTGAATATCTGATCGAGAACTTCTATCTCTTTTTCGAATTTAAATTTTGATTTATCCATTTGTCATTCCATATTTAAAATAAAGGATATCCAAATATACTGAATAAGAAATAAACCACGGAATTGAATCGCTAAAACCTTACTCCAACTGAAATTCTTTGAACATTGGGCAGAATATCATAGATTGAATAGGCATAATCAAAAGTTACCATTGTTTCGCCCATGGGCAGATTTGCACCTGCTCCCAAGGTAAATTTTTCGTCGTCATAGTTGTAGCGATACCCTCCTCTAAGAAATATTCTGTCAAAAACCGAGACCTCAGTTCCAAAATTTACCCTCTCAACATTATCGTTGGGATGGGTTACATCGAGTGCTGCACGCATTTTAACAAAATCAATCTTAAAAATATCCATCGCAATCCCCACTTGGAAGTGGAGTGGCAACGAAAATTCTTCAGTTCTCAGGTTTGCAGGAGCCAATCGTGAGAGTGGTAAATTCTCATCTTTCAGATATTGAACATTAAGATCCGGACCTTCAAACCGCATATCCGGACCAAAATTTGTCATGCTCATTGCAATTACAAGATTGTTATAATCGAGCCGGTATTGTGTACCTATATCAAAAGCGATTCCGCCTGCGGTTTCGTTCCATATCCGCTGAGATACATATTTCACAGTTATACCCGCTCTGAACTGCTCCGTTAGAGCTCTTGAATATGATATACCAAGTGCAATATCCTGGGCATCATAAAAACGACCTGTTCCATTTGGTTGTTTTTCAGTGGTTATCTCAATTTTCCCGGTGGAAAATGAGATAAAATGAGCACCAATAACTCCGAGGTCAGAACCCAGATTATAAACAGCCGAGGCTGCATTTAAATCAAAAAGATCAAACCAGTTGAGATTGGAAAAATGAAAATCAACATGATTAACATGAGACAACCCGGCAGGATTCCAAAATACTGATGATGCATCATCTGTGTACGCTATAGCTGCGCCTGCCATTGCTGCCTGCCTTGCACCCAGGGGGATCTGGAGAAACTGCGCCCCCGAGGTTCCAAGGTTAGAGTATTGTGCAGTTGCCTGCAACGCGATAAGTATGAAGAGTGATATAAATTTTTTCATTGTTAAATCTCCTTGCCCGGCTTATTTAATTACAGCAAAGCGGTCGATGTACTCGCCGTCTTTGGATTTAACTACATACATATACATTCCTGAAGCTATTTCCCTGCCACCCTGGGTTTTGAGGTCCCAGATTGCAGTTCCATTCTGAGAGGAATGTTCAATTGTTTTTACAAGGTCTGCATCAACAGTGAAGATATGAATTGTGCACTCCGAAGGGAGATTGATAAATTGTATCTGCCTTAATGGTTCCATCCTCAGTTCCCCAAATTCCGGTTCATAAAGTGAAGAAACCACATACGGATTGGGTACAACTCTTATTTTGTTTAATCCACTTTTAATTACATCGTTATTGATAACCGGAGCTTTTAATGTGAACGCAAATTTATCACGAATACCGGGTGCTTTAGGCTTAATGGATGTTAAAGAGAACAAATTCCCGGGTTGTGGAGGATTAGCGGCGGTGAACTCAAGCCTTCCTCTTAATCCGTTAAAACTTATGTTCGAAAGTGTGTAAACGGAATCAAAAGTAATAGCAGGGGCACCTGCAGCAGTATCCCTGATCTCAAGCGAAACAAAACCTTCTCCGTTGGAATTGAAACCTCTCGATTTCACTTCAATGAAATAGAGAGTGTTTTTTAATGCAGTTTCATCTACCGATGTAAAATCGAGTGTAAATAAATCTGTTCCACCAATCTTTGAGAAATTTTTCACAGGATTTGGTTTCGACATACTAAAAACTATCCCGTCGGAAGTGGCTTGAAGTTTATCAAAGAAAAACGGTCTCGGTTTTATAAGAGTATCATTCCCCTTGGTAACATCAACACTAAAACTAAGCGTAATCAAATCACCTTTTTTAGGTCTGAATTCTTCCGGCGTCCCGGGTGGAGTGGTTATTCTAATCCTCACTCCTGAACCGGGTATTGAAATCACCTGATTTGGATTGGTCCAGTTATAGTTATTATCAATCTTTATGTTCTCGCCTGTTGTCAGGTTTACAAAATCAAAAAGATTGGGTGCTTTGAAATAAACTCCATACTTCTCCGGAGGAGTATTCGAGGAATCAGTAAACACAGGCGAAAGAGTTGTTTTTAGAACACCCCGTTCGGTTCTGTGAACATAATTAAATCCTACAACATACTCACCTGATAACAGATTAATATTGTCATCAGGCGTGATATTAAGTACATAGTTTGAAGATCCTTTACCTACAGGGCGAATAGCTTCAACAGAAACAGGTGTTCTGCCAAGTGCTGAAGAAAAAGGTGCCAGAGATACAATATTAACCTGCTCAAGGTTTTTACCAAGCGGGCTCTCAAGTGGTTCAAGAGTTGAATCGCCTCTATCGTAGGCTGTTACGGTGTACCAGTATTCAAATCCATTGGTAACTGAAGTATCGATGAAAGAATATTGAATCCCTCTGTCGATACCTATATCATTTGGAATGTCAAAATCACCAAGAAGTGTCCAGTGAATACCTTTATCGACACTTCTGTATAATCTGTAACCTTCAAAATCATATTGACCGGTAAAACCGTCAAATGATCTTTCAGCCTCATCATCCCAGTAAAGTGTATTTTTTGTATCACCTGAAATGCCTGAAAGTTTTGGAGTTACAGGTGGTTTAGCTACTTCATAGTCAAACCGGTGAACAAGTTGTGCCTGCGCAAGATTTTCTTGTAAGTCAGTAAGGTTATCGCCCGCTACAACTGCAGTGTAGAAAGTAAGTGTGTCACCGGGGAACATGTGATATGGACCCGATGAAAGGGTTGCCAGCAAATCAAGCCCTGAAGAAGGAATTGTATTTACATCATCAAAATTGATGGATGTGTTGCTGCCTATATGGAAATATTTATTTCTCAAACTTGAATTGTATAACGACTGAGTTGATGCCATTCTGCCATATAAAATGGAATCGAGATCAGAAACTTCATCATCGTTATAGAGGGCATAGTGGAAATCAGTTATCCCAACCTCCACGCCGTTAATTTTGGGCGTTTCCAGAAGTGTAACCCCCATCATCCCGGTTTTACCCGATGGCCATTCTGAGGTTGTTCCGTTGTCGTAGAACCATACAAAATTCTTTGCCTTGTCGAAACCAAGTTTGTCGTTGGCATACTCGGGGGCTCCACCTGACGCATCACCAACATCGATATCGGTGCACAATGTGAAATAAAGCGAGTCGTAATCTTTATTACTTTTGTTGATTATCTGATATTTAAAGAAAAGTAAATCCTGAGCGAACTTAACTCCGTATGCATATCCTGTTTGATGGAGTTCAATTCCAAGTATGCCAATTGTGTTGTTACTGTCGTTGTAAACACAATATGAATCCTGATCTGATTTAATTATTGGATTTCCATCTGCATCTTTAACGGGCCATCCATTTGTGGGATGCCAGGAAGCGGGATTATCGGAAAAAGCAATCTTTGCTCCCTCATTATTATGATAACCATAGGATGCTTCCCATTCCTCATTTGTTACATATCTTCCCTGAATCACATTCCCGGGGATACCAACATAGGGGTTCATTCTGTAGATATAGTGTTGCCCGCTGTTTATCGGAAATTCACCCGATGGTCCTTGTGAAAGCCTTCTCGGGTAAAGTTTTCCTCTGTTTTCAAAGAAGAGCCCGATGTTGGATGCATTGTGCGTTCCACCTGCTCTGTCACGAAGTGAAAGAGTTGAATTTCCGCCACCATTTTTCTGTAACTGAGCGTTCACTTCAGGTGAGATGAAGAAAAAGATAAATAAGAGGACACACACAGAAACCACCGGGATGTTTCCAAAAAATGGAGACAATGCCGAACTGGATTGCTGTGAATTTTTAATTTTTATAAACATAAATTTTGTTCCTTCCTCAATTAGAATCTGATGGATGCGCCAACGCGAATGCGTCTTGGTGCGCCGTAGTTTGAAGGATCTTCCATATATTCCTTGGAATAACCACCAACAAATGTGTAGTCAGGATCGCCTGTGTCACGGTAAACATAGAGAACATTTTTTTGATCCGTCAGATTAAGAATCTCGGCAAACAGTCTAAGTCTCATATTGTTAAAGATTGTTAAATCTTTACCAATCAAGAGATCAAGTGTCCATGTTGATGGTTGCCTGAGAGCATTTTTTACCACAAATCCAACATCTCTTCCCGACTGTGTGTAAGGATATCCGCTTGAATATGAGAAAACAAACGAAAAATCCATGTCATCAAAAATGTGTTCGCCAAAAAGTACCGGACCCTCATCCTTGGGGATCATAAAAGTAGCTGTGGCATTTAACACATGGGTTTTATCAAAATCGAGATAATAAAGCTGAGCTGATTCAGAAGTTCCGGGATACTGCTCTTCTTCAGATGAAGCACTTCCCTTTGCAACTGAATAGGTGTAGGTTAACCCACCTGCAAAATATTTGTCAGGTCTTATATCAAGGTTTATTTCAAAACCTTTCATGTTGGCATAATCCTCATTAACATAAAGTGTATAACCAACATATCTACCCTCGGTAAAAGGGAAATAATAACGGGTTCCGATCAGTCCTGTAACATCTTTGTAATAAGCAGTAAGTGAGATGGCTGTTCTGTCGTTCAATTGATGGGAAATCCCCACTTCATAAGCGATGGTTCTTTGTGCATCAAGATCGGGTGATCCAAACAAAGGTTCACGAACTTTTATGTCGTATTGCTGATTCTGGAAAAGGAACTGATATTCAGGATTCTGGAAAAAATGCCCGTATGCAAAATGGAGTTTTGTTCTCTCAGTAATTGGATGAGCAATCCCCACTCTTGGACTGAACTGAGAACGGGGTTTAACATTAATTATTGAAGATGTGTCCAGTGGATTTGCACGGAACTTTACATTTGCATTCATGTGATCAAATCGTAAGCCAAGATTTATCACAAGGCTTGGTAGTTCAATTTTATCCTGTACATAACCGGCGATCTCGAATGGTGTTGTCTGATAGTTGTTCACATAGGGGAAATTTCTTTTGGGATCTTCAATACTCCACAATTTTAAGTCATGTGTTTTAAATTGAGCACCAAACTTCACCTCATTACTATTGTTTATCTGCCAAACTGCATCACTCTTAAAATCGAGAGTTGTGGTTCTTGAATCCGTTAAGACAAGTGGATCTGCTTTCGCCCAGAACTCAAATCCGTTACCGGCAGTTGCAAGCAAAACACGGGCTGATGCGACCATATATTGTGAGGTGTCTTTGTCAAGACCGGAATAATATCCCTGATTAAAATAAGAAACTTTAAGATCGTAAAAGAACGACTGACTTACCGAATGGGTTGCCGAGAGCGAGGTCTGCCAACTGTCAGTTCTTCTCTTAAGATATTGTTCAGGAATATATTTATAATCGTGGTTGTAACTCTGTCTTAAACCTTTGCTGCCCCTGTTTGAAAGAGTAACTCGAAAATTTGGAATGGCAGTAAGAGTGAGCTTTGTAAAAAATGACTGCTCATTGTTGTAACCAAATGGCAGGTAACTTCCTTCATTAAGCTGTTCACCCGACAGGAAAAAGCGAAGTGAACCGGGAATAATTGCCCCCTCTATGCTTCCGTTCATTCTAAGTTCGTTCATTTTTGAGTATCTCTCAACTCCAAAGTTCGAGGTTCTTACTTCAAACTTGCCCGAAAACTTATCAGAACCATCCCTCGTAACAATATTTACAATTCCGGAGAGTGCGTTTCCATACTCGGCGTTAAATGTACCGGAAAGAAGCGACATCTCTTGAATTGCATCATTGTTTATCTGAGTTGCCAAACCACCAAGGAGAGGATCAGTTACATAAATTCCGTCGATCATGTAGGCAACCTCATTTGATCTTCCACCACGGATGTGAAGATTGGAACCACTTCCTACAACTCCTGCCTGAAGTGACAAAAGATCGGTAAAATTACCAACAGGAAGAAGTTCAATTTCGTCCCTTCCCACAACAGATATGGAACTGGTTAAATCTTTCTGAATAAGTGGTGTATTTGCCGTAACCACTATTTCATCTGTCGTCATCGACTGAGGTTTCAGCTTAAAATCTATAGTGGTTGTCTGATCCACTACAATTTTAACTCCTTCAACCGAAAGATGTTCATAACCTACATAGGTAATCTTCAGAGTGAAGACACCGGGAGGAACATTTAATATTGTAAATCTGCCGTCTTTATCAGTTGATGCACCAAGCTTGGTGCCTTCAATCATAACGGTAGCGGCAATTAATGGTTCACCGGTTATAGCATCGGTTACTCTTCCTGCAAGTTTTCCGGTAATACCGGCTTGAACCACAGGGACAACGATAAGAAGAAAAAGAATAAATCTTTTCATAGATTCCTCTTGTTATTTGATGAGGCGGCCTTGTTCAATTTCATTGAGTTTGTGGAGCCATTCCCTGGCTTTTTTCTTGTTAAGCCTGGCAGCTTCCGTGGCAATTGCGTTAATTAATACCGAAATTGCGGCAAACGAGTTTGTGTATAACATATTCTCCGATTTCACAGTCAGGGCAATATCGGAATTACCGGCTGCCGGTGAGGTGGATTTATTGGTAATTGAGATCACCTTTATCCCCCTGTTTTTTACTGATCTTGCGAGTTCAATTGTTTCGGGAGAATATGGGGGAAATGAGAACACAATAAGTACCCCTTCGTCGGGGATAAAAAGACTTTCTTCAAGGAAAGAAGCCCAACTGTTTCTAAAATTTTTGGCTTTGATACCCACTTGTGTCAACTGATAACTCAACACTTCAGCGAGAAGATAAGAAATCCCCATCCCGGCGGTGTAAACTTCTTCAGCTGAAGCAAGCATCCCAACCGCAGTGGAAAACTTCTCATGATCGATCATAAAAAGAGTTTCATTAATGTTTTGGATATCAAGATTTGCGACTTCAGTAAGCGTGTTTTTATTCCCGTCTTCCATCTCGATGAGTGGGAAAAGATCTTTATTGTTGTTGATCTCTGTCTGAAGAATTACAGAAATTTCATCTCTTATTTCGCTGAAACCTGTAAAACCAAGATTCTGAGCAAACCTCACAATTGAAGCTACACTTACATGGGTACTTTCAGATATTTCCTGTACACTTAGGAATGGAATACGGTCAAAATTAACGAGAAAAAAATCTGCTATCTTCTGCTGATTTTTCGGCAGATCTTTAAACTTCTCTTCAATCCGCTCTTTTACTTCGCGGTAACGCATCTTGACGATCCTTCTTTTAAGGGTGATAAGTAGAGAGAGGGAAGTAACAGGTTCTGCGTCCGTTACCTCCCGCTCGAAACAGATTACTTACTTTGAAAGGATCATTTTGTTTGTGATTGTGGTTGCACCTGATCTAAGTGTGTAAAAATAAACACCACTCGACAGTTTTGCCGCATCAAAAACAATATTTTGTCTTCCTGCTTCATGATAACCGTTTACTAATTCAGCTACCTTGTTTCCAAGAAGATCATACACTGAAAGATTAACATTACCTGATTTTGGAATATCAAATGTAATCATAGTGCTTGGGTTAAATGGATTTGGGTAGTTCTGATACATTTTGTAATCAGTGATCGAAGCAACCGGAGTTTTATCTTCGATATTTGTTAAAAATTTGGTTGTGGCTTCATCGATGTTTGCATTCATTTCAACTGAATCGACTCCAACAGCGACTGCAATATACATTACAACTGAATCACCCGGGTTTGTAGTGATTGGGGTTGTGCCAAAAACAGCAGTTCCACCATCAAGTCCTGCCCAGTGGTAGTTCGTGAAACTTCCATTAGTCATTAATCTTGCAAGTGTTGTATCTGTTTGATATCCATCGTACCATTCAAAATTATGGGCTGATGCTATTTCACGATCAAGTATTTTTAGTCCAAAATAGTGATCTTTATAGAAACTGAAAAGCTGTTTACCGGGGTTGTAGGTCATTATCTCATTACCATAAGCACCCTCAATCATTGGAATCAGTTCCATACCAAATCTTCCTTGATATGCTGCAGCTTCGAGACTTTTAACAGTGAATTTAACAATAGCATATCCCTTGTTTGTCCAACCATACATATGAATTTCTTCTTCAAGAGCAGGGGCTTTGGGAACATAATTACTGTTAACTCTGGATATTAATTCAACATCGCCCCAGGTTGGGTTATCAACTGTATCCGGAGCCATGATATCATCAGTATCTTCAAGGTAATCATAGACATTTGTGTCGAGCATGTAATACAGGAGAGAACCTCTGTCCAACTGTCTGACAGCAGCACCAAGGTTATCTACCATACCAATACGGATTCTACCGTATGTACGCAAGGTAAGCTCTATCTTACCTGAATTGTAAATAGCTTGCGGAAAAACATCTGCAATTATAAAAATTGCAAAAATCGAAAGTAAAAGAAATTTTTTCATGGGTTGCTCCAATTATTTAAGTTATTTAGTTAAAATTGTATTGGTTTTCATATCATAACGGTCACCATCCATCAATAGATGCATGGTTATATCCCTCGCTGACAACATCCCATTTTTATTGTTTTTTAGTTTTTCCCCCGTAAGTGGATTTACAATCACTACACCACTTTCTCCAACAACTGTAAAATATCTTCCATCCTCTACCAGAATAGCAGTGGATTCATCGATCCCGATTCCGGGTAACTGGTGCTCTATTGTGGCACAGATTAATCTGTTAAGTCTTTTTCTAACAATGAAATGCTGGTCGATTATTACATTGTCAAGAAAACCAAATCCTTCAGTCGTTTCAACATTATTGGCATGCACGGTGAAAAACACAGCATCACTGTCATGAACAATAAGCTCATTCCCTGTGATCATAACTTTACTCATCACTGCAGCACCGGCTGAGGTTCCACCAATCATTCCACCTTTTTCATAAATATCTTTTATTTTATCGAAGAATTTGCTATTTCCCACTTCTCTAAAAAGTTTTGCCTGATCACCGCCGGAAAAAAAGATCCCCGTTACTCCCTCGAGAGCTGCAAGATTTTCAGGAGAATCAACTTCTTCCCTGTTAAAATAAAGAGATTTTACATTTGTACAACCAAGTTTTACAAACTCGGAACTGTGATCCCAGGCTTCATCCCTTGGAAGTTCACTTGCATTTGGCACAATCACGATCTTTGCATCAAAACCACCGGCAAGTTCAATAAATTTATTCATCATATATGCAGGGCGCGACCCACCACCAATAATTAACAATTTCCCTTTTGGCTGAGCCATCAAAGGAATGGCAAATAACAAACTGAATAATACAAATTTTTTCATTTTTTTCTCACTAAATGTATTGCAATGTTTGCAGCAGCGATGAAATCGTCTATCAAAACAAATTCATCGTTTGCATGTGGTTTTTGTGCACCTATTCCGATGTTCACAGAAGGGATTCCCAATCCATTAAATGAGTTGGCATCACTTCCTCCAAACGAAATCTCGGGTTTGGGTTCAAGTCCTGAATCCTGAATTGCCTGATATATCAGCTTAAACGCAGCATGATCGGGGGTCAATTCGTAAGGAGTAAAGTCTTCATAAGTTTCAGTCCTCATTGTGGCACCTGCATTAAACACCTCCGTGCCGAATGTATCAAGTACTCTTTCAAGCTCTTCGTCAAGACGGTCGGGTTTAAATGATCTGACTTCTCCTGTCAATTTTACATTTTCAGGTACAACATTTACGGCACTTCCACCCTGAATCAACCCGATGTTCATCGTGGTATCAGGATCAAGCCTTCCCTGCTTAAGTTGCGAAATTGCAGCTGCAGTAATGGCTATCGCATTTATACCCGCCTCCGGCGATATCCCGGAATGTGAAGCTTTGCCAAGAATTTCAAGCGTAAATGCCTTTGAGCCGGGTGCACGGTAAACAAATTTACCGGGTAAATGTGAAGAATCAAAGACCATTCCTGCCTCCACCCATTTTGGCACCTGCAAATTTTTTGAACCTCCCAAGGTGGTTTCTTCACAGGTCGTAAAAACAACTGTAAAATCTTGATAATCAGGATTGTTTTCAGTTACTTCGAGCAAATAAAGAAGAATAGCCATCCCTTGACGGTTATCAGCACCAAGTATCGTCTTTCCATCCGAAGATATCTTTCCTGTTTTTTCGTCAATTACTACTTTTATGTTTGCCGTTGTTCTGGCAGTATCCATGTGCGATGTAAGCATCATTTTACCGCCGGTACCCTTTTTTATAATTATATTACCTGTGTTGCTGCCCGTTGCATGACGGCTGTTATCTTCTGAAATGGTAACTGTTTTGCCCGCAAGAAATGAGCGCACAAAATCGGCAACCGGTTTCTCATTCTGCGATAAGGCGTCAATTTTTACCAGAGATACAAATATCTCGATAAGTCTGCTTTTGTCTATCGTAATCATTTTTTCACTTTTAGGAAAGATTGTAATGTTTATTACAAATTACGAATTAAATTTTTCAGAGTCAATAGGTAAAGCAAACTATTTTCATTAATTATTCATTTTTTTTAATAGTGATGGTTTTGGAGGAGAGGGGATTGAGTACTTCAGAACTTCAGAACTTCAGAACCTCAGTGATTCAGAACTTCAGAACCTCAGTGATTCGGAACTTCAGTATTTCAGAGTTTAGGAACTTCAGAACTTCAGAGATTCTGTGACTCTGAAGTTCCGAGGTTCTGCGGTTCTTAAAAGAGCCCTTCAACCGAAAGATACCTCTCGCCGGGATCGTAGTTGAAAGTGAGAACTCTTGAGCCTTTTGGTAATTCGGGCAGTTTTTTGGCAACTGCTGCAAGCGATGCGCCTGAAGATACACCTATAAACAGACCTTCCTCTTCCGCAGCTCTGCGGGTAAATGAGTAGGCTTCGTCTTTTCCTACGGTGATAACGCCATCATATATTCCGGTGTTCAGAATTTTTGGTATAAACCCTGCTCCAATTCCTTGAAGAGGATGTGGTGAAGGTTTTCCTCCTGAGAGTACAGGGGATAATTCAGGTTCAACAGCAAATACTTTTAAAGAACGAAATTTCTGTTTTAGAATTTCAGCAACTCCTGTAATGTGTCCACCTGTTCCAACTCCAGTAATCAAGTAATCAATCCCTTCGGGGAAATCACTTAGTATCTCAAGAGCAGTTGTTTTTCTGTGGATTTCACTGTTTGCTTCATTTTCAAACTGTTGCGGCATCCATGAGTTTGGCAATGAGGCAGTTAATTCTTTGGCTTTTTCGATCGCACCTGTCATCCCCTTTTCACGGGGTGTAAGTTCAAATGATGCACCATAAGCTGACATCAATCTTCTTCTTTCAATCGACATCGATTCGGGCATGACAAGTATTAATTTATAACCTTTCACAGCTGCTACCATGGCAAGACCAATCCCGGTGTTTCCTGAAGTGGGTTCAACTATTACGCTCCCCTCTTTCAACAGTCCTTTTTTCTCGGCATCTTCAACCATTGCGAGAGCAATTCTGTCTTTAATGCTTCCGCCGGGATTGGCTCTTTCAAGTTTTATCCACACTTCATGATCGTTTTTGAACAATTTATTCAGTTTGACATGTGGTGTGTTACCAATTGTTTCCAATATATTATTGTATTTCATTTTTTACTCCATTTGTTAAATTACAAAATCAAGGTAAGGTTCATGATAACCGTTCTGTTTCAGTCGCACTTCACTTTTATGATAAACAACAGAATTTGGCGGTACACTTTCGGTAATCCAAGCGTTTCCACCTATCACACTTTTTTCTCCAATCACAGTATTACCACCCAGTATAACTGCCTGAGCGTAAATCACTACATTATTTTCAATTGTCGGGTGACGCTTGATTGAGGCAAATGATTTATCAACACTTAAAGCTCCCAGCGTTACACCCTGATAAATTTTTACATCGTTCCCGATTACGGTGGTCTCTCCAATTACAATTCCGGTACCATGATCAATGCAGAATCTTTCGCCGATTCCCGCTCCCGGGTGAATATCGATCCCTGTCTTTTCATGAGCATACTCTGAAAGGATTCTTGGAATAACAGGTACCCCAAGCAAAAACAATTCATGTGCAATCCTGTAAATAGTAATTGCGTAAAATCCGGGATAAGCAAGAATCACTTCATCTGTACTTCTGGCAGCGGGATCACCTTTGTAAATTGCTTCGGCATCCATGTCAAGACTTCTGATTATTGAAGGCAGAGTGGACGAGAAATCGTTGGTGATCGAATCCACAAGTTCCTTCTCTTCAATAACTGATGCCAAAAGTTTCCTCAGGTCATACATCAACAATACCGTTGATGATATTATCTCTTCAACAATTCCGAAAGATTTTTCTGAATATTGTGGAAAAGCCAGTTTCAAAAACTTATCGATGAACTTCCTGCTTTCATC
This sequence comes from uncultured Ignavibacteriaceae bacterium, assembly GCA_964531325.1. Classification (GTDB taxonomy): domain Bacteria; phylum Bacteroidota; class Ignavibacteria; order Ignavibacteriales; family Ignavibacteriaceae; genus UTCHB3. Next base: position 75,617 of record CAZHCW010000004.1, on the reverse strand, counting down.
CTTTAAAGGCAACAGGCATTGATGTCCATCATATTTTTTAATGATTTGTTGAGCGAACTCTACAATAGCTGTATTCATAGTGTTATGTTGTCTTATGCCAAAAATGGCATCCTGATAAAATTTGTGTTTTTAAATTGGTTTGGGGTTATTGTCGTCTAATTGGAATTAGCAACAACAAAGGTAACAGCTACAACAACTGTTGAGAGAAGAGTGGATGCCTTTTGGAGTGGCTTCTTTTGAAGTGAGATTATAGTTAAAAGACAGTTTCATTTTTCAATTATTAATGAACCAAATATAACATTTTTACATATAAGTTATAACATTAAAAATTTAACACAAGTTCCAATAGTGAGAACAAAATAGTAAAATTTATGAAGTATCACTTTTCGAGCTATTGTGTATTTTTGGGAGAACAATTTTAAGTAATAACAAATTGATTAAAATTTCTCCTGCTCCTGTAATAGTATGTATAATCCTGTTGATTTCCTTTTCATCAGTTTCATCCGGCCAATCTAGCAGCGGACGAACCATATCAATTTCTCACAATTCCAACTTAAGTGGCACATCCCCTTCTGAGGTACTTGTGATTGTTAACAAAGAAATTGAGAATTTGTATGGATTTGGCAAACGATATTGCGAAATTCACAATATACCTTCAGCAAATATTGTTTTTCTCGATATTCCTGAACGCGAATTAATTGATGACCAATGGGTAGCAGTGGGCAGAAACAATGAGATAATCTACGATTTAACTCCCTCCGACATCAGCAACCACTCCTGGCGTTTTTATAAAAAGAATATCTACGAACCTGTCAAAAATCACCTGCAAAATAACTTCATGGATGGAGTACCCCTCGCAAACAAAATAAAATACATCGTTATTTTTAAAGGTGTTCCATATAAAATTGCTCCTCACTACGAGTACAGTTATATCGACGATGGTTCGCGAACTGCTGTAAGTGTTGACGCACTACTCTCCATCTCATTTCAGAAAAATTTACCGGGATTTGATATTCTAAACCTTTTTGGATCACCACATGCCGATCAACCAAACCCGTATTACAACATCGAGATTGATTACTCCGGCGACCACAGATTCAGAAGTAATTATCATCAAAATGCCAACGGGCTTAAACTCTCTTACATTGTTTCAAGGATTGATGGAGTTGACTACGAGGCTGTCTCATCCCTCATTGAGAAAAATGCTGTTCGTGATATCAGTGGCAATAATATCTTTGTTTTAGACTATCACGACTCAACTTCTTACCAAGGCAAACTACATGCTGCAAATGATTCCTACAATGCCGCTTTCAGATTAAATCAACTCGGTTATGATTTTATTTATGAAAAAACGAATCGAAAACTTTATAAGTTCGATAAAAAAGTTGTTGGTTATATGTCAAGCGGAAAACATGCAGGTATGCCCGTAAAAACTCCCTACATAATGAGAGACAGTGGAACTGTTTTTGCTTCAGGTTCCGTTGTGTCCACTGTCGAAAGTTTCAGTGCATTTTTTGCTGATAGCATTGGGGCTGCGCTCAGTCGTCAGGATAACATGGCAGTGGTTACTGAGTATATGGATGCAGGATTCTCCGGAGGTGCGGGTAACAGTTATGAACCTTTCATCTCCTCAATCATAAGCGATTCAATTTTCTTCCCTGCTTATGCTGCCGGATACAATCTTGTGGATGCCGCCTATATGGCAATGCCTTTCCTGGGGTTTAGAAATGTGGTTTATGGTGATCCTTTTATGCACATAAGTCTTGGGAAACAGACGATCAATAGTGAGAGTGAGATTTCCGATACTGTTTTGTTCATGGGTGAAGTTACCGTTGCACCTGGCACGATTTTAAAATTGGCGGATAACACACATCTTAAGTTTAAACACAACGGATATCTCCAAAATAAAGGAATTTTATCTATTGGTGAGAATGTTACTATCTCGGGGTCTGACAGAACAAAATCTCTTATCCTCGACAATTCAGGTGCCCATCCAAGACTATTTTGGGCTTCCACAACCGATACACGACCCGGCTCCACTTTCAGAATTTACAGAAAAAAAGGCAACGAAATTTGGAAATTGATCGATTCAAGTCTCTCTTTAACTTATACAGATAATTCTCTCTTAATTCCCGAGATTATTCAAAGTGGGGTTTCAATTTTTTACAGAGTGACCGGTTATGATGGACTAAAAGAATCACCTCCCACTAATGAGGTGATACTCCATGATGGACTTGGTGACAACTTGTTTCAAATGGAAGATGGTTTTGGGATATCAAATGTTTACCCAAATCCATTCAGCTCGGTACTTAAAATAAAATATGTGGTCCCTGCCGGTACCTCTCCGGATAAATACAAAATATCAGTTTTTGACATTCTTGGAAACGAAATTGCCACTCTTCCAAATGATCACACCTCTGCAACATTATACGAAACTTCGTTTTATCCCCGCTCTCTTGCGAGTGGTGTTTATTTTGTGGTGATGACTGCGGGAAAAAACATAATTGCGAAAAAAGTGGTTTTGTACAGATAATTCAGGGGGAATACCATCTCTAAAAAAGAAATCGCTTTTGGTTATATTTACAAATGTGTAATAATTATTTTAGTGAAAAGAAGAAGTAGATGCAACCAAAGCTTGTTGATAAAGCAGCTGAAAGCCACGATGAGTTTCATAATCTGATGGGGAAAACTATAAAATGAGCTTTCATACTATTTCATTTAAGAAAAAACTACCTCTTTCGTTTAAGAAGGACCTCGAAAAAATCTTTTTCTTCAATCAGAACCAGGCAAAACATCTTGATGCCATTCAAAAAAGTATCGATTCTTATGGATTGATGAAGATTGTTGAGCGTGATAATTTTCTAACACTTGAATTTGAAAAATCGAATCCCGAGTCTCTTTTTGCTCTTGATGGTGATGGCTTTAATGCTTCTTTTCTTGGAGTGATCTGTTACGAATTTAAAGGTGATGTCTGTGAAATCTATCATATCGCAGTTGACCCTGAATGTACATTTTCCGGAAGTTTTGAGCCAGAAATGATCACCTACAGACTCGTTGAAAAAGTAAGGAAAATTGCAGTTGATCACAACGCCACAAAAATCAAAATCCCCTATTCAGATAAATATATTAACATCAAACAAAAAATCCTTACTATCCTGGAATAATGATAAATATGGACCTGCAAAAATTTGTTTCAAATTTCGAATCGGCGGTGGGGGGAGTGAAACCCGGTAGTCTGAATCCAAAAACAGTTTTCCATTCAGAAATTACATGTTGGGACTCACTCGCCACCCTCTCGGTTCTCGCTATGATTGATATGGAATATAATACTTCAATCAGAGCTGATGAATTAATCGAATGCAAAACAATCGAAGATATTTTTAACCTTACAAATGTTTCTAAAGATTAGAATCAGAAACCAATTATAATCCCAGTATGGCAGAAATAAAAGGAATCAGTTACTACCTTCCTCTTGAGGTGGTAACGAATGAGAAGCTCGCTGATATTTTCCCTGAATGGTCGGTTCAAAAAATAGCCGATAAAGTTGGAATTAAGAACAGATATGTTGTTGATAACGATCAGTGTGCTTCAGATCTTGCTTTTAACGCAGCAACAAAACTTTTTAATGAATTTAATATAGCGCCTGAATCGATAGATTTCCTGTTGCTGTGTACTCAAAGTCCCGACTATTTCCTGCCGACAACAGCATGTTTGCTGCAGGATCGTCTTGGTATCCCCACAACTGCAGGTGCTCTCGACTTTAATCTTGGTTGCTCCGGTTACATTTACGGCTTGTCACTTGCAAACTCTTTGATTAAATCGGGTGAAGCGAAGAATGTTCTGTTGATCACTGCCGAAACTTACAGCAAATTTATTGATGACAGAGATAAAGGGAACCGTACAATTTTTGGGGATGCCGCAGCAGCCTGTCTCGTGGTTGCCTCTGATCACGACAAAATATCTTCGTTTGTTTATGGAACTGATGGAAGAGGTGGAAAAAATCTGATTGTAAAATATGGCGGAATGAGAAACAGAAATGCTGCCGAAGCCCTGGAAGATTGTTTGGATGAGGAATCGGGACTTCTACATCGGAAAGGAACCCTCGAAATGAAGGGAGCTGAAATTTTTAATTTTACCATTAAAGTTGTCCCCTCCACCGTAAATTCCATACTTGAAAAAGCCGGTCTAAAACTTGAAGATATCACACTTTTTGTTTTTCATCAGGCTAACAGATACATCCTTGAGCACCTCAGGAAAAAGATGGGAATACCGGAAGAGAAATTTTATTATTACATGGAAGACTGCGGTAATACAGTTTCTTCAACAATTCCTATCGCATTACATCATGCAATAAAAGAGAAAAATCTAAACAGCGGTGATAAAATCATGCTGCTTGGTTTTGGAGTGGGGTATTCATGGGGCGGTTGCCTTTTAACTGTATAATTATTAACGATCGTACTTAATGAGTGTAAAATATATCAACTCCGGGGTTGACCTGAACGCAATTTCTGAATTGCATCGAAAAAACTCGCCCCAAAACCGTTGTTCCGAAGTTTTAGACTGGCAGTATAACACACATAAGGCAAATGGTGCTACGATTTTTGCCGCTGTGGATGAAAATGGTGATGTTGTTGGATCACAGGGTGCAATTTATTACAAACTTTTGGTAGCAGGCAAAGAAATAAACTCATTTAAGAGCGAGGCAACGCTAATTGAATCAAACTCCCGTCAGAAAGTTGATTTTTTGACCCTCTACCAAAGTTGTATCAATCATATCGAAAAATTCAATTGTGATCTCTTTTGGGGAATCACTCCAATTCCAAAGCTTTTTGCTGCTTTTGGTATGAAAAACCTTGGAAATCTCAACGCCACAGGCATTTTACCCCTGAATCACCGCGGAATTTTGGAGCTATATCAACAATCGGATGACTCCAATCCAAAAAAAATTAGATTTTACCGTGTCGCTTCTTTTTTTCATTTTATTCTCTTTTACTCCATATTCAAACTTTCTGTAAGCAACAAAAAACTGCCCGGGAAAATCAAAATCATTAATGAATTGAAGAAAAATGATGACATTATAAATCTTCATCTAAAACTCAATTCACAATATAAAGATCAGATTTTCCTGTATCAGGATTGTGAGATGATTAAGTGGCGAATCGATAGTAATCCTGTTAAAAAAATTCATAAGTTCTTTCTTTATAACGAGGATGATCTACAGGGATACTGTTATCTGCAGGAAAATGACACCAATCTTGAAATTTTGGAGATGGCATTTTTAGATCATAAGTTTATTAAACCACTTCTTAAATATCTTGTGGTTAATTATAGAAAATGTGCTTCATCTTTGTTAATCATGTTGAACCCTGAAAATGAGATCGCAAAAACCATGATAAGTGTGTTGAAATCAACCGGATTTTGGATTTTAAAAAACAAAGCGTTTTTCACTGTAATGACAATGGGGAAAGGTAAAAAACTTAAATATCCCGAAAGTGATGCAGGTAAATGGTTCCTCAGTGGTCTATGGCGGGAAGGAGTATAGAGAATTGATTAAAGTTGCTCTCACTCACGATGTTGACAGGATCGTAAAAATTTATCAATATCTTCAATACCCCGTCACTTCCTTTTTAAGAGGAAATTTTGAAAGGGCATGGCACCATCTCTCTACTGTATCAAAATGGAAAGAAGTTTACTGGAATTTTGAAAAATTAACGGAACTCGAAGATAAATATGGTGTTCGATCTACATTTTTTTATTTGATCGAGACAATCCCATTTGATCTATTTAAACCAAAAGAGTGGAATCTCTCACTCGGGCGATATGACATCCGCGATAAAAGGATTCTTTACGCTCTTGATACCCTAAAAAGAGGTGGCTGGGAGATTGGTCTTCATGGAAGTTACAATTCATTCAAAGATTTAAATCTGTTAAAATGGGAAAAAAAGACGCTTGAAGAGGTGGCAGGTTTAAATGTAACGGGAATCAGGCAACATTATCTAAATATAAATAAAGATACATGGCAAATCCAGAAGGATGCGGGGTTCCTTTATGATACCACCTTGGGGTACAATAACGGTATTGGTTTCAGGGATGGAAAGGCCGCTCCATTCTCCCCCTTTAACGATCACTTTATCGAATTCCCTATGACAATGATGGATTATTGTTTTAATGCAGAGAAAGACAAATGGAAATTAACAGATAAGATTACTCAACAAGCTGAAGAGAATGATGGTATAATAGTTTTAAACTGGCATCCCGATAACCTGGATGAAGGTGATTTCCCCGGATTTTTCTCCGATTACGAAAATCTTATTAAATATTATAAAGAAAAAGGTGCCAGATTTGACACCTTAAAAAATTATTATAGTGAGCTGAAAACTTCAATCATCTAACATCTGCCAAGGGTGGTTTAATGTAGATGCCAGGTGCTGCTATATTGTTCCGTTATCAACAAAAACATTTTGTCCCGTCACCGATGATGAAGCTTCAGAGATCAGAAATTCTATCATTGAGGCTACAGAATTAACAGAAACTGCTTCTTTCAAAGAGGTTCTTTTATATATCCGGTCTTTCTGCTCCAAAGTGAGTGAAGCTGACATTTCAGTTTCCATGAACCCGGCTACAAGACAATTTGATCTTATTTTTTTACTCCCCCACTCCCTCGCTGTGTTTTTTGAGAACGCTTCAAGAGCACCTTTGGAAGCAGCGTACATCGAAAGTCCCTTGTATCCGGTGTGAACACTTATCGAAGAAAGATGAACTATCGAGCCCGGGATATTATTGAAGATCATATTTCTTATTACATATTTGGTCATCATTACAGGACTAAAAAAATTAACATCAAAAGATGATTTTAATCTGTCATAGTTAACATTTGTTATAATATCATCATAAGCCAAAGCAGCATTGTTAATAAACCCATCAATGGGCACCGATAACGGAATAAATTCTTCAAATATTCTACCTTTAATATTCTCAACATCCAAAAGATCAAAAATTAAAGTTTTAAGATGATCGGGAAATCTGCTTTTTAACCTCTTCAACTCATCCGTTTCACTCCTGCTGATTCCATAAACAGTGTAGCCCTTCTCGAGGAGAATTCGCCCTGTTTCAATACCGAGCCCTTTTGAAACTCCGGTCAATATGATGTTTTTCATTTTCTTGAAATCTTTCCGGTTTTAGTCATTTCCAACTCTTCCACCATAATGTACATTCGCGGAATTTTATATTCCTGAACTCTTAACTTGAGGAAATCCCTTAACTCCCTCTCTTCAATATTTTTGTTGTTGTCAGGTTGAATTTCAGCCACTAAAATATTACCCAATACGGAGTTCTTTTTACCAAACACCCTCGCATTTACAATTCCGGGGTAAGTGCGAAGAATTTCCTCTATTTCTAAAGGATTAACCTTAAAACCACCGACATTTACAAAATCATTTTGTCTTGATACAAATTTAATTGTTAAAGGTGAACTCTCTATAATCTCCACTATATCCCCGCTGTCATACCAGTCACCCTCACATACTAAATTCTCTGATGTTCCAAGTAGTGATTTGTGTAAAAAAAGTTTATTCTCAACTATCTTCACAAAATCCAGTGAATCTTCTTTAACAACGAAATTATCGCCTGCTCCTGTAAAAATTGTTCCTGCCTCAGTTGATGCATAGATGTTTCTGAACTTCGCATTCACAAATAGCTTTTTAAGTTCAACTGATAGATTTTCGTCATATCTTTCTCCACCTGAAGTTACATATTTGATTGTCTCAAAAACTTCCGATGAAGGCAAAAGTTGTCTATAAAATGAAGGTGTTGCTGACAAATGAGTGATTTTTGAATCCCTCAACTCTTTTTTAATTTCTTCTTTTGGTAGATCAAATAGAAAAACAATCTTATTCAAATTAAAAAATGCTTGAAAAAACACATTTAATCCTGCGATGTGGGTGGGATGATAACAAAGCCCCCAAATATTGTTTTCAAATCTTTCCCCGATTTTTACAGACCTTAGAAAAGATGAAATTTTATGGGTAACGCGTTTTGATTTTCCGGTGGTCCCCGAGGTAAAAAGTGTTAGTGACCACTCCTCATTTTTTATCATCTCCAACAAACTTTTTACATCATTAATCTCACGATATTGTCTTGAAGTGACTGATAAAACATCCTCGCTGTTTATGCCAATTTCCTTAAGTTCATATTCTGTTAAACCAGAATCGGTCAAAATTATATTATCACCGTTACAGGCAGCCGCAAGAATTGAGAGATATATTCCGTATTCATTATTAGTATGCAAAACGCCGGCGATCGATTCCATGCGATTAAGATCAGCCAGCAGATCGGAATATGATTTGTTTATGCCTTTTGAAGGAATAGAGAGGAAATTGTTCATTTTACATCAAAATTTTAAGATTATTCATTCCAATATTTAATCGAAGGAGTGGCAGCGTGTGGTGATTATTTGGATTTCCGCCTCAATGATAATCAACTGTTTGAATACCCGCCATCGATTGTAATGGTTGTGCCGGTGATCCACTGCGAAGCATCTGAAATCAAAAATTGAATCAGATTTGATATGTCTTCGGGTTTCCCAAAACCGAGAGGATATTTTTTTTTCTGTTCATTTAATTGTTCAGGGGTAAGTGAAGTTTGTTGAGTCATCATCGGTGTCATTACAAGACCCGGTGCAATTGCATTTATTCTCACTCTGCTCTTCGCAAATTCCAATGACAGTACCCTGACGGCTGATTCAATTGCACCCTTGGTTGCAGCATATATTGATATCCCGGGTGAACCACCTCTTTGTGCAGAGACAGATGATAAAAAAACCACGGATGCAGATGGAGCTATCTTTTTCCTTTTGCTCAATTCTTGCAGAAATAAGATATTTGAAGTGAAATTGGTATCGATTAAATCAGAAATACTTTTTTCCGATTGGAATTTTAGCGGAGCATATTCAGTTACTCCCGAAAAAAAGACCACCCCGTTCAGTTGTGTCTCGATAGAGGATATATAGTTGTCCCTTTCTTCCTTCAACCTGATATCACATCCTTTGTTAAGTTGCACATTTCCCGGATATTCCTTTTTTAATTCATCCAATACCTCACAGTTTCTGCCTGTTATATAGAGGTTTGAGTCCAATCCGGCAGAATGTGTAACAAATGATCTCCCCAACCCGGAAGTTGCACCAACAACTAAAATATTTTTCTCAACAATTGAGAAATCATTCACCATTTTTGAGGCTCTTAACTTTATTAAAAAGTTCGTCTATCGTCTTACACTCAATAAATTCATTTGCTTTTATTGCAACTTCATATTCTGATTTAATCATCGTAATTATGATTAATGCACTCAATGAATCCCATCCTTCCACCACTTCTCGAAAAATTGATTCAGGTTTTAGATGCGACCACGATGTTAATTCAAGTGCCTCTGCAAAGTCTTTTATAAATCCGGTAATTTCCATTATTTTTCCTGTAATTAAAGTTTAAATATTGAAGAAGCCCACGACAAACCCACGCCAAATCCGGCAACCAAAATCCGGGATCCGGGTCCGACTCTCCCCTCCTCCAAAGCATACTTTAATGCTATTGGAATTGTAGAAGAGGTTGTGTTTCCTCCATTATTCACATATATTGCAAATTTTTCAGGGGGTATCTTGATCAGTTTGCGGAGCGATTGAAGCATATACTTATTCGCCTGGTGGAAGATGACCAGATCTATCTCATCCATTGTAAGATTTGCTTTAGCCAGTGTATCCTTCACCAAACCCGGAACTGTGTTAATCGAAAAAGTGTAAATTTCTGCACCATTCATATAAAGATGTGGATTATGCGACTGATCCTTTAATGATCTCTCTGCAAACGCTCCACCTTTTATTGTAAGATGTTCGGCTCCACTTCCATCAGTACCATATATAAAGGGGTAAAAATGGTCTTCATCACTTTTTGAAATCAAAGAGGCAGATGCCCCGTCTCCAAAAAACAACACAGTCGCCTGATCATCCGGGTCTAATGCTTTGCTTATTGTATCTGCCGTGATTAATAGGACATTTCCGGCAATACCCGACATAATTAACGATTTTGCAAGCCCCAAACCATATACAAAACCTGAACACCCGTGTGAAAAATCCAACGCACCACAGTTTTTACCAATTCCCAATCTATCCTGGATTATACAGGCATTGGTGGGCGAAAAAAAGTCGGGCGTCTGAGTGCAAAGTAGAATAAAATCAATCTCTGATTTATCAACTGGAAACTCTGCAAAGAGCTTTTCGGCAGCTTTTACTGCAATTTCATTTACGGTCTCACCCTCTGAAACATAATAACGGTTTTCAACGCCCATCAAGTCCTTCAACCGTGAAGGAGGCCAGCTCGGGAACCGTTCGGCTATCATCTCGTTTGTTACAAGATTTTCCGGTAGATAACAGGTTGTGTACTGTAATTTAGCTGACATCGGTAATTCCAGTTTTCAAGCCAAGTTTTTCGTAAAGTTCACCAAATGTATTTATTAAACCATTTTCGAAGACATCCAAACCAAATTTGTATTCAATTTTTACTGTCAACTCGGCAAGATCGAGAGAATCAAGCCCGACATCGCGCAAATTCACTTCATTTGTGGGCAGAGTCTCAAGTTTTTTCCCTTTATATGCCAATATTTGATTTATAATCAAAAACAAATCACCCGGTTTAGCATCCAAATTTCTCAGGTTTTCCAATCTAAAATCTTCCTTTTTTCTATAAAGAGTTTCATCTTACAACTGAAAGATTGTAAAAAAAGCAAAACAAATTTGCTCAATAATTCTCAAATATGAAAGGCAATTAATCCCTTCTGTAAACTGTTATGCGAGCTCACCACAAAAACTGTTATTTTTTTCCCCTTAACAACCTTTCATACTCTGTAATCATAACAGCTGCATTTTTATTGATGTCATACTCTTCTTCCGCAGTTTTCCTTGCAGCAATGCTCATTTTATTAAGGAGAGTTGGATCAAGAACAAGCTCCTTCAATTTCTCCGTGATTGGAGCAACCTCTTTTACCGGCACCAAAAATCCGGCTGCACCATCTTCAAACAAATATTGAAGTCCACCAACTCTTGAGGCAATTACAGGATTTCCACACGCCATCGCTTCAACCGCCGAAACCCCAAAAGTTTCGCTGTCATCGGTGGAAGGATAAACTTCGATATCAAGTGTTTTATGAATTTCATGAACTTTTTCATTCATAACATAACCGATAAACTTAACCTTATCTGTGATCCCAAGCTCTACCACGAGTCGTTTCATCTTTTCAAGATCAACACCATCCCCGCAAACTACAAGCTCAAGTTTTTTTTCAGGCAGATCGTGACAAACTGCGGCAAATGCCCTGATCAGGTATTCCTGTCCATATTTTGGAGATACACCCTTGAGGATTCCAATCCTTAAAATATCCCGGTTCTCTTTTTCGATAGGATGGAACTTGGTGAGGTCAACTCCAAAAGGGGTGATTATAATCTTTTTATTTGTGTATTTTTTGGTTTCTTCAGCCATAAATTGACTGGTAGAGAATATTGTATTCGCTTTTTTAAGACTTAGTTCAAAAAATTTCTTGTGGACAACCGAATGATTTGGGAAACTGAATACATCTTTCCCCCATACAGATACAACAAGAGGATGCCATCCACTTAACGCCCCCACAAGTCCGTAACTCGAAGCGTAATGGGCGTGAAGGATATCAGGTTTGATTGTTTTGATAACATTTTTGAGCCGTTTTAGTTCAAGTATGTATCTCCATTTCTCTAATGAACCTTCCGACCTGCCGGCGGTCGTCAGTTCAACATTACCTTCGTGAACCACAACATTTTCAAATTTCTCAAACGCTTTTGTAAAACCAAAAAGATGGACTTCAAGTCCCGATTTTGATAAAACATCAGCCCATTTTTTTGTATGCGTCGATCGCAGATCAGCAAGCATCAGGAGTTTTATTTTTTTCAACAAAACTCCTGACACAGCAACTGTAATTTTTTCATTTTAATAATTTACACCAACATTATAGAAAAAGAAGCTGTAGATGTCGGCGAGTTCTTCAATTGTTTGTGAAGTGCTTTTTCCTGCTCCATGCCCCGCTTTGGTTGTTACTCGCAGAATAACGGGATTTTTTGTTGAAGCGTTTGCCTGCAATTCCGCAGCAAACTTAAAAGAATGGGCGGGGAAAACCCTGTCGTCGTGATCAGCAGTCGTAATCAGAGTGGCAGGATATGTAACACCTTTTTTAACATTGTGAAGGGGTGAATATTTTATCAGGAATTCGAATTGATCCTTATTATCACTTGAACCATATTCGGAAACCCATGCCCATCCAATTGTGAATTTATGAAAACGAAGCATATCGAGAACTCCCACTTGAGGGATGGCAACTTTACAAAGATCAGGTCGCTGAAGCATTACGGCACCTACAAGCAATCCACCGTTACTTCCACCATTAATTGCAAGTTTCTCCGCAGAAGTATAGCCACTTTTGATGAGATATTCTGCACCGGCAATGTAATCATCAAACACATTTTGTTTTTTATCTAGCATTCCGGCTTCATGCCAGGTTTTTCCATATTCACCACCACCCCGCAAACAAGCCATCGCATATACACCACCGTTTTCAAGAAGCGGAATAATCGAAAGTCGGAATCCGGGAGTCATTGAAGCATTAAATCCACCATAGGCATACAACATTGTAGGTGCCTTACCGTCAAGTTTTAATCCTTTTTTGTGAACGATAAACATCGGCACTTCTGTTCCGTCTTTGCTTTTGTAGAAGATTTGTTTCGACTCGAACTGACTTGCATCAAATTTTAGTTTCGACTCTCTAAAAAGCTCTACTTTGTTTTCAGCCACCTTATATAACCAGATTGACGAAGGAACCGTGAACGAGGTGAATGAAAAAAAGACTTCTTTATCCTCCTGTTTTCCACCAAAACCACTTACTGAACCGATACCGGGAAGTGGAACATCAAACAGTTTTTTGCCATCAAGTGCATAAACTTCTGTAATGTTCTGGGCATCTTTCATATAGGTAACAATTAATCTGCCATCGATTAGTGAGACACCATCAATAACTTCATTTTTGTTTGGGATTATGGTTTTTTTATCTGAAAGATTATTTAAATCCCACTTTTCGACGCTGTAATTTGGAGCATTTTTATCGGTGGAAATAAACAGATTACTCCCCACATTTCCAATTACAGAGAAAGTTGCCTCAAATTTGTCAACTAAAGGAATAAACTTGCTCTCCGTTTGCAAGTCTTTGTAATACAACAGATTGTATCTCGCAGAGCCTTCATAAACATAGAGGAGAAGATATCTTTCATCATCGGTTACAGCAGCTCCATAAATTTCTTCCGGTTTTGCTCTGTTTTCATAAACGAGTTTGTCTTCTGATTGTTTGGTTCCCAATTTATGGTAATACACTTTTTGGTATTCATTTTTCCCTTTAAGCACTTCTCCCGTGGGAGCCTCATAAGCTGAATAAAAGAAACCATCCTTATACCATGACATTCCTGAGAACTTTATCCACTCTAAATGATCGGTCAGTTCCTTACCCGTTTCAACTTCTTTTACGAAGAATTCATTCCAGTCAGACCCCCCCTTTGAGATGGCATATCCGCAATATTTCCCGTCATTTGATATATATATACCTGAAAGACTTGTAGTGCCATCACTCGAAAGTTTGTTGGGATCGATAAATACCCGTGGTTCACCCGTCAGACTGTTTTGGATGTAGAGAATACTCTGTTCCTGAAGTCCGTCGTTTTTATAGAACATGTAATATTTACCGGCTTTAAATGGTTGCCCATATTTTTCGTAATTAAAGAGTTCCGTAAATCTGTTTTTTAACTTGTTACGGAAAGGGATGTTATCAAGATAACCCCGGGTAACTTCATTCTGTGCTTCAACCCATGCCTTTGTATCTTCGGCATTGTCATCTTCAAGCCATCTGTAAGGGTCGGCTATTTCTTTGCCGTGATAGTTGTCTCTCACATCATTTTTTTTGGTGTCAGGATATTTAAGCTGCGCCTGAGTTGTTGCAACAAAACATAAAATTGTCAAAAATATAAGGATAGTTTTCATTTTCTTCCGCGATTTTTTATTTAATTATCTCATCAAAACCAATTTTCGGGTCATCGAAAAATTACCTGAAACAAGTTTATAAAAATAGGTACCCGAGCTCAGATTATTTGGCTCAAAATTTATCTCATGTGCTCCTGCTTCCATCGTTCCATCGATCAAAACAGCCACTTTTTCACCAAGTGAATTATAAACCGAGAGGTTTACCTCTCCTGCAACCGGTAGCGCAAAACGAATTACTGTTGATGGATTAAATGGATTTGGATAATTTTGGTAGAGTGCATAATCGGTGATTATTCCAACTGCCATCGTCTGTAAAAGTGGATAAGTTGTAACTGTTCCGTCGTAATCCCTCTGCAAAATTCTGTATCTGTAGCTTCCGGGCAGAAGGTCTTTATCGATATATTCATAGTTGCAAAGAGCACAAACGCCTTCACCCCTGATAAATGAGACCTCTTCCCATTTTTCAACTCCGGCTTTTGTTCTTTCCACGGTAAATCCGGCATTATTGATCGCATTGGCTACTGTAAAACTGAGGATTACACTGTTTCCTTCAACAACTCCATTAAATGAAATCAACTCCACGGGAACAGCATTTGGATCGGTAAATTTCACCATGGTTCCCGAATTGCCGGCAAACCAGGCGGTTCCTGCATCAAGAGCAAACATATCATTAAATGTGTTTATCGTCTGACGGGGCTCCTCCTTCCAGGTAACTCCACCATCATTTGATGTATATACATAACCCGAAGCACATGCAGCAAACGCAACTGTTCCATTGGGTCCTTTTACCATTGCCGTACTCCAAACGGTGTTGTTTGGGAGTATGGTTGAAGGTGTCCAGGTTTCTCCACTGTTTGTGGTATAATAGGTATTACCCGAAGTGCCCGATGCAAAACCAACATTTCGGTCAACAAAAGAGATGCCGTAGGAACCAAGCCCGCCTGCTCCAAATTGTTGAACCCAGGTTGTTCCACCGTCGGTGGTTCTGAAAATTGTTTCACCGGTTCCGCAAATGAATGCGTATGAAGTATCTATGATATCAATATCCCATGCGAGAGTGGTTGTTGGGAGGTTTACAAGTGTCCAGTTGGCTCCACCATCAACGGTTTTCATTATATTCCCGTTACTTCCCGTAGCCATTCCGTACTGGGTGTTTATAAAATCGATTGCGATAA
Source organism: uncultured Ignavibacteriaceae bacterium (assembly GCA_964531325.1). Classification (GTDB taxonomy): domain Bacteria; phylum Bacteroidota; class Ignavibacteria; order Ignavibacteriales; family Ignavibacteriaceae; genus UTCHB3. The sequence goes on along the minus strand of CAZHCW010000004.1, from coordinate 60,349 downwards.
ATTGATTTGTTGTGCCAAGTCCTGCATTAAATTCTGTCCAGGTGGCTCCCGCATCTTTCGACATTACAATTCTGCTTGAATCGCATGCACCATAAATAGTGTTAACATCAGGGACTGAAATCTCATTTACTTTTCTTCCATTTGTTACGCTCATCAGGCTCCATGTGGTTCCACCGTCAATGGTTTTTCCCATAAATCCTGAATTACCAAAAACGAATCCGTTCATGGCATCTGCAAACGCAATGTCGTTTATTGTGTTATTTGAGAATCTGTATCCCATCTCCTGCCATGTTACACCTGCATCAGTTGATTTGGCAAGATATCCCCTGCCACCATTACTGAATACAGTATTGTCACCATAAAAATCAACAGCATACTTAACTCCCGGACCACTTCCTCCGGGGAGAATGAAAGAACTCCATGTTGCCCCGCCATCGGTTGATCTGAAAGCTACCGTGTCAGTACCAACGGCAACGCCAACCCCAACACTGTTAAAATCGATATCCCACAAAATCCGGGAAGTAGAGGAAACTTCATATAACTGAGTCCAGGTGGTTCCACCATCGGTGGTTCTGATGATTCTGTGTTTTGCTCCAACTACATAGCCGGTGTTGGCATCCGTAAATCTTACTGCTCTATAGTCAGCCGCGGTAATACTGCCAAGATTTACCTGTGCAAATGTTGTCCCGCCATCGGTTGATTTTAATACTGTACCTGTGTTTCCAACCACAAAAACGGTGTTTTGGTCAACTGCATAAACCCCATAAAGTGTTTTGGTGGTAACTGAAGTATTGCTCTGTGAGAACCAGCTAACACCACCGTCTGTGGTTTTGATGATAAATCCATTAAATCCAACCGACCACCCAATCAATGGAGTTGCGAAGTGGATCCCATATTTGGTGGTATCAGGGGCGTTGGTAATTGGAGTCCAGCTACCACCTCCGTTGCTTGTGCGGTAAAATCCTCCACCGAGAGCACCCGCGGCCCACCCGTTCATGTCATCTATGAAGTATAAATTTCTAAAAATCGATTCAGTTGTGTCGAATATGGTGATGTCCCAGTTTACCCCGCCATCTGTGGAAAGGAAACATTGACCATAATTACTCAGTGCTATAAATTTGTTAACACCAAGGACCGACCCTGAATAAAGGTCGTTTGCCGTGGGATACGGGTTGAGGGTTGTCCAGTTGGGTTGCCCGTTAATCAAACTAAACCCGACCAAAACAAAAATAAAAACGAAACTTTTGCGCATAACTGTTACCTCATTTTAACTGATTGATTGTAATCTGTTTAACCACATCTTACACCCCTGAGATATTTAATCAATTATAAACCGCTTTAACCATTGTGCCTCTGTCCAATCCCGTTTTTATCACAATGTTGACATCTAATTTACAAATTTTAAACTTTATAACATTTAATTGATTTAAAACACATTAATTATTTGCATTTGATTAAAATTCTTTTAATTATTCCTTTCATTCTAAAATTTTTTATTGAAACCGGCTATCACAAACAAGTTTTACTGCCGGAGATAATTAAGATCGACGAAAACCAAAAAAACACGAGGTTCACCGTGAAGATCAATCTTAACCGATTTAGAGTTACTGCTCCCGGAAAATTTAAACTTTCCAACCATCCTGCCAACTATACTGCAAGGATGAAATCTAAAGAAGACGCGAAAGCAGACCTTGAAGCCAATGTAAAATTAATGGCTGAAATGCAAGACATGATGTATGCCCACGACAAGTGGGGACTTCTGATTATTTTCCAGGCGATGGATGCCGCAGGCAAGGATGGTGCAATAAAACATGTAATGAGTGGAGTGAATCCTCAGGGTACCCAGGTGTTCAGTTTTAAGGTACCCTCCGCTGAGGAACTTGATCATGATTATCTTTGGCGATATACCAAAGCCCTCCCCGAAAGAGGAAGAATAGGTATTTTTAATAGATCATATTATGAAGAAGTATTGGTTGTCAAGGTTCACAATCTGCTTCAGGCAGAGAAACTCCCCGATCCGGTATTGAAAGATGATATCTGGAAAAACCGTTATGCTCAAATTAGAAATTTTGAGAAATATCTTAACGACAATGGTATTAAAGTTTTGAAGTTTTTCCTGAATGTCTCAAAAGATGAACAAAAAAGAAGATTCCTGGAAAGAATTGAAAATCCCGCAAAAAACTGGAAATTCTCTTCTTCTGATCTAAAAGAGAGAGGCTACTGGGATCAATACCAAAAGGCGTACGAAGAGGCAATTGCCAACACTTCCACCAAGTATGCACCCTGGCATATTATCCCTGCCGATAAAAAGTGGTTTGCGCGACTCATTATCTCAGAGATAATAACCGAAAAATTAAAGGAATTAAAAGTTCATTACCCTGTCATCTCCGATGAACATAAACAAAATCTTGCCAGCTATAAAGATACTTTATTGGCAGAAGAGTAATAATAAATATCAGGTATTAAGTATTAAGTATTAAGTATTATTTGAATTTACCTGATGATTGGGAGATACTGTAAAAAAAAGAACACGGATGCAGCGAAATCATCCGTGTTCTAATTATTAGTCCCATCCGCGTTTGTCCGCTTTATCCGCATCATCCGCGTTCTATCAATCTATTTTATAAGCAACATCTTTTTGGTAGATGTAAACGCACCGGCTTTTACTTCATACATATAAAGTCCACTCGGAAAGTCTTTTGCATTAAATTCCACCTGATGATACCCTGCGGGCATGGTTGAATTCAGGAGCTGAGCCACTTTCTGACCAAGTGAATTATAAACACTCAGTGAAACTTCACCCGCAACCGGAATCGCAAAACGAATCATAGTGGAAGGATTAAAAGGATTTGGGTAGTTCTGATCAAGTGAATAAACCGTTGGATTTCCTTCACCTTCAACCGCATTTGCATTTATCACAACTTGCAAAGGATTTGAATAGGTGAATGATCCGTCATGATCAACCTGTTTAAGTCTGTAGGTGATTTTCCCATTTAATAGAGTTCTGTCTTCGAAGGAATAATAAGTTGGTGATGTTGTTGTTCCGTTTCCGTCAACTTCCCCAATTTTAGACCAGTCACCTGTGGACTTTCTTTCAATTTCAAACGCTTTGTTATTTAATTCTGTAGCGGTCATCCAGTTAAGTTTTACAACCCCAACCGATACGGTTGCATTAAAAGAAGCAAGTTCAACGGGAAGAGGTGCAAGTTCAGGTGGAATCATTGCGGCTGTCAAGCCAAATGCAGGATTCGCTGTGTTTACTGTCCCCCACATACCATCAACTGATGTTGCCGCATTTGGGAATAATTCGCCTGCAAGTGTTCTTGCTTCAATTCTGCGAACACCAAGTGAATTGTTGTTTGGGATAATCACACCCCATGAACCATTAATGGCATTAACACTGTCACTGTAGAATTGTGCATAAGAGTTGGCAACAGTGTTCGCCGATCCGTCATTTTCCACAAAAGTTGCAGCCAAAGGTCTTCCGGTTCCATCAACATTGTCGTATAAAACTACAAAACTTTTTACAGGAACTGCTGCTCTGCTCCACAAACCTGAACCGGTAGTATCGCCACCGGCAGTTTCAAATTTTATTACCTGTGTTGAATCAGATGAAGTTACTCTGGAAACAATTGCTGTTCCGCCCAAACCGTCATTTAACATAACTCTAAAAAATACATATCCACCCGGTGTAAATCTTGCATTTCCTGTAGGTTCGTTTACAAACCAGCCTGTGTAACTTCCGGTAGCATCGGTCATAAATTCACCGTAATTTCCATAAGTTGCCATAGAAGGGCCTGAGGTTCTTACAAAATCACTGTCTGATCTTACAAAAATCACATTACCGGCACCACTTGTGGTGGCTGAGTTGGAAGAAATAATTATCTGATTAAAATATCTGTAAGTTGAACTCGGGGTTAACCCGGAAATGGTCGCGAAATAAGCAAAAGGCATTCTGGCGGAATTTGTTCCATTAACACCTTCAATAAATTTCGGTTGAATTGTTACGGTCATAGTCTGACTGAACGACAAACCAGTGAATAACATCAACAGGGGGAGAATTTTTTTTAACATGTTTTATCCATTTATTGTAAATCAATGAATCCCCTGTCAATAAATATTTGTCTATTTTCAAACAGGAAATCCAACTAAATCTGTCTCACAAAATACGATTAAACTTAACCTTAAACAAATTATCAAACTGTGAACAAAAAACCCGCCATGTCTTGCAACATAGCGGGTTAAATAACTCAGGGAAAAGTCACAAAGTTTTTAGCAAAAAAAATACCTATTACTTAATACTTAATACCTGCGAAGCTCTTACTTCATCAGTATCATTTTTTTAATTGAGCTAAACTCACCTGATTTTATCTCATAAAGATAAAGTCCGCTGGGGAGATTTGCAGCATCAAAAGATACCTGATGATAACCTGATTCCATCGCTCCGTTAAGAAGTGTTACCACTTTTTCACCAAGCGTATTGTAAACGGTTAAGGTTACAACAGAAGCTGTTGGCAATGAAAAACGGATAACAGTTGCAGGATTAAATGGATTTGGATAATTTTGATCAAGTGCAAAGGTTGTTGGGGCAAGTTCCACCTCAACAACATTTGAATACTCAAATGTACCATCATTATCCACCTGACGAAGTCTATATTGGATTTTATTTCCTGTAACAGATTTATCAGTAAAATTATAGTATTTTGGTGAGTTTGCGGTACCATGACCCTCAACAAATCCTATCTTATGCCATGTTCCTGTTGAATTTCTTTCAACATCAAACCCGTTATTATCAACCTCGGTTTTTGTCTCCCAATTAAGATTTACAACACTTCCTGCAGCTCTCGCAGTGAAGGAGGTAAGTTCTACCGGGAGGGCATCCGCTTCCCCACCGGTGAAGTCGGAGAATGAAGTCAGTCCCGTGCCGGAAAGTTTATTTTCTGCCGGTATCGCAGAGTTCAGAGGGTACCATGAAGCACCGCTCCATCTGCCACCCCAGAGGTCAGCTTTGTTTCCTGCTACATCTCCATCGGAATAAAAAAGATCGATATCATAAACGGGATTTGTGATGCCCGATCGTGAGATTGTCCAATACCGGTTAATGTAGTTCCCGGCACTTGTATTATTTGGGTGTTTTGAGTTGATAACCTTGGCACTTACAAAAGCGTTTGAGTATGTTCCCGATGTCATGTTCACTGTTACCGGCGAATATTCAAGAGTTCCGGTGTTGTCCCCGAGGGGAAATGTGAACGAACCGTTGGCGGTATAGACTTTTCTCAACTCACCTGCATCGGCGATAATCATTTTTGATGCCGAAGGTGATGTGATGGTTAGGTTTGTTACGGTAAGGTTTTTGTCATCCAGATCAAGATTCCCGGATTCGATTTCAACATTCGTTGCGGTTGTGGATTTGCTGAGTGTAACGCCATTTGGATTGTTTATCCTAAGAGTCCCGGTTATTGTGGCCGGCAACAAAGTACCCGTGACTTGGGCGGAACTTCCATTAAATTCGTATGTCGCATTCGCCTGTAAAGTTATAGTACCGGTAACCGTGATGTTTCCATCAAGTCCGGAGGGGTGTCCTGATTTTAGTGTTGATCCTGCAATGGCACTAAAATTACTCTCTCCACTGATCTCGAATGAACCAAGATCAATGACCGCACCAGATACTGTATTCCAGTAATTCGAGGCACCAAGTGTCAAATCGCTCTTAAAGACTTTGGATGCAGTGGCGTTAAAAGAAAGCTGCATACTGTCGATTTCGGTTTTCCCCCAATCAAACTCTCCGGTGCCATGAATACTCATTACGGATGATCTCGAAGATAGAATCAAGCCGTCGTTATAAAGACTACCGTACAAAATGATACTAGCTTTGGAGATATCCCACAAGCTCTCTTCACTAATCTCTATATCTTGCAATATTCGGAAATTGTGTGAAGTATCGCAACTAAATTTTGCCCCATTAATCAGTTGAAAATCTCCGTTTACATAAGTGTACACAAGAGATGGAAGTGAAATGTCAACTTCATCCAGGATCAGGGTTCCGTAAATCCGCCCGCCAGTGAATGAGGTAGCATCCTTAACCTGAAAAATACTTTGAGGGTTTAGATAACGAAATCTTACTCTGGTATATGTGTCACCTGTTTGTACCCATTTAGCTCCACTCTCCATAACAAGATTCACCTTGTGGTCGTGGAGACCGGATGTTATCGTGCCGTTGCTTCTGATAACAACATTTGTTACAGTATCATTGGCTAACACCCAATCACCGGATGCAGTCATTGAATGGTTTGCCTGCACATTAAACACCTGACCGGAAGTAGAAAAGTTTGAGGGTGACGGACCGGTACCATCCGGGGTTGATGACCAACTTGAAAGGTCAGTTACATCAAAACTTCCTCTTGAGTAAAATTCTGTTTGTGCCAAAACCGGCAATGAAATAATTATGATAAATATTGCTGATGAGAAAAATCTGTCCAAATTGGTTCTCCTGAATGTTTGATGTTACTTATTCAAAACTATTCCGCGAATGTAACGCGGGTTGAGTTAGACCAAAAGCCTTGTTGTGAAGTGATCGCCCCTCAACAGGGACAAGCACACCATAACATGGTCGCTGAATTAGTTTATTAACAGATGACAGAAATGAACATGGAGAACGCATACGCTCTCCACGCTGAGGGAGTAAAAAGGAATAGCCTGTTTGAATTCCGGGTTTACCGGTAGAGTGTGGGTTCAATATATCTTGTAAATGTGAAAATCTGATGTAAATATAGGTAATAATACCGAAATAGCATAACAATAATTCATCTACATAAAAAACCCGCCACATCTTTCAACATGGCGGGTTAAATAACTCAGGGGAAAGTCACAAAGTTTTTAGCAAAAAATAATACCTAATACTTAATACTTAATACCTGCGAAGCTCTTACTTCATCAAAAGCATTTTTTTGATTGAGCTAAACTCACCTGCTTTTATCTCATAAAGATAAAGTCCGCTGGGGAGATTTGCCGCATCAAAAGATACCTGATGATAACCTGATTCCATCGCTCCGTTAAGAAGTGTTACCACTTTTTCACCAAGCGTATTGTAAACGGTTAAGGTTACAACAGAAGCTGTTGGCAATGAAAAACGGATAACAGTTGCAGGATTAAATGGATTTGGATAATTTTGATCAAGTGCAAAGGTTGTTGGGGCAAGTTCCACCTCAACAACATTTGAATACTCAAACGAACCATCATTATCAACCTGACGGAGTCTGTATTGGATTTTATTTCCCGTAACAGATTTATCAGTAAAATTATAATATTTAGGTGAGTTTGCGGTACCATGACCCTCAACAAATCCTATTTTCTGCCATGTTCCTGTTGAATTTCTTTCAACATCAAACCCGTTATTGTCAACTTCAGTTGCAGTCTCCCAATTAAGATTTACAACACTTCCCGCAGCTCTCGCTGTGAAGGAGGTAAGTTCTACGGGGAGGGGGGCGTCGTCTGAAGCCATAACAAATTCGGAAAAGCCAGTGATTCCGGCAACATAGAATTCATCTGTTGCTGCATCATAAGTTAAAGTTCCAACCGCTGTGAATTCTCCCGAGCCCGGGGTTGGTCTTTTGTAAAGTACAATAGTTTTTGTAGCCGGGTTCTCAATCCCAGTTAATGAACTGGCCTTAAACCTCAATGAAGTACCGTTTCCAAATACAGCACCATTTCCTTCAATCACCCATCTGAAGTTAGATACATTCGATTCGGTGATACCGGTAGTTCCGGTGGGACTTCCTTCATAACGGGTAACTGAGATATTCGCACCAGTTGTAACATTAACGAAGTTTATTCTTAGGCCCGTGTTTAGGAAGTTGTAGTTATTTGAACCGGTTGTGACAGCTTGGGTATAACTGCTTGTGAAGGCAGAAATTGAATGTGAACCCAGACCCGATACGATGTCAATGTTAAACATATCCCATTCAGTTCCAAGTGTTGGAAATCCTGAACCTGGATTAGTGGTGACACCCTGAGTGATACTCGACTTCCTTCGAAGTGTTTTGTCAACTGTCGTATTTCCGTTCACAGTCCATGCAGTGCCTGGGTCATTCCCAATCTGACCAAATATATCTACATAAGAATCTGTAGATACCTTATATAGTGCAATAGCATCATCACCGTTAAAATTACATGCGTTGCTAGCTGAATCATCGACGCCAACCAAGTCTGTGGCTGAAGAATTTTTATATACTTTCACTGATCCACTTGGAAGAGTTGTGTACAATTGATATAAGGTAGGAGAGGCTGCTCCATTAGCAGCTAGTCCCAATTTGTAGTCGGTCAGATCTACATCTGCACCTGTACCATTATATATTTCGATGTACTTATTATTTGAGGTCCCCTCCACATACTCTGAAATAAACAAATCTGTCGGGGCACCTGGTATAGCTACAATAGTATGAGAGTTTGCAGCAGCAAAATTATGTGTACCGTTTGTGAACGATTCTGCGATTGTAAAATCTGCAATGTTGTCGCTGCTTCCTGAAATAGTTCTCGCAAGGGTTGCATCATAATTAATATCGGTTGTCAAGAAAATATAACTTGTGCCGATAGGAAGTATTTTCCCAATCCCGGTGAATGAGATGTCTTCTCCTGAACCTGCAGAAACAGAACTGACATTTGTTCCAATCTGAGTATCTGCACCGTCAAGAGTTGCATTTGTTGAGTAAAACAGTTTTAACGAAGCAGTTCCAAGATCAACGGCTTGATATGTTCCTGCTAAAGTAGCTATCAACTGGTTTAGAATTACGGAAGCACTCGTAACAGCTATCTGATATCGATACAGAATGTTTTCACTTGAAGATACAATAAAATTACCCGATCCCGGATCTGTTCCGGTTATAGCAATAGTTGGCTGATTTCCGAATGAAAATGCCGAACCGATATTCGTTGTACCATCAGTTAACTGAACTTGAACATTAATACCATCATTTGCATCTACAACTGCAGGGATGATTATATTAAATGTTGAAATACCACCTGCATTTGTGGTCATTGTCACAACTAAATCAGATATTGAAGAAGTTCTGTCTGTTCCATCAATTGTATAACTCTCATCTGTTGTGGCATTTGCGTCGGTGATTGTTGCATCATACTTAAAATTGTAGCCTGCGACAAGGTTATTGTACTGATCTTTGGCAGTGAGTGTTACTGTTCTTGTGCTATTCAGTATTAAAGAAGCAGATATAGAAGCAGTCGAGTTTGTTGTTGGTGCACCGGCATTTATCGCTTGTACAACAGTTGCTGTGCCGTAATCAGTAGCAGCTATTGCTACAGTTTTGCTTCCGGAGGTTGTCAAAAGAGGATTTGCATTCGATGGCTTTAGTCGTAGATTACCGGCTGTAATTGTGTAGTCCTCTGAAGCTAAACTTGTACCATTAATTTTAACCGCAGAAATCTGTCCACGCCATGTAGCATCATCAGTAAAAGTAATATCAATGTCATTATCGACAGTGTTGTTCGTTACATCAGCTGTTAATGCAGGTGGCAATCCGGCAAAGGCATGAAGTTCCGCAGCATTAAAAGTCCCTGATTTTGTAACATTTGTTGTAAATGTAAAATCTGCGATTACTGGTGTTGTGATGCTCAGGATGTTTCCAACTCCGGCACCAGGCTCCAAATCAACAGTTAAAAACAAGTATCCCGTTCCGACCGCAAACAATTTCGTAGTCGTAAAGCCTAATAACTCAGCATTATCATTAGCTGCACTTAATGATTCTAAAAGGTCATCTGTTCCGGGTTCAAGGATATCATTACTTGAATAATAAAGTTTGTATCCGCTAGTTGAAATGTCACTGGCCGCAAAAGAACCATCGATTGTAAAAGTTGCACCATTTAAAGTAGCGGGATTTTTTGTAACATCAAGTCGTATGCGGTAAAGAATATTATTTGTCGAGCCAACCGCAAATGAGTTGGTAGTCGGATCTACACCTGTAAAAACGACATCAGGATCCGGTCCAACAATAGATTTAGGTGTACCAATATCCGTTGTTCCATCAGATAGTTGAACCTGAACAGACAGTCCATCACTTTGATCGATCTGAGATGGGACAACAATGTTGAATGTTGCAACACCACTCGCATTTGTTGGTGTTGTTACAATCGCATTAGCCACTGAAGAAGTTCTGGCTGTTCCATCGATAGTATAACTCTCACTCGTCGTAACATTATCATTAGTGATATTGACATCATATTTAAATGAATAACCTGGAACCAAATTGCTGTATTGATCTTTTGCGGTGGCAGTTACAGTCCTAGTTTGCCCTAATACAAGAGCACTTACTGTAGTGGCAGTTGAATTTGCAGTTGGTGCACCGGGATTTATTACCTGTGAAACAGTTGCATTGTTGTAACCTGTAGCTTCAATTGAAACAGATTTGCTTCCTGAGGTTGTTAACAGTGTATTACCATTCGATGGTTTTAGTTGTAAATTCCCTGCTGTAATTGTGTAATCTGCCCCATTCAAACTGGTACCATTAATTTTTACGGCTGTAATCACTCCTCGCCATATAGCATCCTCCGTAAAAGTAATATCTATATTATGGTCCACATCGTTGTTTATTGCGGCTGCAGTAAGAGCTGGGGGATTTAGAGCACCTGATGAAGTAAGAGAAACAACTATACTCAGATCATCTATACGCCAGTTAGCAGTATTCGCACCTGCTGACCCAGTCCCGTTATAACCATAAATTCGAAATGTTACTGCCGTTCCTGCTGTACCGGTAAATGTTAATCCTGTATTTGTCTTCAGAGCCCATGCAGAAGTGTTTGAAATTGTTCCGGTAGCTATATCACTTGCATAACTATCAAAGCTTGATCGCAGAGAATAAGCCTGTGGAGCAGTAGAGGTGGACCTAGTTCCAAAACTTATTGTTGTTAGATTTATTATCTTTCCGGCATCAGGAGTAAGAGTGAACTCAAAATATGCACTACCTGAGGAAGCAGTATTAAGTACACCGGTTCTTGCGGCAGCACCAGCATTGTACGCTCCTGATGCCCCTGTGTAACCGCTTGAGACAGAACTATTAGTTAATAATGTGGTAGTGCCATTATTATTCCCCTGAGTAACTGAACTAACCGTCACATTTGCTAAAGAACCTGACGGTGCAGCATTTCCAGAAGTTGTCCCAAAATTCCAAGTAAAAGTCGTCTGCCCAAACCCATCAAAGGCGAGGGCTGCGAATAATAAAATAAAAATCGTATATCTTTTTAACATATTTAATCCAATTGTATATAAAAAATCAATAATTTTATGGACAAAGCTAAACAATCCGGTTTTAAGGAATTGTTAAGAAAATGAAGAACTTGCTTTTGAGAAGATTAAATAGTTCCGGTGTATAAGCAAGCAGCAATTGTAGGTATTAATCTGCACAAAAGTGCATAATACACACAATTACCATGGAAAAACCGGTTAGATTTTTATTGGGTGACTACTGCGGTTGCAGTAGCTGAGTATCTGAGTGCTAATTGGGAAAAGGCACATGTAAATTTATGAAATTATTGATTGATCTGCAAATAAAAAAATAAAAATATTGAATAAATTAATGTTAAGCTTTTTTTGGTGAATTTTCCTCCAAATACGCTACGAATATGTAACCCGGCAAGACGGGAATGTTTGTCCGGGAGATCGATGATGAACTACGAATATCAATTCCCCGCCGGGGAAATGGAGATTAGGGAGGACAATTCAAATTCCTCTACCCATAGGACACCCCATCCGGAGAGAAGTTTGATTGTTTAATTATTCTCTACCAACAGGGCACCCCATCCGGGGCGAATTTTGATTGTTTAAATTTTCTCTGCGGAAATCCGTTTAATCTGCGTGTATCTGCGTCCCCTAAAAATCTCATACTCTCGATTTTCCTTAAAATAACAGTGTGAATCCTGATTAAAAATAGTTAAATTAATCCCGGCATTGAAAAATTTTTATCATCTAATCATCATCAATAAAAACCAGAGACCATCATGTTACAAGGCTCTAATTTTCATTTTGCACGCACTAAAATTTTATGCACACTTGGACCGGCAACTGCAGACAAAGCGGTAATAGCAGAGATGATCCGTGCGGGGATGGATGGAGTGCGTCTAAACTTTTCACACGGCTCTTACGAATTTTTTGACAACCTCTTTTTTAACATTCACGAAGCATGTGTGAATGAATCCACCTCCCTCGCTGTACTCGCCGATCTTCAGGGACCCAAAATCAGGATTGGTGAACTTTCTGAACCGGAGATAGAAATTACCAATGGCGATTCGATTACAATCACCATAAGGGACATTAAAGGGACAAAAGAGATTGTCTCTACTTCATATAAACTTCTGGCGCAGGATGCGAAAATTGGTGATATAATTCTGATTGATGACGGATTGATAAAACTGATTGTTGTTTCAAAAACTGAAGATGCTGTACTTTGTTCAATAATAAACGGTGGAACCCTAAGACCCAAAAAAGGGATGAATCTGCCGGGGATGCACCTTTCCACTCCATCGGTAACCGAACAGGATCTCAAAAATCTGGAATATGTATTCAGAAAACATCGCGTGGATTTTGTTGCCCTCTCGTTTGTTCGCAGTGCATCAGATATTACAAAACTGCGTGCATGGATGGCGGAAAGAGGATTTGAGGCACCCATCATTTCAAAAATTGAGATGAAAGAGGCGGTAGTAAATTTTGAATGGATATTAAAAGTATCCGATGGAATTATGGTAGCTCGTGGAGATCTTGGTGTTGAGATGGCTCCACAGGAAGTGCCTTTGATACAAAAAAATATAATCAAAAGATGCAACGCTGCCGGGAAGTTGGTGATTACCGCCACCCAGATGCTTGAGTCGATGGTGCACAATCCAATTCCAACCCGTGCAGAAGCTTCAGATGTTGCAAATGCAGTGTGGGACGGAACAGATGTGGTAATGCTTTCAGCTGAAACTTCTGTTGGTAAATTCCCTGTACGCACAGTGGAAACAATGAATCAGATTGTGAGAAGTGCCGGTTTACACTCACACTGGACAAGATTGATCGACTTTGATGATTCCGATGAATTTGAGGATCAGCTTTTTGATTCGGTTAATAAAGGAATTGTGCAGATGAGCAAGGAAGTGGATGCTGCGGCAATAGTTGTATTTACTGAAAAAGGAAGAACAGCACAAAAACTTTCGAAATACAGACCAAATGCAAGGATCATTGCAATATCAGACCAGTTTAACACAATGAACAAACTTTGTCTCTATTGGGGTGTCTCCTCGATGTTTATACCTGATCTTAGCCGTGATTCTGAAGAACTGATTGCCGAAGCAACAGAGATAATTACAGAAACAGGGCATGTTAAAAAGGGTGATGTGGTGATTTACACCTCGGGAGCCCCTGTTTCCGAGACCGGAAGAACCAACAAACTGAAGATATTTGTGATTTAGGTAAAAAATGTTTGGTAAGTTAAACCACTACCCTGCTAAATGGTGGGAAGTGACGCATTCAAATAAAATTCGCTGTACTCTTTGTCCCCGCTTTTGTGACATCGGCGAAGGTCAAAGTGGATTCTGCTTCATAAGAAAAAATCATGAGGGAGAATTGGTAACTCTTGGTTACGGAAATACTACAGGTTTTGCGATTGACCCTATTGAAAAAAAACCGCTGAACCATTTTCTCCCCGGTTCCACAATTTTGTCTTTTGGCACAGCCGGTTGTAATCTTGGATGTAAATTCTGCCAAAACTGGTCAATTTCAAAAGCAAAACTTGATCATGATAATTCGCACTATTCATCTCCAACCGATGTTGTATCCCTCGCAAAAAAATATTCAACCCCGTCGATAGCTTTTACTTACAATGACCCTGTGATCTTTGGTGAATTTGCTGCAGATATCACAAAAATAGCCCGGGAAGAGGGAGTTCACACTGTATTTGTAACCGCAGGATATATCACCAAAACCGCGCGGGATGAGGTTTTTGCAGGTGCATCTGCCGCAAATATCGACCTGAAAGCTTTCAGCGAAAGGTTTTATAAAAATCTTGCATATGCATCGTTAAATGAGGTACTCGATACCATCATTTGGGTGAAGGAAAAAACGGATATCTGGCTTGAACTTACAACTCTTTTAATTCCGGGTGAAAATGATTCTCCTGAAGAAATAACAGCAATGTCCAAATGGATAATTGAAAACCTTGGTGACAGGGTGCCCATTCATTTCACAGCTTTCCACCCTGATTTTAAGATGAGGGACATCCCCGCAACTCCTCACAAAACCCTTAAAATTGCCAGAGATATTGCATTGGAAACGGGACTAAAATATGTTTATACCGGGAATGTGCACGATCCCGAGGGGCAAACAACTTATTGTCCCGGATGTGGAGAAAAAGTAATTGAAAGAAACTGGCATTCGGTTACAAAAAATGTACTTCTAAATAGTATTTGTCCATATTGTTCAACAAAATTGGATGGTGTTTATTGATGTTAAAAATCCAAACAGGTAAAACCCCGGGAATAAGATGATAGCAGGCATAATAGCAAATACCGGTAAAGAAAATATCGCCATGGCAACCGAAACAGTTGCCGATGTGTTAAAAGTTGAACGATTTGAATGCCTGATAAGCGATACTCTTTTTGATCTTGCTTCACCTGAAATGAAGGCGAAATATACCTTCCTGAGCGATGATCAACTCATCAAAAACTCTGACATCATCATCTCCCTTGGAGGTGATGGCACCCTTCTTAACACTGCCTCGATGACTCTTGAAAGTGGAAAACCGATTGCAGGAGTGAACTTTGGAAAACTCGGTTTCCTCACAGAAATTAATAAAGATACCCTCAACGAAACCTTCAGAGAAATAAGAGACGGTGAATATTTCCTCGAAGAACGGATTGTTCTGAAGGGTGTCAGTAATGATATAAACCATTGCTCAGTGTTGGGGATTAACGATATTGTAATCGAAAAAGGTGGCTGGCCTAAAATGATGGCAATAAACCTTTATGCAAATGGTGAACTCGTCTCCGAATTTTCCGCTGATGGTTTGATAATCGCCACCCCGACGGGATCAACAGGTTATTCACTCTCCGCCGGTGGACCAATTGTTAACCCCCGTGCAGATGTGATAGTGATCAGTCCCATCTGCCCGCACAGCCTCACCATGCGTCCACTGGTTCTGCCTGCTGACATGGTGATTACTGTACAAATCAACTCCCATCCCGTTAAATTTTCAATTAATTGTGATGGACAAAGAGTTAACGAATTATCTTCCCCCTTTTCGATTGATATATCAAAGGGAGAAAAACCGCTTAAACTGATTCGAAATAAAAAATCGAGTTATTTTAATGTTTTGCGGAGTAAACTTTACTGGGGCATCGACGCCCGCGAGGGGAAAAACTGACAAATTTTTCTCCAATTAAATTAAAAAATGGTTTTTGGACATACAGAGAACGAAAGAATTAAATGAAACCCGTAGCTGCAAGGAAACATACTGAACTTAAACCATCAGCTTATAGATGGAAATGTAATTTATCAACTTTTAAATTTGAAACCACTGAAGAAATAGAACCCGTTGAAGGCATCATCGGTCAGGAAAGAGCAATAAAAGCTCTCCGATTGGGTGTTGGTTTACGCGCTTCCGGATATAATATATATATAGCAGGACTTGCCGGCACAGGAAAAGCCTCCACCGTAAGAAAAGTGCTTGAACTCCTCGTGGATAATAAAGCTCAACTAAAGGACTACTGTTTTGTAAACAACTTCAGAAATCCCGACCAGCCCGTCCTTCTCACCTTCCCTGCCGGGATGTCGCTCAAATTTAAATATGATGTAAACTCACTAACAAGCCAGCTTCGCGAAAGAATTCCTCAAGTGCTCGAATCTGAAGTGCTTAATCAAAAAAGGAATGGTGTGTTAAACAAGTTTTCCGCAGCCGAAAGAGAACTTGTCAAAAATTTCGAAGAGATGATCAACAAAGATGGTTTAACTCTGGCACAGGTTCAACAGGAAGATGGAGTAAGACCCGAAATCATGCCGGTAATAAATAAAAAAGCCGTGATGATAACCGAACTCGAAAGTATGATTACCAAAGGAGAACTCACAAAGAAGAAAGCGCAGGAAATCTACACCAAGTATGCGGAAAGACAACAAGACCTGATGGTTTTGGTTAAAAAACATGTAAAATTGTCACAAGACCTGCAAACTGAAGTGAGAGAACTTGAAAAAAATGAAACTGAAGGCCTCGTTCAGGCAGCTTTGACGCATCTGAGAGAGACTTACAAAGATCACAAAATAACGACCTGGTTCGACAGCTATCAAAAGGATGTACTCGAGAATATTCCACTCTTTAAAGCCGCTCAGGCAGGTGGTGAGGCGTTTATTGAAAATTTTGCCGTTGATCCTTTTAGAGTTTACGATGTAAATATCATCCTTGATAATGCGGGAATAAATGAGGTGCCTGTTGTAATTGAAACAGCACCGGGCATGACAACCCTTTTTGGAAACATCGAAAGAATTTCTGACAACAAAGGTAACTTTTACGCCGATTTTATGAATATAAAAGCCGGTTCAATGTTAAGAGCAAATGGTGGCTTTTTGGTTCTTAGAGTCGGTCACTTGTTTGAAGCTCCCGGAGTTTGGAAAACCCTAAAAAGAATACTTACTTATATGGAGCTGGATATTCAGGATAATCATATATATTATCAAATGGCTCCCCTTTCACTTAAACCGGAATCGATACCGATTGATCTTAAAGTGATTTTGATTGGCAACTCTTTCATCTACCAGTACCTGGCAGAAAGAGAAGACGATTTTAAGAAGATATTTAAGGTTAAAGCAGAGTTTGATTATGAAGTGGATAAAACAAAAGATATTCTCATTGAATATGCTCATGTGATCAAAAAAATTATCAGAGAAGAAAACCTGCGGGAGTTTCACAAGTCGGCTATTGCTTCAGTTATGGAGATTGCAGCGCGTTATGCAGGATCAAAATTAAAACTCACTTCCCGCTTCTCAATGCTTGCTGATGTGGTTAGAGAAGCTTCTTTTTGGGCAGGCGAAGATGGTTCTACAAAAGTCCGTTCGGAACATGTAAGGGATGCTTATCAAAATTCAAGAGAAAGGCATTCACTCTGGGAGGAAAAATATTCTGAAATGATCGAAAATGAAAGAATTTTAATCGAAGTTTCCGGGAAGAGCATTGGTCAGGTAAATGGTTTGGCAGTTTATGGGAATGAGCTTGTTGCTTTTGGTAAACCTGTGAGAATCAGTTCTGCTGCTGCACCCGGCAATGGAGTGATTATTAATGTTGAAAAGGAATCGGGACTCAGCGGTAAAACCCATGACAAAGCTATATTGATAATCACCGGATTCCTTAGAGAAACTTTTTCACATCTTGTTCCCCTCTCTGTGGCAGCTACCATAGTTTTTGAACAATCTTATGGCAATATTGATGGTGATTCTGCTTCCATAGCAGAGGTTGCAGTTATTCTCTCTGCCATTTCCAAACTCCCAATCGATCAGGGAATTGCAGTTACAGGTTCTATAAATCAAAAAGGAGAGATTCAACCAATCGGTGGTGTAAATGAAAAAATTGAAGGATTTTACGGAGCTTGTAAAACAAAAGGTTTCACAAAACACCAGGGAGTTATAATCCCCGCTTCAAATGTTGATGATCTGATGCTTGATGAAGAGATTCAACAGGCTGCAAAAGATGGAAATTTCCACATTTATCCTGTCCTTAATATTAAAGATGCACTCGAGATTCTTTTTGGAGTAAAGGCCGGTGATAAAAATGAAGAGGGACATTATCAAAAAAACACAATCTACGGAATAACAGCCGATCAGCTTAAAAAGATGTATCATTTTGCCAAGGATCCGTTTAAACTAAACAAACATCCAAAAACTGACACAAAGGATACTACAACAAAAGTTTAATATTCAATAACCCGGAATTTTTCTTTTAAGAAGAGAATAAATGGATCAGTTTCCACTTTTTCTTTTTCTTCCACGGGCTTCCGTTTTGCGAGAGATGCAAAAAACTTCTTCTCTTGATGGTAATTGGGCATCTTTGCGGAGGGTTCAGATTCTGTATAATTATCGGGTTCAATAAACTCTTCAGGGGCTGGCTCTGCTACGAAATCATGAATTCCGAAATCGTTGTCAGGCTGATTCCCCACTGTTGCAGTTTCTTCTGCCTGCAACTCCGTTCCGGTTTCCAACGCGGGAGTTTCAGTTGTCACTTCGTTTTTAGGGGCGGGGGTATCAGCGATTATTACCGGTTCAGACTTTTTTTTTTCGTCCTCTAAAGTTGAAGATATTGTCTGTGAAGTAGCTGGCAGATTCTGGTTACCTGTTGCCGGTAAAGATGCAAGTTTGTGGATAAGCCCCGATATTGTTTGTGATGTCTCAAATCCTGTTATCTGCGAAAGAGCAAGTTCAGACCGGAGTTTGTGATTCTGGGAGAACCTGAGTTCTGTTGTCAATTTGCTTATATAGTTCATAATTCTGAGCAAATCACCTTCTGAGAAGTGAGCTGCAAGAGATTTATATTTTTCGAAATAAACTGCCGCACTTTCAAGAAGTGAAGTATCTTTTACCGCTGCAACTGAAAGAATATTCCGGAAGTGTTCAAGCAGACCGTTAAAAAAGTCGAAGAAACTCCATCCATTTTTATAGACTCTGTCGCATACCAAAAAAGGCATCTTAAAGTCTTTTGTGATGAGTGCATCTGTCACTTCAAAATAGATATCTTCATCAATAAAATTAAAAACTTTTATCACTGACTCATAATCGATAACATCACCCGAATAAGCTGTTGCCTGATCGAAGAATGATTCAGCATCCCGCATTCCACCATCCGCTTTTTTTGCAATAAGAGTCAGCGTTTTATCGTCAATTGTTATGTTCTCTTTGATTGCGATATCCCGGAGCCCTGCCTTAATGATATCAAGAGGAATTCGTCTAAAATCGTATCTTTGACATCTTGAAATGATGGTTACAGGTACTTTGTGGATATCAGTAGTTGCAAAGATAAAAATTGTATGAGCGGGTGGTTCTTCAAGCGTTTTGAGGAAAGCGTTAAACGATTCCTTTGTGAGCATGTGAACCTCATCAATGATATACACTTTATATTTTGTGTTCACAGGTGCATATCTAACCGACTCGGTTAGTTGTCTCACTTCATCAATTCCGCGGTTCGACGCACCATCTATCTCGATAAAATCCATCGAATTCCCGGAAGAGATAGCAACACAATTTGCACAAACATTACAAGGTTCTGAATTTTCAGGATTCAGACAGTTGAGTGATTTTGCAATTATTCGCGCTGTTGTTGTTTTTCCGACACCTCTCGGACCCGTAAGAAGATAAGCATGCGCTATCCTCCCCCGTGCAATCGCATTTTTAAGAGTTACTGTTACATGTTCCTGACCAAGAACGGTATCAAATAACTGGGGTCTGTATTTTCGTGCGGAAACCTGAAAACTCATATAATCACTTTAAGGGGAATGGGATTGTCAAATTTTTAATTAAAATAGCAACCAATTGTTCAAGGTATAATCTGTCTTTTTCATCAAATGTGTCAAAACTTGTGCTGTCGAGATCCAACACTCCAATCAAAACAGAATCTTTGATAATTGGTACCACAATTTCTGAATTTGATTCTGAATCACAAGCGATGTGCCCCGGAAATTTGTGGACATCGGGCACAATTTCAGTTACAAGGGTTTTTGCAACCTTTCCACAAACACCTTTTCCAATCTCTATTTGTGTGCAGGCAAGTTTTCCCTGAAAGGGTCCAAGTACCAATTTACCATTATCAACAAGATAAAATCCAACCCAACTGACATCAGACAATACCTGATTTAACACCGCAACAAAATTGGAAAGGGATGACAACCAGTGATCTTCCTTTAAAATTAAATGAGGCATCTGTTCAAGAAGAAGTTTATATTTCTCCTCTTTGTTCTGCACCGACATCAATTCAGGTTTTAATTCACTACTCATTATCAGTTATAACTCTCAAGTGAGGTTGAACGGGTGGTTTTACCTGCCGGAGTGGGTGTAAGATTTGCCATTTCACTCCTCTTTTTTGTAATAAACTCACTCCATTGCGGAAAAACAATTGGAAGGGCATCACGGACCGACTCAACAGGAATAATGTTTAAGTCGTTTGTAATATTTGCCCTGATCTCTGCCACATCGGCTTTATTGTCAGCAGGAATTAAAATTGTAGTGTAACCATTTCTTCTGGCTGCCAACAATTTTTCATTTAATCCACCGATTGGAAGCACTTCACCTCTAAGGGTAATTTCACCCGTCATTGCAACGGCTTCATTAACAGGAATTTCAAGAAATGCCGAAAGCATTGCCATTACCATTGTGATGCCTGCAGAGGGACCATCTTTTGGAATTGCACCTTCGGGAAGATGAATGTGTATCTCTTTGTTTAAAATAAAATCGGGTGATAAACCAAAATATTCAGCATTCGACCTTATAAAGCTAAGACCTGCCTGAGCAGATTCTTTCATCACATCGCCGAGTTGACCCGTGAGGGTAAGTTTCTCTTTGCCGTGCATGACGGTAACATCCACTTTAAGAATATCGCCACCAACACTCGTCCATGCGAGTCCTGTCACACTTCCGATACGGGAAGTTTTGTCGTAAACATGCTTTTTGTACCTCGGCGCACCCAGATACTTTTCAACTAATGCCGGAGTAACAGAAATCTGTTTTTTTGCATCCTTTGCTGAAGCCTGAAGTTTAGCGACATAATCCTTTGCAACTTTTCTGAGTATGGCGGTAATTTCCCTTTCCATATTCCTTACACCCGACTCGCGGGTATAGTTGGAAATTACTTCCAGAATCGCTTCATCAGTAAATTTAATTCTTGCCTTTGTAAGACCGTGAAGTTTCACCTGTTTAGGTATTATATGTCGTTTGGCGATTTCAAGTTTATCCACTTCGAGATAACTCGAAAGTTCTATTATCTCCATTCTGTCCTGAAGTGGTAATGGAATATTATAACGAACATTTGCAGTAGTGATAAACAACACCTGTGAAAGGTCGTAATCCACTTCAACATAGTGATCATTGAATGCAAAGTTTTGCTCGGGATCCAGCACTTCAAGCATGGCAGAAGATGGATCACCTCTAAAATCGGAACTTAATTTATCGATCTCATCGAGTAGAATCACAGGATTTACAGTACCTGCCCGTTTCATTGCCTGTAATATTTTGCCCGGCATCGATCCGATATAAGTTTTTCTGTGCCCTCTTATCTCTGCTTCATCCCGCACACCACCAAGAGATATTCTTACAAAATTTCTTCCAAGGGCTCTTGCAATTGATCTTCCGAGTGAAGTTTTTCCCACTCCGGGAGGTCCAACCAGACAAAGAATTTGACCTCGCATGTTTTTAACAAGATTTAAAACTGCGATGTGTTCTATTATTCTCTCTTTCGGTTTTTCGAGCCCAAAATGATCTTCATCAAGAATTTTTTGTACATGATTGATATCAAGTTTATCTTTTGTTCTTTTTACCCACGGAACCGCAATAAGCCAGTCAAGATAATTTCTGATAACAGTATATTCAGGCGACATTGGGGGAATTTTTGCGAGTTTATTATACTCTTCTATTGCCTTGTCAACCACAGATTCAGGCATCCCGGCAGTTTCGATGCTTTCAAGAAGTTTCTCTTCCTCTGAAAGGGCATCATCTTCACCCAATTCTTCCTGCAGAATTTTTATCTGCTCCTGAATGATAAATTTTCTTTGCGTTTTTGCAATGTTTTCCTGTACTTTGTGGTCGATCTCTTTTTCAACTTTGAGTATCTCCACCTCACCCCGTAACAACTTGATCAGTTCGTAATATTGATCTTTTAATTTGGTTTTCTTCAGGATTTTGAGTTTTGCCTCAATAGCCTGATTTACATTTGCTGCCGCAAAATAGAGTTTTCTGTCGGGTTCTGCGATATTTTCAAAAGAAACAAGAGTTTCGGCGTTGATATTCTTGTTCAGAGATGCATAATCCTTAAAAGCGGTTTCA
Organism: uncultured Ignavibacteriaceae bacterium; assembly: GCA_964531325.1. Classification (GTDB taxonomy): domain Bacteria; phylum Bacteroidota; class Ignavibacteria; order Ignavibacteriales; family Ignavibacteriaceae; genus UTCHB3. The sequence goes on along the minus strand of CAZHCW010000004.1, from coordinate 38,307 downwards.
GCCTGCCTTAACAATGCCGTAAGTTCAGCATCATAAACCGACTGAACTTCCTTCAGTTGAATCTCAGCTTCAAAAAACTCGGTCTCTCCTGTAAATCTTTTGATCCTCCCCATAACAAGACCATCAACCACAATCTTTAAAAGCCCGTTGGGCAGTTTCATGGTTTGTACAATCTTTGCAATAGTTCCTTCACGATAAAGTTCATCAGGACCCGGTTCGTCTATTCCTGAATTTTTCTGGGCTGCGAGGAAAATAAGGCGGTGATGATTTAATGAATAGTTTACTGCATTTATCGAGAGGTCTCTTCCCACCATTACGGGAGAGATCATATATGGGAAAATTACGAGGTCCCTGAGTGGGAGAACCGGAATAATCTCGGGTATCTCCACTGTAATGCTTTGCTCTTCTAACTCTTTAACGGGCTTGTTCATATTCTGCTAATTTGTGAAAAATCGAACCTCTAAAATACCAATAATGAGTGGCTTATTCAAGGCACTCTTTTGGGAGTGGAAATTAATATTTTTTTAGTGATATTGGGTAGTGATTTTTGACTCTATTTAAGACAAAATTATTTTATTATCTCATTTTGATACACAGTCACTTTTCAATTGTTCCTGTTTTTAACGGATTACGCAACTTAATGCGTGGCATGATTATTGCGGCACTGAGTAAGATATTTAACAAAAAACCAACAAGAATAATAATATGCAAAAAATAACTAAACTTTTTTTATTCGCAGGAATTCTTGTGTTTATGGTCCCTTCCCTCTTTGCAGGGAGTAAAATTGGTGACTATGACATAACGCTCAGCGGTTTAAATTGGGATTATACCAATAACCGTACTACTTTTACCTACATAGTAAGGGGTGATGGTAATGGTAAAGACCTTTCTCATTGGTCGGTTGCGCTGTGTAACAACCATACGGGTATGACAGCCACGCCGAACCCAAATGAGGTTGTGCTCGACCCGACACTTCAAATTTACGGTATGAAGTGGGATGTCTCAGTAAAGATCAATCAAACAAAAACTTTTACTCTCACCCTCCCGGGTATCTGGGATACTACTCAAGTTGTAGCCGGGGTAAAAGCAGGACAGAATTTGAGCTACGGTACTGTAACAGGACCGGCTTGTACTACAATCAGCCCTAAAGCATCAATCGGTGACAAGGTTTGGTTTGATACTGATGGTGATGGTATTCAGGATACCGGAGAAAATGGTGTTGCCGGTGTAACTGTCAAACTATATAATTGTAACAATACTCTCGTTGCAACCACAGTTACAAATGCATCGGGTAATTACCTCTTCTCAAACCTTACTCCCGGTGACTATTATATTAAAGTGGAACCATCGTCTGAATATGTTATCACTTCAATTAATATCGGTTCAGATGATAACAAAGATTCCGATGTTTCTCCTTCAACAGGAAAATCAGGCTGTACAACCCTCTCACCAAATGAAAATGACATGAGTTGGGATGCCGGATTAAAACTGGCACCTGTCCCTGAAGGTAAAATCGGCGATAAAGTTTGGAACGACATCAATTTTAACGGGATCCAAAATGGCGGCGAACCCGGAATTGCCAATGTTACAGTTAAACTTTACAGTTGCGACAACATTCTTTTGGAAACCACAACTACCGATGCAACCGGCAAATATCTATTTGACGGGCTTGCTGCAGGAAGTTATTATGTAGAGTTTACTCTCCCTTCAGGTTTTGTATTTACCTCAAAAGACACCGGTTCAGATGACGAAAAAGATTCTGATGCCGATGTTACCACCGGTAAAACAATTTGTTACAATCTTGGCAACAACGATGAAATTGAAACCGTTGATGCAGGTATGTACGATCCGCTTACAATGAAAGCTTCTATCGGAAACTTTTTCTGGAATGATGCCAATGCAAACGGAATTCAGGATAATAACGAATCAGGTATTGCAGGAGCAACAGTAAGACTTCTCGATTGCAGTTTTAATGTTTTGTCAACCACAACAACAAATTCAAGCGGTGCCTACAGCTTTACAAACCTGACACCGGGCGACTATGTTGTTGAATTTGTTACCCCTAACGGATTTGTTTTTACTTCCTACAATCAGGGACTTGACGATACAAAAGATTCTGATGTTGATCCCGGAACCGGAAGAACTGTTTGTGTTAACCTCTCCCCCGGAGAAATTGACAACACATGGGATGCAGGGGCTTATGTACCCGTTACCTGTGCCAACGACTGGACAGGTACGCTGGGACCCGATTCGGCAATCTGCCTTTACACCCCTCAATGGATTACTATTTCAGGTTCTGTTAATTTGTTGCCTGCAAACACCAGAGCTCAACTTCAGTTGACCTGGAGAGTTGTAAAACCATCAAGCATTAACAATTGCCCTCCGGGATTTGACCCTTGTGACCAGGAACATTATACAACAAAATGGATTTATGGTGATACAACCTTTACCATGCAAGCATGGTGGCCCGGTATCTCCCCAACCGATACACTTGTTGAAATCCATTACGGAATGAATGTACTTGATTGTGACGGAAATCCAATTAAAAACGGTATCGGCAGAGACCTCTACTGGTATCCATGGGTTTGTCCACCACCAAATTCACCCGAAGCTGATCTTAGTCTTTCGAAAACCGTTTCGAATCCAACTCCTCAGAATGGTGAAACAATTCAATATACCATTGTATTAAATAATGCCGGACCGGGAACAGCAACCGGAGTTCAGGTTAGCGATGTACTTCCTTCAGGGGTTGTTTTTGTAAGCGCAAGCCCGTCTGTTGGCAGCTTCGACATCAACACAAATCTTTGGTCAGTTGCATCTCTTGCAGCTAACACCAGCGCAACTATTGTAATTTCTGCAAGAGTTGACATTGCTCTCATGAACTCGGTTTCATTTGATCTTGGTGTGGCAAAAGATTATAACCTCTTTGTTCTAAACGATTACACCGCTCCTTCTTCAGATACTGAAGGTAAAGTTGCTGTTGGGAACGACTGCCGCATAAGCAACTACAGCGTTGGAGACAAACTCCCCAACTCCGGTGGTACCGAGGATGTGCTTGTAGTGGGTAACAACCTCTACTTCACCTCAGGAAGAGTATATCATGGAAATGTAGTGTATGGAAACTATGCAGAAGTTACTCCTTATGTCGCTTCGATTATGGAAGGAACATTAAGAAAAGATACAGTAATCGACTTCCAGGCTGCATCTGCTCACCTTCTCTCTCTCAGCAGTCAGTTTGCTGCTTATGGAGTGAATGGTTCTGCCGGTTTGCAATTTGGAAAACTTGCCCTCTATGGTTCAGACCCCTCTCTTAATGTCTTTAAGATTTGGGGTGATACTCTTTCTATGGCTAACGATTTCGAAATTAATGTACCAAATGGTTCATCAGTTCTTGTTAACATCTTTGGATCGTATGCCGACTGGAAGGGTGGCTTGAATGTTTACGGTACACCTTACTCCAATGTACTTTACAATTTTGTAGAAGCTGATTCTATTAAAATTTCTAACATCGATGTAAGAGGATCAATTCTTGCTCCAAGAACCAATGTTAATTTTGTTAGTGGTGTTCAGAATGGTCAGATGGTCGCCAAAAATGCAAAAGGAATCGGGCAGTATAATCTGATTCTCTTTAGAGGCAACATCCCCGTTGATACAACAGTGGTTAATGTGGCTGAAGTGGTAGCAGCGGTTCAACACGATCCCGATTCAAGTCCTAATAACCATTTAGCTACTGAAGACGATATCGCTTCTGCTTCAATTACTATCGACAGAGAAATCAACTCAACTTCAGGAACCAACTACAACTGGCAGCAGATTTCCAATGTTGGTTTTAACCAGATAATTCTTACTATCACTACTGACCAGAATGGTGACCTCCTTGCCGGTACTTATGGCGGCGGTATCTACCGTTCTACCAATGGTGGTGTTGAGTGGGCTCAGATCAACTCAAACATGTTGTCTGTTTATATCTGGAACCTTATTTCAGTACCCGGTGGCAAAATCTACGCAGGAACTGAAAGTGGCATCTATGCAACAACAGACAATGGTAATACATGGTTTGTTGCCGGTCTCAGTAATAATGATGTAAGAGCCCTCTTAAGCGACAACAATGGCAGAATCTTCGCCGGTGTTTGGGGTCGAGGTATCTTCTACACTGACGACTTCGGAGCAAGTTGGACTGAGTTCAACACAGGTCTTACAGATCTTTCAGTACATGCCCTCGCTAAAAATGTAAATGGTGACATTTATGCAGGTACAATGGGTGGTGGAGTTCACAAACTTTCAATCGGAAGTGGCTCGTGGACACATCTCAATTCAAACCCTGTAAGCAGATTCATCTGGTCACTTACTGTAAATGGTAATGGCGATGTTTACGCAGGTACCTATGGTGACGGTGTTATTAGAAGTAATGATGGTGGAGCTTCATGGCAGAGAATTTCTGCCGGAATGAGTGCAGCTCACATCTATGCGATTGGTCATGATGCAAACAACAACATCTTTGCCAGTGCATGGGGCAGTGGAGTATTCATGCTCCCGTCAACTCTCTTAAACAGAATGGATGGAAACTGGGTTGACTTTGGTCTCTCCGGTAAAAACATCTCTTCGATCGCTGTTAATTCAGCAACGAACCAGGTGATTGCGGGAACTGAAGGTGGCGATCTGTTCAAAACTGATATCGTTAACGGTATTACCGATAACTCTTCAGTACCAACAGAATTTAAGCTGTTCCAGAATTATCCCAATCCATTTAACCCTGCAACTGTTATTGAGTTTACACTCCCCGCAGTTCAGGAAGTTAAATTGGTTGTTTATAACATCCTTGGTCAGCAAATAAAAGTTCTGAACGATGGACAGTTAAATGCCGGTTATCATAAATATACATTCGACGGCAAGGGACTCGCAAGCGGCGTTTATTTCTATAGAATAGTCGCAGGTCAGTTCACTGAAGTTAAAAAAATGATTCTTCAGAAATAGAATCAGGAGATTACATTATTTGATTAAAACCTGCAAGGGGTCCCTAATCATTAATGTTTAATCCTTAACCAATCATTTATAATGAAGGCTGCCTCTAACGGGGCAGCTTTTTTTTTTGATTTATATCACCTTTTATCCTTTTTTTAGACCATTTCACACATTTTTTTTAATTTTTTATGATGTTATGACATTTAATTGTTGTTTTCATACATATATTTGCATACTAATTATCAAAAAATCTTGGAATGAAGAATCATCAATTTATTTTTGGATGATAATTAGAGAGAGCTACCAAGCTCACCGGATATTTTAATCCAATCAACAATACACAATAAGGAGCCTATTTTATGAAACAAGTATTTGCATTTGTTCTCTTGGTTGCAATGTTTGCAGCTTCAGTAAATGCCCAGTCCGGGATCGTACCTAAAGAAAGAAATGGTGGTTACGCCAGAGTACAATCTATGGGTGGAGAAGGTGGTACCAATCCATTCCTGGTAGATGCTTTCAATATGACTACAAATCCTGCTTTCGCCAAATATTACAGCAACTTCCTTTGGGGAGATATCGGTGCTTCAACCGCTGCTGCTAATGATGGTGACGGACAGTTTGCAGGCTTTAACTATGCACTGACAAATAAATTTACTCTTGGAGCAATCCTCGCAAGAAACGATTATAAAGGTGCCGGCATTTCAAGTGTCGGTTTAACAAACGGCTTGACTGGTATCCTCAACGGTATCGGAAGCACAACAAGAAACGCTATCAATCTTGACAATAACTTCCAGGTTATCGGAGCTTTTGGTCTTTCTGATGCTACCGTTCTTGGCTTTGGTGTTGCTTTTGCTTCAACTCAGAACGATCGTACTCCTGCTTCAGGAACTGCTGATAAATCTTCTGCTTCACAGTTTGGTGTGAATGTTGGTTTGATCCAGCATTTCAGCAAAGACAATGCACTCGATCTCGCTCTTTCTTTCATCTCTGGAAGTGCTAAAAACGAAGCTGCTACTACCAATAAAGTTTCAGGATCAGCTATTGATGTTGGCGCAAGATATTTCCATTATTTAGGAAAAGGTTTCTCCCTCGTTCCTGTAGCTTCATTCCAGACCATCAGTGGTACAGTGGATGTAGCCGGAACAAGCACAGACCTCGATTCCTATATGTCACTCGGTGTTGGTGCCGGTCTTAACTATACTACAGGCGACCTTTTCCTCGCCGGCGGTGTTAGCTTCATGACTGAATCATGGACTGCTAAAGCAACCACTACAACCCCTGAACTTACAAGAAACCACTTCTGGTTCCCTGTTTGGAATCTCGGTGCTGAATTCAAACTTACTGATTGGATGAAAGCAAGACTTGGTTACAAAGTTGCTACCAACAAAGACAAACAGGAAACTGCTGCAACTTCAACAACCAAAAATGAAGTTGTTCAGACAACTTTCGACAGAACCGGTGTTACTCTCGGTCTCGGATTTAACTTTGGTAAATTCAGCCTCGACGCAACTGTAAACGATGAAGTTTTAAGACAAGGCTTCAAAAACCTTTCAACCGGTGCTGTTAATACTTTTGGACACATCTCAGCAAGCTACGCTTTCTAAGATTTTCCTCTCTATTTTCAAAAAGCTGTCCGATTCGGGCAGCTTTTTTTTTATATATTTGTTCTGACTATTTTTTCAGGTTATGAATAACTACAAACTTACCATTCAGTACGACGGCTCACTATTTAGTGGTTGGCAAATTCAAAAAAATGCCATCTCTGTACAGGAGAAAATTAAAACTGCAATTGAAGCCATCACTAAAGAAGAAATTGTTTTAACGGGAGCCGGAAGAACCGACTCGGGTGTTCATGCTCTTGGTCAGGTGGCAAATTTTAAGTGTCAACAGGTTATCGACTTTTATCGATTTAAATACTCGCTGAATTCAATGTTACCTTTCTCCATTCGAATTAAAAGTATGGAAAAAGTATCTGAATCATTTAATTCACGATACGACGCTATTTCGAGGTCATATCTCTACTTTATTGCCAACTCCCCCACACCTTTTAATTACCGGTTTGTTTATAACTACCATTTCCCGGTGGATACGGCAGCATTGAATCAATTATCAGAACCGCTAATCGGAACGCATGACTTCTCTTCCTTCACCAAGTATGCAAAAGAGCGTGATGAATTCATGTGTGATATCAAAACAATAAAGTGGACAAAAATAAAAGGGATTGTTGTTTTGTTCATTGAAGCTGACAGGTTCCTGCACGGAATGGTAAGAGCAATTACCGGCACTCTCCTGATGACGGCAAAATCAGGTGGTAACAAAGTTGATATAATTGATATTTTGCAGGCAAAGAATCGTAAATTTGCAAATGCCTCGGTTCCGGCAAAAGGTCTTTTTTTATATAAAGTGAAATATCCAAAATAAATGAAATTTAATTTTAAAAAATCCACAATAATAAATACAGGTCTCGAGGAGTTGTTTAATTTTCATCTGGATACAAACAATATCACTCATATTTCCTCTCCATTTCCGGTAATCGAAAAAATCGAGATGAGTTCCAATCCGCTCAAGACCAATTCCACCGTTTCTCTGGTATTAAATTTTTTTTTCTTCAAACAAAACTGGGTTATGAGTATTTCTGAAGTGAAACCATCCGGACTTATTACAGACACTCAGCAAAAAGGTCCCTTTAAAGTATGGGAACACAGACATATTTTTGAGCCCGCCGGTGGAGGCGTAAAAATGACTGATCATATAAACTTTCTCCCACCATGGGGGTTAATTGGGCTGCTAACACTTCCTTTGTTATATTTACAACTTTATTTAATGTTTTCTGACAGACAAAGAAGAACAAGAAAATTTTTCGAAAGGTAGAGAAATGGAATTTTTAGCCGGTTTACATCCAAAAGCTGTGCATTTTCCTTTTGCACTATTAATGATATATCCATTTTTGGTACTGATTTACAATTTTTATAAAAAGGAAATACTGGCAAAAGCGATGCTTTTAGTACTTGCAGGTGGTCTTGCTGGTGTTGTACTCGCGCTTGTCTCAGGAAACAGTGCATTCCAGTTATTTGTGGAGCAACACTCTTCACACCCCAAAATTGAGCTAGTAAAAGGGCTGATCGAGAATCACGAAAATTTTGCAACTGCCACTACAGTTCTATACTCCCTTGTCTTCTTTATGAATTTTTTCTACTTTGTTAAATACTATATTAAAAAAGACACAACTTCAAATCTCATTGTTGCTTTACCAAGAATAATTCTCGCTTTGGCGTTTATCTCTCTATATATTCTTTATTTAACCGGTGATTTTGGAGGTGATCTTGTATTTAAACACGGTGTCGGTACCGATATATTCAGGTAACGAATGAAAAGAGCTTTATTAATTCTGCTGTTTGTTCTACCCCATCTTTTATTTGCAGGTGATCCGGGCGAAAGCAAAGCAAGAGGTTATTTCTTTGCGATGGGTGTGGGACCAAGAATTCCCTTTGGAAGTTTTGCGTCAAAAACCGTGTTTGGTTATGGATTTAATGCCGAAATTTCTTATGTAGATAATAAAATTATGCCATTTTTCCTTTTTGGAAAGATAGGTTTTGAACAATTTCCCGGCTCACAGGAATTTTATCAGGATAGTGAGTATTCACATTATAGTGTCCAATATCTCCCCGTTTCTGTGGGAGTAAGGCACTATTTTGCACCAATTCTCAAAAATGTATTCCTTCTTACGCCAATAGCTGAGATTTCCGGTTCATTGATTGTTTTTCAAGAACTTCATGATTTTAAACCCGGTGTAAATCGCAACGGATTTATCGAAGATGGAGTAAGATTTGGTGGAAGTGCCGGGTTTGGTGTTTCAGCATTTGTGCTTGAAATGATGGCTTCCTATAATGTTTACAATAACGATCAGTTCTTTTCTTTCGATCTGAAAGTAAGACTTCCCTTATATGTTTCTTTTTAACGAGGATAATATGGACTACAAATTTATAAACTGTGATGTACAAAATTTTATTGCCACTGTTGTAATAAATCGCCCTGACAAACTAAATGCTCTCAATTCCACTCTTCTTGATGAATTAAATCAACTTTTTGATTCTTTTAAGAATGATCCTTTGGTAAGGGTTGTTATCGTAACCGGAGCCGGTGAGAAATCATTTGTAGCAGGTGCAGATATAGCAGAACTTGCATCTTTAGGCGTTAGTGAAGCAAAACGATTCGCCACCAAAGGGCAAAGAATCTTTTCAAAAATTGAACAACTCGGAAAACCTGTAATTGCAGCTGTTAACGGATATGCCCTTGGCGGTGGATGTGAGCTTGCCCTTGCATGCCATATAAGATTTGCTTCAGAAAACGCTATTTTTGGTCAGCCTGAAGTCAATCTGGGAACAATCCCCGGCTATGGCGGTACACAACGCCTGACAAAACTTATCAACACCGGAAGAGCAATAGAAATGATCCTTAGCGGAGATAAAATATCTGCAGAGGAAGCACTCGCAATTGGTCTTGTAAACAAAGTTTTTGAAAAAGATGAACTTCTTGCCAAAACTTTTGAATTCGCCGAGAAGATTGCAAACAAGCCCGTTAACGCAATTTCATGGGCAATCGATGCCGTGACTGCAGCTCCCGATTTGAATATTGATGCCGGACTTGATTTTGAAGCTTCACTTTTTGCTTTGTGTGCCGGAACCAATGATTTTAAAGAAGGAACAACCGCTTTTCTTCAGAAACGAAAACCTGAATTTAAGGGTAATTAGGCGGCGGGAGAGAAATTGATCAAATTCAAATTATTTCTTATCGGTTTTCTCACCCTGGCTTCTGTGGGTACATATATATATGTTCGGGCCGGAGAACCTAAAAAGGCCGAAGAAGAGATTAAAACCATAGTAGTGCCCAAAAGGAACCTTACCAGGGCACTCACCGACTCCCTGATCAATTCAACTCTTGAAGAATACTCAATCCCTGATTCTTTTTATGTAATACCAAAAAAAGGGAAAAAACTTCCCAAAGTTCTGGTACCGGAAGACCTTCCTCTTCCAACACTTGAAAATTCCATTTACAGCAAACTTTCCCTCTTCGAGAGTGTTTTAAGAGTGACCTGGAACAAAAAGGAAAAGGGTTCTCAGTTTTCCGTAAAATTTAAAGACAACTCAGAATATCAGTTTTTGACAGTCAAAAAAAAAGGATTTGTGAGGACTTCCACCACTATTTCCATAGTAATCACCGGATACGAAGAGGCTGAAGAAGCTTCAAAACAGTATCTCAGGGATTATCCCGAACCTTATGTGGTGTTGTTAAAACCTACGAAAAAGACGCAGTTGCTCTCAAAGGAATTTGATGAACAAAATCTGCCTTATGCAGTTTTGGTCGGTGACGATGGTGCGGAACTTGAATTCCAAATCGAAGAAAATCACCCTAAAAGGAGAATTGAAACAACCATCACAGGCTTGATAACGGCATTTCCAAATTCAGTGTTTTTTTTCACTGAATCAAATTCAGCACTGGCTAAATCGATGATTCTTCCATTTGTGAGGGAAAAATTTGAAGGGAAAAAGAAACAGTTTATTAAATCAAATGTTTTTATAAATGTTGAAGGGACGGATTCAGCGGAAACCGTCTTCAAATTTAACGAACTCTATGGAAAGAACAAGAAAAAAGAAGGTCTCGTTTTCATCGTAAATACTTCTGCGATCAAATGGATTGAACCGGAAATCAAAAAATTGAGAAGAAAAGGCGTTCACATCTCCGGAGAGATTGGGAAATCAAAAGAAGAACCTAATTCTCCTGATCCCGAACAATAACCCTCCCTGAATCGTTTATTTCCACAACTCCCCTTAACAAAGGAGCGGGTATGGTTTTTATTATTTCTGCATAATCACCTACCAGAACAATCTGAAAATTTTCAAGTAAGAGATATTTGTTTGCCGCCGTGATCGCATCTTCGATATTAACATTTGAGAACTGCTTTGGCTGCTCAGAATAATAATTTAACGGTAAATCCCTTGTGACAATCGACTGCATCAACATCGAAACAAAATGATAGGTCTCAAATTTAAATGGAGCCCCCTTGGTCAATAATTGTTTCGAAAACTCGAGCTCTTCGTTTGAAATTTTCTTCCTGACATCATTTAATTCTTTCAAAATTTCAATGAGTGCAGGACCCGTATTCCCTGTATCAACAGAGGTCATAATCATATATTGGGTTGAATCCTTCAAAGGTCTCAGGAAAGAATTTATGCCATAGGTAAATCCTTTCTCTTCTCTAAGATTTTTGTTCAGTCTGCTGTTAAAATGCCCCCCGTAGAGATTATTCACAACCATAACTGCTGCATCATCTAAAGAATCTCCCATTCGAGGAAGAGGAACACCAGCCAATATCTCTGATTGTGAAGAGCCTTTTCTGTCAAGAATAAAGATTCTTAAATCTTTGTAAACAAATTCAGTATCAACAGGTTCGGGGTCGTGTATGCCCGGAATACTTTTAAAGTTATAAAGAATTGATGCCTCAATTTCGCTGTAAGGAAGATCAGAAACCACATTAAATACCGGTTTTATCGGTTCAATATGCTCAGCGTGAAAATATGTTACATCAGAAAGTGTAATGTTTTCAACCGATTCTTCAGTCGCTGATTGAAAAGCATAACCATTTCTTTTGCCTTGAACAACAAGACTGAAAAGGAACCACGCCATCGATTGTGGGTCATTTTTTGCCTGCTTGATATTATTTCTCACTTTGTCAATTTTTCGTTCAAAATCTTCAAGATTAAAATGTGGCTGGTAAACAACTTCTGACAAGATTTTCATCATTAAGTCGATGTCGCCTGAAAGACCTTGAATAGTGACACTCAGGTAGTCTGTCTGTGCGCTTGCGCTTAGAGAGAGTCCCCTGCTCTCGAGCAGGGCATTTAATTCAAGTGCCGACCATTCTCCTGCACCTTCTTCAAGAAGCGATGCTGTGATCTGAGCAAGCCCTTCTCCACCTTGTGGATCGTATTTTGAACCGGCTTCGATATTAAGTGTAACAATGGTTATCGGTAGTCGTGTTTTAGCGGCATAAATTACTTTTGATCCATTTGGAAGAAAATGCTCCTCAAATGTTGGATAATTAAATTCTTTCCCTGTTTTTGGTGCGGGAACACCGGATCTGTTTACCAATTCCATTTTATTTAACCCCCGGCACAATTAAAAGTCTTGCATAATTTTCTGTAAAATATTTCTGTGCAGTTTTTCTCATATCATCTGCGGTTATTTTATCGATCATCTCCAATATTCTATCCATAAAATCAGGGTCACCTGTATAAAAATTGTATTCATTCATCCTGGAAGCAATGGCATTTACACTTTGAAGATTGTAGATTGCCTGAACTTTATAACCATATTTAATCCGTTGCATTTCTTCATCTGTAATTTCCGAATTGATCGCTTTATGAACTTCATCAATAATCTCTTTTTCAATCTCTTCGGTATCAATTTCAGGTTTAACTGTAGCTGTAAGGAGATTCATACCGTGATACTTCCCTGTATAATTGGAAAGATTTATCGATTGCAACGACTCATCTGTAAACACAAATTTTTTGTGAAGTCTCGAATTTTTTGATCCTGTAAGAAAATCAGTAATCAAGGCAAACTCGATATCCTCGCGGGAGAAAGCTTTAACTGAAGGCCAGGCAAAAAAGAGTTTTGGAAGATGTACACGATCTACATATACATCTTTTACAGTTTCCGTAAGAAAACATTCATTTACGAATGCGGGGGGTTCAGGTTTAAGTGAACCCGATATCGAACCAAAATATTTTGAGACGAGGTCTTTCGCCTCTGTTGACTCAAAATCACCATGAATTACGAGTGTACAATTTGCAGGAGTGTAGAATGTGGTAAAAAATTCTCTCACATCGGTCAGGTCAATCGATAGAATATCTTTCATATAACCGATAACCGGGCGCCTGTACGGGTGGTTTTCAGGGAAAACAAGGCTTTGTATCTTCTCGAAACCAAGTCCATACGGTGCATTGTCGTAGTTCTCGAGTCTCTCGTTTTTTACAACATCAATTTGATTTGCCAGTGTCTCTTCAACTAACGCAGGAAGAAAATATCCCATCCTGTCAGACTCAAGCCAGAGCCCCATCTCGAGATGACTCGAAGGGAGTTTGTCAAAATATACAGTACGATCGAAGGTTGTGTTGGCATTTAAGCTGCCACCGGATTCTTGAATATAGTGGAAATGTTTCCCTTTAGGCACATTTACCGAACCCTGAAACATCATGTGCTCAAAAAGATGAGCCAAACCCGATTTGCGGTGTCCTTCGTTTGCGCTTCCGGTTTTATACAACAAATTAATTGCAACAATCGGATTTTGTGTATCGGGTGCCAAAATTACTTCAAGACCGTTGTCTAAAAAGTAACGCTCATACTGTATATTGATCATATTTCCTCTGTTAGTCGAGTATCTTTAGAATTCTTTCACCTCTTATCGAACCGAGCAATCTAAAAAGATCGCTGAACGGGATTTGATTATCCCATGAAAAGAGTACAAATATTGCTTGTCCAACAATCATGTCCCGGGCAACCGGTCCCCAGAAACGGGAATCGGAGCTGTCGTCTCTATTGTCACCCATCATAAAAAAATAATCTTTCTGAAATTCATATTCAGTGACAACTTTTCCGTTGATTCTTACTGTACCATTAGAAATTTCAACAACTTCAGCATCAAACTCTCTGTTGATAAAATGTTTCCAGCCAATTGCACTTCTGGCATCAAGCTGAATTTTAAGTCCTTTTTTAGGCACAACAAATTTGCCGTAGTTGTCAGGAGTCCAGTCATTATTACCGGGGAACATGTAAGCAGAGATCCGGGGATCGTTCTGCTTTTCACCATATTGAATATAAGGTGGCAAAGGTGCGGGTTTCCCGTTAACAAAAACCACTTTGTTTTTAATTTCAATGGTATCACCGGGTAAACCGATACACCTTTTTACATACTGTATGTTTTCAGGATTGGGTCTGAACTCTCCTTTTTCACCGGGAAAGTCGAAAACGACAATATCACCTCTATCGGGATCCGTAAAAATGTCCCATCTGAAATGAGGAATATCTATTTCGGTGTAAGGAATAAATTTGGGAGAATTGATCCCATAGATAAACTTGTTAACAACAACAAAATCACCTACAAGAATCGTACTTTCCATTGAAGGAGTGGGGATTCTGGTGTTCTGAAAGAAAAAAGAAATGATAAAAAGCGCCGCAATAAAAGCTTGAAGTAAAGATTTAAGCTCTTTTTTTACATTCAAGATTTGTTCTCCAAATTAAAATTTAAATTTACGAAAATGCGAGTTATTAACAGGTTTAAAGATTAGTGCCCTGAAACTATTTTCTGCGAGAATTCAGCAGTTCCAACAAGATGTTATTCACCGATGACGGGTTTGCCTTACCTTTTGTTTCTTTCATCACCCTGCCAACAAAAAACCCGATAACCTTCTCTTTTCCTGCAAGGTATTCTTGAACTTGTGCGTCATTTTCGCCGAGCAGTTTTTTGATTATTTCTTTTAGTTCGCTCTCATCAGAAATCTGAAAAAGTCCATCCTTCTCAACTATCTCGGTTGGTGAAAGATTTGAGTTTAACATTTGGGCAAAAATTTCTTTTCCAATTTTACCTGAGATGGAACCTGAAACAATAAGATTTACGAGCTCTGCCAGGTGAGAGGGTGCAATTTTGAATTCAGAAAGGTCTGATTTATCCTGATTGGCAACTTTTAACACTTCAGTCATCATCCAATTACTCAATTCCTTATAATTGGTCGTGAAAGTGGCTGCTTTTTCGAAGTAATTTGAATAATCGGGCTGCTGAGTCAATATCCCGGCATCATATTCGGGAAGAGCAAATTGTTTTACATACCGCTGTTTTTTTGTTGAAGGAAGTTCAGGCATCATAGCCTTGATCTGTTTAAACCACTCTTCATCAATAACAAGTGGCATGAGATCGGGATCGGGAAAATAACGGTAGTCATGTGAGTCTTCTTTTGATCTCATCGCTATGGCTATCCCCTTGTCGGCATTCCAAAGAAGAGTTTGTTGAACAACTTTTCCGCCATCTTCAATCAGTTCTATCTGTCGTTCAATTTCATAATTGATCGCTCTTTCCACATTACGGAACGAATTCATGTTTTTAATCTCGGTTTTGGTTCCAAGCCTGGTATCCCCAACCGGTCTTACCGAAATGTTGGCATCACATCGAAGAGAACCTTCCTCCATGTTTCCGTCACAAATATCAAGAAAAAGGAGAATCTGCCTCATGGTTTTTAGATATGCAGCAGCCTCTTCAGCACTCCTGATTTCAGGCTTACTTACTATTTCAAGAAGCGGGACACCACATCTGTTAACATCCACAAGAGTAAAATCACCCCTGTCATGGATCGATTTCCCGGCATCCTCTTCTAAATGAGCTCTCAAAACTCCAATTTCTCTAAATTCGCCTTCACCCGTTTCAACTTTTAACACACCTTCCCCGACCACAGGTAAACTGAATTGAGAAATCTGATAGCCTTTTGGAAGATCGGGATAAAAATAGTTTTTTCTGGCAAATATAGAGGTGAGATTAACTTTAGCGTCGAGAGCAAGTCCAAACCTGACGGCAAGTTCAACTGCTTTTTTGTTTAATACGGGGAGTACTCCCGGCATCCCCAAACAAACAGGACAAACATTTTGGTTTGACTCATTAGAGAAGTTGGTGGTACAACCACAAAAGATTTTTGTGTTGGTTTTTAGTTGAGCATGAACCTCGAGCCCTATTACCGGTTCATACTTGACAGTCAAAGAAGTATCCGGCATGTATTATTTTTTTGAGTAAATAGCGTAGCCGTAAGGGGATAGTTTAATCGATACTTTTCCATCAAAATCCTGAACTGTTCCCGAAAATGCTTCCTCATATTTTCCGGAATATTTTGTCAGATCAAGTTCTATCGTTTTTTCCTCCCCGGAGAGATTAAAACATGCAAGTACATTGTTTGGATTAGAATCCCTTACAAATGCTATAACCTTTCCATCAAGATTTTCATCAAGTCTCACGAGTTCCCCACCATACATGCCGTTATACAACGCAGGATTTACTTTTTTCAAACGGGAAAGGGTTCTATACAATTCTGTCATTTTAGTTTGTCTCCAAATTATTTCATCTTTTTCAAAAAAGGATAAGCGTCTATCAAGGGAAGCTTCCTGACCACTGTAAATCAAGGGCATCCCGGGTAATAAAAATGTTAGTGCAGCAAATGTTGGCGCAGCATCACCTAATCTTTCAAATTCTGTTCCATTCCAGGAATTTTCATCGTGGTTTGAAGTAAACTGCATTATGATGCCGTCTTTCGGGAGGCTACCAATGTGTTCAAAAAGAGTTTTATAAAGGTCTTCCCTGTCGGCTTTTCCGGCATAAATTTCATTAAATTTTGAATACATTTTCCAGCCGTAAGACATGTTAAAGGCTGTATGAACCTCCGGTGTATCCCATTCAGCAAGCATAAAAACAGGTTTTATGGAATCGAGTGATGTGCGAGCGAACTCCCAAAATGGTTGGGGAACCATTCCTGCAACATCACACCTGTAACCATCGATATCAAATTCTTTCACCCAATATTTCAGGGCATCAGCCATCTCATTCCAGAGCTTTTTATTGTCGTAGTTCAGGTCAATCACATCCTGCCAGTCGGCAACGGGTGGTATAAATTCACCTTTTTCATTCTTCGTATAAAAATCGGGATTTGTTGAAGTCCAGGGATGATCCCAGGCTGTATGATTGGCAACCCAATCGATTATAACATACATCCCCCGGTCATGGATATCTTTCACAAATTCTCTAAACTCGTCTTTTGAACCGTAGAGTGGATCGATGTCTTTATAATCTTTTACAGAGTAATAACTGCCTAAAGTGCCTTTTCGGTTCTTTTCACCGATTGGATGAATCGGCATAAGCCAAAGGATTCCCGCTCCCAGCTCTTGAAGTCGGGGAAGGTGAGTTCTGAATTCTTTAAGTGAACCTGAAGGAGTATATTGCCGTAAGTTAACTTCATAGATTATTTTATCTTTTACCCACTCGGGTGTGACTAAATTTTGTCCCGGCACAATAATTGTGGCAAACAGGAAGACCAAAATCGCTATTTTACGATGTTTATTAATCATTTTTGTCTTTTCTCAA
Source organism: uncultured Ignavibacteriaceae bacterium (assembly GCA_964531325.1). Classification (GTDB taxonomy): domain Bacteria; phylum Bacteroidota; class Ignavibacteria; order Ignavibacteriales; family Ignavibacteriaceae; genus UTCHB3. The sequence goes on along the minus strand of CAZHCW010000004.1, from coordinate 21,170 downwards.
ATTGCTTGAACTAAAATTCAGTCTCGACTGTTTCAAGTTTAAAGAAATAATGTGTTGGTAAAACATAACTTGTAATTTACACATATTCTATAAGATAAAAAACCGGAAAAAATGGATGTTTCTTATAGAAATAGTATAATAATTATATCAGAATTAGTAATATTTTTATATCTTTAGTATTAGAAATTACAAATTTCTATTGTTTATTTATTAATAATAAAATCGTTTATTCGTATGAAGATTTATTTCAGAGAAAATCAGTTAGCGTATTTAAACCAGATTGCTGCCAACACTGTTGGTCATTCTAATTTCACACTCTTAGTGGGAAAGAGAAAAGTTGGTAAAACAACACTGATAAAGCAATTTCTGAGAGCAAACGCAGGTGCTTATTTCACTATAAGCAACAAATCATCTTTCCTGCAGTTACAAGATATATCAGAGTATCTGAAATCTTATACATTTCCGGATAGTTTTATTCCAAACTTCCAGAGTTGGGGTAACTTTTTTGAATTCCTTTTTTATATCGCACGCAATAGACCTGTGAATGTGGTTATCGATGAATTCCACAATTTTGAATTAATTGAACCGGAAGCTTTTGATGAACTTAGAAGAGCCTGGGACACACACTCAAAAAATTCAATGCTGAACCTGATTGTGGTTACTTCAAATATCGACTTCATGAAAAGAAAGTTTGATTCCGAAGACAGCCCCCTTTTCAGAATCAATAACCATTTTATAAAACTTACTCCATTCAGACTGTCTGATGTGATTGTGATCTTCCGGAAAAACAACTCCAAACTCACAACATCTCAGATTATCGAGCTTTACACTATTTTTGGCGGTTTACCAAAATATTACTTTTTGATAGAACGCCACAAACTGTGGAATAAGGACCTCGAAACAATCCTGAAAGAACTCGTTTTTGTGGATTTTGCTCCTCTCGCTTATGAGTTGAAAGAACTTCTTATCAACGATTTTACCAGAGGTAATAAAATTTATCTTTCTATTCTGCAAGCCATCGCTGCAGGTTTTACCAAGATGTCGGATATTGCAAAAACTGTAAATATTCCGGTTACCAATCTTACTAAATACCTCTATGAGCTTGAAAAGAAAAAGAGATTGATTGAGAGGCAACTTCCGGTTAATACTAATGATGATACAAAATCGAAGTTTGGAAGATATTTTATAAGAAACTATTTCGAAAATTTCTGGTTCAGGTTCATCCAGCCCGATATCATTAATTTTGAGATGGGTGAGTATGACAAGATGTTGGTGACAATCGGAGAAAAACTCGAAGAGTATGTTAACAGCAGACTTGGAATCTTTATCAGAGAGATTTTCCATGACTACCAGAAGAGTCCCTACATTCAATACCTCTTCCCCTTTGAGATTACAAAGGTGGGATCAGTATGGAACAGGAAAGACACAATCGAAATTGTTGTGGTGAGTGAACCTGCAAAGGCTGTCCTTTATGCCAATCTTGTTCTCCAGGATGAACCTCTCAACAAATATGATGTGAATCTTGCTTCAACCCAGTTCTTTAAATTTAAGAATCTCTATTCAAACTACTCCAAGAGATACCTCTTAATCACCCGTAATGGTGTTGATGAAGGTGCTGAAGCCTTCTGTAAACAGAAAAACCTCTCAACTATAGATATCAATGTCTTCTTTGAAGCATTGGTTAATGATACTGTTGATACTGATGCACAAATAATTGAGATAGAAGTATAACTTAATTATTATAATTGTTCAAGGCTGATTCCTTTTCGGGGGTCAGCCTTTTTTAATATCGGCAGATCAGAAATAAATCAGCAAGATTGAGCCCTGTGCTTCCGGTTTCGACGGCTGCATCGCACGAAATCAGCCACTCTCCTGAATTATTATCAGCCAGCTCCCGCATAAAGTCGGGTAAAGTACTTCTACTCATTGTGAAACCGTCAACAATTCCCCCGGCCAAGTTCGAATTTCCGTCAATTCCATCAGTACCAATTGACATGATGACATACTTTTTGTTTTCTATAAACTGTGCAAGTCTCATAGCCATCTCGCAGTTCCTGCCACCAACCCCCTGCCCTTTAACTATTACTGTTGTTTCACCCCCTCCGATTATAAGTGAAGGTTTATCCCGAGTTGGATAAAATTCTCCAAAACACATCTCAGCTGTCATAAAAAGTGTTGATGAAACAAATTCAACATTTCCGGTCACTGGTTCCTCAAGGATCATGGTATCAAATCCAGATTTCTCAGCCAGTTCCTTCACTGTTACTAAAAAATGGTCATTCGAATCTATGATTTTTTGAACCAGCTCCTGTTTTACGATCCCTGCTCCCTTTAATCTTTTAGGGAGGGAATACAATACTTCACTAACTATCCCAACCTCATCAAATGATTCGGCATTTTTCAAAATCGATATTAACTTTTTCCTGTCCATTTTTTCGGGAACTAACAATCCTGAACCAATCGTGGATAAATTGTTTCCCGGGACATCCGATATTAAAAGGTTAACGATCTTTTCACTATTGATAAAATCAAGAAGTTTACCCCCTTTAATTTTAGAGAGGGATTTCCTGACAAAATTAAGCTCTTCTATCCCGAACCCGGCCGTCTGTAGCACACCTGTTAACCGGCTTTTTAATTCAATAGATATACCATCCACCGGAACCGCTGCCATTGCCGAGGTGCCTCCGGATACAAGGAATAATAGAAGAGAATCGGGATCAGTAGATTTACAGAATTCGATAAGTGTATTACCGGCAAAAAGACTGCTTTGATCGGGATACGGATGTGAAGATAATAGAAATGAGAATCGTTCGGGAATAACTTCGGAAGTTGTGTTCGAGATGATGAGTCCCCTCGTTATCCGCTCCCCAAGATATTTTGCTGCCCCGGCAGCCATTCCATTTGCAGCTTTCCCAATCGCAACAACTTGTATCTTTTTATATTTAGCGTAGAGTTTGGTGTCGCTTTTTAATTCATTGTAAACTATGATTGCAGGATCATGTTTTTTAAGTGCTTCAAAGAATAACTTCTTAAATGTGCTTTTTAACTTTTTAGTTTCATCCTTCTCACGAAGCCATGTATTGTGAAACTTTTCACTTCCCATTTTCGTCTGAAACCAGATTATTTTTAATTATTTGAAGTCTTGATATCGCGTCTATTATCATCTCTTCAATTTTTCCGAGGATGATGAACTCTCTGTTAAAATTAACCTGATCTTTTTGCAGATTTTCGTGAAACCGCCCAAATATCGGGGTAATCTGTTTAAGCCCCATGTAGGAGAGCATCGGTTTCAATTTGTGGCAAGCTTTCCGACACCCTTCAATATCATGCATAACAAGTTTTTGTTTGATTGTCTCGAGAATGGGGGGAGTATTTTTAATAAAATTTTCGATCAACTCTGCGGCGAATCGTTTATCACCCTGAGATACCTCAAACAGATATGTCAGGTCAAAATGATTATCCACAGAATGGGTTTCGTTACGACTTCTTGTTTGTACACCCGGGGTTTCATCTTGAACAGCACCGGTAAACTTGCCAATAACATCCAACAATTCTTTCCCGGAGACGGGCTTGGAGATACACGCATTCATCCCGGCACTAAACACCCTTTCATTAGACTCCTGAACCAATGAAGCTGTGAGGGCGATGATTGGAACATCCTTCTTTGGTGATTCGAATTCGTTCCTGATTATTTGAGAGGCAGCAACCCCGTCCATCTCCGGCATGGCAAGGTCCATAAGAATAATATCGTAATCATTTTTTTTGAGTTTGTCGATGGCTTCGAGCCCGTTTGAGGAAGTATCAATTTTCATCGAATAACGACGAAGAATATTTATCACTACGATCCGATTTGAGTCGATGTCGTCAACGAGGAGAACTCTTAGGTCTGAAAATAATTTTTGGGTTATTTTTTTGGACATTTCTTAATCGGGTGAGAATTATTATTAAGCTTTACATCTGCAAAGATAAAAAAAAGGCTGCTAAAAGCAGCCTTCTTGGGGGGAGTAATGTATTCGTTAAACACAATAGAGGGATTAGTGTTTAACATACGGTTCAAAATTAATTGTTGCGAGTTCCTTTCACTCAGATAATTCGACTAACCATGCTTTTTACTCGACTAAACCCCTTTTTCCCTCGATGAAATTATTCAAAATATATTTTTAGAGTGGCTCTTAGATTTCTACCTGCTTCCGGCATCACACTTTTTACTCTCGAAAGGTGGTTTCTGTATTCAATATTTAAGATATTATCAACTCCCGCAGACAAAAGTCCTGTGAATTGCCCTATTGAAAATGATTGGCGAAAACCAAAATTTAATATACCGTAACCGGCAGTGGTTGACTCAAATTTATCAACCCTTTCCTGAGGTGCTGCCAGTTCCCAACCAATATCGATTGATGCACCTTTCCAGGTTTGCTGCTGAACCTCCAAATAAAGTTTTGACGGTGGTATTTGTGGCATTGCACCCCCGGTAGCCATGTTGCCCTCAGTGAATCCAATTTTGGCTGAAATTGTTGTTCCTGAAACAGGAGTGAACTCACTTTGTACCTCTATCCCTCTAATTACAACATCAACCCCCTGGGTGGTGTAAACAGGTAAAAAGGTTTGGTAGTTGATCTGCCCTGTATTTCCCGGAATTATAAAGGAAGAAAGTTGGAAATAGTAGAAATTTACTATTGTATAAAATCTCGAAGTTTTAAAATATGCAAATACTTCGGCTCCGTATCCATGTTCTGATGACAAATCAGGATTCCCTGTTTCATAAGAATAAGCGGCAAGATGTGGACCTTCAGAGAATAATTCCTCTATCGTTGGAACTCTTGATGAGCGGCTTAGACTAAGACCTCCATATAGCGAATTTGAAATTTCATAAATCGATGAAATTGCCAATGAATATGTGAGAAAATCCCTCTCTCTGATTTTACCAATTTTAACTTGTTTTTCTTTCTCGGGTGTGATCACATCACTATTGATTCTACCACTAAATTCAAAACTGAGTCGGTCATAATTGAAGGGCTGCCAAAAATAGAGCGACAAATTGGTTGAAACTGATTTTGGAGTGAATACATACCCGCCAATTTCAAAATCTCTGTATTGCCCGGATACACCAATAATCCCATCTTCATTAAACCCAAACAGGTGGTGCTCAAAATTGAGATAACCTGAAAAGTCAAGTATTCTAAACTCAGCTCCAATTACATCATCCCTCTCAAACTCTTTATGCCTGTAAAAAGACCTGTTAATATGTAGCGTTCCATTGTGCAGAAAATCCGAGTTAAAATTGAGCGAAGTTTTGAAAGAATGAACATTTCTGAAAACCGATATTCTAACCCCGTTTGGATGTGCTCCCACAAACCCACCCGGAATACCATATTCCATATCAATACTACGATATGAATACCCGGCAAAACCACCCGGCTTTATATATGATAGTCCACTTCCCAATCCGGTGATTTTTGAGAAAGAATTTTTCAATATGCCGCCGGGGGTGTATAAATCACCCGTGCTCCGGGTTGTCATGCTCCCCTTCAAGACAATGCTCCCATAGCCATATTCTGCATTTGCTCCAAGCAATGCTCCGTTGTTCGCACTTTCATAAAAACTGCCGACACTTGCAGAGAGCCCGTTATGAGCCTCAACAGGGATATCATGCCTGACCACATTTATCACGCCACCGATGGTAACAGGTGAAAAAAGAAGGGTTCTGGGACCTCTAATAACATCAGCTCTGGTAATTGAAAATGGCTCTATCGTAAGAGCATGATCGGGTGAGGTGGCACTTAAGTCACTTGTTCTTGCTCCATCTTCAGTAAACAGTATCCTGTCGCCTCCCAAACCCCTGAAAACTGGCCTGGCAGGCGCAGGACCCATCGATCTGATGGCTATCCCTGTTTCGTTTTTTAGTGTGGATGCCAATGTAAGTCCCAGATTTTTCTGTAAATCAACACCTTCAACAAGTCCATTAAGATTAGAAATCTCTTCAAATTTTGAATGTGTGTGATTCCCTGTAACCAAAACCGTCTCTAATTCTATGTTTTTAGGGACAAGATATACCGCCAACGAAATTAGTGTATCTTTTTGTTCCCTTATTTCGAGTGTATAGTCGTAATAACCAATGTGTGAAATGTTGAGGTGAACGACTTTATCCACCGGGAGCATTAAATTAAATTCACCAGTGGCGTCAGTTATCATTCCTTTACCTGACTCAACTACTGAAACAGAAGCTGCCGAAACAGCTTCTTTAGTATAAGAGTCAATTACCTTTCCTGTTAACATTTTCCCCCGGCCACTTTGGGCCTGAATACTTAAAGTGATAACCATCCAGGTAAAAATGCCAAGCAGACTGATATTTAGATTCTTCATTTTTTACATACAAATTTTTTGAGATTAGTATTAAAGTAATACTTTAAGTGAAAGAATAAAACTTACTTGTTACTCTTGCTATATATCACTACTACTGAACCAACACTTTAATATTACCCGAGCGAAAATCATTATGCCCTTCGTGCAATATGAAAAACTCAATTGTTGTCATTCCTGCTTTTTTCCCACGAAAATGAATTTCGTATTCTGCTTCTTGTTCATCTACATGCCGCCACAATTCCACTATTGAAGTGTCTGCTATATTCCACGATAGCTTTTTCCGTGTATCAGTTGGGGGATTAATCACATTACGATTTGCATCCAAAAATCTTACATCGATATGGTCGGTAGAGCCTGCAAGTGGAACACGCATAGTGTCCGTTGAAACTCCTCTGAAAATTGAGGCAACAGGAATACCTGAGGTTGATAAATAGACCCCTTCTGCCGCAAAATGTTCTTCAACAGGGGTTATAGGGCTGTCCTCTTTTTTGCAGCCTTGAAATAATATTACAACGGCAAAAAAAGCAGCGATAATCATCTTTTTCATTTAAATCTCTCTATTTTTGTTTAAATATCTCTCTTAAATCGTGCCAATGGCATGAATATGTATATACCACAACGGTGAAGCCATTAAAATGACCATTCCCGGGCGTGGATGTATTGATTTGTGTCTGTTTTTAGATAGAGAGGGAGGGAGGACCTCTTAAAAGAGGAATATTGATGTACTTTTGAGTTATAAATTCACTTTTCTCAATTTCAATCGATTCCAGGATGGTTTCGGTTGGGTCGATTTGGGAAGTGTTAACAGCCAAAGAAGAAGAATTAGCGAACACCACCATAATACAGGCTGAATAACCAGTGGTTGAATGGTGGGTATTTGATGCTCCCGTTTTCTGAGAGACAGATTCAATCCCAAAAAGGGAAACATCCGTCTCATGAAAATGGAAGGAAGATATCCCCAGGACAGCAAGATACAACAGCAGAATAAATCTGCTTGTTTTTTTTTGCGCTCTGAGATGATTCATTTTAATCAGTTTTTCTCTGTTTCATACTTCCAGCCGAGAATGCCACAATCGAGATTATAAATCTTTTTGAAGCCATTCTGCGACATAAATAAACCTGCATGAAAGCTCCTGCTTCCACTGCGGCAATACAGGTAATAACTTTTTGATGTATCGAGTTTAAGAATTTCGGCATGAAAATCGGGAGCATATATATCCAAATTTATCGAATTTGGCAGTCTCTTTTCACTATTCTCTTCAGGTGTTCTTACATCTATTAAAACTGCATCCGGGTCGGTTTCGAGACCCTGTTTGAATTCTGAAGGAGAGAGGTTTTTAACATTAATCATAATTTATTCTGATCCTTATTGGCTGTTGTTTTACTGCTTTTGTAACTCACGACTTTGATTGATAGTTCCATTCGGAAATTTTGAACAAGTCAGAAGTTAGATACTGAAATTTACTATAAGATTCAAATATTTTTTTGTTAAATGGATCAGTTTCCACTACCTCCGCTATTACTTCATCAGTTTTTTGTTTAAGTACTTTTAATACTTCATCGGGGAACTTCATTAGTTTTATACTTTTCTCCTTTTTAATCAGATCAAGATATTCTGCATTTTTTGCTATCATCTCCGAAGTAATTAATGTATCAAAATAACCTGCCGCACCTTTCAAAATTGACTTCAGATCGTCGGGTAATTTATCGTAAGCTCCTTTGTTGACGATAAATTCAGTAGCCCCCGATGGTTCCTGCCACCCGGGATAATAATAGTAGGGTGCAACTCTGTGAAAGCCCATTTTATAATCGTGATATGGACCAACCCATTCAAGAGCATCCAAAACTCCCCTTTCAAGATTGGTGTATAATTCTCCTCCGGGGGAAAGGAGAGAATTGGTTCCCAGCTTCGCCAAAACCTTCCCGCCAACTCCCGGGATCCGCATCTTTAATCCGTTAAAATCATCAACTGACTTTATTTCTTTTCTGAACCAGCCCCCCATCTGGCCACTTGTGTTTCCACCCGGAAGCGGAATCAGTCCATGTTTTGCATACAATTCTGTCCATAACTTTAGTCCGTCACTGTAATACATCCACGCATTTGTCTGTGGAGCATTCATGCCGTAAGGTAAACCGGTAAAGAAGATGGCAGCCGGTTCCTTCCCTGCCCAATAATAAGAGGCGCTATGAACCATCTCCACATTCCCTTGTTTTACGGCATCAAAACTTTCCATCGCAGGGATAAGCTCCCCGCCACCATAAACTTTTATCTTAAATCTGCCCCCTGACATCTGATCAACCAATTGTGAAAACTTGATCATCTGTTCACCAAAAACAGGGAAATTTGGTGGCCAGGTTGTAGCCATTTTCCACTTGACCTCTGCACCCGAATATGAACTTCCCTTTTTGTCTTTTCGCATGCAGGAAGACAGGACGCCTGGAAGTGTGGCGGCAGTCGAAATAAGTGCAGCTTTTTTAATGAAGTCTCTTCTGTCTTTCATAAACTTATTATTTTACTTTCATCCGTTTAATTACCATTAATGTAGCATCATCTTCCCATTTTACACCATTACCAAACTTATCAGCCTCTTCAAACAAAATCTCTATAATGTCAGCAGCTTTTTTGGATTTATGTTTTTTAACAAGTTTGATAACTTCCTTGATGGTAAAAAATTCTTCATCAGCATTCTGTCGTTCAATTATTCCATCGCTGTAGAGCAGAAGCAAATCCCCTTCTTCCATGTGGGCAAATGACCGTTTGATGCTTATATCGGGAAAAGCTCCAAAGATCAGACCAGTTGGATGCAACTCCTGAATTCCTTTGTTCTTAAAAATCAGAGGTGATGGATGCCCGCCGTTTGCATAAAAGAGATTTCCATTGTTTTCAAATTCTGCAAAAAAGAGGGAGATAAAACTTGTGGAATAAGACCCCCTGTAAATCACTTCATTCAGTTTTTTAAGAGTATATACCATCTTCATGTGTTTCTCAACGCCCATTCGTAGTCCCGTTACAACATCCCTTACCATCAAAGCCGCCGGTAGTCCATGACCGCTTGCGTCACCAAAACAGATACCAAACTCATTTGCATCAAAACGGAAATAATCATAAAGATCACCCCCCACAAGTTCAGCCGGTTTCGATTTCGCAGCGATATCCCACCCCTCAATGGAAGGTGGAATTGAGGTTAAAAGTGATTGCTGAATTCTGGCAGCTTGTTGCATCTCGCCGATCACAGCTTCCGAAAAAAGTCTGTAGTTAACGGCTCTCCTAACGGCATTGAGGCAAAATTCAATTTCTTCCCTCACCCAGCCACTTAATAATTCAAAAACAAAAATGAACCGCTTGTCAGGATTATTAACAACAAAAGCGGCAGGAATTGAATATCCGTGCCGTTCAATCGGTAAAAATTTGGTGATTTCTGCCGGATCATCAAATATGTAGAGGCGTGTCTTCACAACTTTGGTTACTTCGATACTGTCGGAAGGAATCTTTAAAGTATAATTCCCTGATTCTCCATCACCGGGATAAATTAATTCATAGTTTCCGGTCACTTCTTCGTAAATCCTGCCTCTCCTGATTTGAAGATCATCACCAAATGTCTTCTCAAGCAGAGTAACGATGTTAACGAGGAATGCCTTGCCGGTTTTTTCTTTACCAATTCCGGCGAGTAACGAGTCAAGTTTTCTGTAAAAATATTTAGGTTCGAGCATATCTTTTTGTTCTTTTGTTATAAAAGGAGAAATTTCCTTTTGATAAATATACTCAAATACAACCTATTTTTTAAGAATTGACTCCAATAAATAGAGAGTTTACCTAAAAAATTGTTAATTTAAAGGTTAACTTTGTGTTATTTTAAACACCCGGAAGATTATTGGCCACCGACTCAACCTTAGAACAACTTCGTAAATTTTTTGACATCATAGGAGCGTTGTCCCTTTTTACACATCGCTTTTTCATGAATGTTCTAAAGCCTCCTTATGAGATTAAAGAGGTTGCCAAGCATATGTATGAGCTGGGTGTAAAAACCTTCCCAATTGTAAGTGTAACCGGCGTTATCATAGGGGTCGTGTTGACTCTCCAGTCACTTCCTATAATGATAAAATTTGGAGCGGAGGCATTTCTCCCATACATGGTTACACTCTCTGTGATCAGGGAATTGGGACCGGTATTAACCGCCTTGATTTTTGCGGGAAGAGTTTCAAGCGGAATTGGTGCCGAACTCGGCTCAATGCGTGTGACCGAACAGATAGATGCGATGGAAGTGTCGGCTATCGACCCTTTCCGGTTTCTTGTGGTTACAAGAGTAATAGCTACCACTCTTATCCTTCCCTTGCTTACGGTTTATGTCGATTTTCTCGCTATTGGAGGAGGATTTTTTGCTTCATATATCTCGATGAATACAACCTACGATCTTTATATGTCGCAGGTTGTTGAAGTTGTTAAGTTTGGGGATATTATACCGGGTATTGGTAAAACCGTTGTTTTTGGCTTCATAGTGGGTATAACAGGTGCTTTCCTTGGTTACACTGCTGATAAAGGAACCGAGGGAGTGGGGAAAGCTTCAACAACTTCGGTAGTATATTCTTCTTTGCTCATCCTTATTTTTGACATGATACTTGTTCAAGTTACGCTCTGGTTATGGCCCGTAAGTTAGTAGAAGTTAAAGATGTTCATAAAAGTTTTGGCGACCAAAGGGTCCTTTCCGGTGTATCACTTGATGTTACCGAAACCCGGAATCTTGTGATCTTTGGGAAATCAGGGACAGGCAAAAGTGTACTCTTAAAGTGTATGGTCGGGCTGTTGATCCCTGATAAAGGTTCTATCTCGATCAATGGAATTGATGTTCTGAACATCCCCCTGAAAAAAATGAATGAATTAAGGAAAAACATCGGCTTTCTTTTTCAGGGAGCAGCACTTTACGACTCAATGTCTGTTCGCGAAAACTTGGCTTTCCCCCTGATACGAAATTTTAATTTTACTCAAAAGGAAGTAACACTGAAGGTTGAAAGGGCACTGGATATGGTTTCACTTTCGCATGCAATAGATAAAATGCCAAGTGAACTCTCCGGCGGAATGAGAAAAAGAGTGGGTTTGGCGCGTTCAATTATTACAGAACCGATGCTAATGCTCTACGATGAACCGACAACCGGCCTTGACCCTATAACAACCAAAGAGATCAGCAAACTTATTCGCGATCTCCAAAAAGAACTTAAAATGACTTCCATTGCGGTTACTCACGACTTGATCTGTGCTCAAATAATTGCAGATAGTGTGATTGTTCTCAACGATGGTATCATATTGTTTGAAGGTGATCTGGCGACTCTCACTTCGCTTGACGATCCCTTCCTGAAAAACTTTTTTAGCCCTGAATATTTAGAGGATAACTATGGCTGAGCCACACAAATTTTTACGACTCGGAATTTTTGTATCTATCGGGATGATCCTGTTGTTAATTGGTATCTTTTATGTTGGCAGTAAACAATCATTATTTACACCTACATTCAAAGTTAAAGCCTATTTTACAAATATTGAAGGACTCAGAAAAGGGGCACCGGTTCGAATGTCAGGCATAAATGTTGGGGCTGTTGATGAAATTTTTCTCGCCCCCGATACATCCGGTAAAGTGCTTGTAATAATGAATCTGGAAAAAGATGTACAACGATTTATCCGGAAAAACACCGAAGCATTTGTGGAAACTGAAGGACTTGTTGGCAACAAAGTTGTTAATCTGCAAAAAGGGACGGCTGATCAACCCGCAGTTGAAGATGGTGGTACCATAATAGGCATGAACCCTCTGGGGCTTGCAGCAATACTTGAAGAAATTACTGAAATACTGGGTTCAACAAAATCGATGAGTTCCGATCTTGCAGGAATCGTATCGAAAATAAATTCCGGTGAGGGCACAATAGGTAAACTGTTAAACGATGACAGGTTGTATGAAAACACTAATCTGATCCTGTTAACTGCCAACAGAGGGCTTGAAGCTGCGGTCTCAAAGTATGACACACTTGCAACTCTTGTAGCTGATCTTGGTAAAAACATCAATTCTGTTGTAAAAAATGCAGACAATGTAATGTTTACTATGGATACTCTAATGGCACATGTGGATGGCGTTGTAAAAGATGTTCGTGCAGGTAAGGGTGTAGTTGGTAAACTGTTAAAAGACGGCAGTGATGTTGATGTTTCTGTAAAAGAGATGTTGAGCGAACTTGTTGGCATCACGAAAGAGGTTAGAGTGGGTGCCGGAAGATTCTCCGAGAATATGGAAGCTTTAAAGCGTAACTGGCTCTTTTCATCATACTTCGAAGAAAGAGGCTATTACGACAAATCCGGTTATGAGGTAAAACTTGAAGATTATATCGATCAGATTAATAACAAAATAAAAGAACTTGACGAGAGAATTAAAACTCTGAAAGAACTTGAAAAGAAACAAATTTCGAAAAAATAAGTGCTCGCTATTCTTGCATTACTGAATTATTGAATTATTGCGTAAAAAAAAAGAGGCTGTCCTGAACAGGACAGCCTCTTTTTTTTAATTACTTTAATTTTTTATGCTTCTACAGGAGCAAGAATTTTAACTTTTGCGTATTCAAATGCACCAAACATTAAACCTGTATAAAACAGATCACCCGCTGCATTATAGCCAAAAAATGGAATAGCAGCAACATAACACTGAATTAATCCGGTTAAATCCATTGTATAATAGGTTCCTGATACCCACATTGCAAAGTTGGTAACTACAAAAAACAAAACACTTGATCCTAAAGCAACGCCTGCGGTTTTAAGCACTGAATTGTTTTTGCGAAGGAAAAACCCCATCGAAACTATCATTGCAAAACTAAGATACACAGCCCACATTGTGTCGTGCATACCAAGGATCATATCTGATAGCAACATGGCGGCAAAAGGAACAACATAAGCAAGCCTTTTGTCGTTCAAATAAGCCCCACCAAACAAAGCCATTGCAGCGATCGGGGTGAAATTTGGCCAATGAGGAACCAATCTCATACCTGCTGCCATAACAATCATTACAATTGCTAAAATATATTTGTTATTCTGATCCAATTTCATAAATGTGTCTCCGTTATCTGAACAATTTTTTAATCGTAAAGATGTAATTTAAGTTAATTTGATTTAAAAATAAAACATGTTTTAATTTATCTGTAATTTACTATCGCAAGGCTACCCGGATTTAAACCCGTTTCAAACCTTCTGACTTCATTCCCAAGCATATCAAATATAGCCACTTCACCGTTCTGGGTAAAATCTTTTGGATTCCCGAGGTATAATAACTTTTCAATTGGATCGTATGCGATCGAATAAATTATACCGTACATTGAATTGACAGTCATCCCCCCGATAAAAAGTTCCGGTGCCTTTTTGAAGTTACCCAAATCTACCCGCATCACTCCCAAATTGTTTAAAACCAACATTATATTTTCAGATGTAACCACTGCATCACTCGGATTCTGTGGTAATATAAGTGAATCTATTACATCGAGTCCTGCAGGATCGATTTTGTAAATTGCCCCACCAATATCAGCCGAGTCATATCTGCCTGTACAAATTGAGTAGAGCATATTATTATTATCTTTTGCCAAATTCACCGGATTTGTTCCAACTGTTATCGACTGTAAAACTGCATCTGTGCTTAAATCTATTACTGAAACGGTGTTTCCACCTCCCAATCCGGAGTTTGCTACAAACAACCGACCCCCAACCTCTACCATCCCTTCGGGATAATCACCAACAGGAATCTCTTTTACTACAGTCAAGGTTTTTACATCAATTTTGTAAACTTTACCTGAAAACCCGGACACATAAGCAGTCAATGAATCTTTTGCAAAAATCCTTCTGGGTTGAGAACCCGCTCCAAGATCAATGGTACCTTTTGATCGGAAATTAGTAATATCCACTAATTCAACCTTATTCGAAACATTCACAGCAATAAAAGCTGTATTTCCTGCGATAACTATGTCATTCCCGGTGTCGCCGAGCGATCTGCCGCTGTTTGCAACAGCAAATACATTTAACAAAACTTCGCGGGATGTTAGTTCATAATAAGATAAAGTTGAGTTATTCTGACTGTAAAGTCCTTCATTTAAAACATAAACACCCTTTGCAGCCCGGGTTAATGGTGTCTCCGGCATTGTTGGTGTATCTTTACACCCTGACAATATCAGAATGGTAAATAGAATCAAAAAAGGGAAGATATTTTTTTGCATGTAAATCCTATATGCTTAATGAGTAAGAAAAAATGAATGTTCGCAAAGGCATCGGATAAGATTGAATGATCCGGTAATTCTCGTTAAATAGATTATAAATTGATAGTGAGGCGGTATGCCTGACTTTAAACAGATGAAATTGATACTCAACTTTAAAATCAAAGACTGAATTCCCTGGGATTGATGAAAGGGGGTCGTTGTCAAATGTAAAATAAGATTCACTGCTTATCCTGTTCCCCAGAATGAGTGAAAGCCCACCCGTTTTATAAGCAAGAGACGAATTGAGCCTGTGCTCTGGTGAGTAGAGAAGTTGTTTCCCGTTGCTTTTATCCGTTGTTCCAAATGGAGAGATATTCTCTGCATCTAAATAAACATAATTACTTGTTAAAAGCAATGCATCAGAAAAAACAGATACAGAAATGGCAAATTCAATTCCTGATGATACAGTTTTTGCAATGTTCCTTGGCACCTGGAGAGCAATCATCGAAGGTACCCATATAATTTTATCTTCTGTTTCGATCCGGAAGTAAACCAAAGATATTTTCCCCTTAACCGGCTTTAAGTTTTCAAGAACTATCCCGGCCTCAAATCCTGTTGATCGTTCCGGCTTAATGTCAGAAGAAGAAAAGACGGATGAGTAATAATATTCATTAAATGAAGGAATCCTTGTCGTTTTATAAAGATGTGCTTTAAATGATAACGGAGTATAAAACCCGGGAGAAACATAAATCCCGGCACTGTAGGAGGCACGGGATTCATCGTTACGGCCTATCCCTGTTTGGGAAAAAATATCAACATTTATTCCCCCTGTTAATGCGAAATCGGAGAGAATTGAAGGTAAAATCAGAGGAGAATACCTGATTCCGGCTGTAATTCGATGGAAATTCCTACTTAAAGAAGTCTCTTTACGGTTATTGGAGAGTGCTGTTTTTATATCTTTTAATTCTCCCTTTTCAAATCCGTATCCTGAGGTAACTTTTAGTTCACCAAATGAAGCAAAAGCCTTTAAATTAACAGAATAAGTGTTCAGTTTGGAATCATCGTAGTCAAGATATTTGTAATAGTTTACATTCGGGTCTTCAAATTTGTAAAGTTGATGATTGTAACTTGTCACCAACTCAAAACCTGAATTAACAAATAGTGGACCGGTTATTCGTAAAACGGAAAGTGAACCGGTTGTTGTGTTGGATGCCCTTGAAGAGGAGGTGTTGTTTGTAACCACAAAACCCGGCACACCGGCGGCAAAAAAAGAATAGTTGGAATAGATATCTGCAATAAAATCTTTAAATGTATAAATCGCAGAAACTGAAGCAAACGATTTGTTATAATGAGCATTCTCCCGCTCATTAATCTTCCCTTCAAATTCATAATCGAATCTGTTTGCCGACCACATCCTTTCCCCTGCGACCGAAATCTGTAATTTACCCGTTGTTAATGAGCCATTTAATGTGGAGGATGAAAGCCCCGTATTGTCAAATTTTTGAGTGAATTTTAGTCCGTTTTCCCTCTTACCCCGGCTTTCAAGCGAGAGAACTCCACCAGTCGAGATATCGCCTGATGCTGAGTAGGAAGTTGAAAACTCGGCAGAATTGATGTCGCTCATTGAAAAAGCTGAAAGATCAAAACCACCGTATCTGAGATCGTTCATTCTGGCTCCGTTAAACAAAACCAGACTGTTCTCAGAGCTTAACCCCCTGAATGACAATAGTTTAGCGGAAGCCGCACCACCATAGTCTTTTACAAAAACTGAAAAGTTGCCGTTCACCACTTCCTCAAGTGAATTGTAATTGCCCCAAAAACCGCCTGAGAGATCAATTTTTTTACCGAAGCCGGGGTTGTCACTCCCCTTCTCACCGGTAACGATAATTTCATCCAGAGTAACCGGCAAGCCGGTAACTGAATCAATCTCGGGAACAGGATTTTGTGCAATTACTACGGTAACGCAAAAAAAGAATGATAGAATAAATTTCATTGTGTTTCGTGGGTGGAACGAGGAGAGAAGGAAGTGTAAATAAGCAGGTGTTTAAACTGTGAGCGGGTGTGGACACAGTTCTTCCGGACAACCTTTTACGCGAAGGTCATTTCCTGATTATTTACGGCAGGTCTCCTGGCTCGAGGTAAATTGCCAAGCCTTCCCATTTATATATGGTGGCTTTATTGGCAAACTGGAATAACAAAATCCTCATACAGTTGCGCGACAGCGCCGGAATCTCACCGGCTTCCCTATTCTTTCTGCTCCCTGCAGAACACCGTAAATTGTGTTAAGAACATTACAAATGTACTACTTTTTTTTCATACTGCAAGGGGGGAAGATGAGTACTTGAGAGACTCGAGAGACTCGAGTACTTCAGTTCTAAAGTTCTGAAGCTCTGAATCACTGAAGCGCTGGTGTTCTGAAACTCTGAATTTCTCCCCTTTTCTTTGTATATTTATGGTTTAAATAAAATGAACTATGAAAAGAAAAGACCGACTAAAAGACCAGATTAAAAAGTATTTTGTTCCTGAAAATTTTATTAACAGGGACTTAAGCTGGATAGAATTTAATAAACGGGTTCTTGAGGAAGCACTGCACCCAAGCTTGCCATTACTCGAAAGAATCAAGTTTATTTCGATATTCTGTTCCAATCTTGATGAATTCTATATGATCCGTGTCTCAGGAATAAAGGAACAGATAGCTGCCAACATTGCGGAAATTACGATTGATGGTTACACTCCTCAAAAAACTCTTCAGGAGGTAGAAAAAAGGACACAACCACTTGTTTCTGATTTGATTGAATATTGGCATCATGTTATCGTGCCCGAACTTGAGCAACACGATGTAGTGCTGACAACTATTGACAGACTTACCTCAGGCGAGAGAGCAAAACTGAACCGCTACTTTGAGGAGCAGATTTATCCGGTCTTAACCCCCCTTGCGTTTGACCCAAGCAGGCCTTTTCCATATATCTCAAATTTGTCGCTTAGTCTGGCAGTAACCATCAAGGATACCGAAGGCGAATTACAGTTTGCCCGTGTTAAGGTACCCGGACTTCTCCCCCGTCTTCTCAGGATTGATGAAATTTTGCAACAACCCGGTGAAAACAGCAATAGCTCTCAAATAAAAATTATCTGGCTTGAAGATTTAATCAAAGCCAACATTCACCGTCTTTTCCCAAAGATGAAAATTCTCGACACTTTTGCGTTCAGAATTACGAGAGATACAGATATTGAAATACAGGAAGATGAAGCTGACGATCTGCTCGAAATGATTGAAGAAAACATCAGACAAAGGATGTTTGGTAATGTTGTTCGCCTCGAAGTTGAAAAAGATATGCCACAGTATATGCTCGATACGATTATTACCAATCTTGAGCTTTCAAAACAGGAAGTACAATCTCTCCAGGCACCTCTCGGGCTTAGCAGTGTGATGAGTCTCTACTCTCTTCCTCTTCACCTTGCAAAAGACAAACCATACTTGCCAAAATTACCAAAAGTGTTTGAAGAAGAAAAAAACATCTTCCAGATAATAAAAAGAAGAGATGTTTTATTACATCACCCTTACGATTCCTTTAAACCGGTGATCGATTTCATCAAACAAGCATCAGTTGATCCCGATGTTTTGGCTATAAAACAGACTCTTTATCGTGTAGGGAAAAACTCTCAGGTTATTGAGGCTCTGATTGAGGCTTCAGAAAACAGAAAACAGGTTGCTGTGCTCGTGGAATTAAAAGCAAGATTTGATGAAGAAAACAATATTTATTGGGCAAAGCGGCTTGAGGATGTGGGTGTGCATGTCGTTTATGGGCTCGTGGGGCTAAAAACCCACGCTAAAATGACTCTGGTAGTGAGAAAAGAACAGGACAAACTTACCCGTTATGTTCATGTCGGAACCGGTAACTACAACTCTTCAACTGCTAAATTGTATACTGATATTGGACTCTTCACTTCAAATGAAGAAATTTGCACTGATGTAAGTGATATTTTCAACTATCTAACCGGTTTTAGTGCACAAAAAGATTTTAAAAAGGTTGCAGTAGCACCGATTAATCTCCGGGAAAAACTTGAACAACTTATTTGTAGAGAAATAGCCAATACCAAAGAGGGTAAAGAGGGACGAATTATAATTAAATTGAATTCACTCGTTGATCCCGAATTAATTGCATATCTTTATGAAGCCTCGAATGCGGGTGTTATGATAGACCTGATAGTTCGAGGGATATGTTGTCTTACGCCCGGTATCACGGGTGTATCTGAGAATATCAGAGTGAGAAGTATAGTAGGTAAATTCCTCGAACACTCAAGAATATTTTACTTCTATAATGGTGGCGATGATGAAATTTTTATCAGCAGTGCTGACATCATGCAGCGAAATCTTGACCGGCGTGTTGAACTTATGACACCCGTATTCGACAAAGAAATCAAAAATTACCTGAGGAATTCCATTCTTGAGGTTTATCTCCATGACAATGTTAAAGCAAGAATCCTTGCACCCGACAAGACCTATTCACATGCACCACAGCATAACATTGAAGAGATTAACTCACAAGAGTGGCTAATGAACCAACAATTTGAATATCCAAACTATTAGAGGATTTAATGGCAATAACTAAAGAGCAAGTTTTAAATGCTTTGTCCACGGTGAATGATCCTGATCTCAAAAAAGATCTTGTAACACTAAATATGATTGATAAACTAACAGTTGATGGAAACAACATTTCATTTGATGTTGTACTCACCACACCAGCCTGTCCACTTAAAGAAAAAATTAAAAAAGATTGTGAAAATGCAATCAAAGCAATGGTACCCGGAGCTAACATCCTGAATATAAATATGACATCGAATGTAACTTCATTTGCGTTTAAGAAAAATTCCGGTGGATTTCTTGAAAATGTTAAAAACACCATCGCAATCGCCAGCGGGAAAGGCGGTGTTGGGAAAAGCACTGTAGCCGTTAACCTCGCAGTTTCTCTCGCACTTGAAGGCGCAAAGGTTGGTTTAATTGATGCAGATATTTACGGACCCTCTATCCCGTTGATGCTCGGTATAAACGAAAGACCTCTCGTAAGAGAAGTCGCCGGAAAAATAAGGATTCAACCTTTAGTAAAATTTGGCATTCAATTGATGTCCATCGGATTCCTTGTTGAAGAAAATTCTCCTGTGATCTGGAGGGGTCCTATGGCAAGTGGTGCCGTAAGACAATTCCTTACCGATGTCGACTGGGATGAACTCGATTACCTCCTCTTTGATATGCCTCCCGGCACCGGAGATATTCAGCTTACACTTTGTCAGACAATTCCCTTAACAGGAGCTGTTATTGTAACAACTCCGCAGGAAGTCTCATTGGTGGATGCCAGGAAAGCTGCCTCAATGTTCGAAAGAGTAAATGTACCTGTTTTGGGTGTGGTTGAAAATATGAGCTATTTTATTGCCCCGGATACCAGTATTAGATATGATATATTTGGGAATGGTGGTGGAGAAAGACTTGCAACCGAATGTAATTCCTCGTTCCTCGGCTCGATCCCAATCGATCCAAGAATCAGAGTTGGTGGAGACAAAGGTATTCCCGTTGTTTATGATATCCCCGACTCGCAAGAGGCTGACATTATAACAAATATTTCCAGGAATTTAGCTGCGCAAATTTCGATTGCAAACAGCAATTCCGCCGATAACAAATTGGAGATAATTTTAAGCGACGATGACGAATAGCCAGAATCAAAAAATTTTAGACGCTCTTGATAAGATAAGGCCTTATCTTAAAGCTGATGGCGGTGATATTGAGTTGGTTAATGTCACGCCCGACGGCATTGTTGAAGTAAGACTTACCGGGGCATGCAGTTCGTGCCCCATGTCTCAAATGACTTTGAGAGCCGGTGTGGAAAGAGCAATTGTTAGAGAAGTGCCCGGAATAAGGAGAGTGGAAGCCGTAGCCTGACTACAGGGAACTGATTTGATTTTTTTATGGTTACTATTCTAAACCAACAAATTGCGATAAAATGATCAAAGAAGTTTACTACTGGGACTATTTTAACTCCCTGCTAAAAGGTGATAAACATCACTGCAAGGAGATTGTCGTTTCGCTTCTCGAAGACGGAACAGATATCAAAGAGATTTATATTGAACTGTTACAAAAATCTCTTTATAAGATCGGAAAGATGTGGGAGGATGGAAACATTTCGATCGCTGAAGAACATATTGCCTCAAAAATTACAGAATATCTTGTTGATATCTCTGTACAGTATGCAAAACAGTCTGAACCATCAGGAAAAAGTTTGCTATTAACTTGCATCGACAAAGAATTCCACGATCTTGGCGCAAGAATGGTTGGAAATTTGTTTGAAATTCATGGATGGAAAACTATATTCCCCGGTGCAAATACTCCCAAAAAGGAAGTACTAAACATGATAGAGGTTTACAAACCCGATGTGGTTGGTATCTCTTTTAGTCTCTACATCAACTATGTAAGATTTTTTGAATTAGTCGAGTGTATTTCCTCTACTTTTCCGTCTCAATCAATTCTCGTTGGAGGGCAGGGTCTTGCAGACGATAAATCTGACAAGCTGTCAAATTACCCAAATGCCAGGTATGTTCGCTCGGTGGATGAA
>CAZHCW010000003.1:0-235115 GCA_964531325.1 uncultured Ignavibacteriaceae bacterium | reverse complement strand
TTAAATATTTAGGACCGGGTATCTGGTCAAGAAGAATAACTCAGGAACACCGCCTTGTTTATCTTGTATCACCAACCAAAGTGAACTTCCTTCAGTGCAGGTATCATTATTGAGACCTACAAATCAAAACCAATCCCCCCCCACTCAAATAAAATAATTTACTCCTATTAACAAATTTCATATTTTTAGTATCCGGTTTTAACAGATTATCATCATCATCAAATAAAAAGAGATAAACATGGAAAATGAATTCAATCAGGAAGATGAACTCCTGCAGGAAGAACTTTCTTTTACAGACAAATTTATGGGCGTGGTTACAAATCCCCAATCGATTTTTGGATCGATTGCAAAATTTGAATTAAAAACAACCGACTGGCTTCTACCGATTGTGATTTTGCTTGCAGGTGCAGTACTTTTTACAATTCTAAAGTTTGTTGACCCCGAAGTTAAAAATGCAATGTGGGAAAAACAAAAAGCTCAGACAATTGAGCAGTTGAAAAAAGAGAACAAAAGCGCCGCGGAAATTAAACAAGTTGAGGATATGATGGAAACTCAAAAAGAAATGATGAGTGGCCCTCTCGGATATGTCTTCACCGGACTCCCCATTTTCATCGGCGGGTTTATAATGTTTTTTATTGCGGCGGGGATTTACCTCATTTTTGCCAAACTGTTTTTGCAATCGCCAATAACTTATAAAGGGATGATGATTGCTTATGCTCTCCCTTCACTTGTGGCAATTGGTGGAATGGTTATATCAACTATTCTCACCATGCTTCTCTCAAAAATGATAGCTGATACCTCAGTTGCTTCATTAATGGGATATGAAAAGGGACCTCTAAAGAGTGTGCTTGCAATTCTCGATCCAATTAAACTTTGGGGTTGTTACCTCACGGGTGTTGGTATGGCGAAAATCTCCAATTCAGACGATACCAATAAATATGTGATCTACTCAATCTCTATGTTGGTCGGTTTTTATCTTATTCTTGCACTTTTGGGGCTGGTATTCCCCGGTTTGCAAAATTTTGGACTCTAAATGGATCAGGTTGCATCTTTAATTCAGGCTATGCTTGCACCGGGGATAATGATCTCCGCCTGCGGTCTTTTGATACTCGGCATGAACAACAAATATTCTCTTGTGGTTAACCGGATAAGAACCCTGAACGAAGAAAAAAGAAAATATGCAAAAACTGCCGATACAAAAGAGTTTGAGTACTTTGATGAAATGAGATTAAAAAGCATCTCGATGCAATTACAATCTCTTTATCAAAGACTTTATCTTGTAAAAAATGCAGTGGTTTGTTATTCAGCCGGAGTGGGAGCTTTTGTTATCACTTCGATTTGGATTGGACTTGGACTGATAATGACCAAAACAGAATACATCAATTTTGGCATCATCTCGTTGATCTTTTTTGTAATCGGTATGATCATTGTGCTTCTTGGGATCATATTTGCTGCAAGGGAATCAATTAAAGGATTCCAAATTGTAGGGTTTGAACTGAAAGCCGATGAGTGATCAATTCAACAACGAGGATATGCTCTCCCCGGGGAACATGCTTAAACTCTACTCCATGGGTGCTTTTCCCATGGCTGAGAGCAAAGATGACCCCGAGGTAAACTGGTATAAACCCAACAAACGGGCGATAATTCCACTTGACAACTTCCACATCCCCAGATCGCTTAAAAAAGAGCTAAGATCGGGGAGGTTCGACATCAGAATCAATGATGATTTTGACAGGGTTATCGACGGATGTGCAGACCGTGAAGAGACATGGATTAGCGGAAATCTCAAGGATGCCTACCGGCAACTTTTTGAACTCGGTTATCTGTTTACCTATGAAGTTTTCAGAGGCGACGATCTTCTTGGCGGGCTGTATGGAATTAATATCGGTGGTGCATTTTTTGGAGAATCGATGTTTACAAAAAAAAGCCAGGGCTCGAAAATAGCTCTGGCTTTTTTGATTGAAAGACTTGTAAAAAGAGGGTTTGTGTTACTTGATGTCCAGCTTCTAAATCCACATCTGGAATTATTTGGTGCTGTTGAGATTTCCGAAAAAGAGTATAATAATCTTCTTGTTTCGGCTCTCACAACCGCAGTAACATTTAATTAACTGAAGGCTATTTGCCGTGCCTTTTCATTATTTCGGACCACTCTTCGGGTGACAACACTTCCGACTCGTCAATTAACATAACCGGAATGTCGTTTTCAATACGGTAACGCCTGCGTGAATCTTTGTCGGTTGAGACAAGAAAATTTCCATCGAGTACCAAATCTGCTTTGGTTTCGGGACAACACATTATACTGAGTAATTCTTCTGATATCATTTTAACTCCTTAAATTCCTTTATTCTTCCTAACGACTCCGCCCAATAAAAAAGTTCAGTTGCAGCCTCTTTTTCCAATGCAGTAATGTCTTGAGATGAGAGGATAACAACAAGTTTATCGATCAATTGTGCATAATAATCGGGGAAATTTTTCTTCAAAAAGACAGCGTCATCAGTTTTTCCGTTTGCCCAGGCAAATGTTAGTGCCTCATAAAATGTGTTATAATCCTCAACATCACCGGGGCGAGTTACAGGAGTAGATGCACATCCGGCAAACAAAAAGAGGACAATTAACGGGACAAAAAAGAGACGGCGGTTCATAACCTTAAAAATTTGATCCCCAAAGTTATCGAACCGCCCGTTATTATAAAAATCAGAAAATATAGGTGAGGGTCACTTTATACGAATCTGAAAAGAATGGAGGTGCTGTTTCAAATGGCCAGTTCATTTTTTCTTTTCTCAGTTCGTACGCACCATACGAGAGTGCATTCTTCAGAAGGAAATAAACAACAGGAGCTGCACCGGGGGAGGCCTTGGTTACATGGGAAATGAACCCATCAATTAAACCCTGCCCAATCTCTTCTATAATCGAACTGCCTGCCCAATACCAAAACATATGTTTAGGGTATATAATTGATCTTTGGTAGCCTGCACCAATTTCAAGAGATTCTTTAATTCTGAACTTTAAGCCGCCTTCAAACCTGTTACCAAATCTTACCGATTCGTTAAACTGGTCCATTATCTCTCTTGCCTGACCTGTTGTGTTAAGAGTATCTGCGGTTATGTATGCCCACTGCCAACCACGACTGTGATATGGGATGATCTTTACATCACCGGTGATCCAGGGAATTCCTGAAGAACCTTCCATACCAAACTTCCAGGCACTGGCTTGGATTTCACTTCCGTCTGTAGTTGTCCCGAGGTTATAGGCATATCTTCCAAAAAACAAACCGGATTCCTTTTCAAAACCAGGACCCCATAAATTTGTTGTGGTATGGGAATATCCAAGTTTACCTTCTAAAAACCCCGTTTTGGCAAGTTTCCCTTGTAATCCAAAATATGAGTTGTCAGACACACCATAAGAAAGTGACATATATGGCTTTTTGTGATTCCAACCAAAATCGAGGTCGAAGTCACCCCAATCCCAGTCGTCATCTTGTGCAAAAACACCAATGGGTGCCAATAATGTGATTAAAAATAAGAGTTTAAGTTTCATGATTATTTTTTCTCCAATGTTAAAATACCGAATGCAAATTTATATAAAAGCGAAAACGAATGATGCAAAATACTGACAATCGATTTGATTTTGTGACAAACGGTGATTAATATTGCCTTTTCAGTTCAAAACAACAAATGGGTTATGAACTCAATGGTAATAACCGAATAAAAGGAGACTTTTGTTATTTGGTCTTTTTTGGCGGTATTAAATCCCCTGATTTTATATGAACATCGTGTTGAAGAAATGGAATCTCAATTCCATTTTCTCTGAGTACTTTTTCTATTTCCACCCTGAGATCACTTTGAATCTGTAACCAGGAGTTAAAATTTTCAGTCCAGCACCTTAATTCGAAAAGGAGGGCACTGTCGGTAAAATCCTTAAAAAACACGGAGGGGCCGGGTTTTTGGAGGATATCTTCGTTCCCTTTGGTGCAATCGAGCAGCAGTTTTAAAACTTTTTGAACATCTGAACCATAAGCAACACCTACTTTTATTTCCAATCTTCTTTGATGGTCGGAGAATGTCCAGTTTATTAGTTTGTTTGAGATAAGGTTTCCATTTGGCACAATCACTTCCGCACCCTCCCAGGTCTTGATGACACTCGACCTGATCCCGATTTTACGGATAACACCTGAAAGATCTTCCACCTCAACAGCATCACCAATTTGAACGGGTCTTTCAAAAATCA
This sequence comes from uncultured Ignavibacteriaceae bacterium, assembly GCA_964531325.1. GTDB lineage: Bacteria > Bacteroidota > Ignavibacteria > Ignavibacteriales > Ignavibacteriaceae > UTCHB3. The sequence continues at coordinate 230,888 of CAZHCW010000003.1, read as the reverse complement.
GGATCAAACCTGAAATAAAATTCCTCACAATATCCTGTAATCCAAAACCGATACCAACACCAAGTGCCCCTGCAAGAAGCGAAAAACTGTTAAGATCGAGCCCCGAACTCATAATCGCAAAAACAATCCCAAAACCTGTGATTGCATACAATGTCATTGAAGACACCGCCCCCGCAACACCTCTTTTTAAGTTCATTCGAACCAGAATATCAGTCTCCAATATAAATCTTATCGACCGTGCAATAGCGACAGCAAACCAGATGGAGAAGAAAAAGAGCACAACTGTTCCTATATTCAACGAGAAAGTGCCCACAGTTATATTATTACCAAAAAGATCTTCCAGGAAATTTCCCAGAATGATTAAAAGTCCAAAACTCCTTAAGACGGATGAAATAGCAAGGATATAAAACAAAAATTTAACAATCTTGTGGATTTTTAACATCACTAATTCAGAGTGATCTCTGATAATGTTTGACTTCTTTGCAAAATCTGTATGTAGAAGGACTAATAAAATTCCTTCAATCAGAAGAGCAAGGATATAAAGTGTGGAGAGACCAAATAGACTGTTTAAAACGCCATCCACAATCGTAAGACTTAACATCACATAACCAAAAACATCGGCGATAAAAGCAAAACCAAAAAGAATTGTCAGTAAATTTATCGTCTTTATTACAATTGGGGTAAAATGATTTGTTCCCTTTTTTATCCCTTTATCAAGTTTTATATAGTTGAACATTATTAAGGATAAAATAATGATAACCGTTAAAAACATCCTCTCAAGTGATGTTCCACTCCCCATGGTAACTTTAAATTGTTGCAAAACCACCAGGAAGGCAATGTAGTAGATGGATTTTTTATATGCAGGGTCAACTAATCCGGCGAATATCCTGACCATCGGTATAACAGCCAGTATCCTGATAATATTTAGAAAAATCCTTGGTATATCTTGAGATGAAAAGAGAATCTGGATGAACAGAAGGAATGTTATGGTGGAAACCGGAACTCTAAACATCAACGATATTCTATTGAACCGTGAGTCATCAGTGGAAAGAGTTCTGCCATATTTTATTATATAAATAAGGAAGAGAACTAAAAAGAAAGAGTAAACAAGTGAGACAGGGAAACTGCCGGCATTCTTCAAATACAACAATGTTGAAGCGTTGATAAATGAATCTGCAATACTAAACAGGGGCTGAAATAGAGTACCAACTCCCTCTGTGAAAAATTCAAGTTCCCAAAAGGCGGGTGCATTTTGGTTGAGTAATTCTCTTTTCCCTGAAATGTATTGTTTCTCTACCTTTTGTGACATCAATTCCGACTGAACATCCTGGTCGGCAAGTGAATTTTGAAGCACCAAAAGACGACCGATCTCACTCTCAACCCTGGCAATGGTTTTTTCAATTTCCCGAATCAACACCCTGGTTTTTTGTTTGAGTTCAAATGGTGCGGATGCATTTACGGAAGTGGTGTCTGTCGCCTTCCAAACAATTAGTGCCTCTTGTAATAACTTTTTTTCTGAAAGTAGAAATTCCGTCTGATCGGCAACTTCATCATTCCACTTTGAAATCTCAGACTTCTGGCGACCCCACAATCGAAAAAACTCAAATAGTGTTTCAGGATACTCTTTGGCAAAGTCCAATTTATCAGTGAGGGCCAACAGTTGATTGTAGTTTTCCTTTATTACCGGCACACGGTCTTTAAGTTCAATGTATTTGCTTGATGTGACAATCGATTCAACAATGGATTTGAGTTGAATACTTTGGGAAGTATAAAATTTGGGGATCTCATCTGCTTTATAATATTCAACTTTCGCTTCTTTATTTTCTTCTTTTAAAGAATCGCTTTGGGCAACAATATTAAAATTAAATGAAATTAATACCAGTATGGCATACAAAATATGATGTAATTGATTGTTCATAAAGTCTTTTTGTCCTTCGGACTAAATAAAATCTTTGTCTGCGTTAAGGAATTGTATATTTGGTACACTGCCTTTTTGAAAGGTGATATTATTAACCACTTTCAACAATAATTACAATTTATTGGAAGTACCCACTTTGTTCGATTTGTAATCAAACTCTGACCCCATCGCACTGTGAGGGATCAAATACATAGCCATCAAAATAACCAATGCCGCTATCCCTATCCAATAACGGGCTTTTTTGATGCTAAAAGCCCAGGCAGCAAGCCAAAAAAGGAACGCAAACAGGAGTTTATTGTCGGTGAGATCCCAACCAAACGGGATACCCGCCCAGAACACACCAAAAGCATATTTTTGGACTATGGGTCCAAGTATCAGTCCACCTACAAACAAAACAATGGTGGTTATCAGGGCATATTTTGTAAAAGATTTATGCTTGAGAAAAGCATAAAACCCGGTAAGATTCGACATAAACATCCCGGCAAACATAAAAAAGACATGTATCAAAACGATCCAAAGCGGCACATGCCCTTTAAATCTGATAACTACTGTTTCGTGTCCGGTTATTTGTGTTGTTTCGCCCGATTTATTCTTGACAACAATGGAATATTCAAGTTTCCCGGCTGGTGGTTGTTTTGGAAGAAATGCTGTAAGCGTTGAGTCACTTCTTTGGAATGGAACCTCTGTATAAACTGAGTCAAACTGAAACCGTCTGTAGATTAGTGTTGCTGCATAATTTGTATCCGAAATCGGCAGCACCACGGGACAGTTACTGTCGTCACCATGTGATCTTGGCAATTTAACTTTATATTCTGTTCCATCAAGAGTAAAATTTATTTTTTTATCGTATGTAGGTCCTGTCACTCTTTGGTAATAACCTGTTGCGAGTGTAAGAACACCTGCAACCACCCACCAAACCCAAATTCTGCTTTTCTTCTCTGTCATTTTTTCTACAATTTCTTTTAAAAAATCATCGCTTCAAAATTACGGAAAATTAAATTCCATCGAAAAAGAATTTCGAGACAGGATCACAACCATAAATCAAAAAGAAAGATTAATTTAAACCGTTGTTTAAGAGATTTTTTGCACAGCCACATTACAGAGGTGTTCAATGGAAACCGATGGTGTTTCAAAATTCCTTGGCAGTTACAAATTTAAACGCACCGGATTGTTTTTGGGGATTTTGGCGTTTATTCTTTTTATATCCCTTTCCTCCATGCCACATGAGGCAAAATTCTGCGCAGCTATTGCGATTCTGATGTCGATATGGTGGGTTACTGAGGCGGTTCCACTTGCAGTTACATCATTGGTACCTCTTGTTCTGTTCCCTCTCTCCGGGGTGATAAGTGGAAAGGATGCAGCGGCGGCTTACACAAATTCGACGATATTCCTCTTCCTTGGAGGGTTTATTATTGCCCTCGCAATGGAAAAGTGGAATCTTCATAAAAGAATCGCCCTTGGACTTGTCTCACGGTTTGGCAAAAGTCCATCAACCATTGTGCTTTCATTTATGATTGCAGGTGGTGCACTTTCGATGTGGATTTCGAACACTGCCACTGCCGTGATGCTTCTTCCGATCGGACTCGCAATCGTTTCAAAAATGGAAGAGGAACACGGAAGTGCCGCCACTTCAAATTTTTCCAAAGCACTGATGTTATCAATTGCATATGCTGCTTCAATAGGTGGTATAGGAACCTACATAGGTACCCCTCCAAATCTCGTTTTTCAAAGAATTTATACCCAGACTTTCCCCAATGCTCCCACAGTGGGATTTGGACAGTGGATACTCTATTTCTTTCCCCTTGCGGTAATTTTAACTGTTTTTGTCTGGTGGCTCCTTACAAAAGTGATATTCAAAAGTGATGATAAGTTCCAAATTGATCGTTCGGTTATGAAAAAGGAGTACTCAGAGCTTGGTGAAATAAAATATGAAGAGAAAACCATCCTCACGGTTTTTGCTTCAACTGCTCTTTTTTGGATTTTCAGAGAAGACATTAAGGCGGGATTTGTGATGATCCCCGGATGGTCTAATCTTTTCCCATCAGCATCCTTCATCGATGACGGGACAGTCTCAATTTTTGCAGCTCTTCTTCTCTTCATTCTTCCGGCTAAAAAAGAGGTGGAAGAGAAAGGAACAATAATAGATGCCTGGATTATTAAAGATATTCCATGGGATGTGATACTGCTGTTTGGAGGTGGTTTTGCGCTTGCAGAGGGATTTGTTAAAAGTGGACTATCGACCCAAATAGGTAAAAGTTTCGATTTTGTTCAGGGAATGCCTGTAATTGTTATCATTTTCGCCATTTCGATGATTGTCACATTCCTTACAGAATTAACTTCAAATACTGCTACAGCTCAGATTTTCCTTCCTATTCTTGCAGCATTTGCAATAGAATGGAATGTTGATCCTTTGCTTCTCATGTTACCTGCAACCATCTCAGCCTCGATGGCATTTATGATGCCCGTCGCCACTCCACCAAATGCCATCGTCTTCGGTTCTCGAAAACTCCAAATCGCCGACATGGCAAAAACCGGCTTTATCATCAACATTTTCGGAGCCATAGTGATTACGCTGCTGGTGTATTTTGTTGTATGAATACTCAAAAAAGCGTATAAATAAACGGTGCAAGAGGGCTGCCCTTGGCGAAGACGAGCAGAGCACCGATGAAAATAATAAGGATGACGATGGGCATAAGCCACCATTTTTTGTTTTCTTTTAGAAATGAAAGGTATTGGGAGATGATTTTGATTTTGCTCATTTTAAGTTCCTAATGCATTTTTTCATAGTCAATTTTACGGTCGGGTTTCTTGATCCAATATGAATCCGCTTTTTTTGAAAATTTCAGGTCGAGGAATTCCTTCCCCACTAATTTTGCAACAAAGCCGATTGGGGCAACTATCAGATAAAATATTATGGTGAAAATGATTTTTGATACAAACCACCCCAGAACCAAAGCAAAAGTCATCCAAATTTTATAGAATCCCTTTATTTGTCCGGGTACGGCAAAAGAAATAAGGATAAGAACTATTCCCGTTGCCCCGGTGTAGATTCCGGTCATTTTGTACGATGAAAGGAGATATAACAGAAGCCCCACGACGAAGATTGCTGCTCCGAGGGTAACTCCCCCCTTGTGTAATGCCATCGGTGAAAGATCAAGTTCCTGCACCTCTTTTTTGATATCTTTAATCAAGCTCATAAATCTCCTGCCATTTAATATCATCGTGAAAAACGGGTTGTTCTTCTTTGTGAAGGATAAAATTCTCCAGAATCAAAACATCAATTTCTGTACGCATAAAACATTTATAAGCATCGAGAGGTGATTCCACGATAGGTTCACCCCGTACATTAAAACTGGTGTTTACAATTACAGGACAGCCCGTTTTTTTATAAAATGTATCGATTAGATCGTAATATCTTTTGTTGTCATCGGGATGCACAGTCTGTATCCTTGCGGAATAATCGACATGTGTAACCGCCGGGATCTCCGATCTGAGAATATTTAACAGATCAATCCCCCAAAGTTTTTCTTCCTCCGAAGTCATTTTTCGTTGTTTATCCTTATTCACATTTGCCACTAAGAGCATATAAGGACTTTCACAATCGATATCGAACCACTCATGAACTTTGTTATACATTACCGAAGGTGCAAAGGGCCTGAAACTTTCCCGATACTTAATTTTCAGGTTCATTTTCTTTTGCATTTCAGGGTTTCTTGCATCACCAATGATCGAACGGTTGCCGAGGGCTCTTGGTCCATATTCCATTCTGCCTTGAAACCACCCGATAATCTTACCTTCATTTAGCAAATTCGAAGCTTTATCAAGAAGTAAATCTGTCTCGAATTTTTCTGCAGGAAGTTTGTATTTTTTTAAAAATTCTTCAATTTGCTCCGATTTGTAAGCGGGACCGAGTGACGACCCTTTCTGTAAATCTCTTTTCCCCTTTATTGGGGCTGGATTTCCGAAGTGGTGGTAATGGACAACAAGTGCTGCACCCAAGGCACCACCGGCATCACCGGCAGCAGGTTGAATCCATAGATCATCAAATATCTTTTCACGGAGCAATATTCCATTTGCCACACAATTTAACGCAACTCCTCCGGCGAGACATAGATTTTTCATCCCCGTCTCTTTCCTGATATGGCGCGCCATTCTCAGAACAATCTCTTCTGTCACTTCCTGAACACTTCGAGCCAAATCCATTTCCCGTTGAGTGAGATTTGATTCCGGTTCACGAGCGGGACCATCAAACAACTCAGAAAACTTTGAGTTGGTCATTTTAAGCCCGGTGTTGTAGTCGAAATATTCCATATTCATTTTAAATGAACCGTCTTCTTTCAGATCGATCAACTTCTCAAGAATTCTGTCAACATACTTTGGCGTTCCATAAGGAGCCAGACCCATAACCTTATATTCACCGGAATTCACTTTAAAACCTGCATGATATGTGAAAGCTGAGTATAACAACCCCAGCGAGTGGGGAAAGTTAATTTCGCCAAGAATTTTTACCGAGTTTCCCTTTCCAATTCCATAAGATGCAGTGGCATATTCGCCAACCCCATCGATTGTCAGAAAAGCAGCTTCATCAAATTTTGAAGGGAAAAAGGCACTTCCTGCATGCGACTCATGGTGTTCGGGAAAAAGAATTTTACCACTAAAACCGGTTTCTTTTTCAATCAGATCGGGAATCCACAGTTTTTGTTTTAACCAAAGAGGGATCGCCATCATAAAAGAGTTCAGGCCCCGTCCCGGATAACTTAAATATGTCTCAAGCAACCTGTTAAATTTAAGGAATGGTTTATCATAAAATGCAATTGCTTCAAGCTGTGATATATCAATGCCTGCCTCCTTTAAACAGTATTTAACTGCATTGGAAGGGAAGCCATGATCATGTTTTTTTCGGGTGAAGCGTTCTTCCTGAGCCGCGGCGATTATCTCGCCATCTTTTATGATAGCTGCTGCCGAGTCATGGTAAAATGCTGAGATTCCTAAAATGTACATATTCTTGTTCTGTATTTAAATGATTTTTGTACTTCTGCGTGTATCTGCGTCCTCTTTAACTTAGCTTCTGCAACACCTCATCGAGTATCCGGTCTGCTAACTTACTCGCATCAGCAATCAGGGCAGCACATTCTCTTTTCATATCAGCAATATATTCCTCATCTTTGATGTCTTTGAGGTTAATAAGCACATTAAGCACACCTCCTTGAACGCCGGTAAGAGCCATACGGGCACCAACGGTGACATCAGTAATCGAGTTGGGATTTCCATGCTGTTTCACAACTTCGCAGATTTTGATCGCTTCAAAACTCAGTTTTGCAGTCATTAGAGGTACCTGCACAGCTTTTTTAAGTCCCATTTGCATAGCAGAAATTCTCGCAGATTTTTCGTCAGGTGTTGTTTGTGGCAGTCTCATCGCTTCCATATATTCATTGAAGGCACTGGAATCGTCATCGATGTTTTTAATCAGTTTATCTTTAATTTCCTGAGCTTTAGCCGATAGATCATCAAGCATCTCATCGAGTTCACCGGCACTTTTTTTGTATGCGGTTAAATTAACAACCATGGAAGCCAATGCAGCTCCGATTGCTCCTGCCATTGCAGCTACAGAACCACCACCCGGAGCAGGGGATTCGCGCGAAACTTCATCCGCAAACCCTGTAACTGTAAGAGATGAAAGAGCTTTTTCATCAAATTTGGGCAGACCAAGTACCCTTTCCTCAATCTTAAACGGTGACACATCGTTTAATCCAAGGGATTGTACTGCTGTTTTAAGAACATCCATTACCGGTATTCCAACAGGTCGTTCCTGTCTTTTAAGATAAAACAGACCACTCTCATAAAGTGCTCTAAAGGGAACCATTCCTACAATTTCACTCCCCGTAACTGCAATTCCCCGTGATTCTGCAAGTTTTTTCGCTTCTTCATAAACGAGGTGCATCGGGGTTGATTTATAGTCGGTAAGGTTTATGGAAATTTGTGCCCTGTCATATTCGGGTACCATCCAGCCAATGGCTTTACAATTTTTGAATTTTCCCGGGATTTTTACCGATTCACTCTCAGGTTTTTCAGGATCAATACCATTAAGTTCCAAAAGTTCGTAGAGGTCAAATCCCAGTCTTTCTTTGCAGTGGAGTGCGGTTTCTTCAATCGTATTCCCAACAAATCCATCAATCCCGGAGGGATAACTTCCCTCTTTATATTTTAGAATTGTTGGTCTTTTATAATAAAATGCTCCACTTCCGCCCGATCTGGCTGATCTTCCCTTTTCACGCAGTTCAAAAGCAATGTCAGTGGCAGCTTTTACCTCCCGGGTGTTCAGGTTAACATTATATGCAATTAAAAACTCTCTTACACCCATAACGGTTCCGCCCGATTTTGCATTAAATGAAAGAGGTCCATAATCGGGTTTCCATTCCGGTTTTTTCATTTTCTCTTCGAGTGCTTCATATTCACCCTGACGGATGATGGCGAGATTTTTCCTCTTGGGGTTTTCCTGAGATAGTTCATATAAATAAACCGGAATTCCAAGTTCTTTTCCAACTCTCTTAGCCACTTCATGTGAAAGTTTTATTGCCTCCTCAGTCGTAATACCACTTACGGGTATAAATGGACAAACATCGGTGGCGCCCATTCTTGGGTGTGAACCGGTGTGTTTTGACATATCAATTAACTCAGATGCCCGTTTTATCGACTGAAATGCAGCTTCAGCAACTGCTTCCGGTGTACCGATGAAAGTGACTACCGTGCGGTTCATTTCAAATCCGGGATCAACATTTAACAGTTTTACACCGTCAACCGCTTCAATGGCATCCGTGATCTGTTTTATTGTTTCAGGATTTTGTCCTTCAGAAAAATTTGGTACACATTCTAATATTCTATCTTCCATTTTAAACTCCTCGTATTTCAAAAAATGCAATTTTTAAATTTAGTGAATTGACAGGGATATTATTTAGGAGAGATGTAAATTGGGTATCGACATTAAAATAATTTTAGACGAGCCGCAAATGACAGACAGACGAAATTTTATTAAAAGTGCACTTGGCATTTCAGCATTAATGGTAGTGGAGTCTTTCACCTCTCCTCTGCAAAAACTGATTAATCCCGAAAAAAACAAGAGTAATCTTGTACGGAAAATTCGGGGCAAGGTGATGTCGGAAGGGAAACCGGTGGGTGGTGTGGTTGTTTCTGACGGGGTCTCGGCAGTTATGACGGGAAAGGATGGAGTCTATGAATTTGAATCTATTGTTGGACAAAAATATGTTTTCATCTCTAACCCCGCAGGATATGAAATTGATACCAACCCAACGGGTACCGCCCGGTTTTATCAACGAATCGATGACAGCACTTCAGACCTAAGCATGGGTTTTAACCTGAAACCTGCCGGTGACGACACACAACATTCGTTCCTTCTCCTTGCCGATCCACAGGTGTTGGATATGGAAGATGTTACTCTTTTTAACGATGAAACTGTGCCTGATGTGGCTGAATTTGCTGCTGATAAAAAGAATATTTTTGGAGTTGCCTGCGGCGATATTGTGTTTAACGATCTAAAACTCTTCCCCGAATATGAAAAAGGTGTAAAACGAATGGGAATCCCTTTTTATCAGGTTGTGGGAAATCATGATACAGATCATTCAGCAAAAACGAATGAAAAATCGGTCGAAACATTCTCCGGAACTTTTGGTCCCCACTACTATTCCTTCAACAAAGGGGCGGTTCATTATGTGGTTCTTAATGATGTCTTTTGGACCGGGGATTACATCGGTTATCTCGATCAACCTCAAATAGACTGGTTAAAAAAAGACCTTTCTTTTATTGAAAAGGGAAAAACCGTTGTAATTTTTATGCACATCCCTCCTTATAATACCCAACATATCCGTGATAACGGAGGGGAACCCAAAAAACATGTTGTCGTGAGTAATCGAAAAATGCTCTACGACCTTCTTAAACCTTTTAAATCATACATTATCACCGGGCACATGCACGAAAGTGAATATATTGAAGAGGAGAGTGTTGAGATACATGTTTGTGGAGCTGTTTGTGGCGCATGGTGGACTGCTCCCACCTGTTTCGATGGAACTCCCAAAGGGTATGGCTTTTATGAAGTGAATGGTAATGATATCAAATGGAAATACAAATCAACCGGCAGATCTTTAAGCCACCAGATGTCGCTCCAAAAAGTTGAAGGCGAAGTTATGGCTAATGTCTGGGGCTACGATAAATATTGTAAAGTAAACTGGTATCAGGATGGAAAGGCGATGGGTCAAATGGAAAAACGAAGAGGCAAAGACCCCGAAACTGTGAAACTGTTTGAAGGTGACAAAAAACCGAAAAAACATACCTGGGTTGAGCCCGAAACTACGGATCACCTCTTTTTTGTTAAACCATCCCCCGGGGCAAAAATGATTGTGGTTGAATTTGTAAACCGTTGGGGCGAAAAATTTACTGAAAGGTTTACTCTTTAATTGAAAAATAAGGAAGTGGAAGACAACTGCCTTCCACTTCCCGGATATCTTGATATTATGAATTTTGATTCCGAATTACTTCATCAACACCAATTTCCTGCTCGCATTAAAACTCTTACCCAAAACATCAATCGAACTAAGCCTGTAAACATAAACCCCCGATGGTAAACCATATTTGCTTGCATCAAATGTTATTGAATGACTGCCGGCATCCATAGAACCGGATTGAAGTAATGCAACCTCTTCACCCTGCATATTATACAGTTTCATTGTTACACTTCCCGATTGTGGAAGATTAAATCTGATAATTGTTTCAGGATTAAATGGATTTGGGTAGTTTTGTTCAAGTGCAAACACTGTTGGGAGTTTTGTGTCTGTTTCAATTACATTGCTGTAGTCAAACTTTCCATCATTATCCAACTGTTTTAGACGATAGGAAATTTTTCCAACCGATGATATTGGATCTGAAAAGTTGTAATATTTGGGTGAGTTAGAGGTACCATGTCCTTCAACGAAGGAAATTTTCTGCCAGTCGGTAGTTGGGGTTTTTCTTTCCACTTCAAATCCATAGTTATCCACTTCTGTGGCAGTTTGCCATGAAAGTTGAACAACATTATTAAAATATTTTGCAGAAAATGAAACAAGTTCCACAGGAAGAGCAGGATCGGAGGGATCGGAAAGGGCAACAAATCCACGAATGGATTCACCCACTAAATCAAAAAAATTACCACCAACCAAAATTCTTGAGTGGTCATAATCGATTGTCATAACATTTACTGAATGGCTCGCATTTGGATTCCACGATGCAAGCACCCCGTCTGATTTGTTGATTGAACCAATGTGGTTCCTTGTCACTCCGGCAATGGTAGTAAAATCGCCTCCTGCATACACTTGTGTTTCGCTTAAAGCAATTGTCTCTACTAATCCGTTTGTACCGGGATTCCAGGCTGTGGCAGTTCCATCGGAAGAGTTCAATGCAGCGATGTAATTCCTGGACTGTCCCCCGATGTTTGTAAAATCCCCACCGGCATAAACTGTTGACCCATCCACTGCAATAGAGTAAACAAAATCGTTTGCATTTGGATCAAAAGAATTTGCCTGCCCATCGGAGACATTTAATGCAGCTATCCTGCTCCTGGTTTGTCCACCTACACTTGTAAATACTCCTCCCACATAAACCAGGCTACCTGAATTTGCAATAGCAAAAACAGCATTGCTGGCATTTGGATTCCAACCCGTCAAACTCATATCTGCAATATCATAAGCTGCAAGTCTGTTTCGGGATTGACCACTAATTGTCGTGAAATGCCCGCCGGCGTATAATATTCCATTATCCAAACTCAAACATCTTACGGACCCACCCGGTGACGGGTTCCATAAGGTTGCAAGCCCTGTGGTCACATCTAAAGCCGCCAATCTGCTTCGTGGCTTACTCCCGATATTATCAAAACTGCCTCCGACAAAAACTTTATCGCCGCTTACAGCAAGAGCATAAATAAGCCCATCATTGGTTGGATTCCAATCCGTAGCCTCTCCGGTTGTAGCATTCAATGCGGCTATTCTGTTTCGCAAAACGCCGCCAATTGAAGTAAAATTGCCCCCCGCATAAAGATTGCTTCCGTCAACTGCGAGAGAAAGAACAGCAGACTCGGCGTGTGCAGTCCATGAAGTAAGGTTACCTGTTGCCACTTCCACAGCAGCGATTCTATCTCTTTCTTGACCCGCAAAATTATTAAACCAGCCCCCCATATAGGCTATTCCGCCTGAAAACACAATATCATCAACCCTTAGATCGGGATTTGGAGCCCAGCCTGTTATTGTTCCATCGGTAGTATTAAATGTAGCTAAATTATTTCTTGATGATCCGGCTATATTATCAAAATACCCGCTAACGAAAAGTGTATTCTCTTCCACTTCCAACAATTCAATGCTGTTATCCGGATTTGGATCCCAATCAGTTGTGACCCCTGTTGTTGCATTAATTGCTGCTAATCGATATCTACTTAAACCGCCCATAGTTGAAAAATAGCCTCCTGCATAAATGGTGTTCCCACTCAGGGCTATGGTTTTAACTGTTCCTCCGGAGTTTGGATTCCAATCCAAAACTGCACCGGTGGATTTGTCAACAGCTCCAATGTAGTTTCTGGTAATGCCCCCAAGCGTCGTAAAACCTCCACAGAGAAAAACTGTCTCTCCATTTATAATAATTTTATTAACCGAGGAGCCGGCATTTGGATTCCATGAAGTTGGAACACCCGAAGTTGGGTTCAATGCTGCTACCCCACGCCTCGCCAAACCCCCAATTGTACTAAAATTACCCGAAACATATAACACACCACCCAATAATTCGAGGTCATATATTACGCTATTGGGTGAAGGGTTAAAACCTGCGTCAACCGTTCCATCTGATTTTATGTGTGCGAGACTGTTTCTTACTATACCTCCAACCCTGGTAAAGTTACCCCCGATATACCAGCCTCCAACTCCGTCAGAAATTACTGTATTAATTGCATCGTTCACAATCGGCATCGAGATGTTTATTTCACCTGTGGCAATGTTTACCTTGGTTCCATGTCCTGTGTATCTGCCTACATAGTCGAAATTTCCGCCAATGTAGATAGTATTATCTGATTGAACGATGGCGTTTACAATGCCGTTCGTCATCCACATATTTTGATCATTGGTTTGAGAATAGGTTGAATGTGTAAAAGATATAAAAAGGGCTATTGCTACAATAATTTTCATTTGCTGCTCTTCTGCTTTTATTATTAAATATCTGAAAGATCTGGAACAATCAACCACTTAACCACAAAAGTGAATAAAACTTCATGGTGATTCGAAGTTGTGGAATCTTAACGAGAAAATATTAGTTGAATTTGGTATGAAGATACCGGACGAAATAATTGTATGAAGGGATTTTAGAGCAGGTTTGCTTTGGGGATTTTAATAATATCGGAAAGCCGGCAGGTGAAAAACAGGGTTCTATGCCTGCTAAATTTCGTACCTCAGTCCTAACCAGGAGTAATGTTTTGCACGACTTTCCTGATAATTATTAATAATAATCTCTAAAAAGAATTACCTCCGTGGTCGATGAAAAAAATTGTTAACTAAACCTCACATAACCTGAATACAATTTAACAATTTTATTTATAACAATAAAGTATTATTCTATAAATTTATTATTATTTTTCTCCGCAAGGGATTTAATTCCACAAAACATGGTCATTTGAACTTTACAGGCATAAAAAAAGGCAGGACTGTCTAAACAGTTTCGAGGAGAAACTCGAGTCCTGCCTGTATTGATCTCCGCAGTTGTTCCGGCGGATGGAAAAGATTACAAGTTAAAGTACATCTTGAATTCAAACGGATGAGGCATAGTGCCAATTGCCGAAATCTCTTCGTGTTTTATTTTCATCCATTGTTTAATGAGTTGATCGGTGAATACTCCACCGCGTTTTAAAAACTCGTTATCCAATTCAAGTGCATCAAGTGCTTCATCAAGATTTCTGGGTAGAAAACTCAATTTATCACGGTTTTTATCACTCATATCCAATTTCTCGGATGGACCAAAACCTTCGGCTTCCGGATCAATTTTATTAACCACACCATCAATCCCGGCGAGAAGTATTGCACTTAAACAGAGATATGGATTGGCAGTGGCATCCGGTGGTCTGTATTCAAACCGTGTTTCATCGGGATTGTTGATATACTTGGGAATCCTTATTGCAGAAGCCCTGTTACCCTGACCGTAAGTGAGAACGACGGGTGCTTCAAAACCGGGAACAAGTCTTTTGTATGAGTTTGTTGAAGGGTTGGTAAATGCCGAAAGTGCTGCACCATGTTTTAAGATACCGCCCATAAAAAATCTTGCAAGGTCGTTCATGTTGGCATATTTCCCCTTTTCGTAGAAGGCATTTTTACCGTCTTTTGTAAGATAGAGGTGGACATGCATCCCGTTACCCGCCTGCTGATACATCGGTTTGGGCATAAATGTTATAAAAAGGTTCTCTTTTCGAGCATAATTCATCAATACATATTTTGAAGTGACGATATTATCGGCTGTGGTAAGGAGATCGGAAAAGTATGTTTCAATCTCCTGCTGACCTCTCTCGCCAACTTCATGATGGTGATATTTTACATCAACACCCACCTGATTTAACAGACGACAAGCTTCATCCCTGAAATCATCATATACATCAAATGGATTTGCAGCATGATAAGCGTTTTTATGAAACTCTTCGGCGTGTTCAAGTTCATAATATGACGACGCGGTTCGTGTGTCATATTTAACTTTGGAAAAGATGTAGAATTCGAACTCGGGACCCCACATCGATTTGTCTGCATCAGTATATTCATGAAGCAATTTTTCCACTTTTTTCGCCATGTATCTTCCATCCTGTGGGAATGGTGATCTTTTTTCATCAGTAAGGTGAACTGTGGAATAAAAGCTGAGTGTTGGGGCATCTCTGAATAGATCGATAACAGCAGTTGACAAATCCGGAATCTGAACCATGTCACTGTTTTCAACTTTTGAGAAACCATAACTCGAAGCATCAAACCCAACGCCTTCAGTCATCAATTGTTCCAATATCCCCTTTCTTACGGGAAGTGAAATATGATGAAGCCTGCCGGTAAGATCGATACTTTTAAGGTCGATAACCTGTATCCCCTTCTCTTCAATGAGGCGGTTACAGTGATTTAATAAATTAGTATTCATTTTGATCTCAATTTTCTTTATTAAGAGTTTAAACTTAAATCATTTTTACTCAAGATAAAAACAGCAATTTACCTTAATAATTAAGGTTGTTTGCCAATATACAAGACTTATGATTGATCCATACCTTAATAAGTAAAAAATATTAACACTTTAACCTTAATTACTTAAATTTATAAGGCGAAGAAAATATTTTAGAAAAACCAATATTTTTACATATTTAATGAATGAAATAAGTGGTAAATTTATAAATCATTTCTCCGGAACCCTGTAACTTTACATCCGGTGTTTTTACAAGCTTAATTGAGGCATTAATGTTTAAACATGTTATTTTTATCGGTTCACTCCTCCTGTTTGTTGCCTTTGCGGTTGTATTGGCTGTTAACAAACAGTCAGAGCAGAACATAATGAAATCACAACTAATGGCATTAAATGATTCTACAAAAAACCATAAATCACAAGAACAGATGAAAGATAAAATAATTAAAACAGATGCTGAATGGAAGGCAATTCTCACCGATGAACAATATTATGTGATGCGCGAAAAAGGAACGGAAAGACCCTTCACCGGTAAGTTTTGGGACCACAAGGAAACAGGTACTTATAAATGTGCCGGTTGTGGTGAAGTCCTTTTTGAATCGATAACCAAATTTGATGCTCACTGCGGATGGCCAAGTTTTTACGCCCCCGGCGATTCAAATGCAATAGCTGAATCTTCTGACTATTCACATGGAATGGTCAGAACTGAAGTTACATGCAACAAATGTGGGGCCCATCTCGGACATGTTTTTAACGACGGTCCAAAACCAACCGGTTTAAGGTATTGCATCAACTCTGCTTCTCTCATCTTTGAGAAGAAGTAGCTGCACCCACAAGTTTTATTCCTTAATTCTGGTTAAATTAGAGGTCGAACTTTTAGAAAATAAATAATGTACAAATTGTTTCTCCCCTTTCTCCTTTTTGCCCTTGCACAGGCTCAAAATAAGGATATCTTAATGCTGTCACCCATTGAACTGAGACACAAACTTCACGCCAACCCCGAACTTATGTTTGAGGAGTTTGAAACAACCAAACTCTTAAAACAAAATATCGAGCAACTCCCCGGCATTATAATTCACACACCCACTCCAACAGGGCTTGTGGTTGAATATACCGTGAATTCAGGCGACTACCTCCTTTTTAGAGCTGACATCGATGCACTACCGGTGGTTGAGGAAACCGGAATCCCCTACGCTTCAAAAAATGGTAGAATGCACGCTTGCGGACATGATGTTCATACTTCAATCCTTTACCAATTCCTGAATGATGTGGTTAAAAACAAGGTAGATCAGAACCTGATTTTTGTTTTCCAGCCCGCCGAAGAAGGTGGCGGTGGAGCCGATATTCTTATAAAAACGGGACTTCTCGACAAATTCAAAATCGTTAAGGCTTTTGCTTTACATGTAAATGATGATTTTGATACCGGAGTAATAGCCTCCACAAAAGGGACACTCTTTGCAGCCTCAAATGCAATTGGCATCAATTTTACGGGGAAACAGTCGCATGTGGCTTTTCCCGAAAATGGAATTAATGCATTCGATGGATTGATGTTATTTCTGCAAAAAGCCAAAGCTGCAGTGAATGCATCGGGTAAAAAAATCCTGTTCGGCTATGGTAAAATCTCTTCCGGAATTGCAAGAAATATCGTTCCCCCAACTGCAAGGTTTGATGGATCACTTCGGGCTCTTAAGATCGAAGATTTTAAATGGTTTCTCGACGAACTTTACAGGATAGGCGTTGAAGTTGAAAATGAAACTAAAGTAAAATGTGAGGTTGTGCACGACAATAACCCCTATGTTGAAGTAACTGTAAACGAAAAACTTTATGATGATTTGAAACCCGCCCTCGAAAAAAACTTCAAGTTTATTGACTGTGGAAGCAGATTTACCGGTGAGGATTTTGGTTTTTTCAGCAAAAAATACCCATCCTTTATGTTTTGGCTTGGCACATCAAAAGGTGAAAGATTTGGACTGCATACCCCCCAATTCCTGCCCGGAGATGATATCATATCACTTGGAGCCGAAGCATTTCGATTGATTCTGAATAACCAGATCGAAGAAAGACGGTAACGGAAATCATAATGAAATCGTCTGTTATTAAGTATCTCATATTTTTTGTTTTTTCCATTCCGCTTTGTGCACAAGACGCCTGGCAATTGTTGGAGAAAAAATCATCAAATCTCAATGATTCCGAAAAAGTTAATCTCTATCTCGAATTTGCATGGAAAAACAGAGGCGATAACCCTGAACTTTCAATAAAATCGGGGAAAATTGCTCTTAATATTATCGAGAAAAACGAGCTTTTTACTAAAAAACCTCTTGCATTAAACTACCTCGGTGTAATCTACAGAAACCTTGGAGATTATAAAGAAGCCCTCGCCTATTTTTCCAGGGGGCTTGAAGCTGCTAAACGATATAATGATAAGCTGCAACTTGGCCACTCGTACAACAATCTTGGCAGTCTGCACCGGCTTATGGGGAATGGCTCCCTCGCCATAGAGCAAACATTCAAAGGACTTAAAATTTTTGAGGAAATTAAAGATTCATCCGGGATCGCATTTTGTGCCCTCAATCTTGGGGTGCTTTACAGCAATCAAAAGAATTATACAAAAGCAATTGAATATCTTCAAAGAGTTATCGATATCAGAAAAAAAATCAATGATAAACCGGGAGAATTAACCGCTCAACTCAGGATTGCAGAAGTCTATTTTGAACTCCGTGAATACGATAAGGCATATTCAATTTATCGCTATACCCTCGACGAACACAAAAAACGAAATGAGGAAATTGGGATGGCTTTCGCCTTTGGAGGAATCTCAACAATCTATTTCACCCGGGGCGACTTTAAAGAGGCACTGAATTACCGCCTGAAATCTCTCGAAATTAACAGCAAAATCAATCAGAATGTGGCTATAATATCAGACTACTGCCAGGTTGCACTAATCCATGCCCGTTTAAATGACTTTGCTACGGGGAAAACTTATCTCGATAAAGCCGTCGCGCTTGCAGCTAAAATCAAATCATTTTACTTCTCTTTTACAGTCTTTAACACTGCCTCACAGTTTTATGGCTTACAACAAGACTTCAAAAATGCCTTCGACTATAGCCGGCTTGCGGCAGAGATGAAAGACTCAATAAGAGCCTTGGAAGGTCTCGAAAAAAGTGCCCAAATTGAAGCGGTTTACAGAAACGAAAAAACTGAACGGGAAGCTGAACTCGCACAAATACAATTGGCTAACAAGGAACAGGAAACTACCTACCTCTACCTTATCATTGTTGTTGTTATCGGACTTTTTGCTTTTGTTTTTTACGCCTACCGTCAAAAAAGAAAACTAAACCACGAGTTAAGAGAAATCAACCAGTTTAAGGATAAACTTTTTAGAGTTATTGCACATGATCTCAAAAATCCATTTTTTGTTGTGCTCGGATATTCAGAGATGCTTCTCGACGATTTTGATACTCTCACTGATGACGAAAAACTCACCTTCATTAACAACATAAAACATGTGACTGTAAACAATTACCAGTTATTGGAAAATCTGCTTGAATGGTCACAATCGAACTTAAAAATCATTCAACCGAAATTTGAAATGGTGAATCTTTCGACTATTACACATAAAGCCTTCGATTTGTTTAAACATTCAGCCAGGATGAAAATGATTGAAATGACAATGGATGTGTCAAAAGATTTAATGATGAAAACCGATCAGAATCTCATCTATTCAATTTTAAGAAATCTTCTCGGCAATTCATTAAAATTCACGAATAAAGAGGGAAAAGTATCTCTAAAATGGTTCAAAAATGGCGATTCCATACATCTCGAAGTTGAAGACAACGGAATTGGTATGAACCCCCTTCTGCTCGAAAATATTCTTGACAATAAAAATATCAACCGCACAAAAGGTACCGATGGTGAGGGGGGATCGGGCATCGGACTTTCTCTTGTTTACGAATTTGTGCACAAATTGAATGGTGATATAACAATTTCTTCAGAAGAAGGTAAAGGAACAAAATTTTCAATTATTTTCCCAAAAATTGTATAATTTCAAATTAGTGTTACAAATTTTTTGAAAGGAACATCATGAATTATGGTTTGATTGGCGCATCAGGCAAAATGGGTCAGGAGATCATCAAATTTTTCTCCGAACAGGGGCATCAAGCAGTTTTTACGCTTGATCTCGATGGTATGAGGCAGGATGGAATTCCGGAGGTGCTGCTCGATTTTTCACAACCCCAGGTTTTTGATACAGTCTTGTATTACATGGAAAAATTTAATTGCCCTTTGGTTTCCGGAACCACAGGACTCTCTTCAGAACAGATAGATACCTTAAAAAAATCCGCAGAGAAGTTTCCCGTTGTTCAAAGCTTTAGCTATTCAAAAGGTATTCAGGTACTTTTGAAATGTGCCGAGATACTTGCATCCGACCTCCCCGATTGGGATACTGCGATCTCTGAGACACACCATCGATTCAAAAAAGATCAACCATCGGGCACCGCACTGATGATAAAAGATGCCATGAAAAAGGAAGTTCCAATTAACTCACAACGATTGGGCCATATCCCGGGTGATCACACTGTCATTTTTGCTGGCAGTGGCGAAGTGCTTTCACTAACACATTCAGCAACCGACCGCAAGTTTCTTGCAGAAGGCATCCTCCAGGCTTGTAATTTTATCCTCACCAAACCAACCGGCTTCTATACATTCAAAGATGTCGTTTTTGGGGGATAATCCCGATCTTCCAAACCTAAAATCCAGTTTAAAATAAGAAACGCCCCGGTTAAGGGGCGTTGGCCCTAAGATGCTAGCTTAGGGGGGGTAAAATATTAGGTTTTAAATTACGAATTATTAAATTCAGCTTTGATTCTCTTCACTTCATTTAGAAACTTTACCGTATCTTTAATGAATTTTTCTCCATTAACATCCAAACAAGCAATTACAGCAAATTCTTGAAGTTTTTTCCCTTCTCCGGCGACGATTTTATCACCATTAAATCTGTCAATGAAAAATTTTCTTTTCATCGCTTTCTTTTTACCTCGTAAACCACCTCTATGAACAAGATATCTTCTCCCGAAATCATCTTTTACAAAAGCACCCTGCATCCTTCGATCTATTCCAGCCACCGGTATGTTCAATTCCAATTCTGCATATTTCCAATTTGTATATTCACCTGAACCAAAAATATTCCAATATCTATCTCCACGGGTTCCGGGCATATCAGTATGCAAATTGTACAAATACCAAACTTTGTTGTCATCAGAGACATCAAGTTGACAGACTGACCATTTACTAATCGGCAACTTACCAAATTGACCAACTTCATCTGAATTTTCCAGAAATTTGTCTCTCAATTCAGCTTGCAACAACTCAATTTCAATTGCGTTATCAACAACAGTATAACGCTGGTGTAAAATTATCTCAGTCTTTTCGACCATGACTTTTTCTTCTGCTAATTCAATATTTTTCACTTCCTTTATGAACGGCAGTGTTTTATAAGGAACCAGGTTGTATCGTTGAACAAGGTAGTTTAACCACTCTTGATTTGGATAACACTCGTTTTTGATCGTCAGATTAAACAAGTCTTCACGATACACACCCTTAAAGCGATCTTTTTTAGCTATTTTCTCCCAAATTTCAAATATTGATTGCCCTAAAGACCCTAAACCCTGCGGAATGATATCATTGTTTATGCTTCTATTTTCTCTTGGAGTCACCATGAGTAATGAAACGACATCAGATTTTTGTTCTTTGACTTTTTCCATTTCGGAAGCAAGAATCTGCAATCTCATCAATTGTCTAAATGGGTCAAACGCCAATTCATCACGGTTTAAGTTTTTAGGTAAATTAAGGTGCGAGAAAAAACGCTTGTATTCTCTGATTTTTTCTTTCAATCGTGATGTCAATTTTCTTCCACTGATTTGATTGTCTTCAGTGTATTTCCACTCTCCGATTACCGTTTGGATTTTACCATCTGTTCTTTTAAACCGAAAGTAAAAATCGCAAATGGTACTGTGTGCTTGGGGAGTACCAAAGAAGTTCCAGATTCTATCTCGTAAATAATCTTTCTCACCACCCCATTCAAATCCGACATAGATTGGCTTACTTTCTGAAGTACCATGTGTATCTTTCCTAAGATTGAGCATCTCTTCAACCGGGTAGCCGAGAGAAAGTAACAATTTTTTAAGCTTCTCAGGATGTCTGTTAAAAGCAAACCAAAAATTTAAATAGGCAGTATTTGAGTGGCATAAACTATTGTTAACTACATATTTTCTTTTCCCGCTTCTTCCTGGTCTTTCCGAGTCCATCTTTGACAAATAATTTATAGCATCTTCCCTGATACCAGGTTCTAAATTCTCCTCCGAATATTTAGGATCAATTCTATAAGTTCGAATTTTACCGCGATAAACTCCGGCAACCCGATGCCCGTTGGGAAATAATTCCCTCCCTAATTCGCTTTTTAAAAGTTCGGCATATCTTGCTTGTTCTAATTCTACGAAATACATTTGTGTTCCTCCATCCAATAACTTAATGTAAAAATACTTTACTGTACAATTTTCGGTCTTAAACGACCTGTGATAATAAATTTTTTAGATTTCCTCAAACTTACTAATAATTTTTTCAACCCCCTCAACTTTTTAGCCTTTTTTAAATTACCTCATGATTCCCATTTCTGGAACAGATGTTTATCTTTAATATTTTTATTTGAGATACTTCTTGTAATAAGCTTCAAAGTCCTTATCCTTCATTTCCTTAAAATATGCTCCATTTTGGCGCATTTCTGATATCATAGAACTCACATCTGCGGAGTTTATAGTTCCATTATCGAAGGCAATTTTCAACAGAACAATAGTACCGAGATTGGTTATTCCCAGTTTTCTTCCGTATTTAATTGCTCCCAGATCATCAATAGAACTTAAGTATCCTGAGTTTAAACAACAAGTGATTACTTCAACTTCACCTTCATCAAGTTTTTCATTCATCTCGCTGAATAATTCAGGATCAATACTATTAAAATCCGGAGAAATACTACATACCACACTTTCCATAAAATCTGTGGTGAGATTACTTTTATTACTCCTTGTCGCCTCTTCAATCACTTTTGGAGTTGTATAAATATCAAATCGTTCAAACAGGAGCTCTTGAAGATTCTCTTTTTTTGTAGCAACCCTTTCAAATAAGTTTAATATGACGGAAGTATCAAGTATGATCTTCTTTTTCTCGTGACTCAATGATGCACCTCACCGGAAGTATCTTCAAACAGGGAATCAATATTTTCAAGATAATTCTTTAGCGAAATATCATCCGTAAAGAGTAAATCCCGAAACTTGCCAAAAGAGATCTCATCATCAATATATTCAGAATATAGTCTCGCAAAATAGCTTGAATCTACCTCCGATTCAATATCTGTTACACGATATTCATTTTTATCTTCAGATTGTTTAAACGGTTTTATATAATTTACCTTTTCCCATGGTTTGAAGAATCCAATCTTCTGCAACCTGTAAAACATTGAATCGGGAGATACATTATAAACCCTTGCCGCCGACCTTAAAAACGATGGATTCTTAAATCTTTCTCCGTATTTCGCCAAGAGTTTTCGAAGTCTTTTCTCAGACAAAATAAGTTCCGAAGCAAAAATATTCGCTTCCTTCTCAGCTTTTGATCTTCTGGCGAGATTTGTCTCAAAGGAAGAAGTTTCTGAATCTCCATGTAAAAGAATGTGCGCCAATTCATGGGCAAGCGTGAATAGTTTACGCTCAATAGTGTGTAAACGATTTAAATAAATTACTTTAATATCCTGGAGGACAGTGAATCCTGATATTTTATTCGGCATATGCCACTCGAAGACAAATACATCCTTTTCTCTAAGGGCTTCTTTGAGTTCATCATAAGAAAGGATTTTGTTCAATTTATAGAAATCACGAACTTCTCTAACAACATCAGGAATATCCTCGATTGATTCCACTTTGTAGGAAGGGTGGATTGTGGAAACCTTCGATTTTGTCTTTTTTATAAGTTTACGAATGTTTACTACATTTTCATTTGCCTGGAGATAAACTTTAACCAGAGCTTTGTATTCGTCTGATTCCTTGGGCAATTGAGTTCTGAAATTAATTTGTTTTAACTCATCACCCAATATTAAAAAATTAAACGAAACCTCAAACAATTTAGCCAGATCAACCAATTGTTGCTGATTCGGTGACCGTTCGTCGTTTTCCCATCTTGAAACAAGTGAAATATCCACTCCAAGTTTCTCTCCCACCTCTTTTAAGGTAAACTTGTAAAGTTTTCTTAATTCTTTTAATCTTTTACCAATTTTTTCCATTTTCTCCTCCGGGTTACAAAATAACCTTTTGTCAAAAATAACACATTTTTGACAAAAATTCAATAGATAATTCTATCCTTTTCTTATATCTTTGACACCTGTCCTTTCCCCCTTTCGATATCAACCGTAATTTCCTATCTTTGCCTTCCGTTTTTAGTCGAATATTATCTTCTTTTTAACAAGAATTGGAATTATATGCCCAAAATTAAAGTAGCTGTTCTTGGTGCCACAGGGAGTGTGGGACAAAAATTTATTCAACTTCTTGAAGATCACTCTTTTTTTGAATTGTGTGAACTTGGAGCTTCCGACCGCTCGGCGGGGAAAAAATACAAGGATGCTGTTAACTGGTTTATGACTTCACCAATTCCCGAAGGGATTGGGGATCTGATCGTAAAAAATTGTGAACCACCATTCGAAAGCAGAATTGTATTTTCGGGTCTCGATTCTTCCGTCGCAGGTGAAATTGAAGAAAACTTTGCCAAGGCAGGTTATATCGTTGTATCAAATTCACGAAATCACAGATTTGATCTTGATGTGCCATTACTCATCCCCGAGGTTAATGGCGAGCATCTTCAACTGCTGCAAATTCAGAAATACAACGGAGCCATCGTCACAAATCCAAATTGTTCTACAATTGGTATGGTGATGGCATTAAAACCACTATTTGATAATTTTGGGTTGGAATCTGTAAATGTGGTTACCATGCAGGCTCTTTCGGGTGCAGGTTATCCCGGTGTATCGGGACTTGATTCCACTGACAATGTTATCCCTTTTATCAGCGGTGAAGAGGAAAAGTTGGAGACTGAACCATTAAAAATTCTCGGTAAATTTAACGGTTCAGGGATCGATTTGACTGACATCAAGATTAGTGCATCCACAAACAGAGTACCTGTTCTTGATGGACACACCGAGTCAATACAGGTAAAATTAAAAAGCAAAGCTTCAAAGGAAGATATTCTGAGAGTATGGAATGATTTTTCTGCCGAACCGCAAGCACTTCAACTTCCGTTTGCTCCCCTGAAACCGTTGCACTATTTCCATGAGGATAAATATCCACAACCGCGACTCCACCGCAACATCGACAAAGGTATGGCGACCTCTATTGGCAGACTTCGTGAGTGTAATATTTTTGATTACAAGTTTACGGTTTTATCCCATAACACAGTAAGAGGTGCTGCAGGTGGTGCGATACTTTGTGCCGAACTTATGGTAGAAAAGGGACTTATTTAGCGTTTATTGGATAAGATATCTTTTAACACTTTTTTGGTTTCATCTCCAAAATCCTGTTTGAGCATCCATTCGGCGTAACTTTTTTCATCTTTCACCCGTTTACCCTGGTGTTTGCCAAAATTGTAAACAATCTCATTTTTATCGTTGTAAACTAATTTTCCTGCAATATCGACTTTACGCACAGCACCACTTCCGGTGAATTTTATTATGTCTTCGAGGGTGGGCCCGATGTCTGAGTATTTTTCCGTCTGGCAAATAAATACTTCTTTTGTTGCGGTGATGTCTGCCTCGGCGGTGTGGGCATCGGTGATCGATTTATTGCAATAAAATCGATAGGCTGTCGCCAGGTTTCTTGGCTCACCCGGATTTCCGGGAGCTCGTGGTTCTTTTTTTGTGTAGATTTGATATGGGTCGATGGTGAGAACTCCGGGCGCAGGGAATTCTATTCCGATTCTTTTAAATTCCATTCTGATCAGGGGTAAATCGTAATTAATTATGTTATACCCTGAAAGATCACACCCCTCAAATATTTTTAACAGTGATGGAGCAAGTTCTTTAAATGTCATCTGATTGGCAACCATCAAGTCACTGATTCCGTGGATTTTACTTGCTTCCTTGGGAATCGCCCTTTCAGGGTTTACGAGAAGAGTCAAAATCTCTTCTTTCCCATCAGGAAAAAGTTTTAGGAGTGAAATTTCAACAATTTTCTCTTTTTCAACATCAATCCCTGTTGTTTCCAGGTCAAAAAACACTATCGGTCTGGTTAATTTAAGTTTCATAATTTGATCTCTGACAATTTTTGTTTTCAAAGATTCATATTATTGATTTTCTTGCACACTTCCAAGATTTTTTAGAAGTTTTTTAACCCCCCAATTTTGAGGTTACCGGGTTGAGAAACCCGATAGCCTCTTTTATTGAGTTTTTTTAGACACTTACGGCAACTTCTTCAAGAGTTGGATAGTCTGTATATCCTTTTTCACCACCGCCATAAAAGGTTTCATGACTCTGAACAGGGTTTAGAGGAGCGTTAACCCTGAATCTTTCTGGAAGATCGGGATTTGAGAGAAACGGGACTCCAAACGAAACCAAATCTGCATCACCTGAAGCTATAACCGCATTTGCTTTTTCTTTTGTGTAACCGGCGTTGATTATGATATTTCCATCATATAACGGTCTAAAAACTTTTGCAACTCCATTTTTGAAAATATGATATTGTTGTTGATCTTCGTTTGGTGTTGGTCCCTCAAGCATATGCAGATAAGCGAGGTTAAATTTGTTGAGATTTTTGATGACATAACCATAAGATTCAAAAGGATTGGCATCTAACATACCGCCGTTAAATCCTGCCGGTGAAAGTCGAATTCCTACTCTTTCTGCTCCAATTGCATTTACAACAGCTTCAACCACCTCAAGAGCAAATCTTCCTCTGTTTTCAACACTTCCGCCATATTTATCATCTCTTTTATTGCTGTTTGAGTTGATAAACTGATCAACAAGATAGCCGTTTGCGCCATGAATTTCAACACCATCAAATCCGGCTTCCATCGCTAACAGCGCGGCTTTTGCATAATCATTCACCACACCCGGAATCTCTTCAAGCTCAAGTGCCCTTGGAGTTTCAAGATCAAGCATGCCTTTATGGGTAAATTGTTTCCCGGTGAACCCGACTGCAGAAGGAGCCACCGGTAGTTCACCATTATGAAACACCGAATGTGACTGTCTCCCCACATGCCATATTTGAGCGAATATCTTTCCACCCTCTGCATGAACTGCATCTGTTACCATTTTCCAGGCTTTTGCATGTTCGGGAGTATTAATGCCGGGTGTCCACGGATATCCAATTCCTTGTTCCGAAATCTGGGTGCCTTCGGTGATTATTAATCCTGCAGAGGCTCTTTGTGAATAATACTTCGCAGTCAATTCTGTTGCAAATGTTTGTGGGGCACGGCTTCTTGTCATCGGTGCCATAACTATTCTGTTTTTAAGTTCTACATTTCCGATCTTGATGCCGGTAAAAAGGTTCTTTTCCATCGTGTTTTCCTAAAATAAAAAATTAACTCCTCTAATATATGTTATAACATATTATGTTGCAACATTATTTTTTACCCCTTTTTAATTTTTACTTGTTTGATGATCGTGATGCCGTCATAAAACTGAACTCCCGGCACTGTTCTCGTAAAATTCATCTGTCAACTTTAACTTCAATAAAGGCTCATCGTCTTCATCGTAAGGTTAGTGTAGTTAATAACTTATCAATATGTAACGAATATCACACACCTCCACATAAATGAAAATTTCATTATGAATTTCAGAAAATAATGCTCATTTTAATTTCCGTATTTAATAATTATTTAACGAGATTATAATGAAAAAGTTTTTATTCCTTCTTGTATTTATTTCTGTCGCTATACTGCCCCAGGTATGGCAAGGCCAGACACTAAATCCCCCTTACAGGTTAAATGATGTTGACTTCCAAACCGATCTTGGTATGGCTGTGGGTGAGGGTGGTGCAGTATTTATGAAAACCTCCTATTCTCAGCCCTGGACATTAAACCGGACAGGTTCACCCTCTGATTGGTTGAATGCAATTGATGTTCGAGGCACGGTGGCTTGGGCAGTAGGTGAAAATGGAATGGTGTTAAAATATGATGTTAATGCCCAGACCTGGTCGCAAAGACAAATTAACACCACCGAGAACCTACAGGATGTGCTTTTTGTAAGCCCTGAGATTGGCTATATCGTCGGGTATGGAAGCACTGTTTTCAAAACCACTAATGAGGGTCAAACCTGGGTAAAAACCAATTTTAACAGCAATAACTACGGAATAACTTCCATTGGAATCGCTGACAATTCGCTTGGAATATTAGGATCAACTGCACCGTCTGCAACTGAAAGTCAGGTTTTAATAACAACAAATGGCGGGTTGGGCTATTTCCCTGTGCCTGTTCCCTATGTTGGAGGTATTTTTCATGTATCCGCCCCTTCTGCTACAGCCTTATATGCTGCGGGTGAGTTTGGTTTACTAAAATCAACCAATGGCGGAGTTTCATGGCTTAATTTAACTCCAAATCTGCCCGGTTATATATATCCGGGTGATATGTTCTTTTATGATAATCTTAAAGGAGTAGTAGTTTTAAACAGCGGACTCATCTACAAAACTTCAAACGGTGGGCTTTCCTGGGAAAGTGAGACGATATTTGAAGTGGGCACCGGCACAGCTCTTGGTCTATACACCAACGATCTTGAAAACATCTTTGTTGTTGGTTATGGACAAAAACAGGCATGGACACGATACCCGCCAATTGAACTGACACTTGATAGCGTTTCGGTGTTTGCGGGTGATACAGTTAAGATCCCGTTAAGAGTTTCAAAAGTCCCCGGCGGTTTCCAGGGATTTTCAGCTCAGATTTACCTGAATAATTTTTCACCTAAACTTCAGTTTATCGGCGTAAAGGCTGAAGCAGGAACTCTAATGGCAACTCATAACTGGAGCTTTTATACAAATCAAACCGCAGAAAACCTTAGATTTATTGCCTACGGGTCTGAATCGTTTAGCACTAACGGAATTCTCTGTTATCTGCAATTTAAGGCAACTCCACCTGATCCAACGAAAAGGGATTCGGTGTTTATTCGATTCGATTCGGCATATTTTAACACTAACAATTACCCCGTGATCACCAACAGAGGGAAGGTGATGATAAAAACCCGATTCCCCGGGGATGTTGATCTTAACGGAGTGGTTCAGGCTTTTGATGCCTCAATGGTTCTTCGTTATCTCGTTGGTGCCATAACTCTCGATGCTGAACAATTGGGGAATGCCGAGGTTACAAACAATACTCAAATAACTGCAGCAGATGCTTCCACCATTGCACAATATGTTGCGGGATTAATTCCTTCCTTGCCTTGGGGCAATTTCCCGGATGCGATGGGAGCTCCACAAATGGTTGATGTTAAGTATCAACCGGGGCAGTTGATTGAAATGCCTGTTTATCTTAATGAAGCTGATAACATCTACACTCTCGAAGGGAAAATTTCCTTTGATGCAACAGCTTTTCAGTTTGAGGGGTTGCAATTCAGTCCTCAATTTTCGGGTGCCATGAGGGAGATAAACCCGGTTGATGGTGTTGTCAGTTTTGCTATTGCCTCTCTTCAGGAGACCAACTTGCAGCCAAACCAGCCTGTTATGAAACTCCGCTTAACCTATCTCGGCAGTCTTAACGGTAATTCAAGTACGGTTACCCTTTCAAAATTGAGATTAAACGAAGGTACTGAGTTAATAAATGCAGCTCAATCGCAGATTCTGATCTTAACGGATGTCAAAGAAAATCTCCAGATTCCGATTGAATACGGGCTTGATCAAAACTTCCCAAATCCATTTAATCCAAGTACGGTAGTTCGATTTGCAATCCCGGAAGCAGGATATGTTAGCCTTAATCTTTACAATCTACAAGGCGAGGTAATAGCCGAACTTCACAGAGGCGACCTTGCAGCAGGTTATCACTTTATCACAGTGGATGCAACAAAACTTAATCTCTCTTCAGGAGTATATATTTACAAACTGACTTCAGGAAACTTCACTGCCACAAAAAAGCTTGTTTTAATGAAGTAACTTCTATTGTACACAAGATAAATTAACATTTCACATGGATGGAGTGGATTTGCAAGATAACAATTACTCCGCAATCCTGCTTCATCCGTGATTTTTGTTGTATAATTGCATAACAACAATTGCAATTTTTTACTTTGATAAAGAATACCGTTACCACCTCAAAAACCTTTTATTCGACAATGATAAACTCCGGAAAATCTCTCTTCATTTCTCCTCTGTGTGCTCCGTGTGCTCTGTGGTTTGACAGGAATCAGAGGCAATTGTACGCTCTGTGGTTTTTCCGAATCCAGAGGCGATCATAAAAAGCTCTCCCGGACATAAACAGGTTAAAAAGTGGTTTAAATCCCAGGGATGGAAACCTTTCAGTTTTCAGGAAGATGTCTGGACTTCTTTCTGTGAAGGGAAAAGTGGACTTATACATACCTCAACCGGTACGGGTAAAACTTATGCAGCTCTTCTTGGGCTGTTGATAGAGGAAATCAACTCACCCGACTATCGCAAAAATCTGAAAAAATTTCAATCCACACTTGCCAATCAGGAATTAAAACAAACTTCAAGAAAAAAAGCCCCTGACACCTCTCCCCCAATCAAAATGTTATGGATTACTCCCCTCAGGGCACTAGCAAACGATACACTCCGTTCAATAAAAACTGCAGTTGATGAACTTTGTCCCTGGTTTTCAGTTGAATTAAGAACGGGTGATTCATCTCAATTAACAAGAAAAAGGCAGGCTGAAAAACTCCCCACAATCTTCATAACCACACCTGAATCACTTTCATTAATGATTTCGTACCCCGGATTTGAGGAAAGGTTCGCCACACTTAAAGTTGTGGTGGTTGATGAATGGCACGAACTTATTGGTTCAAAACGGGGAGTTTTAACGGAACTTGGTCTCGCAAGAATCAGGTCAGTGGCAAAAGATATCCGACTTTGGGGAGTTTCGGCAACGCTTGGGAACACGGAGAAAGCACTCGAAGTTTTGCTCGGTCGGAAGTCAGAAAATGCTGTAATGATCGGCTCCGCCAAGGGAAAAAACATTGAAATAATTACGCTGCTGCCTGAAATAATTGAGCGGTTTCCCTGGGCGGGGCATCTTGGAATCACGATGCTTAACCCCGTAATTGATATTATCGAAAGCTCAAATTCCACCCTGTTATTCACCAACACCCGCTATCAGGCTGAAATTTGGTATCACAAAATTCTTGATGAAAAAATTGAATGGGCGGGGATTCTTGGTCTGCATCACGGGTCAATGGACAAAGAGAGCAGAACCGCCGTGGAGCAGCTCCTTTCAAAAGGGAAAATGAAGTGTGTCGTCTGCACTTCAAGCCTCGATCTTGGAGTGGATTTTTCACCCGTTGATACTGTAATACAGATCGGAAGTCCTAAAGGCATCGCAAGATTAATGCAAAGAGCAGGCAGATCAGGACACCAGCCGGGTGCAAAAAGTCGTCTCTATTGTGTCCCGACAAATTCATTTGAACTTGTCGAATTTTCTGCCGCCCGTTCGGGTATAGAAAAAGGGAAAATTGAACCAAGGGCTCCGATCGAAAAACCGCTTGATGTACTGGCACAACATATTGTCACGGTGGCAACCGGTGAGGGATTCAGGAGTGATGACCTCTTTGAGGAGGTAAAAACCACTCACTCATTCCGCAATCTCTCGCTGCAAGAGTGGGAATGGACAATGGAATTTGTGATAAAAGGGGGGAAAGCCCTTAAAGCCTATCCTGAATACTCCAAAATCAGAAATGAAGATGGATTTTATGTAGTTGAAAATGAGACACTCCGCAGGAGACACAGGATGTCGATTGGAACAATCACCTCCGAAACTGAAGTGGTTGTGAAATTTATGAACGGGGGGAGTCTTGGCACCCTCGAAGAAAATTTTGTCTCCCGACTGAAGCCTGGTGACTCATTCATCTTTTCGGGAAGGGTGTTAGAGTATCACAAACTTGTTGATATGGTACTTTATGTTAAAAAATCTGATAAAAAGAACGGTCCCGTTCCGCAGTGGGGAGGTGGAAGGATGCCCCTCTCTACAGAACTTGCGGGCGAAGTGAGGATCAAACTTAGAGAGTTTCAATCGGAAGGAAACCCCGGGATTGAAATGTCGGCAATCTCCCCGCTATTGGATTTGCAACAAAAATGGTCCGTAATTCCAATGGAAGATGAACTTTTAATTGAAAAAAAGAAAACAACGGAAGGTTTTCACCTTTTTATCTACCCATTTGAGGGAAAATTGGTGCATGAGGGTCTCTCTGCACTTCTGGCATACAGACTCTCCCAAATCCAATCGGCTACTTTTTCCATCTCTACAAATGATTATGGATTTGAAATCCTGTCAACTCAGGAATATGAACTTGATGATGAGCAACTTGGTTGGCTTTTTGCTAAAGAGAATATAGTTGAAGATGTTTTGGAAGTTACCAACTCAACGGAGATGGCCCAACGAAAATTTAGAGATATCGCGCGCATTGCGGGACTCGTTTTTCAAGGTTACCCCGGTAGCAGCAAAAAGCCTAAACAACTGCAAGCATCAGGTGCTCTGTTATTTGAAGTGTTGACCAAATATGATCCCGGTAATCTACTGATAAAACAAGCTGAAATGGAAGTTCTGGAGACACAATTAGAGGTCAGTCGTCTTATGGATGCGATGAAAAGAATGAGAGAGAGCAGAAAATCGATAATTGATGTTCCATTCATCACCCCTATGGCTTTCCCCCTTATGGTGAACAGAATGAGGGAAAAACTGACTAATGAAAAACTATCAGACAGGATCGCCAAACTGATCGCAAACCTCGAAAATGCAGCAGAAAAAGAGGATTTTTCTTAAATTACATTTATGATTAATGATCTCCCTCAAATCAAGATAAATGGCTCCACCTTTATTGCTCTTCCACAAAAAGCTCTTTTCTGGATTGAGGAGTCAACCCTTCTGCTTTCAGATATCCACTTTGGCAAAACAGCATCGTTTAGAGCCGCAGGAATCGCAATCCCCGAAGGTTCAACCACCGATGATCTTAATCGACTGTCTGATGCAATAGAACTAACCGATGTAAAAAAGATAATTTTCCTCGGCGACCTCATCCATCACAGAACAGGTAAAACACGACAGATAACCGAACAATTTAAAAGCTGGATAGAAGAGAGATCCGATAAAGAATTTGTCCTGATAACAGGGAATCATGACAAAAGCTCCGACGGAATCCCTGAAATTCCTCAAATCAGAGTTGTTGATGGACTCATCATCAGGCATAAATTCCTCCTTCGGCACCATCCCGAGCCGCAAAAGGGCTTTTTTTTAATTTGTGGACACCTGCATCCTGCTGTCCGACTAAGAGGAATGGGACGCGATTCGCTCCGCCTTGGCTGTACCCATTTTTCGAAGAATATGGCGGTGCTTCAGGCCTTTGGCTCCTTCACCGGCACCTCAATTATTCACCCCGAACCCGGCGACACAGTATTCATAGCACAAGATGAAAAAGTTTTTTCGATTAAGTATTAAAAGACACTTTTTGTTTGTTTCCCGGGTGGTTAATAAAAATATTTTACGGGAATGAAATTTTACTTAACTTTCGGTTATTAAATTGTGAATGAAATGAAGAAACTGTCAGAAATAAAACTAACTCTTGAAGAACACAAGTCAAGACTCAGCGAAGGTTATGGAATTAAAAATTTGGCTATTTTTGGTTCTATCTCACGAGGTGATTCGGTGCCTGATAGTGATATTGATATACTCGTCGAGTTTGAAAAACCAATTGGACTCGATTTTGTCACTCTTGCTGATGAACTTGAAGCCATCCTCGGCGAGAAAGTTGATTTGGTCAGCAAAGGTTCACTAAAGCCAAAGATGTTAAAGTCAATTGAAGAAGATCTGATTTATGTCTAAGAGAGACTGGCGACTTACGGTTGAAGACATCATAGAATCTATTGAAAAAATTGAGAGTTATACCGCCGGTCTGACATTTGAGGATTTTGTTCAATCATCTATGATCATCGATGCCGTTGTTCGTAATATTGAGATAATTGGTGAGGCGGCAAAGAATGTGCCTGTCCACGAACAAAAAAAATTAACCGATGTACCATGGCGTAAAATAACGGGGATACGCAATCGCATCGTCCACGAGTATTTTCATATTGATATCTCAATAATTTGGTACATAGTTACAAATGAACTTACCCCACTCAAAAAGAACCTCCTGAAGCATATCTCTTAAACTCGTATTACAACCCGGAATCGCTATCCTCACCAATCAATCCCTATAATTCCTTATATTTGTACATAAAAACAAGGAAATTTCGAGTAAATGTTGTCAGAGACCTTCAAATCTAAAAAAGTATTTATAGCAGGTTACAAGGGGATGGTTGGTTCGGCGATCACTCGGAGCCTTCAATCAAACGGATATACCAATCTTCTTCTTGCGGATAAATCTGATGTTGATCTTATGCGACAGGAGAGTGTTGAATCATTTATGGCAACACAAAAACCTGACATGATGATAATCGCCGCTGCAAAAGTTGGTGGAATTCTCGCAAATAATACCTACAGAGCTGAATTTCTTTACAACAACCTCATGATTGAAGCAAACCTGATTCATGCTGCATATGAGAATGGTCTTTCGAAAGTGGTTTTCCTTGGAAGTTCATGCATTTACCCGAAACTCGCTCCTCAGCCATTAAAGGAGGAGTCACTCCTTTCAGGTTACCTCGAATATACAAATGAACCTTATGCTATCGCCAAAATTACCGGCATTAAGTTGTGCGAAAGTTATTACAAACAATATGGCTCAAATTTCTTTTCAATGATGCCGACCAACCTTTATGGTTACTTCGACAATTTTGACCTCAACACCTCGCATGTTCTTCCTGCCCTCATGAGAAAATTTGACACCGCAGTGAAAGAGGGAAATGATTCCGTCTTACTTTGGGGAACAGGCACACCAAAAAGAGAATTTATGTTTGTAGATGATCTCGCCGATGCAATCAGATTTTCACTTGAAAACATCGATGCAAAAGACCTTTATGAAAATGGAATAACTCATTTGAATGTTGGGACAGGTGAAGACCTAATGATCTCGGAACTGGCAACTTTAATTGCACAAATCACAGGATTTAAAGGGAAAATTGAATACGACACCACCAAACCCGACGGTACACCCCGTAAAATAATGGATGTATCCCGTATCAATAACCTCGGCTGGAAACATAAAACCTCCCTCGAGGAGGGAATAAAGCTTACTTATGAATGGTATAAGAATAGGTATTAAGTATTAATTATTAGGTATTATTTTGGGGGATTAGACATTTAATAATCCGCGATAATCCGCCTCATCCGCGTTCTATTTTCTTACAACTTCAGCAGCAGCTCACGACTTACAAAAACTTCTGTCATTAGTTCAGTTAAGATATCCTGTGTGATCCTGTTAAAATCATCTTCAACGGGGATTACACCAACCCCTCCGATGTCAACAGATGCGGGAGATAACAGTATCCTCTCTGTGCCTTCGGCAAAATAACGGGCAGGGCGATGTTTCTCCCTTATAAAGACAACAACTCTAAACTCTTCTCCCTCAGTCCATGCAAGAATGTTCATTAATGGTTCTTCATCAAGTCGTTTAAGTTCGGAGTAACGATTAAAAATTAAATAAAATTCCTTCTCAATTGCAATTTTATCGGTCCCTTGCAAAAACACCATTTTTCTAATACCATCGTCAACCATTGTGACTTCAACCCCATCCACTATGCGGGAATTTACTGCATATCGCCTTTTTAGGGAATCAAAATCGTTTTCGACTGTCATAAATTTCCTTGTCCCTGCCTGAAAATGGAAATGATCCGGAGCGGAGGCACCACACTTGGGACCGTTATAAAATACCGTAAATTCGCCATCCAGATCCTTGGCAAGTTCTAACATTTCGCCAAAATTTCCCGTTATCTGTTGTGGGAGATGTTCAATTTTAGGAATTGTAAAATGTTCAGGGAAAATAGGGAAGGGGTTCACCAAAATTCGGTAACCGTTTTTATACTCAAGTCTTTCTTGTGCCTCGGGAAGACTCGCCTCACAAAGAAAACATTTCCTCTCTTTAATACTTTTTGGATCAACTTTTGCCGAGGTGGAGATCATTCTTCCCGGATTAAACTGAACTTTCAGTGAAAAACCGTTGTATTTAAATTCGTGTGTGATCACTGTTTTGAGACTTCCGTAACCGTTTATACACCAGTCCCAGTTTTTAATTTGTCTGTTGAGGAGTTCTTTAGCGAGAGTTGAGTATTTTTTCATATTCTGTCTGATAGTGGATATTTTTCAATTACAACCTGTAAATTTACCCAAATTTATAGATATCTTTGCACTTTGAAAATCTTTGAATTGAATAAAATGAACGAAATAAAAGCTGTTGTCTTCGATCTTGGTATGGTTCTCATCCCCTTTAATTACGATTTTGCCCTAAACAGACTAAATTTATTAAAGTCCGGTTCGGGTGAAAAGGTGATAGAGTTTGTGCGGGAAAATTATCACTTTTTTAGAGCTTTTGAGGCGGGTAAACTTACAACAGAAGAGTTTATTCCAATGTTGATGAAGGCCGGAGATGTTGAGGATTTACTGAGTATCGATGAATTCTGTTATATCTTTTCAGAGATTTTTTCGATTAACTATGATGTTGCGGAACTGTTGGGCAAGTTAAAACAAAACTACAGATTATTTCTTCTTTCGAATACAAATCCCGTCCACAGGAAATATGGATATGAGAATTTTAAATTCTTTCGCCATTTCGAAAAACTCTTTTATTCTGATGAAGTGGGTCATGTAAAACCTGCTCCTGAGATTTACCGGGCAGTCGAAAAATATTCAGGATTAAAACCGGAAGAGCACCTCTTTATCGACGACATTTTTGACTATGCCGAAGGAGCCAGAAACTGCGGTTGGAAAGCAATTCAATTTTTTAACTACGACCAACTCCTTAAAGAACTACGATCCATGGGTTTCCTTCTTTGAACACGATGATCACGATTAAAAATGATGTTCACGATGAGACACTAAGGACTCGATTAAGGTTTTAATCCTGTAACTATTTCCCAACCGACATCTGAGAAAAAAGGTTTTAGATATTTCCCTGTCCATGAATCCGGATTTTCGACTATCTCCTCGGGTGTTCCGGTACACACAATGTAGCCCCCTTTTTCGCCTGCTTCGGGACCAAGATCGATAACATGATCGGCACATTTAATTACATCAAGATTGTGTTCAATAAGAAGCACCGAATTGCCATTATCAATAAGAATATCAAAACATTTTAGCAGTTTTGAGATATCATCGAAATGAAGTCCCGTTGTCGGTTCATCAAAGATGAAAAGTGTTTTTTTATGTTCTTTTCTTTGTGCGAGATGAAGAGCAAGTTTTATTCTTTGCGCTTCACCACCTGAAAGAGTATTTCCCGGTTGACCAAGTTTCATATAGTCCAATCCAACATCAGAAAGCACCTGTAAAATCTTTGTAATTTTTGGGTAGCCGTCAAAATGTTGAACCGCCTCTTCCACCGTCATGTTAAGAACTTCCACAAGATTTTTACCCCTCAGGGTAATATCCCGCACTTCTTTTTTATAACGGGTGCCTTTACATTCTTCACATTCAAGGAAAATATCAGCCAGGAACTGCATTTCAACCCTGATATACCCCTCACCCTGACACGATTCACACCTCCCGCCGGGGATATTAAATGAAAAGTACCCGGGGGAGAATCCTTTTTGTTTTGCCTGATGTGTTCCTGAAAATGCTTCTCTGATATGTTCAAATGCCTTTACATAACTTGCAGGATTTGAACGGGGTGATTTACCGATTGGTGACTGATCAACGATCTCGATCGAATCCAAATATACTTCACCCGTAATCGAATTACACTTTCCGGGGTTCGAGACGGCTCCACCAAGATTTTTTGCAATATTTCCGTAAATAACATTGTGTACGAGTGTGCTTTTCCCCGAACCGCTTACACCTGTTACAACTACAAATTTGTTGAGTGGAATCTCTACATCAATATTCTTTAAGTTGTTTTCTCTTGCTCCCTTAATAACAATGGAACGGGTTTTCTCAGTATTTCGTACTGCGGGAATTGGAATACTCTTTGCACCTGAGAGATATGCCCCCGTCAACGATTTTGGATTCTCCATAATCTCTTTGAATGTCCCCTGTGCAGTTATTTCACCCCCCTGATGCCCGGCTTTGGGACCCATATCTACAATAATATCAGCACTTGCCATCATTTCAGGATCGTGTTCAACAACCAACACTGAATTGCCGATGTCCCTCAGGTTTTTCAGAATCTTTATCAGTCTCGAATTGTCCCGGGGATGCAGTCCAATTGATGGTTCATCAAGAACATACAGTGTCCCCACCAACGCTGAGCCCAATGCTGTTGCAAGATTAATTCGTTGTGCTTCACCTCCCGAAAGAGTGGAACTTATCCTGTCCATCGTCAAATATCCAAGTCCCACATCAAACAAAAATGTAAGTCGTTTGATGATCTCTTTGAGAATTCGATCTGCTATTTGATTTTCATAATCAGTCAATTCAACATTGCTAAAAAACTCAAGTGATTTTTCCAACGGCATCACCACAACATCGTGGATCGACCTTCCGGCAATTTTCACTTGTAACGCCTCCCTCCTAAGTCTCGTCCCTTTACAGGCTGTGCAGCTTGTATATCCCCGATAGCGGGCAAGAAATATCCTCGTTTGCATCTTATAATTTTCTTCTTCGAGAGAATCAAAAAACTTTTGAAGACCCGTGAATTCCTTTGTCTCATTAATTATCATGTTAACATGATCTTCGCTGAGATACCGAAATGGTTCATTAACCGGTATTCCGGTTTTTTTGGCAGACGCTATCAATTCTCTTGTGTAATGACTGAATTTTGGGCTTTTCCACGCTGCAATTGCTCCATTTACGATAGACAAATTATCGTTTGGAACCACCAGACTCATATCAATGCCATACATTTTGGAGAATCCCTGACAAACAGGACATGCTCCAAAAGGGTTGTTGAACGAGAAAAACCGTGGCTCGGGTTCTTCATAACGGACTCCACAACACTCATAAAACTGATTAAAATCAAATGTGTTTGTGGATGGAATGTCAGAAGTGATGGATTTTGATTTTTTACTCTCAACCACAATCGGTGTCTTCGACATATCAAGCTGTTCAATTACTCTAATTCTTTGTTCACCCTCTTTAAAACACATCTCGAGTGAGTCAGACAGTCTCTCCCGCATCTCCCCTTTTTTGATCTTAAACCGCTCGGCAATAATGGTAATATCTTTTTTCTCCTTGGGTAATCGGGGTTCATCGCCTAATTCGTGCATCTCGCCATTAAAAAAGACTCTGAAAAAACCCCTTTTTTTGATCAGGTCAATCTCTTCTGCGATGCTTCTGCCTTCATGGTTACGCAACGGAAAGCCCAGATACCATTTACCTCTCTCTTCCTGTGATTCGAGAAAATCGCACACAGTTCCGGTGGAGGCTTTTTTTACTTCTTTACCGCAAATAAAACATTCGGTTCTTCCTATTCTGGCAAAAAGAAGACGAAGATAATCATAAACTTCAGTGGTGGTTCCCACAGTAGAACGGGTATTTTTCGATATGGTTTTTTGTTCGATCGATACGGCGGGACTAATGCCCGTTATCAAATCCACATCGGGTTTGTTGATTCGTTCAAGGAATTGACGGGCATACGACGAAAGTGATTCCACATATCGGCGTTGCCCTTCGGCATAAATTGTATCAAATACAAGGGAAGATTTTCCCGATCCGCTAACACCTGTGAACACCACAAGTTTCCCTGCCGGAATCTCGAGATCGATGTTTTTCAGATTGTGTTCCCGTGCACCTTTTACAACAATATTCCTGACTTTCTCTACATGCTTCTTCATATCAATCTGTGCTAAATAAATAAAACTGCGACTTTAAATTTACTTATAAATCACAATAAGTTGATGGGAAAATCGGGTGAGGGAGTGAGGGTAGATTTAACCTCAAAGGATAAGTTAAAACCACCGAGCACACAGAGCACACAGAGGAGGAATTGCATACAGGACCTCACCCCCGACCCCTCTCCTAAAATGAGAGGGGAGGATTAAGTTTAGAAATCCTCCCTTACCATCCGCGAAAATCCGCCTAATCCGCGTTCTATTAAAAAACTCCTCTGCGGAAATCCGTTTAATCTGCGTGTATCTGCGTCCCCTCATCCTTAACAATTGCATTTTATTATTTTAACATGTAACTTTTTTCAAATTTCAGGACCGGATGCCCGACTACGAATACATCCCCGATCTCAGCGAGGACAACTCAGGAGTTATTTCCATATCCGATGCACAATTTCCTCCACTTCTTGCAGAGATTGATAATCCTCCTGCCAGGCTCTGGTATATGGGCGACATTTCTTCTCTGACAATTCAGCCTTGCATTGCAATAGTGGGCACACGAACCCCTACAGAATTTGGAATGGAAATGGCTTTTATCGCAGGAGAAGCATTGGCAAGAGCAGGATTTACCATCGTAAGTGGACTCGCTCTTGGGTGCGACACAGCGGCTCATCAGGGATGTCTTAGCGGCCGCGGCAGAACCGTTGCATTCCTCGCAAACGGACTCCATACAATCTATCCGGCTTCCAATTCAGGACTCGCAGCTGAGATAATCCTTTCCGCCGGATGTATTATCTCCGAATATCCTCCCAAAACAAAACTTCACCCTGCTCATTTCAAAAACCGCAACCGTCTGCAAAGCGGTTCATCCATCACAACGATTGTAATCGAATCCGACCTCAAAAGTGGAACCATGTACACCGCAAAATTCGCCCAATCTCAGGGCAGAAAACTCCTTGTCCTCAACCACCCCCAAGACAAACGATCCCCCATGTCCGATGGCAACAAAAAACTCCTCGACGAAGGATATGCAATCCTCTTTAACCCAGAAGATATTGAGAGACTTGGGGAGATGGTGTAGAAGTCATTTAAAATCTCTAATCTCCAAAAACTTAAACTCCTCTAATTCCCTTTATCCCTAAATTCCCCACTACCGTGGGTGGTAAACATTCTCACATAAAGTTAGCTTTGTATACTATAGTATAGATAATACTAACTAACGGAAAACCCATACATGATATCGGAACATAAAATTTTAAATGTTTTTGCAGAAAATGTCCGCTTTTTTCGCAAAAAAATGAAAATATCACAAGAAGAGCTCGCATTCAGAACAGGAATCCACAAAAATTACATTGGGATGATCGAACGGGCTGAAAGAAATTCTACGCTCGTTATTCTTGAGAAGATTTCCAACAGTCTGGGAATTGGATTTGACGAACTTTTAACCGAACGAGAAAAATGAAATCCGATCTATCGACAAGATTAAAATGGTTGAATAGTAGCGCGTACGGGATTCGAACCCGTGATCTCTGCAGATGAGTGAAAAATGGATGAACATTTAAAAGGACAACGAAGCAAAATTATGCGAGCTATAAAAGTTCCAGTACCCCAAGAAATGGTTATGAATAAGAATAAAGTTGAAGCAATAAATGATCGTGATAGTGTTAGTGAGCCATTTCAGGTTTATGAACAATTGTTTGATGACATACAAAAGGTACCATTCCCTGCTCCTTTAAGTCCAAAATTCAAATTTATTGATTTGTTTGCCGGCATTGGTGGGATCCGATTGGCATTTCAAAATATTGGTGGTGAATGTGTTTTCAGTTCAGAGTGGGACCGGTTTTCACAATTAACTTATAAGGAAAACTTTGGTGAAATACCATACGGTGATATTACAAAAATTCCTGAGGATTCCATCCCTGGACATGATATTCTAACAGCCGGTTTTCCGTGCCAGCCTTTTTCGATTGCCGGTGTTTCAAAAAAGAACAGTCTCGGAAGAAGTCATGGTTTTCTTGATGAAACGCAAGGCACATTGTTTTTCGACATCGCCAGAATTTTACAAGCCAAAAGACCAAAAGCATTTCTATTGGAAAATGTAAAAAATCTAGTAAGTCATGATAAAAAGAGAACATTCCAGGTTATCTTAAACACTCTTTCTGAACTTAATTATTCGGTGTTTTACAGAGTTCTGGATGGAAAACACTTTGTCCCTCAGCATAGAGAGAGGATCATGATAGTGGGGTTTAACAAAGATTATTATCAGGAGGTAAATAGCTTTGAATTTCCTCTTTTACCCGTAGCAAATAAGAAGTTGGGGGAAATACTTGACAATGAGCCGGACCCAAAGTATACTTTGTCTGACAAACTTTGGAATTATCTCCAGGAGTATGCCGACAAACATAAATTAAAAGGCAACGGTTTCGGTTTTGGTATCGCTGATTTGAATGGAATATCAAGGACACTTAGTGCAAGGTATTATAAGGATGGGTCAGAGATATTAATCCCTCAACCCGGCAGTAATCCTCGAAGGCTGACTCCAAGAGAATGTGCCAGATTGCAAGGATTTCCAGATGAATTTTTAATTCCGGTTTCAGATAATCAAGCCTACAAACAGTTTGGTAATTCCGTAGTTATGCCTCTGATTCAGGCAGTCGCCCAACAAATTATTAAATATTTATAGAGGATATCTTATGAATGAGATAACTTCCAAAGCAATTAAAAGCACAATTGAAAGCGAAAAAACATTTTGTCGCTATATAACGGCAAATGATACAGGAGCCAATGGTGCCCATCAAGCAGGGTACTATATGCCCAAAAGTGCTTGGCCACTGTTCTTTACTGAACCTGGAACGAAAGGTGCAAATAAAGACACAAATATCTCAATTTTATGGCAGGATGATTTTCATACAGACAGTCGCTTTATTTATTATGGTATCGGTACAAGGAATGAATATCGGTTAACAAGATTTGGTAGAGGATTTCCTTTTCTTGCCGATGATCGGGTTGGTGATTTATTAGTAATCTGTAAAATGATCGAGAATGAATACAGGGCATTTGTTATATCTGGCGATGATGACATCGAAGAATTTTATAGTGCATTTGGTATTTCAAGTACCGAGACAAATAAAATAATCCCGAAAATGGGGACCAAGTCTCCAACCCAAGAATTAGCAAATCTGTTTGATTCCTACATTAATGCTCTAACAGTTGACTTTCCGGGGACGAGTGAAGTGGCCCAAACCGCTGAAATTTTTTATAATCGAGTGTTTTCAATCTCGGACACTGCTATTCTAAGCAATCCGGACTCTATTATTCTTTCGTGGTTATCCACTGAATATGATTTATTCAGGCAACTTGAAGTTTACCGTTATACTTCCCGAATTTCAACCCCTTTTTCATCCGTTCAAGAATTAATTGAATTTGCCAACACAGTTTTAAACCGTAGAAAGAGTCGAGCTGGCAAATCTCTTGAACATCACCTTTCAAAAATTTTTGACATCCACAAAATCAATTATTGTGCGCAGTGTGTTACAGAAAGTAACAGCAAGCCTGACTTTATATTCCCTACGATTGAATTGTACAAACAATCTTCCACCGGGAGTGATAAAATTGCTTTTCTTGCTGCGAAAACCACTTGCAAAGACAGATGGCGTCAGATTCTTGGTGAGGCTGAAAAAATTCCTGTAAAACATTTATTCACACTTCAACAGGGAATCTCCGCCAATCAGCTTGAAGAAATGGAACGATGTAAAGTACAGTTGGTCGTTCCAAAACAATATATCAGTAGTTTCCCAAGACCATATCAGGATAAAATCTGGACACTTTCAAAGTTCATTGGCTATTTGAATGAGAAGATTAAATAATCTCAATGAATCATGTTATTCCAACACGACTTCGAAGTTCACAGTAACGAAATATTTTGTGTGATTTGTGATGGACATCTGGAATCCTGAAAAAAGAAGCTCTTGCATGAGCAAAATAAAGGGAGCAAATACACTTCCGGAAAAAACATTAAGATCTGCCCTTCATAGAGTCGGTTACAGATTTAGGATTAATGTTAAAAATCTTCCCGGCAAACCAGATATAGTTCTTAAAAAATATAAACTTATAATTTTTGTTCATGGTTGTTTTTGGCACCATCATGAAGGCTGCTCAAACGCAAATTTCCCTAAATCAAACAAAGAATTTTGGTTTGACAAGATTACCAAAACCATGGAACGGGATCGAAATAAAATGGAACAACTTCAGGCTGCCGGATGGAAAGTTTTTGTTGTCTGGGAGTGTGATATCGAAAAGAATTTGGGAATTGTAGTAGAACAAATAAAAACAGCGACTGCCAGTATATAATAAAAATATTGTCGTTTCTTACCATAGATTCCATTTATTTCAAAAGTGTTCTCCACTACCTTCCCCAATCCAATGGAACAAAAAACACTTCCAAAAAGTGTAACTGCTTTAAATAACAACCATTTATTAAAAGGAATCCAAAAAATGAAAAACAACTCCAACTTTTTTTCGACAACAATTCCATTATTTATTTTTGTTGCCTTCCTCTCCGTTAATATTTGTGGACAGGCACTTGTTACACCCAATGATATTAATATACACAATGTGAAACTTGGAATGTCTCTGAAAGGTGTTACCACTATCCTCGGCAAACCTGAATCAAAATCAAATGAGGTTTTGGGACAACAATGGAAATATGTGAAGCCGGCAATGAATATCTACTTTGATAAAAAAGGAAAAGTCACCCTGATAAGTTCCAAAGATCCCAAAGTAAAAATCAATGTAAACGGGAAAACTTTTAAGGTTTCCGACAGTGTTGCAGATGTTAAAAAAATCCTCGGTGAACCTTACCAGGAAGATAAATTTGGTGATTCCATGGAACTCTATTATATCGATCAGGGACTTACAGTTACCATTTATAAAGGTAAAGTATCAAATGTTATGCTGGCTGAATAAGTTTTTTGAAGTGACTTAATTTCTTTGCATCGAAGTTCAAAATAGTTAACGATCCTGATCTGACTTTTTGATAATTTTGTTATGTTTGAATGTAAAACTTTGCATTTCCAAACGAAAATGCTGAATCTGCCACAAACTTTAAAAACTCAGTTATCCGGAAAATCGAAAGTACTCAGATGCCAACTCAACCAATTGCCGACAATTATCCTTCTATCCTCTCAAAAATGATAATTCCACAAATAACTAAAATTGAAGCGATAACGGTAAATCTTCCGTTTGTGACTCCATTTTCGATCAGTTCATATACATGGACTTGCAAGGAGGCGCTATTGATTAAAATTTCGGCCGGTGACTTGTCGGGATGGGGTGAGTGTGTTGCCGATCCTGACCCGTTTTACAGCCCCGAAACCACTGTTTCGTGCCACCACATTATTAAGGAATTTATTCTCCCCGTTCTGAAACCGGGAATGGACTTCTTGGAGTTTGAAAAAGAGATGAAACATATCCGCGGTAATATGATGGCAAAAGCAGCAGTGGAAAATGCATTGCTTGATCTTATGGCAAAAATTGAGGGTGTGCCGCTCTACAAAATGTTTGGATTTGAACCTAAAAAAATAATGTCAGGGATTAGCATCGGTATCAAAGCAAACATCGATGAACTTCTTACAGCCGTTCAGGATGCAATCGA
The DNA here is from genome assembly GCA_964531325.1 of uncultured Ignavibacteriaceae bacterium. Classification (GTDB taxonomy): domain Bacteria; phylum Bacteroidota; class Ignavibacteria; order Ignavibacteriales; family Ignavibacteriaceae; genus UTCHB3. The sequence goes on along the minus strand of CAZHCW010000003.1, from coordinate 186,016 downwards.
CAAAAAATATCACCGTGTAAAAATGAAGATAAAGAAGGGGAAGGATATCGAGTGGGTGGAAGCTGTGCGGAACAGTTACCCGACACTTCAACTGATGGTGGATGCCAACGGTGATTATGCGATTGAAGATGCAAAACACCTTTCGAAACTTGATAAATATGGACTGACCATGATCGAACAGCCTCTTTCCTACAGTGATATATATTTCCATTCAAAACTTCAAAAATCGATCGAAACTCCTCTATGTCTCGATGAATCAATCCATTCCCTTGAGGATGCAATCACTGCGGTGGAACTTGGTTCATGCAGAATTGTAAACATAAAGGAAGGCAGAGTAGGCGGAATGGCAGAAGCTGTGAGAATTGCGGAATATTGCCACAAAAATGGTATTCCCGTCTGGTCAGGTGGAATGGACGAAACCGGAATTGGTCGGGCGTTTAACATTCATCTTCAGACTGCCCCCGCATTTACAATCCCCGGCGACACTTCGGAAACAAAGTTATATTTTAAGGAGGATATCGTAACTCCGCCCGTAACCCTGGATCAGGATGGATATATCTCAATTCCCGAGGGCCCCGGGATCGGTGTAAAAGTTGAAGAAGATATGGTTAAAAAGTTTGAAATGAAACGGGAAGAGTTGGTCACAACCTAAATGCAATTTTCCACCCCGGAGTTAAAATGAAACACTTATTTATTTTTATAGTTACCCTGCTTTTTGTGGGGAAAGTTGAAGCGCAGAAAATTTACTCGGTTGACTATTCAAGTCAGGCGGATGTTAAGGTTTTTGTTGTTGATTATGAAAGCCAGGCTGATCTTAAGGTGTATAAGGTGAAATATGAGAGCCAAGCAGGTAAAAATGACGGGAAATGGTATTTTGTGAAGTATCAGAGCCAGGCTGATGTTAAGATTTATTTTGTGGACTACGAGAGCCAGGCGGATTTGAAAATTTATTTTGTGGATTACGAAAGTCAGGCCGGCTGGAAGAACAAAGAGAAAAAATATCTGTTATATTAATTAAAAAACGGCACAATAATTCCCGATAATCCCGGGAAATAACCGCTCATAACAATATCTTCGTAAACTATTGATTCTTGAATTCCAATTGTTTATATTTGTGAATGTAATTGTCGTTTTTATCAAGTTACTTGCTGCGACATTAAATAAGAGCTAAAGGCGGACCCGCCTTGAGCGGGTTTTTTGGTTTTTAGACATTACATGGTTAATTGTTTCTCAAGGGTTTATTACAGTTTTGGTCGTGATTTGTGCGTATTGCAAACGACCTTAAATAAGTTGCTAAAAAGTGCCTCGACTACCCCTCTCTACTTTTTCGCATAAAAATTTCCAAACAATAATTGAATTTTTCAATAATTAATCAAAAGGAATGATTATGTCCAAAGAATATTTTTTCACCTCTGAATCCGTCTCCGAAGGTCATCCTGATAAAGTTGCAGACCAAATTTCTGATGCTGTTTTAGATGCCTGCCTTACACATGACCCCAATTCCCGGGTTGCGTGCGAAACACTTGTTGGTAAAAATCTGGTGATTTTGGCGGGTGAGATATCTTCCAAACACAAGCCAAATTACGAGGAAATTGTGAGAACAACTCTAAAGAAAATCGGTTACTCAAAAGATTTTCCCGGAATTGACCCCGAGTCCTGCACTGTCCTTATCAACATAACAAAGCAGGCTTCCGAGATTTCTCAGGGTGTGGACCGCGGGAATGATAAGGTTGGTGCCGGTGACCAGGGTATGATGTTTGGGTATGCAACCAACGAAACTGAGGAATATTTGCCAATTACATTGGCATTGTCACACAGAATATTAAAAGAACTTGCCCGATTGAGGCATGAGAATGTTGTCGATTGGCTTCGTCCTGATGCAAAATCACAAGTCACTGTGAAATATGTTGATGACAAACCTGCTTATATTGATACCATTGTGGTTTCAACACAACATGCAAAAACGATTCACCAATCACAAATCAAGGATTTTATCAAAAAACATGTCATCGAGAATGGGGATATAATACCTCAAAATCTTCTGAAACAGGATTACACACTTCATGTTAATCCCACCGGAGATTTTACCGATGGAGGTCCAATAACCGATGTTGGTTTAACCGGTCGTAAAATAATAGTGGACACCTATGGAGGTGCAGCTCCTCATGGTGGTGGTGCATTTTCAGGGAAAGATTACACAAAAGTGGACCGTTCGGCTGCCTATATAACCCGTTACGCTGCTAAAAATGTTGTAGCTGCCGGTTTGGCCGAGAGATGCACCATTCAGGTTTCGTATGCAATTGGAGTTACCGAGCCGATTTCTCTGTTGGTTGATACACATGGAACGGGCAAATACGATGACAGCAAAATCTCCGGGGTCGTGAAAAAAGTGTTCGATTTCAGTCCCAAAGGAATAATCGATACACTTCAACTAAAAAGACCCATATATTCAAAAACCGCTTCCTATGGACATTTTGGCAGAACCGATGTCGATTTCACCTGGGAAAAAACCGATAAAATTGATGAATTGCGGGATTTACTAAAACTGTAGAAATCAAATTATCTTCCCCGGGAGTTCTGATCTGTTGGTTACTCCCGGGGATTTTCTAATCCAATAACTCTCATTCCTCAAGAAGAAATTTCACAAGACTCATCCATCCGCCGCCGAAAATTGTTTTTTTGTCAGGGAAGACAAGTTTGTTCAGGTAGTTCATGGTGTAAGTCAGGTCCCATGTTTTGCCGCCGTCTTTGGTTCTGTAAACAAATCCGGGGGAAAGTGGAGCGCCGTAAACCCGAACCATCCATCCGTTTTGTGGATCTGAAAATCCAAGAAATTCTATCAATTCATACGGAGGCAGGAAGGGGAGCTTCTCCCAGGTTTTACCACCATCCATCGTTCTCGACATCACCCTTGTAGTATCATCAGTATTTGAGACATACCATCCGTGTAAGTGATCGGTGAATGTGAGGTTAGAGGGCATCGATTCTCCATATCGGATGTTTTCCTCCCAGGAATCACCACCGTCTGTCGTCCTTTTTATAAAAACTGTTGGATAAGCTTCAGGTGGAGCACCGGGAAGAACCATTGTGCCAAGCACCCAGCCGTTTTTATTATCTATAAAGTGTAAATCATAAAGATCTATCTCTTTTACTAAAAAGGATACTAAACTCTTCCAGGTTTTGCCACCATCTTCCGATTTTACCACATATTTGTTATCAAGTTCGATGATAGTTGCGTACACGGTGTTTAGGTCTGTACAAACAATTTTCTGAGCATATCCATCAAATTTTAAGGGAGAAGAAGTCCATTTTTCTCCTCCGTCAACAGTTTTATAGATGGTGCCTCCGCCTGATTCATCTCTGAAAATGGCGAGCCCTTCGTTTTTGTTAAAAAAGGTAATCTGATCGATATAACTGAATGTTGCTTCCAAAGATTGTTTCCATGTGGAGCCACCGTCAACGGTTTTTATTACACCCTTGTTATTAGCAGCAAAACCGGTTTTTGCATCGGGAAAAGACATGACAGTAAAATTCAGATCGAGCCCCTCTGCCAGTTGGGTGAAAGAATTGCCACCGTCGGTTGTTCTGTAAATTTTTGGTGTAAGGAACCACAGCCCGGGGAGCACAATACCGTTATTTTTGTCGAAGAATCCTATTCTGCTGATACCCGTTTCGTCGGATGACCATGTTCTCTTCCAGGTTTTTCCACCATCATCGGTTCTGAGGAGGTCGCTTCTTGAAGCTTCGGTGTATGGGTTCGATTTGATTACCCAACCCGTCTTATCGTTCATGAACCAGATGTAGTGTTGTTCTTTCCCTTCATTGGAAGTGGGTTGCACGGGTATATCGACTAAAGCCCAGGAAGCACCTGCATCCGCGGTTTTAAGCACAATAATTTTTGAAGTGGTTTTGTCATCTTTATTAACCGGTGCATCGCCCACAGCAAATCCTGTCTTTGAATCAGGACATGATATCATGGAAATTGAGATATTCGGCGGTGTTTTCACTATGTTCCAGGTCACTCCGCCGTCTGTGGTTCTGTAAATGTTATCGTAGTTACTTCCATCATTCACTTTTACAGTAGCAATTCCAATTTTTGGAGTAAAGAAGCGGAAGTCGGAGGGGTCAATCTTTAGCCCCGAATTCCTTTCTTTCCATGTTTCACCGCCATCGGTTGTAGCCCAGAGCTGTATGACGGGTTCAAGTTCGTTTTCCGAGATTTCTTTGCTTCCGAGAATAAAGCCGTTTTTATCATCTGTGAACTGTACTTTTTTCAAATAGACAAGCTTGCCGATCTGTTGCGATTTCCATGTTTTCCCTCCGTCTGTTGTCGATTGAAGATTCTGATTCCACGATGTAAGGAATGTCTTTTCTGCACTTATTGCATGCAGCGATGTGTACCAGATATCTTCACCCGTCTTTAGGGTCATCCATGTTTTACCCGTATCAGTGGTTTTTAAAACTGTTCCAAGGGTTCCTGCTGCCCAGGCGATATTTTTATCAACAATAGAAATCTCAACCATTACACTTCCTGTAGGAGTGGGGCTGAGGAATTCAACACCTTCTTGAGCAAAAACCACGGTGAAAGAGAGGGCGAAAAACAGAACAATGGAGAGAAAACTTCTTGACATAAGGTTACCTTTTGCGTTTGGTTTCACATGAGCGACAAATCGCTAAAATCGATTAATAAAACTGATAAAAAGATCATTTTTTATAGTGCAAAATATACTTTAAAACGAAAAAGAAGAAGCCCCTTCCGGAACTTCTTCTTTTCATCATTTCGATTAAACTGTTTTGTATTAAATCGTTTACTTCAGCAGAATGAGCTTCCGGGTTTGATTGTACTCGCCCGAGACGATTCTGTAGAAATAAATTCCTGAATTGAGCATTGTTGCATCAAATACAACTGTGTACCTGCCGACATTTTTATATTCATCAACAAGAACCGCAACTTCCCTTCCGAGAGGATCATATACAGTCAGTTTTACACTACCCGCTTTGGGTAGGCTGTAACTGATCGTGGTTGAAGGATTAAACGGATTAGGATAATTCTGCAACAGTTCAAATTCCTTTGGGATTTCAGTGTCTTTGATATCCGATAAACCACAGTCAGGTGTAGTAATACACAATGTATCACTGTGGCAGCAGAAGTTATAAACCGTGTCGCCCGGTACTACAGTTGTAAAGATCGCCGATTGGAAGCAGAGTAATGTGTTTGGAGCAATTCCCGTCACAATCAAACTGTCGAATGGTGAAACCTGACCCGGTAGAATGGAAACACTGTTTACAAGCGTTTTCGAGAAGGTGACTCCCGGGGTTGTTGGATTAATTCCATATCCGGTGGAGATGATACTCGAATTGTTCTGAATGCGGAACTTGAACATAAATGAGCCATCAGCCCTACAAGTAAGCGTCTGATCGATCAACTGTGAACAGTCATTTTCCGGTGGAACAGTTGGGATACATGTGAACTGAAGAGTATCAGTACACATCACAACACCGTTTTTGATCCATCTTACAACAATTGTCTGGATTGGATTTGTATATTGTGATATACTCATGTTCAAAATACTGTTGTATGTCCCGGTTCCAATTCCGGTTGAAACCGGCATTCTAACAAGAGTAATGCTGTTGTTAGGCCATACATTTGCGAAGCCCCAGCCTGTGTTTGCTGCAGTGAAGTTAGTGAAAACTCCGCCTGAAATCAATTCAAACTGCACACTTGAGAAGACCATCGTACTGTTATTAAAGAGTGAGATGTCGTAAGAACAGTTTTTTGGATTTCCTACTGCGCTAACACCGAGTGAATCGCAGAAAGTGTAACAATCAGGAATTATCACTGTTATTTTTCCATAACACCAGCAACAACCGTCAGAACTTGTATATTTAACTGATAGATGTACTGTATCTCCAACCGAAGCACCCGAAATCAGAACACTTTGAAGGCCCGAGATTTGACCCGGGTTAACCGGAGTTGTCAAGGTGACATTTGATGGATTTACTGTAACCCCTGATGGAGAAACCACAGTGTATTGAATGTTCGACATGTTAAAATCAGCATCATTTCTGAATCTGAATTTAAGAATTGGATTTCCATCGTTACAGGTGACTGTATCTTCAATTATTGTTGTACAGGCAATATGACAATCGAGTTCAACTGTATCTGAACAAACAATATTCCCCAATGTATCGATCCAATTTACCACAACCAGCTGAGGAGTGGTTACATAAAGAAGTGACATATTAAAGAAATTATTCAGATTACCACCCGGCACAAAACCAGTTGGAGGTGTGAATATGTTATTTCCTGAAGTGAACCAGCTTTGATAGTTGGTGCCCAATCCTGTTCCCGTTGTAAACTGGTTTGGAAGAAGACATACAACCTGAACCGAAGCAATACCCGGCAGATTGGCGGGTTGATTGAGGCTCAACATCCAGTTACAATCATCGGGATTGGTTCTTGTTGCAGTAGCAGAAAGTGAATCACAGTTAAGAACTGCACGCATATTCCCAAAGTTTACATTTTCAAGTTGCTGTCCTGCTGCAAGGGTTACAGAATGAGTTCCGGGAGCCGCCGGATATGTTTGAACCCATCCCGGCTGTTGAACCTCGGATACTGTGTAATTTCCAGCCGGGAGACCTGTAAAACAATAATCGCCGTTTGCATCTGTTATAGCATAAGGAACTGTAACAATTCCAAGTCCAATCTGCCACCCCGGAAGACCCGGTTCATTCAGATCCATCAAGCCGTTACCATTTAGATCATTAAACTTTGTTCCACAGATGGAGGCGGTGTTTGGGGGGGCGGTAGTTGTTGAACCACATATTGTAACATTTTTATGAGTTGCAAAAGATGGGGTCATTGGATTACTGCCAACCGCAGACCATGGGTAAATCCTCAATTTGAAAGTCTGTCCGTTTGGAACAAGAGCTCCGCCTGGAATTGTCTGGTTGAATGTCTGTGTGGCAGTATTCAGATAAGTAAAAGTGGAACCCAGTTGGAAAGTGTTCGACCAGTTGTTGGTTGTATAATAGACCTCACCCTGAAGGATATTCATGTTTGTGGTCAGGGGATTGTCAGAATACTGAAACGAGACAGTATTTACTGTCAGGTTGTTTCCGGGAGTGGGAGAAACCGTAAACTCTATGTACCTGTTATGGTCACGGTTACTTGCGGGCCAGCCTGCATTTCCGAGCCATAATCTTTGTCCATTGATTGTATAAGGGAGAAAGACCGACATGAAAGGAGCAGATGTGCCGAGACCCAAAACCTCGGGAGTGGCGGTTATGTTTCCCGATATTGAGGATACAGCTTCCGAACTTATTAAATTCCATGTGGCACAGGTGCCTGTCGGTGGAATGTATGGAGTGGATTCCCCGCAAATTTGCACATTATTGTGAATTGCAAACGAGGGACTCATCGGGTTGCTACCGTTAGGGGAATAAGGAAAAATTCTTAATGAGAAAGTCTGCCCCACCGGGACAGTAATTCCTCCGCTTATTGTAATGGAGAATGACTGCATGGCGGTATTCAGGTATGAGAGAGTACCTCCCAACTGAGTACTTGTGGACCAGTTGTCCAATGAGAAATACACCTGCGATTTAATGATGTTTAAATCTGTTGTCAGAGTATTGTCGCCGTAGTTGAAACTGACACTGTTAACAACAAGCTGATTGCCGGCTGTAGCCTGTACATTAAACTCGATGTACCTGTTAGGATCACGGGCTCCTGCAACCCAGCCTGTATTACCGACCCAAAGTCGTTGACCTGTTGAAACATAGGGGGTAAAAACAGACATAAAGGGAGCTGAGGTGCCGGGACCAATTGCCTCTGGTGTGGCATTCATGTTGGCAGCTGTTGTTGTAACCGCTCCTGAATTGAATAAATCCCAGGTTGTGCAATTACTAACGGGACATGAAAGTGTTTTCTTATAGACCCCTCCAAAAGTGCCTGCAAAAACATGCGTTGGAGTTGAGGCGAATGCTGTGACAGAAGTGTTTATAAGACCTGAATTGTCACCCACCCAGGTGAGTCCATTGTCTGTAGATTTGCTTATTCCCCCGTTGTTGGTCGCCCCTGCGTAGATATCCGTTCCACAGGTCAGGGCGAAAGCATCAACAGACCCTCCGGCGACGAAAGCCCAGGTTGCGCCGGCATCAGTGGATATGTAAATCCCTCCTCCAATACTTCCGGCAAAAAGTGTCGAGCCGACTGAGATGAACCCGCGAATATCGAGAGATAAAATCCCCGAGTTGGCGGCAGACCATGTGGCACCATTATCGGTTGACTTGAAGACTCCTCCGGTCGTGCCCGCATAAATCGCCGATCCGGTCCCGTAAAGTGCCCAAACATTCAGATTTCCCAGTCCGGTGTTCGATTGTGCCCAGGTGTTTCCATTGTTGTTGGAGATGTAGATACCACCACCAATGGACCCGGCAAGAATTGTTGAACCGGAGGTAAGGAGACAATGGAAGCTTCCTGATTGCAGAAGGCTCCAGCTCCAAGAAGGCCCGTTTGCCGATCTGTAGATACCACCCGACAAAGTAACAACAAAAATATCAGTGCCGCTTGTGGTGAAATTTCGGGCAGTGAGAGTCGTTAAACCTGCATTCTCACCGTTCCAGTTTACTCCGTCGTCGGTGCTCCTGAGTACTCCGGCGTTTGTAGCTGCAAACAGGTTTGTTCCGTCGTAGAAAAGTCCGTTGATGGCTCCGGAGAGGTTGGTTTGCTGCCATTGAGCGAACCCGGTGATTGGGCTGAGAACACATAAAAGTAGAATAAGCACCAGCTTTGGTGTCAGGTTCGACCTTTTTTCCTCACCATTGTCGCCTCTCGACAAGGTGTTTTGTTCCCTCTCCCGCCTGATAATCACAACAGGAGAAGACGACTTTAATCCGCTCTTCTGCCCGGAAGAGCGCATAAAATAGTTGACAAACTTCTTAAAGATATTCATAAAATACTCCTTGTTTTGGTGCAAACTGCAAAGGGTTTGTCAAAATTAAAAGAGAGGAGTAGCCAATGGTTGGTATTGTTTAACTAACGGAGTGTATTTTAGATTAAACGGTAGTGGTTTTCAGATTTAGGTTCAGGTATTGTTGATCTTGTAAAGCGACGGTGGCAGCGAAATGACTATTTCTGTACCCTGTGATTCGGGACCACGACTTGAAAGGTCTTCAAACAGGATTGGTTGTGGTATCTCCATCTTGGAACTCAGAAGCTTCAATCGCTCTTCAACGATTTCAATCCCTTTTGAGATATGATCCACCTTTTTGTTCTTTTTAGCTTGTTCAATCCCGATTCCATTGTCGGTTACTTTGATAACCAATGCCCTGTCCAACTCGGTTTTTAAAGTTATTTCTTCAAAATGAAAAGAGATGTTTAATATTCCACTTCGTCCCGATTCAATTATCCCGTGCCAAAGGGAGTTTTCAACAAAAGGTTGAATAATCATATTTGGGATCATCACTCGTTCAGGGTCAACATCATTCCCGGTGTTGATCTCCCACACAAATTTGTCGCCAAGACGCAGTTTTTCAAGGTCAAGATAGAGTTTTAATCTGGATATTTCCTGTGAAAGGAGAATGAAACCACTTCCGGCGGTTTCGAGGTTCATTCTCATCAATTTTGCCATCATCGCAATGTAGTCGTTCGCCTCTTCATTTTTGTTACTGTTTATCAGATATTGAACAGAATTTAATGAATTGAATACAAAATGGGGATTCATCATTGCTGAAAGAGCTTGGTGTTTTAACTGATTAATTCTCTCGGTCAATTCAAGTTGTTCTTTACTCTTTTTTCTTTGGACATTCAGTTGCCAGCGAAGAATCAGAGGACCTGTTGTCAGGAAAAAGAATGCTAAAATTATTTTAAACCAGATTGACTCAAAAAACCCGGGACGAATTGTAAAATTTAGGATTGCAGGTTTTCCCCAATCTCCATTGATGTCTCTTGCTGCAACCTCCAATTGATATTCCCCGTGTGACAATGAAACCGCATTAATAAAATCGTTGTCAGTCTCAATCCACTCATCTCCCAACCTGTACCTGTATTTAACGGCACCGGAGGAGGAATAGTTTAATGCTGAAAATGAGATAAAGAAGTCGTGATAATCGCGGTCAAGTTCGAATGATCTTTTCCCGTCAAAAACTTCCTCTCCCGATCTCACCTCAGTAAAGACGACATCACACTTTGGGGTAGCGTAACCATCGAGGTAATTAAGATCAATGACTGAAACACCTCCGCTTGTTCCGACATCCAAACGGTTGTTGCCTTCATCATAAAATAGACAAAAAACCTCATTTGATCCTAATCCCTTGAACCGGTTAAACACTTTTATTTTTGAATTTTCGTACAAAAACAGTCCCCTGAGGTTGCCAATCCAGATTCTCCCTTTTTTGTCAGTAACCACGGAAGTGGAGGAGGAGAGATCGAATCCGCTCAGACTTTTGAAACTTGTCATTTTCCCGCTTTGCAAATCGTAGTATGCAATCCCCTTATCGGAGGCAAACCAGATTTTATCCCGACCATCATTCCATATCCAGTTAATCCGGCTGTTCAGAACCGGGTCTCCTTCAAAAAACATTTTGTTTGCGACTGGTTTCCCATTGAGTAGCTTTAAATTAGTCACCTTGCATAAACCTGCGCCTGTGGCAACCCAAATATTCCCAAGGCGGTCCTCCACAATATCGTTGATGCGGTTTACACTTTCAGTATCACCGAACACAGAAAAGAAGACTGTGTCTTTGCCTGTTGTATTTAATTCCGTCTTTACAAAAACAACATTATTCCCGTAAGCTAAAAGATATAGCCCCGATGAAGTTTTACAAAAAGCCGTGTAACTTATCAGATTGATCACTCTTCCTGAAACACTAACATTTTTGAAGTCCCTTGATGCAAATACACCACACACAAATGCCTGATTATCGTAAAACTTTACATTGTAAATAAATTCATTTGTAGTAACATTTGAGCCGGTCTCCACTCTTTTAAATCTCTCTCCATCGAATACATTTAACCCGTCAAAGGTTGCAACAAACATCCCGAGGGTCTTGTCCCGTGTTATAAAATTTATATTATCGTTGCTCAAGCCGTCAGATTCATTATAGCGCGAGACATAAAGATTATTCAGGCAGAAAACCCCCTTCCCGTATATGCTTACCCACAGATTGCCTTGTGAGTCTTCGAGGTATCCATTTACATGAGTATTTTGAAGTTTAAACTTTTCCCCCATGTTGATTACTTTTTTCTCACCGTTTTTAATCATGAAAAACCCGGAATTCAGAACCGAGAACCAGAGATTGTTTCTGCTGTCTGAAAACATCTCAACAACTTCATCAGATAATTGTCCCGTGCCGGCGTCATAAGAATTTATCACCGAGTTGTTGGATATCTCGTAAATCTTCCCTTTCCCGCCGGCGTAATAACTGCCGTCTTTTTTTGCGAAGAGAGAGAATAAGGGTCCGTCAGGTAAGCCAGCAACAATTTTTTTTGTAAAAATTCCATCTTTTAGAGTGAATAATCCCTGTTTTGCCGCCACGAGGACACCCCCGTCTTCCAGAAAAGCTATTCTTTGAACTTGCGGCGGATTTGTCTTTATAGTTGATGCACTTCCTTTACCTTTTGAATCACCAGCCACCACATAAATCCAGCCTGTGTTTTTGTAGGCATAAAGTTTCTGATACTCCTTCGAAAAGGGTTCCTTTACTAAATAAGTAATCGGGAACTGCTTTCCTGCAGGATATCGCAAGAAGTTGTCTATCCTCCCGTTTTTTATAACATTAATGCCGTTCTCATAAGTAGCGGCATAGATTTCCCCATCACGCCCCTGTGCAAGAGATACGATGGAATTTGCATTCAAACCGTCTTTTCTATCGAAAGAGATAAAGTGTTTTCCGTCGAATCTGCTCAAACCCTGAAGAGTACCGAACCACATGTAACCATCTTTATCCTGCATCATACTGAAGACCGTTGAGGAGGCCAGTCCTTCATTTGAAGTGTAATGATAATATGGTGGGGTTTGTGCATTCAGGAGAACTGACACGAGGAAAAAGATTAAAATGGTGACAGTAGATCGTGAAACTGTTTTCAAACCGATCTCAATCCCGATTTTATTTTTTTAACAAAATCAACGGCTTTTCTGCGGGAAACTTCAACTTTACTGCCGTCTGTCATTTTCACCGATCCACCATCGATACCGGTATATTCCTTCACATATTTCAGATTCACAATATGTGATTTGTGAACCCTGAAAAATGACTGTTCAGGCAGGGAATCCTCAAAATCCTTCAGAGTTTTTGTTACTATTTTCCACTTCCCATCAATAAGAAATATTTTTGAGTAACTTCCTTCGGCTTCGATTCTTATAATCTCATCGAGACTAATAATATTAAATCCATGGACATCGGGGACAACAAGTTTATCATTCTCAAAATAGGGGCTCTCTTCCGTCTGCTTTTTCTTGAGGGAGATAAGTTTTTTGATGGTGAGTTTAAGTTCTTTAATGTTTACAGGTTTAAGTAGATAGTCAACTGCACCGGCTTTCACAGCTTTAATCCCATATTCTGAGTAAGCACTTACCAAAACAACCATAAAATCACGATCTTCGAACTCACTTAGAAAGTCGAATCCGTCAAGAACCGGCATGTTTATGTCAAGGAATACCACATCAGGTTTTAATTCTCTCACAAATCTTGCAGCTTGAACAGTAGATTCGGCAGATTCAAGAACAATAACTTCAGGGCAGTATAACTCGATAATCTTCTTGAGGTTCTCCCTGCCGTGAAATTCATCATCTACGATAATGGCTCGTAACACCGGAGAGATTAGGGGTTTTTCCATCAGATATTTTTGATTTTCTCTTTGTTTTTATTGTTGATTTATTAGAAAATCCAGGAATCCACCTGCGAAAATTGTGTTCCGATCAATCAAAGAAGCTCAATTATGTTTTGATCGAAAAGTTGATTTTAGTAAATTGAATTTATTAAAAAGAATTATCATTTAAGCAGTTAATTGTTGTGAACTTTTAGATATGGTATTTTGTATCGTAGAAGGCAATCGGGACGCTACGAATATATAATCCTCCCAAAGGGAAAAGGTTATTCGACAATCGTTGTAATCAAAACATTATTGGATTACTGCATTACTGCATTACTGCATTAAAAAAAACCTGTTGTGAAAATATCCTGAATCTCTTATTTTAATAATGAAAATTTTTATAATTTTGGAGCCATAAGTGTTTAAATCCATCGTACTGGTAAAGCAGGTTCCCGATACTGCAAATATCTCGGGAAGTGTGATGAAAGAGGACGGAACAGTTAACCGTTCAAAATTGCCTGCAATTTTTAACAATGAAGACAGAGTTGCCCTTGAATTTGCACTGCAAGTAAAAGACAAATTTGGCGGAACAGTAACTGCAATAACAATGGGCCCCCAACGGGCTTCCGATATTCTCCGTGAGTGTCTTTATATGGGTGCCGATTCTGTATATCTGATCAGTGACAGAAAATTTGCCGGTGCCGATACGCTCGCAACATCTTATGTTTTAAGTGAAGCGATAAAAAAAACAGGCGAATATGACCTTGTTTTTGCAGGAAGGCAGGCAATTGATGGAGATACTGCACAAGTTGGTCCACAAACTGCCGAAAAATTAAATCTGCCACAGGTTACTTATGTGGAAGAAATTCTTGAAATGACCGACACTCACGCCAAAATCAGAAGAAAAATTGATGGCGGTTATGAGATAGTAAAAGCTAAATTCCCTTTTCTTCTTACAGTACTTAAAGATGCCGCAGAACCAAGACCTTTCAGTGCAAAAAGGGTAATGGCTTATAAAGGTGCCAAATCACTTATGGACCTCGAAAAGCTGACAGAAGGAAACAGCCTTCTTTATACCGACACACTTCGTCATGAATATGAAGAGAAAAATCTGTTTATACCCACACTTACAATGGATGAACTGGAACTTGACGCTGAAAGATGTGGAATTAAAGGCTCACCAACTAAAGTTCACAAAGTTGATTCAGTTATTCTCGGGGGTGGAAATCATATTATGGTGGAACCGACCCGTGAGGGACTTGAAAAACTGATCGATCAACTTTTAGCTGACCACATATTCGGATAGGACAATGAAAAAAAAGAATGAAATTTGGGTATTCATCGAAGTTCGCAACGGTAAACCAGCCGATGTGAGTCTCGAACTTTTGTCAAAAGGATACAAGTTGGCTGCAACAACGGGCTCAACTCTTAAATCGATTGTGATCGGCGAGAATGTAAGACACATTGCTGAAGAGTCTTTTAATTTTGGCGTTTCTGAATCAATTCTTGTGGATGCTCCCGAGCTGAAATATTTTCGGACTCTTCCCTATGCACGAATAATGAACACATTGATAACCGAAAGGAAACCCCGGATTGTCCTTTTTGGTGCCACAGTAATTGGCAGGGACATAGCTCCGAGAGTTGCCTCCTTCACAAAAAGCGGACTGACTGCCGATTGTACCGATCTTCAAATCTCCGATGTTAAATATCTGAATCAGGAATACAAAGAACTGCTTCTTCAGATAAGACCGGCATTTGGTGGAAATATCATAGCCACAATCATAACCCCCGACACTGAAACCCAGATGGCTACGGTTAGAGAAGGAGTGATGGAATCTCACAAAATTGAAAAACCAAACCCTGTTGTAATCGAAGAAATCCCTTTTGTAAAAGCAGATGAGGATAATCTTGTTGAAGTGATCGAGCAACATTACGAAGAGAATAAAGTGAATTTGAAAGCTGCCCCTGTAATTGTTTCGGGTGGTTATGGTCTTGGCACCAAAGAAAACTTTAAATTGGTTGAAGAACTTGCCCATACCCTCGGTGGCGAAGTGGCAGGAAGTCGAGCAGCAGTTGATGCCGGATTTATTATTTCGGAGAGACAGGTTGGACAAACAGGCGTAACAGTAAGACCAAAACTTTACATTGCAATCGGTATTTCAGGTGCCATTCAACACCGTGCCGGGATGCAGGAGGCAAAAAAGATTATCGCAATAAACAGCGACCCTGATGCACCAATATTTGGAGTAAGCCACTATGGAATTGTTGGTGATGCCACAACTATTATTCCAAAATTCATTGAAGTTTACAAGAGCAAGTTGAAATAGGAAAAACAAATGGCAAATTATTTTACAGATAACAGCGATATTCAGTTTCATTTCAAAAATTTTGATTCTGAACAGGTAAGAGAAGTAATTTCATTGTTTGAAGAGAACTATAAAGAAGCTCTTCACTATAACTTTGCTCCTGTCTCCTTTGAGGATGCAATGGAAAACTACCGTGCCGTTCTCGAAGTGGTTGGTGATCTTTCTGCTAATTTTATTGAACCAAGAGCTGCCGGCGTTGATGAATTCGGTGCTGTTTTTGCCGATGGAAAAGTTTCTTACGCAGAAGGTACAAAAAAGAATTTAGGGCAGCTTGCCCAAGCCGACCTGATGGGAATGATCCTTCCGAGAAAATATGGAGGTCTCAATTTTCCGTTTTTTATCTATATGGTAGCGGTTGAAATGGTTTCCCGTGCTGATGCATCGTTGATGAACCTTTTTGGTCTTCAGGATATTGCCGACACAATAAGGAAATTTGGTGGCGAAGAACTCGCTGAAGAATTTCTTCCAAGATTTTCAACGGGTGAGTTTACAGGTGCAATGGCCCTCACAGAACCGGATGCAGGAAGTGACTTGCAAGCGGTAAAACTATCTGCATATCAAAACGAAAAAGGTGAGTGGTTCCTAAGAGGAGTTAAAAGATTTATCACCAATGGAAATGGTGAAGTGTTGCTTGTTCTTGCAAGAAGTGAAGCCGGTTCAAAAGATGGCAGAGGACTAAGTCTTTTTGTTTGTTACGGCGACGATACAGTTAAAGTCCGCAGAATTGAACACAAACTTGGCATTCACGGCTCACCAACCTGCGAACTTCAGTTCAACGATACCCCTTGCAAACTTGTTGGTACCAGAAGAATGGGACTAATTAAATATGTTCTTGATCTTATGTTTCGGGCTCGGGCAGGAGTTTCTGCGCAAGCACTTGGAATATCCCAGGCTGCTTATGAAGAGGCATTAAAATATGCAAAAGAGCGGGAACAGTTTGGAAAACCGATTATCAATCTACCCGTCGTTACCAATATTCTTATGGATATGAGAGTTACACTTGAAAGTAACAGGTCACTGCTCTATTCCACTGCGATAATGGTTGATCTCAAAGAAAAACTTGAAGAGGTGATTGAAAATCTGAAAAAAGACGGTAAACCTTTTGCAGAAGCCAATGCCAGACTAAAAAATGTAACCAGACTGGCTAATCTTTTAACTCCAATGGCAAAATACATCGTGACAGAAGCATCAAACAAGATTACTTATGATGCTCTTCAAATTCACGGTGGTACAGGTTACATGCGTGAGTTTAAGGTTGAACGATTGGCTCGCGATGCAAGAATCACCAATATTTATGAGGGAACATCACAACTACAAATCGTGGCGGCTGCCTCCGGTGTCTTTTCTGATGTTCTTGTCGATTTTATTACCAAAAAAGAAGCCAAATCTTACGATTCGGGGTTAACAAGACTACAAAATTTCCTCAAGGAAATCAGGATAATCTTCAATGAATGTGTCAAGTATGTACTCGATAAAAAAGACCCTGTCTTTCAGGATGTTGCAGCAAAAGACCTTGTTGAACTTTACAGTTATATTTATGTAGGTTATCTGTTGCTCGATGAAGCTGAAAAAGATTCACGCAAACGCTTTATCGCTAACAGATTTATTATTAATTCACTTTCGCACGCTAAGAGAAATGCCGAATCAATTAAAGATGAGCTTTTCTCCGATATTCTGCATTCACATGAGATACTAATCTAACTCAGGAGCAAACAAAATGAACAATCAAAGAAATTACTTCAAAATCTATGATGATGAAGGAATAAAAAGCTATTTCAAAACCAATCTTAGTTATGAAGAGATCGAAGCCCTAAAAAAAGATTTTGAAGAAAATCATCAGGAATATTACAACAACGATTTTATCAAATTCATCAAAGAAAATGATCCCTCCGCCGAAGAGATTGAGGTGCATGCGATATATTATTAAGAACTTGAGAACTTGAGAACTTGAGAGGTTCTCTGATCACTCAAGTTTCTCTGGTTTCACTAGTCTCTCAAGTACTATATTAGTAGATTGAATTTTTGAAAAATTTGGAAGATACATATGAAAGATCCTAAAAATCTTAATTTTGAGTCGATGTGTGTACATGCAGGCATTGATGAAGATGAATTTGGTGCGGTAGTTCCGCCGATATATCAGACCTCTACTTTTAAGTTTAAATCAGCACAACACGGTGCTGCATTGTTCTCCGGTGAGGGGAAGGGGCACATTTATACGAGAATGAGCAACCCAACTATTGAAGCGATGGAAGATTCTGTTGCTGCCCTCGAGGGCGGTGTAAAAGCAATGGGTTGCGCAAGTGGTATGGCGGCTATTAATACAGTTTTTGCCACCTACTTAAGCAACGGTTCACATATTGTATGCTCCCAAGCAGTT
Source organism: uncultured Ignavibacteriaceae bacterium (assembly GCA_964531325.1). GTDB lineage: Bacteria > Bacteroidota > Ignavibacteria > Ignavibacteriales > Ignavibacteriaceae > UTCHB3. The sequence continues at coordinate 168,459 of CAZHCW010000003.1, read as the reverse complement.
TATGGACCAACCAACACTCTGCTAAGAACAGTTTATGCACGATTTGGTGTTGAAATATCTTTTGTAGATACTTCCAACCCTGATGATGTAAGAGCTGCGATGAAAGAGAATACTAAATTGGTATATGTTGAGACACCGGGTAATCCTACTCTGGCGATTGCAGACCTTGCCGAAATGGTTAAAATTGCCAAAGAATTTGGTGCAAAAGTTTGTGTTGACAATACATTTATGTCTCCAGCTCTCCAGAGACCATTTGAATTTGGTGTGGATATCATTATTCACTCAATGACAAAGTTCCTTAACGGCCACGCTGATGTTGTTGCGGGTATTGTTGTTGCAAAAGAGATGGCTGATTATACACTTATGAAAAAAGTGTTAAATCAGACAGGTGGCGTAATCGACCCATTTAACTCATTTTTAGTTCACAGAGGAATTAAAACTCTTGCAATAAGAATGGAAAAACATTCAGAAAACGCCCAAAAAGTAGCTGAATTTCTCGAAAAACATGAGATGGTTGAGTGGATTAAATACCCCGGGTTAAGATCACATCCTCAGTATTTCACGGGACTGAAACAGCACAAGGGACATGGCGGAATGATCACTTTTGAATTAAAGGGTGGATATGATGCCGGTGAAATTATGATGAATTCGGTTAAACTTTGTCAGCTGGCTGTGAGCCTTGGTGGAGTTGAATCCCTTATTCAGCATCCTGCAAGTATGACTCATTTTTCGATGGGACCCGACGCCCGGAAAGAAGCTGGGATTACCGAAGGACTTGTTCGTCTCTCTGTTGGTATCGAAAACCACAAAGACATCATTAAAGACCTCGAAAAAGCCCTTTATGAAGTTGGTGAAGCCCTTAATGTAAAACAGGAAAAGAATCTCTTTAGATAGAGAGTACTTGAGTAATGAATTACTAAGGTTCTTTATTGCTCAAAAAGTCCCAAATCCCTTCAATATTAATATGGATACACATCTCGAATTATCGAGGTCTGTATCCATTTTTTAATTACAATTACTGCATTATTGGATTATTGGATTATTGGATTATAATGTTCCAAAAACACGATCGCCGGCATCACCAAGCCCCGGAACGATATATCCCTTCTCATTAAGACCACGATCGTAAGCTGCTGTGTAAATATAAACATCAGGATGATCATTTAAAACTCTGGTAACCCCCTCTGGTGCTGAAATAATCGAAGCGATAATTATGTTTTTTGCACCGCCTCTTTTCAAAAATGTAACAGCAGCAGAAACACTTCCTCCTGTAGCGAGCATCGGATCGAGAATAATCACCTGTGCAGTCTCCAAATCCTGTGGAGTTTTATAATAGTATTCGATTGGTTCGAGAGTTTCTTCATTTCTTTTTAAACCGATGTGTCCCATCTTCGCTTGTGGAAGAAGTTGAAGAAAAGCATTTCCCATGCTTAATCCGGCTCTTAAGATTGGTACAAGAACAATTTCACTTGCAATTTTTTTACCACTTGTAACTTCAAGAGGCGTTTCCACTTCTACATCCTTCATTATAATATTTGAACTAAGTGAGATGCAAATCGAGTAGGCTATCCTGTCGAGTGCATGCCTGAAATCTCTCTGTGGTGTATTTTTGTCACGCAGGTAAGTAAGGTCTCTAAGAATAAGATTGTTGCTTACAATGGTAAAATGTTCCATGGTTCCTCGGTTATATAATCTTTGAAGCTGTTTTGTCGTCAATTAACACTTTAATAAATTTTACTCCCACAAATAGCACCACAGCAAATATCAGGAAGTTAAACAACCATGCAAAGAGCAGCAATCCTGTGTAGAAGCTTATCACCGTAAGTATATAGAGTGTTATTACTGAAATATAGAGTGGTATAAATCTTTTCCGTGATGGAAGGGGTGAATCGGGATTAAAAAATGAGCCGTAAAAATAGAGTTTTTGTTTGTCGATTGGCAACTGAAAATCGCGTTCATGCAGATTCTCCGACATTCCTTTGCTTTTCCTGTAAGCTCTGAATGCCAGATAAATGGCGGTGAGCATTAAAAGTGAGAGCAGAGCCGTCGATGTAAAAATTATTATGTCAGTTTCCAGATTCATCCGGATATATATTTCTTTTTAAATTGCCAAAAAAACAATAAATATTGTTGTAAAGATAATGAAATTAAAGGTTGCTTCTAAAATTCCCATAACATACAAGCAGGAATCGGAATAGAGTATTTAAAACTCTAAACTCTCTTTAAAGCCCGGCAAGCCTTAGTATTTCGTTATATTCTTCCTCTTTTACAGGAAAAACCGATAATCTGTTCCCTCTCTTAATTAAAGTCATATCCTTCAATGTTGGATTTTCTTTAATTTCCTGTAGTGTTACAAGCCGTGGAAACTTTTCAACCAATTTAATATCGACCATAATCCAAACAGGTTTCTCCGGGGTAGAGGCAGGATCAAAATAGTGGGATTCCGGATCAAAAGCCGAGGAATCAGGGTAACCTTCTTTCACTACTTCACACCATCCTGCAATTCCCATTGGTTCTGTGCTGCTATGATAAAAGAGAACTTTGTCGCCTTTTTTCATCGAATCACGGAGGAAATTCCTTGCCTGATAGTTGCGAACTCCGTCCCAATATGTAGTTTTATCGGGGGATTTTTCAAGATCATCAATCGAAAAAACATCGGGTTCCGACTTTACAACCCACCAATTCATTGTTTTCTCCTGAATTCAGCATTAATGTAAGGTTTATACGATCCATCGGGGAGAAGGAAATCGACCTCATATTTAATCAAGTCTTCCCCTTCAAAATCGTAGATAATCCGAAACATCTGATCTTCGCGGGTTACATAATCCATCGTGTTCCCTTCAAATATAAACTTGGCATCACTTTTTTTGAAATCACCATAAGCATTTATTGCAAAATTTCCCAATTCATCCATTGAATAAAGGGTATATTTTTGCAGTCTTACATCATATCCAAGATAGGCAATGGAAGTAATTGACATCCCAAAAGCGATATTTTGAGAGCGGGATTCAATAAATCTCCCTCCGAGAACCACCTGATTTTTTGATTCACCGGCACCTTTTAAGGCTTTTCCGTCATCTTTATCAAAAAAGAATTCAATTTGCACATCCCACTCCCCTTCAAACAAAGCCAGAGCTTCATGCTCAGGCAGGGTGAGAGTAAGTTCTTCAAGTGTAGTCCATTTATTTGACTGGGCAAATAACCCGGTACCAAAAAGTGTAATAAATAAAAGAGTGGTGTAAAGTTTCATCTTCAGAAAATTTGTTATTGAACCTGTAAATATACCAATAATAAAAAAAGCTGCCCTCTTTCGAAAGCAGCTTAAATTTTTGACTCTAAATGTAAATAATCTTTAAAGCTATTAGCTGGTATTTAAGATTTGATACTCCGATACTTTGCTACTACGCTTCTTTGATATTATTTCATCAGGATCATTTTTCTTGTAGCAGAAAAATTTCCGGCTTTGATCGAATAGATATAAGATCCGCTGGAAAGTTTGGCAGCATCAAAAACCACCTGATGAGCGCCTGCTTCTTGTCTTCCATTAACAAGAGTTGCAACTTCGTTACCCATAACATCATAAATCTTGACGACTACATCTGAAGCTTCAGGTAATCTGTAGGAGATTGAAGTTGAAGGGTTAAAAGGATTAGGATAGTTCTGATCCAAAGCAAACGATGTTACAACAACAACATCAACTTCGATTTCATTTGAATAAGCAAATGAACCGTCAAAATCGATTTGCCTTAAGCGATAGAAATATTTACCTGATTCAATTTTTGAGTCTGTGTAAACATAATTGTTTGAACCGGTTGTAGTTCCTTTACCATCAATGAAAGCAACTGTTGAGTATTCTGAATTTTCAAATCTTCTCTGAACTTCAAAACCTTTGTTGTTGGTTTCGGTAGCAGTTGCCCATGAAAGATTAACTGATCCATTATCGGAGGTTGCGGCAAACGATGTAAATTCAACAGGAACAGGAACTCCCCATCCTTTTGAAATAGCACCATTGCTTCTGCATGCCCAAATGGCAGTTCCGGTACGGGCTTTATTAATATGGTAGAAGCTGCCTGCGGTTGCAGTGTAAGCAGTGGTCCAGGTAGCACCGTTATCAGTTGACTGATAAAGACCGGTAGCTTGACGGGTTACATACCAGTTGGTAGCTTCACCGGTAATACCGGAAATATTGCCGGTTCCCGGTACGGTAACTGCAGCCCATGTTGTTCCACCATCTGCTGTTGCAAGGAAATTTGCTCCACCGGTAAGACCTGTAGTTGCATTGTTGAACCAAACAGCGTACGAATTTGCCTGTCCGGTTGTTGTCTGAATCTGCCATGTGTTCCCAAAATCAGGCGAGTACCATATTTTGGTTTGGTTTGTACCATACCAAATGGAATTACCAGAAATGAAGAGGCTGTTGTTCCAACCGGCAGCTCCACCGGATGCTTGATACATTCCGGTTGAATCCCATGTTGTTCCGCCGTTGCTGGTTCTGAAGATACTCCATCTGTTTCCAACAGGGTCGCCAGTGAAGAAACCATTATTGGCATCCTTGAACCAAATACCGTTACCAAATCCACCTGACTGGAAGAGTTGTTGTGTCCAACTGGCTCCACCATCGGTTGTTTTGTAGATATATGCACCGCTCGTTGGCGATGTGGTCACCCAGCATGTGTTTGCATCAAGTGCAAAAATTGCATAAACATCAGCGGACCCAACACCTGCACCACCAACATTTGTCCAATTGGTTCCACCATTTACAGTACGCAAAATTACTCCGGTAGCTCCACCAATCCAGCAGACATTATCATCAACTGCCGAGACGGAATAGAGTGCGCCTGTAACGCCAGAGGTTTGTTCAACCCACTGTGCATTTGCTACAGAAAACAAAAAAACGAAAAAGAAAAGAAGTCGTAAAGATCTCATATGAGTTCTCCTTTGTTATGTTGTAGCCGGAACCCGCCCAGTTTAATTTGCGGAATTCGAACTACTAAAAAAATGTGTATAAAGTTATTCAAAATTCAACTAATAACAAAACCTAAAATCAATTATAAAGGACTTTTTTTGTTTTTTTAACTAAATTTTAACATAGAAATATTCAGAAAAGTGGATTTAACTATTCGAACTGTTAAATGGAGGCATAAATTCCTATATTTGGGAATAAAAATTCCGGGAATCGTGATTATGTATCGTTCATTTATTCCAATTTTAACTTTATCCATTTTGTTACTCTCCGACATGTTTGCCGGTACTGGAGATTCATCAATGGCAAAATCTGAATTTGTTCCCGACTGGGCAAAAGATGCAGTTTGGTATCAGATATTTCCTGAAAGATTCCGTAATGGAAATCCTGATAATGACCCCAAAATTGATAACCTGAAAGGTGCTTACCCGCATGATATAACTTCTCCTTGGGAAATTCACCCTTGGGGAAGCGACTGGTATGAACTGCAACAGTATGAAAAAGAGAACGGCAAAGATATCTGGTTTAATTTACAACGAAGACGATATGGTGGCGACCTTCAAGGGGTGATAGATAAACTTGGCTACATTAAAGATTTGGGAATAAATGCAATTTATTTAAATCCTGTTTTTCAATCACCATCACTTCACAAATATGACGGAATCTCCTTCCATCATATTGACCCCAATTTTGGGAATGACCCTGAGGCAGACAGAGAACTGATCTCATCAGAATCGTTTGATGACCCCTCTACCTGGAAGTGGACAAATGCAGATAAACTTGTGCTTGAATTAATCCAAAAAGCTCACAAACTCGGAATCAGGGTTATCTTTGACGGAGTGTTTAATCACATGGGTATCTCATCAATTCCATTCCGTGATGTTGTTGAAAACCAGGAAAAATCCCGGTTTAGGAACTGGTTCTCAATCAAATCTTTTGAGAACAAAGAAAAAGGGACAAAATTTGAATATGAAGGATGGTTTGGGGTAAAAGAACTGCCTGAAATTAAAGAAGACGAAAATGGAATTGTTGCCGAACCTAAAAAATATATCTTCGACATTACCAAAAGATGGATGGACCCTGATGGTGACGGCAATCCCTCCGATGGCATCGACGGGTGGAGGCTTGATGTTGCCTTTTGCATAAAACACCCATTTTGGAAAGACTGGCGGTCGCATGTGAAATCGATAAATAACCAGGCATACCTGACTGCCGAGGTGATAGACCCCATTAGCGTAATCGAACCATATTTGCAGGGAGATGAATTTGATGCGGTGATGAATTATAATTTTGCATTTGCCTGCGCCGATTTTATACTCGCAGAAAAGACGAGGATATCGACATCTGAATTTGATGAAAAACTTGCGGAACTCCGTTCAGCTTTTCCGGGTGGTGTGGAATATGTTCAACAGAATCTTTTTGGCAGCCACGATGCCAACAGAATCGCCTCCCATGCAATGAATGCAGACCTCGGACGATATGTTGACTGGGGTAAATGGTTTGGTATTTCAAAGGGAGACAATCCCAAATATGACCCGGCAAAGCCAACTGAATCTGCCTTGAGGAAACAAAAACTTTTTGCCATTCTGCAAATGACTTATGTGGGTGCTCCAATGATTTATTATGGTGATGAAGTGGGAATGTGGGGAGCAAACGATCCCGATTGCAGAAAACCGATGGTTTGGGATGACATGGAATATCAACCGGAAATTTATAATCCTGACGGTTCCAAACGCCCGGTTCCTGAAGAGGTAAATGTTAACCATGATCTTCTCAACCATTATAAAAAACTGATTAACATCCGTAACTCACACCCATCACTCAGAAGAGGCAGTTATAAAACAATAAAAGTTGATGACGAACATGAAATATTTGGATTTGAACGAAAACTTGAAGGAGAGGAAATCCTTGTTTTCATAAATAATTCAGATGTTAAACGAACAACCACTGTTTTACGCGATGGTAAGTATAACGATTTATTCAATGGGGGAGAAATAAAATTCAGTGCATCGTATAACCTGCTTGAGATCCCGCCAAAATGGGGTGTTATATTGCTGAAGAAGTAGAATTAGACCACTTATACATATTAAACGGGTGGTTATATAATATTATAACCACAATTCGGAACAAGCATGTAAATTTAACACTTCATTAAGGAATATTTTTATTGGCAGGTTTTTTCTCAAATCTTTATAAGTTATACACAAGTGACCTGAAAGACGGTGATGTAGCCCGATTGATTCGTTCCGAAGCACCTGAGGTATATCAGTTTTATCTCGACAGTGCCAAAAGGAATGAATATAAAAAGATGACACAGGCGCAGCGCAAATTTGCGTTGCTCAAGGAATTGGTTTACACATTTCTTAGAAAACTTTCCCCTGTAAGAAGGATAGCTTTTTCACTCGCTTTTGTGATCTTCTTTTACGCTGCAATGGTAAATGTGTGGTTCTGGGGAGTGTTGTCATTTTTAGCTGTGGTATTACTTCTCGCATTTGAAGTGGCAGAAAAGCTTTCCGCCACCAATGAACTGGATATTGCAAAAAATATTCAGGAAGAGTTAATAATGACTGATTCTCCTTCATATCAAGGACTTCAGGTTGCTGCCTACTCAAAGCCGGCAAAAGTGGTAGGGGGTGATTTCCTCAACTATTTTCCGCTCAATTCATCTGAAAAGAAACATTTTTATCTTCTTGGCGACATATCAGGGAAAGGAATGCTTGCCGCTTTGTATATGGTAAGAGTTCATTCGGTTTTAACATATTTGACAAAAAACCAGCACACAGCTAAAGATGTGCTACAAGAACTTAATAAAGTTCTAAATTCCATATTTAAACCCGGGTTGTTTTTTACTGCCGTGGCATTAGAGGTGCAAGAAGGTGAAAAGATAAAGGCGATAAGGGCAGGTCACACACCTTTGCTCCATTTTTGTGCGGAATCGGGAGAAGTTAAACAATTAAAACCGACCGGGATTGGAATCGGCATGCGCGATAAAGGCATTTTCGATAAAACTCTCGAAGAAATTGAAATCGATTTGAAGGTCAACGATATTCTTTTTATCTATTCCGACGGAGTTAATGAAGCCGTTGATGAATTCAACAGAGAATTTGGTATTGCCAGAATTGAAAAGAATCTGATAAAAAACGCAACCAAATCCCCCGATGAAATTATTAAGTCAATCCTCAGATCAATTAATAATTTCACCTACAATGTTCCAATGAGGGATGATATAACTATTCTTGTGTTGAAGAGAAACTTGAGTGACCTGAGTACTTGAGTGACTCGAGTACTCAAGTTTCTCAAGTCACTCCGGTTTCTCAAACTCTACTTGAGCAAAATCATCTTTTGTCTTAACATTTTCCCGCCGGCATTCAGAACTGCAAAATAGATTCCACTTGGAAGATTATTTGCAGTGAATTCAACCTTGTGTATTCCGGCCTCAAAATATCCACTTGCGATTACTCCAACTTCCTCACCATTTGCATTAAAAACTGAAAGTTTTACATCACTTCCCTCGGGCACCGCAAACTTAATTGTGGTTGAAGGATTAAATGGATTTGGATAGTTTCTGTATAAAGTATATTCAACGGGTGAAAGTTGATCTTCTTCTGCTGACATCACAGTGTTGGCTGTTTTGAGAACTATTTCATCGTTGGGATCAAAAACCAGCGAAGAAGGTTGTCTGTTAAAGTTAAAAGTAAAAATTTGATTGTTCTGATCGTTAAACACTCTTATTGTTGTGTCGGGACCTGAAGTAAATGATATCTTGAGTTCAATCGGCATTTTGTAATATGTGCTGCCCGATTGGGTCTGTCTTGCTTTGAAGTTGATGGTCCATTCCCTTGAGCCGGGTTGGGATATCCACCAGGTGTTGGAATAGCTTGGGTGATTTGGTTGATATAACCATTGTTCAAAGAACCAGGTAAGGTCCTGACCGGAGGCTTCACTCATTTTTACAATAAATTCAGGGATCGAAGCATTTTTATATCTGAAATTTGGATCGGTTGTATAAGACCTTATGGTACTAAAAAAGAGATCGGAACCAAGTACATATCTTGCCATCGCCAAAACACATGAACCCTTCGCATAGGTTATTGCCGTATTAAAAAGCTCATTGGTACCCGGAGTCACAATTGCCCATGAAGGATTATAGATCGGCCAACCCGGGTTTTGTTGTTTGTAGGTGTTGGCATCGCTGTTGATCATGGTTTTATAAGCCTGGTAACTTCCGCCCGGCTTTACTTCTTCCCAGACTGCTTCAGAGAAAGTTGCAAATCCTTCATTAAGGAAGATATCCGCCCATGTTGATGGACTGACCATATCACCAAACCACTGGTGTGCAAATTCGTGGGCAATCAGATTTTGGCTCCAGCAATTTGGACAGAGTGATGTAAGTGTCTGATTTTCCATTCCACCCCAGGTGAATTGGTTGTTCAGAGTGGCATATCCATTTTTTTCAAATGGAAATGGTCCATATTTTTCGCTGAATCCTGTTGTCTGATTGATTATGGCATCTTTAATTGTCTGAGAAACTGTTTCACTTGGATTTGCATAAAGCCTGATTGGAAGCGTATCACCTGAAACAGGATCAATCCATCTTAAGATATGAAGTTGGTAATCAACCCTTGCAGATATCACCGTTAGATATGTGGTAACGGGGTCTCTGCTTACCCAGCGATAATAAATTTCCGAACCTGTATTTGTGGAATCTTTTAACAACCCGTTAGAACCAAGTTTTACATTCACAGGCACTCTTGCAGTAAGGTCAACCGTCGCCTTGTCGGATGGTTTATCCCAACAGGGGAACCATTTTCTTGCTCCCTCGGGTTCGTTATCGGTAAAAACTGTTCCACCACTTGCATAAAAAGCGTTATCTGAGACATTGTTATGGCGATAATAAATCTTCACTTCCACTGTATCACCGGGTGAATAAGTGGAGTCAAGAGTAATGTTTAGTTTATTACTGCTGTGTGTGAAGCTTTCTCCCGCAAATCCGAGTGAATCGACCACCATTGAGGTGTTTACTGCATCAAGGGAGATTGAATTAAGAGTTGAGTCCACCCGGAATTTCACAACAACTGTTCCGGTAAATGATTTTGGATATGGTGAAATAAAACAGTTATAGATATCGAGATTGAGTTTGTAATCGATTACATCGAAACTGTGGGCAACTGCTGCCATCTCCTGCAATTTGTGAAGTGATGCCGGATGCATATTTTGCTTTTTTTCAGCACAATATTCGTAGCCTCTTTTTTCCTGTGAGAATAAAGTGGTAATTGACAATAGTAAGATTATTGCTGCGGCTCTAAGGGTCATTTTATGCCTGATGAAATAAAAAAGGAATGATAATTATTGAAGTTTTAAATTAAGGTATTCACAGTTCAAAAAAATGTCGATAATTTGGTATGAAAGTAAGATCTTGATGTAAATTAAAACAAAGGGGGTTAACCTGCTGATTCTCTGTCCGCAACAATGAAATCGAGAATACTCCTGCCATTTTCTGAAGCAATCATGATCTTTGAAGTATCAATATAAATATTGTTGAGATACTGCATCTTCAAAATGTCACCGTCCCTGAATTCGGGGATTAATCCTCCAAAGAAAAACCCAAGTTCTCTGAATTGTGAAACAAGGTACATGGTTGCCGGTTCCGAGAGAGGCAGTTCCAGATAAATTGTATCAATCTTTTTCATGCAGAGTTCTTTTATCCTCAATCTGAGGATTGGGATAATATCCTCACCATATTTTTCAATAGTGATAACAGCAGAATTCAAGTCGGGTTTAAAGCTTAATTCAAGGGCTGTTTCACCCGACATCTCAACGATGTTCTTAAAACTTTTTGAGGTATGAATCGCTCTGTTGAGTTTAATATCTGAATATATCCGGGTCAATATATCTTCATAGACCTCCGGAATGTAAACAGTTCTTTCCGGTTCTTCTTCTATTTTAAGGTAATAGAGCATCACTGCTTGCCGCTGCGAAAGCCCTTCATCGTTTATTTTTTTAAAAGTGACTCTTTCCCCTGTAAAAGCAATTAACAGACCCGTTTCTTTGGCTCCGAGTGAGATGTTTCCTTTTTGTGTGTAGGGGTGGATGGTCACACTCTCGCTATAGAGTCCATAAAGACCAATGGTTTTTCCATGCTCAATGGCTTGCATTTTCATCCGTTTAAAGAGATTATGCCCTCTATATCTGGGATCAACTATCGCCATTCCTGAATCTGCAACTCTGGCACCCGGTTTTTCATAAAACAGCCCAAGATTTGCTATAAATTCACCTTTGGAATTTCTTACTGTAACAGCTTCGAGGTATCCGAATTCAAGAATTTCTTTTAGTTTCTCAGGGAGATAAGCAACGCTTGTGTAGGTGTAACCGTAGGCGCGATATGCCAATCGGGCGAGGTCAAGGGCATCCTCAGATTTAAGCATTCCAAATTTAAGATATTCATCTTTGGGGGCGGGTTCCGGTTCAACAGATGCAGAATCAGTTACAAGGTGTTGTATTTCTTCATCCGGGAGATTTTTTACAACTTCAAGCTTCTTCCCCTCTTTGCCGAGGTTTACAAACTTAAATTCATCAGCGAGGTGTTTAATCAGGAGGATTCCCAAAGCCGAGCGTTCTTCCTGCTCGAGTTTGTCAACATCCACAGGAGGACCTTTATCTTCAAGAGTAAATATCAGTTTACCCGGAAGGTAGGATATTTTGAACCTTACTATTCCAAGTTCATCGGGTTCAAAAGAATTTTCCACAACACTAACAAAAGATTCTTCAACAATTAGTTCAACTTCGCGTAGCTTTTCATCCTGGAACCCAAACCATTCGGCTATCTGTTTTGAGAGATTAACCACAACAGGCAGGTAATTTAACTGTGCGGGTATGCTTAATTCCGAGAGTGTGCCTGCAATCAGAATTCTTTTGTCGAGTTTGTTTTTCATTCCTTCACACGGAGGAGGTTTATTTGCCGGTCATGTGATCAAATTTACGAGAGGCGTGCAAATCTTCGTATCTGAGTTTCGCGTCCACCAAACCGTTAAATCTTTCTTCTGTTCTTTTGTAACAAAATTTCATAAAATAGAAAGATTCAACCACTCCATACTCCCCTTGTGAATATTTTACCACTTTGAGGGAATACCTGGGAAATCTGATTCCTTTTACTACTTCGTATTCTTCTTTCATTTCTCTAATAATTCTATTAAATTCGATGCCAAAATTAAACATTATGAAGTTAAGTTTACAACATTTTGTGTTAAGTTATCATAAAATATTTTGAACGGTTGGAACAAAACCTGTCATCCATGGGTTATCTCTATGTGTAGCACATCACATCCCCTGCTGTAAGGGTGTGGAATTCACCCGATTATTAAGATGTACATCACATCGATAGTCCTCTCTGAATGTTATATTTTAATTGTTAAAAAAAATAATTCCCATTAAAAGCGAGCAATTGTGAAAAAAGAGTTGAACAACTGGGATGTCAAACATGGTGACTACCAGCGTGACCCCGAATACGATAAATTATACCTCCACAACCGCAAGGTTGAGAGAACGAAGAAAAGTGCCCTGTTAATATCGGCCGGCATCCTCCTTACTGTCATTTTCTATTTCATCCTGAAAGCAGCTTCCTCCATATAATTAAGGGGAATTATCCCCGATCTATCGATCATTCTTTTTAATATCAAAATTCCTCTAAGACAGTTTTTGTCCTTTTTAAAGCTAACTTTTATATAAAGAAAAGTCTAATTATGATGAATTTTCATAATTACCAAAAAAAATATCACTTTTTTTTAATTTTATATAGAATTTACTTGACTTTAAAAAATATTATTCGTAATTTTGAATCAGGTTAAGGTGAGGTTTAGCGACCATAATTTTTCACAAACATCGGAGGTTTACTCTTTTAGATTTACAATTTATTATAAAGGCGGGATGTGGGCCATGAATCAACAGGTGTGGTGAGGGAAAAGGTACACTGCCGGTGTTTGATTTTTGAAATTTATGTGGTGAAAACCCCATCCCCTTTTATAATTTCCCCTTAAGCTTAACTTATCTACAAGAACAAGTCCCTTTTTCAATTCAATTTCTGAAATCCAATTTCTATGCGCGGCATAACGCACTCTAATCTGGTTTAGTGCTGCTTTGCCATTTTTCGGTTCACCGTCTTATGTGAGTCGTGTGCCGTTGGCATATCATTTAAATATAATGTAGATAACTATACTTTTAATAATTTATCGAAGAGGAGTGTTATATGCTCAGGAACAGGCAAATAGTTGATATCGGGTATGAAAAAATCGGTCTTTTCAGGTTGGTTGTTCTCATTGCTCTATATACTCCGATCGCTTTGTTATTGGTAGTTTCATCACCGATTCACCTGATCAGGTTAGTGGCTGAGAAAATTATCACAAAGTAGCATTTTGAGTTTTATTTACACATCACAACAGAGGAGCAACATGCAACAGGAAACAGCCTGGTACAGGTGGAACATCAAGAAGGGCGACTATACAAGGAATGTCGATTATGACCGTCTCTACTTCAAAGGAAAGAAGAGAGAAAAGATTTATCGCGCTGCAATGTGGTTAGGAGTGGCGGTTATTGTATCACAAGTCTTTCTTAAGGTTCTGGCTTACGCATCAAGGATGTAGGCTACGGTGAGGCAGTGACTTTAGATTTTCTTTAAAAGAGTGAATCCCTCACTAACCTAACCTTGCCCGTTTGCCCTTCGGGGTGACGGGCATTTTTTTATTTAAAAATAGTTTGTCAGAAAATCAGAACATTCTTAACTTGAGAAATTAATATATACTTTTCTTCCAATCGCGTAAACAACCACTACCCGTTAAATTTTAGATAGAGGAGCCTCTTAAAATGAGTGATGAAACAGGCATGAAACAATCCGAAGGTGAAGTGTATTTCCCTTCTCAATCAATAATTGATAATGCACATTGTAAAGATTACGATACGATGTATAAAAAGTCAATTGAAGACCCTGAAAAATTCTGGGGCGAAATTGCAGAGGAATTTGAATGGTCACAAAAATGGGACAAGGTTTATGATGATTCAACACCTCCCTTCTTTAGATGGTTTACAGGTGGTAAAACCAATATTGTCACAAATGCCATCGACAGACATCTGAAAACTTTCCGTAAGAACAAACTTGCCCTCATCTGGGAGAGTGAATCTGGTGATGATGTCAGAACTTATTCCTATTTCGCTCTAAATCGTGAAGTGGTAAAATTTGCAAATGCCTTAAAAAGCATGGGCGTTCAAAAGGGAGACATCGTTACAATCTATATGCCCCGCGTTCCTGAACTGATGTTCGCAATGCTGGCATGTGCAAAAATTGGTGCAGCACACTCGGTGGTTTATGGAGGTTTCAGCGTTGAGTCACTTGCAGAGAGAATTGAAGATGCTCAGAGCAAGGTGCTAATCACGGCAGATGGTGGATATATGCGAGGGAAAATAATTAACCTCAAACAGATCGCGGATGAAGCCCTTGCCCGTCAAGGTACTATTGAACATTGTGTTGTTATTCGAAGAACGGGGCATGAAATCTACATGGAACCGGGACGGGATTATTGGTATCACGACCTTCTTAGTGTTCCGGTTGTAAACCAGCCGTGTGAAACTGAACAGGTTGACGCGGAAACCATGCTTTTTATTCTTTATACATCTGGAACCACCGGGAGACCCAAAGGTGTAATCCACACTCATGGTGGTTATATGGTTTATACCGCCACATCTTTTAAATATGTTTTTGATATCAACGATGAAGACAGATACTGGTGTGCAGCCGATCCCGGGTGGATAACCGGACACAGTTATATTGTATATGCCCCTCTTCTTAACGGTTCCACCAGTTTTATGTATGAAGGAGCTCCAAACTACCCATACCCCAACAGATGGTGGAAAATGATTGAGAAGTATGGAATTACAATCCTTTATACCGCACCAACCGCCATCAGAGGGCTGATGAGATTTGGAAATGCCTGGCCCAACAGACACGACCTTTCATCACTCCGCATCTTGGGAAGTGTTGGTGAACCGATTAATCCGGAAGCCTGGAAATGGTATTACGAAGTCATTGGTAAATCGAAATGCCCGATAATGGACACCTGGTGGCAGACCGAAACAGGTGGATTTATGATCACTCCCCTTCCCGTAACTCCCCTGAAACCGGGTAGCGCAACAAAACCATTTTTTGGAATTGATGTGGATGTGCTTGATCTTGATGGTAATAGTGCTCCAACAGGAGAGGAAGGTATTCTCGTTATCAAGAAACCCTGGCCTGCAATTATGAGGGGAATCCTCCACGACCCCGAACGGTATAAACAGCAATACTGGAGCAAATATACCACAATGTATGAAGCCGGAGACTCGGCAAGAAAAGACAAAGATGGTTATATCTGGGTAATTGGAAGATTGGATGATGTAATAAAAGTGAGCGGTTATCGTTTGGGAACTGCCGAGATCGAATCGGCGCTTGTTTCTCACTCAGCGGTAGCAGAAGCTGCTGCAATTGGACTTCCACATGATGTAAAAGGGCATGTCATTCATTGTTATGTGGTTCTCAGAGCCGGATATGCAGCTTCCGATTCTCTTGTGGAAGAACTGAAAAAACATGTGGGTCATGAGATTGGACCAATCGCCAAACCGGAAAGGGTCAACTTTATGGACTCATTACCAAAAACCAGATCCGGGAAAATTATGCGAAGACTCTTAAAAGCAAGAGCCCTTGGCCTTCCGGAAGGCGACAAGAGCACATTAGAAGAATAAACCAATAATTCAATAATGTTTTAAGCCCCATGCAGAAATGCCGGGGGCTTTTTTTATTTCCCTGACTTGATAAAATAGCCAATCATCTGGATGAAGGTTGCTGCAATAAAGGTGATGATCACGGCAAAAAAGACTTCATTACTGATGTCCTGTGGGAAAATTGTTTTTAAGATGATAAAAGAAAATAGTACCACCATCATCAGCTTAAGCCATCTGATCATTTTGACTGCGGTTGTATATTGGCGTTTTGCATTCTCTTCTGTTATTTCTGTGATATAGTTGAAGGAGTGTGGGAATTTCTGAGCGAAGGTCATCCCTGCATACAGTAAAATCAAAATTCCAAAGAAAAAAAATATTCCGCTTTTATCCCCCATTCGATCTATATTCCCCGTCAGATCGTAATGTATGGCAACTCTGTCATCCACCGAGGGATATCGAAAGAGGAAAATAACTGTGACTGCCAAAAAAACACCGACTGTAACTCCCTCAGCAATCCGGTCGGCTACGGAAAGGGGGATGATATGTCGTGGTCGGTCTTTGATTTTAAATTTCATTTTGATGACAATCTTATGAATAAAAAACAAAATTAATAATGGAAAACAAAAAATAAAAATCATATTCTTTATCCCCCCTCAATTCAAATCCCTTATATCAACAAAACTGATACTCTCCACGATGAGTGTGATGTTAAATCTCTCTAAAATAGTGTCAGATACCGGCTTCTAAATATTAAGAATATCCCCAATATTGACAATTCTATTTTGTCATAATTGAAAATTTGTGCTTAAAAAGGGGGTGAATTGGCACTTATCGATATGGCATAGTATTTGCATCAAAGTAGTGATTTTTATTCACGAATAATAACTGATGGTAAGAAAATGGAAAGAAAAAAAGTTACAATTGACGGTAACGAGGCGGCCGGTTATGTGGCGTATCACACTAATGAAGTGATAGCTATCTACCCGATCACCCCTTCGTCAAATATGGCAGAGTGGTGCGACCAATGGGCAGCGGAAGGAAAAAAGAATATCTGGGGAATTACTCCCTCCGTATCCGAACTTCAAAGTGAAGGCGGCGCATCCGGTAGTGTTCACGGAGCACTTCAAACAGGATCGCTCACTACCACTTTTACAGCCTCACAGGGCTTGCTTTTAATGATCCCAAACATGTTCAAAATAGCAGGTGAACTTACTTCTACAGTCTTTCATGTTTCGGCCCGTTCTATTGCAGCTGCTGCTTTATCAATATTTGGAGACCATAGCGATGTTATGGCTACCCGTTCTACAGGTTGGGCTCTGCTCTCCTCAAATTCAGTTCAGGAAGTTATGGACTTTGCTCTGATAGCTCAGGCAGCTACCCTTGAAGCAAGAGTTCCTTTCATCCACTTCTTCGATGGTTTCAGAACCTCACATGAAGTTGCAAAAATAGAACAACTGACTCCCGACGATATGAAAAAAATGATCGATCAGAGATTGGTTTTTGAACACAGAAAAAGAGGATTAAACCCTGAAACTCCTGTTATCCGCGGAACAGCTCAGAATCCTGATGTTTATTTCCAGGGAAGAGAAACCGTTAATCCGTTCTACAATGCCTGCCCTGATATAGTTCAGAAACAGATGGACAAATTTGGTGAACTGACAGGAAGAAAATATAAAATATTTGAATACTACGGCGCCCCTGATGCTGAAAGAGTAATTGTTGTTATGGGTTCAGGAGCCGAAGCGGTTGAAGAAACTGTTGAACATCTCACTGCAAACGGTGAAAAAGTTGGTGTGCTAAAAGTGAGACTTTATAGACCTTTCTCTATTAAACACTTTATCGCAGAACTCCCAACCACTGTAAAAGTGATTGGTGTGTTAGACAGAACCAAAGAGCCGGGAGCGTCGGGAGAACCTCTCTATATGGATATAGTTACTGCTATATCTGAAACATTCAACGAAGGAAATCTTCCTTTCGCTTATCCAAAAATAGTTGGTGGAAGATATGGTCTTTCTTCAAAAGAGTTTACCCCTGCGATGATTAAAGCAGTTTATGATGAACTCAAAAAAGATAAACCAAAAAACCACTTCACAATTGGTATTAAAGAAGATGTAACAAACACCAGTCTCGATTTTGATCCTTCATTCTCAGTAGAAAATCCTGATACTTTTAAAGGAAAATTCTACGGACTAGGTGCAGATGGTACAGTAGGCGCAAACAAAAACTCGATTAAGATCATCGGCGAAGGAACTGACTTTTATGCTCAGGGATATTTCGTTTACGATTCAAAAAAATCGGGTTCGATGACCACATCTCACTTAAGATTTGGACCAAAAGAGATAAAATCAAGTTATCTGATTAACAGAGCAAATTTCGTTGCATGCCATCAGACAGTTTTTCTTGAGACTACTGACATGCTTCGCGATGCAGTTGAAGGTGCTTCATTTCTTTTGAACACGCCTGCATCCAAAGAAGAGGTCTGGGATACACTTCCTGAGAATGTTCAGAGAACCCTTATCGACAAAAAGATGAAATTCTACATCATCGATGCCTACAAAGTTGCAAATGAAACCGGTATGGGTGGAAGAATCAACTCTGTGATGCAGACATGCTTTTTCGCTATCTCTAAAATCCTCCCAAGAGAAAAAGCAATTGAAATGATCAAATATGCCATCAAAAAGACCTATGGTTCAAAAGGCGAAAAGATCGTTCAAATGAATTTCGATGCGGTTGACAGAACAATCGAAAATCTTTTTGAAGTTGTTGTTCCTGATACCATAACCTCTTCATTCACTATCCGTGATGCAGTTCCTGCAAATTCACCTGAATTTGTAAAGAATGTTACCGGAAAAATTATCGCCGGTTTTGGTGATGATCTTCCTGTAAGCCTCATGCCGATTGATGGAACTTTCCCAACCGGAACAACCAAGTTTGAGAAGAGAAATATCGCTCTTGAAGTTCCCGTATGGGATTCAGAAGTTTGTATTCAGTGTAACAAATGCGCAATCATTTGCCCACATGCTGCAATAAGAGCTAAAATCTACGATAAATCTGCTTTGGATTCTGCTCCTGAAACATTCAAATCAATGCCGTTTAAAGCCAAGGAGCACGGCGAAGGATTGTATTACACAATTCAGGTGGCTGTTGAAGATTGTACGGGTTGTGGACTTTGTGTCGAATTCTGTCCTGCTAAAAACAAGAGAGAAGTAAGATTTAAAGCCATCAATATGATGCCACAGGTTCCTTTAAGAGAAACTGAAAGAGTAAATTGGGACTTCTTCCTCGATCTTCCTGAATGGGACAGAACCGAATTGAAAGTAAACACTGTAAAAGATTCTCAGTTCCTCGAACCTCTCTTCGAATTCTCGGGTGCCTGCTCGGGTTGTGGTGAAACTCCGTATGTTAAACTTGTTAGCCAGCTTTATGGCGACAGGGCAGTTATTGCAAACGCAACCGGTTGTTCTTCAATTTATGGTGGTAACCTGCCAACTACGCCATGGTCTAAAAATAAAGAGGGTCGCGGGCCGGCATGGTCTAACTCACTTTTCGAGGATAATGCTGAGTTTGGCTTTGGATTTAAACTTTCAATCGATCAGTTTAACGAACAAGCGAGAATCCTCGTTGTTAAACTTGGCGATAAAATCGGCGACAGACTTGCATTCGATATCCTGAATGCTGAACAAAAAAGTGAAGCTGACATTAGAGATCAGAGACTAAGAGTTGAAGAACTTAAAGTTAAACTGAAAGAGATCGAAAACAGCACAAAAGATGAAGATGTTAAATTTGATGCCATCAACCTTTTAAGTCTTGCCGATTACCTTGTTAAGAAATCGGTTTGGATTATGGGTGGTGACGGATGGGCATACGACATCGGCTATGGCGGTTTGGATCATGTTCTTGCTTCAGGTAAAAATGTGAATGTTCTTGTTTTAGACACAGAAGTTTACTCGAACACCGGTGGTCAGATGTCGAAATCGACACCAAGAGCTGCTGTTGCAAAATTTGCAGCAGGTGGTAAACCCGGAGCTAAAAAAGATCTCGCATTAATGGCAATGAGTTATGGAAATGTTTATGTTGCCAAAATTGCAATGGGTGCAAACGATGCTCACACAGTAAGAGCAATTGTGGAAGCTGAAGCCTATGACGGTCCTTCACTCATTATTGCTTACAGCCACTGTATTGCTCATGGTATCGATATGGGAACCGCCACAAGAAACCAAAAAGCAGCAGTCGATTCGGGTCACTGGCAGTTGTTCAGATATAACCCTGACCTCGTAGCTGAAGGTAAAAATCCTTTTAGCCTCGATTCAAAAGGTCTTAAGATACCATTCAAAGATTATGCTTATCTTGAAACCAGATACAGAATGTTAACAAAATCTCACCCTGAAGCAGCAGCGAAATTAATGGTTGAAGCTCAGGAAGATGTGACCAAGAAGTTCAAAATGTATGAAAACATGGCGAACTCTACACCTAACATTAATCAATAACGGTTTTAACGAAAAGAATAACCTATTTAAGGAATAAAAAATGGATTTAACAACAACATATCTCGGTATGAAATTAAAGAATCCCGTAGTGCCTTCAGCAGGACCTATCTCACAAGAGGTATCATCCATTAAAGCGCTTGAAGATGCGGGTGCCGCAGCTGTGGTTCTCTACTCTTTGTTTGAAGAACAAATTGAAAAAGAATCGCTTGCCAACCATTATTATACAACTGCTCACAACGAGAGTTTTGCGGAGGCCACCTCATACTTCCCTGAACATATCGAGTATAAAGCAGGGCCCGAAGAGTACCTCGACCTGATCCGTAAAGCAAAAGAAGCCACTGACATCCCAGTAATTGCCAGTCTTAATGGCAAATCATTGGGTGGCTGGGTAAAATATGCACACAATATGGAAGAAGCCGGAGCCGACGCTCTTGAGTTAAACATCTACAAACTTGCCACCGATTTCAACACCGACGGCAGGGAAATAGAACAGCTCTATATTGATATCGTAAAGGAAGTGAAGAAAAATGTAAAAATCCCCGTTGCCATCAAACTCAGCCCCTTCTTCAGCTCAACTGCCTGGATGGCTGATCAGCTTGATAAAGCAGGTGCCGATGGTCTTGTACTCTTTAACAGATTCTATCAGCCTGATATTGATCTCGATAACCTTGAAGTGGTTCCTAATGTTTTGCTTAGTACCCCTATGGCAATGAGACTTCCACTCCGTTGGATCGGAATTCTTTATGGCAGACTCGATTGTGATCTCGCTGCAACAAGCGGTATCTACAGCGAAAAAGATGTTATCAAAATGCTCATGGTTGGTGCAAAAGTTACACAAATGATGTCGAGCATCTTAAAATTTGGTCCTAACCATATAGCTGATGTAATATCTAAAATGAAGTTCTGGATGGAAGCCAACGAATACAATTCTGTTGACGACATGCGGGGCTCGATGAGCTACATGAATGTAGGTGATCCTTCTCAGTATGAGAGAGCCAACTATATGAAAGTGATCAGCTCGGTAAAACTGTAATAATTACAGATTAAACAATTTATTTGTTTCTTACCACCGGCTGTTTCATTTATTTGAAGCGGCCGGTCTTTTTTTTTAATGCAGTAATGCAATAATGCAGTAATTTTGTGTAATGCAATAATCCAATAATGCAATAATGCAGTAATTTTGTTTGAAGAGATTTGTTTCATTACAAATTTTATTACACGATAACTATTCTAAATACCAATTACGGAGATTAAATGAGCGGACATTCATCCGGGGAAGTTAAAGGACTTCCAAAAAATGCTTATTCTGAGCTGAAACCCGGCGAAAAATATGAACCCATCATGTCGCCTCTCAGTATTGTGCCCGAAGTTAATGTTTATACCATCTCTTTGGGTCTTCTTATGGCAGTCCTTTTTTCGGCTGCTGCAGCATATCTCGGATTAAAAATTGGACAGGTTTTTGAGGCAGCAATCCCAATTGCTATCATAGCTGTCGGATTATCCACCCTTTTAAAGAGAAAAAATTCACTTGGTGAAAATGTAATTATCCAGTCGGTAGGTGCTACTTCAGGTGCTGTTGTTGCCGGTGCAATCTTCACAATTCCGGCTCTTTATATTCTCGATCTTGAAGCAACTTTCCTTCAGGTTTTCCTTTCATCTCTTTTGGGTGGTTTTCTTGGAATCTTGTTTTTAATTCCATTCCGTAAATATTTTGTTGCTGATATGCACGGAAAATTCCCGTTCCCCGAAGCAACTGCAACCACGGAAGTGCTTGTTGCAGGTGAAAAAGGTGGATCTCAAGCTCTTGTTCTTGTTTCATCGGGCCTCGTTGGTGGAGCTTATGATTTTATTATAGCCACATTTGGATGGTGGAGCGAAACTTTCTCAACAAAAGTTCTTCCGATCGGCGATATGCTTTATGATAAATACAAACTTGTATTCAATATTAATATTGGTGCTGCCGTTACGGGTCTCGGTTTTATCGTTGGTCTAAAATATGCAGCAATTATTGCAGCCGGTTCATTTGTTTCGTGGTATCTGCTTATTCCGGTTGTCTTCTACATCGGACAAGAACTTGCTACACCTTTTGGTGCAAATGTTACCGTGTTGATCAAGGATATGACTGCTGAACAGATTTTCAGAAACTATGTCCGTCACATCGGTATCGGTGGAATTGCAATGGCAGGTATAATCGGAATTGTTCGTTCATCGGGCATCATTGCCGGTGCATTTAAGCTTGCCGCAAAAGAAATTGGTGGCGGAAGAGCTGCTGCAGCAGGTGCTTTAAGAACTGAAAAGGACCTTCCAATGTCGGTTATTGTTGTTGGTATTCTGGCAATAGGACTTGGACTTCTTTTATTCTTCAATTTTGGTGTAACCGGAAGTTGGGGTCATGCTCTTCTTGGTCTGTTAATCGTGATGATCATCTCCTTCCTCTTCACAACAGTTGCTGCCAATGCAATCGCAATTGTTGGAACAAACCCCGTTTCAGGGATGACTTTGATGACCCTCATCCTTTCTTCCATCATCTTGATTTCTTTTGGAATAAAAGGGAAAGAGGGTATGGTTACTGCACTTTTGATTGGTGGTGCTGTTTGTACCGCTCTTTCGTGTGCAGGTGCATTCATTACCGATCTTAAAATTGGTTATTGGCTTGGAAGTTCACCATACAAACAGCAGACATGGAAATTTGTCGGAACTGCAGCGTCGGCAGCGGTTGTGGGATTGATTATCATGGTTCTGAACGAAGCTTACGGTTTCAAAGGTGAAGGTGCTCTTCAAGCCCCACAAGCAAACGCAATGGCAGCAGTAATTGAACCATTGATGTCGGGGAAAGATGCCCCGTGGATGCTGTATATTGCCGGTGCTGCGATGGCTTTAATCCTGACGATGATTAAAGTTCCTGCATTGGCTTTTGCGCTTGGAATGTATATTCCTCTTGAACTTAACACACCGATCCTCATCGGTGGTATCCTTGCACACATCGTTTCAACCCGTAGTAAAGATGAAAATCTTAACAATGCCCGTAGAGAGCGCGGAACCTTGATTGCTTCAGGTTTCATTGCAGGTGGTGCATTAATGGGTGTAATAAGTGCAGTTATGAAATATTTTAATATTGACTTGATGGCAACTCATTGGGTTGAAACCAATGGTGCCATGTTTGTTGGTATCTTCATGTTTGTCCTCCTTTGTGGATATGTAATCTGGGATGCAATGAAAGCAAAACCGGAAGAATAAAATTTAATTAAAGTGCTTCTTTAATTGTGAACTGCCTTCGGGAATTTATTTCTGAAGGCAGTTTTTTTTGTGGTAACCGACATCATAATTCAACCAGCTAAATTTTTTTGAAGGCTGATTTTTGTGTAAATTTGCAGTCAGACTGCAAATTTACATGGTATTTTCTACTTATGACCAACTACATCTCCCGAACATCAGAGTCGACTCTGCTCAAATATCTTTCAGCATTCCCGATTGTGGGTCTAACAGGACCACGCCAGTCGGGCAAATCCACCCTGCTGAAAGAACTTCTCAAAGACGAATATAAATATGTAACATTCGATAGCCCGACCACCATAGCGGAATTCAGGGATGACCCGGAACGGTTTATGAGAATTAACGATGACAAAGTTATATTTGAAGAGGCACAGAAGGCACCTGAGATTTTTACTTATGTTAAAATAGCTGTTGACAACGATCGTGAAAAATACGGGAAATTTATCCTCTCAGGATCATCGCAGTTCACTTTGATGAAAAAAATATCTGAATCTCTCGCCGGAAGAATTGGACTGCTCACTCTTCTACCCCTCCAGTTTAGTGAGATCCCCCCGAATCTTCACGAAGAGTCAATATTTAAAGGTGGATACCCTGAACTGGCTAAAAGAGACTATAAATTTAGAAATGAATGGTATAAGGCTTATATAAACACTTATCTCGAGAAAGACCTGAGATCAATCAGCGACATCGGCAATATCAGGGATTTTTTTAGACTTATTAAACTCCTTGCAGCAAGATGCTCGCAGATGATAAATTTTTCAGAACTGGCAAGTGAACTTGGTGTTGTTGTGAACACTGTAAAACACTGGCTCTCTGTGCTTGAGGCTTCGTACATCATCTTTTTTCTTCCCCCATTCTTTGATAATCTTGGTAAAAGAATAGTTAAATCCTCAAAACTCTATTTTTATGATACAGGACTTGTCTCCTTTCTTACGGGAATAGATACAGAGGGACAATTTGAAAACAGTCTATTGACAGGTCCTTTGTTCGAAAATTATATTGTTTCTGAAGTGAAAAAGATTATTGAACACAAAAAACTGTTTTTTAATCTCTACTACTACAGAACTTCATCCGGAGTGGAAATCGATCTCATTGTGGATAAAAACCAGAGTCGCGAATGGATCGAAATAAAAACGAGTGAGACTTTTCAGACAAAGTTTATCAACTCGATTGAAAGAACTAAAAGCCCCGAAGAAAAAGGTATACTGGTTTATAGAGGTTTAACCAAAGCCGGAGCAGACGGAATCGAGATTCTAAATTACAAAGATTTCCTTAATGGATTTTGATTAGTCACTTCTGATTATCCAAAGTGTCTGCTATCTTCAATTTGGTATATATATTGCAACTTTTTATCGGTAGTCCCTACCTCCCCACATCCCAAAATAATACCTTATACTTAATACCTAATACCTATTTAGTATCTTTGTAGTTCAGTTTTTCATAAAATCTTAAGAGAAAATGCGACAGAGCAAATCATTTATACCTACACTTAAAGAAGTTCCAAACGACGCAGTTGTTCCAAGCCATGTCTTAATGTTAAGAGGTGGATATGTAAGAGCACTTGCTGCCGGAATTTATTCATTTCTGCCACTTGGTTACAAGGTGGTTAAAAAAGTTTGTGAAATTATTCGCCAGGAGATGGATGCCATTGGCGGACAGGAATTTCACCTGCCTGCACTCAATCCAAAAGAAATCTGGGAAGAAACAGGTAGAGTACAGGCTTTTGGTGACACCATGTTTCACCTGAAAAACCGCGATTATGTTCTTGCCCCAACTCATGAAGAAATTATCACATTTCATGCTCGTAAGGTGGTAAAATCGTATAAAGATATGCCACAAACCTGGTATCAGATTCAAACAAAATTCAGAAATGAAGCCAGACCGAGAAGTGGAATCATAAGAGGCAGACAGTTTTTGATGAAAGATTCCTACTCCCTTGATATTGATACGGAAGGTCTCGACAAATCGTATGAACTTCACGATCAGGCTTATAAAAAGATTTTCACCCGTGTGGGACTGAAGTTTTTTGTCGTGGGTGCCTCCAGCGGTGCAATGGGTGGAAGTGGAAGTGAAGAATTTATGGTTGGTTCGCCTGCCGGTGAAGATACCGTTGCTCATTGTGAAGCTTGTGGATATGCAGCCAATGTTGAGGTCGCTTCCTCTGTAATTACCCCTGTTCAAAGAGAAACCGAATCAAAAGCCATTTATGAAATTAGCACTCCAAACATCAAATCAATAGATGAACTTTGTGCTTTCTTGAATATCAATGAAAGACAGACAGCAAAATCACGCGTTTATATCGTTGATGAAAAAGCTGTGTTAATTTTGATGTCGGGTAATGACGATGTTAATGAAACCAAACTCGAAAAAACACTCGGAACGGGGTTGAGACCTGCACATCCTGAAGAATTAAAAGCCATTACAGGAGCTGAAGCAGGATCAATTGGCCCAATCGGATTTAACGGCAGAATCATAGCCGACTTCAGAATAAAAGAATGTAACAATCTTTTCAGTGGAGCCAACAAAACCGACTACCACATCGGTGGAATCGATTTTGTCCGTGATGTTCCTTCAATAGAATATGCTGATTTGAGAACAGTCACTTCGGGTGAAGGCTGTCCAAAATGTGGTGAACCCCTCGGTGTATTCACAGCTATTGAACTTGGTCATATCTTTAAACTCGGTACCAAATATTCTGCTGCCATGGGTGCAACCTATCTGACAGAAGAAGGTGACGAAAAACCGATCGTTATGGGAAGTTATGGCATTGGAATTGAGAGGGTGATTGCCTGCTCAATCGAACAAAGTCACGATGAGTCAGGTATAATCTGGAATAAAGCAATCGCTCCTTTCCATGTCCACCTCCTTGGGTTGAATATGAAAAAGGAACCTGTTGCTGAAGCATCAGAAAAGATTTATAATGAATTGTTATCAGCCGGTGTTGAAGTTTTGTTTGACGATAGAGTTGATGCACAGGCCGGATTTAAGTTCAAGGATGCGGATCTGCTCGGAATGCCAATTCAGTTGATAGTTGGCGAGAAAAAACTTGCCGAAAACAAGGCGGAAGTTAAGATTAGAAAAACCGGCGAGCGTTTAGAGATACCGCTAGACGGACTTGCTACCACTATCAAGGATCTGATTGAAAAGTTATAACTAAAAAGTGCGTGCGATATGAATAGATTAAAATTTTTATTCCTTTTACTGTTTGTCCCTTTTATTTGGATCAACGGACAAAATCTTAATTTTGTTTGGCTGACCGATGTTCATGTTGGATTCGACAAATCTGACTCCGTTATTCTGAAGCAGATCGACCAAATAAACCGTCTTGACGATGTCGGATTTGTTGTCGTAACAGGAGACATATCTGAACTTGGGAAGTGGGATCAACTCGAAAAAGCCTCTCACCTTTTCAAAAAGATAAATAAAAGAGTTTTTGTTATTCCGGGTAACCATGATGTAAAGTGGACTGAAATGGGCGGGATGGAATTTTCTCAGATCTTTGATGATAACAAATTCAGATTCGACACACTCAATTATGTATTTCTTGGCCTGAATTCCGGAATC
Source organism: uncultured Ignavibacteriaceae bacterium (assembly GCA_964531325.1). Lineage (GTDB taxonomy): Bacteria > Bacteroidota > Ignavibacteria > Ignavibacteriales > Ignavibacteriaceae > UTCHB3. Next base: position 141,429 of record CAZHCW010000003.1, on the reverse strand, counting down.
GTTTTACGCGGTGGTGGTGGGCATTTCACACCTGAAGATATTAGCTGGCTCGAAAAAAACCTTGAAAACATCCCCCTTAACAAGGAAATTTTCTTTTTTGCACATCATCCATTGGATCAAGATGTTGACAACTGGTATAAAGTAACCAATCTGCTCCGCAAGCGAAATCTTAAAGCAATTATGGTTGGCCATGGGCATGTAAACAAGGAACTTGATTTCGATTTTCTTCCCGGATTTATGGGAGTGGGTTCAACATCGAAGACAAAACTTTATGGCTTTAATGTTGTTGAACTGACAAAAATCAATCTTAAAATTTCCTCTGTTGCTACCATGAGGGCAGATTCATCGCTAACGGATACCGTTTTTACATGGTATAACTCACCAAAAGTGGAGGGAGTTAACCCTGTTCCAACGGATTCCGCTGATTTTCTTGACTATAAAGTTGCCAATAAAGGGATTACAATTGATCTTAAAAAGACAATGGTTTCCTCTCCCGTCACCTATAAGACCGGCTTTATCGTTGCAACACTTGAAGGTGTAATCTATAATTACGATATGCAAGGTGAAGTTATCTGGTGGGTTGATCTAAATGCTAATGTTGTTTCCCGCCCCGTGATCATCGGCGATAAAGTTTTTGCAGGAAATGTCGGTGGCGACATCTACCAAATTGATTTAAAAACGGGTGATGTATTACAATCTTTAGGTATAAATGAAGCGATCACTTCGCAACTTGTTTCCTTTCCGGTAATTTTCCGGGACCAACAAACAGACGCTCTTCTTATAGGCACTGCCAATGGAACAATGTATGCCTACGAAGCCAAAGACCTTACACCAATGTGGAAAAACCAGGACGCAAAGGGAAGAATTGAATCGCTTCCAATCGTTCTTGACAACAGGGTTGTCTTTTCTGCCTGGGACGGAATGGCCTACTGTATCGATCTGCGAACAGGGAAGCTCAACTGGAAATGGTCTGAAAATGTCAATTTTTATTATTCAACGGCAAGTTGCATTCCTGTGACAGATGGTGACTATGTGTGGGTTGTCTCCCCCGATAAAAGTGTCTCGTGTATTGATGTACTGCTCGGTAAAACGCAATGGACAAACAAAGATTTTAATGCATGGGAGTCACTTGGACTTAGCCAGGACGGCAAAACCCTTTACATTAAATCTATCGAGGATGATTTTCATACAGTGAATGCCACAACGGGCAAAAAAATCAAATCATACAAATTAAAATGGGGGCTTGATACAAATCCGATTCAGATAAGAGAATTTGATAAAAATGTAATTTTTGGGCGGAAAAACGGTAAGATCGTGAAATTTCAAAAAGATAAATTCACAGACCTCTTCTATCTTGGGCAAGCAAGACCACTAACAATTGAGAGAGTGGGCGACACATTCATTGCCTCAAATATGGATGGCAGAATTCTCCTTTTTACGATGAATAAATAATTTGATGCCCCTCAAATATTCTCTTTATATCTTTGACATAGACGGTACTCTTACTTCGACAAATCAGTTGATTTTTGATTCATTTAATCACATAAATGAAAAATATCTTGGGAAGACACTCACTCCAGAGGAGATTATTTCACTTTTTGGTCCAACCGAAGAGGAAATTATTGTAGAATTGTTTGGTGAAGATGCCGATAATGCCATCTCTGATTATTTTGTTTACTACAAAGAGAATCACAATATAGCTTCGCTCCACGAGGGTATTGATGAGTTACTCAACCACATTATCGAGCATGGTGGCAAAGTGGCAGCTTTTACAGGGAAAGGGAGAAGGTCTGCTGAAATAACTCTTAAAGAACTTGGCATATTTGACAAGGTTGAATTCCTTGTTTCTGGTGATGATGTTACCAAAAAGAAACCATCAGGTGAAGGCATTTTTAAAATATTTGAATATTTTAATATCCCGCCTGAAGAAACCCTTATGATTGGTGATTCAATCTCCGATATAAAAGCTGCACACGAAGCCGGAGTGGATATTGCCTCTGTCATTTGGGATTGTTATTCTATTGACATCGTCACCCAAATGAACGGCAATAACCTCTTTTCCACTGCTGAATATCTGCAATCGTTTATAGCGAAATAGTAACACAGATTCCACGGATTTAACACAGATTTTCACGGATGGGATTTTTTAATGGAACGCGGATGAAACGGATTAGGCGGATTGTCGCGGATGCGTTATTTTGATTAATCTTCCCTTTGCGTTCTTCGCGTACTTTGCAGTTTGTCTTCTCCCCTCCTCTGTGTGCTCTGTGGTATCTTCCCCTTTGCGGTATATTAAAAATATCCGTTTGTTTAAATATTAACTATCTTTATCTTTGGTTTTTTAATATTTAACTTATTGGAACCGGCTATTTTATGTCACAACACGAGATCCCGGAGCCGCGTGCTCAAATCGATTCGCTTCTTGCCCAAACCAGGCAAAATCTGCTCAGACTTACTCAGGCAGCAGATTCCAAAGCTCACATTCTTATAGTTATTTCAGCATTTACTTTGAATATTACTGTTACACAGTTGGATCATCCACTTCTTGGCTATGCTGCGTTTGTAATGCTTCTTCAAGCATTTTCCACAGTAATTTTTGCGTCGTTGAGTATAATGCCGAAATTGATTTTGGGAAAATCAGATAAAACCGAGCTCACCGAGGATGCAACTCTTGACTCCAGTTTTGCCAGTGCATTTATCAAATATGATTACGAGACTTACGAAAAACTGATGGCAAATACTTTGAACGATCCAAAAAAAACCTATCAGGTGCAGTTCAGAGAAATTTATGACTCAAGTATGATCTTGATCAACAAAAAAATGAAGTTTCTTAGATATTCCTTCATTTCTTTGCTTATCGGTACTGGTTGCTCCATCATTACTGTCGCAATTACACTTATAGTTACAAAATTACGATAACAACATATTATATGAAGATATCTTCTACTGTAACTTTACAACGCCTTATTTATCATAGAAATTAAAATGTTTAAACCGCCCCTGTCAGAAATTGAAAACTATTCAAAAGATACATCTCTCAGCGCCACTATTAGAGAACTTGGCAATCTTCTCGGTGAAGTTATCATCGAACAAGAAGGCAATAAAATATTTAAATATGTTGAAGAACTTCGCTCCCTGACCAAATCGATCAGGACTTCATTTGATGAAGTTACACTTGGTAAAATCAAAAAGACAATCGCATCGCTTAGCCTCGAAGAAGCAATTAAAGTGGTTCGTGCCTTCTCTATCTATTTTATCCTTGTAAATGCAGCAGACGAGACTTACTCCCTCCGCAAAGCAAGGTTGAAAAATGAAAGTGGGGGGAATTTTGAGGCAGGCACTCTTGATGATGCTTTACAAAAGCTGAAAGCACAAGGAGTGAACAACCATGATCTCTCTTCACTCCTGAAAAAAATAGAGATAACACCTGTTTTTACTGCTCATCCAACCGAAGCTTCAAGACAAACTGTCCTCAGGAAGATATTAAACATTTCCAATTTGTTACTCATAAAAAATGATTCAGGTTTCCGGTCAGGTGATATTTCCACTCGTCTTAAAACTGAGATCACCCTGCTATGGCAGACAAATGATGTAAGAACCCACAAGGTTTCCGTATCAGATGAAGTGCAAAGAGGACTGTTCTTTCTGAAAGATGTAATTTATGACAGGATTGAAGAATTTTATCATCACTTCAATTCTGTTTTAAGATCGACCGGTTATTCGATTAAAAACAAAGACCCTTTCATCTCTTTTGGCTCCTGGATCGGCGGCGATCGCGATGGGCATCCATTTGTTTCCACCGAGGTTAGTAAAGAAACAATGCTTCAACATCGTGAAGAGATAATAAAACTTTACAGAATTGATCTCGACAAACTCTATACCGCCCTTAGCAACTCCGTGAATCTGGTGTCTGTATCAAAAACCCTGAATTCTTCGATTAACAACGATATTCGAATACTTAAAACCGGAGATTTCCCCTCATACCGGGATGCATCCGAGCTTTATCGTAAAAAATTGCTTCTGATTTATGAAAAATTGGGCAGAACAATGCAATCGCTTGAAGCAGGTTATGTCAGTGAAGATGAATTCATCGATGACCTTGAAATCATAACAAAAAGCCTTTCCGAAAATAAGGGAGGACTGATTGCAGATAATCTCATTCAGCCCCTGATCTACAAAGTGAAATCGTTTGGTTTCTATTTTATAAGACTCGATATCAGGCAAAACTCCTCATTTATAAGAGAAGCAACCGAAGAAATTTTATTCCTGACGGCTACTTCACCCGATTTCAGGACAATGACAGAGGACCAAAAAAATAAAGTTCTGAAAGAAGAAATACTCTGTCCCCGACCGTTGGTAAATTCCTTTTCCATCCTCTCTGAAAGAACAAGACAGGTTCTTGATGAGATTTCCCTTATTGGGTGGGCAAATAACAATATCTCAATGTATGCCGGACAAGACTATATTATAAGCAATTGCTCCAAGGTAAGCGATATCCTTTCAATTCTTTTGCTTGCAAAGGAAACAGGACTGGTAAAAGTTGAGGAACGCAAAATAGTTGCTTCTGACATCGACATTTTGCCCCTCTTTGAGACGATAAACGATCTTAGAAATATTGAACCGGTTCTTAAAGAACTTTTTGACTCCCGTCTCTACAGGCAACACCTTCGCCAAAGACACAAAGTGCAAAAAGTGATGATTGGTTACTCTGACAGTAACAAAGATGGGGGGATTGTAACTTCAAATTTTGAACTCTTTAAAGCACAAACTGTGATTGCCCGGCTTTGTTCGGAATATAAGATTGAACCGGTAATATTTCACGGCAGAGGTGGAAGTATCTCCCGTGGCGGTGGTCCTGTGTTTGATTCAATTATGGCTAAACCTTTTGGCACAATCTCCGGCAAAATCAAAATAACCGAACAAGGAGAAATGGTTTCTGCAAAATATCTTATACCTCAAACCGCTCTTAAAAGTCTCGAAATTACGGCATCAGCAATTCTGCTAAAAACCGCCGAAAAGTCATCCGATAAATCAAACGAATCATCCCGTGCCACCAATATTTCACTTTTTGAGAAAATTTCAGAAGCCGCTTATAAAAAATATCGAAGTCTTGTAGAGCATCCCGGATTTTTTGAATACTTCAGATCTGCAACCCCAATCGATATAATCGAACAGCTTGAAATTGGATCACGACCCGGCTCAAGGAAAAATTCCCGCGATTTAACCGCCCTGAGAGCAATTCCCTGGGTTTTTGCCTGGACCCAAAACAGGAATACTATCTCGGGTTGGTATGGTTATGGCAGCGCAATTGAAGATGTAATTCTTAATGAAGAAATATCCGAGGGTGAACTTGTAAGACTTTATCGTGACTGGAATTTTTTCAGAGTTTTAACTGACAACATCGAAATGGTTTTGTTTAAAACCGATATGATGATTGGAAGAGAATATTCGAAACTTGTTCAATCTCCCGCAGGGGATGAGGTTTTCAGAATGATAAAGGATGAGTATGATCGTTCGGTTAGTGCCATACTACTCCTTTCCGGCGAAAAATATCTTTTGGGAGCCAATAAAGACCTGCAAAGAAGTCTGCAATTACGGAATCCATACATCGATCCTGTTAGTTTTATTCAACTGAGATTTATTGAAGAGTGGCGTCGCGGAAGTGAATTATTAGAGAATAACCCGTTAACCACACTGCTCCGTTCAACTGTTAATGGAATAGCTGCCGGAATTAAAAATACGGGCTAAGTATTTTCCGGTTCTTTTGGATCCAGACTAAGCTCATTTTCCGGGACATATTGTCTGTATTTCACCCCGGCAAGATCAAGAAGTTTGCGTGAAGCTATCCAGATCGGGTCGTCATGATACTTATCTGAGGCATAGATTACCTGAGATATCCCATTCTGAATTATTGTTTTGGTACACTCATTACATGGGAATAGCGTACAATACAATAAGCAGCCATGCACCGCCTTATTAGCATTATAAATGGCATTTTCTTCTGCATGAACCACAAATGCATACTTCGATTCAGTAAATCCCCCGGTTCTTGACCATGGAAGTTGTCCCTCATCAATCCCTCTCGGGAAACCATTATATCCCAACCCCACAATCACTTTGTTTTGATCTACAATTACAGCACCGGCTTGTGTATTGGGGTCTTTTGATCTCATTGCCATCAAATATGCCATCTGCATAAAACATTCATCCCATGAGATAGGATTTCTTGGTTTTGTCATCTATAAGTTCCATTTTTTAATCCTCAAATTTAACTGTTTATACGATCAACAACAAAGATATGGGAAAACCACAGAGCACACATAGGGCACAGAGCCGAATAACCCATAATAAATGAATAGGTCTGTCAATTTCTGCATTATTGGATTATTGCATTATTGGATTATTGCATTAAAAAAAAAGCTGCCCCCTTGTTAGAGAGCAGCTTAAAAGAGTATTATTATGTATCAGATCAAAAAATAATACCTGATACTTAATACCTAATACCTTATTACTTCATTACCACCATTTTGCGGGTGATAACCTGGTTGCCAAACTGCAGGCGGTAGAAGTAAACACCTGAAGAAAGCTGAGTTGCATCAAACGATACATCGTGTCTTCCGGTTTCCATCTGACGACCCACGAGGGTAGCAACTTCAACACCGGAAACATTGTAAACCTTCAGAGTAACCAAACCATTTTCAGGAAGTTCGAAGGATATCTTTGTTGACGGGTTGAATGGGTTAGGATAATTCTGGCTCAAGCTGAGTGTGTTTGGTAACGAGATTTCAACTTCAACTTCTTTGGTGTACTGTGTAGTTCCATCGAGGTCAACTTGTTTTAATCTGTAAGTTACTTTTTTCATATTCAGTTTGGAAGCTTCTTTATCTGTGTAGTTGTAACTTGTAGCTTCGGTCGAGTTTCCTTTACCGTTTACAAATCCAATAGTTGACCAGTTGCCATCTTTTGCTTTTCTTTCTACAGAGAAGCCTTTATTGTTGGTTTCTGATCCTGTTGCCCAAACGAGGGTAACATTATTGTTAACTACTGAAGCGTTAAATTCTGTCAATTCAACAGGAACCTGACCGCCGATTGCAAGGATCGATTTTGTGAGAACTGCAATAGCGTATTTAGGATTGTGAACACCTCTTGATCCATCATATGCAATAAGCATATAGTTCCAGTAGGCTTTTCTTTCATTCAGGTTGTTGTTTGTATTGATCATGGTATATGAAATTGAATCGAGTCCAACCGGTGGAAGTGCGATTCTAAGCAATCTTACCAAACCGTCAAATTCTGACTGGAATGGTTCAACTGTTCCGTCGCCATCATGATCTGCGGAAGCAAGAATTTCGTCGAACGAATTGATGTTTCCATGGCATGATTTACAAGCTGTGGTGTTATCATATCCATTATCAGGATTGTGCATTCTCCATGTGTGGCTACCAACTTTATCCTTGTTGGCTGCAGTGGTGTCAGCTGCCATATGGCAATCAACGCACGCGCCTTGAAGTGATTTGTGAGCAACGGATGAAGCATAACTTGTACCATATTCAGCAGCGTTCTGACCAAGAAGATTGTCAGTCTGTGTTGAATGGTGAGGTCCCCAGTTTGCGTTTACGGTTCCTGCAGGAACATAAGTTACATTGTCTCTACGGGCTTTGTGGCAATTCATACAAAGTTTGCCTTCGCCATTAACTACAGAAGTGTAGTTAAAACCGTTGCCAAGAGTATCACCAATAGATGGTGTAAATCTTAAGCTTGCGGTGTTTGTTGTTCCGTGAGGATCGTGGCACATTGAGCATCCAAGATCAGTCTGGTTTGCTTCAGTCCAACCGGTTGTATTGGTTGTTCTGCCATAAGAATAGTTGATATATCCTTTTGCATCGTGGCAACGAATACAGTTACCCAAAGAGTTGTTCTGTGAAGAAGCAGTCTGAGCAAATGAATTTGACCATACAGCAACTGAGTGTCTTGTCTGTGCAAATTGATTGAATGTTCTGTAGTATGGCGGTGAATCATGGCATCTCATGCAGGCACCGGCTTCATAATTGATAGCGATGTTTGCAGAACTTGGAGAAGCAGCGTGTTGGCTACCTGCGCCATGGCACATTTCGCAACCGACAGTAGCTGTATTAACAAGAACGCCTGCACCAACAGCTTTTAATGTATCCCATTTCAAAGCGTTTGGAGGACCTGAATAAACATAACCGTTTGCTGCTGCGAGATCATCAAATCCGCCGTTTACTGCTGCGAGGTTATGGTCAGTTCCGGTTGTGTGGCATTTTAAACATGTTGGTCCAAAATGTGTGTTTGTGCCTGTCATCTCTTTTTTAAGAGCGAGACCGTGTTTCGAGTCTTTCCATCTGTTGAAAATACCGCTGAAAGTTGGGTTTGAAGTGTGGCAGGTCATACATTTTGGGAATGAACCGGCAACGCCGTCGAATCCACCAACACCAACAAAATTTCCGGAAACAAATGTCATGGTGGTATCATGTGTGCCACCGGTAGTTGTTACAGAAAGTTGAACCACATAGTTTCCAACCAAATCGGTCTTCAAACCAACCATTGTTGGAAGAAGATTTTCGATAGTGGCGGTTGAACCGGCAGGTTTGTTGGTAAGGGTAAATGTGAATGCAGTAACAGGTAATGTATTTGCAATATTTCTTGGTGAGAAATAGAAATAAGTACCGTTAGCGGCAACTTTGGATCCCGAAGAAACGGAATTGGTGCTCAAGCCTAATGTAGTAAGTCTTGCTTCTGACATTGGCTCGGATACGATTTTGGCTCTTGGAACCTGTGCAAACACAGAAGCCGTCATTGAAACAGCTGCCAAGATGAAAAGTAAATTTTTAAGCATTTATGCCTCTATAAATTAAAGTGCTGCCATCTTAATGCAATTTTTATGCCAATGATGAATTTCTCAACACTATCGCTCCATTGAACCATTTTACTGTTAATTTTTTGAACACATTTGGAGGATTTCTAATTATAAAGAAAACTTTTCTAATAATTGGAAATTTTAGTCTGATTTAAAACTACTGTTTGAGTTTATTAAATGTTGGAAAAGAGAAGGGAAGGGAGGGACTTAAAGTAGAGTCCCCCTCAAGAAAATTGCTGCACAGGTGAAGTATATTATGATACCTGTAACATCCACCAGAGTGGATACAAACGGAGCTGAAGAAGTGGCAGGATCGAACCCAAGCCTTTTCAGAAGCAGAGGCAACATCGAACCAACAAAAGTGCCCCAGAGTACCACACCCACAAGAGCAGTTGAAACGCTTAGTGAGATGAGAACCCAATAGTCAAGATGGCTTAAATTAAACAGTTCAAGAATCGCAATCCTGAAAAAGCCTATCACGGCAAGGATCAACCCCAGAAAAAGTCCCGTTATAAATTCTTTTTTCATTACACTCCACCAGTCACCAATTGTGATCTCCCCAAGAGAGAGAGCTCTGGTTACAAGTGTTGCCGCCTGAGAGCCTGAATTTCCACCCGATGCAATTACAAGCGGAATAAACAAGGAGAGGACAAGTGCTTTTTGCAGTTCAGCTTCAAAAATCCCGATTGCCGAGGCAGTTAAACTTCCACTTATAAAAAGGACTGCAAGCCAACCCACTCTTTTTTTAATCATTTGTGTTATTGTGGTATCCACATAAGAATCCTCCAATGCCGAAACGGCACCCAACTTCTGGATATCCTCGGTAGCTTCTTCTTCCGCAACATCCAACACATCATCCACGGTTACAATTCCGATCAACACTCCGGAAGAATCCACCACAGGAAGAGAGAGTTTGTCATATTTTTTGAAGACTTCTACCGCTTTTTCCTGATCATCAAAGGCACTAAGATTAACGAAGTTGTTGTCCATAAGGTCATAAACCTTTTTATGGAGTGGATTCAGCAGGAATTCCCTGATCCTTACATCATCAACAAGTTGACCTTTTTCATTTACTACATAAATTGTACTCAGAGTTTCGGAGTCTTCACCGTTCTCCCTGATGTAGTCCAAAACCTCTTTAATCGACCAGTCTTCCTCCACCGCAATATAATCGGGAGTCATAAGCCTTCCAATCGAATTTTCGGGGTATCCAAGGAGTTTTTTTGCAACAACCCTCTCCTCAGAAGAGAGCAATGAAAGGAGCTGTTTGGTGATGTTTGCGGGCAATTCTTCGAAAAGAGCTGTACGATCATCGGGAGACATTTCGTTTAGAATGTTCGATACCTCTTCGTTCCCCATAGCTTTCAGGAGATCATATTGATCATCCAGCTCGAGATATTCAAAAGTTTCGATTTCAAGGTCTTTGGGGAGTACTCTAAAAAAAACTGCACGATCGGTATCAGGAAGGCAGGCAATTAAATCTGCCAGATCCGCAGGAGTCCATTCATCTATGAGTTCTTTGATCGGTGAAAGATTCCGTTTCCGGATCAATTCACTGATCTCTGGTTGGAGTATTTTTCCGATCATAACTTCTCCTGCGTTTAATTGAGAAGACGGGAATTTATTTCTGGGTTCTGATGTTTACATTGGTATTGTCAATAACAATAAATTTGTTTAAAACAGACTACAAAATTAAGGAATTTTAAGGATTATAAAAAAACATTTTGAATTTATTTTCGTAGTGGTTATATTTGTAAGCTAATTTTGAAATTATTTTAATACCCACTCAAAATTAGATGATTGGGCGCGTAGCTCAGGGGTAGAGCATCTGCCTTTTAAGCAGAGGGTCGATGGTTCGAGCCCATCCGCGCTCACCAATGTTAAGCCTCAAAACGGCTCGTTTTGAGGCTTTTTTTATTTTAAAGCCTTCTGATGTTAGAAGACTACCTGCCAAAAAATTACCTGAAATTATCCGAATTGACCTCTATTTTGGGGTAGCCCGCAACAAAAAATCTAATAAATTGTTAGTACTTGAAAGTCCTCACCCCACCCCTCCCCTTCCGGCACTTTAATAAACCCTTCCGAGTATTTTGGGTGCTCGCCGACATCCTCAACGAAATAAGAGGCCTGAGAGACATGATCACCGGGGAGATTCACTTCTTCACGGGAGGAAAAATGGACATTTGCCGTCTTTCCGATCGCCGACTCGTGCATTCCGCCGCACCAGGTTCTTACACCTTCTTTCGAAGCCAGAACGGCGATCCTGATTGCTTCAAGGTAGCTTCCGACCCGTGGCGGTTTAATGTTTATGATAAGTTTATCGGTTGATGAATACTGTTTCCAGAGCTCGATCGCCTGCCGGGCGTGCATCGCGTTAAGGATGCTCTCATCGAGGCAGATCGGGGTATTGATGTGGGGGAGTTGCCGGGCATGGTCGTAATAATCGTCATTGCTGCCGGGCTGCTCTATCAACAGAAGATTGTAGTTATCGAACTCTTTAAGAATTGCCAGATCTTCCTGGTTAAAGAGGTCATAAGCCGCGTTGGCGTCCACCTGGAGGCGGATACCGGGATATCGCTTCCTGATCGCTTCGATATACTTAATGTCGCGTCCGGGCTTAACCTTTACTTTCACACGGGCAACCTTCAGCTCATCAACTCCCTTTTCCACTTTCCGCATCAGGGCATCAACAGTCGGCTCAAGCCCCACTGAAGTGCCGGTTTCAACCTTCTTCCGGCTTCCGCCCCACAATTTCCACACCGGTACGCCGTTCAGTTTCGCGACTGCGTCCCAGTAGGCTCCCTCTATGCCGCACTTTGCGATATTATGCCCCACAAGCCATTTGTATCTCGCGTGCAGCGAGTGGATCGTTGTTACAGGCTCAAGCCCCGCGACGGGAAGGCCATCCTGATCATCAATTGTTTTACCCGTTAGTGCCCCGATCAGGTACCCCAGAGCGGTTTCGACCGAACGGTGACATTCGTAGTCGTACCACGGCGCGCTCAGCGGGCTGCACTCGCCGAGACCGGTCACCCTCTTACCTGAAGGTGTGCTGAATGTTATCTCAGGGTAAAAGCGAATAAGTGAGTCGAATCTCCCGAACGATGTCTCAAACGGGATCACAAGTTTCATGCTCTTTTTGTGTACCCGGATATTCTCCAGCTTAAGCGGTTGCTTATTCTCGTAAATTCTTAGCTCATTGACTTCCAAAGCAGTTATCTCTGTCATTTTATATACTTTATTTTAAGGCATGAAGCAGTTTTGATCTCATCCCGCTGAACCACCCTGAGTCTCGGGAACTCCCCGGGATGGTTCCTCCTGACGGGGGAAGCAGATCACATCCGTGTAGCAGTAGTCGTAAACGATATCGGATGGATAGTTGAGGTTTTTAAACAACTTTTTGAAAAACGACTGTACAGGCGAAATGAACAGTCCCGACCGGGGGATGGAAATTTCTGCGGTGATCATCGGAAATCCTTAAAAAAGAAAATCATATCCGGACATAAAAATAACAAATTAAAAGCGAAAAGCAAACGGGGAGCAGAAGAATGTCTGAATCAGTTAACCATTTGGGAGATTAACAGTTCAAACGGCATCCTTCAGAGAGAGCACATCCACACTCACCAAAAAAATGAAACTGTGTTATTACAAAAATTTAATTTCCCACAAAAAACTATTGGAATTCTAAAGATTTTTCTCGAAGTTCAAGAATCACAATTCAACATTTATGTCAAGTTGGAAATAATTAATAAGATTACTGATTTATTTGATATAAATCATTTAAATAAGAACCAACCGAATAAAAAAACTTTGAATCCGGTGGAATCAAAATGGCAAAACGAATAATTCTCCTCATCATCGCTTCATCATTCATGCTTAACGCCCAGTGGGTTTTGCAAAATCCATATCCTACAATCAACTACCTTATGTCTGTTAAATTTGTGGACACTCAAACCGGTTGGGCAGTGGGGGGGTTCGGTACAATTTTAAAGACCACAAATGGGGGGGTAAATTGGGATGATCAGGTTAGTGGCACAGCCGCGAGAATCGAAGAAGTTTATTTTCATGATCCACAAACAGGATGGGTTGTGGGTCAAGATGGAATTATTTTGAAAACATCAAACGGTGGAATGTCATGGATAACCCAAAACAGTGGAACAACCAGCTCGTTACAATCGGTTCATTTTACAGATGACCAAAAGGGATGGGCAGTGGGGGGCAACGGTACTATTATTAAAACCACAAATGGTGGCGACTTCTGGCAACCTCTAATAAGCGGAACAACCTCGGGGTTGGAATCAATCTGTTTTATCGATTCACAAACAGGGTGGATCGCGGGGTATAAAACGATCTTGAAAACAACAAACGGTGGAATTTCCTGGGTAAAACAAATTGGAGATACGACTGATTGGATGTACTCAATCCGCTTCAGTGACTCACAGAAAGGGTGGGTTGTTGGTGAAAAGGGTAGAATTTTCAGAACAACCAACGGTGGCGAGACCTGGACACCTCAAATAAGCAACATTACAACTGCTTTGACTTCAATTCATTCCTTCGATCCCCAAACAGCATGGATTACTGCTTTTTATGGTACAATATTAAAGACAACAAATGGCGGTCTAAACTGGCTGCCAATGTACGGTGATACAGTTGCCTGGTTACACTCCGTTAATTTTATCGATTCAGAGACAGGTTTTGCTGTGGGGCGTGATGGTGGGATCATAAAATCAACTGATGGCGGTAATTCCTGGGAAAAGATGAATCGGGGTTTTACATACAGTTTGAGTTCCATAGATTTCATTGACGCACAAAACGGTTGTGCGGTTGGAGGCTCGGGGATTGTACTTACAACATCCAACGGGGGAAATAATTGGGAGTTTTACGAAAGTGGAGTTATGGACCACCTGGCATCTGTTTCCTTTATTGATGTTCAAACAGGCTGGGCTGTTGGTGGTTCTGGGCGGATAATCAAAACAACCAATAAAGGAGCAAATTGGGATACTCAGGTTAGCGGTACTCTAAAATGGCTAAACTCAGTTCAATTTTTAGATTCACAAACGGGATGGGTTACCGGAGATGATGGTGTAATTTTAAAAACGACAAATGGCGGGAATACATGGGGACAACAGAATAGCACCTCGGTTTACAATATAGAATCAGTTTTTATCATCGATGCACAAACTCTTTGGGCTGTGGGTCAAGCCGGAACTATTCTTAAGACCACAAATGGAGGAGCCAACTGGGTTTTAAAACCCATCGCAAACACCCAAACTATGCTTTCATGTTATTTTATTGACTCCCAAACAGGATGGGTTGTTGGTACTGAGGGGCGAATCTTTAAAACGACAACCGGAGGTGCAACCTGGTTGCTGCAGAGTTTCACGGAGAATAGATTCTTATATGACATTGAGTTTACCGATGCTCAAACAGGGCATGTTGTAGGGAATTATGGTACAATTCTAAAAACCACAAACGGGGGTGAAAGCTGGATATCATATGGCACCACAGGTTATGGCTATCTGACTACGGTCGATTTTATAGATTCACGAACGGGTTGGATCACAGGATTTTCCGGTGCAATTCTAAACACCACAAATGGAGGAGTGACCTGGATTGAGCCTGAAATTCAGAACGAAACTCCCGTCTCCATTTCACTCTCCCAAAACTATCCAAACCCTTTCAACCCGTCAACAGTGATAAACTATTCACTACCGGCAAGTGGATTTGTATCCGTAAAACTCTATGACATCCAGGGCAGAGAAGTTGCAACAATCCTCAACGAATTTAGGAACGCCGGCAACCATTCCTTGTTAATTGATGCAGAAAAGTATGGACTTTCCTCAGGTGTTTATCTATATCAAATGACCATTGGAGGAACTGCCATCACAAGGAAGATGGTGTTGTTGAGGTAGGGCAAGCCATAATTTTAAATCTCACTTGCGGCATATGGAAAAACTCTGTTCTTCTTTCTCTATATTAGTATATCACATATAATTAAACTATAAGGAAAGAAATATCCCATGCAGTGTTTGGCACCTGACTCACAATTTGATTATCATAATTATGGAAGAAATAAATGATTTATCTCGGTAACGCTTTTGCACTTTCGATGGTTGATGATAATTGTGTTATTGAGGTGAATACCTTAAGTGAAGCTGAGGTTTTACAGAAGTTAAAAAACGGTTTTACTTCCATTGTTGGGCATCAATCCACTTCACTTCTTTACAGTAATCTGCTTGGGATCGAAATCCCCATGAACCGGATCACACTGATGCTTAAAAAAGATGATATCCTTATCGTTGGTCAGTATGTGGGTCCCCGCCTCGAAGAAGGAGTGATCGACCTCCCGGAAAATTCCACAATAATCTGGAAGATGGTGAGGATGTTATATCAACCTACTTAAAATGATTCATAGGATTTTTTGACCCTGAAATCCTTTCAACAATCACATCAGATTCGGCATCTTGATCATAGCCTAAAAATACTTCAGGGTGACTTTTCTGTTTGGAATAATCTATTGTTGAGGTTTGGTCGATGTTGTTGATAGTGTCTGCGTGGAAAGCATCATAGTCAGATCTTTTTGATCTTCGGGTGATCATAAAGTAGAGTGTTGGTGCAAATATAAAAATAATGATTCCTGTTACAATTGCTGCAATTAACATGTCATTAAAACTATTAAATCTAAAAATACGGTTATCAAACTTATTAAAAAATCAATAAAACTACAAAATTTGTTTTACATCAAGATTGCCGTTGTTAAAAATAATAAACTCTACTAAGGGCGGTTCCACCGGTCAGATAGAAGGGAATTTTTAAGTCTTGTACGATTTTCAAGACTCCATCCTGTAGGGGGTACAGGTTCTCCGTGTAAAACTTTTCTGACGAGTTCATATCTGTTCCTGATTTCCTGATTTCGAATCTTTTCTATCAATTCATGGGTAAGGTTTTGAGTGAGGTAATCTTTGCCGTACAATTTAAGTATGCTATACCATGGAACCCTCTCCAGAATTCTTTTAAGGATATACTCCTTTGTAAAGAATAAATAAGACGGCTCTTTTCCCAAAGTTATAAGATATAGTCGATTTACATCAACCTCATAGTCCCAGAATATCGGGCTGAGAGTTTCTTCTATATAAGTTTTATCAAGCATTTACAAATATAAAGATAATTAAAGAAATAATTGATTTAACCAACGACTAATTCAAAATGTCCCCTAAATTGCTGCAGGTAACCAACCACACACAACCTCCAACTATCCAAAAATTCCGGATGGTTCAACGGATTACTGAGGTGTTAAAGTTTTTTGAGGTTCCGTTGAAGATTTAAAACAAAAAAACCGGATCGTTGTTTTCCAAAGATCCGGTTAAAAAAATTTTGATTTTAACTAATTAGCAGGTGAGATACTGTGGATGATGCTTTGAACATCTGCAGCATATTTTTCAATTGTTTCAGGGGCGCCCCATGCACCAACCATCAGGCTTTTACCGGCAACGGGGGTGTCGATAACACCGATAGCCAAAAGAATTCCATCTGCAGAACCTTCAACAAATACTCCACTCATTCCATTTACATCATAGGCCTGGGCTTCACGAAGATTAAGATCAGCAACTTGTTCAGAAAGCATTTTGTCAACTTCTTCAAGTGCAACAGCAAGATCGTCAGCACCAAGAACATTAAAATGGACAGCAAATCCACCTTCGGCGGGGTAAGCAATCATTCCGTTTTCGTCGGATTCATACATCCAACCGGCTGGAAGTGTAACACTTACTTGGGCATCTGCATTGGTGAATGTTTCCTGAGCGAAACCAGGAAGTGCTATTAGAGCAAAAAACAGTATTAACATGGAAATAGATTTAGACATTATGTCTCCTTGTGGAATATTACGATGATGATTATTTATAAAATTAAACGAAGCAGGGAATCTGCCCGGCTGATAAACAGCATATTAGCAATTTGATGTAATCTGGAAGTTGGAATCGGTGATCCAATTGATTAAATAATTTCATGTGCAATATAACTACGATTCACACAATAAAAAAGTGTTAAATGGCTTATAAGACTCAATCGAAATAATAAATTATATCAATTACTTTTATCTATAATAATATACTCTCAACAAGGTCAATAAGTTCCTTCTTTCTGAAAGGTTTTGCAAGATAGTGAGTACACCCCCCCTTCAGGAATTCAGACCTCTCGTTTCCCATCGAATAAGCGGTTACGGCGATGATGGTAATATCACGATATTCGGGCATAATCGACAACGATTTAACAACATCCATTCCACTTATCGAATCTCCAAGATTAACATCCACCAGGAAAAGATCGTAGTGTTTTGCAGTTGCCATACTGATTGCAGCCTCACCCGAACCGGTAGTATCAACAGTACAAATTTTATTCAGGAACCTGACCATCACATCTCGATTGATGGGATCATCTTCAACATACAAAGCAACCGGTAATCTCTTTTCAGATGAATCCACCGGTCGAAGTGACTGGCCTGTTTTGTTCAAAGTTGTTGAAACAATTGGTATTTGTGTCATTGGAAATTTGACAGTGAAGGTTGTTCCCTCACCAAAGGTACTATCAACGGAGATAGTACCACCCATAAGTTCAACAGTTTTTTTGGTTATAGTAAGACCAAGCCCCGTTCCTTCGTAATTTCGAGAAATTCCTTCACTCACCTGTCTGAAATCTTCAAAAATAAGATCATAATTTTCTTTTTTTATCCCGATTCCTGAATCTTTTACTTCTATCACCGACCATGGAGCTCCATCAATATTTTCCTTCTCAACTTTAACAAAAATTCCACCTGAGTGAGTAAATTTTACTGCGTTATCGATGAGATTATAGATAATTCGTTTGAAGAGTCGTTCATCTAATGCAGAAATTACATCTTCAACCGGGAATTCGGTTTTAAGTGTGAGGTTTTTTCTCTTCAGATTCTCATCAAATTGTTCGAGAGTACTTTTAACGAGGGGAGTTATTTTTATATTCTGAAAGAAAACCTCTATTTTATCAGCTTCCGCCACTGAGAAATCGAGAATAAAATTAAGAGTTTCGCTTAATCTTTTGCCGGAGTTGTAGATACCCTGAGCCATATCTGAAAGTTCAGCATCTTCAAGTTTTTCAACCAACAGATCGGAATAGCCCAAAATTCCATTTAAAGGTGTTCTTAATTCATGGCTCATATTTGCGAGGAAATGAGATTTGAGACGACTCATGGCTTCAGCTTTTTCTTTGGCAACAAGGAGTTCGTTTTGTGCATTAATTCTCTCAATCTCCATTAATTTGCGATCAGTGATATCCTGAAAAGAGCCATAAACTTTTACAATTTTTCCTTGATCCCAAAGTACAGTGCCTTTTGAATTAACCCATCGGTGATTTCCCTTCGCTGTGATGAACTCAAGTTCAAGATCATAGGGCTCACCAAACTCGATACATTTCGCTACCGCCGCCTCTATTATCGACTTTGATTCCGGCGAATAAAAGTTAATCCCTTTTTGAATATCATGATCGAAGGAGAAATCAACCTCATGTATGCGATAAACTTCTTCAGTCCAAAGCGTTTTCCCGGTTCTCATATCCAACTCCCAGCCGCCAATTTTTGCAGTTCTCCCCATCATGTTTAAGAGCAGCTCTTTTCTCTTTAACTCAATATCTGTTTTTCTGAATTCAGTGATATCGGCGAAAATCACAATGGCAGCATCAATATGCCCAACCTCATTTTTGATGGGCGAAGCGTTCGCCAAAACAACCCGTTTTTCACCATTGTCCCTCTTCACGATGAACTCTTTCGAGTTCTTTTCCCCAAATTTGAGTGCACGCGTCAAGGGTACTTCATCCTCATCCAATGGGTTATCATCAAAATCATAAATCTGCCAACGATCAACATATGCGTCAGTACCAACCCCATCCACCACATCTGAATAATCACGACCGCGAATTTTTAGACCTGTTTCATTCACATAACGGAGTTTGCCATCAGGTGCTAGTGCAATAGCGATCCCCGCAGTACTGTTATCCATTGCTGCCCTGAAAAATGCCCGACTTTCTTCCAATTCCGCAAGAGCTTTTCTTCTTTCTTTTCGTACTTCATAATCTTTTAGCTCGCGCTCAATAGCGGGAATAAGCCGTTTAAGATTACCTTTCATAATATAATCCTGCGCTCCCGATCTCATCGCCATAACGGCAATCTCTTCCCCTATCGTTCCGGAAATAATAATAAAAGGGAGTTCAATATCTTTGTTTTTAGCCATTTTTAGCGCAGCAAGACCGGAAAATTTTGGCATTGAATAGTCGCTCAGAATTATCTGCCAATCGCCACTTTCAAGTGCACTTTGCATCGCTTCAGGAGTTTCTACGCAAACATATTCGGGAGCATAGTTCCCCCGTCTCAATTCGAGTAATATAAGTTCCCTGTCATCTTCAGAGTCTTCAACCATCAAAACACGCAACGGGATTTTCATAACTCTTCTCCACCATGGTTTTTAAGAATTTCGTTAGGGGATTCATTAACAGCAGAATCCTTTAACTGATTAAGTGTAAAATAAAATGTAGTGCCGACCCCGACCTCACTTGAAGCCCACACGGCACCACTATGTCTGCGAATTATTCGTTGAACTGTTGCAAGCCCTACGCCTGTCCCCTTAAATTCTTCCACGGTATGAAATCTTTGAAACGGCGTAAAGAGTTTATCGGCATGCTGCATCTCGAAACCGGCACCATTATCCTTAACAAAACAAGCTTTTTTTCCGTTAACATCGGTTATCCCAAATTCAATCCGGGCAGCTTCAACTTTTGCTGTAAACTTCCAGGCATTATCAAGCAAATTTTGAAGAGCTATAGCAATTAATGCCGGATCAGCCTGTGCAGTAATTTTAGAAGTTGATATGTACTCAACCTGACGATCCGGTTCTACCTCCCTCAGTTCTTGAATAATAGAATCTGCCACCTCAGTCAGGTTGACTTCAGTAACTGTCATTTTAGTTCGGGTAACCCGTGCAAGTTTTAACATATCATCGATTAAAAATCCCATTTTTTGAGCGTTGAACCTTAATCTGTCCAAATATTTCCTGCCCTGCCCTTCAATGGTTTCCGAATAGTCTTCAATCAGTGCCTGACTGAATCCATCGATGCTACGCAGAGGTGCTCTCAGATCATGCGACACCGAATAACTAAACGCTTCAAGTTCATCGTTAATTGTTTTAAGCTGAGCAGTTCTCTCTTCAACCCTTTTTTCGAGTTCCAGATTTGTTTTATCGAGTATTTCCTGAACCCGCTTCCGTTCTGAAATCTCTTCCTGAAGCTTACGATTAGTGATAAGAAGTTCTACAGTCCGTTCTTCAACCCGAAGTTCTATCTCGTTATATGCCCTCTGTAGTTCAACTTGAGTGGTTATCAGTTTATCTCTCTCACTTTGCAATTCGGCATTTACTTCGCGGAGTTGTTGGGGACTGGGGATTGCAAGCAATTTTGGAAGCATTGGCCAAACAACAATCGCAGTTCCAATAGAAATTATGGCACATGAAGCATCAATTGCTGCCTGCCACCAGTCAACCGACCACCAAAGCCCTATTATATGAACCACATGTGTAGCACCACAAGCGAGGATAAAAAGACCAAAAAGAACAAGTATCCAACTGAATGGGAGGTCTTTTCTCTTTCTGATAAATATTACAAGAAAAACGGGAATTGATGCATAAGATATTGCGATCAACCCGTTTGAAATTGCCATCACCATCATTAATAGTGGTGTCATTGTGGTTGCAAGGGTGTTTTTTATCTCCATTTCACTTTCTGACATCGCCAGCATTGGGAGAGTAATTAATACAGCAAGGCAGAGTGTCGGGAATGCCAGTCTGGGAATCAACTCAAAAGTTTGCCTTGGAATCGATTTTGGAGCTACAAATGTTTTTATTTTATATCCCCTGAGACGGAGGCTATTGGTGACCACAAAAATTGAACTGAACGCCATAGCACCCGCAGCAAACATGGGGCTTAATAAACCAAAACCTGCAACAGGGATAAGCGCAATATTATAAAACAAAGCCCATATCAAATTTTGAACTATTGTTTCCGAAGTCCCTCGGGAAAGTGAAACAGCCTTGGCAACGCCCGATAGTTCACCACTTACCAAAGTTATCCCCCCGGCAGCAATTGCAATATCCGAGCCTGTTCCAATCGAAATTCCAACATCTGCCCTGGCAAGAGCCGGTGCATCATTTATTCCATCGCCAACCATCGCAACCACAGGGCTTTTGTAGTTGCCGAGGGATTCCAACGCCTGCATCTTTCTGATGGCATCTGCTTTACCACCCGGTGGAACTTCTGAAATTACACGATCGATCCCAACTTCTTTTGCAATAGCTCTGGCGGTTCGGTCATTATCCCCCGTCATCATAATAATATCGAGCCCCAAACGATGAAGTTCATCAATCGCTTCGATAGCTCCCGGTTTAATGCAATCTGCTACTGCAATGATACCAACCGGTCTAAATGATTCAGGTTCTGATTTTTGAGCAATCGCAACCGTCACTACCGTCTTGCCCTCATCCTGAAGGCGGCTGATTTCAGATTCTATTTCTTCAATATCAACCCCGGAGTTTGCCATCATTTTATTGTTTCCAATGATGACATCATATTCTTCGGTTGTTGCAGATATACCATAACCTCCAAATGCCTGAAATTTCACAGCGAAAGGAATGGACTTAAACTTCTGTTTGCCTGCTTTAAGAATACTTTTTCC
Source organism: uncultured Ignavibacteriaceae bacterium (assembly GCA_964531325.1). Taxonomy (GTDB): domain Bacteria; phylum Bacteroidota; class Ignavibacteria; order Ignavibacteriales; family Ignavibacteriaceae; genus UTCHB3. Next base: position 119,806 of record CAZHCW010000003.1, on the reverse strand, counting down.
AATGGGGTGTTCGGATCCATTTTCAGCAGTGGATGCCAGAAGCAACAACTCGTCCCGGGTAAATCCATTTAAAGGGACTAAATCTTTAAGTTCCGGCTCCCCTTTTGTTATTGTTCCGGTTTTATCGAGGACAACGATGTTGATGTGACCTGCTTTTTCGAGCACTTCACTGTTTTTATACAAAATACCATTCTCAGCTCCTTTTGAAGCTCCAACCAATATGGCAGTTGGTGTTGCAAGCCCAATTGCACAGGGGCATGCTATTACCATCACCGCTATTGCGTTGATCATTGCCCCCATCCAATCAACTTCGGCAACATATATCCACCCCAGGAAGGTGAAAAGTGCAAGTCCGAGAACTATTGGTACAAAATATCTCCCCACTTCATCAGTTAATTTTTGGATTGGAGCTCTGGTGCTTTGTGCCTCGCGAACCTGTTCGATTATCTGTGTTAGTGTTGAATTCTTCCCTACTTTTGAAGCTTCAATTTTAACCGTACCTTCACAATTTATGGTTGCCCCATATACATCATTCCCAATTCCTTTGTCAACCGGCATCGATTCCCCTGTAAGAATTGACTCTTCAAACGACGATTTGCCCTCACAAATAATCCCATCAACCGGCACCTTTTCTCCCGGTCTGACGATTATCAGATCACCCGTCACAACTTCATCAATATTTATGACCGATTCAACCCCGCCCCTGATAACAGAGGCAGTTTTGGGACGCAGTCCAATCAATTCTTTCAGAGCATATGACGCCTTCGATTTCATTCGGGTTTCGAGAAATTTACCAAGCCTTATCAAAGTAATGATGGCAGCACTTGTTTCAAAGTAAACATTTGGACTGTTGATAACACCAAAAGTGACAAAACAACTCGAAAAAAATGCAACAGATGACCCCATCATTATCAGCACATCCATATTTGCCACTCCATAACGGAGAGAATGATATGCCCCCACATAAAACTTCCATCCAACAATAAATTGAACGAGGGCGGCAATAATCATCATGATATATTGATCGTTTTGAAACCCAACAATCTTAAAATCACGGAGCATACTGAAGGTTATGAGAGGTAGAGTAAGGAAAAGTCCAAAAAGCAGCAGAAGTTTTTGATTGTTGAGGTCGGACGTGCGGGCATTTAACTCGACATCGTCAGGCTCTTCTCTTCCTGCAGCTTCTATTATCTGAAAACCGGCTTTTGTAATAACAGCGGAAATTCCGGCAACATTGGCGAGGCCCGGAATATATTCAACATGGAGTACTTCAGAACCGAGATTTACACCGGCGTTTAATACTCCATCTAATTTTAAAAGGGTTTTTTCAAGAAACAGGGCGTTAGAATTATCGCTTAAACCAGTTAATAACAACTCCAACTTCCCGGTGGGAACACCAAAGCCAATCTTTCCAATAAAGGAGATTAAATCTTTATAATCTAATGTATCAGAATCATAAACAACTTTGAGCCGTTCGCCGGCGAAATCCAGTTTTACTTCAAAAACACCGGGAAGTTTGCCAACTGCCATCTCAATTCCGGTAATACAGTTGGTACATGTTATGCCTGTTAAAGGCAAAAGGATACTTCTAAGATTATTATTCATGGCTGCTCTCAATCTGAATCCTGGAATCCTGAATAAGGATTATCTACAGCAAATAATATAGATTAAATAGATCAATACTATATAAGCCGAAAAATACTAAAAAATATTTATAATAAATATTGCGAAAGATTCATTTTTGAGAGAAAAAATCAAAAAAAATTAATTTTTTAGATAAGTTTCCATAATTTCGTTGATTTTTTGGCCCGCCGCTTCTGTTGGTCTGTTCTCTTCAGGGTTGGAATAGAAGTTTTTTAACTCTTCCGCAAGCCATGCAAGAGGGTCATCTTTACCAATCTCATTCACTTTTGCCAGAGCTTTTGGGAGGTCTCCCTCAACTTCAAAATAGATAATTGAGTAGGCAATGATAAGTGAAGCATTCATTCCTGATTTGGCGGCCTCATCAAGCACAGAGAGATATTTTTGAGATGAATAGTTAATCTTTGATGCATCACCGCTTTTGATAAATGGAATCATTTTGGTAAGGAACTCTGCTTCTTCGATGTAGCCTGTAATAGTTTGAATAAACTCACCTTTTGATGTAAAAAAGGCTGTGGCAGGGTAGCCTGAAACTTTAAAAACTTTTCCAAACTCTTCGGGAGTGTATAAAGTGCCGGCGATACTGATATTTCCATCGGTCTCAGGGTTATATTTGATGCAAACAAACTCTTTGTTAAGTTCTTCAATTACTGCTATTTTACCATAAGTGGCAGTATCCATTACTTTACACCATCCACACCATTCGGTGTAAGCATCAAGCAAGACCATCTTACTTGAAGTCTCTGCAGTGGGGAAACCTTCCGCCGGAGTGTACCATTTCAGCGACTGGCTAAAGACTGAGAATGTGATTAAAAAGAAGGTGAGGGACAATTTTAAGATGAATTTCAATTTTTACTCCAAATTTTAATAATATTTTTTTTTGAAAGTACAAGATATTTAATTTTGAGTCACATTTAAACAGCTAAAATATCAGGTAGTTTTAATCAAATCATGTTTTGACTTGGATTTAAAAAATATTGTCTTATATTAGCAAATATTTAAAAAAGTAAAATGAAACTCAATAAATTCCTTAAACTTCTTGTCTGTCTTGCTGTTCCACTACTTGTGGGAAGCATTGCCGGACTTGTCACCTCCCCAAATATCAAAGAATGGTACCAATTTTTGGAGAAACCCGTTTTTAGCCCTCCCAACTGGATATTTGGTCCTGTGTGGACACTTCTTTATATCCTGATGGGAGTCGGATTATTCCTCAGCCTCGAAACTGAAAAAAATGAACTACGGGATAAGGCAGTGAAAGTTTTTGCCATTCAACTGGCGTTAAACTTTGTATGGAGTTTCCTGTTTTTTGAATTCCGACTTGTTGGTGTAGCATTTTTTGAGATCCTTTTAATTTGGGCGTCAGTTGTTTGGATGATAACCACTTTTTACCCGATAAATAAAAAAGCCGCTTTACTTCAGACCCCATATGTTTTATGGGTGACATTTGCTTCTGCACTTAATGGAGCGGTCTGGATTTTAAATTAATAGTTTTAATAATTTTCCGGTATTATCATCTCTTATTAAAGATGATTGCACTTGTGAAATGTGATAACACTTAACTGATTTGTGAAGAAATTATGCTAATTTAACTTGTTAAACTTTATAATTACTAAAGAGTCTCTGTATGAAAAATGACAGCAACCCTCAAAACAGTCCAAAAGTGCCAAATTTGGGACTAAACGATGAAAATTATCTCAGGTTGTTTCAGGATAACCCACAACCGATGTGGATATACGATCTTGAAACCCTGCGGTTTCTTGAAGTTAACAATGCTGCGATAAACGATTATGGTTACTCAAGAGAAGAATTCCTTTCTATGACTATCGCTGATATCCGCCCAAAGGAGGATGTACAGGCACTCTACAAGGATGTTAAAACAACATGGCACAAGTATAACAAAGCCGGGATCTGGCGTCATATCAAAAAGAACGGAGAGATTATTCTCGTCTCAATAGTTTCACACGAGATAGACCTTAAAGGAAGAAAAGCACGACATGTAATGATTTCTGATGTCACAGAGGAGATAAAGTATCGTGAGGCACTTGAGGTCAGTGAATCCAATTTCCGGGAGCTCTTTGAAAACAACCTCACTGTGATGCTGATTGTTGATCCCGAATCTGCCTATATTGTTGATGCCAACAAAGCAGCTTTAAATTATTACGGTTATACAAAGCAAGAGATGTTAAGCCTGAAAGTTTTTGATATTAACACCAGAGGAGAAGCTATTCGCGAGGATATAAACAGGGCAGAAAACGCGGAACAAATCTTGTTCGAGTATAAACACCGGCTCAAAAACGGGATTATCAGAGATGTCGAGATTTTTAGATCAAGAATCTATCAGGGGGGTAAACTAAGGCTACATTCGATAATTAATGATGTTACAGAAAAAAAACTGGCATTGGACCGGATAAAGCTTCTTGGTAAAGCAATTGAACAAAGCCCCGTAAGTGTTCTCATTACTGACATGGATGGAAATATCGAGTATGCAAATCCACGCTTTGCTGAAACTTCAGGGTATTCAATCCTTGAAGTGATAGGTAAAAACCCCAGATTTTTAAATTCAGGGCACCAACCAAAAGAGTTTTATGAAAAATTGTGGAATACTATAAAAACCGGAGAAATATGGCGGGGTGAACTCATCAACAAAAAGAAAGATGGCTCGCTCTATTGGGAAAGGATTATAATTTCTCCGGTGCAAAATCAGAGTGGGGAAATCAGACATTTTGTAGCTGTTAAGGAAGAAATCACTGATTTAAAAAAAATGATCCACGACCTTACCATGGAGAAGGAAAAAGCCGAAGAAGCCAATAGAATTAAAACTTCTTTCCTTAATAATATGAGCCATGAGTTCAGAACTCCACTCATTAGTATACTCGGTTACACTGAAATCTTAAGAGACGACCTCACTGACCCTGAACATCTGCAAATGCTCTCAAACATGGAAAACTCAGGCAGAAGATTATTTGAGACATTAAAATCCATTCTTGAAATATCGAGACTGGAAGGGGGAAAACTTCCAATAAACTTTGATCTTGTCGATATTAAAGAGATCGTTGAATTTCAGTGTGGAATTTTTGAAAAAGTTGCCGAATCAAAAAATCTCCAATTGCACTATGTTTTCCCCGATAATAAAATGATCGTCTCTCTCGATAAAAGTCTTTTTGTCCAAATCATCGACAATCTTCTTGAGAATGCAATCAAATATACAAATGAAGGTCAAATTACGGTTGAATTGAAGGAAATCCTTCTCCCTTCAATAGAGAATATACCGCAGTATGAAGTGGAAATTTCGGTTAAGGATACCGGTATCGGAATTCCTCTTGAAAAAATTGATACTGTTTTCGAGGATTTCAGACAAGTAAGTGAAGGCTACGGCCGTTCCTTTGAAGGACCGGGATTGGGGCTTTCAATTGTTAAAAAATTTACTGAGAAAATGGGAGGTAGAATCACTCTTGAAAGTGAACAAGGTAACGGCAGCGTTTTTAAACTCTATTTCCCTCTCAATACCGATGAAACAATTTTTGGTGGACACAGTTCCACGACAACAGCCGGTGATGTTGTTGTTTCTCAACCGATCGAAAAACACAAAATTCTACTCGTCGAAGATGAGTCTATTGTGTTTGACCTGACTCAAAGAATGCTGGCTTCAACATGCGATCTGGATTCGGCACCCGACGGGTTAGGTGCCTTGGAAAAAATTCTTAAAACCCGATATGATATGATCCTGCTCGATATCAATCTGGGACCCGGAATGGATGGGCTTGCTACTTTATACGAAATCAGAAAAGTTCCGGAATATCAAACAATACCCGTAATTGCTTTCACTGCCTATGTATTACCGGGTGACAGAGAATACTTTCTACATTCAGGATGTGATGATTATATCGCAAAACCGTTTACATACACACAAATAATGCATGTTATCAGCAAATGGCTCGATAAAAAGAATTAATCCCGTCGGAGGAAATTGAGTTTACTTCACATTTTCGCAGGGAATTTTATATGGATCTCCCACCCCACTAAACCTGGTTTGTCGAAAAACATTTGAAACATAATCCTGTTCAAAGGTTATCAACTGCCATACTGTGCAGGTTCCATCCGAATTTTTAACTGCGGCAGTTGCTCTGATGTAACGATCAAGTATTACACCTGTGAGTTCATTGCGACGGATAATCCAATCAGGATCAATAATTACAAGTTTTAATACTTCACCTTTGATTCTTTCTTTGTAAGTGTTGGAAGCCTTCAACACTTTAATCATCTCAGCTTCGAGCGTCTTGTTGTTAAGAGCGGCTTTTGGAAATTCTACTGATTGAGTGGCGATCTCGCCGGCACTTTCATTCAGATTTTCAGCCATGCCTTCATAAACACTAAAATCATTCCCGGAAATAGTAAATGATCCTGCGGCGGCTACTGCATAATGGATGTTCACTTTCACAATTATTTTGTGTTCTCCGGGTGACAGGGTGGCGAGTGCTTTGCTAAACAGAACCGGACCGTAATAGTAGGCACCAAACTTTTTATATTCAATCTCCTTGCCACCATAGGCGGTAGTTTTATCAGGGATTGGTACAATATCCACCGGCAGACGGTTGTGCTCAAGGAGAGAACCCGAAACCCACATCGTGCTAAACTCAAGTTGCATCTCACTTGGCTGCTGGTAATCGTAAAGCGGGGGTTTAAGTTCATAAAGAAAAATTTCAACTTCAGCTTTTTTTACGGTTTTGGATTTTAAAAGGTCGGTTATCGTTTTGGGAAAGGAGGCGAAAGCGTAAATGTGGTCTCCGGCTTCAAACTTTGTTTCCAAATTTGCCGGGCTGCCGGGATCGATCATTTGTTTCGAAAAAATGATCTCTCCGATCTCTTGTGCGATGATATTTGGTTGTGAGGATAAGAAGAGAACCAAAAGCAAAAAAGCAGTTATTACTCTCATGTTAAAACCTCAAAATAAAGATTCTTATTTGTCGCATTAAACTTAAACAAATATTTTGATTTAACTGCAAAATTTAAATATTACTTCATTATTGCATTTTTGGATTACTGCATTAAAAAAAAAGCTGCCAAAAGTAAATACCTTTGGCAGCTTAAAATATTCAAAGAAAAGTGATTACGACTTTTTATACATCGATTCCACTTTTTCAAGGACATCATACAATTCCTGTGGGACATGTCCCTCAAAAGAATTATAATATTCACGGATACTCTGCATTTCCACAAGTCCCTCTTCCATATCAACTTCAAAAAGTTTATTCATTCTTTCAGGTGAGATATCCAAACCATCGGTATTTATTGTACCCGGTTTAGGTAAAAATCCTTTAGGAGTTTCAACAGCTATATCAGCTCCATCAAGACGATTAAATATCCACTCAAGAACACGGATGTTATCACCATATCCGGGCCAAATAAACTTTCCATTTTCATCTTTTCTGAACCAGTTGACATAAAATATCTTTGGTAACTTTGATTGATCAGCTTTTTCACCTGTTTTGATCCAGTGTTTAAAGTAATCACCCATATTGTAACCACAGAATGGAAGCATCGCAAACGGATCTCTTCTGATTTGCCCAACGGCACCAACTGCAGCAGCAGTGGTTTCTGAAGAAACAGTTGAGCCGAGGAAAGTGCCATGATTCCAATCAAACGCTTCAGCAACAAGCGGAACAACTTTTGCTCTCCTTCCACCAAAAAGAATTGCTGATATTGGCACTCCTGCTGGATCTTCCCATTTGGGATCGATTACAGGACACTGCCCTGCCGGAGCAGTAAATCTGGAATTTGGATGTGAGGAAGGTTCACCTGATTCAGGAGTCCAGGGACGATTTTTCCAATCGGTAAGGTGTGCCGGTTTTTCATCCGTCATTCCTTCCCACCAGATATCGCCTTCGGGAGTTAACGCCACATTTGTAAAAATTGAGTTTTTGGTAGCCGAAGCAAGAGCGTTTGCATTGGTTTTTTCTGATGTTCCGGGTGCAACACCAAAAAATCCATACTCTGGATTCACGGCATAAAGCCTGCCATCAGCTCCAAATTTCATCCATGCAATATCGTCGCCAACTGTTTCCACTTTCCATCCCGGAATTGATGGGGTTAACATTGCAAGGTTTGTTTTTCCGCATGCACTTGGGAATGCGGCTGCCACATATTTCTTTTCACCTTTGGGATTCGTTATTCCCACAATCAACATATGCTCAGCGAGCCAACCTTCATCGCGTGCCATTACCGATGCAATCCTGAGTGCAAAACATTTTTTACCAAGCAAAGCATTTCCGCCATACCCGCTACCAAACGACCAGATTGATCTTTCTTCGGGGAAATGACAGATATATTTTGTTGGGCTGCATGGCCAGGGAACATCTTTTTCACCGGGGGCAAGTGGTTTTCCAACTGAATGAAGACATGGAACAAATTCATCGTTACCGAGTTGATCGAGAACTTTTTGTCCCATTCTTGTCATGATTCTCATGTTACATACAACATAGGCAGAGTCGGTAAGTTCAACGCCGATGTGAGCGATGTTTGAACCGAGAGGTCCCATACTGAACGGGATAACGAACATTGTTCTCCCTTTCATTGAACCATCAAAAAGTCCGTGCAATTTAGTTTTCATTTCAGCAGGCGCCATCCAGTTGTTGGTTGGTCCTGCGTCTTCTTTCTTTTCAGAACAAATAAAGGTTCTGTCTTCCACCCTTGCAACATCGCTTGGGTCTGACATACAGATATAGCTGTTGGGTCTTAAATCATCGTTCAGCCGTTTGAAAGTGCCATTCTCCACGAGTTCAGCCGCCAAACGGTCATATTCTTCTTCACTTCCATCACACCAATAAACACTATCCGGTTTGCAGAGATCTGCCATCTCTTCAACCCAAGCCAACAACTTTTTGTTTGTGGTCATATAAATGCCTCGATTTGTTTTTTATTATATTGTTTATGCTTATTTTTGGGTGCACTAAACAACATTGTATCCTTTTGTATATCAAAAAAAGAGTATTCTTTTTTTAATTCCCGTTTTTAAAAGTACAAATTTTAAGACATTTTTCAAAAAATGAAACTGCCCCACTCAACCAAATGAAAAGTAAACAGAAACTGTTGTGAATACGATACCCGGTAAATTAATTAAAAAGCTGACAGATATTGTTTCCGAGTTTGGTGAGATATCAATTTTGTTCACAAAGATCATTTTGTCGCTTACAAAAGTGGTTAAAAACAGAAAACAGGTTCTTTTCCAGATGGAACATATAGGTGTGGGTTCACTTCCATTGGTTCTTATTATTGCAGTGTTTACGGGGGCAGTGGCAGCCTGGCAGGCGGCATATCAATTAAAAGGAATTGCACCACTTTCTTTCCTAGGAGCCGCCACAAGCAGGGCAATTATTACTGAATTGGGGCCTGTACTCACCGGTATTGTAATCGCAGGAAGAGTAGGTGCATCAATTGCAGCCGAACTGGGAACAATGAAAGTGACAGAACAGATTGACGCACTTGAAAGTATGGCAATAAGCCCAATAAGATTTCTTGCAATGCCAAGGTTCCTCGCATCGATTGTGATGCTGCCTGTCCTGGCTCTGTTTGCTTCATTTATCGCTGTTTTTGGAGCTTTTATTGTTTCAAACTATTTTCTTGGCGTCTCTTCCGCAGTCTTTTTCCAATCGGTAAAACAATATTTTCTTCTCTACGATCTCTTCACAGGTCTGATAAAGACAGTCTTCTTCGGAGGCGTAACCGCTCTGATTGGTGTCCACAACGGACTCAGAACCTCCGGCGGAGCGGAAGGTGTGGGCAATTCCACCATCCGCTCTTTTGTTCTCTCTGCCGCATCAATTTTAATCCTCGATTATGTCCTTTGGATGCTGCTTTTTTAATGCATTATTGGATTAAATAAAGTTTCGTTTGCCTTTCGCTAAGCCAATCAATTCCGGTATCTGTAAGAACCACTTCTTCTTCGATTGTAACGATTCCGTGGTCTTTAACATAAAGACGGGGTTCTATTGTGAAAACCTGGTTTTTTTCGAGGGGAATAAATGGCAAATTACCATATTTCTCCCAGGCAGGGAAAAGACCCGGACCCGCATCATGTGCCACTCTACCAACCTGATGTCCCAACCCGTGAGGATATTCATCATAACCGTTTGAGGTGATGTGAGCACGGGCGGCGGCATCCACTTCCACCCCGGTTATTCCCGGTTTGAGTGTTTCAGAGGCTTTTGTTATTGAAGTTTTTAACACATCAAATCCGTGTTTTACCGCATCAGGTGCATCAGTTTCGCCATCGCGGAGGATGTACCAAGTGCGTTGAAGATCGGAGCAGTAGCCATTGTAATTTATACCAAAATCGATATTAATCAGATGTCCGCCTTCAACCTTCCGATCGGTTGGTCCTGCGTGAGCACCGGCGGTGTCGGGACCCGTAAAAACTGCGGGGCAACTATCAGCCTCCCATGCAACCTGATAGCCTCTTTCGTTAGCCCTGGAGGTCATAAAAGCTGCAATTTCTTTCTCACTTCTTCCTTTGGTTATGAACTTACCTGTTTCATCAAAAATCTCAAGTGTTATTCTAACTGCTTCTCTCATGATTTTAAGTTCTTTTTCAGATTTTCTGCCTCTAAGAGATGAAACAATCTCTTCTGATGAAACGAGTCTGTCGCCGTAAGGTGTACCGGCGAAATGGTCGAGCAATACTAAATAGAGACCCATCGTAAGTCCATCAGCGAGGTTCATATTCTTCGAAAAATTGACTGCGATCTTTTGTGGATCAACAGATTTCACAAACTCAAGTAATGGCTCTCTTATCGATTTTACATAGCCTGTGATATCTTCAAATGTCCCCATATCTTTGAGGTTTTGGATGTCGAGTGTGCCCAGAATGGCTTTTCTGTGTCCCTGTTTTGTGAGGATAAACGCCGACTGCCATGTTACATTCACCCCGGCAATTGTATCGAGAACGGGATCGTGAATCGAAGCACTCTCTCGTACAAAGGTCAACCACATATCAACATCTTTTTCCTTAAGAATATCGATTGCTTGAAGTTGTTTTTCTAAAATTATATCTTTCATCTGTTTCTTCTCCAATTTTAAGTGAAAAGGGAGTTTTAGTTCAAGGAAAAGCAGGATTTTTTAATCTTAACCTCTGTTTAAACTTTCAACTCCTCTAACTGACATAATACTTTTCGTATGCATCTATTATTTCTTTAACGAGACGATGGCGTACAACATCCGTCTTGTCAAAAAACGAAAAACCTACCCCTTCAATTCCGCTGAGAATTTCCTGCGCTTTTACGAGACCACTCACAGTTTTTGTGGGAAGGTCGATCTGAGTGATATCCCCTGTTATAATTGCTCTTGATTCGGTACCAAGACGGGTAAGAAACATCTTCATCTGTACATCTGTGGTGTTTTGGGCCTCATCAAGAATTACAAAAGCTTTGTTAAGAGTTCTGCCTCTCATATAAGCGAGAGGAATTATTTCGATAACCCCTTTTTCAAGATATGCTTTAACTCTCTCAGTTGGAAGCATATCTTCAAGGGCATCGTAGAGGGGGCGAAGATAGGGGTCGATCTTTTCCCTGAGATCACCCGGAAGATAACCAAGTTTTTCACCTGCCTCAACAGCAGGACGGGTTAAAATGATCTTTTTAACTGTGTTTTTTTTCAATGCAGCCACTGCAAGAGCCACAGCCATATAAGTTTTTCCGGTACCCGCCGGTCCTATTGCAAAACAGATATCATTGGTTTGAGCTGTTTTTAAGTAAACCAACTGCCCCGGGGTGCGAGCTTTGATAACATCATCTTTTGTATATAAGATGATTTTGTCAAAATCTTCATCTCCTTTGGCGGGTTTTCCGTTTCTGGTGAGTTCAATTAACAGTTTAATATCCTGCTCTTTTAACCTTCCCGAGGTGTTAACAGCATAGATCATCTCTTTAATAATTTTCTCCACTTGCTCAACTTCCTGTTGAGTACCTTTAAGGGTAAGGAGATCACCTCTTACAATAATTGCGGAATCGTAAAATTCTTCAAGAAGTCTGATGTGACTGTCGTTTGGTCCAACTAATTTTTGAAGGTCAATTCCTTCAAGAGAAATTTTCTTTTCAAACTCTGACATAAAGTCCTAAATTTATCGATAAAATATAAAAAGCCCTCAATGCTTTAAGCATCAAGGGCTTTTGAAGAAAGTCGTCACAAAAAAAGGATTAAGTAACTAACTGCTCACTAAGGAGCCGGTTTGTAGTTTCTTCCCATTTTGGAAACTGTGTTGATCTCATCAGCAGTAAGGCTTGGAATCGTATAAACCTGATTTGGGTAAATCAAGTCTGGGTTGTTTCCAATTACATCCTGATTAGCTCTCCAAATTGCCGGCCAGGCAGCGCCTTTTCCATAGTATTCACTCTTGGAAGCGATGCACCATAAGCAATCACCTTTTACAACTGTGTACTGTTTTGTATCAGGTACCACAACTACATCAAGGTCTTTTTTCCATTTAGCCATTAAGTCTGGCAAATAGACATGCAATGTATTGTAAAATTCAGGAAGAGCAGAGAGTTTGTTGCTCTGAAGTTCTTTTAATTCAGCTTCTCTTGCTGAATATGGAGCTTCTCTTCTTTCAATTTTACCTTTGAGGTCGTTAACCTTCATAGCGAAGATCGAAACATCAGATTTGTTAGCGCCCAACATTTTATAGAGGTCGTCCATACAATCTTCATAGCTTTGAATTCCATCAAGCTGTTTCTGAACATTGGCAACATCTTTGTTGAGTTGATCTACATTAGAGCTAAGATTCATTTCCACTGCTTTGAGTGAATCCATCTTGGCTTTATATTGATCGCAACTTAAATCTCTCTGTGCAAAAAGCGAACCTGAGAGAAGTACGAAAGCGAATGCAGCAATTTTCATTGAGAATTTCATCTTTTTTCTCTCCTGTTACTTTTGAATTTTATTTAAGTTTTTGTTTACTTCGTTCTTCAGCTGATTACATTCTTCAAGCTTTTTCTGCTTGGCTGCAATCTGTTTGTTAATATCGGCTTTTTTACCATTCAGCTGGCTGATGGTATTATGCTTCTGATTAACAGAGTTCTGAAGAGCATCTAGTGCTGCATATTCCTCGTCGCTTACACTGCAGCAACCTGCGAAGAATAATGTCGATAAACCGACTACGGCAAGCATTTTACTTAGCTTCATAGGCTTCTCTCCTTGTTGTTTTGTTGTTTAATTGTTTTACGAAAATCAAATATGGTAAAAGTACAAAATTTTCTACTTTTTACCAATCAATATATGTCATTTAATCAATATTTAATATGCCAAGATGTGAAAAACTTACATATTTTGTTCCTGCGACCAGGATATGGTCTAAAAGCTTGATATCGAAGAGCAAACAAGCCTCTTTTATTTTTTTTGTGATTCTTCTGTCTTCAAGACTTATATCGGGTGATCCACTTGGATGGTTATGGCTAATAATTATCGATTTTGCGTTATGATCCAAAGTTTTTTTTACTATTTGGCGGACATCTACGAGGCTATAGTCGAGCGATCCGCTGAACATCTCTTCAATTTTAATAATTCTTCCACCCGCTGAAATGAAGGCGACCATAAACTTTTCAACAGGTTCATTTTTTAAGTAACGGATAAAATGTTCGGCAATAAGATCGGGAGAGGAGATTTTCCCCGAGAGATAATCCTTATCGGTTGTTTGCACTCTTTTTGCAATTTCAAATAAAGCAGAGAGTGTAATAGCCTTATCGGAGCCTATTCCAACAAATTCGTTTTTAAAAAATCCATCGGTTTTTGAGGAGAGTTCGTTAAGCCCGCCTGCTTTAAGAATCATTTCGCGCGCAAGTTCAAGAACAGATTTCCCTTTCGTGCCGGTTCTCAAAATTATTGCGAGTAATTCTGAATCAGAGAGCGATTCTATCCCCTTGTTTCTCGCTTTTTCTCTTGGCAACTCTTCAACAGGGTGATTTTTGATAACCATTTTACAAACTCTACAGTTTCAAATTTAGAAAAAGATTAAATTTTCCGAAAGTATATTGTAGGATGTTTAATGATTGGTTCGATCTTGATGAATTGATAACTATCTTACCTTTAACACCGTCGAAATCTATTCCATTGTTTACCTCACCGATAAACGATTCAAGATTAAAATTGTTCTTTTCCATATATTTCAGAAACATCATTGTGGCGTCAAATCCATAGAGAGCATTTCTGTCGAACAAATACCCTGTAAGATTATAAAATTCTTTGTTTTGAGCCTGATAAGCTGGTTGTGTCATATCCAGATAATAATCGGAATCTACATAAATTGTACTAAGGAACGGTGCAGGATCGCCAAATACATCACTCAACAGCCAATCCTGGTTGCCATATACATTTCTGCCAAAAGTAAGGTCTCTTAATCTTTCGTTGAGTAGATTACACTGTTTAACATCTCCAACGGGGATATAAAGCCCTTCGATTTCATCAGATGCTTTTTCAAAATCTTCAATCAACTTCTCAAACTTTGTATCTTTGTTGTAGGTTGCTGAAAAAGTAATTTTCCCGCCAAGCTTTTCAAATTCTTCCTGAAAACTTTGAGCGAGTAGAGCTGAATAACCATCTTTTGTGTAGATCATACCCATCTTTGTGAGACCATGGAAGTTTTTTGCAAAACTTGCCATGATTTTCCCGCGGGTTAAAAAAGTCGGGTTCGCCTGAATCACCATTGGTGAGAGGGAGGGAATTGCTTCATCAGTAGCGGTTGGTGATATTATAGGAATATTCATATCCGAAAAAACAGAGATTATATCCCTTGAATCCTTTGTAGTGGTTGAACCAATCACACCGATCAAATTCTTTACACTTTTCATCTCCTCTTTTATCGAGACAATCATGGAGCTGTCGCCCTGAGTGTCTCTAATAAAAAGTCCAATTTTGGTTTCACTGTTTCTATTATGAAGATGAACTGCGTACTTAATCCCCTCAAGAACCTGATACGATCTTCTTTCAAGATAAGGTTTTCCTTTATCCGTTAAAGGAAGAAGAACCGCAATGTTCTGTGAGTTCTCTGACTGGGCGGCGACCACCCCAATCGGGAGGGATAAAATAACCATTATCGATATTAAAAAGAGTTTAGACATTCTTAACCAGGTCATTGTCTCGTCTTTCAGTTAATTCATCAAGAACGGCTTTAGCTTTTTTGTTTTTGGGATCAAGTTTCAGAGCCAGTGTGATATAATCTTCTGCCTCGCGGTAGCGGTTTTTATTAAGCAATGTTTTACCATAAAACGCATAAATTAAAGCAGAAGGCTCGTTATTCTCAATATATTTTTTACAAATTTCTTCCAACTTTGCTGTTTCACCATTTTTTTCATAAATCTCAACAGCCTTTTCGAAGATTTTTTTGTCATCAGCACCAAGTGCAAGCGAAGTGGAAATCCTCTCGGAAGCATGTGCAAACATCCCTATTGAATGATAATATTCAGCCTGATAAAAATAGACTTCAGGGTTTGTGGGGATCAGTTTTTCAGCTTTTTCCATATATGGAATTGCGATATGGGGCTGATTCAATTCAAAATAACACTTGGCAATATAAAGATATGAATCGCCAATAAAAGAGGATGTTTTCTCAACACCCACAAACTTTACGAGGTGATCAGCAGATTCCTGATAAAAGCCTGTATGATAATAAGCCAGACCCTTCATGAAAGAAGCAATCGGTTCGATATCGATAGTGATATCCTTCAGTGCCTCGATTGAGTCTTCCCACCTTTGATGTTTAAAATAGAAATGCCCGGCATAAAGCTGAACATCCATGTCATCGGTTTTTTGCTCGTAGAGATCGGTTACAATACCAAGTGCAGGTTCAATTTTGTCCATTTTTTCATAAATCTCAACAAGCTTAAACCACGCAGTGTTGTCATCGGGAAAATCGTGTGTGATTGCCTGATAAAGCTGGATGGCGTGAAGCATTTTGCCCCCGCCCGAAAACTCTTCGGCTCTTTTTAGCCTGTGTACAAGTTCAAATTCTTTGTTGTTTTTCATTCCCATTCGATGGTTGCCGGAGGTTTTGAACTTATGTCGTAAACCACTCTGTTCACTCCTCTTACATGATTAATAATTGTATTTGAAACATCTGCCAGAAAATCGTGATCAAACCGGTACCAGTCGGCAGTCATACCATCTACCGAAGTGACAGCCCTTAGGGCAAGTACATTTTCATAAGTTCTCTGGTCACCCATTACACCAACGGTTTGAACCGGCAGTAGAACAGTAAATGCCTGCCAAATCTTCTCGTAGAGGTCATATTCCTTAATTTTTCCGATGTAAATCTCATCAGCTTCTCTTAATATCTCAAGCCTTTCCCTCTGAACATCGCCCAAAACCCTTACAGCAAGCCCGGGCCCGGGGAAAGGATGCCGTTTAATAAAATCTTCGGGAATATCCAATGAAAATCCAATTTTACGAACTTCATCTTTAAAAAGTTCTCTTAGCGGCTCAATAAGTTTTAGATTCATTGTTTCGGGCAGACCACCAACATTATGGTGTGACTTAATGGTCACCGAGGCACCTTTAACAGGAACTGATTCAATAACATCGGGATAAAGTGTGCCTTGCACCAAAAAACCTGCATTATCAATCTTTTTAGCCTCTTTTTCAAAAACCTCGATAAAGGAATGACCTATTATCTTCCTTTTCTCTTCGGGTGATATAACCCCGGCAAGTCTGTCCAAGAAAAGATCAGAAGCATCAACATGGATAATCTTGAGTCCTGTCCTTTCTTTTAACTGCTTCACAACTTTGGCAGATTCATTTTTTCGCATCAAACCATTATCGATATGAACGCAAATCAGGTTGTCCCCCAGAGCTCTGTGAACAAGAACCGCAGCAACTGTTGAATCAACTCCACCACTTAATGCACAAATTGCAACTGAATTGCCGGCTTCTTTTTTGATTTTGTCGATACTTTCTTCAATGAAAGCTCCCGGATTCCAGTCAGGCTTGCAGCCGCTAATAGAAAAAAGGAAATTTGAAAGAATCTCTTTGCCGTAACCGGTATGAAAAACCTCTGGATGGAACTGCACACCATAAATCGGGAGATCGAGCGATGTTATTGCACAATTTTCTGTGTTGGGGGAAGAACCAATCTTTTTAAATCCTG
This sequence comes from uncultured Ignavibacteriaceae bacterium, assembly GCA_964531325.1. Lineage (GTDB taxonomy): Bacteria > Bacteroidota > Ignavibacteria > Ignavibacteriales > Ignavibacteriaceae > UTCHB3. The sequence goes on along the minus strand of CAZHCW010000003.1, from coordinate 103,041 downwards.
TTGGGAGCGTTTTAACATGATCACCATGGCTCATCCATACAGTGGATTCAACCGGTATCCCCTCAAAAAGAGGATTATCCTCAAGTACATGAAACGACGCTTTTCCATACTCTCTTTTATCTGATTTTTCAACAATTCCACCGAGAGTGTAGGAGATCAACTGAAGCCCGTAGCAAATGCCCAAAACCGGAATCCCCATGGCAAGTACCCGTTCATCAATTGCAGGTGCTCCGTCATCCTTTACCGACATGGGACCACCCGAGAGAATAATCCCTTTCGGGTTAAGCTCTTTTATGGTATCAATTTCGATTGTATGTGGATGGATGAGGGAGAAAACGGACAATTCTCTTACTTTTCGTGCAATAAGTTGGGTATATTGCGATCCAAAATCAATAATCAGAATTGAAGAGCCGGTCATAAGATTCTACTTTGGTTAAGATGGTTTATGCTACTAAAAAACAGGCTGCCTCATTAGATGAAGCAGCCTAAAAAGTTTACAATTAAAGGGATTTTAAGCCCCGGTCAACTCACCATAAGCTGCTGCATCAAGAAGTTGATCAAGATCTGAAGGATTCGACATTTCAATTTTTATCATCCAGCCCTTTTTGTAAGGATCCTGATTGATAAATTCAGGTGAATCACCAAGTTCAGAGTTGATCTCAACTATTTTACCCGCGCAAGGAGCATAAAGTTCACTAACGGTTTTTACGGCTTCGATTGTTCCAAAATTTTCGTTCAGGTCGAGTGAATCGCCTACAGATTTGGTAATATCAACAAAAACCACATCACCAAGCTCACCCTGAGCATAGTCTGTGATTCCGATTACTCCGATATTGCCTTCAACGCGGATCCATTCATGTTCTTTGGTATATTTTAATTCTGCTGGAATACTCATTTTATTCTCCGGTAAAGTTAATTTTTATTTCGGGGTTTAAAGTTTTCGAGGAAAGATGTGTCAAAATCCCCGGAAATAAACCTCTCGTCTTCTAATACATCAAGATGGAAAGGAATTGTTGTTTTAATTCCTTCAATAATAAACTCTCCTAATGCTCTTTTGGCTTTTTGAATTGCCGAAGTGCGGTCTTTATCCCAAACAATCAGTTTTGCAACCATCGAATCGTAATAAGGTGGTATGGTGTACGACTGGTAGATATGCGAATCGATCCTGACGCCCAGCCCCCCGGGGAAATTCAACGATTCAATTTTGCCGGGTGAAGGTCTGAAATTGTTATCAGGGTCTTCAGCATTAATTCTAAATTCAAATGCATGCCCTTTTGGTCGGTTGTTCGGTACATCAATCACCTCGCCGGCTGCGGCAAGTATCTGTTGTTTAACCAGATCAGTTTCATAAACCATTTCAGTTACGGGATGCTCAACCTGAATTCGGGTGTTCATTTCCATAAAATAGAAATTTTTATCCTTATCCAAGAGAAACTCTATTGTGCCGACACTTTCGTAATTGATTGCCTTGGCAGCTTTTACCGCAGCAGCACCCATTCTGTCCCTCAACTCCTGGTCAAGTGCCGGAGAGGGGGACTCTTCAATAAGTTTTTGATGACGGCGTTGTACAGAACAATCTCTTTCACCAAAATGATAGTGATTTCCGTGTTGATCACCAATCACCTGGATCTCAACATGACGGGGGTTGAGTACAAGTTTTTCGATATAAACATCACCATTGCCAAATGCGGCTTCGGCTTCAGCTCTCGCTGTTACAAATGCGAGTTCAAATTCAGCGGCTTCTTTTACGACTCTCATCCCCTTACCACCACCTCCGGCGGAGGCTTTGATAATTACGGGGAATCCGATTTCTTCTGCAAGTTGTTTGGCTTCAACAACATCATCCACTATCCCTATACTTCCGGGGATTACCGGTACATTGTTTGCCCTCATTGTTTTTTTTGCCATAGCCTTATCACCCATCGTACGGATCATTTCGGCTGTGGGTCCAATAAATTTAATTCCTGATTCATGACAAATTTCTGAAAAATTTGCATTTTCGGCAAGAAAACCATATCCGGGGTGAATTGCATCAGCACCGGTGACCATGGTAGCGGACATAATGGTGGGCACTTTCAAGTAGCTGTTACGGCTTTCTGCGGGACCAATACAAACTGCTTCATCTGCAAAAGTGACATGAAGAGAATTTTTGTCAGCTTCTGAATAGACTGCCACAGTTTTTATCCCAAGCTCTTTACAAGCTCTAATAATTCTAAGTGCTATTTCACCACGGTTGGCTATCAGTATCTTTTTGAACAATAATTACCTCAGTAAGTTGTGATATCCGGTTTAGTCGGGATTAATAAGGAAAAGTAATTGTCCATACTCAACAGGACGACCATTATCCACCATAATTCTGGCGATGGTTCCTGCTATATCTGATTCAATTTCATTCATCAATTTCATCGCTTCCACTATGCAAAGCACAGAACCCTGCTCAACTCTGTCACCAACTTTTACATAAGAGTCGGCATCAGGAGCAGGTGAACGATAAAAAGTACCAACTATGGGAGATTTTATCTCGTGAAGTTTCTCGACTGTTTCTGCCTGTTTTACTTCGGGTGTTGGAACAGGTGAACCTGTTGCAGTGGCACCGGGTGCAGAAATTGTTTGCTGAGCAGGGGCTACATTATAGCTCACAGCTCCGGGAGCAGCAGGACCATATTTTGATATATATATCCTTGACTCCTTTTCCTCGATTTCGAGTTCGGAAATTCCGCTGGTTTCAACCAATTTTACAAGGCGACGGATTAAATTAATATCCATTTTTATCCTGTTTAAATATTAATAAAATTACGATTTAACTCTTTCCATATAGTCACCTGTGCGGGTGTCTATTTTCAGCAGGTCATCTTCGTTGATGAAAAGTGGAACCATCACGGTAGCACCTGTCTCAAGTTTTGCAGGTTTTTGTGCATTTGTGGCAGTATCACCTCTGAAACCGGGTTCGGTCTCAACAACTTTAAGAGCAACATGAACGGGAAGTTCAACACTGATAATTTTTTCGCCGTCCATAAGCATGTCAACTTCAGTACCCTCTTTAATAAATCTGATTCCATCACCAAAAGCAACAAGAGGTACATTCATCTGATCATAAGTTTCGTTATCCATGCAAACGAGTGATTCACCATCGGCATAAAGGTATTGGAATTTTCTTCTCTCCACCTTTACAATATCAATTCCTTCGCCCGAGCGGAAGGTATTATCCAAAACTCTGCCTGTAGTAAGGCTTTTAAGCGAAGTACGAACAAACGCCCCGCCCTTACCCGGTTTTACATGCTGGAATTCCACAACTGTAAACAAGTCGTTCTTAAATTTAATAATTAATCCATTCCTGAGATCTGATGTATCAGCCATAGTCCTTTTACACTTTTGTTGGGGAAAAAATAAAAACTGAATTTGCAAAATATCAATTAAACGGGAGAGTACAAAAAAGAACCTCAGAGACTCGGAACTTCAGAACTTCGGAGATTCGGAGATTCGGAACTTCAGTACCTCGGAGATTTGGAACTTCAGTACCTCGGAGATTCAGAACTTCAGTACCTCGGAGATTCGGAACTTCAGTACCTCGGAGATTCGGTACCTCCGCTACTTTGATACTGAGATTCTTCGATACTCCGCTACTTTGATACTGAGATTCCGGAGTTCTGAAGTTCCGAAGTTCTCCTTACTTCCCCACCACCATCTTAATCGCCGAAGAATTTTTCCCTGTCTCAAGCCGAAAGAAATAAACGCCCGAGGATAATCCATCAGCATCAAACTTAACTTCATGATTTCCGGAATTCATCTCCCCGTTTAGAAGCGTAACAACCTCTCTTCCAAGTATGTCGTAAACTACACCTTTTACATATCCTGTCTCCGGAAGTGCAAACCTGATAACGGTTTCCGGGTTAAACGGGTTTGGGTAGTTTTGGGAGAGGGAGAATGATTCCGGAGTATTCAAGGTTGCCTCTTCAATATCAACAGGTGCCACTTTTAATTTTACTGTGGAATATAGTTTGAAATCCTCCGAAATCGCATAACCATCTCCGTCTCTTGTTATATCCAATCGCTTAATTTTGCTGTTTGTGTTCATTTTTTGCAATTGAAAAGTGACCCCATAATCGCTCGAAGACGCAATATATCCTGAATCAGATCCGGCGTATAAGATGGTGTCTCCCGCTGATCTCAGAGTGTAAATCTTATGAGTTTTTGGATAGTTGTAAAATGTTGTTCCGCCATCGGTGCTGAGTCTCACTTTTGTTTGATCAACGATGATAACAACCACATTGGGATTCATCAACTCCAGATTGCTATAACCCTCGAGTCCACCATAACTATGTATTAACCAGGTATCTCCATAATCGGTAGAATATTTTAACATGTTAGCTGATTGAGGAAAAGGTCCAGGTCCAAATGTATACCATCCAGCACCCCAGACAAGACTGTCCACCTGATCAACATAATTTAGACCACCCGCAAGATTTGCATCCCTCCAAGTCCAGGTAAATCCCCCATCCGTTGTCCTGCCAAAAAAAGCATCCCAATTCCACCCCCATCGGGCACTAATTCCGGTTAATGAATCGAGAAATCGTATTTCGGCGGAAAATGTGGCAGCGGAACCATCGGTCCAGGTAGCCCCGCCATCAGATGTGTACTTAATAATGTCTGCATTCTTAAGGATTCCTTCGTTTATAGAGTGAAATCTTATATATTGTATTCCAACCTCCGAATACACACGGGTCCATGTGATTCCGCCATCAGTCGATCTGTTAAGACCGGGATAATCGGCGATATACATACAGAGTGAGTCAACCACAGAAAATGCTTTAATTGATATAAATGGGAGTTGTTTTCGAAAATGCCACTCTTTTTGTGCAGTAACATTTGAAACGAGCAAAACAATAAGCAAGACCACAACTTTCATAGTCTGAACTCCAAATGTTTGGAACAGTTTTTTCAAATCCATATCATGAGAATTGTTTTGATGTTTCATCTTTTTCGCACACAGAATCACTTATTTGTTAACAATCATCTTTATAGCCGAGGAATATTTCCCCGCTTCAAGTCTGAAAACATAAATTCCCGAGGCAAGCCCCTTGGCTTCAAACTTTACTTCGTGATTCCCGGGGTTCATCTCTCCATTTATAAGTGTACGAACTTCTCTTCCAAGTATGTCGTAAACCACTCCTTTTACATATCCTGTCTCCGGAAGTGCAAACCTGATAACAGTTTCAGGGTTAAACGGGTTTGGGTAGTTTTGGGAGAGGGAGAAGTTATTAATGTTACTTGCATTTGTTTCTTCATCTTCTATTGAAGTGAAAGATAAATCTTTGAGTTTGATAATTACCCCACTGTGTCCGAAAATATAAGCGGTTGAAGGATCAGCCATCTTTATAAATGTCCCTGCCGATTGTATCGGGATAACTTCTTTGTGCCAATCTCCACCATTTCTTGAGATTCCTAAAGTCAGCGAGGTACCTCCGGCGATGGCAGCCATACCATTATTCTTATCGTAGAAATCAACAATGGACGCGATTGAGTATGAATCTATTGTCCACGATTCGCCTCCATCTGTGGTTTTATAAGTTCTGGCATCATGAAAGAGCCGACCCTCGTTATCAGTGTAAAATTGTATTCCATTAATGCGACCCGTTACGAATTTCTTCTTCATATTCCAGGACAGTCCACCATCTGTTGTTTTGAAGACTGATGCTTCGCTGCCTGTTATAAAGCCTGTGCTTTTATTAAGGAATTTTATACCTGACAGAATCAGGTTTGTGTTCAACTGAATTTTTTCCCATGAAATCCCTCCATCTGTTGTTTTTAAGATGAAGTTAGGTGTTCCAAGAACATACCCGTATTGATCATCAACAAAGATAATCTTTTTCATCTCCTCGGAAGAAGTGAAGGTGTAGGGTAGTCTTGTCCACGACATTCCTCCATCGGTAGTTCTCATTATATCCCGTGGAGTTATTGCGAAACCTGAAATACCATCCTGCTTGAAAACAATATCCTTAGCACCCAAATCAGGAAATGGCCATGGGAGGTTTACCCAGGTTGAGCAGCCGTCTGTTGTTTTCTTGATAAATGGTTTATTTCCTGATATATACTCATAACCTGTGAAATAGGCGGTCTGCGGGGAAATAAAGAATATACTGTAGGGGAGATAGGATTTCCCCTGCTTCACACTCTGCCATGTCATCCCCTTGTTAAGCGACGCGAAGATCAGTCCCTCATTACCGGTAACAAGCGTCAGATTTCCTGCCGATCCCACACTGCGCATGTAATTGGAGCCATTAATCCCCTTCCAGGTGGTGCCGGCATCAGAACTTACCAGAGAAGGATTTCCCGCCAAAACCACGGTAGTGTCATCGATAAATTTAATTTTGAAATAAGTTGTGCCTGAGTTGAATTTTAAATCCCAGGTTATGCCATGATCAGTGGATATTGATGTGAAACTGTCTCCACCACAAATGATCACTCCATTTGAATTAAGATCGAAGCCCTCTATGAAATGTGCATTGATCTTTACTATCGTATCCCAACTCCCCCCCGAGTTGGTCGATTTGAGTAGTGCTCCGCCCCAATCGTCCCCGCCATAACTTGTAGAGACATATAGTGCCGAGTCAGTCACCTTAAGTTCATCTATATAACCGTTAAGTATCGAAGATTGCCAGGATGACCCCCCATTCGTTGTTTTTAACAACTTGTTTTCATTTCCAAAATATCCATTGTTCACATCTTTAAAGTAGATCAACTGTGGGTAATTACCGGGAAGGTCGGCCTTATGAAACCAGGTAAGTCCTCCATCCACGGATTTATAAAGCTTTTTGTCGTTAGAGAAAAGATATCCGTTTTGAGAGTCCACAAAGAAAACATCCGGAATTTCACTTATAGTGGGCACACTGCAAATTGTCCAGTTTTTACCACCATCGAAGGTTTTCATGCACAGTCCGGCATTTCCCGTGATGATATAAGTTGAATCGTTAAAGATCCATGTATCCAGGATATCCGCGTATGTTGGGCTTGGGTTTAGTATCTCCCATTCAATCTGTGAAAAGGTGATTGATGTTAAAAAAATAAAAGAAATTATCAACTTTTTCATGAGCTTTCACTCCTTTAAACATTATAAACTATTTATTTACAATCATCTTAATCGCCGAAGAATTTTTCCCTGTCTCAAGCCGGAAGAAATAAACACCCGAGGATAAACCAACTGCATCAAACTTTACTTCATGATTTCCGGGGTTCATCTCTCCATTTATAAGTGTACGAACTTCTCTTCCAAGGATGTCATAAACCATTCCTTTTACGAATCCAGCTTCCGGAAGAGAAAACTTGATGACTGTCTCCGGGTTAAAGGGGTTTGGGTAGTTTTGGGAGAGGGAGAAGTCTTCAGGGAAATTGGCCGATAAATCATCGACATCAACAGGTGCCACTTTTAATTTTACGGTGGAATATAGTTTGAAATCCTCCGAAATCGCATAACCATCTCCGTTTCTTGTTATATCCAATCGCTTAATTTTGCTGTTTGTGTTCATTTTTTGCAATTGAAAAGTGACCCCATAATCGCTCGAAGACGCAATATATCCTGAATCAGATCCGGCGTATAAGATGGTGTCTCCCGCTGATCTCAGAGTGTAAATCTTATGAGTTTTTGGATAGTTGTAAAATGTTGTTCCGCCATCGGTGCTTAGCTTTACTAATGTTTCGCCAATGATGATAACAACCACATTGGGTTTCATCAACTCTAATGCGGTACGATTTTCAAGCCCACCCCTTGAATGCTGGATCCAGGTATTACCGTTATCAGGGGAATACTTTAAAATGTTTTCGACAGGTGGAGGGCCCGCCGGAGATGGTACATAAGTCAGACCCGATGTCCAAATGAGACTATCCATTTGATCACATAAGTACATAAAACCACTATGTCCGATAGAAGTCGTCGACCAACTCAAACCACCGTCCGTAGTTTTTCGTAAATATGCCGAAGGTATATAATCCGATATAGAAGCCAATACAGTTAATGAGTCAATATAACGAACTTCTGCAACACCATTAGCCCATACCGAATGGTTTGATGTGACACCTCCGTCAGTTGTGTACCTTAAATCATCACCTCTTCTAAGAAACCCTCTGTTTCGTGTGAAGAATTTGACGGATTCCAATTCCGAATCCATACTAACACGGCTCCATGTGTACCCTGCATCTGTTGAAATGTTAAGACCATAAGAATCAACCACATAGATGCACATTGAGTCAACAACAGAAAAAGATTTTATTGCAACAAACGGGATTTGATATCTAAAATACCACTCCTTCTGAGAACTAACATCGGTAAACAGTAAGAGAATAGTAGTTATAGTTATGATGACAAATCTGCATCGCAATCTCTGAACAACTGAAAACATCTGAGTTAAACCTCTCATTTTGTCAAAATCATTTTTATGTTGCTTGTGTTTTTCCCTGTCTCAAGCCGGAAGAAATAAACACCCGAGGAGAATCCAACAGCATCAAACTTTACTTCATGATTTCCGGGGTTCATCTCTCCATTTATAAGTGTACGAACTTCTCTTCCAAGGATGTCATAAACCATTCCTTTTACGAATCCAGCTTCCGGAAGAGAAAACTTGATGACTGTCTCCGGGTTAAAGGGGTTTGGGTAGTTTTGGGAGAGGGAGAAGTCTTTAATGATTTCTGCTCCGGTTTCTTCTTCTATTGAAGTGAAAGACATATCCTTAAATCTGATAATTGTGCCATTCTGTCCGAAGATATACGCGGTTGAAGGGTCCGCCATCTTCATAAATGTTCCTGTCAATGGAATTGGAAGGTCTTCTTTTTGCCATTCGCCACCATCTCTCGACACTCCAATTGTTATCGAGGGGTCATCGTAACCGCCTGAGATTAATGCCATCCCGTTTTGTCTGTTAAAAAAATCAACTAAACCAAATGCAGGCATCGAATCTTTTTCACTCCATGTTTCACCCCGATCGGAAGTATAATATACATTGCGGACAGGATATGTTAAGCTACCAGAAGTAAAAGCATAACCCTCCATATCGTTAAAAAAGTGGAGTCCAACAATGGGGTACCCGTAGCCTTGATTTTTCATGTTCCAGGTCAATCCCCCGTCTGTGGTTTTATAGATTGCCGAGCTGTTACCAGTGAGGAATCCGGTTAGCCTGTCAAGGAATTTGATTCGGTTTAGACTGGTATTTAGATTCATATAAATTTTCGACCAGGAAACTCCTCCGTTGGTGGTTTTAAATACATTTATATTTGAGTCGAGGATGTAGCCGTAGAGGTCGTCAACAAAAACAATTTTTTTTAAGTTGGATGTAGAGTTTAATCCCGCCGGAACCTCTGACCAATTCATTCCTCCATCTGTTGAACGATAGATGGCTTTTGGGGCTATTGCCACAGCATTGTTTCCACCATCCGTAAAAGCAATATCAACGGCAGCCACAGAAGAATGTGGCCAGGGGAGATCCATCCATGTTGAGCATCCATCGGTAGTTTTTTTCAAGAATGGTCTCATTGCGTCTGTCACATCATAACCGGTGTAGAATGCGGTTTCAGGTGACATGAAGAAAATGCTATTGGGTTGATAATTATTCCTTTTTGACAGCTCTGTCCAAGAATTCCCATTATCGGTAGATCTCATGATCAAACCCTCGGAACCAAAAATAAAACTATTGTTAACTCCGCTGCCAGTACTTCTCATATATTTGTTATCACTGATCGTGGTCCAGTCTTCGCCCGTGTTATTACTTATAATTGAAATAGAACCCGCGATAACCACGGTTGTGTCATTCAGAAAATGGACTTCATTGAAGGACTTGCCGGGGTACTGATAAAATGTCCAAATACCACCGTTGTTTTGAGTGCGTGCGATGTAACTTCCTGATACGCCAATGATAACCCCTTGAGAATTTACATCAAAATCATAAAGCGATTTGCCCTCTACTGAATAAATTGTCTCCCAGGTATTTCCAAAGTTGGTGGTTTTAAGAAGTTTACCACCAGGACGCACTACATCGAGTTCGGTGGAAAAATATCCTGTATTTCCTTTGAATTTAACTTTGTAAACGGTAGAATTTAATAACCCTTGCCAGGTGTTACCCCCGTTTGAGGTAGCAAAAAGGTAATCTTGCGTGGATACATAACCATTGTTCTCATCTCTAAAATAAATAGCACCGGAAAAGTCCCAAAGGTTTGCATGCTCCGACCATGTTACCCCACCATCAACCGTTTTGAATAATTTATCATGGTCATTCAATAGATACCCGATATTTGAGTTCACAAAGTGAACATCCCTAAAACTGGAGATACTGTTGATATTACATTTATTCCATGTTTCACCTGCATCAGTGGTTCTCAAACATAAACCGGATTTACCCACAATTATAACAGTGTAATCATCAAAAACCCATGAGTCATAGATATCCGCGTATGTGGGGCTTGGGTTCAGTATCTCCCATTCAATCTGTGAAAAGGTGATTGATGTTAAAAAAATAAAAGAAATTATCAACTTTTTCATGAGCTTTCACTCCTTTAAACATTATAAACTATTTATTTACAATCATCTTAATCGCCGATGAATATTTCCCAGACTCCAGTCTGAAAAAATAAATTCCGGATGCAATCCCCTTGGCTTCAAACTTAACTTCATGACTCCCGGAATTCATCTCCCCATTTAGAAGCGTAGCAACCTCTCTTCCAAGTATGTCGTAAACTACACCTTTAACAAAGCCTGTTTCGGGAATAGCAAACCTGATAACTGTCTCCGGGTTGAAGGGGTTTGGGTAGTTTTGGGAGAGGGAGAAGGTTTCAGGAGTTTCGATAGCTTCTGCGTGAATACCGACAAATATATTACTCTCACCCGACTCCTTGATGACTGTGCCTTTATCTCCACCTATAAACACTGTTCCATCAGGAGTCCTGCCCATTATCCTTAGATGGACACTTGTAACCGGGTCATTAACTTGCCAGTTCGTGCCCCGGTTTTGGCTTGTGAAGACCTGTCCATTTAAACCACATGCTATCGCTCCGTCCTCCCCATCCTGAATTAGATCTCTCAGGGTGAACGGTGCAGTAAAGGCGAGACTCCAGCTCATTCCGCCATCTCTGGTAATGTAAGCCATGGTTTCCCTAAAACCGATTCCATCAAATTGGTCGAAAAAGAAGAATTTGTACAAACCTTGAGGTGAAGAGAATTGTGATACACCCCATGTTTCACCGCCATCAGTGGTTTTCCCGATAACATTACTGGCTACAAAGTAACCCACAAGAGAATCGAGAAAATGGATGGTGCTAATAGTTGTGGTAACATGGGAGGTCAACTGGGACCAGGTTGCTCCACTATCCAAACTTACTATCAATCGTCCACTCTGCCCTCCAACAAAAACCTTTCCGTTTGGAGCCGCATATACAGCAGCAGAGCCATAGAAAGAATAAGTTCGTGGCGAGAAGGTAACTCCTCCATCCGTGGTCCTGAAGATTGAGTCTGATGCGATAAAACATCCATGCTGTTTGTCGATAAAATACATTTCATATCCCAACGGCAAGGTTGAGTTCACCACACTCCAGTCGTAACCGCCATTTGTGGTTTTGCTTAAACCGCGTCCGTATCCAATTAAACCGGTAGAGTCATCCAGAAAAACCATATTCATGATGTTTTTATCTGTTGTAGATGATTGCCGGTAATGCCAGGTAGCACCAAAATCACTTGAGCTCTGGAATGCACCTGCTTCACCAACTGCAAACCAGTTGGTTTCATCATAAGCTGTTACATCCAACAGAGTTTTTTCGGGACCTGGTGTAAAAGAACCCCATGTAGTACCGATGTCGGTTGTTTTCAGAACATATCGGAATTCACCAACTATCATTGCTCTTTGATTTAAACCATAGACACCATTGATGAAAGGTATGTATATCGAAGGCATTGTAACCTGTTCCCAGGTAAGACCACCGTCTGTCGTCCGAATACCGGCTCCACCGTTGTAGGAGACGATCCCGTGTAGCGAATCAGAAAAGTGGATTACTTTAAATTTTATAAACCCAATAGGAGGTAATTGAGTGGGCGAACTGGAAAAAGATTGACCTCCATCAGAGGTTACAACAAGGGTAGTGTCTGCAAGCAGAAATATACTATTCATACTGAGGATTGATGCAGCGTGAAAACTCAGGTTTGTAGCTGAATTAGAAATTTGCCATGTTTCACCACCATTAAAAGACCTGACCAAATAATTAGAATTGGTGATTGCGACACAATTCAGATCATCAAACATCCTGACTTTAATGATGTTGGCATTTTCTATATGAAACACTTTGATCCAGGTATCACCCCCATCAATAGTTTTAAGAATGTCACCCTCCGAGGCAAGTAAACCGGTGTTTTCATTGCAAAAATCACCATCCAGAAAATCCTGTCTGGTAGCCCATATCTTCGTCAGCCACGATTGACCATTATCTGTGGTAATACCAATAAATCCGGATTGCCCGGCAACCAAAACCCTGTTTGACGAAAGAGCGCATACAGTCGTTAGATTGTAGGAAGTCGGAGCCGGTGCTAATTGTACCCATTGAGCAATTAACGGGAACGAGACGCATAACAAAGAGAAAATTAATTTCTTCATCTTAATCACCATTTAATGTGCTTTTAAAATAGCTTTGCGGATTTCATTTATTTACTATCATCTTTATCGCCGATGAATATTTTCCTGACTCAAGCCGGAAGAAATAAACACCCGAGGATAAACCAACTGCATCAAACTTAACTTCATGATTCCCGGAATTCATCTCTCCGTTTAGAAGGGTTGTTACCTCTCTTCCAAGGATATCATATACAACTCCTTTAACATAACCCGATGAAGGGAGTGCAAACCTTATGACTGTTTCAGGATTAAACGGATTAGGAAAGTTTTGGGGAAGGGAGAAGTTTTCAGGAAGAATTTGGCTTTCATCATTGATACCGACAAAGATGTTGGTGCCTTCTGATTCCTTTAATACAGTTCCCTTATCGCCGGAAATAAATACCGTACCGGCTGTGGTTCTGAATATATCGGTTAAGCTAACGGTAGTAATTGGTACTTCCATCCGCCAGTTCATTCCACGGTCACTGCTACGCAATATCTGACCGATGTAGCTGCAAATAATTGCGTCTTGATCTCCATCTCTCACAATAGTTCTGTTAAAATTTTCTGCCGTTTTAACCAGTACCCAATTTATCCCACCATCTGAAGTGGTGAAGATTTTTTTGTCTTCGATACCAATACCTTCCGTCTGATTATAAAAAATAAAATTTTGAAGATATTGATTTGCCGAGGTGGTTGTAACAACCCAGGTATCTCCACCATTGGTAGTTTTCCCTATTTGGCCATTAGCAACAAAAAAACCAATCGAAGAATCAAGAAAGTAGATGCTTCTTATCCTTTTTGTGGTATTGGTTGTCTTATTTGTCCAGGTAACTCCACGATCAGTGGACATTTTCATGGTCCCGGAGGATCCCGCAATAAACACTTTTTCATTTGGAGTAACACAAAAAACCGCATTGCTATAAATACTGTCAGGTGTGGAAAGTGTTACCCCTCCATCTGTTGTTTTGTAGATAGCCTGATAATCGAGAATGAGTCCGTTTTGCTCATCGAAAAAGTGAATTGAAGGTATTGTCGGAAGATTGTCGTTCACAGCAATCCAGTCGTAGCCGCCGTTGGTGGTTTTTTTGAGCCCTGTGGTATATGCGATAAAGCCAACTTCTTCGTTAAGGAAGAAAATTTTGTTTATTCTTTTATCTGTAGTGGAAGGTGGAAAATAGTTCCAGGTTACCCCAAAATCGGTCGAACTTTGGAATACACCACCACTTCCAACCGCATACCATAGAGTCTCTTCAAAACTTGTTACATCGTACAAAAATTGAGTTGGAGCCGGACTGAAAGAACTCCATGAACTTCCAATATCAGAAGTTTTTAATACAAATCTGAACTCACCCGTAATCATGACCTTATTATTAACGCCATAAATTCCATAAATTCTTGGGGAATAGATCGACGGAAACTCAATAAGTTCCCATGTGTGACCACCATCGGTTGTCCTGATTCCGCTTCCACCCATTTTTGAAACAACACCGTGTAGCGAGTCTGAAAAATAAACGACATCAAATTTTGTGACACCCAATGGCTCGTAGGTGGTTAACCATGTGGAGAAAGTTTCACCTCCATCGGTTGTCACCACGAAATTTGTGTCGGCTAGAAAATACATTTCATTCATGCTATTTAGTGATGCAGAATGAAATTTGCCATCGGGGATAGTGGAAGATCGTTGCCATGTTTCGCCCCCGTTAGTAGAGCGGATTAAATAATTTGAATTGGAAACTGCAGCGTAATTTTGCGCATCAAACATCCTGACTTTAATTATATGGGCATCATCTGTCTGAAAAATTCTGATCCATGTTTCCCCGCCATCTATTGTTTTAAGAATGTTTCCGTCAGCAGATAATATTCCGTTGTTTTCATCACAAAAATCACCATCTAAAAAGTTCTTCTTTTCAGACCATATCATAGTTTTCCATTTTATACCACGATCTGTAGAGAGTGCAATAAAGCCGCTTTTACCTGCAACCAGTACCTTGGTGGAAGAGAGTGCACAGACAGTTGAAAGGTCAAAAGAGGTTGGAGCCGGTGCTATTTGTACCCATTGTGCCAACAACGAAAACGAAAGAAATAAAAAGAAAAAAGCTGGTTTTTTCATATTAATCACCTTAAAAAAATGTTATTAAAGTAGTTTTGCGGTTTATAAAAACTTCCAAGCCCCAACCTGAAAGAAAGTGATATTTAAAAATCTCATCAGGGAAAACATAAACCCCCAGGAGATTAATTTCAGGTAAAAGCAGTTTGGGAACAGGTTGAGTGAAGCCGGGAATGATGTTAGACATGGTTATTGGAGAGAGGGGGTGAAAACTGAAGTGGAGTGGTTTAACACCCAATTGTAAAAGTTGTAAAAACGAGAAATACACACACTTGATATTTTTCATTTTTGTCACCATAAATTCTTGTATAAATCTGATTAATTACAAATCAAGGGATTTGCGGTATCAGCATTCGCAAATTACACATTTTATTTTAAATAAAAAAAGTGTCATTAATTAAAAATTTTGCCGGATTTTATCCTGTTATTTTATTAAAATCAAATGTTTTCCTGCCTGCCCGATTGTAGATATCATTGCTATTAAATATGTTTATTAATATATTTGCGACTGAAAAACTGTAACAATATTAATCGTCGGAGAGTTATGCCTTCCTTCTATCGTTTTAAACTATTTACTCTTTTTTGTGTCATCATCTTCACCTCACTTGAAGCCCAAAAACCATACGATGGGCCGATCCCCACTTATGTGCAAAAAGACAAAAAATGGATATATCGGGACAGAGACGGTAACCGGTCGTTTAATCCCGAGTTCGATGAAGCCTGGTTCTTTAACGAAGGGCTTGCGGTGGTAAATCAGTTTGGCTCTTACAAGTATATAGACTTGACAGGGAATCCGGTGATAAATACCTCTTATGAGAAGGCAGGTGACTTCAGCGAGGGGCTTGCTGCGGTTAAACTCCCCAAAACCGGTTCATTCTACATAAACAAGAAGGGTGAGAGGGTAAGCGAGAAAGAGTACCAGACTCTTGGAAAACTAATAGGCGGAGTTGGGATCGGATACAGGGATAACAGATATTACCTGATCGGCGCTTCAGGAAAAGAGATAGCAGGTCCATTCGACTATATTGAGGGGTTCCGGGAGGGGATGTCATGGTTCAGCATCAACAGGCAATTCGGATTCGTGAACACTAAAGGAGAAATTGCAATAAAACCGGTTTACAGGAACGCACGAAGTTTCATTGATGGCTGCGCCTGGGTGCAGAAGCAGGACAGTACATTTTGCCTGATCGACCTGAAGGGGAAGGAGGTAACCCCTGCAAAGAAATATGTTAATCCGATACGGTTCCCATATCAGACTAAATACCTTATTGAAGATACGAAAGAGGGTACCACTGTTAAGTCGAGGGACGGGAAGGTTCTTTTGAAAACAAAATACAGGATCATCCGGTGGCTACAGAAAGACCTCTTTGTCGTCAATGATGGAAAAGGTGGCGGTGAAGGGGTTATCGACATGAAAGGGAAAGAAGTAATAAAAGCCGGCTGGACAAATATTAACGAGTCGAAGGGTGATTTTGTGATCGTTCAGAAGAAAAGTAAATACGGTATATACGGAACGGATGGGAAAGAGATAATTCCCGCCGGGTACGACTTTTCCTGGACCATCCCGGTGGGCACATTTATGAAAGAAGGGGACAAATATTTCCTCTACCATGAAAAACAAAAAACACTTGGCAAAAGGGTTTATCACAGCCTGCCGGATGTGCCATGGCAGTTCACGGTTCCGGAAGAATTTGGATTCGTTCAGACACTCTATCTGAAATTTTTTATAGATAAGGACGGAAAAGAATATCTTGTCCGTGATGTGTACCTTGAAAATCACAAGGGGCCTAACGGAAAGATCGCACTTAAAGATGCCTACACGGGGGACTTGTATTCGGATTTTGTGTATGACAAGGTCGGGATAAAGGGGGAAGAGATGCTCCCGGTAATGAAAGACGGGAAATGGGGGTTCTACAGTCTGGAAACCTATAAAGAAACCGTACCATTCATTTATGATGAAGTTGGAGCGTACTCGTTTTCACAGGGTCTCTGCCCTGTGAAGAAGAACGGCAAATGGGGTTATATCGATAAAACGGGGGTGACAAAGATCCCATTTGATTTCGACGAAGCGAATACCTTCAATTCCGGAGAGGCGATAGTTAAGATAGGGAAGAAAAAGTACATAATCGACCTGCAAGGAAAAGTTATAGGACAGGATAATTACTACTCTGATCCCTGGGCTGAGAGACCGGAGTTCAACGGCAACACACTTTCGGGTACATACGATCTGGAATACTACCATGTGATCGATTCGCCTTATTCAATCCCGGTTAAGGGCCAGCAATCTCAGGAACTTGATGACCCTGTCTCCATCAAAGTAACGCAAAACAGCATTTCAACCCGTTACTACCATTTTACCGTGGAGAGTAGCGGGTATGAGAACGGGAGGAGGATATACAACCTTGAGAAAAACTCAGGCAACAACACCTATCTGATGTTTGTTTTCCTGGGCGGTGGAGAAGAGAGATGCGCGTTCATGACCCGTGATGGAATGGTTGTGTACTCGACCGTGCCGATTCATTTTGGTAAATGATGGTTGCTTCAGCGGACACTTGACAAATCCGCGAAAGTAAAGGTTGGAAAGCAAACACAGACGCTTAAACTTCTGCTTATAAAGTAGTAAAACACCGGACCACGGACCGGGCACGCTGCCGGGTCCGTGGTTATGTATGCTCAATCCCTGCGGATCACGATTGTTGACCCCAAACACCTTCTTATTCCCACTTTATTGTTAAGTTACATGAGACTTATCATCATTTCAATAAATGAATTATCGAAAGAAAACCTCATGAAAAATCATAGACTATTTTGGCTTTTGTCCATAATATTATTGTGCAGTAATGGTATTTTTGCTCAGGATGAGGAAGGGGAGACCACTCCCGCTCCTGCAACCGAGTACAAAGACCACCCGTTATTTAATTCCATGCCTAAATACTTCATCAGTTCACTTGAAGAGAAAGAATTTGACTCATTTGTGTTCCCGGTTGAAAGCAGCACTTATGACAACCGTGAGTTAAAAACTGTGGAGGGAAAATTCTTCGACTACACATATCAGATAACCGAAGGTGAAAAAGAAGCATCCCCGCTGCAGATATTCAGAAACTACGAAAATGCAATCACCAAAGCCGGTGGAAAAATTATTGCCAAAGTGATAGAAGATGGTAATTCATACAGTTTTGTGACGGGAGTATTCTCAAAAAACAAAAGAGAAATCTGGGTTTACATTGAAGCTTCGGGTTATGACTACCGTCTCGTTATTGTAGAAAAAGAGGAGATGGCGCAGGTTATCAAAGCCAATGAAATGCTTGATGCCCTTTCAAAAGATGGATTTATCGCTCTGGACATTCTGTTTGAAACAGGAAAGGCAACAATACAAGCTGAATCAAAACCTCTGATAGATCAGGTTTATGAACTTCTGAATACAACTCCTGATCTTAAAGTAAGTATCGAGGGACACACCGATAATACAGGAACCGTGGAAGGAAATAAAAAGCTTTCAGAACAGCGTGCCAAAGCAGTTGTGGATGCGCTGATAACTCTCGGTATCAAGAGTGATCGACTATCTTCAGTTGGGTGGGGACAGGAAAGACCCGTAGCTGATAACCGCACCGAAGATGGCAGAACAAAAAACAGAAGAGTTGAAATAGTTAAAAAATAATACCGGGTTGGAATAATGGCACCACCAATACGGGTTGTGCCATTGTTCCGGCTAATCATTTGTTATCTTAATAAAATCATCTTTCGTGTTATCTTTTTATCTCCGGTGACTAAAGTATAAAAATAGACTCCTGAAGCCAATTCTTCCGCACTAAAAACCACTGAATGTACTCCCGACTCTTGAAATCCTTCTGCCAAAACAGCCACTTTTTCACCATGGGTGTTAAACACCTCCAACCTGATATTTCCCTGAACGGGTAAGGAGTAACGGATAACTGTCTCGGGATTAAACGGATTGGGGTAATTCTGTTCGAGGGTATAGCCTGTGATCGCTGAAGCGGATATTTCAATAATGTTTGAGTAAGTGAAGCTGCCGTCTCCGTCAATCTGTTTCAGGCGGTATTGGTATTTTTCACCTGAGAGAACTGATTTATCGGTAAAAGAGTAATATTTTGGTGAGTTGCATGTGCCGTGACCATCGATGAATCCGATATTCAACCAGTCAGATTTGGTGGATTTTCTTTCCACCTCAAAGCCATAGTTATCCACCTCGGTTGCTGTTTGCCAGTTGAGGTGGATGGCATCATTCCGGAGTGAACCGGAGAAGGAGACCAGTTCAACGGGTAGGGGATTGTCGGAGTCGGTGAATTTGGCGATTCGCTTGGAGAGGGAGGTCAAGTCAAAAGAGATGAACTGTCCTCCAACAATAAACGACTGAAAATGCCAGGAAGGCAAAATAGCCCAAACAGCACCGTCGAGGTTGGCGCCGATATTCGTCCATGAACTTCCATTCCATTTGGCCATGTACTTCATCGAATTTACTCCGGAAGAAGTAAAAGCCCCACCGGCATAAATGTCACCATTCATTTCTGTAAGGGAGTAAACACTTAAGTTGAGTCCATCCCCCAAAGCAGACCACGCTGATCCGTTCCATTTGGCAATATTCTTTGCTGCAACACCACCGGCAGTTGTGAAATATCCTGCAGCGTATAGATCGCTTCCAATGCAAAGGAGTGAATAACAACTGTTGTCGAGCCCTGTTCCCAGTTCAACCCATGATGAACCGTTCCATTTCGCGACTCTTCTTGCGGTAACACCTCCTGAGGTTGTAAATCCGCCACCGGCGTAAAGCGTGGTTCCATCGTGGGCAAGAGCATTGACTCCCTGATCAAACCCCGATCCAAAGCTGTACCAGTTTGAGCCATCAAATGCAGCAACCCTCTTTATGTTTGTGACTCCCACAAAGGTAAAATCACCTCCGGCATAAAGCAATCCGTTATTAAACAGCAGTGTATTTACCCCGCCGCCGCTTACGCTTTGCCCTCCCACAGTACTCCACGACGAACCATTCCATTTGGCAAGAGAACTTGATACTCCCCCGATCGATGTGAAAGAACCACCGGCATAAAGTGTGGTTCCGTCCGTTATAAGCGCATTAACGGCAGCGTTCGCTCCGGTACCCAGCGCATGCCAGTTTGTCCCATCCCATTTTGCAATATTTGAGAGTGAGATACCATCAATAGATGTGAATATACCCCCGACATACAGAGAATTACCTATAAGACAGAGGGATTTAATGACTATATTATCGTTCCTGATATCGAAGCTATAAGCGGGAAAAGAAACAGTAGACCCGTCGTAAATTCCAAATGTCTCATTTATAGATCCACCTGTATACAATTTTGACGCGGTGTAAGTGACGGCAAAAACAGTTCTGCTAATCGTGGTTGATAAAGCCGACCACGCCGTTCCGTTCCACTTCGCGATCTTTGATGCGGTTATCCCTCCTGCCATGCCAAAATCGCCTCCCACATACAGATTTGTGCCGTCGGTTGCGAGGGAATAGACTGTGTTGTTTACCCCGCCCGAAAGATCCACCCAGTTTGGTGCGTTCCACTTGGCAATGTTGGACAGAGTGTTTGTACCGGAAGCAGAGAAAGTCCCCCCGGCATAAATTGTACCGTTAACATTCAGGATACTTCTTACAGTTCCATTCAGAAAACCGGATCCCATCGCTGTCCAAGTTGTCCCATTCCATGCCGCGATACTGTATGCAGTGATCCCACCGATATTAGTAAATGACCCTCCCGCGTAGAGAGTGGTTGCAGTAGCCTCAAGGGAATTCACATGCCTGCCCATAAGATTGCCACTCATGTTCGTGCCCACTGTTCCCCAGCTATAGCCGTTCCAGACTGCTATTGTGGTAATAGTTGTTGAACCTGATGCTGTGAACCAACCACCGGCGTACAGATTCCCCTGGAACATTTCGAGATCCTCAACATACTGATTCAAGCCATCACCCATTGCCGACCATGATGTACCGTTCCACTTTGCGACATTCAACGCGGCTACTCCTCCTGCACTTGAGAACTGGCCGGCGGCGTAGAGATTTGTTCCGTCATACTCCAACGCGTATAAATATCCTTCAACACCCGTTCCAACAGGATTCCAGTTTGTTCCATCCCACCGGGCTATTCCGTTGCACCTGACATCCAGGATCGATCTGAACTGACCCCCAATGTAAATATCCGTACCAATTACAAGAATTGCCCGGACTTGGGTGTTAGTTGTGTTGCTTACACCCATTGCCCCCACCCCCGGAGAAACCTTGCTCCACTGAATGGTGGAAGTTGTTGAATTTGGATTGGCGACAGGTCTAAAAAACGGTTTACCTGTTTCCGGGTCAAGCTGCATATCATAACCGCTTGCATTAAACGAACCGTTAAGTCCGCTTTTAATTGAGCCTTCAGAATCCAATATGGAGCCGAGTCCTTCACCGGCTGAATTCTGAGAGAAGGAAGTACCGACAGCAAGGATCAAGAGGATAAATATCCTGATCATTGGAGATGTCATGGTTACTCCGGATAGTTTTGAGCTATATTATTTTCGATAGTACATAATTGTACAAAGGAGAGGTTAAAATCCACTGATGCGGTTTACCTCGGCAGGTTATTCAGGTAAGGTTTTAACTCAAAAGTGAGAGGGAAATCACTCTTGATGGTGCAACTTAATAAATAATTCAATAAAAGTCAATAGCTGCGGATGAAATAATTAAATAAATTTTAATGAAAGAGCTAATTCAATCCGTTTGGAGTGGAATAATTTAAATTCTTTGTATATTTAGGGCAGTTTTTTATCTCTTTAATTGGAT
Source organism: uncultured Ignavibacteriaceae bacterium (assembly GCA_964531325.1). GTDB lineage: Bacteria > Bacteroidota > Ignavibacteria > Ignavibacteriales > Ignavibacteriaceae > UTCHB3. The sequence continues at coordinate 81,506 of CAZHCW010000003.1, read as the reverse complement.
GTTTTTTAACAATCTCCAAACTATTGGCATACTATGAAAAAGTCAATTTTGATAATAGTTATTCTTCTCTCCGCCACTGTAGTGGCTCAGGTACCTGCAGAAGTTTTTGCAGGCGACAAAAAAGCCACTCTTGATGTCCTGTTTTTTAAATCTTTCAGGGATTCTAAAGGAAAAAACACCAGTTGGGTGCTCTTCAACAGAGAAAAAGTAACTCTTGACTATAAAATGACTCCTGATGATAACAAACCATTTTTTGTGGCGATGCAAGCTATCAGCTACAGCCCTGCTGTGTTGGGTGGATTTGGGCCCGTTGCTGTTTCATTGATAACAAATGATGGAATGTACCCAAAACTGGGTTTTCAATTCGTTCATGCAACGAGCGATTTTATGTTTTTTGGCTGGCTGATTGGAGAAACTCTAAAAGACCCCGATGTTGATCTTTATCTTTATGCAAAATATACCCCTGTGATTTCAGGAAACACCCGGTTATTCGCTCAAATTGAAACAAACACAGCATTTCCGGCTTACACGGGAGGAGAACCTTCACTGTTTCAGTGTTTAAGATTAGGTTTGATGTTTAATGGATTCCAGGCAGGGCTTGGGCTTGATTTAACTCAAAAGGGGAAGGATAATCTCAAAATGACAGAGAACACCGGTCTTTTTATCAGGTATGAGTTTTAGTTGTTATGAATCAGAGGTAATATCGCCAATCGAATGCGAGTCTGAAGCCGAGATACCAGAGATTCTGAAGCTCTTTTAATTTGTAATCGAGGTTTTCCACTAATTCCACATCGTAGGGGATATCCACTCCTCCATAAAACTGTATGAAGAGTTTTGAACTCTGCTCCGACGCAAATGTTCTGAATGGCCGGTATTCTAATATCGGGAATTCGATCCTTGTTGATTTGTAGGAAGTCAACACAAATCCGCGCTCATTATTTGGACTAAGACCTTCGTGAAACGCGACATCCCTGGTATTCACACCAAATAATTGAACATTCACCTCTCTTCCGAATATAAACTGAAATCTGCCAATAGATGTGGAAATCCCCGCCTGCCATGGGATAAGACCGCCGTTTGCGGCAAAAGCTGCCATCTTTTCAAGTGTCTCCGGAGCCATCCAGGAGAGGAACGGGGTGGTAAAAATCAGGTCACCAGGGATTAGAAAAAACGGGCATCTAAGCTTTATGTTGAGCGAACTTCTTGCGGGGATCGAAGAGAGAAGATTGCCGTAGGCTTTAGTTTCGGGCAAGTCAACAACACCAGAAGTGGCACCACTCTCGCGTTTGAACCCCACTCCGAGGAACGCAAGTCCATCACTCGATTCGCTAAGAACTCCGTCGAGCCCAACACCAAATTTAAGTGTGGCATCCACCCCTGAGATAGCACCGGGGTAGTCCTGACTTGGTCCAAAACTGCGAGAAACAACGGTACCCGATAATGATGCACTGAGTCCGATGAAAAAACCGAGTTCTGATCTGAACCGTGGAAGTTCACCCAACCCCTGAGCGAGAGCAGGCACGGGAGTAATTGTGAATATCGGGATTACCATCGTTATGAAAGTGGTGTCTATCGTGCTTGGTGGCATAAAATCCACTTTCGAGATGTTAAAGTCGCCCGGTGAAAAGAGGTAAACACTATCCATTGGAGCAGAGTTTATAATTGTTGTACCTGCAAAAGCGTTGAGTACCTGCTCAAGACTCATCTTAACTAAAAGAGCGGTGTTTTCAATGTCTTCATTTCTGATCCAGGCATCACCAACGAGGATAACCGGCACACCTGCCCAGGTTGTTGTTTGTATCCCGCGTTCGTTATAGTAGTCGTGTGAGCCTTTTTTCTGTGATGGATCACCCCACACACCTGCAACATGCCCGGCTGCGGTAAAATCTTCGAGGAAGTGGATCGCAAAAGCTTCATCCGCAAGTGCTGAAAGCAGAAGTTGTGTTCTTTCCTCAACTGTAAGTGTAGCAGTGGCATAGTAAGATGCTTGATACAGTGCCAGATGGTGATAGAGCATATAGACACCGAGTGCGTTAAGAGGAACACCTTCAGAAATGGAGTTGTAGATATAAGCAGAAAGAGTTTGGGTTGTACCCGTTACCGAACTGAGGAAGTGGACATCATTATGTCCCGCTCTTGAGGCATATTCGGGGTCGGCCCGTTGGAATCGTAGGTCGGAATCCCGCAACGCATTTAACACATCATCCCTTGAATCAGCTTTGGAGAGTTCAATTTTTAATTCATTTGCTATCTCGATCACATTCAATATCCAGTTTGAAGTCTGAACGATATTCAACATATCTCGAGAGGAAATGGAGTGATCACCACTAATGGCAGGCCAGGAAGCAAAATCGATCAAATATCGGGATGAGGCATCGCCCTGATTAATAAGGAATGGAGTGAGTCTTCCCTCTGAACCTTTTATTGCCATTTTCCAAAGTTCTTCAAATTGTCTTCTTTGTTCCGGAGAAAGCTTTTCTATAGCCACCCGGGTAATATCCCGATGTTCAGGGAAGATCCAACAGTATGTTAAACTTGGTGAAGAAGTGATTATCAGGTTTAAGAGAAAAAGAAAAACCGTTTTTTTCATTTTTAATCGAAAGTTTTACTGCAACGAGCTGATGGCCTTAACTGTTTTGCTTCTGCCGATGAACATACCGATACCGTCACCGAGAATATTCCATCTTACAGAAGTTGAGGGTTGCCCAAACACCGCATCGGAGAGTTTGCTCGACCCTTTGGTTTTGAAATAATCGTAGAATGAAGTGTCATAAACATAAATCCCCACTCCAAGGTCCTGTGGTTTTGAAGCATAAGATGCCGGCACTTCAGCAGACAATACTTGAACAGTGTTGGTGGTAGCTCCGGGTAATTTCCTCACCACTGTGTTATATTTTATGTCCTCAGTGTAGATCTGTCCCGACTGTGTAAATGCGAGCCATGTTGCAGCATAAGCTTCATCAGCTCTTGGTGTTACCTCAACGCTCATCACTCTTATCGCTTTACCTGTGTCATTCACAGAATTCACCATAAAAACTCCACCAACCGATCCGGCTTCAGGGATCCTGGTTATTGCGCCTGCTGAATATCCACCCCATGATACCAACAATTCATAGGTTTTCCCCGCTCTCGCTTTTACACCATTTGGTGCGCTATATAAACCGTCTTTGGTATGCCTTAATACATATCTTAAAGTATCCACTTTTAACGATACGACAGCATCGGGTAAATTTGAAAAATCAGCTCTGAATGGAACGGCAACGGGGAGTGTTCTTCCTATAAAAATCTCTTTAATATCCTGACCATCTTCAAGTAATCCTCTGATCACCAATTTTGTTTCGTATGGGAATTCTTCATCTTCAATGGCTTGTTCACATCCGGAGAGAAGGAAACCCGCCAACATCAATATCAAAAGCGGGAACAGTTTTGATTGGGTAAACATCAGTTTGTTTCTCATAAATGCACCTTTATACCAATAGATGGTAAAAATGGATAGAGGGTAAACTGTTTCAGAATCGGAGTTCTAATTCCGGTGGTCTCATCAGTTTTATACCCCACATATTTGGAAAAAACATTAAACCTGTTGTAAACATTATAGATGTTCAGTGAAAGTTCAATCTCCTTTTCATTCCAATTAAGGATGTAATTTACACTCAAATCGAGTTTATGAAATGCCGGGAGACGAAAGGCATCCCTTGCCGAATATTCGTAAAAAACCTCGGTTTCATTCTCTTTTGCGTTGTTCATCCCAAGAAAGGAATATTGCATTATTGGCAGTGGGAAAGCTTTTCCTGTTGAATAATTCCAGGTTGCAGCAAAGGAGAGCACTTTTGAAGGCTGCCAGCTTAATACAATTGAGACATCGTGTCTTCTGTCGAATTGTGGATAAAAAGGTTCACTTCGGTTCAGATCGTCAAAATATCTTTTTGTCCAGGAGAGTGTATAACCAAACCAGCCTGTGATGTTACCAATTCTTTTATTAAAAAACATCTCAACGCCATAAGCCTCACCTCTTCCTGTGGTAAGTTGTTTTTCATAATTGCTTGAATAAGCAAAATCGGCATCTTCTTTATACTCATAAAGATTTGAGAGGTCTTTGTAATATCCCTCAAGAGTAAAAAGGAAAGTTTTATCGGCACTTGTTGCCTCAAACCCAAATGCACCCTGCATCGAGCGTGCAGGTTTAATTGTTGAAGTTGAAGGAAACCAGACATCCGTGGGGAGATAAACATCGTTTCTTGCAAGAAGATGAATCGGTTGATTTGCTATTGCAAAAGCACCTCTTAACACCAACCGGTCGAACATATAGTAGGTAAACGAAATTCTCGGTTCCCAGCCGTAGAGTTTTCCTTCGTTATAGTAGTAAAAACGCATTCCCACATTGGTTTTTAAATCAGAAAAAACGGTAATTTCGTCTTGTGCAAAAAGGGAAACTTCAAGTGCTTTGTAACTTCTACCGGGGTTCACCGAATATTTTAATTGTGTATTGTAAAAATCGCTTGTAAGCACTTCAAAATTATGATAGGTTGCCTCGGCACCCATTTGAAGGATATTTGAGGGATTAAGATAAAATTGAATATCCGTTTTCAGTTGAAAATCGTTGACAAGTGAGGAAGTGAAAAAATCGAGAGCATCCTTTTTTGTTGGATTTTTATCCTTCATTGCTGTCTTAAAATCGTAATATGTATATACTAATGAGGTGCTGGTGAAAATCTGCGAAGAGTAGATTTTGGTCCAGGTCATATTCACGGTTGAATTTTTCCACCCGATGTCGAAGCCGATATCTTTGCTTGCCGGTGGTTCGGTAAGTTGATCGCTGCTGAAAAATCCGGTAATAAAAAGTTTGTCGGTTTCTGAGATATTGTAGGTTATCTTACCATTGGCGTCGTAGAAACCATATCGCGGAAACTTGTCTGCCTGTGGGATAAGTGTAAGCAGTTTATCGAGATACATCATTCTGGCAGAAAGGATATAAGTGGATTTTTCGGACAGGGGACCCTCAATCGTGAAGCGACTGCTGATATTTGAAAGGTTTAGTGAACCGATAAATTTTTCGGATGAACCTTCACGGGTTGTAACATCGAGAACACTTGAGAGCCTGCCACCATATTGTGCAGGAAATGCCCCTTTAATCAGTTTTATATTTTGAATTGCATCGGAGTTAAATGTACTGGCAAATCCACCGAGGTGAGAAGGATTATAAACCTGCACCCCGTCGATGAGTGTAAGGGTTTGATCGGCAGAGCTTCCTCGAACATATATACCTGCAGAAAGTTCGTTTGAATTTGAAACTCCGGGCAAAAGTTGAAGTGCGCGAAAAATATCAGTCTCTCCACCAAATGAGGGTAGTGTCTGAATCATCTCGGGATCCAGTTCCACGGTGCCTGATGTATTAGTAAAATCTTCATACTTCTCTGCCATAACGGTAACTTCACTTAAGAGAATTGAGGATTTTTTCAAGCGAATATCCAATCGGATGCTGGCAGCCTCTCCCGCCATTTCTATTTGTTTACCTAATGTTTCAAAACCCAAAGCACCTGAATAGAGGTAATATTTACCTGCCGGCATAGCGGGGAGTGAATAGAAACCAAATTTATTGGAAGTGATCGATCTTAGGGGGTTTCCCTTTTTCAGAGAGTCTTTGTAAACGGCAACATAAGCACCAATAAGCACTTCGCCACTCTCAGCTTCAGAGATGACACCCGAGAGTGTATAGTTTCTGCCCTGCGGACAATTCTCAACAGTGAGGAAAACCAGTAATAGAAGAGGAAAAATTATTCGCATTTAGTGCAGATTATCTTAAATTGGATACGGTTTTTAAATTTTCTTGGCTTTACTGCCAACTACAATTCAAATATAATTAAATACATCAAGTAAAAATAAAAAGAATTTACAAGATTGAATAAAGTATTCTTTTTTCTGTTCATCTCGCTTGCAGTTTTATGCAATGCCCAGCCCGGAATCAGACTTCAGGGTTCCGCCGCCATTCCTGCGGGACAACTTGAAACACATGTTGATGCCGGTTTTGGAGGAAACATCAGTTTTAACCTCCCCGTCCTCTTCTCCGGTCTTGAGGCAACCCTCACCACGGGGTATTATTACTGTGGACTTAAAGAGGATCTGCCTGGATACGACTTCAATTTCAGCTCCATCCCGCTTACTCTCGGTTTGCGTTATGTTTTTGTGGAAGGAAGCGAAATTTCACCTTATGTTGGAGTTGAGGGAGGAGTATTCTTTACAGAATATTTCCTTCAGATGGACTATGGAGTATTGGGAAAACCGGAAGAAATAACCAAAGAGATAGCCCCCGGCATCTCGCCCGAAGTTGGATTCAGAATTTATCTCGCACCGGGGCTTGATCTTGATGTAAATGCCCGCTACAACAGAATCAGAACAAAGTATGTCTCCAGAGCATATATTGCCATTCAATCCGGATTCCGGTTTAAGTTTTAGGTTTGAAAATGAAAATAATAGTGTCAAATCACCTTAAATTAACAGCCGTTTTTGTGGCAATTTTATCTGTTACCACATTTTCGCAGACAAACTGGATCTGGCAAAATCCCCTGCCTGTCGGGAAAAACCTTAATGCAGGTCAGGCTTTTGATCCACTAAACTGTTATGTAGTTGGAAATGCAGGTGCATTTATAAAAACCTCTGATGCCGGAGCCAAATGGCAGGTAATCCCGACCGGAACAGACAACGATTTAATTTCGGCATCGTTCATCGATAAAAACACCGGAATTATGGGCTGTTCAGCAGGGAAAATATTAAGAACCAGTGATGGGGGCAACTCATTCCAACTGATCACGGTTGATTCAATCCGTGATGTAAAAGCTATCCAACTGTTCCCGGGTGGAACTGCATTTGCAGCAGGCGACAAAGGTCTGTTCCTCTCTTCACAGGATAATGGAATCACCTGGACAAAAAAATTCTTCGATACTGTCTCGATTGCCTCTCTCTTCTTTTTTGATAACAACAGAGGTTTCCTCGCCGGTGAATCAGGTTCCATCTTTTCCACAACCAACGCAGGCAACTCCTGGACTGTTGTGAACAGCAACATTTCATTAACCATTTCCAAGATTCTCTTCACCGATAATCTAAACGGGTGGGCTTTTGGAAGAGAAGGCCTTGCATTAAAGACCGTTGACGGTGGAGCCACCTGGACAAAAATTAACGCCGGATTCTATGGATGGCTTAAAACTGCGTCCATCCTTCCCGGGAATCAAATTATAGCCGCAGGTGCCCCCGGTGTAATCTTTAAAACCGGTAATGGCGGAACCTCCTGGAATAAAACTTCCGACAGTTCAAAATTCAGTTTTAATTATTCAACTTTTTCCGGAAACGACGGCTGGGTTTTTGGCAACAACGGTTTGATAATGCACACCACCGACGCCGGTGAAAACTGGGAGTTTCAATCAGAAGGTTCTGAAAACACCATAAATTCGATCGATTTTCTTGACCCAATGATTGGTACCGCCGTTGGCGACAGTGGACTTATTCTTAGAACCGAAGATGGTGGCGACACCTGGATAAGACAGTTTACCGATCAAAAAACCAACTTAAACGATCTCTATTTCCTCGATACAATCAGAGGATGGATAGTAGGAGACGACGGAACAATACTCCAAACCCTTGATGCCGGGCAAAACTGGGTGAGACAGGATATTAGTGATATTACATCTGATGATCTCTACTCAATTGAAGGAACTAAAAGATCAAATAAGGTTGCGGGACAAAACGGCGCATACCTTATCTCAAATAATGAGCCAACGGGTGCTACATGGGGAAGAGGATCAACCCTTTTCCATACCTACAGAGGAATTTATACCCTTTCTTCCCGATCGGCTATTTTAATTGGCGACGCAGGAACCATCCTCTTGATGCTCGGGCCACCTGTAGGGATGTTGGATCAATCGATTGACCCAAAGTTTGATTTGAGAGATATCCATTTCCCCGGAGGTGTTGGATGGATTGTTGGAAAGTATGGTATCGTTCTGAAATCAACTTTTTTGGGCGGATCATGGAAAATAATCGATACAATTCCGCAAGTAAACTGGCTCAATTCGGTCTATTTTTATGATACTCTTAATGGATTTACCGCCGGTTCTTTTGGCAGTTTTTACAGAACCTCGAATAGCGGATACGACTGGGTAAAGGTTCCCACAGGAGTTACCAACACATTTAAAAAATCCTACTTTTTTGACAAAAACAACGGCTGGCTTGTTGGCACATATGGTTTGTTAATGAAAACCACTAACGGTGGCGGAACAGGAACACCAACTTCAATCGAAGAGAAACCGGTGATTCCGGTCTCTTTGGAGCTTCAACAGAACTATCCAAATCCTTTTAATCCCGTAACAACAATAAATTTTGTTGTTCCCGATGCAGGTGACTACCGGCTGACTGTTTACGATATTCTTGGAAATGAAACCGGAGTACTACATGATGGTTTTCTCGGAGCCGGTTCCCATTTTGTATCATTTGATGGAAACAATTATGCCTCAGGAGTTTATTTCTATCGACTCTCAGGAAACGGCAAAAACCTTGTCAGGAAAATGGTGCTGCTGAAATAATGCAGTAATGCAGTAATGCAGTAATTTTTAATAGAATTTGGATTACACAGAGTTTTAGGGGACGCAGATTAGATGTGCCGAAGGCATCCCTTTGGGAGATTTTCGCAGAGGGATTTCTAAATAGTTCCACATCCCGACGCGTCGGGAACGGATTTAACACAGATTTTCACGGATTTTTTTAGTATAATATGATTCAAACCTCCCCTCTACTTTTAGGAGAGGGGTCGGGGGTGAGGTCCTTTTCCACGGATTTCTTTTTTTAAAGTCTATTTTTTTTTTAAGTTTGATATCGGTATTAACTTTTTTATTGAATAAAGTGTAAAGTAGAGTACATGCCCGAAATTCTCCTGGTTGAAGATAATAAAGAAAACAGAGATGTGATGATGCATTTCCTTAAAAAAATAGGAAATGTAAAAACTGCGAGTGATGGACCCGGCTCAATAGAAATGTGTAATCAGAATTCATTTGATTTGATTTTGATGGATATCAATCTTGGTTTGGGAATGAACGGCATTGAAGCAACCAAAAGAATAAGAAAGATTCAAGGATACGAAGATATCCCGATCGTGGCAGTTACAGCTTATGCGATGGCGGGCGACAGGGAAACTTTCCTGAATATCGGTTGTACCCACTATATATCAAAACCATTTACAAAAAGAGAATTTATTTCACTTATCGAAGAAGTATTGGAATCGATCAAGAAGTAAGAAATTTAATCGTCTCATTGTAAACCCTCACCACTTCAATCTCTTTGATACATTTGTATTTTATATCATTTCTTGTGCATTCCAACGGTTTTGGCGAATAGAAAAAACAGGGGGCACAGTCCAGACCAAGTGTTATGATCCTGTAATTTGTTTCCCAGGGATGGATGTAGTTTATATTTGTGGGACCAATAATTGCAAGAACTTTCACTCCCATAGCTGAGGAAGTGTGCATAAGACTTGAATCGTTGGTAATAAAAAGGTCACATTTTTTAATCAAAGCCGCCGATTCACTCAGATTCCTGGTTTTTGGCTCATGAAATATCCCCTCACCGGCCAATTCCATTATCTTCTCTCTCAATTCTTTCTCTTCAGGACCGCCAAAAAGAAGCAATTCAAATTTATCCTTCTCTTTTAACAATCTGCCAAGTTGGGCAAACTTTTCAGGCTCCCACCTTCTGTTGATGTGATTTTTAAAGATTGCACATCCCGGATGGAACCCAATTACAGGAACACCGGCCACCAACTCATTTTTGCAATAATCATCTGCAAATTTTTCATCCTCACTGTTTAGAGGGAATAACAATGGATGTAGAGTTGCATCTGTAATTCCAAACATCTTTTTAACCAGTCCAACATTCTCTTCCACATTGTGGAGTGAGTCATCTTCGGTGATTCTGACATTATTAAGGAATCCAAGGTTTGATGTGTCGGCTCTGAGATATTTTACCTGACCACGGTGTTTTGCTCCCAAAAGAAACTGGATGGCATTATATTCTTTTCGGTTTGAGGGGTAAACACTTATTGAATGGGTATATTTTCCGCGGGTTTTCAGTACAAATTTTAGAGAGGCGATTGCACCTTTTGCCATAAAATCGAAGTGAATTACTTCATCAAAAAGTCCGGTGCGGTCATACATGTTTTTTACACCACCAAACATGACAAGAGCATCCATTTTGGCGTTGGGGAAGTTTTCCCGGATAAGTTTGGCTGCCGGAGTGAACATCAGTGCGTCACCTATTCCGGAGAGTGCGAGGATCAGTATTTTCATGGTGTGGTATTACTCAACAAAAAGAAAAAGTACCGGGAGTGTTAAAGTTCCCGGTACTTCTTTTTAAGTCTAAAAGTTATTTTTTAGCAGTATCTTTTTTGGCAGTGTCTGCAGGAACCTTGCCTGTGAGAATGGCATTAAACTTATCCCTTTGTGCCTGAACATCAGGATTGCCGGGATAATATTTCTCGAGTAAATCTACAAGAACCAAAGCATTCTCGGCTTTTTTCACAGTTTCATAATAATCCAGAAGGATTGTTACAGTAGAAACATCCATTGTAAGAACTTGAGGATTGTCACGAATAATCGCGAGAGCTTCAGGTTCAAGATCTGCCATCATCTTTTTATAAGTCTCGAGATCGCCGAGTCTTCTGTAAAGATTTGCAAGATCGGCACGGTATCTATAGTCGAGCCCTGTTCTTGCCAGTGGCATCTTCTTTTCCATCGTATTAAGAACTTTAAGCGCAGTGGCATTATCCTTTTTCTCGATCATATAATAGTTCGAAAGACGAAGGAACGCATTTCTATAGTTCAGCGTCATTCTTTTATGATTTTCATCGAGGAACAACGAACTGTCTGCAAGTCCTCTGAACTTAAAGCCGGCTTTATATTCCTTGCTGTAATCCTGGGGTTCTTCCATCACCTGTTTCCAGAGAACTTTTTCATTTACTCCATCTTTTCCTGCAGGGATTTCAAAAGGCATAAGTCTGAAAGCCATTCCTTCAAGATAGAGGAATTTTTGCAGACCAATTTTTGTATCGTCGCTACAAGTGGTGGAAAAATAAACAGGGCGCTGCCAGTTGTTGTTTTCGATAATCTGCATAACAACAAAATCCTGAACACGGGCGTAGGTTCTGCCATCTTCAATTTTTGGAAGATCGGGTACCCATTTAAGTGACGGGGAATATTTCACAGAATCGAGTCCCATACTCAGCGGGGTATAAACCTCCTGAGGAACCTGAATTGTATATTCCTTTGCTGTGTAGAGCGTTGGGCGCAGTCGCTCAATCTCCTCATCAGAAAATTTCATGGCAACTTTTGCCGAACCGTATGGTTCAAGGTTTTTAAGTTGTTTAATATACCATTCAGTGTTGGCGAGACTAAGATTTGCAATTCTTACATCTCTTCTTACGCCTTCAACATCCTGGAGATACCAAAGAGGGAATGTATCGTTATCACCATTGGTAAAGAGTATCGCATTTGGTGCACAGCTCTGTAAAAGGTTATATGCATAATCCCATGGAATCCAGTTGTTCGAACGGTCATGAGTGTAAACATTGGCTGCATACATTCTAACCGGTACAAAAAACACGCCAAATAGAAGGAATGTATATCCTAACACGGTTCCAAGGGAATTTTCCTTCAATTTTTCGTAAATCAACTGAGCAATTTCCTTGACGGAGACTCCAATCCAGAGGGAATATACAAAGAAGGCACCCACATAGAAGTAGTCCCTCTCCCTCGGTTGAGGCTGCTGCTGGTTCTGGTAATAAGCCGTGAGATAACCCATAAAGAGAAACAGCACCATATAAACCATCGCCATCTTTTTATCCCGCCGGAAGTGGAGGAATATTCCTATAAGTCCCAGGATAAATGGAATTCCAAAGAGGGAATCCTGAACATTACCTTTAAAGTCGAGTCCAAAAGGTTTCCCCAGCACTTCACCAACGCCATTAAATGGAGCTATGTTGCTGCCGGCATCCTGATCCCATGATTCTCTTCCTGCATAATTCCAGAGCAGGTAACGGGTCATCATGTGGTTCATCTGATATGTGTAAAGAAAGTGAAGATCGGATGAATAGTTTGAAAAAACGCCAGCTTGATGAGGTTCACCCGAAAATCTTCTTTTGAAGGTCGGGAAGTCACCATATTGTTCACGATTGAGGTATTTTACAAGTTCTGGGAAAGTATCAGGCTCATTTTCGTTCATCGGTGGTTGGGCATTAGACCTTACAATAACCTGCGTATAGGTCGTAAATCCGAGGAAAATGAAAATTGCAGCAAGACCTACAAGGTGAAGAGTCGCCTTGTTGTTTTTATGACCGTAATAAACGATATAACCAAAAATTCCAAGAAATACAACTATAAATGCAAGTTCACCAACGAGGGTTTGTCCACCTATTGACGACATGATCGAAGGAAGGATTTTAACCACACCCGGATATGTTAAACCGAGAGCAATTCCACCGACGATCAGAGAGAAATAAATTGAATTTCTGGTAAGCAGTTTTTTATAAAAAACACCCATTATAACGGCTGAGATAAGCACCAACATCACCTTAAAAGTACCGTCGAATGCTTTGTAAATCTCAGGTGTTGGTGGTTCGATTGAGGTTTCATTCAACCACAAACCGGAAGCAACAAGAAGAATAACACCAACATGAATCAGAAAATATTTAACCGAAGTATCATATTCTTCTTCATTGTTGAGATATTTTTTGAACACAACAATCATAACAACAGGAATCATCGCAAGAACGCTCATAAGATGGATACCCGTTGAAAGGCCTATCAGATAACAGATAAGCAGGAGGTATTTTTCACTTCCCGGCTCTTCCGATCTTTCGTTCCACAACATGATAAAATACATGATTGCTGCGTAGATAACGGTACTTGCTGCATAAACCTCGGCTTCTACACCATTAAACCAGAAAGTATCACTGAAAGAGAAAGAGAGGGCACCAACCGCTGCTGCTATTACAGTAGAAACAGTTCCAAACATGTTTTTGGCAACTTTTCCACGGTAGTTTTCAATTACTTTTACAATAATCAGATATAAAAAGAGAATTGAAAGTGCGCTTGAAATAACTGATACCATATTCACCCTGAAACCGATGTTTTCGGCGAATGGAATCATCGAGAAAAATCGTCCCAGAAGGAGGAAAAAGGGAGCTCCCGGTGGGTGAGGCACCTGCAAAGAGTAGGAAGCGGCTATAAACTCTCCGCAATCCCAAAATGAAACCGATGGCTGAACTGTAGCCAGCAATACAAAAAACGAAATTAAAAAAACCACACCCGCTGTAATACGGTTAATTAACTTAAAGTCCATCTACTCCTCTATTTATCGTTCTCTTCATTGTTTTGATCCTGTCTGGGTTTAAACAGGTTATCGAATGCACTTTTGTCCCGTTTCACTTCATATTTGGCAACAAGTTCGCGTAAACGCTTCATAGTGAGGGTATCAAACTCCTCATCATCCTTTTGCCTTTTAATAAACATCTTAAATTCTGAAAGTTCCGACCAGGTTAACTTCGCCTGAAGCTTTGTCAACTGTTCCATCAGATTTTTTTGTTCACGATACCGGGACATGTTCCTATTTAAAAATTGTTTAAGACCTTAAATATAAGCATTTTTAAGGAGTTAACGAGGTATAATTTTTTGGAGCCTTACCTCCTGACTGCCTTTGCGAATATCTTATATGGGGCGATATTTGCCAGGGAAGTGAGGAAGGATGTCATGAACGGGAATTTGATCATTCTTTTCCCATTGATGATACCGTCGAAGATGATTTGGGCTGCTTTTTCTGCTGAGATCATAAACGGCATCGGAAATTGATTTTTGTCGGTCATTGGGGTTTTCACAAAACCGGGTTTTACGGTGATCACTTTTAATCCGAGTGGTGCAGTTTTGACTGCAAGACTTTCGGCAAAAATGGATACCGCAGCTTTTGATGCTGAATAAGCAGCACTTTGTGGATATCCCCTTCCATCCGCGAGAGATGACACAATAACAAAAGTACCTGATTTTCTTTCGAGGAATGGCTGTAGAAGGGGATGTACAAAATTTACAACGCCAAAAAAGTTGATTTCCATTGTGGCACGGGTAGCCTTTTCATCCAGAATTTCATATTTTTCTCCGAGACTCACTCCTGCATTTAGAATCACTATATCAGGTTGTCCCATTTTCTGAGTTACTTCATCCAAAAGTTGAGAAACTGCCTCTTTATCTGACACATCACATCCTGAGATAATTAGATTTTCCCTTTTGGGCTGTGAGGTTACAAATTCAGAGATCAGTTCCTTCCTTCGAGCCACCAAAACAAGTTTACATTTGGTATGCATAAGTTTAATCGCCAATGCTTTCCCTATCCCTGTGGAGGCTCCTGTAAGTAAAACCGTTTTGCCATCGTAAAAGCCGGGTGTGTTCATCTGTTTTCTTTTTTGTCTTTAATAAATTGGATTGGATCAGGATTTTAACAAATATCCCATGAAAATTTAATGATATTTCAGCCATTTTATAAACATTTTTTGTTTGGTACGAAATTTGTTATATCTTTGGAAAATTTGTAGAAAGTTTTTCGAGAATGTTTTATCAGATAGACAATGTTTTAGTCAACAAAGATGTAGTCCACTCAAATTTTGCATGCGATCTTGCTGTATGCAAGGGGGGGTGTTGTACATTTGAAGGTGATTACGGGGCACCACTTCACCCCTCGGAAGTGGAGATTATTCGGGCAAATGTTCCATTGATAATCGACATTATCCCGGAAGAACACCGAAAAGTGATTGAAACCGAGGGATTTTTTGAGGATATTGATGGTGAACTTTTCACCAAAAGTTTCAATCGCCGTGCCTGCGTATTTGTTCACTACGAGGGAGATATTGCAAAATGTTCACTCGAAAAAGTTTTTTATGAGGGTAAAACGGAATTTAAGAAACCTCTTTCCTGTCACCTCTTCCCGATAAGAGTCTCCTCTTTTGGGGGTGAGATACTTCGTTATGAGAGATTTGGCGACTGCGAACCTGCTATCACCAAAGGAAACAACGAAAAAACAAGAATGGTCTCGTTTTTGGAAGAACCACTCGTCAGGAAATATGGTAAAAAATGGTATAATGCATTAGAAGGATTAATCGACTGATATGCTTTCAATTCAGCAAAAACTTACACAAACTCAAAAACTTACTCCACAGCAGATTCAATATCAGAAACTGCTTCAATTAAACAACCTCGCTCTTGAACAACGGATCAAGGAGGAACTGGAACTTAATCCACTTCTTGAAGAGGAGATGGACCTCAAAACTGCGGATGATGATGACGACAGATACGATGAGGATGACAGTTTTGATGAGGATGCCGAGTTTACTGTAGAAGATTATATGAACGATGAGGAGTATTTCGACGATCCATCTTACAAAGACCATCGCGAAGATTCCTACCGTCCAATTGCAAAAGCAAGAGAATCATTTTCTGAACACCTGCTTCAACAGCTTTATCTGCTTGAAATCCCGCAGGAACACACTATGCTGGGTGAAGAAATAATCGGGAATCTTGATTCCGACGGTTATCTTGGAAGAAATCTCGATGAAATTTTAAATGACCTTGAGACCTTTCAACATGTAAAAGTCTCGCCTGAAGATGCGGAAACAATATTAAAAACAATTCAAACATTTGATCCTCCGGGAATTGCATCCAGGAACCTCCGGGAATGTCTGATTGCACAGTTGCATGCTCTTTCTTATGATCCGTATTATTCATACCTTGCTGAATCGCTTCTAAACGATCATTACGACAGCTTTCTCAAAAAGCATTACAACAAAATCCGCGAGGCGATGAACCTGAGTGAAGATACTTTTCACTCTGTTATTCAACTTATCACAAAACTGAACCCAAAACCGGGCTTTGGAAAAATTGAAAACTACGAACTTAATCAGATAACTCCAGACTTTATTCTTGAGGAGGTTGATGGTGGATTCCGGATCACCCTTAACGACCGGTCACTTCCCACCGTAACCCTGAGCAAAACCTATCTTGATATGTTTACCGAGAACAAAGCTCACAGGAACTCATCCGATAGAGAAAAAGCAACTTACAAGTTTTTGAGAGAAAAATTTGAATCGGCGCGCTGGTTCCTTGCATGCATCGAACAACGCCGCGACACGATGTTAAAAGTTATGCAGTCGATTGCCGAATATCAGCAGGAATTTTTCCGCAAAGGTTTGATTAAACCACTGCGCTACAAAGATGTTGCAGGTGACATCAACATGGATATCTCCACAATCAGCAGAGTAGTGAACGGGAAATTTGTGCAAAGCCGTCAGGGTATCCACGAATTGAAATACTTCTTCTCCGAAGGTATCATGACCGATGATGGTGAAGAGGTTTCTAACAAGGAGATCAAAGAACAGATTAAAAATTTGATCGAAGCCGAGGATAAATCTGCTCCCCTTAGTGATGATCGTCTTGCAGATATCCTGAAACAAGAGGGAATTCAGATCGCCAGAAGGACAGTAACAAAATATCGCGAAGCGATGAAGGTTCCTGTAGCCAGATTCCGTAAAGAAGCATGACAATTGTTGTTGATCTTGGTATTACCCTGGTCTATTTTTCAATTTTTGCGATTCTTCATTCAGTAGTTGCTTCCAATCCCCTAAAACGCATGGTTGCGGCGTCATTTCCCGGCTTTATGCCATATTACCGCCTCAGTTATAATCTGTTTGCGCTTGTAACACTTTATCTCTTTTTTTACCTTGCCCCAAAACAGGGATATACAATCTATGATTTACCCACCCCGTTTGATTTGATATTTGCTTTTATACAGTTATTAAGCTTTTTTGGTCTGTTGTGGTGTGTCAAATATATGTCGGGATCAGAATTCCTTGGGATTTCCCAATTTATCAGAGGGAAAAAGGGAGTCTATCGTCCGATGGAAGAGTTGGATGAGGTTTCTGTGTTGAGAGTTGATGGACCTTATAAATACAGCAGGCACCCGATTTATCTATTCTCAATTATATTCCTCGTTTTTCGTCCCCAGATGCAGGTTGGTTATCTTTTTATGACATTGCTGATAATCGCCTATTTTTATATCGGCTCCCGGTTTGAAGAGAAAAAACTGATCTTACGGTTTGGCGACGACTACCTAAATTTTCAGAAAAAAACAGGAAGGATTTTTCCAAAATTTAGGAAAGTATCCGAATAGCGAAGTAGCAAAGTAGCGAAATTTAACCGCAGAGGACACAAAGAACGCAAAGGGGGATTAAAACCACAGAGCACACCGAGCACACAGAGGGGATAAGATAATAGAGACCCCTCTGCGAAAATCCGTCTAATCTGCGTGTATCCGCGTCCCATCCCTCTTTTTCTATTTTTTACCACTCAATTTTCTAAAAATGAAATCTGAATATTCTTAATTTCAGTTTTTTTTCGTAAATTGAGGTCTATTCGTACCTCTTTCATCAATGGACCCAAAAAAGATCAAATAGCCTGTTAAAAACTTAACCAATGGAACAATTATGAAAAAAATTGGAATACTTTTCGGAATGGAAGAAACCTTTCCACCAGCTTTTGTGGAGAGAGTAAACTCAAAGAAGGAAAAAGATATTGTAGCCGAGTATGTTCAAATCGATAAAGTTATGCAAGGTCAGTCTTCAGGTTATGCAGTAATTATCGACAGAATCTCGCAGGATGTCCCTTTTTATCGTGCCATGTTAAAAAACGAAGCGATTGCCGGAACGGCAGTGGTTAACAACCCTTTCTGGTGGAGCGCCGACGATAAATTTTTTAACAATGCTCTTGCACTTTCAACAGGTGTTGCGGTTCCAAAAACTGTAATACTCCCTTCGAATGTGCATCCACCTGACACAACCACCAAGTCGTTCAGAAA
Organism: uncultured Ignavibacteriaceae bacterium; assembly: GCA_964531325.1. Classification (GTDB taxonomy): domain Bacteria; phylum Bacteroidota; class Ignavibacteria; order Ignavibacteriales; family Ignavibacteriaceae; genus UTCHB3. The sequence goes on along the minus strand of CAZHCW010000003.1, from coordinate 63,578 downwards.
CCTTAAATATCCTCTCGATTGGGATGGTATTTTTGATTATGTCGGATTTCCTGCATTCTTTAAACCTTTTGCAGGTGGTGGTTGGAAAAATGTTTACAGAGTTGAAGACAAAGAACAGTTTTTTAAAGCCTACAACGAAACAGGTCAGCTTGTTATGATGTTGCAGGAGGAAATTCAGTTCACTGATTATTTCCGCTGTTATTGCATCGATCAAAAAGATGTCAGAATTATGGCTTACGACCCTAAACAACCACATCACCTCCGTTATGTAAGAGAAAAACTGAAATACGGCAAGGGTCTTCTCGCAAAAATCAAAGAGGATGTACTGAAACTCAACAATGCTCTTGGCTATGATTTCAACACAGTTGAATTTGCCGTAAGAGATGGTGTTCCTTTTGCAATCGATTTTTGTAATCCGGCACCCGATGCTGATGTTTATTCGGTTGGTGAAGAGAATTTTGAGTGGGTGGTTGAAGCAACTGCCAACATGGCAATAAGAAAAGCTAAAAAATATAACGCAAATAAATTTAATACGGTCTGGGGTAGCTTTGTAAAAAGTACTTCCCAGGGTGGTCTAATAAAGTGAGGCAATATGTCCAACAGTCCTACATTCACATTAGGAGTAGAAGAAGAATTTCAGATCATTGACCCTGAAACACGGGAGTTAAAATCGCATATCCAGGAGATATTCGAGGATGGTGAACTGATATTAAAGGAATTCCTTAAACCGGAGATGCATCAATCGGTCGTGGAAACGGGCACCGGTGTGTGTAAAAATGTAAAAGAAGCGAAATCGGAAGTATTCAGGCTTCGCAGTGAGCTTGCAAAACTTGCTTTCAAAAATAATTTAAGAATTGCAGCCGCCGGAACTCATCCTTTTTCACATTGGAAAGACCAGAGAATAACAGAAGACCCCCGTTATAAACAGGTGGTGGACGATATGCAATTGGTGGCAAGAGCCAATCTCATTTTTGGTCTCCATGTACATGTTGGTGTAGAAGACCGGGAAACTGCAATTCACATTATGAACGCAGCCCGTTATTTTCTGCCCCATATCTTTGCACTCTCTACCAATTCACCTTTTTGGGTGGGAAGAAACACCGGTTTCCACAGTTACCGTGTTAAAGTATTTGACCGCTTCCCAAGAACCGGTATTCCTGATTATTTTATGTCGATCGGCGAGTATGATAACTATGTTAATCTACTCGTAAAAACAAATTGTATCGATAACGCCAAAAAAATCTGGTGGGATATCAGGCTTCATCCGTTTTTCCCGACAATAGAATTCAGAATCTGTGACATTCCGCTGAGAGCAGACGAAACGATCGCACTAACCGCCCTTATGCAGGCTGTTGTTGTAAAACTTTATCGCCTTATTCGCCAAAATCTCGGTTTCCGCCTCTACAGAAGAGCATTAATCGCTGAAAACAAATTCCGCGCTTCACGATATGGAATAAACGGTAAGCTTATCGATTTTGGAAAAAGAGAAGAAGTGCCAACGATCGACTTGATTCACGAGCTCCTTGAGTTTGTGGATGATGTTATCGACGATCTCGACAGTCGCGAAGAAATCAATTTCGTTCATAAAATTCTTGAGATGGGCACCGGTTCCGACAGACAACTAAGAGTCTGGGAACAGAGCTATGATCTTAAAAATGTAACTGACTACATAATTGATGAGACCCATAGAGGGTTGGATTTGAGGAAGTAAATTTCGGAACTTCAGAAATTCGGAACTTCAGTACTTCGGTGATTCGGTGATTCGGTACTACAGAGGCTCTGAGGTTCCGGAGTTCCGGAGTTCCGAAGTTCTACTGCACTGAGGTTCCGGAGTTCCGAGGTTCTGAATCTCTTTTTAAAATTTTAATCATTAACTAAAGACTTATGGTAAAAGACATTAGAACCCTGTATAACGAAGGTTTTACAGAAGATAAGTATAATTCATTTATTGAGGATTTAAACAGCTCTGCCGGGGTGAAACTCGATTTCAGGGTTTGTGAAACACCCCTTTTCCTTTCTGGTGAATTAACAAAAACACTTGAGGAAGCTTGCGATAACATCATTAAACAGCTTGATACCGATGAATACAGGAAATATGCCGAGGCTTCAATTCCTGATGGGCTTGCTGTGCCAAACCGTGAAGATCATCCCGTGTTTCTGCAAATCGATTTTGCCATCTGTGATGATGGAAAAGGTGGATTTATACCTAAACTGATAGAATTACAGGGTTTCCCTTCTTTATACGGGTTTCAAGTCTATTATGATGAAGTATTTCAGAGGCACTATCAATTACCGGAAAATTACACTGCTTTCTACAGTGGTCTCGAAAAAGAATCGTATATCGAACTCCTTAAAAAGACCTTATTGGGTGATTCCAGTCCTGAAAATGTAATCCTTCTTGAGATTGAACCCGACAAACAAAAGACTCTCATCGATTTTGTTGTCACCGAAAAATACACCGGTGTAAAATCTGTTTGTATTACAGATGTGATTAAAAGAGGGAAACAACTTTTTTATAATGAGGGTGGAAGAGAAATCCAAATCGATAGAATCTATAACCGCGTAATTTATGATGAGTTGTTCAGGAAGGATATTCAGGCTTCATTTTCGTTTCAGGATGACCTTGATGCCCACTGGGTGGGGCACCCCGACTGGTTTTTCCTGATCAGCAAATATTCACTCCCTTATCTGAAGGGACCATTTGTCCCCGAATGTCATTTTCTTTCCGATCTCAAAGAATATCCCGCAGATCTCGAGAATTTTGTGTTAAAACCACTCTTTTCATTTGCAGGTCTGGGTGTTGAAGTAGAAGTTACCAAAGACTTGCTTGATTCCAAAACCGAGAGGCACAACTATATCCTTCAAAGAAAGATAGAGTATGCGCCATTGATTCTCACACCCGAAGGTTATTCAAAATGTGAGATCAGAATGATGTTTTTATGGAATGAAATACCTGTTTTAGTCAACAACCTCACACGATTCTCAAAAGGAAAAATGATGGGCGTTGACTTCAACAAAAACAAAACCTGGGTTGGCTCGGCGACTGCGTATCACCCCAGATAGGTATTAAGTATTAGGTATTAGGTATTATTTTGAGTTGTGAAGAATGAAAACGAACATACTATCGGAGAAAAGCCTGAAAAGGGTATTAGGTATTAGGTATTATTTTGAGTTGTGAAGAATGAAAAAGAATATACTATCGGAAAAAAGTTTGAAGTTTGCAGTTCGGATTTACAAACTGGCAAAACATCTTGATAGTAAAAAAGAATTTATAATTTCGAAACAACTTTTGCGGTCAGGTACAAGTATTGGGGCAAATATCAGTGAGTCGGTTTATGCAGAATCGGATTTGGATTATATACATAAATATTCGATCGCTCAAAAAGAGTGTTCTGAAACTCTTTACTGGTTGACGATTCTTAATGAAACCAAAATTTTAACCACGGAAGAATTCACAAGCATAAACAACGATTGTGTTGAACTCATGAAACTCCTGGTTAAAACAATCACAACTCTTAAATCAAAAAAAGATAATTCCTGATACCGGTTAGTTAATCCATCACATCGTGAAATCTTATTCTGATACTTTGCTACTCCGATTCTATTTGATGAACATCATCTTTTCGGTTTTGACGAATAACGGAGTTAAATTTTTATCCCTGACCAACAAATTATAAAAATAAACACCTGATGCAATGTCTTTTAATGTTCCAATCGTCTTGGGAGAAAATTCCCTTTCATACTCCCCTGCCGGGAGCCATCCGTTTTGAAGCATCGTAACTAATTCACCATTAACATCATATACACGAAGAATTACCTCTGATTCTTCAGTCAGTGAAAATTTTATCTTCGTAGAAGGGTTAAAAGGGTTGGGGTAGTTTTGGTAAAGATATATCCTTTCGGGGGTTGGACTTCCTTCATTATCAGAAATATCTGTTAACACAACCCTTACACTGTCAAGTTTACTGACATTCCCTTGATTGTCTTTTGCAGTAAGTTTATAACTGTAACTGCCTGTCGGGTCTTGAAGTGAATCTGTGAAAAGTGTATCAATCCCGGTAAATATTTTGTTGGTATCATTTGGGATAAACTGAGGGTCTCTGCTTCTGTAAAGTGAAAATGAGTTAAAGTCGGCTTCTGTTCCTCCCCGCCAGTTAAACTTCACTTCACCATTTTGTTTTTTTACCAGTGTAATCTTCGGTTTCTTTGGTGCAAGGTCCTTATATGAGTAACTCTCTCCATAAGGTCCCCCATACAAACCGACATCACTCCTTGAACCGCCAACATCAAAGATGTGTGGGTCACCGGCATCAATTAAAGGTGAAAACATCTGAAGTAGAAAGTTGTTGCTATCGGGGTTTTCAAACATTGGGTCTGAAGAATAGAATATTGTTGTATCGGGGTCAAACGAGGTGGAATTTCCTGTGATCATTTTATTGTTGAAGAATAAGTTATAGTTTATGTCCCCATTTAATGTAGGCCATTCAGAAATACCAATTGCTGCTAACCGACTATTCATAATCATGTTGTTTTTAATTGTGCAATTACTCCTGGGTTCCATTCCATAATTGAATCCGGTTATAACATTATTTATAACTTCACCATATTGATTTTGGAATACGCCTATATGACCCGGTTCTAATGCAGAAATAAGATTGTTATAAACATAATTTCTCGTGGAATAAAATAGAGTTCCTAAATCAAGACCATTGTTCATAATACTAAGAAACCAATTGTTTTTAACCACTGCGAAGTCTGTGAGTATTGCATTATTGCATCTTTGGACCAGGTTATTTCGCAGAATGACAGGGTCCATTCCGTGTCCAAAATTTACTTGCACTGCTCTCTGAACATTATAAAAATAACAATCCTCAATTTCTCCGGTTACTTTGCCGGTTGCTAATGCGATCGAGAAACCCCCTATGAATTTCAAGTTACTAATAGAACATTCTGTCGTAGAATTGAAGTTGTCAACAAGAACTAATCCTAAGTGTGTAGGTGATCCCAAATGTGTTTTAAATGTCAAGTTTCGAATAGTTGTATGATCTTTTAAATTAAATGCTCGAGTATTTATCGGATTTGGTGGGATTCCGGAAGAATAACCGGATATATCTATTATACAACTATCAATATCAACACCCACAATCGTCAGATATCTTCCTACTGAATTTGAAACCACAAGTGCGGTATAAACCCCTGTACCAATGAGTATCGTATCACCACTTAAACATATATCGACTACCTTTTGTATTGAATCCGAGGCGGTTGCCCAAGTTGTATAAGGATATGAGGGGGTTGCATTTCCTGCTTTTACATATCGGATTGTGGAATAACCAGGGACACTTATTAAGTGAAACAATAAAGCTGAAATCAATATGATTTTAGTTTTATTAGTTTCCATACCCCTAACAAATTTGCGGAATATTGATTTAGCGTGTTTCACAGAATTATGGATATCAATCATTTCAGAATGACCAATTTCTTGTTGATATTTAGGCCTTTTGCCAGAAGTATATGCAGTAAACTCAAGGCGGTAAAATTAATAATGCTTTTCGTGACAGGGGGTGAGACAGGAAATGCCCCCGATTGAGCACGAAAACTACTAAAATTTAAATGATAATCAAGCAGTTTTAGAGATTTTGGAGAAAATTTCTTGTTTTTAAATATATAAAAGAAAAAATTGTGGTGTGACAGGTGAGTTCTACCATGAAAAACAAAGGTAGAACTCACATAATAGTGCAGTAGAGTTCACAAGCATAAACGACTATTATGCTGTACTAATGAATCTCTTAAATCAAAAAAAATAATACCTAATACTTAATACCTAATACCTATTTTGGTCACCCGAAAATGTCATTATAGAGTACAAAGACCATAAGTCCAATCAGGAGCGCCATACCGGTGTTCATGATCCTGAGTTTTACTTTTACTGAAATTTCTCTTCTGATAATTGATTCTATTATGATGAACACAAGGTGACCACCATCGAGAACGGGGATTGGGAAGAGATTAAATATTGCAAGACTTAGTGAAAGCATCGCAATAAAGTTCAAAAATCCAAGTATTCCAACATCGGCTGATTTTGCTGCATATTGAGCAATTTTAACTGGTCCACCAAAAGCTTTTCCAAAAGCTAGGTCGCCGGTTATCACTTTCCCGAGCATTGAAAATGTAAGAACGGTAACGGTACCAATTTGTTCGATACTTTTGCCGCCGGCTTCAAAAAATCCATAATCATAAATTATCAACTGTGACGAATCAACAATTCCGCCAAGTTGAACGCCAACTTTTCCCTGTCCGGCTTCATCTTTTCTGGGGGTTACTGCCAGCTCAACGGTATCTTTTCCCCGGAGAACAGAAACTTGTACTGCTTTATCCGGTGAAGCTGAAATCACTTCAATAACATTTGCCACACTGGCTATTTTTTCAGAGTTGATTGAGAGTATTTTGTCACCTTTCTTGAGACCTGCTTTTGCAGCCGGAGTGCCCGGCTCAAGATCTTCGATGAACGGTTCTGCCCTGTCAACCAGCGGAAACAACGGTCCTGCAGCTTCATCTTTTGGAACTTCCTTTTTAGGAATGGTTACAGACTTTAATTCTCCATCGCGAACATACTCGACAACAAGGTCTTTACCGGCATTATGAAGAAATACCTGTTCACTGATTTCATGAAGATATTTTACTTTGGTTCCGTTGATTGCTGTAATAGAATCACCTGAGAGGAAACCCTGTTTTTCGGCAAATGACGCTTTTGGAATATATTTTAATTCTCTTGTCTCAACTAATTGTTTGCCGATCGATATGTTCATTCCCCAAAAAATCACAATTGCAAGAATAAGATTCATGAGGATACCACCAAGAATCACAAAAATCTTTGCAGGAGCTGATTTTGATCTGAATTCGTAAGGTTTTGGCTCACTCGAAGAATAATCGGTGTCAAAACTTTCATCCACCATTCCGGATATTTTAACATATCCACCAAGAGGCATCCAGCAGAGGCGATAATCGGTACACCCTTCAAGATCGATATCTTCAGGGAGTGGTCCAAAAGAGAATCCTTTCGATTTGCTCCATCCGATCACTCTCTTGCCAAATCCAATCGAAAAGGCTTCGGTTCTCATTCCCGTAAGTTTTGCCGCGATAAAATGACCAAGCTCGTGAACAAACACGAGGATAGCTATCACGATAATAAAATAAATGATTTCTTGCATTAAACTCTCTACTCCTTTAGTACAAACTCAGTGCGAGTTCCCTTGTTTTTTTGTCAGTTTCAAACACTATACCAAGATCAGGTTTTTGATGGTTGGGTATCCTGTCGAGACATTTTTTGATTAGTTCGGGGATACCGGTGAAACCGATCTTCTTTTCTAAAAACTTTTGAACAGCAATTTCATTGGCTGCATTTACGATGCAGGGTGCTGTTCCCCCTGCTTCAAGTGCATCATAAGCGATGCCGAGACATTCAAACTTGTGTCGATCGGGTTGAAAAAAGTTCAGGGTTCCGATCAACGGGAAATTATTTTCCACAAAACAGGCTTCCACCCTTTCAGGATATGTCATGGCATATTGGATTGGAAGTTTCATATCGGGCACACTCATTTGTGCCTTAACCGAACCATCCACAAACTCGATCATCGAATGGATAATCGACTGCGGGTGAACAACCACATCAAGTTGGGTCGCCGGCAGATTAAAAAGCCACCTTGCCTCAATAAGTTCAAGCCCTTTGTTCATCAGCGAAGCTGAATCGATGGTGATTTTTGCTCCCATCTTCCAGGTTGGATGTTTTAATGCCTGTTCAACAGACACTTTTTCGAGTTCTTCTTTGGTAAATCTGAAGAAGGGGCCACCTGAAGCGGTGAGGATAATCTTTTTAATCTCATTGGTCTTTTCACCTATAAGACACTGGAAGATGGCAGAATGTTCCGAATCAACGGGAATCATCTCTGAATTATATTCTTCACACAACTCTTTTATCAGTTCACCTGCAACAACAAGGGTTTCTTTGTTTGCAAGTGCTACCCGTTTTCCTCTTTTAATCGCTTCAATTGTTGGAGCGAGTCCAGAAAATCCTACAACTGCACCTACAAAGATGTCATAATCAACTTCCGAAGCGAGGGTTACAAGTCCTTCTTCCCCCGAAAGCACTCTGACTGAGCCATCAAGTCTGCTTTTTAGAAGTGATGCGGCATCTTTATCAACCACACACACAACCTCAGGCTTAAACTCGGCTATTTGTTCTTCGAGAATATCGATATTATTATATACGCTTAACGCGGAAACTTTAAACCGGGGATCGAGGTGGCGCACCACTTTAAGGGTGTTTACTCCGATGGAACCGGACGAGCCAAGAATGGCTATTTTTTGCATTTATTTACTTTGTAAAATATCTCGAGAATGCCATAAGTGTATTGAGTATGATCAAAACATTAATGCTGAGATCCACTGTTTTAAGCTTGCCCAATAGTTTATAAGCTTCATCTGAAAGGGGCTGGTCTGATTTTAAGCCGGGGATCAATTCAGACTTGATTTTTTTTGCTGTTGGAATCATGATGGCTCCAACGAGGATCAGGATGATAATCATTACAAACTGTTTTGTGTAAAGCCAGTGATTTCCACCACTTGCAAACTTAAAAAAGCCATAGTCCATAACAATTGTGAGATAAAGTCCGGTTAGCAAGACTCCCAATGACCCGATAATTCCGATCAAATTAAGAGAGCTTATCCAGTTAAGGATCAAACTTTTTTCTGAAGTTGTTCCTTTTGCGGCGGCTATTCTGCCCCTCGAAACAATCCCATAAACCAGCAGTGACAACCACAAACCGGCGCTTATTATATGTACGATCTTTAAGATTCCAATTAACGGCATCCAATTTTCCTGTTTTTTATTAAATTGACCACAAAGTATAAACAGCAAATATACGAAAAAGTTTCCTTATGCGATAATTGTCTTCAAAAAGTGCCGTGGTGGCACCCGAAAAATCAGATGCCACAAGTTTCTTTAAAAATATTACTGCATTATTTCAAAAGCAGCATCTTCATTTTTTGTGAAAAATTGCCTGAGGTCATTTCGTAGAAATAGATTCCTGAGCTGAGGTTTTTGCCATCAAATGAGACTTCATAAGATCCTTTGTTCATTTCACGGTTGACAACTTCTGCCACTGTGTTTCCGAGTAGATCATAAACTTTAATTTTTACGAGTCCCGAGGTTGGTACCTGAAATCTGATAATCGTATTTGGATTAAAGGGGTTAGGGTAGTTCTGATGTAGAGCAAAGGTACCCGGAACTTCACCCGCCACTTCTTTAACTGAAGTGATTACTGCCCATTTCCCTCTCGCATTGGCAATTGCCTGATCGAGTTTTAGATCGTCATCGGCTGCTGCGAGAGCAAAAGCCACTTCGATACTGTCGCCAACGGCAATATCAAATGGTCCACCGCCTGTAACATGAGAAACATCACCTGCGCCAACCGGTCCTGTTACAACACCTGATGAAAGTGATGTCCATTTTTCAAGATCGCTGTAACCATCGTAAACGCTTATTCCACCGGCGGTGCCGTCGTTCATCATCGGTTTAAATGAATAGTTTGTGGAACTGATAAGAGCTGACGCCACTTTCGTTGTGAAAGCTGCGCTGTTGTTCCAGACTTTTCCATAATTTCCGGCGGCATTCCATTCGGTTCTGTCACCTGATCCATCAATCAAATCCCAATCGAAATAGAGACCTGCATATAAACCCGTTACAGGAAGGGTTGATACATTTTTAATTGTATATCTTACAATGACAAAATCTTCATCTGCAGTTGCCGAATAGTTATAAGAGTGTTGTTTCAGTTGAAGTCCAAGTTTTGAACCACCCGCGAGGTTGTCGTTAAAAACTCCATACCCTTCAACATCAGCTTTTACACCGGGAATTTTAAGGGAAAAAGGAATTTCTGATTGAAAATCCTTATCCTGGGTGTTGCCGTTATTGGATTGTCCTCTGGCAGAGTTGATGATCTGATTAGGAGCAGTGGAGAGCATAAGTGAACCTTCAAAAAGCATACTGCTGCCACCGTCGTATCTAAATCCTTTGCCTTTGGTGTTTGTTGGATAATCAGCAAACCCAAGATTTCCGGCACTTGTTACTGTAACTGCAACCTTGTTTCCAAGAGTTGTTGCATAAGTTGGATTACCAACCGTATTAATCCACTGAAAATCGGTATATCCATCATCAGAAAAATTGATGTTAAATGCGAGGTCCGAATTTTCCGGTGCAGTACCTGAAATGGTAAACTGGAACAGACTGTTGGTATTGTCAAACTGTGAGCCCGACTGAACGGCTCCAATGGTAACTGTCGGATTTGCTCCAACTGTTGCATGAGCGGTTTTGCTCACAAGGGTAGCCGACAAGTTGGAGGTGGCGTTTAAATAATTCATACCACGGAAGAAAACGGTGATGGTTTCACCTTGTTGGAATATCCCGTCATTGTTTCCCGTAACTGCATCGGAGAAAACAACTTCAGTTGCTCTTACAGATTTAAAATCTGTGTTTTGAAGCGATTTTAATGCGTTAATTCTTCCTTTTCCGAGTAAACCCACATAGGAAGGATTCAAGTTGTCGATGTTATCTGTAGAAACTCTAACTTTTTCAGCGGCCTGCACAGGAGTCAGGTTCGGGAATTGAGCCATCGTTAGGGCAACAAGTCCTGCCGTGACCGGCGAAGCCATTGAGGTGCCACTAAGTGAGAGGTAAGTATTGTTCTGCCATGTGTTATAGATACTGCTTCCGGGAGCTGCCACATCAACATAATTTCCAAAATTGGAGAATCCCGAACGGGTATCGTTTGAAGTGGTGCTGGCAACTGCAAGAACATGATTGTATGCAGCGGGATAAAATGGATCTCTAACTGATTCGTTACCGGCAGCGGCAACAACAACTGCGCCGAGTGTGGTAACTTCATCTATGATAGTTTGTCCAAGCATTGAGAAACCACTTCCACCCCAACTGCAGTTGATTACTTTTGCGCCGTTCTGAGCTGAATAGAGCAGACCTTCATATCCATAAACGATATAAGGTGAACCCGATGAGGGGTCTCTTTGATCATTTCTTGATGTTTTAACTGCCATCACTTTTGTGTTAAATCCAATTCCTGCAACACCAATGCCATTATTTGTGACGGCACTCGCGCAACCGGCAACATGGGTTCCGTGATCAGGCTGGTCTTCCATTGGGTTGTTGTCGGGGGTACCTGACAATCCGCCGAAGTCCCATCCTCTAAAATCATCAATATAACCATTGTTATCGTCGTCAATTCCGTTGTTTTCCAACTCACCGGGATTAATCCAGACATTTGCATTAAGATCGGGATGATCCCAATCAACACCTGTATCATCAATTCCAACTATGATAGAGCTTGAACCCTGATTGATATCCCAGGCTTCCGCTGCTTTTATTTTGGGGAGGTACCATTGTGAGTTGTATGACGGATCATTTGGTACAATACTCAGTTTGTAAACATATCTGGGTTCCACCCATTCAATTTCAGCGATGTTTTTCATTTTGCCTGCTGCAAATTCAGGATCGATGTCAGAATCATATTTGACTGAGACTATTCTTTCGAGTCCGTTTGTGGAAGCAGCCACTGCTTTTAACGGAAAGAGGGTTGATGCACTCTTTACCTTTAAAAAGTCAATTTTTTGCAGGAGAATATCATTTGCTGCCACCGTCCCGGAGGAATTAACTGCCGGCATAAAACGGTATTTCACAATGATCTCATTGGATAAATATTCAACTGTTCCTTTTGAAATTACCCGTTGAGGGACTTGCTGAGCAGAAGAAACAACTATTAAAAACAAAAATAAAAATGCGGCTTTTTTAGCCAACGAAATGAAAAACATTTGTATCTCGATTATGAATGAAGGGGAATTTAAATCTCCACATTTATTACGAAAAATACAAGGGGATTTTAGGGGACGCAGATACACGCAGATTAAACGGAGTTTCGCAAGAGGATTTTATAATTTTCCTCGGAGATGAATTAATATTCGTAGATCGTGAACGCTCTATCACAACCCGATACCCCGCTTGCGGGGTTTAATATTCGTAGCAAATGTTTGATCCACAGAAGCCCCTTACTCCAGAGGAGTTATATATTCGCAGCCAGAAAGTAAAATCTCTCCCTTTACAAAACACCACCCGTAAGTGTTTGTAGAATAATCATTTAACTATAGTTTTCATTACTAATGAACAAAAGTTGTTCGTTACTAATGAACAATATAAATAATTAATTTGTCATTTTGAAATAGTTACAAAGAAAATGAGAAATCTCCGTTCTCAAAACATTACTGCATTAATAAAAAATTACATCGTGGCTAACAAATTCCCCTTTGTCATACTCAAATTTTGCTGAGAATACCTTTCCTGAATCGAACCACCCCATAAATATTTTATCACCTTCCCACAGTTTCAGGTCCATCAGGTTGTCATTTTTTATCCACTCCAGATTTCCTTCGGGTGAATCGATAAGCTCACCCGTAAATTCATCTGCGGTAAAAACAAAAACATACCAGTCTTCAAATTGATCAAAAGCCGGAAAGGTAATAAAACCTTGCAATTTGGGATTTGATATTAAGAACCCCGATTCTTCAAGAACCTCTCTGATTACACATTCCTCGGGTGTTTCGCCATCCTCAAACTTACCGCCAAGCCCGTTCCACTTCCCTTCATGCATATCGTTCTCTTTTTTAACACGGTGGAGCATAAGAGTTGTGTGATTTTTGGCATCTCTCACATAACAAAGAGTTGCAAGTTTCATTTTTTCTTTCCTTTCATCAAAAAGTTTATTAGCTTTAACAACTAAATTAAAGGGATTATTAAAACAGTTCATTAACTGCCCAAATTTACAAAAGAATGGGTACTCGATCATGTTAAACAATCCAAAACTTTACGAAATAAATATTCGCGTCTGGATCAAACGATTTGGACCAAAAGCAAAGATAAATGATATCCCCAAAGATTATTGGCTTAAGTTAAAAGGAAAAGGGATCGATTTTGTCAGGCTTATGGGTGTATGGAAAACCTGTAGAGCCAATCTCGATTCCACCTGTTTCACCCCCGAATTAGTGAAACAGTATAATGCCGCTCTAAAAGACTGGACCAAAAATGATGTAATCGGTTCACCTCATGCAATCGATGAATATCGGGTTAATCCCGATCTGGGAACCGAGGAAGATGTAATTCAGCTCAAAAAGACTCTAAACGAGATTGGAATAGCACTTATTCTCGATTTTGTGCCCAACCACTTTGGCTCAACAAGCGAAATTCTGAAAAACTATCCCGAGATATTTCTTACTGTAAGTGAAGAAATTTACCTGGCAGATCCACACACTTATTTTACCGTTCCTGAACATCCCGGACTCTACTTTGCCCATGGCAGGGATCCCTTTTTCCCCGCTTGGAGAGATACCGCGCAAATAAACTATTTTAATCCTTCAGCCCGTGATTTTATGGCAGGGACACTTCAGCGGATTAGTAATTTCTGTGATGGCGTGAGGTGTGCGATGGCAATGTTGATTTTGAACAATATTTTTGGAAATACCTGGAGAGGTGCCGCCGACCCTGACAAATACCCTGAAAACAGCGAAGAATTTTGGAACATGGCAATTAAGGATATTAAGATGTTTAATCCGGGGTTCCTTTTTCTTGCTGAAACCTACTGGAATCTCGAAAAAACAATGCAAGGTCTGGGTTTTGACTATACTTCTGACAAGGTGCTTTACGATAAACTAAAAAACAACAGCGCCTCTGAAATTAAGGGTCACCTCACTGCTGATTTGACGATGCAACAAAAATCGGTAAGGTTTATCGAAAAATCGGAAGAGGAAAGGGCAATTAAGACATTTGGTCACGATAAATCGATGGCTGCTGCTGTAATCACAGCAACAATTCCCGGGTTGATGTTATATCAGGATGGTCAATGGGAGGGGAAAAACAACAAAATCCCGTTGCAACTTGGCAGAGAAGGAAAATCACAACCACATCCAAAAATTTCCAAGTTTTACGATAAATTGCTCAAAATCACCGGCGACAGGGTTTTTAAAGATGGTGAATGGAATCTGTTGACTTGTCTCAAAGCCTGGGATGACAATAACACAAATGTGAACATGCTTGCGTGGCGGTGGAAACTTGGTATCAGGAACACCATTGTTGTTGTTAACTACTCAGAGGTTAATTCACAATGCAGATTGAAGTTTGAGGTAAACATCGGAGATGACCGCATTTTATTGAATGATTTGATGGATGACAAAATATATGTGAGGGCAATTGATGAGTTTTTAGAGAAGGGACTCTTTATCGATCTTCCTTCATATCAAAGTCATGTTTTTGTATTTGACGAAGACAATGAAGGCGGTGGAAGTTATTTTTAGACTTCCACTCTCGACTCTTTATTGGTTTCGTTAACGACCCATTTTTTCATTGCTACTATCAACGAATCCATGACGAGCAGGACATTTTCTCTGGTGTCATCATCAAGAGTATCAAAAATTTCTTTATGAACTAAAATATGACCTGTGTTAATGTTGTTGATATAGGGTCTGCTTTGTCCCGTTAAATAAACATTAAAACTCCGCCTGTCACCCGGATCCTGTTTCCTGACAACAAGTTTTTTCTCTTCAAGAGATGTCAAAATATGTGTTATTCTCCCCGGTGTAAGGGCAAGATTAGCCGACAAATCCTTAATTGAAAGGCACGATTTTTCACCAAACAACATAAGCAGTCGCAGCTCAGCGGGAGTCAGATTATAACATCTGGCAAAAAACTCTTCTTTTCTGCTGCATTCTCTCGAAAGTGAACATGTAAGTTCAGCAAATTTTTTGGCGGTCTCGTCTATCATTTCTTTTTTAAATTTATTTTACTCCCTAAATTATACGATTGTAAAATAAATAACTAATAAGACTTTTACTGAATAATAACCACAGAGAATTTATTTAGCACCCCTCATACCCCAATTTGTAAAACCTGAAACCCTGAAAAAAACATTACTATTCAGAGTAAAAATCGACATAAAAAGAATTAATAATCGAAATTTGTGTATTAAAATAACATGAGGTTTATTTAATTTTCGTCATCAATTATTCTAAAATATGCGACAAAAATTGATCTTATGATCACTCTACTTACACTTCTGATAATCACACCTCTTTCTCTGTACGGAGTCAACCATGAAAAAGACCGACCCGAACAATTTCCGAGAGAAATTAGATACAATAATGACGCAAGACATCGCACTTTGTTATCAATGTGGCAAATGTTCTGCGGGATGTCCCGTGAGGGATTTTACCGAAACTCCACCCAACAGGGTGGCAAGATTTACGCAACTGGGCTTTTACGAAAAAGCAATTTCTTCACCTTCAATCTGGCTTTGTGCCGGGTGTCAGACTTGTAGCACAAGGTGCCCGCAAGGATTTGATATGGCAAGGTTCATGGATAACCTCCGTGAGCTGGCAATCGAATGTGGTATAAAACCACCTGATCCCAATGGGATGGCTTTCCACAGAGCATTCCTCAACCAGATAAAAAACTTCGGCAGGTCTTACGAGATCGGCTTCCTCCTCGAATACAAACTTAAAACACTCAAATTTTTCCAGGATATTGATCTTGCTCCTGTCACCCTCGCAAAAGGTAAACTGGGCCTTCTTCCTCCAAAAGTAAAAGGGAAAAAGAGCATCAGAAAGATTTTTGCTGAAGCAGAAGGAGGCAAAAAATGAACATGGGATATTACCCCGGATGTTCAGCGGAAGGAACGGGAAAAGAAGCCGACCTTTCACTTAAAGAAGTTTTTAAGGTTCTTGATATTGGACTCGATGAACTTGAGGACTGGTCGTGTTGCGGTGCCACATCAGCACATGTAACTTCTCATCTTCTTTCAGTAGCTCTGCCCGCACGCAATTTATTGTTGGCTCAAAAACAGGGATTAAACGAACTGCTCGCTCCATGTGCAGCATGTTACAGCAGATTGGTTTCCTCACAAAAAGAGCTGCGTCTCGATGAAAAAACCCGGATGCGGGTTGAAGACCTTCTCGAAGATAAAATGAATACCGGAATGAAGATATGTAACCTTCTTCAGGTATTTGAGGAGATTGGTGCGGAAAAGTTAAAAGAACACACAGTGGCGGAGCTTAAAAACCTGAAGGTGGCGTGTTATTACGGATGCCTCCTTGTAAGACCTGCCGATATCGCCCTTGCCGATGATGTTGAAGATCCCCATTCGATGGAGACAATAGTTGAAGCAATGGGAGCAAAAACGATAAACTGGAACTTCAAAACAGAATGTTGTGGAGCCGCTCATTCAATAGCTCACACCGATATAGTAATAAAATTAAGTAAAATGATTTTGGATGATGCCATAAAACGGGGTGCCGATGTTATTGTTGTCGCCTGTCCAATGTGTCACTCAAATCTTGATATGCGGCAGTTAGCCATGATCGATCAGGACAAGGGGAGAACACAGATACCTGTGCTTTATCTGACGGAGCTGATAGGACTTGCAATGGGAATAGAACCTGCTGCCCTTGGTATCAACTCCCATTATATCGATGTTAAACCTCTTCTTTCGAAGATTACAAAGCGGGAGGTTGTATGCGCATAGGAGTTTTTGTCTGCCATTGTGGTGAAAACATTGGCAGAACGGTAGATTGTCACGAAGTTGCCGAGGCATGCGCCCGTTTTCCGGGAGTTGCACATTCGGAGGACTACAAATATATGTGCTCTGATCCCGGACAAAATCTTATTAAACAGGCTATCAGAGAAAAGGGTCTCGATGCAGTTGTTGTGGGCTCATGCTCGCCTCACATGCACGAAAAAACATTCAGAAAAGCCTGTTCCGATGCCGGAATTAACCCTTATATGGTCGAAATAGCCAATCTTCGGGAACATTGCAGTTGGATTCATGATGATATCAAGGCAGGCACAAGAAAATCGATCGACTTGATGCGTTTTGCAGTTGAAAAAGTTAAATTTAATGTCCCTCTTTCACCAATCCGTGTCCCTGTTACCAAACGAACCCTCGTAATTGGTGGTGGAATCTCCGGAATACAGGCCGCACTTGATGTTGCAAATGCGGGTTATGAAGTGGTTTTGGTTGAGAAAGAGCCTTCGATTGGTGGGCATATGAGTCAACTTTCCGAAACCTTCCCAACTCTGGACTGTTCACAATGTATCCTTACACCAAGAATGGTTGAGGTTTACCAACATCCCCGAATTAAACTTATGTCTTATTCTGAAGTGGAGAAAGTTGATGGTTTCATCGGTAACTTCACAGTAACAATCAGGAAAAAGGCAAAATCGATTAAAGAAGAGCTTTGCACGGGTTGTGCGCTTTGTACCCAAAAATGCCCGATAAAGAAAAAAGCTCTAAGCGAGTTTGACGAAGGACTCTCATTTCGCTCCGCAATGTATGTCCCTTTCCCACAAGCTGTTCCAAACATACCTGTTATCGACAGAGAAGTGTGTACATACTTCAAAACCGGCAAGTGTGCACTCTGTAAAACTGTTTGTGGTCGTGATGCAATCGACTTTGAACAACAGGATACATTTGTAAAAGAGGAAGTTGGGGCCATAATCGTTGCCACAGGATATAAACTTTATTCGATAGATAAAAAACCCGAGGGAAACATCTACAAAGGTTATGGCGAATACGGATACGGCAAATATAAAGATGTTATAGACGGACTCCAGTTTGAGAGAATTGCGAGTGCTTCAGGGCCAACTTCGGGAGAGATTCTTCGTCCTTCCGATAACAAGGAACCTCAAAAGATCGTATTTATTCAGTGTGTTGGTTCCCGCGACGAATCGAAAGGGATATCATATTGCAGCAAAATTTGCTGCATGTACACAGCAAAACACGCCATGCTTTATAAACACAAGGTTCACCATGGTGAAGCGTATGTTTTTTATATGGATATAAGATCGGGTGGTAAAAACTACGAGGAATTTGTTCGTCGTGCCATCGAAGAAGACCATGTAAAATATATCCGTGGCAGGGTTTCTAAGATATATGAAGATGACGGAAAGTTGATTGTAAGAGGTGAGGATACAATTGCCGGAATGCCTGTTACAATCGATGCCGACCTTGTTGTGTTGGCAACCGCCATGGTGCCTCAGCCCGAAGCATCAAAACTTGCACAAACCCTCGGTGTGTCTTACGATAAATATGGCTATTTCCAGGAAGTGCATCCCAAGTTAAGGCCTGTAGAAACCGCTACCGGTGGAATCTTCCTTGCAGGTGCCTGCCATTCACCGAGGGACATCCCCGAGTGTGTCTCGATGGCTTCTGCGGCTGCGGCAAAAACAATGGTTCTTTTTGGCTCTGATATGCTGGAAAGGGAACCTGTTGTTGCAGAAGTGGACGCCTCCACTTGCGCCGGGTGTTTTTATTGCAAAAAGGTATGTGCCTACAATGCCATCGATATAAAGGAAGTAAGAGACCGATCAGGTAATCTTCTTAAGGTGGTTGCACATGTTAATTCCGGTCTCTGCCAGGGTTGTGGTACTTGTAATGCAACCTGTCCTTCAAAATCGATTGAACTGATTGGCTTTAAAGATGACCAGATATTTGCCCAGATAAATGCTTTTGCCGAGGTGTAACATGGAAGAAAAATTTGAACCTAAAATAGTAGCGTTTGTATGTAATTGGTGTACCTACACCGGAGCCGATCTTGCGGGTACTTCAAGGCTTAAACAACAACCAAATGCAAGATTAATTCGTGTTCCGTGTACCGGAAGAATCGATCCTGTTTTTATTCTTAAAGCGTTTGATAGCGGAGCTGATGGTGTGCTTGTATCAGGCTGCCATCCCGGTGATTGTCACTATAACGCAGGAAATTTCCACGCAAGAAGAAGATGGATAATGTTCAGAGAGTTGGCAGAGTTTACGGGTATAGATTCCTCCCGGCTTCACTTCTCATGGGTTTCAGCTTCAGAAGGTAAAAAGTGGGTTGATGTGATCGACGGGGTAACCGAAACCGTAAGACAGAAGGGTCCTTTTGATCAATACCGAAAGATGGCGAGGAACATCGAACTACCGATTATGGAAGAGGAAGGAGTGGAAATCTGATGGACCAACTAAGATCAGTTTGCCGTGAGGCAATAAGTGAAAACAAAGCCTCCTTTATCATCGGTTACACGGAAGATAAACATCACCACCTCAAACCTTTCATCGCTCATAATGTGGAAGAGACTGAAAAACTGACATTTAATTGCAATGCAGTTAATAATCTGGCAGTTTTTATTCACAGGTTCCAAAATCCTTCTCAAGGGAAGATTGGTATCGTTCTAAAACCCTGTGATCTTAAAACAATTAACGCACTAATCCAGGAAAACAGGGTTAAGAGGGAAGACCTTTATGTGATCGGGGTTAATTGCAGTGGTGTGGTGAAAGACCAAACCAGGGAATTCTCAAAGGAGAATACTCAGATAAAATGCAGAAGTTGCGCTTCAAAAACTCCTGCATGGTTTGATGTCGTCGTTGGGGAATCTGTAGAATTTGAACTGCCCGACGATGATATGGCCATTTTGATGAAACAAATCGATGAGATGACTCCTGAGCAAAGACTTGAATTTTGGAATGCAGAGTTCGAAAAGTGTCTCAAGTGTTATGCTTGCAGGGAAGTTTGTCCTATGTGTTACTGTGAACAGTGTATAGCCGACAAAACCGAACCCCGCTGGATAGAAAGCAGTTCTACAGCCAGGGCTAACTTTACCTGGAACATGATTCGTGCTTTCCATCAGGCAGGCAGATGCATTGGCTGCGGCGAGTGTGATCGTGTTTGTCCCGCCGATATTCCTCTTTCTCTCTTAAACAGGAAAATGGGAATGGTGGCATTTAAGGAATTTGGTTACAGACACGGAACAGACATGAATGCACCGACTCTGATTGGTACATTCAGCACTTTCGACCATGAAGAATTTATCAGGTAGGAGGTTATATGAAACTGATGAAAATTGAAAAAAGTAATCTCTCCAAGTTAATGGAACACCTCAAAAAGGACAACTTCCGTGTTATCGGAGTAACTCCGGATGGGAAACGCTTCTCGGAGAATTTTGATGAGACCCTGAATTTTATGCAAGGTGATACTCCGCCCACTTCAATCTCTTTTAAAGAACACTTTTTCGCTAAAACAGAGGCTTTGTTTTATTATAAAAACAACAATGGAACCATCGGCCTGAAGGAACCTGTGATTGATGATAGAAAGACGGTGGTAATTGGTGCAAGACCGTGTGATACAGCCTCGTTACCGATACTCTCAAAAGTATTCAACTGGGATTATGCCGATGACTTTTTTAATCGCAGAGTGGAGAACTCGATAATAATCGGCATGAAGTGTAATTATCAGGATGACTATTGCTTTTGCAACGAAGTTGGTCTGTCACAGAACTCTGAGAAGGGTTCGGATATCTTCCTGATTCCGGATAGTGAAGCTTTTGTGGCCAAAACCATCACTGATAAAGGAAACAAATTCATCGAAAAATTCGCAAATTTTTTTGAACCTTATACCGGAAATCCTCCTGCAGAAAATAAAAACGGACACGATGAAAAGAAGTTCGATTATGAAAGTGTAAAAAAGTGGTTAGACAACAATTTTGAACACAAATTCTGGGACGAAGCCGGCGAAACATGTCTGAGCTGCGGGCAATGCGCATTTGTTTGTCCTACTTGCCATTGTTTTGATATAGTTGACGAACAGTGTGGAACCTGTGCCGGTGTAAGAGCAAAAAACTGGGATGCCTGCCAGTTTTCTCTCTTCACAAAACACGCCTCGGGACACAACCCAAGAGACAGTCGTGAAAAACGATACAGACAACGAATCTCACACAAGTTCAAATATTACAACGACAAATTCTCAGAAATTTTGTGCACCGGTTGTGGAAGATGTTCACGCGGATGTCCCGTTTCCACCGACATACTTGAGTTGTTGGAAGAGATCGATCAAATTGCACATTCAACCACTAATTGAAAGGAGGATCAGATGAATATTTACAAACCCGAACTCGTTGAAATCATGGATATTATTCAGGAGACTCCTGATATAAAAACCTTCAAATTGCAATTTGTCAGCAAAAAGATGAGGGATGAGTTTTCCTTTCTTGCCGGTCAGTTTGCTGAATACTCTGTATTTGGTGAAGGAGAATGTACATTCTGCATAGCTTCTCCCCCCACACGAACCGAATATCTCGAATGTTCTTTTAAGATCGCCGGAAAAGTAACCCGGGCACTCAACAAAATGAACAAAGGAGATATTATCGGATTAAGAGGTCCCTACGGAAATCACTTCCCACTGGAACAGATGGAAGGGAAAAATGTGGTCTTCATTGCCGGTGGAATTGGACTTGCTCCCGTCCGCTGCATTATATGGAATGTACTTGATCTCAGGGATAAATTCAAAGATGTAACGATTGTATATGGCGCCCGTTCGGTTTCCGACCTTGTGTATAAAAGAGAACTGGAAGAGTGGAAAAAAATGGATGGTGTAAAAACAGTTGTTACTGTTGATCCTGGTGGTGAGACACCCGATTGGACGGAAGAAGTGGGATTTGTCCCTTCAATCGTTGAAAAGGTTGCTCCTGCTTCAGAAAACAGTATAGCCATAATCTGCGGGCCACCAATAATGATTAAATACACTTTCCCTGTACTTGAGAAACTTGGCTTCACCGAGGATAACATGATTACCACTCTCGAAAACAGGATGAAATGTGGACTCGGTAAGTGTGGCAGATGCAACATAGGAAATGTTTATGTATGTAAAGACGGTCCCGTTTTTTCATACAGAGAAATGTTGGAACTTCCACAGGAATACTGATTAATATTACTGAGGTTGTCATTTTTTACGATGGCAACCTCTCCCCTTTTGCTTCTTTTGCTGTTATCATTCCAAACTTTATTATTTTAGTGGAATAAATTTTAACTTTTACGAGAATATTGATGACAACACTTCCCGGACCAAAAACGGTCGATTTCCCGGAAAACTCACTTGAAAAACAGGTTTATTCCGTGGCTGAAGATTTAAAAGAATATCTGCCTGTGCCAAATGACAGAAACAGACTTGGTTATATGTTATTTAAGTTTTTTAACAAACAAGGGGATGGACCCGAGATAATTATCAAGTCGGGTAAATTCACAATTGAGGGGATTTCCAGAGACAATCTGATTTCTCTGCTCGCTGAAAAGATTAAATCGGTTAAAATCGCCGAATAAGTTTGGTTGAGGCTGCCACAAAATGACAGCCTCATTTTTTCAATTATAATGGCTTTTCAAGTTCTGCGTCTGTATCTGCAATAAACTTGGCAACTTTGTCGATATCATACGGGCTGCCGATAAAAATCGGGCATCTCTCATGAAGTGAATTTGGTACCTCTTCAAGAACTCTTGAATATCCAGTAATTGCCTTCCCTCCACAAGCTTCCACAATAAATGAAACAGGATTACACTCATACATCAGTCGTAATTTCCCTTTTGGGTTTCGACTGTCTGCCGGATACATAAAGATTCCACCGTATAAAATTGTTCTGTGAACATCTGCCACCATCGAACCGATATATCTGGTTGAGTATGGTCTTGATGTCGCTTTATCCTCTTCCTGCAGCCATTTGATATATTTTTTCAGTCCGGGATGCCAATATTTGTAGTTACCTTCATTGATGCTGTATATCTTCCCTTTTTCGGGGATTCTGATGTTGTGGTGGGAGAGGATAAATTCACCAATTGAGGGGTCAAGTGTAAATCCATGAACCCCTTCACCTGTGGTATAAACAAGCATCGTGGATGAACCATAGATAACATACCCCGCCGCGACTTGCTCGGTTCCCGGTTGCAGACAATCTTCAAGGGTACCGGGACCATCACCATCTGAGACTCTTTTAAAAATTGAGAAGATTGTACCAATGTTCACATTGGCATCGATGTTTGACGACCCATCAAGAGGATCAAACAAAAGAACATATTTTCCGATGGTGAAGTGGTGGGGGATGTGGATAATGTCTTCCTCTTCTTCAGAAGCCATAATACAAAGTTGACCGCCATGATCCATTGCTTTAAAGATCATATCGTGGGCATACATATCAAGTTTTTTTACCGATTCGCCGTGAACATTAGTATCGCCCGTAAAGCCGAGAATTTCAACCAGACCGGCTTTGTTCACCTCTCTTGAGATGATTTTTGCAGCGATTGAGAGGTCTGAAAGTATCCGTGACAGCGCTCCCGTTGCCTCAGGATGTTTACGCTCTTCTTCGATAATATATCGCTCCAGAGTCATAAAGGGTGTTTGTGACATATTAAATTCTTCTCCGTATGTAATTTATATTGATCTACTGAAATATAATACAAACGGAAGAGTTAATGAAACATTAATATATTATTTGGAAAACACCAATTCCTGATCTTTATACTGAAGTTGATACAACTTGTAGTAAAGTCCTCTTTTTTCGAGGAGTTCTTCGTGGTTGCCCATCTCTTTAATTTCACCTTTGTGCATAACCATAATCTTGTGTGCATTTCTGATTGTTGAAAGCCTGTGGGCGATTACGATGGCGGTTCTTCCTTCGAGAAGGGTTTCGATTGCCGTCTGAATCATATTTTCAGTTTCAGTATCAACGCTTGAAGTGGCTTCATCGAGGATGAGGATGCTTGGATCGTGAGCCAGAGCTCTTGCAAATGAGATTAACTGTTTTTGTCCAACAGAAAGGGTTGCACCTCTCTCTTTTACCTCTTCATCATACTGATTTGGAAGATTTTGGATAAATTTATCGGCTCCCACATGTTTAGCTGATGCGACAATTTTATCATCGGAGATTCCGGGATTATTCATCCCGATATTGGATCTGATGGTTCCAAAAAATAGAAATACATCCTGAAGCACGATGGAAATTTTGCTACGGAGTTCCCTTTTATCCACCTTTGTTATATCAACTCCGTCAACCAAAATTCTTCCGGAATTAATATCATAAAACCGTGTCAGGATGTTGATGATACTGGTTTTTCCCGCTCCTGTGGCACCCACAATTGCAACAGTTTCACCCGGATTGATGACAAATGAGATATCTTTAAGGATCAGGTTCTCTTCATTGTAAGCAAAGTTAACTTTTTCAAACTCAATCTTCCCCTTTACTATATCAAGTGGTACAGGGTTTTCAGGGTTTTTAATAAATGACTGGTCATCCAGCAGAGAGAAAATTCTTTCTGAAGATGCCATTGCAGTTTGCATAATGTTATACTTCTCAGAGAGGTCCCTGATTGGTCTAAAAAACATTTCTGTATATTGAATAAACGCAAAAAGCACACCAAGTGAGATTTTATTCTGCACCACATCACCACCGCCATACCAGATTATGAGCGCAATTGCGGCTGAGGAAATTAACTCCACCCCGGGGTAAAAGACTGCATAATAAAACACCGATCTTATGTTTTCATCCCGATGATCACCGTTGATCTGGGCAAATCTTTTAGCTTCTTCTTTCTCTTTGTTAAAAAGACGAACAATCCCCATCCCGGTGATATGTTCCTGCATATACGAATTGAGACGGGCAAGATATTTTCTGATATCACGATATGACTCGCGAACCTTCTTCCGGAACAAAAATGTGCCATAAATTAAAAGAGGAAGCACCGACAGGGTAATAAGTGCCAGTTCCCAGTTTATAAAAAACATAAAACCGAGAATCCAGACAATTATAAAAACATCGCTGAACACCATTACAATACCTGATGTGAAGAGTTCATTCAACGATTCAACATCATTTGTCACCCTTGTTACCATCCTGCCGATTGGTGTTCTGTCAAAAAAACTGACCGACAGTTTCTGAGTATGCCTGAAAAGTTTATCCCTGAGATCAAGAATGGTTTTTTGACCAAGGAGATTTGTAAAATAGGTGAGGAAATATTGGATAACCGATTGAAACACAAGTGCACCAATAAGTGCCACCGAAATGAGCATAAGCCCGTGAAGATCTCCGTTAAAAATCTTATCATCTATCGCAATTTTGGTTAAATATGGGCGCAAGGGACCAAGGCCCGCCACCAGAATATTTAATAATATCGCCAGGATCACATATTTTTTATAAGGTTTTACAAATCCAAGAAGCCTTTTCATCAGCTTCGCGTCGTAGGCCTTACCTAATATTTCATCTTCAGAACTGTTCTTTTTTGCCATTTTAATTAAATAACCTTGTAATAATTTTCGCTTCTGAAAAGCTGTTAATATTTAGAGTAGTTGTCTCAAGGATTCTTTCCACTGCTTCAGCAGAATCAAAAGCGATGTGTGTCGTGATAATTTTTTTTAATTCCATGATATAACTCATTAAATTTCTTCGATTTCCTGTTCAAGCAGTTGTCTGTTGTAGATTCCTGCATACAAACCGTTAAGTTTGATGAGTTCATCGTGAGTTCCCTCTTCGGCGATCAACCCTTTGTCAAGGATTACAATTTTATCTGCATCTTTCACTGTTGAGACTCTGTGACTAACCATCAGAGTTGTTCTGTTTTTCATAAATCCTCTTAAACCATTAAGGATATCCTCTTCGGTGTGGGTATCAACAGCAGAAAAAGAGTCGTCAAGGATCAGGATTTCAGGGTCTGTCATCAAAGCCCGTGTAAGTGACGCCCTCTGTTTTTGTCCACCCGAAAGTGTGATTCCTCTTTCACCAACAACTGTATCAAATCCTTCCGGAAACTCCAAAACATCCTTCGAAAATTGTGCAATTTCCGCTCTTTGGATAATTTCCGATTCAGTTGCATCCGGTTTACCGTAACAAATGTTGTTTTTTATCGTTTCTGAAAAAAGGAACGCTTCCTGCGGTACAAAACCTATTGATCTTCTTACTGTTTTAAGAGAAATATCTTTAATATTCACACCATCGAGAAGCACTTCACCTTCGGTGGTATCAAACAGCCGTGGAATCAAATTTATCATAGTGGTTTTTCCACTCCCCGTGTTCCCCATAATTGCAAGTGAATGTCCCGCAGGGATTTTCAGGTTGAGGTTTTGAAGAACAAACGGCAGATTTTCGCCATATTTGAATGAAACATTCCTGAACTCAACTTCCCCCTTAACCTCCTTAACCAGACTTTTTTCCTCTCCAACATCAGCAATTTCAAGTTCTTCGGACCACAATTTATTAAGTCGTGCCATACTCGCTTCCGCCTGCTGGATGATGTTTATTACCCATCCAAATGCAATCATTGGCCAGATTAAAATTCCGAGATACATTATTAAAGCAGTAACATCACCTATCATCAAAGTTTTGTTGATGACGGCGGTTCCACCCGCCCAAATTGCGATGATAATAGACATTCCCGTGATGAGAAAAAGAGTCGGCTGAAAAAGTGCCTGAATTTTCACAAGTTTCATGTTTCTCGAGAGGTATTCACGGCTTAATCTGTCAAATTCGGCAACTTCCCTCTCTTCTGCCACATAAGACTTGATAACTCTGATTCCGGAGAAGTTTTCCTGAGCTTTGGTTGTAAGATCAGCAAATTTTTCCTGGATCAGTGTAAAGCGTTTGTGGACTTTTTTCCCAACAACATATACTAAAAATGAGAGAAACGGGAGAGGAATTAAACTCCACAGGGTCACTTCCCAACTGATCATCGACATTATCGAGATCACAATAATTATTCTGACCCCTGTATCGATGGAATACATAACTGCCGGACCAATAAACATCCTTACGGCGCTTATGTCGTTGGTGGCATGCGCCATTATGTTTCCGGTGGAGTTGTTCTGGAAAAAACGGAGTGAAAGATGTTGAATATACTCCCAAAAATCCTGTCGGAGATCATATTCTATTTTCCGGGAAATTACAATTATCGTTTGCCTTATCATAAATCTGAATATCCCTGCCATAAGTGTTGATCCAACAATCAGGAGGGCATACTCAACAAGTTTATGTTCAGCTATCCCTTGTTGAAGATCGTTTAGGGAGTCTTTTATTATGATTGGCACATAAACTGTGAACGCGTTGGAGACTATTATGAAGAATATTCCCGTTATAAGCGCAGTTTTATAGCGAAGGAAATATTTCTTTAATGTCCTGAGGTTTTTCATTTTTTTCCGGGAAATCTAAAAATTGTGATTTTTAAGGTCAGTATAAATTGTTGAATTTACAATGATAAATAAACAAACGGCAATATTTTGTGTTAATACATGTTGTAACAGTATTTTAGTTTATATAGTTCAGTTTTTTTGGGGGGACGGGGGATGATAGTTACGCGGATTACACGGATTTTCACAGATTACACGGATGATTGATTGAATCGGGACTATTGGTAGATTTTTTTTAGCGATTTAAACCAATAGCATGGGGTTTCAACCCCATGAGGGTGGATAAACCAGCTTGGAATATTGGAATATTATTAAATAATTCTACTCCAGCCTAAAAACAAACTGGTAATGAGATTCATCAACAAAAATTTCCTGTTTAAAGGTTGGGTGACCCTCTTTAACGATCTTTATTTTGTGATTTCCCGGGCTAAGTTTAAGAGGAATTGTGGGATCAACTTTTTTAAAATCGACGAAAAAATCGGCATCGATTGGGGTGACTGTAAATTGTACGGTTATCATCCCCGGATCATTTTCGCCAAGTTTTGGCTCCACAGAGTAGGGCACAACATCGGAGGGCTGAAGTGCAGGGGTGGTGATAATTGCCGACTTATAACCGGGGCACTTAACTTCAATCACCTGTGGGTGAGTGTTAAAAAGTAGTGTATATCTCTTCTCTTCCACTTCATACACGGGACCAATAATGGAATCGGTTGTACATTCAAAATAGAGATTATTAAGTGAAGAATAAACAATAAGCGCAGCCCTGCCGGGGAAGATATAAAAATCGGGATTCCCTCCCTTATATTGGGTGGGACCCGCTTTTAGCTCTTTCTCCTGAGCAGATATTTTAACAGAAAAAATCAGGAGAATAAAAAACACGACTTTAAACAAAAATCTGTTTTTCATTACTATTCTCTCATGTTTCATGGTTTTATCACTTAATTAACTGCACTTTAACACTTTGTGTTAACGTTTTTTCACCGGTATCAAGGGTGAGGCTTACTATATATGTACCGCTTGAAACGGCATGGTTTTCAAGGTTTATCTGTTCTGTTTGGGTACCTCTCTCTTTTTGTGATGATTCACTGTAAATTCTCTGACCGAGGATGTCATATATCTCAAGTCTGAGTACCCCGGAATCCGGCAGTGTATATTGAACAGAAATCTGTCCATTGGTCGGGTTTGGTGATACCATAACTAAAAATGTTTTTTCTTGGTCTGTTTCCTCCTTTTCTTCTTTAACTGATACGGGGGTTCTTGTCCCTGAATATATATAAATATGAGAGAGTGTTGATCCTCCCGCTGTCTCCCCTACGCAAATATCTGCAAGTCCGTCTCCGTTTATGTCTCCCACTCTTCCCCCAAAATGCATACTGGTTAGCCAGTAGTTTGAAAAGTATTGTTGAGCAGCCTGGCCGGTTATCGTACTTCCCCCCAGATATAGTGCATATCTGATATATGGTACATACTTTAAAAAATCTCCGTACCCATCTCCGTTTACATCACCGGGCGATAATCCATACGCACCAGAAATACCCCCGGCATTCATCAATAGATCAGGGCTCAGGTCAGGTGGTTTGCTTCCAAATGATAAAGCATATTTGCCTGAACCTTCAATCGATAGGAGCATACATATTTCGCCTTTGCCATCTCCATTCATGTCATTGAGTAGATACATTTCTTCAGGATGGAAAACAGTGTCAGACGAGAATTCATAATATTCGCTCAAATCGAAACTGCTGTTTCCGTAATAAAATCTGAGTAATTTTTCAGTTTCATCATTAGAAAGAATTGTTAAATCGGATTTTCCATCTCCATTAAGATCAGTGGAAAATATTCGTGACTCAGAATAATACATACTTCCGATTCTGGGAATCGAATAATATTCCAGTGGTTGATTTTCTTCAAAATTCCGAATAAACCATATTTTGTGTGAAATGCTACTTACATAAACCAGTTCCTCCCACCCATCACCATCAAAATCTATTGGCCACATTTTCCCAACAAAAGAAGCTGCAACTGTTGAATCCGGAAGTGTTAAAACATAATCCGGTAATGTGTCCAAATCGGGTCCACCGTAGTAGATATTGTATCGATATACAGGTTCAGGATATCCTCCGATATGATTGATTATATCTCTATAACCGTCCCCGTTAAGATCACATGCAGTAATGAGTAGGGGATTGTATATCCTTATCCTGAAAGCAGGAGTTTGGGGTACCGGATTTCCACCATAGTAGAAGTATGCATACCCCCAATTTGCATATTCGGAATTGTCATCCATCTTACAAATAATAAAATCATCACATCCGTCATTATTTTGATCCCCCATATAAATAACCGGTTGAAGTCTAAAATATCCGGAGTCTAATAACATAAGTGAATCAAACTGAGCGTATGTTTTCGATCCAAAAAAAAGAAAAGCTATAAAAACCGAAACCAAAACGGTTTTAATACAATTTTTTGTCATGGCAATCCTCTAAACCCATCCGCGAATTTTGCAAGCTTCGGCAACGCGTGCAACACCTACGACCATCGCAGCAAGCCGGGAATGAATTCTGTTTTCCTCCAAAGCATTAAATACGGAGCGGAAACCTTTTGATATCTTTAGATCGAGCCCTCTGTTAACTCCCTCTTCATCCCAAAAGAAAGAGGATGAATCCTGAACCATCTCAAAATAGGATACAATCACTCCGCCGGAACTGGCAAGGATATCGGGGATTACTTTCACTCCTTTTTCAAAAAGGATAAGGTCTGCGTTTGGAGTTGTTGGTCCATTGGCAAGCTCAGAGATGATTCCGGCTTTAATTCGATCGGCATTTTTATCATTTATTGAGTTTTCGAGTGCAGCAGGATAAAGAATATCGGTTTCGATCTCGAGAACCCTGTCACGATCAATTTCTTCAGCTCCCCTAAAACCGGCGAGACTTCCTGTGGTTAACTTGTGTGTTACAAGTTTTGATACATCTATTCCTTTTGGATTATAAAGTCCAACTTTTGAGTCAGAAACAGCTATCAGATCACCGGTACCAAGAATTTCTTTATGTAGCAGGGCACACCTCTGTCCCGCATTTCCAAATCCCTGAATCGAAAATCTTTCGGGTTTAATGTGGTAGTGTTTACACGCCTCTCTTACAGCTATCACTCCACCCCTTGAAGTGGCGTCCCTTCTGCCTTCCGATCCACCAATTTGCAGCGGTTTGTCGGTAAGAATACCCGATGAATGTTTTCTTACAATAGTTTCATATTCATCCATCATCCACGCCATGGTCTGTGGATTTGTATAAACATCGGGAGCTGGAATGTCTTTTTCAGTACCGATAAAGTCGGCAGCAGCTCTGATATATCCACGGGATACAGCCTCAAGTTCTCTGTCTGAAAGGTCTTTTGGGTTGCAAATTACTCCACCTTTTCCTCCGCCGAGGGGGAGGTCAACCACTGCTGTTTTCCAGGTCATCCAACAGGCAAGAGCACGAATAACATCCACGGTTTCGTCGGGATGGAATCTTATTCCACCTTTTGCTGGTCCGCGGGCGGTGTTATACTGAATTCTATAACCTTCATAAACAGCCACTTTCCCTGAATCGAGTCGCACAGGCATGGTGAAAGCAAACTCTCTTTGAGGTTTTGTAAGAAATTCGGTGGTTGCATCATCAAGATGTAAAATTTTTGCAGCCTCATAGACCTGCTGTTTGGCAACATCAAACGAATTATATGTTTTCATTTTTTTAATTCCTCATCAACTAACGGTTCGAGTGGGTTTTCAGGTGGAAGAATAATCTTGTACCAGCATTTTTTGCAAATAAGTGCTCTGTCAACCTTGAGGAGCACTTGCTCCCAACTTGTAAGACGGGCGTTGCAATGCGGGCAAACCTCAAACACCTCTCCTTTTTTTTCGATATTATCTTTCATTTTTCCTCCTCGAATGTCGGTTTTAGGATAATCCCGACTTTTTGAGTTGCATTCATCTTAATTACGATATCGTTTTTTAAGCGAATATGTTTTACCCCTTCCCTCTGCTCTTCCACAGGAAGTGAGTTGAGCCATTCACCATCAAGGAAACTATCACTTATTCCGTTTCCAACTGTAAAGTAGGCGATTGCAAATGAGGTAAGGTTGTGGAAGAAATGGGAGCCTTGTGAAGGCAGCACCTTTATATCTTTAAATTGATTTTCAATAATTGCTGCTGCGCCAGAGATTTTCGCCCAGGTTACGGGGATTCCCAGCCATTGGTCCAATGATCCCCACCTTCCGGGACCTACAAGAAGATAAGGTGCCTGATCTTTGATAAGTTTTGAATTAAAATAACCAATTGCTCCGGCAACCACTCTGCTTTTGGAGCGATCAAATTCTTCCGAATCGATATAGATGATGTCACGGATATTATCGATAATACCATTTCCCAATACTTCATCACTGCGGCAAATCAGGTCCGATTTGGGATGTTTTTCAGGGTCTATTTTTTCAGTTTCCGTGTTTACGACCATCGGTCTCATCTGGAGGATATAAAACTCTTTGTTTTTCCCCCTTTCAACATTCAGATTTACAGCGAACTCAATCTCCACTTCCGTTCCCATCCCCCATCTGCCCATATCAACTATAAGCTCAAGAATTGCTGCAAGAGGAAGAAGATTATTTTTAAGCAGGGGGGCAAAGGTTATCAACCTTGTCCCCTCGCGGGAAATTCCATCATAAATTGAATGATTATTGTGGGAGTAGGTTGATGCAACATACTGCAAAGTACCGTCTTTTTCTGCGGTTTCAATTTCAAAACTTTTGGTGCAAATATCTTCTATCCGGGATGTAAACAGTGTGTTTGTTGACATATCGAGAGCATAAAACGACCTTTGGGTTGTCCGCAAGGCTTCATCGGGATTATGAAACTGAATTATTCGTTTGGGGTGGCGTGGACTAAACCTTACTGTTTCGCCCCCTTCAACAACCCATTTTCCAAGTCCAAGAGCAACTGCAACAATTCCATCTTCTGAAACCTGTGGCGCCAGTGGATAAAAATTATATGACTTTACAACTCCCGAAAAAGTGGGATAAAACCTGCCGTCAAAATTGGTACCAACCATCTTTTGAACGATAACCGCCATTTTTTCCTCTTCATGCCTGTAGGAGGTGGCGGCAATATAGTTTTTCGCTTCCTGGAAATAGGTGGATGCAAACACAAGTTTAACTGCGTTTACAAGTTCCTTTAACCTTAAAAACTGGTCGGGATTGTTGTTTGGGATCATTATTGTGGAATAAACACCGGCAAAAGGATGATATTGTGAGTCTTCAAGAAGGCTTGAAGACCTCACAGCGAGTGGTGTTTTAATAAGATCAAGAAACGACATAAGATTGGCAATTATTTCCTCGGAAAAAACCTCGGCCTTAAGGAATCGTTCTTTTATCTCTTCATCGTTATCACAGTTAAGGGCAAAACTTCTAAGGTTGTTTTCATCGAGGAACTGGTCAAATACTTCAGTTCCAATAACCACCGCCACGGGAACCGAGATTCTTGTCCCTTCAAACTGATGGTGAAGTTCATAATTGTTTATAAGGATGTTTAAGAAGCCCAGACCACGCGCTTTTCCACCAAGGGAGCCGCCGCCAATTCGGGCAAAACTTGATGATACATCAAAAGAATCTTTGTGGAAATCGGTTAAAATACCCCGTTGCCTCAGTCTTCTATAGTTTCGAAGTGAGGTTATAAGGTGATTTCGCAGTTGTTCAAGCGAGTTAAAATCTGTTACTTTCACTGAACGCAACTGCTCGGAGAGCCAAAACTCGGTTCTTGCCTTAAACCAGTTTGAAAAGTTGTTCCTCTCGGCATGGTATTTAATGCTTTCGGGAGGTGCACTTTTAAGCGCAATTTCCATTTCATACAGGTTCGCAGCTCTGCCAATTTCTGATCCATCGGGAGAACGAAAAACAAAATCTCCAAAACTGAAATACGCTTTCAGGAAAGCACGAAGTTCAATCAAAAGTGTTGGTGAGCCTTTTTTCAAAAATGAGGCACCGATAGCGTGAGCATCCTTCTCATATTTTGATTCACTCGACTGGAGAAGAATAGCAATATCGTAATGTACTTTTTTAACCTCTTCGGCGAAATCTATCCCCGCTCTTGGAAGGGTTTTGCCACCTCTTGGGAAATCGATATCTGATATGATTCCCAAAATATATTCTTTGTATTCATCAAAAAACGCCCAGGCTTCTTCATAATTTTGAGCAAGAAAAATCTTGGGACGGGCTCTCATTCTTAGGAATTTGTGAGTAAGATTTATCCCTTCAGCCACGAGTCTTTTTGATTGTTGGATGATCTCGGTGTAGATGACGGGGAGAAAACTTGAATAATCTCTGATACTGTCTTCAATTACCAAAATGGATTGCACACCAACCATGTTTGTATCATGTTGCATGTTAAGGCGGTCTTCAAAATATTTAATTATCCCTATTATCAGACGAAAATCGCCTTGCCATATAAATATTTTGTCGAAGACCGACATGTTGGAGTGTTGGATCAATTCAGAAAGTTCCCGGTTATCGAACGCGAGCAACACAACCGGAATCGAAATATCGAGCCCCGGGAACTTCTTATTCATAGCCTTTATCATCCCCGCAAGTTTTACGGGTTTGATATCTTCAGTATGAAGTGTAATGATCACCATCTCAAAGTGTTTTTCTTCAAGCAGGGCAATAGCCTCGTAACCCTTCGAAACTCTGGTGAGCTCGGGAGAGTGGCTTAACTGCAAACTTAGATACTCGTTCCTGATCAGTTCATAAAGTCTTCCATCCTCCTCAAAAAGATAGAGATCGTAAAGAGATGATACTATAAGGATATCTCTAATTCTCTGTCTCATCAGATTCTGGAAGCCCTGGAATCGGGTTCCGTATCCATGTTCTACCCAGTTGGGATCGATAATTGTCATTTACACTTCATTTTTGATTCTTGTTTAATGATGTTATACAACACCCTGGTCGAGCATTGCGTCAGCCACCTTGAGGAAGCCTGCAATGTTGGCACCATTAACATAGTTACCCGGAGTGCCGAATCTGTCCGCTGCCGAAACACAAGCGCTGTGGATTGAGTGCATGATTATTCTCAATCTGTTGTCAACCTCTTCGCTTGTCCAGTTAAGACGCATACTGTTTTGCGCCATCTCAAGTCCGGAAACAGCAACACCACCGGCATTTGCAGCTTTACCCGGGCCGTAGAGTATTCCTTTTTGCAGGAATATCTGAACTCCATCGTAGGTGGTTGGCATGTTTGCACCCTCTGCAACAACATAAACTCCATTATTCACCAGATTTTGTGCGTCAATGGCGTTTATTTCATTTTGGGTTGCTGAAGGGAAGGCACAATCTGCTTTTATGTTCCACAGTGGATTGGATGTCTCTGTTCCTGAGAATGGTGTGTAAACAGCTTCCTTATATTTATCGGCATATTCTGATATTCTTCCTCTGCGAACATTTTTCAGATTAAGAACAAATGCCAGTTTATCATCATCGATTCCTTTTTCGTCATAAATGAAACCTGCAGAATCGGAGAGAGTTACAACTTTACCACCGAGTTCAAGGATTTTTTGGGTGGTATATTGAGCCACATTTCCACTTCCTGAAACAAGACATACCTTCCCGTCGAGGGTTTCTCTGCGGGTTCTTAACATTTCACTGGCAAAATAAACACAACCATAACCTGTTGCTTCGGGACGAATGAGTGAACCGCCCCAATTTAAACTTTTACCCGTAAGTACGCCTGTAAATTCATTTCTGATTCGTTTATACTGACCAAAAAGGAATCCAATTTCTCTACCTCCAACTCCTATATCGCCCGCAGGTACATCTGTGTTGGGACCAATGTGGCGCTGGAGTTCCGTCATGAAACTTTGACAAAATTTCATCACTTCGTTGTCGGTCTTGCCTTTTGGATCAAAATCAGAACCTCCTTTTCCTCCGCCCATCGGGAGAGTTGTAAGGCTGTTTTTAAATACCTGCTCAAAAGCAAGGAATTTTAGAATTCCAAGATTTACCGACGGGTGGAATCTTAATCCTCCCTTATAGGGACCAATAGCTGAATTCATCTCTATTCTGAAACCACGATTTACCTGTACCTCACCTTCATCATCAAGCCATGGCACCCTGAACATAATTACTCTTTCAGGTTCAACTATTCTTTCAATTATTTTTGTGGAGCGATATTCGGGATGACGCTCTAAAACGAGTTCAAGAGATTCAATTACTTCCTGAACTGCCTGGTGGAACTCGGCTTCTGCCGGATTTTTTGCCTTTAACTCTGACATGAAAGTTTTTACATAGTCAGACATGCTTCCTCCGTTATTATATATGATTGAGACTATTAGGTTTATTGACTGGGGAATGCAGTGTGTGAAATTGGGCATTAAAAGAGGGGAATCTCACAAGGAGAAGTTGATTTGAGAAAGATAATCGATTAGGATTATACTTTACTTTTGCTGAACCGGCGGGGAAAAAGAGCCCGGTTTGTTCACTAAGCATTTCGCTACCGATAAATTGAAGAAAAGCAATTACTTGTTGACTTAAATTACACAAAATGATCGATTCTGCAAACAAATTCTTTGTTCCTTTTGTATAATAGTTGGAACCCTGAAAAATATTTTTAGTAAGACCGATAAAAAGATTTACTTTTCCGGTTATGGTTTTAGTTTTCGGGTTCTGATTACAAACCAGAATGATTTAGAAATTCCATTTGTTGAGGTCAGCCATAAAAAAAATCTTACTTCTTTTTTTCGTTTTGTCTCTCGGTTACATATCGCGAGCCCAAATTTTTGATGATTGGTATCCCGAGGGAGTTCCGTCATTTTCTATTGGTGGCGGTTATGGTTTTATGTATGCCAACTCTACCGGTCTCGATATGTTTATCCATGAATACAACCGTCAAAAAAGACCAATTCTTTTAAAATATATGGAGAAATCGAGTTTCTCAGGCCTGGCACTTTCCACCGGTTTCTTCTGGAACGGATTAATTCTCGAACTTGGTTACTCTACCCATAGTGGAACATTGATTGCCGAAGGCAACCCTGCAAAAATCGCTCCCGGTTCAATCACTCACAGAAAAATTGATCTCGACCTTAACTCCATAAACATCATGGGGGCACTTGTTTATGGTTTTGACCCCATCTACACAGGTCCCTTTATCGAAGCGGCTTTCACAAATATCAAATTTGAAACAGAGATAGAAGGCAGAGGCCTGAAGAGACTTGATATGGACAGTTACATTGGATTTAATACAGGATGGCTTTTTATTATCGGTGATCCGGGAGGATCGGGAGCTTATCTTGTCTTTAAACCATATTATTCTTATTCAGTTAGTGATCCTGAGTGGTTAAAACTCTATGAGGCAACCAATACAAAACCAATGGAGGGACAGTTTTTTGAGGACACCAAAGGTGCTTTTAATGGATTTAATATGACCATCACACTAAATCTTAACATGGCGTGTTTTTAATACCGAAGTTTTGTATAAAAGTTGATTTGAAAGGAAAATCTGTTGTTTTTTAATTTGTGAAAAAAAACGATATTGTGCATAATTAGTATTATATTTCTACCGTCTGTTTAACAAAGTGATTTTTCCATCCTGAGGATCACCAAATGATGCTTTTGGTGGATTTAATATTAATGCCACGATAAGTTTAAATATTGCCTGTTTTTGACAGGTCGAAAATAAGAATAAGTATGGACAAAATAGATCAAAAAACAAATATAGAGCCCACCAAAGAAGAATTGGAGAGTCCCGAGGGCAGAAGTCTAAATGATATGTTGCAGGAACTGCGTATTTTGTTGCAGGGAGCGCAGGTTCTCACAGCTTTTCTTGTTGTACTCCCATTCAACCAAAGTTTTGGTAAAATCCACCCTTTTGAAAAGTGGGTTTTTACGGCAACATTCCTCTGTTCAATCTGTAGTATGGTGTTTTTTAGTGCTCCTGCTGCACATCACCGTCTTATTCGTCCGCTAATCAACAGAATGACATTTAAATTATTTGCCACTCGTATGATATTAATCGGGCTACTGTTTTTATCCTTTGCTCTGGTTCTCGTGACCCAGTTGGTGGTTTGGCAGGTGCTCGAAACCACAGCAAGCGTGTTGGTTTCTTCTTTTGTGGGCGTATTAATTCTTTTAATCTGGTGGCTTTTTCCACTGTTCTTAAAAAAAAGAGTGGGAGACTGATTTTAATGCAGTAATGCAATAATATGATTGAAATACAATAATACATAAAAAAAAGCCGCCTAACATTTCTGTAAGACGGCTAAATTATTAACAATAAAACATTACTGCATTATTGGATTATTGCATTAGAGAAGCGTTTCCTCTGCATCTCCGTTTTCACCAGCAGTTTCATCATCGTCGGGGACAACTTTGGCGATATCGGTAATGGAATCGTGATCTTTCAGATTTATTATCCTTACACCCTGTGTATTTCTACCCATAGTGCGGATATCTTTGGCGGCCATTTTAATGACCATGCCACCTGAAGTGATGCAGATAAGTTCATCGTTATCGTTGAGCTCCATGATCGACATCAATTTACCTGTTTTTTCGGTGGTTTTAACGGTAATGATACCTTTTCCACCACGATTGGTGATGCGGTAATCATTTACATCCGATCGTTTTCCGTAACCCTTGTCTGTAACGACCATTACGGTGCTTGTCCGCTTAATCACTAAAGAACCAACTACAAAATCACCTTTTTCAAGTCGGATACCGATAACACCTGTTGCAGCTCTACCCATGTCACGAACAGCACTTTCGTCAAATCTTATTGCAATACCATCATGAGTTCCGATGATAATGTTATCACCT
Organism: uncultured Ignavibacteriaceae bacterium; assembly: GCA_964531325.1. Taxonomy (GTDB): domain Bacteria; phylum Bacteroidota; class Ignavibacteria; order Ignavibacteriales; family Ignavibacteriaceae; genus UTCHB3. Next base: position 25,679 of record CAZHCW010000003.1, on the reverse strand, counting down.
GTTTCACAAAGTTTTGCACTTATTAACGAGTCGCCTTCATTCAGATTTAGAGCAATAATTCCACCTCGTCTTACATTTCCGTAAGCAGAGAGGACGGTTTTCTTAATGATACCATTTTTGGTTGCCATTATCAGGAACTGATCGTCTTTAAACTCTTTCACGGTTACAAAAGCTGTAATCTGCTCATCCGGAGTTTTTTCAATCAGGTTAAGAATTGAACGACCAAGAGCTGATCTTCCAACATCGGGCACCTCATGAACCTTCAGCCAATAGCACCTGCCCTTGTCGGTAAAGAACATGATATAGTGGTGAGTTGAAGCTACAAACATTGTTTCGACGAAATCGCCTTCTTTTGTTCCTGCTCCTGTTACACCTCTTCCACCGCGTTTCTGTTTTCTGTAACCACTTGCAGGGAATCTTTTAATGAAGCCTCTGTGAGAGATGGTGACAACCACATCTTCTTCAGCAATCATATCTTCGAGTGAAAAGTTTTCATAATCGTAGATAATTTCGGTGCGTCTTTCGTCGCCAAATTTATCACGAAGAGCTATAAGTTCCTCTTTGATAATCAGATTTCTCTTCTCTTCACTTTCGAGGATGCCTCTCAATTTTTCGATCAATTTTATGAGTTCTTTATACTCGTTTTCAATCTTTTTCCTCTCGAGACCGGTGAGGCGCTGTAATCTCATGTCGAGGATTGCTTTTGCCTGAATCTCGGAGAGTTTAAACCGCTCCATCAAATTTTTACGGGCGGTTTCAGTATCCTTTGAAGACTTAATTACAGCAATAACCTCATCGATATTATCGAGAGCGATGATGTAACCTTCAAGAATGTGGGCTCTGCGTTCTGCTGCATCCAATTCAAAACGGGTTCTGCGAATCAACACATCCATTCTGTGAAGAAGGAAATAGTGCATCATCTCTTTAAGGTTTAGAACTCTTGGAGCACCATTTACCAGAGCAAGCATAATAACACCAAATGTTACCTGCATCTGTGTGTGTTTGTAGAGTTGATTAAGAACCACAGCGGGTTGTGCGTCCTTTTTCAACTCGATAACAACACGCATACCGTCTCTGTCAGACTCATCTCTTAAATTGGAGATGTGGAGCAGCTTACCATCTTTTACCTGTTGTGCAATTCTTTCCATCAGAGTTGATTTGTTTACCTGATAAGGAAGTTCGGTAACAATAATGTGTATTCTGCCGTTTTTCTGCGTTTCAGTGTTCACTTTTGCACGAACTATCAGCTTTCCTCTTCCCGTGTGGTAGGCACTTTTCACTTCGGAATAACCGTATATAATTCCACCTGTCGGGAAATCGGGAGCTGTTACATATTTCATCAATCCGTCAATATCAATTGAAGGATCATCAATAAGGGCAATAACCCCGTTGATCGTTTCAGTGATGTTGTGGGGTGGAATGTTGGTTGCCATACCGACAGCAATACCGCTTGATCCGTTTATCAACAGGTTGGGGAGATATGCCGGAAGAACTGAAGGTTCCTGGAGTGAATCATCGAAATTGGGAACAAAGTTAACAGTGTTTTTGTCGAGATCACGAAGCATTTCTTCGGAAATTCTGGCAAGTCTTGCCTCGGTATATCTCATTGCTGCGGCAGAATCACCATCAACTGAACCAAAGTTACCCTGTCCCATTATGAGGGGATATCGAAGTGAAAACTCTTGCACCATTCTAACCATGGCATCGTAAACCGAAGAATCGCCGTGGGGATGATACTTTCCAAGAACTTCACCCACAATTCTTGCGGATTTTTTATATGGTCTGTTGTAATAATTCCCCAGATCATGCATTCCAAACAATACTCTTCTATGTACAGGTTTCAAACCATCGCGCACATCGGGTAACGCTCTTGAGACAATTACCGACATCGAATAATCGATGTAAGAAGATTTTAATTCTTCTTCAAGTGAAACGGGAATGATTTTATCAAACATATTTGACATATTAATTTAATCTCTTCTTTATATATCTAAATTTCTTACATATTTGGCGTTTTTCTCGATGAATAACCTTCTTGGTTCAACATCGTCGCCCATTAATACCTCAAAAAGCCGGTTGGCATCAGCCGCATTTTCAAGGTTCACTTGTAGAATGGTTCTGGTTTCAGGATTCATTGTGGTTTCCCAAAGTTGAAGTGGATTCATCTCACCCAAACCTTTATAGCGGGAGATCACAACACCTTTAATGTTTCCTTCGTCATCATATTCTTCTGTTCCATCGGTTTCGGTGGTTGTGGCTTTACGCTGGTTTGCTCTTAACCTCTTTAGAATTTCATCTCTCTCTTTTTCATCAAAAGCATAAAACTCTTCTTTCCCCTTTTTCACTTTGTAGAGCGGGGGTTGAGCGATGTAAACCTTACCTGTGATGATTAATTCTTTCATATATCTATAGAGGAAAGTAAGAAGCAGAGTACGAATATGACTTCCATCAACATCCGCATCCGTCATGAGGATAAGTTTACCATATCTTAGTTTTGCCAGATCGAATTCGGTATCGATGCCACATCCCATAGCCGCAATAATCGCCTGAATTTCGTTGTTTTCAAGGATTTTATGAAGTTTTGCCTTTTCCACATTAAGGATTTTACCTTTAAGTGGAAGAATAGCCTGGAATCTTCTGTCGCGTCCCTGTTTGGCAGAGCCACCCGCCGAGTCACCCTCGACGATATACACTTCGCAGTGTTCGGGGTCGGTGATGGAACAATCGGCAAGTTTTCCGGGGAGGTCGAAACTGTCGAGAGCATTTTTCCTTCTTGCAAGATCACGAGCTTTTCTGGCTGCTTCTCTTGCCTCGGCTGCCCTGAGACTTTTTTCAACAATTTTTTTACCCACACCCGGATTTTCTTCCAGGAATTCGGCAAGTTTTTCGTTTACAAGAGTTTCAACTGCCGATTTGGTTTCGCTGTTACCAAGTTTTGTTTTGGTTTGCCCTTCAAATTGGGGCTCCATAACCTTAACCGAAATAATGGCGGTAAGTCCCTCACGGAAATCATCACCCGAAAGTGTAATCTTCGAGTTTTTTAACAGATTATTTTTTGCAGCGTAAGAATTGAGTGTTCTTGTAAGTGCAGCCTTAAACCCTACGAGGTGAGTTCCACCTTCATGGGTATTGATATTATTCACATAAGAGAAGATGTTCTCTGAGAATTCTTCGTTATAGTGGAAGGCAACTTCTACAGGAGTGTTTTCTCTTTCACCCTCGATGTAAATTGTTTTGTGAAGAGGTTTTCTTGAACCATCCATATAAGCCACAAATTCAACAAGACCACCTTTAAAGTGGAAAAGATCCTCTTCCTCACTTCCCTCGCGGGTATCTTTACAAGCTATACTTACATTTCTGTTAAGATAAGCAAGCTCTCTCATTCTGGCAGTTACGGTATCATACTTAAAATTGATGGTTTTAAATATTTCATCATCGGGCATAAAGGTTACTTTTGTTCCGGTGACATCTTCTTTCAACTTGGCAATCACTTTAAGAGGTGTTGTCATTTCACCCCTTTTAAATTCCATGAAGTAGATTTTTTTATCTCTTTTTACTTCAACCCTCATCCATGCAGAGAGAGCATTCACAACAGAAACTCCCACTCCGTGAAGACCACCTGATACTTTGTAAGAGTTTTTATCAAATTTACCACCGGCATGAAGCACGGTCATAACAACCTCAAGAGCTGATTTCTGCTCTTCTTCATGTATATCAACGGGAATACCACGACCATTATCTTCAACTGTTACGCTGTTATCCGGATTGATTACAACACTTATTGTATCACAATATCCGGCAAGAGCCTCATCGATACTGTTGTCAACCACTTCATTAATCAGGTGGTGAAGTCCCCTGGCTCCCACATCGCCGATGTACATTGCAGGGCGTTTTCTTACTGCTTCAAGCCCTTTTAAGACATTTATACTTGAAGCACTGTAATCATTCCCATTTCCATTAGGAATACCTTTTTGTTCACTCATTTTTACTGTTTTTTTCCGTTTTTATCGTGAAAACTTTATTTGCTTTATTCTATCACACTTAAAGTGTGTATTCATTTTATTTATCAACAACTCTTCGTTAAACTTCAAATCGTTTTTTAATGACGGGTTATCAACTTTAATTTTTAATATCCCGTTTTCATATTTTTCAGGTAAAACATGACCGGCAAGCTCGGGAAAGATGATGAAGAATTCTTCATACACTTCCTCTTTTTCAAATACTTCCCTTACTCTACTGAAGGCAGGGTCGTTTTTAATAACCTCACCAACCGAGATAACAATCTTTTTTGCCATGTTTTAACCAACCATAAAAGTTAAAAACAAACTCTTTAACTTTCAGTTACTTCAATTTTAAGGGTTAATGAAAATGGTTGAATCGTTTTCATCCTTTTTCAAAAATTCATAATTCGAAAAATCTGTGAGCGTTATGAACGCCTGTCCCACTTCTTTTAGATAATTGCTTATTGCAATCGCCCTGCTTTTATCAAGCTCGCCAAACACATCATCAAGCAAGAAAAACGGTGTGTTCTTTAAAATGTTCTTTAAATAGAAAAACTGTGCAAACTTCAGGGCGACCTGAAACGATTTATGTTGCCCCTGTGAACCATAAGTTCTTAGTGAATTCCCGTTGATTCTGAAAACAAAATCATCTTTATGAGGGCCAACAAGATTGGTGCCTCTTCTTATCTCATTTTCTTTGTTGTTCACAATAATTGCATGAAACACCCCGGCGGTATCGTCGTCTTCACCGGCAAAAGAGTCATATTCAATGTGTGGAATTTCTTCCCGACTTGTCGGGATTATATGAGAGTATGATTCGGAGAGATAATCCTTAAATTCATCCATGAACTTTCTTCTCATTTTAATGAGCACCGTGCCTGCATTCACAAGTTTTTCATCCCAGGCTTCCAGTTCATCCAACAAAATTTTCGACCTGAAGTCTTTTAGTCTGTATAAAAGCGACGACCTTTGTTTTAGTGTTCTGTTGTAATCGAGCAATGTACTTAGATACAATTCGCTCGATTGTGAGATAACCGAGTCAACAAATTTTCTTCTATCAGCCGGGTAACCGTGTGTCAACTCCAGATCAGCAGGAGTAAGCACCACCACAGGGAACTTGCCAATAATATCCGCAGATCGTGACAACGGTTTTGCATCTTTAAAATAAACCCGTTTACTCTCTTCCCTGCTATAAAATATTCTTATTTTGTGATCGGTGAAACTTTCAATTGAAGCACTGATCTCATAGGTTCCGGACCCAAAGTTTAACATCTCCGGGTCCGTTGCCGATCTGAAGCTTTTTGTGGTACAAATGAGGTAAATCGCCTCAAGTACAGTTGTTTTTCCTCTTCCATTTCCCCCAATCAGAAAATTTAATTTTGGGGAGAAATCCAAATGTGTTGTCGAATGTAACCGGAAATTTTTTAGATCAAGAGATCTCAGGATCATAAAGTATTTAAGCGTGTTGGCATGAGGAGCATTAAAAGATCCTCATTTTCATCCTGTTTAAGCGGTTTAAAAATAGCTGCTTTTGCAGGTGAAACCAACTCAACTACCATATCATCACAGTTAATATTATTCAACAAATCGAGCAGTGATTCTGTTTTGAATCCTATGGTAAATTTTTCTCCGATGTAATTTGCCGGAACTGACTCATCAGCCTTGGAACCACTCTCCTGATCTTCGGTGTTGAGCAGAATTTCCTCTCTATCAAGGGTAACTTTTACCAACTGGAAATTTTTATTGCTTAACAATAGCATTCTTCTGGTTGCAGATGCAAATGGAGCTTTGCTAATAGTGAGTTTGTTTGGGCTGTCCAATGGAATTACTGCGCCATATTCAGGAAATTTGTGTTCGATCAGACGGGAAACAAGTTTTGCACTTCCTGTTTCAACAAGCATCCCACTTGTAGAATAACTGAGTGTAACTGTTCCGTCTTCAAGAAGTTTTGTGAGAATATTTACAGTTTTACCGGGCATAACAATTGCCATCGGTTCATCATGTTTTAATGCCGTGGCTGAAAATTTAACAAGTTTGTGGGCATCGGTTGCAACAAAGTGAGTACCGTCTTCTTTCATGTCGATGAGAACCCCGGTCATTGCAACTCTTGCAGAGTCTTTGCTTACTGCAAAAACGGCAGACTGCAGTGCTCTTTTCAGGAGTTTTGCATCCACTTCAAGAGTTTTATCTGTTGCAATTCTGCTGAAACCCGGGAAGTTTTCGGGGGAAGCGTAATTAAAATTGTAGTGACCCACATCGGTTTTCATTACAATTCTCTGCTCTTCGATAACAACACGAATTTGTGTATCTCCCAATGATTTAACAAAATCGCTCAGAAGTTTTCCTTTTACAATAAATCTTGCAGAACCATCGCAGGTAACGAGGTCTTTTACACTAATCGCAACTTCATGATCGTTGGCGGTAAGGGTTAATTCACCGTCGCCAAATTCAACCAGAATGTTCTCGAGGATGGGCATTGGTGTCCGCAGCGGTACAGCCGGGAGTACTTTTGTTATCAGCTTGTCGAAAGCTATACTGTTTATGGTAAATTGCATTATGATATCCTGTTTTTCCGAATTTTAAAAATACGAAATTTTGCGCAAATAAGTGCTGTAGTCACTAACAATAAACATGCATTTTTTTTAACTTATGAGGGGTTATAAGAAGAAAATTTCGTTAGAGCAGGGGTTTTTTGTGGATTGTCTGTTTAATTGCTTGATTTTGGGTGGGTTGGGGGGTGTTGGAGATCAGAACGATTAGTATCAACAGGTTCTTCTTTTGTAACTGCAACAGTTTTTTCTGCGGTCGTCAGACCTTTGAAAATTCCGGTCAAAACGGGTTTGGATATTTTTGAATAAATATATACTCTGTCATTTGATATTTTGAATTGAAAAGAGAAATATAGATATGTTTCGACTTGCAAGATTATTTTTATTCAATTTTAGAATTTATTACTATTTTAGGTGGTTTATATTTGAAAATGTTTCTTTCTCAACTGTTCACAGGAATAAAGATGATCCACAGTTTGACAGCAAAAAACTTCATGAACCATACTGAATTTATCAGCGATAAATTTGCTTCGGTGAATTTGTTTATTGGTATAAATGATACGGGGAAAACTGGTTTACTGAAACTACTTTATTCTTCAACAAGAACAGTTGAAGAGTACAGCAAAAAGAAAAAGAACAACGATGTTTTCTTAAAAAAAATTCTCGCTGAAAAACTTTTTGGCGTTTTTCAACCCGGTAAAAAGGGTTTGGGGGAACTCGTCAGCAAACCAAAAAAAAGACAAGTTAAGTGTTGAAGTTTTGTTTGAGAATAAGGACTATTCTGACAGGTTATATTTTACATTTGGTGAGACTACTACAACAACTATCAACGACTGTCAAGATGATATAAAAATGTTTCCCGATGGTATTCATTCACTTTTCCTTCCTGCAAAAGAAGTCTTAACTACACTTAAAGCAATCAAGGCAACTCGAGACAATTTGTTTATGACCGACTTTGATGATACTTATTTGGATTTGATTCGAGCTCTTTCTATCCCGTCTCTTCAAGGTAATTATGCAAAAAAACTTAAGGATTTTCGAACTAACCTCGAGAGTTTGTTTGATGGTAGAATTGTTCAATCTGAAGATGAAGAATTTATTTTTAAGAAAGGCAATATTGAGTTCCCTGTTTCATTAACAGCTGAGGGTATTAAAAAAATTGGGGTTTTAACCACATTGATTAATAAAAGGCAGTTAAATTCCAATTCCATTCTTTTTATTGACGAGCCTGAAAACTCTCTCCACCCCCATGCTATAAGAGAATTGGTAAAAATGCTCTATCAACTAGCCAGTGCTGGTGTACAGATTTTTTTAGCTACACACAATTATTTCGTTTTAAAACAGTCATATTTGACCTGTAGAGAGAAAAATGTTAAAACAAATTGCTATTCGATAGCAAGATATTCTGGCAATGGGATTTCAACAAAAAATTACAGACTGAACGATTATTTCCCCGAGAATGACATCAGTATTGCGGCTATCAGAATGGCTGATGACGAAATTGATCTTTAATTGAAACAAGTATTTGGGGCTATTTTGTTAAACGAAAGTAATATAACTTTAAATTTTCCAGATCAAAACTGGTTCAGATTCCAGGATTGTACTGGATATCAACAATTAAGTGGTAACCATTTTAAGGAAATGGATGTGTGTTGGCATGACATTAGTAACAAGATATTTTGGGCAATAGAATTAAAGGACTTTTGCAAAGCCGACTTAACTCAACCGGAAAAGCATGAAAAACGAGTTTATGACATTCTAAAAAAAGCAGTGGATAGTTTACAAATGATTTTGGCTTTGAAATTTAAAACAACTTAGCAGATAAGAGTTTATCGAGTTGTTTCCCTGATTTTCCTCTAAATTCGACTGAAATCAAACTCGTTGTTATAATTAACTGCGAAGAAGCACAAACTTCAAACATTCAACATTTAAATGATATTTTTAGAACACGGTTTTTTCCTTACGCAAAAATCTGGGGGATTAAACACTACTTTATTATTACAAAAGATCAGGCTATCCGGAAAATATCTAATTTTTCTGTTTCTTAATTATTTTTGTTCAACAATTGTACATGAATATACCCAATACATCTGCAACGATAGATGAAACACACTATTTACTGATCATTAAACCACTAACTTGTTCGCTACAATATTTTGAGTTTTCACTTTGAACCGGTCGATTTGAATTACAAGTCCGCATAATTTTCTATTAGCCCCCAATAATTTTTATTTTACAAAAAAAAATTGTTAAACAGATACCCAACCCCCACAGAGAGAGTGAATGCTCTTTTTAAACCATCAATATTGTTATCCCTCTTTAATAGTGGCATGGCACCGTAAATATCAATTTTTACTCTGCTGCTAATTTTTGTGCCAAATCCTAAACCAATATTGAGTTGTGTTTGATCACTTCCATCAACATCAACAAAACTTTCGGTACCGGCCAGGATGGAATACCAGGGATCAGGGATGTATGACCGGGATGAGAGACTCAATCGTTTTATTCCAATTAATTCAAGTCTTGAAGCACTCTTTCCAAATGGCTATGAGTATCCTCCTCGAATCATTAAATCTGCAGCTCTTTGAAATCTTACCATAAAGAACTCCTTATCAAAAAAACAAGATAATTGATTTTTTTTTTCGATAAAAGTCAATTCATCTGATTTATATTTTCCTTTAAAGCCAAAATGGAAATTATAAAAATTCTTGATTTACTTAAACGGGTCTAATAGATGATGAAAACTATTGCCAACTCTTTGTTTCTCTATTCTAAATTCCTAAATTTACTGCTTAATATCTCCCATTTACAAGGTTAAAAAAATGAGAAGTTTAATATTCTTAATTGTTTTTACTTTCATCTCTACATCTACCGTTTTCTCCCAGCCTGTTGGTTCATCATACTTCTCCCGGACTGACATTTCAGCCACTTCCGCGGGGGCGATGCGGTATGGACTCTATGGTTATGATAATCCAGCTTTCCTTTCGGCATTTAAAGGAAATGATATTACAATTTTTGGAACTTCACCCGTTGAAGACTCCAAATTCTCACGATGGGGTTTTATAACTGCATCAAAAGGATTCAGTTTTTATTTTAATCAGGAACGGGAAAGTGGAAAACGGGTTAACGATTATGGCATAAACCTCTCGATGGGTAATGAGGGGTTTGCAATTGGTGCCGGATATGGTTGGTCAAATGGTGACAGGTCTTTTTTTGCAAGGGATAACTTTTGGCAGGTAGGAGCATTTTCCCGACCGGTTAAATATTTATCACTTTCAGTTCTTGGAGTTTTTCATCAGTCAAAAGATATGAATGAAGGTGTTTTCTCAGCTGCTATAAGACCTTTTGGTGATGAAAAAGTTTCCGGTTTTTTTGATTATATACTACAGTCTGAAAACAATCCAATCAAAAATCGGTGGGCAGCCGGAATTGCCGTTGAACCTCTCCCCGGACTTCGTGCTGTTTTTAGATATTTTGAAAATAAAACAATGTCCGCTGGTTTACAGATTGGTCTTGGTGGTATTTCGTTGTTTTCTCATAGTAATCTTAGGGATGATGGAAAAATTGGATCACAAACTTATGGACTCCGCATCGGCTCACAGGACCGTAATTTCCTTTCCGTTTTTCAAAAATCAAATGTTGCCATTCAGAATTTGTATGGAGGCCTTAAGTATCAAAAATATAAACTTTTTGATGGATCAAACACTCTGATTGATGCACTTCAAAACATTGAAGATGTTAAAAACAACGACAGTTATAAAGGAATAATTCTAAATCTGTCCGGTTGTAATATAAACCGTGAAATGCTTTGGGAATTAAGAGAACAACTAAAATCATTACAAAAAACAGGTAAAAAAGTTGTTATCTACATTGATGGTGGTGGGATGGACCTCTACCATTTTGCTTCTGTTGCCGACAAAATTGTTATGGATCCGGTCTCTGCTATCCAACTCCCCGGTTATGCAGCCGGCAAAACCTACATGAAGGGGACACTTGAAAAACTTGGTATCGGTTTCGACGAATGGAGATTCTTTAAATACAAATCTGCTATGGAAACCTTATCAAGAGATAAAGCGAGTGAGGCTGACAAAGAACAAAGACAAGCTCTTGTGGACGACTTTTTTGACCTTGCTAAAAGTGATATTCTGGCATCCCGCCCGGGTCTTGCTTCATCTTTTGATGATATCGTGAATAACAAAGTGTTGATCAGTTCAAAGGACGCTCTTAAATGGGGATTGGTTGACACTATAGCCAGATATGACGACCTTGAAAAAATATTTGAGAGTCTTGTTAATTCTTCTATTTCACTTAAGAGCCTGGCTTCAAGCAGTAAAAAACTTCTCCCGGAAGATAACCTTTGGGGTAAAAAGAATAAAATCGCTGTCATTTATGCGATTGGTGCCTGTGCGATGGATGATGGAATAACTGCTCGCAAACTCATCAATGATGTAAGGGCTGCTGCTTCAAATAACGATATTAAAGCAATAGTTCTAAGAGTGGATTCACCCGGTGGTGATGGAAAAGCTTCTGATTATATAGCAGAAGGTTTAAGAAAATATGCAAAACATAAACCGGTTATCGTTTCACAGGGCTCTGTTGCAGCTTCGGGGGGATATTGGCTCTCGATGTATGCAGACACTATCCTGGCAGCACCCAATACCATCACAGGCTCGATTGGTGTTATAGGTGGATGGTATTATAACAAAGGGCTTTCTGATTGGACGGGTCTTACCGCAGATCAGGTTTCTAAAGGTGACAGAGCTGATCTTTTCACCGGCATCACTATCCCTTTACTCGGAATCACAATCCCTCATCGTAATATGACAGAGGAGGAAAAAAACGCCGTAAAAGAGTTTTTTATAAGTGAGTATGAATCATTTAAAGGTAAGGTTGCAACGGGTAGAAAAAGAAGTGTTGACGAAATAGAAGCCATCGCTCAGGGAAGAGTTTGGTCAGGAACTGATGGCTTAAACAATGGGCTGGTTGATGTTCTGGGTGGTTTAAACGATGCTATAAAAATTGCTGCTAAAAAAGCAGGATTGGAAACTTATGAAATAGTTGAATATCCTGATCAACCACTTTTCGATTTTGGCTCGCTTTTGGGAATTCCAAAAATTCCGTCGATCGAGAGCAGTGAGTTAATGAAGGATATAAACCTAAGACTTGAATTTAACGGTTTACCTCTGTTTGTATTACCCGACGAATTTATGGATTTAACTAAATAATTTTTTCTCAATATTTTTCCGGTGGGAAGAGTGTATTGATTTTTTCAATATCTCTTCCCATTGGAAAATTAAAACAAATTAAAAACAAAATAGATAACTGCAGCAATAATAGCAGTAACGGGAATTGTAAGCACCCAAGCGAGAATAAGATCGTAGGTTACCTGCCATTTAACTGCACTTAATCTTTTAGTTATTCCTGATCCTATTATTGAGCCGGTAATAGTGTGGGTAGTACTTACAGGAATACCCAATAGAGCAGTACCGAAAAGGGTTAAAGCACCTGCGGTTTCAGCGGTAAAACCTTCAAAAGGACGAAGTTTTGTTATTTTTTGTCCCATTGTTTTCACAATTCTCCACCCCCCCGACAATGTTCCAAGCGCAATAGCTGCATGACAGGCGAGCACAACCCACAAAGGAATTTCTTCATGATGACCCAAATAACCCGTTGTTGTTAGAGCCATAAAAATTACCCCCATCATTTTTTGGGCATCGTTTGAACCATGGCCCAAACTGTAGGCTGCTGATGATAAAAGTTGAAGTTTTCTAAAAACTTTATCCACTTTTCTTGGAGCAAAATTTCTACAAATGTATAAAACCAATAAAGAGAAAAAATAGGCTACAAAAATTCCTATCATCGGCGCAACAAAAATAAAAACTATAATTTTGATAACGGATGATGCAAAAACGGCTGCAAATCCCGCTTTAGTGATTGCAGCTCCTACCAACCCGCCAATCATTGTATGCGATGAACTTGATGGAATTCCGAACCACCAGGTGGCGAGGTTCCATATAATTGCTGCCGTTAAACCGCTTCCAATTACTGTTAAATCTACAACATGTGGCTCTATTATTCCTTTTCCGATTGTGTTTGCCACATGAAGACCGAGGACGAGAAATGCTATAAAATTAAAGAAGGCTGCCCAAATAACCGCATATTTTGGAGATAGAACTCTGGTAGAAACAACCGTGGCTATCGAGTTGGCGGCATCATGAAAACCGTTTATAAAATCAAATGCCAATGCAAGGAATATTATAAATATTAGGGAGAATAGTGTATAATCCACCGGATTTTTCCTTAAAAAGTCAGATTGTTAAAGTCAGGAATTCTTGATAAGAATTGATTGTATCACATTCACACAAGTTTGACATTTGTCTGCAGCTTTCTCAAGTTGATCTAATATTTCCTTATTTTTAATAACCTCAAGAGCATTTGCATTATCATCCTGGAAGAGTTGTTTTAACGAATCTCTATAAATTTTATCCGCTTCTGATTCTAATTTTCTTATCTCGGTCAATTGGGTATAATCATCACCATATTTGTCCAATTTATCTAAAATATCTTTTAATATAATGGTTTGATTATAAACAATGTCTGCCATTTCGCCGGCACCGGTAACTTTTTTATGAATATTAAATGTATTCACTCTGATGGTTGAGGCGAGTAGAATGGCGCTGATGTCGTTTATTTTTTTTATAAGAGTGAAAATGTCTTCACGATCGAAAGGGGTTATAAATGTATCGTTAAGTCGTTTAATTGCAGCAGAAGCAATTTCGTCACAAGCTTTTTCGTGGGGTTTTATTTGTTTAAATATCTCTGTATCATATACTTCTGACGAATAAAAATCTCTTGATATTTTACCCATCTCAACTGTAATTCTCATCATCTCTTGAAAATCTTCAAAATATGATTCTTCCTTTGGTAAAAACTTCTTAAACATTACTATTCCTGTTTTTTTTCGTTGCAAATATACGGTTTAATTATTTCTGCATAGAAAAAGCGTTATATTAATAAATTGTTAACACGCTAAATAATATATATAGTATTTATTTAAATATATGATATATATGTATTCGTGTTGATATGTGGATAACTTCCTTAACTCCATATATTTATGCAAGATAGTATGTGAAGTTAAGACGCTAAAATCGTTGATAATTATTACCCTGAAATCATGTTACCAACATTGTGTGTATATCTAATACTTATCAACAAGATAAATCCGGGTTATCCACAGTTAAGTAACAAGTTATGAACACAATAATTCGACCTTGTTTTTTATTTCGTCAACCTGATCTTTAAATCGTGAGTTGGTATTTATCTGGTTTTCAATTTCGGTAACAGCATGAATAACAGTTGAGTGATCTCTACCTCCAAAGTGGAGCCCAATCATCTTAAGAGTAGAATTGGTCATCATTTTACTTAGATACATCGAAATTTGTCGGGCTTCTGCAATCTCTTTTTTTCTTGTTTTGTCACGAATTTTTTTCTCATCAACTTTCATGTGTTCACAAACCACCTTTGTTATTACATCAATGCCAATATTAACTTTTTTAGTGGTTGAAATATCCCGAACTACTTTTTTTATGAGATCAAAACTAAGTTCATTTGGTCCAAAAGAGATTTTAGCCAGAAGTTTTAAGAGCACTCCCTCTAATTCTCTGATATTGGATGTGATGTGAGTAGCAATATAATCGAGCATCTCACCTGTCAGTTTAATACTGTAGTTTTCAGCCTTTTTGTTCAGGATCGCAAGTCTGGTTTCAAAATCGGGCGGTTGGATGTCGGTTGTAAGACCCCAGTTAAATCTTGAGATAAGTCGTTCGTTAATGCCTTTTAATTCTTTAGGCGGTCGGTCACTTGTAAGGACTATCTGTTTTCCTGATTGATGCAAAGTGTTAAAAATGAGAAAAAACTCATCAAGCGTTTTTTCTTTACCTGCAAGAAACTGAATATCATCAATAATCAATACATCAAGTTTTTGAAAAAGTGCGGTAAACTGTTGTTTTTTGTTTTCCTGGATTGCATCAACAAATTTTACTGTAAAACGGTCAGCCGAGATATAATGTACTTTTTTAGCACGGTTATTCTTCATCACGGCATTACCGATTGCATGAATGAGGTGAGTTTTACCGAGACCCACTCCACCATAGATAAACAGAGGGTTAAATGAAGTTCCACCCGGGTTTTCGCTTATTGCATATGCGGCAGCCCTGGCAAGCTGGTTCGACTCCCCTTTTATGAAGGTATCAAATGTATATTTGTTGTTGATGTTTGTCTCAAAAAATTCAAACTCTTCTTCAGTATCGGTAAGTGAAGCGGGATCAACCATAATTCGGGGAACTGATTGTGGAACGGGTTCCTCCATCTCGGAAACATCTTCGTTTACAACTATATATTCAATTTTACCATTTATACCCATCACATCTTTAATGCTTTTAGTCATGTGGGTATTATATCTTTCTGCGATCCATTCGTAGAAGAAGTTGTTGGGCAGTTGTATTGTCAAAGAGTCCCCTTTTAAACCAATTGGTTTAATGGGAAGGAACCAGGTGTTGAAAGTCATCACCGGGACCAGGGGTCTAATATGTTCCAGGCATTCTCTCCAGACAGAATCAGCGTCCTTTTGGGTGCTGTGAGCGAGATTTTGAGAATTAATCATGAGTTATCCACAAATATAAGTACTTTTTTTTCAGAGGGTTAGTAAATTCGTTTAATCTTATTATGTAAGTTATCCACAATTACTCAACAATGTGTAAATGTGTTTAACTTTATATAAAACAAAGGGTTGGAGTGTCTTTCCTTACACTGTTCAACAATTACACTTGTTCATAAGTTGTGGAACAGTGTGAAACACCTGTGAAACTTTTTCACACGGAAAAGTTATCCACAAGTTATCCACAAAATGCTTTCATAATTTCAACACTGAAATTTATCCGATAAAGGTAATACCAAGCAAGTTAAATTTAATAAAAATGTAAAATAAAAGTCTTGCGTATTTTCTCTAAAAGTGGTACTTTTGTAGTCTTTAATGAAAAGGAGTTTCAGGAATGAAAAGAACTTTCCAGCCAAGTAACAGGAAAAGAAGAAATAAACACGGTTTCAGAGAAAGAATGAGCAGTGTTGGCGGAAGAAAAGTGTTGGCAAGCCGCCGTAAAAAAGGAAGACATAAACTTACAGTTAGTGACGAGTCAAGATTTTGAGTAAACTTTCTCTAAACAAAAGAGAAAGAATAAAAGGAAAAAAATCCTTTGAAGAAATTTATAACTCGGGTAAGAAGATAACATCTTCCGACAAGAGAGTAAGGGCGATATATAAAGTTATTGAATCGGATACTTTCCCACGCGTTAAAATCGCTGTGGCTGTTTCTAAAAGAGCCGGAAAGGCTTTTTTCAGGAACAGAATAAAGCGTCTGATGAGAGAGGCGTACCGGCTAAACAAATTAGAAATTTTCGATTTTATAAAACCCGGATACAATCTTTATATATTGCTCCTTCCTTACTCTTATTTAGACAAGAATAAAAAATACAGACTCGAATATTTTACACACAGTATTGTTGATATACTTGAGAAGATCAAAGAAAGCATACGATCAAAAGATACGGGTCACTAAAAACCCGCTCACGGATATTTTCCCCCCGAATTCCCTTTGCTTTTTACAAAACAATAATAATTAGGAAATTTTAATGGATAGACAAGCAACAATCGGTTTTATTTTGATTGGCTTGATATTAATGGCATGGTTATACTGGAGTACACCGGAGACACCACCCGTACCACCAAAATCTAAAACAGACTCTACAAAAACAGTTAAGGCAACTCCTGATTCCATAACGAAACCAAAGGTTGATACCACTGAAAAAGCAGTAGAAAAAACAGCAGAGTTGGTAAGTCAGTTTTCTGCTGATTCTGCGGATGAAAAAATCCATACAATTGAAACTGATCTTTCAATAATCGATTTTTCATCTAAAGGTGGAACGATTAAGAGGATATACTTTAAAGATTATGGTAATTACTATAACGATACCCTCCCTGCAACAGCTTCCACAAGAGACAAATCTGTGCAGCTCCTTGATGATAAAAGAGGCAGCAGCCTTCGTTTTGAATTTATGGATCAGGCAGGGAACAGAGTATCTTCCGACAAGATAAATTTTAGCTCAAATTTTGAGAAAGACACAATAAAATTAAAAGGGAAAGACTCCCTGGTTGTTGAGTTTTCCTCCAAAAAAGATTCTCTCGGGTCGGGGTTTGCTTTTAGGTATGTTATTCATGGTGACAGATACGACATCGGTTTTGGATTGAGTTTGTTTAACATGCAAAACAAGATACTTAGAAATCAGTATCAGTTGGCCTGGAGGAATGGATTAAACCATGTAGAACAATACACTAAAGATGAAGCAAATTATTCAAATGCTTCAGTGATGTATGGTGATGAACATATAATTTTTAATTCTGACCACGGCAAAGAGGAAAAATCTGACGGAACAGTAAACTGGATATCGGTAAAAAACAAATATTTTACTACTGCTCTCATTCCACAAAGCAGTAAAAACACCCAGGGTTTCGAGTTATCTGCAAAAAATATTCCTGCACCACATGAAACAATCTGGAAGGTGTTCGACGCCACAGTAAGATTTCATTTTAACGATACATCCAAATTATACACAAACAATTTTAATTGGTATATCGGGCCGGCAGACTATAAGATTTTAAGAGACTATCCCAATAAATTGACTGAAATAGTGGATTTTGGAAGTTTCTTTGGTATCAGATTTATCGTAAGACCAATTGCGGAATACTTCCTGCTTCCTCTTTTTGTATTTCTCTACTCTTTTATTCCAAACTATGGTATAGTGATAATCATCTTTTCACTTATCATAAAAATCATCCTTCATCCACTTACAAAAAACACTTACAAGTCGATGAAGAAGATGCAGATGCTGCAACCAAAGATTGCGGAATTAAAAGAGAAGTATAAAGACGATCCAACAAAAGTGCAAAAAGAAACCATGGCACTCTACTCAACTTATGGCATAAATCCTGCCGGCGGTTGTTTGCCCATGATTCTACAGATGCCTATCTTCATTGCTCTGTTTGGTGTTTTCCAAACAGCTATTCAGTTAAGAGGTGAAGGGTTTATCTTCTGGATACACGATCTTTCAAGACCCGATGTGTTGTTTACACTTCCTTTTACCATTCCTTTGTTTGGTGTTAGTGAAGTGTCGGGGCTTGCTCTTTTAATGGGTGTAACAACATTTGTTCAGCAGAAGATGACTACCAAAGATCCTTCACAGAAGGCATTGGTATATATTATGCCGATATTCCTTACTATATTGTTTATGACTTTTCCTTCAGGTTTGAACCTTTATTATTTTATGTTCAATCTGTTCTCTATTGCTCAACAACAATATGTTAACAAGTTTGGAGCACAGGAAGAATTGGTTCCAATACCTGCAGACAAAAGGAAAAAAGGATTTATGGCAAAACTTACTGAAGCTGCAGAAAAAAGTGCTCAAAGCCAGCAGTCTCAGAAAAAGAAAAAAAAGTAACGGACCAACAATAGAAGATGCTTCGTTATGCGATTTATTGGAAGCTTTTTGGGTTTGATGAAAACCCTTTTAATTTCTCTCTTATTTTATGTGTCGTTATACTCTCAGTATAACGACACCCTCTATTTAACTCTCGAGCACAAAGAAGTTACTCATCCCTTTGGAATCAAGTATCGTCAACCCTCACTTTATCCAAACATCTCATACGCGCTTAGTGGCGGTGGCGCCAGAGGTATTGCACAGATTGGAGTATTAAGAGCTCTCGAAGAAAATGGAATCTACCCAAACACGGTGGTTGGCACAAGCATCGGAAGCATTATTGGAGGGTTATACAGTCTTGGATATTCGGTTGATGAGCTCGATTCACTCGCTGATATCATTGATTGGAACTCAATCATCTCAATCGGCAAGAGAGAGGATCGTAATAACCTTTATATCGATCAGAAGATAACAGAAGACCGGGCTGTTTTTTCACTCAGATTGGACGGGTTTACACCTCTGATTCCAAATTCGATAAACGACGGTCAAAAGCTTTTAAATCAGTTAAATCTGTTATCTTTTCAATCTTCCATAGGTGTAAAAACCGATTTTGATGAATTAGAATACAGGTTTAGAGCTGTATGCACCGATCTTACAACGGGCGAACCCTTTGTTATTGGAAAGGGTTCGATACCAAGAGCAATTAGAGCGAGTTCAAGTGTTTCTTTTTTCCTTTCGCCGGTGGAGTATGACTCAACTCTCCTCGCTGATGGTGGATTGGTTGCAAACATACCGGTTTCAATCGCAAAATCTCTCTCCGACGGGCTTGTCCTCGCTGTTAATTCTACAAGTCCGTTACAACCAATCGATTTACTTAAATATCCCTGGGTTCTCGCAGATCAGTTTGTAAGTATTCCCATGAAAAAACTTAACGAGAGGGAGATTGAGTTTGCTGATGTTCTCGTAACCCCGGTTATCGGTGATAAAAACTCGGGAGATTTTACCGGTTTTAATTCACTCATTGAAGAAGGATACAGGGTCGGTAAGATAGCAGCTGATGAATTAAATCATAAAATAGATCAGCTTCTAACGCAATCACTCAGTGACAAAGATACTGTAATTGAAAATGTTGTTCCCGATCCAACCTGTAAATATGCTTCAGGGATTTTAACGAATATTGTCCGGAATGGAAGGGTTAATCTTCGGGATATTTATAAAGAATTGATTCACCTTGAAAAAAAGACAGGATTTAAGGAAATTCGTGCTACTATTACCAAAGACAAAATTTCCGGAAATGTTCTTAAAATTGAGCCGATAGAGTATAGTGTTGTCTCCCGGGTTAAAATCAGAGTGGATGGTGCCGACACAACCTTTGCCGATACTACTCTTATTCCGATTACCGGTGAAAACTTCTCTCCACACCGCGCCATCAATTACATTAAAGGCGTGATTAAATATTTTAGAAGAGAGGGGAATGCTCTCTTTTCGCTTATTTCTTCATCTTTTAATGAAGAGACGGGTGAGTTTTTAATGAATTTTGATGGTGGAAGAATTAGTGAAATTGTAATCACAGGACATGTGAATACCAATCCCACGGTGATTCTAAGAGAATTGCCCGTCGAAAAAGGAGAAATGCTCGATCTTGATAAATTAAAATCGGGACTTGATAATCTTTATGCCACCGGGTTGTTTGAAAATTTTACTATCAATGTTTTAAAGACTGATAATAAAAATATCCTTGAGATGGAAGTAAACGAAAAAATCTCGCAGATTGCCAGGTTGGGTTTTAAGGTGGATAACGAAAATGCTCCGCAGGTTAATATTGATATCAGGGATGCAAATATCTTCTCTACCGGCAGTGAATTGGGATTAATCATGTTTTTTAGTCCACGAAAAATATCGGGTGAAATAGAGTCGCGCTCAAACAGGATATTTAATACTTACCTCACTTATAAAATTGGTTTATATTATTCACACAGGGATATTTTTACTTATAGAGATGATCCCAGGGGCACCGGTAATTTTTATACAAAAACCAGGTTTGGTGAATACCGGCAAACTCTTGCGGGAGCATCGTTTTGGATGGGCACACAGGTTGGAAGATTTGGAAATATTATTGCAAAAGCCAAATATGAATTAAACAGAATTGAGAATATAACCGCAAATGAGGGGATAGTATATGATGCTCCCATATTCAGCTTAAATTTCTCAACCACTATCGATACAAAAAATAAATATCCCTACTCAACCGAAGGTATTTTGTTTAATGGTTATTATGAGACCGGATTAAGTTTCCTCAACGCAGAAACGGGTTACACCAATTTTGGAGCAAAACTTGACGCTTTTATTCCTGTTTCTTCTTCAATTACTGTTATTGCCTCGGGTGAAATCGGATTTGCAGATCAGACTCTCCCTTTAACTCAACAATATTCTCTGGGTGGGTTAAGATCTTTCTACGGTATGTATCAGGATGAAATAAGAGGAAGACAACTTCTGAAATTAGGTCTCGAATATCGGTACCATCTACCGTTTAAGATATTTTTTGATACTTATCTGAATGCCGGATATAATATCGGTTCGATGTGGGAAAGGGAAGAAAAAATAAAAATTAAAGACCTTCGTCATTCGATAGGCATTGGTATTTCTTTCGATACTCCAATTGGTCCGGCAGATTTTGCTCTCGGAAGAAGTTTCCTGTTGGAAAAAGATATTCTTATCGGTGGGGGTCCTGTTACATGGGGTCCCGTAATCTTCTACTTCTCTATTGGATACTACTACTGATTTATAACACACTAAATTCGGTAAATTATTAATAATTTGCCCATTCGTTTTTTATAATCTTGAAAATCAATTTGTTAACAGACAGGACGGCAATGGAAGGAACAATTCGCTCCACAACAATTCTTGGTATTATCCACAACGGGCAGGCAGCTATTGGTGGCGATGGTCAGGTGACCCTCGGAAATACTATTATGAAACACAATGCACTGAAAATACGAAAAATCTCGGGTGGCAAGGTGCTCTGTGGTTTTGCAGGTGCGTCAGCAGATGCTTTCACTTTGATGGAAAGGTTTGAAGATAAACTTGAACAATACCGTGGTAATGTTAATCGCGCTGCAGTTGAACTCGCTAAAGAATGGAGAACCGACCGTTATCTAAGAAAACTTGAAGCTCTTCTTGCTGTGGTTTCAGCAGACACCGCACTCATCATCTCCGGAAATGGAGATGTGATTGAACCACAGGATCAAATCGTGGCAATAGGATCGGGTGGCAATTACGCACTCGCTGCAGCTAAAATGTTGAAAAAGTATAGCAACCTTTCAGCAGCAGAGATAGCTAAAGAGAGCCTTTCGACCGCAGCAGAGATTTGCATCTATACAAACACTAACATTAATGTAGAAATAATCGAAAATTGAAGGATATAGCTTTGGATTTAATTGCCCTCAATGAACTTACCCCTACGCAGATAGTTGGTGAGTTGAATAAGTATATTATTGGTCAGGACGATGCAAAAAGAGCCGTGGCAATCGCGCTCAGAAACAGGTGGAGGCGTCAGCAGATTCAGGGTGAACTCCGTGAAGAGATCATGCCAAATAATATTATTTTGATAGGACCCACCGGAGTTGGTAAAACCGAAATTGCCCGCCGTCTCGCTAAACTTGTTGAAGCACCTTTTGTAAAAGTTGAAGCATCAAAATTTACTGAGGTTGGATATGTGGGAAGAGATGTTGAATCAATAATCAGAGACCTGGTGGAATTTTCTGTTAATCTGGTTAAATCGGAACGCACCGCTTTGGTTAAAACTAAAGCCATCGCAATGGCAGAGGAAAGAATTCTTGATATTCTTATTCCACCTGTCAGAAAACCGTACGCAGGTGAAGTTGAAGAAGAACAGGGAAGTGAGGCATATCAGAATCAAAAAACCCGTGAGTGGATGAGAGAAAAACTGAAAAACGGCGAACTCGACGAAAAAATGGTTGAATACGATATCCAACAGGCAAATGTTGGAATGCAGATTATGGGACCATTTGGTGGTGATGATATGGGTATCAATATCCAGGAATTGATGTCTTCCGTTATGCCCAAGAAGAAGAAAAAAAGAAAAACCTCGATTAGAGAAGCCCGCGAAATTATGGCTGAAGAGGAAGCTCAAAAACTGATTGACCTCGATTCTGTTTATAAAGAAGCTGTCTTTCGGGCTGAAAACTCCGGAATAGTATTTATTGATGAGATAGATAAAATTGCCGGTGGCGGAAAAGGACACGGACCCGATGTCTCCCGTGAGGGAGTTCAGAGAGATCTTCTACCAATAGTTGAGGGATCAAATGTTAATACCAAATATGGTGTGGTAAAAACAGACCACATCCTTTTTGTTGCATCCGGTGCATTTCATGTCTCAAAACCTTCCGATCTTATACCTGAATTACAGGGAAGATTTCCAATCCGTGTTGAATTAAAAAGTCTCACAGAAGATGATTTTATCAAGATTCTTACCATTCCCAGGAACGCATTATTAAAACAATATACAGCACTTCTTGAAGTTGAAGGAGTAAGTGTAATATTTAAGGAAGATGGAATTAGAGAAGTTGCACGATTGGCACAAAAAGCAAACGAGCAGGTTGAAAATATCGGTGCAAGAAGATTACACACGATCCTCACAACCCTTCTTGATGATATTCTTTTTAGTGTTCCCGATGTAATGCCCGATCATGTAATTGAAATTACCGGAGAGATGGTACGACAAAAACTTGAACGGATTGTAACCGACCGGGATCTTAGTAAATATATCCTTTAAAACTTAAAAGAGGCTGACACAAAAATGACAGCCTCTTTTTTTTTATTAAATTTCTATTTTTTAAGAAGGTCTCTTATTTCAGTCAAAAGCTGAATATCTGCGGCTGGTGGTTTTGGTGCTTCTTCTTCTTTTTTCTTCATGGCGTTAATTGCTTTAACTGCCAGGAAAATTACAAAAGCGACTATTATGAACTCAACCGTAGTGTTTATGAAAGCTCCATAACTCAAATAAACAGGCTCAATTACTTTTTCACCTTCAGTGGTTCCGGCTTTGAGTAAAATTTTAAGATTCTTAAAATCCACTCCTCCGAGAATAAGACCAATAGGTGGCATAACAACATCGTTGATAAAAGAGGCAACAATCTTACCAAATGCACCTCCTATGATCACACCCACAGCCAGATCTATAACATTCCCTCTGATTGCAAATGCCTTAAATTCCGATAACATTTTACTCATATTGCTTTCCTTTTTATGGTTATTTAATATGTAAAAATAAAAACTTTTTTGCAACTTTGGGTAGTATGGTTAAAAAAGGGAATTATTGCTATAAAGAACTGTGTCAGAAATGGGAGTTTGTTTAGTTGTTGACTGTCAAAAAGATAATTTGATTGCCCTGATTCTCCGCTACTCCGCTACTATATAAAAAAAGCTGCCACCATTCTGATGACAGCTCTTAGAAATATATTTATTTCATAAACGCAAGTTTTGTGGTTTTCACCATTGTTCCTTTGTCAATGGTTTGAAGAGTTAATCTGAGTAAATAGACTCCGCTTGGTACATTTAATCCTGAAAAATCAAGAGTTGTTTCGTTTGTACCTTTGTTCCGATAGGAGAGATTTTTTGAAATAATCTCCTCTCCAAGTGAAGAAAAGACGGAAAGATTTACTTCTCCCGCTTCCGGAAGAAGATACTCAACCTTTACTTCAGGGTTGAATGGATTGGGATAGGGATTGATCTTCATGTTATATCCTTCAGGAAGTAACTCGTCTTCAATCCCACTGGGATTTATAGCTGTGGTGTCTCCTGACCAGATTGTGTAGTAAAGAGGCTGACCCCATTCTAATCTTTGGCAACCTCCACCATCAGAGCCATGGTACTCCCCAGCCGCAAAATCATCAACTCCATCACCATTTATATCACCAACTTGTCCCATGTGACGATGGTATGAATCTGTATATCTTCTTCCTATCACAGGTGTGGGACCGCCAAGCAAAACAAGAGAACCACCATTCATATCATTAGCAACAAAAGCAAGATCATTATACCCGTCATTGTTAACATCTCCAAGCAGTTTGGGGGTTTGGAGTGCAGTACCAGTCAAGTCAAACGAAACATCCCTTGTAAGGAGATGACCCGGTCCTCTTTTTCCGAAACTTATTTGCACATAGGAGTCGGGTAGCGACTTCGTCCACATTAACTCAGCCATACCATCCCCGTTTATGTCGGGTATAATTCGCATATTGCTGGCACGCATTGTGTCCTCAGAAAAGAAAACATAATTATCCATTGAATATTGAGGATTTCCGAAGATTAGTTTTGTTCCTAAAGTTTTTGTATAACTTATGTTGTTATTTGAGTCAAGAGTATCAGTTTGCATTAATACATCTGTATACCCATCGCTGTTTATATCTCCACTTGTCAGTATTCGAGTAGAAAAGCCTTCTCTTCTCGTTAGTGTATCAGGAAGTCCCAGATAATATTCAGTGGTAGAAAAAGGAATAGTAAGTGGTAAAAACAATAGATATCCATGTTTCCCACTTCCTGTAAAAGGGCGATAGTGACTTGATAATATTAGCTCTTTTGTACCATCCCCATTGAAATCCCCAATTTGAGTACAGTCACCAAAAAATATCCAATCCTGAGGGGTGCTGTCATTGATTCCGGGAACCGGCAGGCTTAAGTCCGGAATTGTATCAAAATCCGGACCTCCATTGTAAATAGATATCGTATCTTTCACCCGACTGTATAAATTGAACCTAAAGATGTCCTGGTATCCATCGTCGTTGAAGTCGTATATTAACGGGTTTTTCTCTGGTGCTGATTTACCTTCCCAATAGGAACCATATTCAATAAACCAATGATACTTCGGCAAGGAAGGGGGGGGATTCCCCCCCTCAAAGACCATATATCTATAACCATCAATTTTTGAACCATTAGGGGTATAAACCAAGCGGCAGGAAATTAACAAGAACTCATCCATTCCATCACCATTCCAGTCACCAAGTGTGGCAATTTTTGTCCAAATGTCAACTCCACCTCCTTGATTATAGGCAATGGAGTCAATGGTATTACATTTAAACTGGAACAGAAGATTATCAAAAACATCTGTTTGTGCAAATGTATTAGATGTTAATATAATTATTGAAAGATACATGATTTTTTTCATTGCCTTACCTCCTATTTCACTAACATCAGTTTAGAAGTTAATGTATATAAGCCATTTGTTCCTCTTGCAGTAATTCTCACAAAATATACACCGCTGGCATTTGTGGATGCGTTCCATTTGTAGTTGTAAATACCTGCTTGTTTTCCGGTTTCTTTGCCGTTTAACACTCTTGTACCGTTTATGTCGAATATCTCCACATCAACATCACTCTCTCCACCAAGTGAATACCTGATCGTAGTCTCCGGGTTAAAGGGATTGGGATAACTACCTATTATCTTGTATTCAAACGGCAGAGTCTCAGTTGTTGTTGCTGTTGAAGGTTTCATCATATTGGTGCCTGAAACTAACAGATAATTTACTTCTTTTGTATATGAACTCAAAGGATATAATCTGTTCATATCATTTTTAAGAGTTT
>CAZHCW010000002.1:0-274011 GCA_964531325.1 uncultured Ignavibacteriaceae bacterium | reverse complement strand
TTAAGAGGAATGTACAGAAGTGGCAAATTAGGAAACAATAAAGAAACAAAACTTTTTCAGCTTACAACAAAGACAGATTCACTTTTGAGTACTGTTACAGATACAAATGCAATAAAATCATTGAACAAATTAAAAGTATATATTGAAGCTGATAATAACAACATTCCAACAGCCCAAATTCTTGCGGCACAAAACACAACAAATGCAATAACAGCAACAGATCAATATCATGCACAAACAGAGGAATTAACAATTGCATTAAGAGGGACAACCCTAAACAGAAACATGAAAAATGATGTTGGTTCGATAACAACAATGAACAAGTCAGGAATGAACAACCTGATGAAGAGACACGGTAACAAGTTCACGATAAAGAAGGAAGCTAAACAGGCAGAAGTAATAACAGAATATTCATTGTCTCAGAATTATCCTAACCCGTTCAACAGTTCAACAATAATTGAGTATGCTCTCCCAAAAGAGGGACTTGTATCAATGAAACTATATGACATAACAGGAAGATTGGTAAAACAATTGGTGAATGAACAAAAGCCATCTGGAAGACATAAAACAACAATAGAATCGGGCAACCTTGCAAGTGGCGTATATATTTATTCTCTTAGAGTTAACGACATAAACATCAATAAAAAATTGGTGGTACTAAAATGACAGTCACCAATCCAATAGCCCTGATGCCTTGGAATGCATTCATAGATGAGTCAGTTAGAAAAATAACTCTATTGTTCTCAATAATTCTATTTCTCATTTTAACTATCCCCGGTTATTCAACAATCCGATATGTAAAAGCCGGAAATCCAACACCATCCTCTCCTTATACTACTTGGACAACTGCATCTGATTCGATCCAAAAGGTTTTAGATATTTGTTTAAGTGGTGATACGATACTCATTGGTACCGGCGTTTATACGCAGATTGTTAATTCGGAAAACTTTGGTCGTAACCTTACCATTTTGGGTGTTGATGTTGACAGTTGCATCATTGATGTCTCGGGATTTCCACTTGAACCTTTGTTAAAAGTTTTCAGATTTAAGGATAATTTGAACATTGAAAACTTGACTTTTAAAACACGCTTAGGTACAACCGAGCATATCGCCATCTATACATTGGGATCAACTTTCAATCATAATACAGTTAATATCAAAAATGTTAATTTTTTTGGGATTTTTAGAGAGGCAATAGCATTATTGAACACTTCTGGTTCTGTAGAGAATTGTTATTTTTATGCAAATAGTATAGCGATAAATGGTCCGGAATGGACCAATTCTCCACCGATGGTCATCACAAACAACTTGTTCAGCGGTGTAAATCACGGAATTTATGCTAAATATTCAATTATAGTTGATAATACATTTATTGATGTTAATAATGATGCAGTTGATTTCCATACATGGTTTGGCAAGTTTACTGATGTCAAGAATAATTTTATGCACAGTCGAACTGATAGAAGCGTTGCTGTCAGTGATGTTCCTAATTCAATTGAAAATAATATAATAATTAACTTCAAAAATGGTATTTCCATGAGACCGGGCACCAAGGTGGTAAACAATATAATTATGAACTCTTCTGAATATGCAATTGATACTACCAATTCACTTGATACTGCAGTTATCAATTACAACTGTTTTTATAACAACAATGCAATAAGCAATAATACAGCTCTATTTAATCCCGATACAACAATATATTACACATCAGACCCGATGTTTGAAAATCAAGACAGTAACAACTATCTGCTTCAGATGTTTTCACCTTTAATAGATGCGGGAGACCCAAACATCTTTGATGTTGACGGTTCAAGAAGTGATGTGGGGTTGTTCGGTGGACCCTATGGACAAAGTTACCCATACCAAGACCTTGCACCAAAGAAACCAAAGTTTACACTGGTAAAAAAACAAAATGGTAAAGTTAATTTTAATTGGCGGGGAGGTACAGAAGTCGACTTTAATTCATTTTCACTATACAGAAGCAGAGACCCTCAGTTTATCCCAAACGATAACAACAAAATATATTCAGGGATTGATACACTATTCACAGATTCACTCAAAGACCCGACAGGCAGTTACAGTTATAAACTGACAGCAAAGGACAATCAAGGGAACGTCAGTAAATTAGACAGTATAACGGTTGTAATTACGGGAATTTCTGCTGAAGAAGAAAACCCAACTCCAGAAAGGATATATCTATATCAAAATTACCCAAACCCGTTTAATCCTTCAACAAAGATAAAGTTCTCACTGACAGAAGAAGCAGAAGTAATCCTTCGTGTATATGATGTAAATGGTGAACTTGTAACCATGCTTCAAAACGGTTGGCTTCCGGCGGGAGAATATGAAAGGGAATTTTCACCAACAACAATTGGAACTTTAAAAGACATTGCATCCGGCGTGTATTTTTACAATTTGTTGGTAAGAGACAAAAATTTGATCCCGTTATTCGTAAAAACCGAAAAAATGATGTTTTTGAAATAAAATTTACCTTATTCATTGTGTTGAAACCCAACGCTATTGGTTTAAATTTTCTTGGGCAACAAACCAATAGCCCCGATTCCTTGGAAAATTCTTTTGTAGGAAAAGCTCCACAAGGTTAAAACTAAAACAACCTCGATAGAGGTTTTCTCCCATCTCGGAATTTCAGTTAAACTGCGTCATAAATTGAGACTTTACTCTGTTGCCACTATTTTTTTTATTAGTTCAATTCCTTCCAAATAGATAAATATTTGAACTCTTTTGTCGCATTTTGGTTGTAAATTTAAGATTGTAATTAATGTTTTTTCTAAAATTAAACAGGCAATCATGCGTTTTCTATTTGTCCTCCTTATTCCCGTAATTTCCATCTTTGCTCAAAACAGTCAACCACCAATAGCTGAGTTTTCTCATGTGATTACCCCTGCCCAATTTTCTTATGCAAATGGCTTTATTTTGACTGAAGGCGGAACTTTAATCGCAAAAGAGACATCAAATTCACTGATTTCATCTACTATGAAAATTCCGGAAATGAATGGTGGGCAGTTTCTAGCAATCGGGATAAAAGCGAATGGAAACTTTGTCTCGCCGGGCGATCTCGAATTTGTAATTACATTAGATGATGAGATTATCAGACTAAATGCATATGAGGAAAGGGATCCTGCTTCAATCAAAAGTGTCATCCTTACTCCACTCTATTTTGCAAAAACCGGTAAAATCTATTATTCTTTGCAAATTAATGTGAACAGACAAAACATTGAAATTAAGGATATTGAAGTAATTTTTATCGATCCGGGTAAATCGAATCCGATCTCACCGATTTCGGTTGAGAATGCTGAGGATACATACCCAAAACCACCAGTAGTCACCAGGACACAATGGGGTTGTCCACAGGGACAATCGAGTGGTTGGGGACCCTCATATACAACTGTTACCCATCTCATCATTCACCATACCGACGACAATAATAATGTGACAGATTGGCCTGCAGCTGTAAGAGCGATCTGGCAATATCACACCTTTTCAAACGGATGGGGTGATGTTGGCTACAATTACCTCGTTGATCCAAATGGTATCATTTATGAAGGTAGAGCCGGTGGTGATAATGTTGTGGGTGCTCATTTTTGCGGCACAAACGGAGGGACAATGGGAGTTTCGATGCTCGGAACATATACCGGTGTCTCCCCTTCTGCTGCGCTTCAGGCATCACTTGGAAAAATTCTTGCCTGGAAAGCTGATCAGCGTGGTATAAATCCGCTGGGTTCCTCATTCCACGGATCATCAGGATTAACTATTAATAATATCAGTGGTCACCGCGCGGGTTGTGCTACCGAATGTCCGGGACAAAGATTTGTGGACATTGATCTGCCTAATGTCCGTCAGGGAGTGCTTGCTTTAATTCAAAGTATCGCACCAAAAATCACCTCATTCACCCCTGAAAATGGATCAAATGATGTAAAAGTCTTTAAACCAATTAAACTTACATTTAATTTGTTGATGGATACCAATTCAGTTAGAAATGCTATTTCTATCTCCCCGATTGATACATTTGTTGTTACATTTCCGACTATTAGTGAGGCAATAATCACGCCTGTTGGTTTATGGTCGTTTAACACAACTTATACACTCAAAGTGGATACTACTGCAAAAAATATTTATGGCACTCCGCTTGATGGAGATGGAAATGGTGTCGGCGGAGATCCTTTCTACATTACTTTTTCAACATCACAGCCTGATAATAATCCCCCTGTAATTTTAAAATATTTCCCTAACGGGGTTGATGTTGGAACCTATGCCGAGATGATGATCGTTTTTGATGAAGAGATTACAAATTTTGAACAGAATATCACTTTGACTGATGGAATTACCCCTTCCATTCCCCTTTCAAATCTTAACTTTAAATGGGAAGGAAATCGCGGGCTATTAACTTTTAAATCAACTCAACTTCTTGTTGGTGGAAAAAATTATCTGCTTAAATTAAAATCCAATATAAGCGACAAAGTTGGCAACAAATTACCGCAGGATTTTGATATTCCTTTTTATGTTCCGCTCATAAATCTTGTGGAAGGTACAGTTTTTGATCGATTTGAAGGGATTTCCACATGGGAAGATCCTTTGGATAATGTAAATACAGCCGGTGCCGACACTACAAAAACCCTTTTTAATATTACAGCCGAAAGAAAGCGGGGTGGAGTATTCTCAGGTAAATTAGAGTTTGGTTTTAGTGGGAATACCGGAGGCAAAATTTATCTCACCAAATCCACAGGACATTTGCTTCCCTCAGGAAGTGTAAATACCGGTGTTTGGGTCTTTGGGAATCTCAGCGGCAACAAGTTTGGTATGCTTTTCAAAAACTCAAGTGAACAACTTGTTGAGATGGGAACGATGAATTTTTACGGATGGAAGTTTTTTAATGTCCCATTTCAAAATTCCTTAAACAACACCGAGTTTAAGGGTTTTGTTGTTGAACAAATCGAAAGTGCGGAATTAAACAATGTTATCTATTTTGATAATCTGCAATTTAATACATCTGTTACAGGTATTGAGGATCAGACTCCCGGTACTCCACAAGAATTTGCACTGGCTCAAAATTACCCCAATCCGTTTAATCCTGAAACCCGGATTTCGTTTACACTCCCGTCATCAATGTATGTTACAGGAAAAGTTTATGACATGATGGGTGGAGAAGTTGTTACACTAATTAAAAATGAACTACCTGGTGGAAATCACTCAGTCATTTTTAATTCTTCAAACCTTGCTTCGGGGATTTATCTTTTTAAGTTGACTGCCGGAGTGGAGTCGAAAACCATTAAAATGATATTAACTAAATAATAAATAAAATTCAACTTAAATTCATTTGTAACCGGAATTAAATGCAAAACAAAATCATATTTGGCACCGACGGCTGGCGTGGAATAATAGACCTTGAAGTCAACAATAAATCTATTGCGGAGATAGCTCAGGCTCTCGCCCACCATCTGCTTTCCAGTGTTCACAATATTATTTCTCCCTCAGTAGTCATCGGATTCGACGGAAGAAAGAACTCACAACTGTACGCAACACTTTTTGCCCGAGTGCTCGCCGGAAACAGGATATTTGTGACTTTGAGTGATAGAATTATTCCAACACCTGTCCTCTCTTTTGCAGTAAAAATCGGGAAATTTGATGCAGGGGTAATGATTACAGCCAGTCATAATCCACCAGAATATAATGGAGTAAAATTTAAGGATTCTTATGGTGGTCCGTTTTTAAGTGATAAAACAAAAAGGGTTGAATCTCTTATTAATTATAGCCTGGTACAAACCGAGGAGACATTTAAAACAGTTAATCTTGTTCATGATTATGTAACAAGTCTCGTTGAACGGATAGATTTTAAAGGTGCCAGGAAAAAGAAACTTAAAGTTATCATCGATTCGATGGGTGGAGCCGGCGGACATCTACTACAAGATATACTCCATAAACAAAAAATTGAAGCAACCACCATATTTGGTGAACCCGATGTTAATTTTAACGGAAGGAGTCCCGAGCCTGTTGAGCAAAATCTGCAACCACTGAAGGATGCAATCCCTCTGAGCAATTACGCATTTGGGATAGCGACCGATGGTGACGCCGATCGTGTTGCATTGGTTATGGAAAATGGAGAATGGCTTAGTGCACAAGAGACAATTCTACTTTTTTCAGATTATCTGTTGAATTCCGGATTTATTGATGGAGACATTGTAAAAACTGTCTCTGTAACTGATAAATTGTTCAGTTTACAAACCGAAACAAGGAAAATCCGTGAGGTTCAGGTTGGGTTTAAGTACATCACCGAAGAGATGATCAAAGGTGGTGTTTCGATGGGATTTGAAGAGAGTGGCGGCTTTGGGTTAACCGATCATATTCCGGAAAGAGATGGAATATTGTTTGCCTTGATTGCACTTGAAATGCTTGCTGATTCCGAATATTCAAAACTCAGCGAACTCGTAAATGAAAAAAGAAAACAGTTTGGAACAATTCATTACAAGAGAATTGATCATAACTATTCTGAGGGCGACAGAGTTGAACTTCTCCCCCGCCTGATAGAATCTGCTCCGAAAAAAATTGGAAATTGGGCTATCAAAGATTCATCTGTTTTCTATTCTGCAACCGGGATTCCTAATGGTTTAAAACTCCGTTTTGAGGGAAAAAACAGATGGCTTTTGATCCGGTCATCAGAAACTGAACCACTTCTCCGTTTTTATGCTGAGGGCGATTCTGAAGATGAACCTGATATTCTATTGAATAAAGGTCTTAAATTATTAATGAAACAACGAAATAAATAGAACCATGTCAATTAAATACATTGAAAAAAATGAGATTCCTTTTTTGCTTAACAATCTCGGGGAAGATTTTGCATTAATAGAGAATCCTGGTTATGTCTTTCCAAATTTTGAGATTGTACCCCTCGCAAAAAAGACTAAAAAGGTAAATAATCTCGCAGCTGTTGTGATGGATATGGATGGAACCACAACCACCACCGAAGTTTTATGTATCCATTCTCTGGAACACATGATACGACAAATTACAGCAAGGATGACAAAAGAGCTTTGGGCAGGGCTGGATGCCGAAAAAGATTACCCGCATATTATAGGTAACAGCACCACAAAACATGTTGAATATCTGATCCGAACCTATAGAGATGCAATTGATATAGAATCTTTAAAAAGGGCATTTATAAGAGCTGCGATAAGAACGATTTGTTTTGGAAAAGACCCAAGCAGAATTGATGAAGTTAAAAATAATCTGGCTTCGCTTGGATTAGGAAAACTCCAATTTGCAGCGGAACTTGAATCTGTAATTAGAACGGGTGTAGGAAATTTTGACCAGTGCCCTGCAGTTCAAACACTTGTTACTAAAAATTTTCAGGATTTTAAGATCGAAACTGAAAATGATGTTGTCAGAGCTGCTATCGATATTTATTATTCAAGATACCACGAGATTCTTGCCCGAATAGCTGAGGGTGATTCAAACAAGATAATCAAAGAGCTGGAACTTCCGACCGGCAAACACCTGATAGAACCAATGCCCGGAGCTCTGCTTCTTTTATTGCTCCTGTCGGGGAAACTTAAAGGAAAAGTTGAATTTCTTCGTTCCTGGTTGTTGGAACAATATGACCTGACTATTGAAATAGAAACTCCGGTTGATTCACAACTTGGAACCCTACAACAACTCGCGACCCGTTTTGAACATTCGCCTGTAAAAATTGCTGTTGTAACTTCGTCAATAAGGTATGAAGCTGATATTGTTCTCACGGAGATTTTTAAGGTTTTTCGAGAACAAATTAAAAAAATGCCGTTAAAAGAAGCTGTTATTGATGAATTGACTGAACAGTTTTCTGATCACAATCTCTTTTATGATGCAGTTGTTACTGCATCAGACTCGAGTGAAATCAGGTTAAAACCTCACCGCGATCTTTATTCCCTCGCACTTCACCGACTTGCAGTTCCAACAGAGAAATTTGACGAGGTGATTGGATTTGAAGATTCTGAAAGCGGGAATCTTGCAATAAGAGCTGCTGGAGTTGGAATGGCAGTGGCGGTTCCTTTTGCACAAACTGCGGGGCACAATTTAAATTCTGCCTCTTATATCGCCAAAGGTGGAATCCCAGAAGTAATTTTCAAAAAACATCTTTTTCTACATCACATCTGAGCTTTTTATGTCAAAATTTGATGATCATATAAAAAATAAAATTTTCCATGTAATATCAAACACCCATTGGGATCGTGAATGGAGGTTCCCTTTCCAACGGAACCGCCAGATGCTTGTCGATATGATCGATGAAACGATTAAAATTCTTGAAAATAATCCTGATTATCGGACATTCCATCTTGACTCACAGTCGATTGTGATACCTGATTACCTTGAGATTAAACCTCACATGAAGGAACGGTTCATAAATCTTGTAAAAGATAAAAGACTCCTTATTGGTCCATGGTTTATTCTCCCTGAACAGTTTCAGGTTGGTGGTGAAAACCTCATTAGAAATCTTCTTATCGGACATAAAATCTGTAAAGAACATGGCGGAGTTTCTAAAATCGGGTACTCTCCTTTTTCGTGGGGACAAATCTCGCAACTGCCCCAAATTTACAAAGAATTTGGAATTGAACTGATCATGTTCTATCGCGGTATCAACTCGCTTGAAGCACCAAAAGCTGAATTTATTTGGGAGGGAGCTGATGGCACAACTGCTCTGGCTTCACGATTCTCTACCATGCCCAGATATAACTTCTACTTTTATATTTATAGACCTGTAGTACACAATGAGACCCCTTGGGATATCGAACATCCTTGGAATAAAGGTGGAGTTCTGTTCCATTTTGCCGATGAAAGACTTTATAATGAAGACTTTTTTATGGCAGAATATCCAAATAATTATTACCCCGAAAATATAAGACCTGCTGTAGAAGACGCGATCAACAAACAAGCAGATGATTTTACAACACCTCATGTGATTTGGATGGAGGGACACGATTCTTCCGGTCCAAATGAAAAAACAGTTCAAATAATCAATGATATCAGAGCAGAGTTCCCGGGTATAAATGTTATTCATTCCACTCTTGAAGAGTATGCTGAAGCCCTGTCTCAAACCATCGATGAAGAGCAAGCTTCACAAGTTTATGGCGAAAGAAGAAGTGCACAATTTGACCTGAGAAGTGGAAACATGTATGGATATACCACAAGCGCTAGAATGTATCTGAAACAACGAAATTTTGAGGTTGAAAACTTTTTGCAGTTTTATGCAGAACCGTTTAACTCATTTGCCGGGGTTGCGGGTAAGGATATTAAAAATA
The DNA here is from genome assembly GCA_964531325.1 of uncultured Ignavibacteriaceae bacterium. Lineage (GTDB taxonomy): Bacteria > Bacteroidota > Ignavibacteria > Ignavibacteriales > Ignavibacteriaceae > UTCHB3. Next base: position 264,719 of record CAZHCW010000002.1, on the reverse strand, counting down.
AATATCTTGATATAGCATGGAACATGCTTGTTCAAAATTCAGCACATGACTCCATAGGCGGTTGTTCATTGGATACCGTGCATGAAGATATGATGTCGCGTTACAAACAGGTTAGTGAAATTTCAACCGGTGTGTTTGAGAGAGCCTGTAAATTTTTCATCAGTAACATCGATCATTCAGGACAACTTGAAAAATATGCCCACGCTGATTATCCCCAGTTTTTAACTTTGTTTAATCCAACAGCTTACACTCGCAACGAAACAGTTCGCCTCATGATTGACATACCTGACCAGGCAATAGCCGGATCGATCAGACTGATAAATGAACATGGTGAAAGTCAATCTCTTTCCATTTTGGAATCGTATGATGTTGAGCCTGTCCTCGAACAGATGACAAATCGCCCTATGTATCTAAAAACCAGAAGATATGAAGTGCTTGCAACTTTAACAGGACTTGTACCTCTCGGATATACTTCTTTTGCAGTAGTCCCTGATTCTTTCCTTCCTGTTGAGGTTGAATTTATCGCATCGGGTAAAAAGAAAAAGACCAAACTGAACAATGAATACCTTCAGGTTACATTCAACGACAATGGCACTTTTAATGTTTTTCAGAAAGAAAATGGATTTTATTACAACAATCTTGGTGCATTTTACGATGAAGGTGAAGGTGGCCATGCCTGGGTGAACAAACCATTGCCACCATTTGTAAGTACCGATGAGTCAAAAGCAAAAGTGAAATTGATCGAAAATTCAGGTCACTCTGCAACTGTTGTAATCAGACAATATCTTTCACTCCCATCAAATCTTAAACAGAGGAACAACAGGAACCCTGATTTTACCATTGTTCCCGTAAAATTGTTTGTAACTCTTCTTAAAGGTTCAAGAAGAGTGGACATGAGAATCGAAGTGATGAACAAGGCAGAAAGCCACAGATTAAGATTGTTATTCCCCACCGGTCTTAAGATTAAAACTCATTATGGTGAAGGTCAGTTTGATGTTGTTGAAAGAAGCAATGAAAGACCTGACACTTCTGACTGGGTTGAACAACCGATGTATGACTTCCCTATGCATCAGTTTATGGCTGTTTCAGACGGAAGAAACGGTGCTGCAATCTTTAGCAGAGGGTTAAAAGAGTATGAAATATTGCCGGATACTCACAATACAATCGCAATAACACTCTTAAGATCATTTGATTATGTGATTACACCAAGTTCGGAAGAAAACTATTCCTGGATGAAAGGTTCACAATGCCTTGGGAAACAGGAATTTGAACTTGCGTTTTATCCGTTTAAAGGAGACTGGAGCGATGGAATGGTATATCCGGAAGCGATGAAGTATAATCTTCCCGTTTCAGCGGTAATTTCCTCAAAAGCAACAGGAGAAATGCCTTCAACTTTTTCCTTCTTGAAGATTGAACCCGAAAACCTGATTTTCAGTTGTTTTAAATCTGCTGAATCAGAAAATTCGAATGAATTTATTTTGCGCGTTTATAATCCTACAGAAGAAGGAATAGCAGGTAAAGTTACATTTGGAAAAACACCTAAACAAGTATCACGAACCACTTTGGAAGAAGAAGTAATTGAAAACAAAAACCTCGTAAACCCAAATGAACTGGTTGTGAAAATTGGAGCGAAAAAAATAAAAACATATCTAATCAAATACTAAAAAAAATAGAGATTAAATTTAAATGATCAAAAATAAATATGGCTTTTTCACAGATGATCATCGTGAATTTGTAATCACCGACCCAAAGACTCCCCGTCCCTGGTTTAACTACATCTGGAATAACGATTATGCAGGTTTATTATCCCATACAGGGGGTGGTTTTTCATTTCTTGAGACCCCTCGCGATAACCGGCTAACCAGAATGAGATATAATTGTCTTCCTTGGGATCGTCCCGGAAGATATGTGATGGTTAAGGATACAGCAAGCGGAGAGTATCGCTCTTTAAGCTGGGCTCCAACAATTGACAAAAAATATGATTTTTATGAGTGCAGACACGGGCAAGGTTACACCACCATAAAAACCCGATTTTTTGAAGTTGAGGGAATCTTAACTTATTTTGTTCCTCGTGAAGGAAATGTTGAGATTTGGCGTGTAACTCTAAAAAACTTTTCATCTGTAAAGAAGGAACTTGAAATCTATTCTTTTGCTGAATTGATGATGGGTAACGCTCTAAACGATATCATTAATCAACCAAACGACAAACATTTTACCGATATTAAATTTGATAAGACCTATGATACACTTGTCGCGACAAGAAGATACTGGGTATTAAACAAAAAAGTATCAGTAGAACAACCCAACCTCGACTGGAAATATGATCTGCTTTTTACTTCCACACTTCCTGTTACGGGATTTGACGGAAGCCTTGATAAATTCATCGGCAGATGGCGTTCTGAAGCCAATCCTGAAGCTGTTGAGCGGGGTGAAATGTTTAATACTGAGATTACCGCCGGCGACCCTGTTGCTGCTTTGCAGAATAAAATATCGTTGGAACCCGGAGAATCTGTAGATTTTGCAATCCTGATGGGAGTTTCCCCAAAAGATGAGGGAACACCTGAATCCAAATATCTCTCTTTGGATTGGGATTCACTAAAAAATATCGAGGTAATTGATTCAAAATTAGATGAAGTAAAAGCCTACTGGACTAATTACTTAAACCATTTTGTAATCGAAACCCCCGATGAAAAGTTTAATGCTTCGATGAATGTATGGAACCAGTACCAGGCAGCAGTTACATTTGATATGGCGCGTAATTCAGGCTATTATCATGGTGGATTGCTTTTTGGAAATGGTATCCGTGATCAGTTCCAGGATATCCTTGGAATGGTTATTCCCGAACCCGGAAGAGTAAGAGCTCGAATCACAAACGCCCTTAAATATCAGTTTTCTGACGGATCAACGCTTCATAATTTTTTCAAGATTACCGAGTGGGGTGAAAAGACAAACCATTCTGACACTCCCCTTTGGATACCTTTTGGTGTCACTGAATATCTAAACGAAACAGGCGACTTTGCTCTGCTCGATGAGGTTGTAAAATTCTACGATCAGGATGAAGCCACAGTTTACGAGCACACTGCAAGAGCCATCGATTTTTGTATTTCTTCAGTTAGTGAAAGAGGCCTGCCAAAAATAATGAACGGCGACTGGAATGATACTCTCGATAAAGTTGGTCCTCGCGGCAAGGGTGAAACAATCTGGGGTGCGTTTTTCCTTGGGTATGTGATTAAAAAAACTCTACCCCTGCTTGGATTGCGAAACGATCAGGCGAGAATCAAAAGTTGGAGTGAAGCGTTTGTTCACATGGAACGAGTTGTAAATGAAGTCGCATGGGATGGCGAGTGGTATATTCGTGCATTTAACGACTTCATGGAGCCTCTGGGAACCTCAAAAAGTGAGCAGGGCAAGATATTCATTAATTCACAGTCATGGGCTGTTATCTCGGGTATGGCTCCTGCTGAAAGAGCCCATAAAAGTATCGAATCGGTGAAAAAACATCTCCTGCGTCCGAACGGAATCCAGATTTGTTACCCTTCCTACACAAAAGTTGAAGAAAACACAGGATTGATCAGTCGTTGTGTGCCCGGGAAAAAAGAAAATGGTGCCATTTTTAATCACGCATCATCCTGGTTTGTGCTTGCTTCCATCGTTGCTGGTGATATCGATTCTGCGGTTGACATCTACAAACGAATGCTTCCGACAAATTCAGCCGAAAGAAGTGATATCTATGAAGTTGAACCTTATGTTTTTGCCGAATATGTTACCAGTCCCGATCACCCGTCTGAAGGTCAGGCAAGCCATTCATGGTTAACAGGCACTGCAGTCTGGATGCTTAGAATTGGAATGGATAATATCGCAGGATTTAAACCCCAATTTACCGGAATGGAAATTTCACCTGCACTCCCATCATACTGGAATTCTTTTAAAGCTTCCAGAGTTTTTAGAGGATGCAGACTTGATCTGAATGTGGTTCGAGAGAATTCTGGTGGTAAAAAGGGACTTTATCTTGGAGAGAAAAAAGTAGAACAAAACTTCTTGTCTGAAGAAATAATTAAAGCCAATAAAACTTTACAATTAGATTTCTTTATCTGATCGAAACTTAAAGAGGCTGCCGAGTAAATGGCAGCCTCTTTCTCTCAAACAGATTCAACAACCTTCTATTCGCCCCTCGCTTTTTTCTCCGCAGCAACAGGATGAAAAAACATTGTGATTCCAAAAGCCGAAGCAAACAAGAAATAAATAATCATTAGAACCCACATTCCCGGTAGATGTGGTTTGGCACTTATGACTTTCAGAAATGTTATCAGACCAATCAGGAAATGCGAAAAATTAGCCATTGCAAGAGGTCTGGCATAAATTCCTCCCATCATCACTCCCCTGTTCATCCAGTTCAGAATCGCAAACCCAATAAACATAGCTGCCAACAACTGAATAAACATATCAGCGGCACCGTCAGAGGTTACCTTTGTGTGCAAAAGAAGCTCTTGTGAAAAAAATGAGGAAAGAAAACCAAACAGTCCCAGTACAATAGCACTGGAGGACAATAAAATTTTAGTATTAATCATTATAAACTTTGCCAAATATCCTTTTTATTTTAATAAATCCTGAACTTCTTCAGCCGTTACATCCTTTTGTTGACTATCCAATTCAATCAGATAAAGATACCCCTTGGGGTTACCAAGTGAATTATAGATAGCGAGCAGTTTTTCTTGATAACTAAAAACCAAATATCCTTTGTCGTCCCATTTTTCAATCCCACTGAGGCATCCATGAGTTGGAACATTAGGATAAAATATTTCGTTTTTGTAATAACGCTGATCAACCGTGGTTCCGTGCATCACTATATCAAATCTGCCGGCTTTACCCGCATAATATGATTCATAAACGGGAGAATAGTTTCGCCAGCTTTCGGGTAAAAGCAAACTGTATAAAACACTGTCAGATAACTTATTTACATTTTTATAACCGTTGTAGAAGAGGTTATTGTCACCTTCAGAAGGCATGTACAATCTGATTCTGGGTGTTGGACCTATCAACTTTGCAGGAGAGTTATATGCACCTGTTATGGCGAAAATACCCTGGGGTGAGTTCCCGTTGGTTACATAACCGGGTAAATTTGTTATCGATCGGGCAAAATATGGAAGTGTAAGGGCATTCCCGGATGAATCTTTAAGAAAGCTTCCATCCTTTTTTCTGAATACAATCTGCCCGGAGTAATCCCGATCTGACCTTACAAACATATACATCCGAAAAACTGAACTGTCTTTTTGATAGTTCAACAGTTCTTTCACAGATGGAACAACTCTCTCCCCCGCCATTTTCATTTTTAGTGAAAGCAAAAGAGCCGTTATTATCGGATTATCAAGTTTGTTGCTGAATTTTGATTTTGTAAGATATTCAAAATATTCAACTTTTTGTGGCTCAAGGTTGAGTTGACTGATTGCCATTGCAAAAAGTTTAACATCGGTGGTGGAATGGGCAAAATTAGTTACTTTTTCCTGAAACTCACCCCGATAAAGCGAATGGATCGTCTGTAGAATTCTGCGTTGAAGATCAGGTTCAAATGTGGAGATTGAATCCAGTAATTCATCCAGGAAATCTTTAAATTCCTGGCTCCTCGTAAGTGTAAGTTCCGAAGCCCACAGCCCGTCAGCCATTTTCTTCACATCTCGACGATTCTCCTTTTTAAGAGACTCAACTATCTTAAGCTTCAATTCAGTGTAAAAACTGTCTTTTCGAGCAAGACTCGCAAAATCAAAAAAGGTAGCTTGCGCTTGCAGTGAAATCAATGTTATTGAAAATAAAATCAAAATCCGGGTAAACTTCATAAATCTATTCAAAATTATTCTTTAATATAACTCAATAATTAAGTATCCAACTTTTTTCGGGAGAGAATACTGTAGTCATCCACTGATCTTCTTATAGTGTTTTTAAGTCTGCCCAAGCCCTCGATCTGCAACTCAATGTCATCACCTTCAGCCAGCCAAACCGGAGTAAATTCCTCATCTTTTTCTTTGGCATTTAATGCCGCAGTTCCATTTAGTTCAAGGTAGCAACCTGTTCCTACAGTTCCTGAACCAATTATATCACCCGGATAAAGGTCAACACCGTATGAAGCCCGTTCGATGATTTCGGCAAATGTCCAGTCCATCTGTTTAAGATTTCCCTCCGAGATCAATCTGCCATTGTGATAAGCTCTCATTTCCAGATCGTATTTATCACCATAAGGTGTAGTTATTTTCCGGTTCTCAAGTTCATCAGGGGTAACTAATACAGGACCAATTGCGGTCGCAAAGTCTTTTCCTTTTGCGGGTCCCAAATTCAACAACATCTCTTCCATTTGAAGCACTCTGGCGGAAAAATCATTCATGATCATATAGCCTGCAATATAATTGTCGGCTTCATATGATTTTATATTTCTACCATGTCTTCCAATTACAATTGCTGCTTCAAGTTCAAAATCCAATTTTTGCAGGTGATCAGTTTCAACAATAAGATCACCACTACCATAAATTGCATTGTGATTTGTAAAATAAAACACAGGATATTGATCAAATTCAGGGATCATTGGCACTCCCCTGTTCCTGCGGGCAGTAGCAACATGTTGACGGAAAGCATAACCATCCCTGCATGAAGTTGGATACGGGACAGGAGGTCCAAGCTTAAGATCATCGAGATTCATCCCGGCAGTATTTCCTGCATGGAAATTATTAACGATTGATTCACAAATGTTAAGCGATTCATTCCACACCTCAAGAAGTTCTTTCATTGTGGCAGGAAGTCTTTTACCTGTTGAAGCTGAACCTTCTTCAACATCTATTACTACATCGTTTACGAGGATTCCAACTCTAAACTTTGAGTCTTTATAATAACTTACAAATTTCAATTTGATCTTCTCCCGGAAAAAACAGAACTATAAACATCCGCTTCTGATTTTCCATTTTATGGTTAAAATTTATTTAAACTGCCACTTTAATCGATTCAAAAACATCCTTTATCACCGAAATTGCAAATTCAGTCTCATCGATGGTTCCACTGTTTATTCTGACACCATTTGGCACGCCAAACGAGCCGGTATGCCTCAAAATAAGCCCTCTTTCAAGACATTCATTATTAAATTGGATTGCCGTGGATTCATCAGGCAGTATTAACATCAAAAAGTTTCCAACAGATTTTGTGTATCGTAAACCAATTTTATCAAATTCATGTCGGAACAAATTGAGTGATTTTTCATTCAGTTCTGCTGTCTCTTTTAGGAATTTAACATCATCGAGTGCTGCCATCGCTCCTGTCTGAGCAAGCATGTTTGGCTCAAATGGCAGTTTCACTTTATAAAGAGCTTGAATTAAATTCTCCTCTCCAAAGCCAACACCCAGCCTTAATCCTGCAAGTCCATAATCCTTCGAAAATGTCCTTAGAACCATTAGATTATCTTTTTCGTATTTAAGTCCATCAGGATAATCATCAAATTTTCTTGCATAAAGCGTATATGCTTCATCAAGTACAATCAAAATATGATCAGGGACTTTATCCAGAAAACTTTCAAATTGACGCTTTGTGAACATCGTTCCTGTCGGATTATTGGGATTAGCCAGATAGATTATCCTGGTTTTTTCAGTTATTACATCATAAATCGCGTCTAAATCGTAGGTATAATCATCCAATAATGTTTTAACGCATTTAATGTTATACTTATCGGCGTTTACATACCACCCAATAAAAGTACCCTGGGATGTAATAACTTCATCTCCCGGTTCACAGACTCCATAAATTATGTATTGCAGAAGTGCATCCGAGCCACTTGCGGTAATTATCCTCTCCTGGGGTACCTCAAAATAGTGGGATAACTTTTTAACGAGAAGATAACTTTTAGGATCGGTATATCTGTTCAATTCTGAAAGATTATTTTTTACTGCCTCAACAGCCATCGGTGATGGTCCCAAAGGATTTTCGTTCGAGGCGAGTTTTACAATTTTTGTGAGTCCTTTTTCCCGTGCAAGTTCCTCAATCGGTTTCCCTGCTTTGTAAGGAATAAGGTTTTCTATGTGTTTTGGTAATTTAATCATTATATTTCTCCCTCCGGTCGGAATTAAACCTCCAACCAGGAGTTTTCGTATCCTTCAACAAGGGTTTCTTTTACATTTTGAGTAAGTTTAAGTGGTGCATAAGTATCGATCATTATCGCATACTCAAAGGTCTCTTTTGCACCGATTGATTCTTCAGTTTTCCCCGGCTGAGGTCCATGTGGGATACCCATGGGGTGAAGTGTCACCGATCCCTCACTAATACTTTTTCTCGACATAAAATCGCCATCCACATAGTAGATAACTTCATCACTGTCGATATTAGTATGAAAGTAGGGAGCGGGAATTGCTTTTGGATCAAAATCGAATAATCTCGGGCAGAAATTACAAACCACAAAATTGCTTGTCCAAAACAGAAGATGCACAGGCGGAGGCAAGTGTAACCTGCCAACTTTTGGTGCATAATCCTTTATATTAAAAGCGTAAGGATAAAGGAAACCATCCCACCCGACAACATCGAAAGGATGGTGCGGGACATCGTATTCAAAATGACGACCGTTAAGATTTACTATCATCTTAAATTCTCCCTCGTCAAAACAAGGTTCCAATGATGAAGGAGGTCTAAAATCGCGTTCATAATATGGGGCATCCTCATTCAACTGGCCATACTCATTTCTAAAGTGGCGTGGTATCTCAAAGGGTGTAAGTGATTCAATTATAAAGAGTTTAACATTCTCGTATGAATCAAATTTTAGCTGATACACTGTACCTTTAGGAATAATCAAATAATCCCATTGAGTAAATGGTATAACTCCATATTCAGAATACATTTTCCCACTACCGTGGTTTACAAAGATCAATTCTGACATGTGCGAATTTTTATAAAAGAAATCAGCTTCTTCTGTGACATGCGCGGTTGAAATGTTACAACCATGATTCCTCATAAACGACTGGCGTGCCGTTAGAATGTTTCCCGGCGTTACTTTCCTTCCGGTTACAAAGTGGTAATACTGTATTGGTGCATCATCCCAATCCTTGGCATCGCTCGGGAAAAGCTCATTAATTCCTTTCACTTGTGGAGGGATATGATAGTGATATTTATTGGAATAAACACCCGAGAATCCTCTGGTACTGAAGAGTTCCTCCCTGTAGAGAGATACGCCGTCAGGTTTGTAAAATGTGGTATGTCTGCGTGGTGGCAGTTCACCAAGTTTAAAATAGAATGGCATTTTGATCTCCTTGATTAAAAATTAAAGATTTCCCCTAAGCGCTTGATCGCGTTCGATAGCTTCAAAAAGCGCCTGGAAATTACCTTTTCCAAAACCCTGACTGCCGCCCTTTCTTTGAATCACTTCAAAAAAGAATGTGGGTCTGTCACCAACCGGTTTCGTGAATATCTGTAAAAGGTAACCATCACTTTCGGGATCAAGCAGAATTCCATGCTCTTTTAGTTCATCTATATCTTCCTCAACCTTTAAGTCTCTCTCTTTCAGAGATTCATAATATGTTGCCGGAGGTGTGCTAAGAAATTCTATTCCATTTTTTCTCATCGCACCAATGGTTTCGATAATATTGTCTGATCTGATGGCGATATGTTGAATACCGGTACCACAAAACTCTTCAATATATTCCTCTATTTGCGATTTTCTTTTCCCTTTGTACGGCTCATTCACAGGATTGCGAATGATTGTATCCTCAGAGCGAACAACTTTTGAAAGGAGAGATGAATATTCGGTTCCGATATCTCCGGGACCAAAATCGACAAATGTCTCAAAATTCAGGGCTGCGTTCATATAGTCCACCCAAAAATTCATTTCGTTCTCACGAACATTACCTACGATATGATCAACTATTTTAAGTCCCGTCTCGTGAGTTTCAACCTCGTAGTTTTGAATAGGTTCGCCAAATCCCGGTTGGAACATTCCATGATATTCGTCGGCATTTACAAAGGAAATTTCTGCATCATCATACAGTTTAATTGCAGCTTCAAGATAGATACCATTTGCGTCTTTTAATTCACGAGGCTTGATTGTGGGAATGGCACCGTTTTGAATGGCATGATTGTAAGCATATTCAACATCATTTACATTCAGCGTCCATCTTTTAACTCCATCACCATGCCTTTGGATGAAGTTATAAATTTCATAGTTATCAGGTTTTACCGGTGATGTAACGAGAATTTTAAGATCATTTTTTTGTAAGAGATAGGATACTTTGTTTCTGATTCCAGTTTCAGGTCCTGCATAAGCTGTTATCTTCATCCCGGTTGCTTTTGAGAACCAGTATGCCCAGACTTTTGCGCTGCCAACAAAGAACTCGACATAATCGTAACCTCTGATACCCAGTTTATTCGCCATTTGATCTCCCGTGGTTAATGGTTTTTAATCCGTGTACAAAATAAATATTTAATGCGCAAAGATAAAGAAATAAAAGGAGGTTGGGAAACTCTAAAATGAATCTCCACAACCTCCCAAGTGAAATTTTTAAGTTAAATCAATCGTCAGAATCGTGTTTGTGCTGTGTTTTCAAAGCTTTTATTAAAAAGTATCCTGTATAAAATATAATAATTGACCAGGATAATAACAATGTAATCAGGGCTGATGCATCCATTTTAACCTCTCTTCTCTTTTAAATTAACCTTCCACGCAATCGCTACAAGAACACCAAGTATAATATACACCGAAACCAGGAGTAATCGGGTTAAATTTGTGACAAGAATTTTATCTGAGTCAGTAACACCTATGTGAAAGAGTGTACCCAACACACTGCCTGCATCAAGATTCCAACCCTGCCCGTTAAATAATCCCTGGAAAGCAACCACCCAATTACCACCTTCAGGCTGAAACATGGAGCCAACAAAAACAATCATTATGAATGAAGGAGTAACATATTTTAATATGTATTTAAAGATTATGGGTATCTTAATATCGGCGCCTCTGTTAATCTCTTCCCATGCATTGTCTATCCCAAAAATCCATAAAAAGATAATCGATTCTGCGAGAGCAAATACAACGAGTGAAAATGTTCCCGCCCAGAAATCATATTCGTCGAAGGCTCCATGGTCATACAATAAAATTGTTGGAAGAGCAAGGATAAGAACTGCTATTCCAAAAGCCATTGTTGACTTGGACCGGGAAAATTTAAAGGAATCTTGTAAAAATGCCATTACAGGCTGCCCCATCGCAATGGAGCTTGTTATTCCCGCAAAGAACAATAATCCAAACCAGGTGAGACCACCCAGGGCGGAAAGTAGAGGGCCCCAATTCTCGAATAACATCGGGAGTGTCATAAACGACATTCCAAATCCACTGAAGGTGCTGAGCGATGCCAAACCAAGATAGGCAACAGCGATAGGTATTACGACAGAACCACCCAACACCACTTCAACAAATTCGTTCATAAAACCGGCAGATGCTGCATTTAAGGCAATATCATCGTTTTTCCTGAGATATGCTGCGTAACAATGAATTGAACCCATACCTACTGATAAAGTGAAAAATACCTGTCCCGCTGCTGCCAGCCAAACCTTGGGATTTGCGAGAGAATCAAACTGAGGAGTCCAAAGAAAGTTAAGTCCGGCAATGGCATTCTCAACTGTACCATATTCTCCTCTGTCCAGTGTTAAGGCTCTTACTGCAAGAAATATTCCAAAGAGAATAAGCAATGGCATCAATATTTTACTTGCTTTTTCGATACCTCCACTAATTCCTCTGGATAGTATCCACAAATTCATTCCCAGGGTAATTCCAAAAAATATTAGAGCTGTGTAAGAAATATTAAAAAATCCATCACCGGAACCAAGGTAGTCTTTAAAAAACTGGACTACTTCGCCCTGAGACATTCCGTTAAAAACATCTGTTATCGAAAAAAATGTGTATGCAAGAGTCCACGATTCTATGTAACAGTAATAAGCAGCGACAACAAGGTTTGTGAAAATTCCAAAAATACCAAAGTATTTAAGCAGGCTTGATCTACCAAGAACATCAAGCATTCCCGGCGTTGAATGATAGCCCTTTTGACCACCATGCCTTCCAATCGCCCACTCAACCCAAAGGAGCGGAATTCCCATTACCACCAAAGAGACAAGGTATGGGATAATAAACGCTCCACCGCCATTCTGAATTGCTTGTGCAGGAAATCTTAAAAAGTTTCCCAAGCCAACGGCATTTCCTGCAACTGCCAAAATTAGTCCGAGCCTCGAAGCCCATCTTTCATTGGTACCACTCATCTATATTCTTACTCCTGTTTGGTTGCGATTAATTCGTTTTCACTATTGGCAATGATCACTGCTCCAACTGCATCACCTGTGACATTGGTTATTGTTCTACACATGTCCAAAATACGATCTATCCCGAGTATCAATGCAATTCCCTGTTCAGGTACTCCAACTGATTTTAAAATGATAATCAACATAATGATGCCAACTCCCGGAACAGGGGCTGTCCCGATGGATGCCAAAACTGCCATAAAAACAACTGTAATTTGTTGTGTAAGTGATAGGTCCATCCCGTAAACCTGGGCTATAAAAACCGTCGCCACTCCCTGATATAATGCAGTTCCATCCATATTTATTGTTGCACCAAGTGGAAGTACAAAACTTGTAATTGATTTTGAGACTCCAAGATTTTCATGGCAACACTCCATATTTACTGGAAGTGTTGCTGCTGAAGAACTGGTGCTAAACCCCACAAGTTGTACCGGTCTTATACCTTTAAAGAACTTTATCACACTAAATTTTGAGAATAGTTTTAAGGCAAGAGAATATGTTCCAACTGTATGCAACAAGAGTCCAAGCAGAACTGTTACAGCATACCACAACAGCGTTTCGAGTATGTTAAATCCAAACTCCGCCACCGTTGCCGCAATGAGTGCAAAAACGCCTATCGGTGCAAATTTCATTATTACATCGATCATTTTTATCATTATGTCGCTTAATGCATCAAAAAAATTCAACATAATCTTCGATTTTTCTTTGTCGGCAAATGTAAGAACCATCCCAAAAAAGACTGCAAAAAACACAATCTGCAACATTTCCCCCTGAGTCAACGCAGCAAATGGATTTCGCGGGATCATTTCAACCACCATATTTATGGGATCAAATTCCACATCGGAACCAATCTTTTCCTGCGTATCCCCTGCGTAGGTTTGAAGAAGGTTGTTTTTTGTCCCTTCATTCATCCTTTCACCCGGTTGAATGATATTTGCAAGTGACAATCCAATAACAACTGCAAACGCGGTTGTTACAAGATAATAACTTAAAGTTTTTGTACCTATTCTCGCAAATTTCCGAATATCCCCTAAACTTGCTGCTCCGGCAATTAAACTGGCAAGAACCAAAGGTATTGCCACCAAATTAAGTAATCTGATAAAAATATCTCCCAGCCACTTTATCCAGGTTGCGGGAGTTTTTTCACTCCTGATCGACTTTATTTGCTTATAAGTAGTCTGCCCCGATTTAATTGTCTTATCAACCTGCCCGGTTTGATAAATCATGATGATCTCAGCACCCGATTTTTTTAAGCTCTTAAAACTTGAAATAAGTTTCGGTTTTTCGGTAGGACCAAATCGAAGTGTATCATCCGAGAGAGGTGGAATATTTTTTTTGATCAGAAGAACTTCTGACCAGTTAGCGACAGTTGACTCTGTCTTTACCTTGGATTCAACATGACTTACCACCATTGAGGAATCATTTACATTAAAAAATGCACCAAAAAGGGCACCGAATAAAAGAGCGAGTAAGATTTGAGTGTGCAGAGCCGGTAGCTTTATTTTCATTTAATGCAAGTTTTTATTGAGGAATTTTGTTAAGCGTTCTTTAAAAAACAAAAATAATCAGTATTATTGAAACTTAAAACGATTAATTTTAAAAAATTAACTGTTTTCACTCTTTTAATCAATATTATCTAAAATCCTTACTAATCAAATGACAAAAAGCAGTAAAAGTGAGTTAATCAGAAGCCTGACTCTTACCGGTGCTACAATGATAGTAGCCGGTTCGATGATTGGTTCAGGCATTTTTCGTAAACCCGCAACCATGGCAGGGCAACTACTTAGCCCGGAACTTCTTCTTATAGTTTGGATAGCTGCGGGGTTAATCACTCTTGTAGGGGCACTCATCAATGCAGAAATTGCAGGCATGATAGATTCAACAGGAGGTCAGTACATCTACTTAAGAGAGATGTATGGCGATTTTACGGCATATATGTATGGCTGGTCGATTCTCTCTGTAATACAAACCGGTAGTCAGGCTGCAATTGCGTATGTTTTTGCAGAATACCTGAATTCATACCTGATGATTGGAGGTTTACCCGATTCCTTTGCCGGATTCGAAATTTACATGCCCTTTGTTGGAATGATAAAACCCTTTGCTGAATTTGGCACCAAATCGATTGCGATAATTGTTACCCTGTTTCTTACAGGCGTTAACTATGTTGGAGTCTTTTTTGGCGGGATTGTTCAAACAGTTGTTACTTTTGTTAAAATTGCATCAATTCTGGGTCTATCAATCTTGATCTTCTTACTTGGTGATGGCTCAACTGCAAATTTCACAACCGGTTTTGCTATTCCTCATGAAAGCACTTCAAACCTGATTTCAGTTTTTGGACTTGCACTCGCCGGGGCGTTCTGGGCTTACGACGGATGGAACAATGTTACTTTTGTAAGTGGTGAATGCAAAAATCCACAGCGGAATGTGCCCTTGGCTCTTATATATGGTACACTCATTGTTATCGCTGTTTATGTTTTCATCAATATGGCATTTTTATATGTACTTCCTATTGATGAAATGAAAAACTCGGACCTTGTGGCTCGTACTGCAGCAGAGAAGATATTTGGATTGGCCGGCGGAACTGTAATCTCAATTGCAGTCATCATTTCCGCTTTTGGAGCATTAAATGGCAGTATTCTGGCAACAGCAAGAGTACAATTCGCAATGGCGAGAAAAGGGATGTTCTTCGAAAGTCTTGGCAGGGTTCATCCCAAATTTGCGACTCCACATATTTCATTATTGGTCCAGGGTGTCTGGTCAGCTGTTCTCGTAATGAGCGGATCATTTGATACGATTAGTGATTATGTAATATTTGCAGCATGGTTGTTTTATATGCTGGGGGCAGCAGGAATCTTTATACTTCGAAAAAAAATGCCGGATGCACCAAGGAAATTTAAAATGTGGGGCTACCCATGGACTCCTGCAATTTTTGTGATTTTTTCATTTTTATTTTTAGTTAACACCGTTGTTTCTGATACCGAAAACGCTATGATGGGTTTGATGCTTATTTTAAGCGGACTTCCATTTTATTTTTACATAAAATACAGAAACAAAAAACAGGAAGGTACTGTTCAAGACGATGAAGAAAATAGTTCTAATTGATGCAATGGCGATTGCCTACAAGGCATATTTTGCATTAATCTCGCGACCCTTAAAGACAAAAACAGGAGAGCCAACTTCGGCAGTTTTTGGATTTGTTAACCAAATGTTCAAATTTCTCGAGGAGATTAAACCTCATTCGGTAATCGTGGCATTTGATTCAAAGGAAAAAACTTTAAGAGCTGAAAAATTTGAGCAGTATAAAGCAAATCGAGCCGAGATGCCCGAAGAACTTATTCCGCAAATTCAAAGAATCAAAGATATTCTTGAAGCGATGGCTATTCCTACCTTTGCCATTCCAAAAATTGAAGCTGATGATATCATTGGAACACTGGCAAGAATTGCTGAAGAAGACGGTTATTTTGTTTATATGGTGTCACCCGACAAAGATTATTTTCAATTAGTGACTCACAAATCATTTCTGGTTCGACCTGGCATGAAGGGTGAAGACTTTGAATTATACGGTTTTGATGCATCAGTTGAGAAATTAGGATTTGAACCCCAAAAAATGATCGATTACCTTGCATTGATTGGGGATAAAAGTGATAATATACCCGGGGTTGCCGGGGTTGGTGAAAAAAGTGCAGTTCCACTGATTCAACAATTTGGTGATCTTGAAAATTTGTATCAAAATCTCGATAAGATTTCGTCTGCTTCGGTAAAAAACAAACTTGAAGTGAATCGTGATAACGCCTTTCTTTCAAAAGAGTTGGCTACAATCGACAAGTTCATTGAACTTGAATTTGATCCCGATAAGGCTGTTATTGGCGATGTTGATTTTACAAGACTCGATAAAATCCTAAAGGAACTCGAACTAAAAACGATGTGGGTTAAAGCCTGCAAATATTTTAACTACAATCCTGAGATGGCAACAAATTCTACAGTATCACCGGATAATCACTTTTCCATCGAAGAGAATACTCCAAAAGAATACGATCCAAAAAAAGTGAATTATAAATTAGTTACCGAAATCAAGGATGCAGAAAATCTTGCTGCATTGTTGGGAAAAGTGGAAGAATTTGTATTTGATACCGAAACGGATTCGTTGAATATTTTCAGGGCAAAGATTGCAGGTGTGGCCTTTGCAGTTAAAGAAGCTGAAGCCTGGTTTGTAGCAATCCAACCTGAAAACCAGGTTGAGGATATGTTTTCAACTCCAAAATCTGACAGACTCCCCCTCTCAGAATTCAGAAGAATATTTTCACCAGTCTTCGCAAACCCCAATATCAAAAAAATCTGCCAAAATGGTAAATATGATATCGCCATATTACGAACGGCGGGAATGCCTTTGCGCGGGTTTTATTTTGATACAATGGTGGCATCTTATGTGCTCGATCCGGACAAAAAACATGGTATGGATGATCTTGCTGCAACTGTCTTAAATTATTCAACCATCCATCTTTCAACCCTTATCGGCGATAAGAAAGACGCCTCCAAAATCTTTGATGTTGATAAAAATGCTCTCGCTATCTACAGTTGTGAGGATGCGGATATAACTTTTAGACTCTACCAAAAGTTAAAAACTAAAATTGAGGAAGAGGGTCTGCACCGGCTGGCTTATGAAATCGAATTTCCATTGGTTGAGGTACTCGAAGATATTGAACGAAATGGCGTTAAAATCGACAGCGGGATGTTGAAACAACTATCCACCGATCTGGAATTGATGATGATGGAAACTGCACGAAATATTTACGCAGTTGCCGGGGAGGAATTTAACATCAACTCCCCTGTTCAGATGCAGCGGATTCTATATGACAAACTAAAATTGTCAACCGGTAAAAAGACAAAGACGGGTTATTCGACAGACGCACAGACACTCGAATCACTTCGGGGTCAACATGAAATAATCGACATGATACTTTCATTCAGGCAACTTTCGAAATTAAAATCCACCTATGCAGATTCATTGCCAACTCTGATAGAACCTGCGACGGGTAAAGTCCATACCTCATTCAATCAAACTGTGGCATCAACCGGGAGACTTTCATCAAACGACCCAAACCTTCAAAATATTCCCATCAAAACAGAGATGGGTAAAGAAATAAGGAAAGCATTTGTAGCTTCATCGAACGATAATGTAATCTTAAGTCTCGATTATTCCCAGATCGAATTGAGAATTATGGCATCTATCTGTGGTGATGAGTATCTAACGAATGCTTTTATTGAAGGAGAAGATATCCATCGTAAAACGGCTGCACTCGTCTTTATGGTTGATCCGGCTGAAGTAACTTCTGACATGAGACGGAAAGCCAAAGAAGTAAATTTTGGTATTTTATATGGAATTGGTGCCTTTGGATTAAAAATCCGCCTGGGCATAGCTCAAAATCACGCAAAAGAGATAATTGACACCTACTTTAACACTTTCAAAAGGGTCAAGGAGTTTATGGATAACTCAATCGAAAATGCGAGAACCAAAGGATATGCGGAAACATTGACAGGCCGTAGAAGATATCTCACAAACATAAACAGTAAAAATTTTGCAGTTAAACAGTTTGAGGAGAGAGTTGCCATAAATATGCCAATTCAGGGTTCTGCAGCCGATATGATTAAACTTGCAATGATCTCAGTGGATAGAGCGTTAAAAGAGGGCGGATTTAAAACCAGAATGATTCTTCAGGTTCATGATGAGCTTTTATTTGATGCACCTAAAAACGAACTGGAAAGCGTAACCCCATTAATTAAAGAGTTAATGGAGAATGCACTTCCATTAAATGTCCCGGTTGTTGTAGAATCTGGATTTGGTAACAACTGGCTCGATGCACATTAACCAATCAATAAAGTCAGATTTGTTTGGAATATTTTTGAATTATCTCACGGGCGGCGGTTTTTCCACTAAAAACTGCCCCCTCTATCGTAGCCGGCAATCCGGTTGTAGTCCAGTCCCCTGCCAGAAACAGATTTGAATTTTTAGTTTTGCAATCCAGGCGATAATTCAGATTTTCCCCTCCACATACAAATGTTGCCCGTTTCTCTTTTACCATCTTACAGGCAACAATATTTTTTGAATCTATATTTAAATACTTCTTCAACTCTTCGAGAATAATTACAAGAATATCCTCCTCTGACATTTTATCCCACTTCGAAGATGAACTTGTAACTGTGGTGATATAATCACCATGGTTAAACACCCATTGCACAGGCGATCCCGTTAATGCAAGAAAATTATCCGATAATCTATTTTCATTCAGGAAGAGGTGGAATGTTGTAATCGAAGAGTATTCAAGGTCTTTGTTTATCTCCTCACTGATGTATTGGTCGATACCGGATACTTTTTTAAGTGCATGATGAGGAACTGCAAAAATTACATCTGAGAACACTCCTGTGGTTTCTCCACGGGAAAAAAGTTCAAATGAGGTGGAATCTACTGATGTAATCAAGTTCACAGGCGTTGAGAATTTAATATCCCCACCTTTCGATCTGATAAAGTTGAGCGAAGGTTCAACAAAAAGTGAGGAAAGATTCACATTCGGAACAACTATTTTGGAATTTTCTTTTCCTCCAAGAAATACAATTTTTAGTATTCTGGCAAAAATTAAAGCAGAAGCTTTATCGGGTGATGTATTCAGGGTACCTACACATAATATCTCCCAAAGCCCGGTTAATAATGTACCTGCCTGACCACACTGTTCAAGCCATTCTTTAACTGTGATTTTATCGATCAAATCAACATTTAGTGTTTTTAATCTATGAACGAACTTTATGGCGCTAACTTTTTGACCAATTGTCAAAAGATTGTATCCCATTAAAGCCTGAAACAGATTGAACGGGTAAGGCAGAAATCCGGATTTAAGGGTGTAAGATTTTTGATCAGTACCCAGAACCTTGACCTCCATTCTATGCTGAATTGAAATCTTGTCCATTGCCGAAATTTCTGACAGTAGAGATAAAGTTTCGTGATAACAACCCATCATAATATGTTGACCGTTATCGAGGTAGTATTCTTTTTGTGAACTGTTGTGGGGTGATGTTAAATTGAATGGAAATGCACTGGCTCTACCACCGGCTTTTTGTCCGGCTTCGAATATTTGGACACTAAATCCTTTGGAGGCAAGAGAAACGGCCGCAGAGAGCCCGGCAAGCCCCGCACCAATGATGGCAACATCAGGCATCAATATACCAGACTATACTTTGCCCATACTCCGAGTGAAATTCCAACTTTTTGGACTTTGGAAATGTTTACATCCCGGTTGTAGATGTCATATTTCTCTTTAATTATATTCTTGAGGATTCTATAATAGATGTGTTGCATTGCTCTTGCGGCAAACATATTTCCTTTGTCTTCAAGATCTAAAGACCGGGTTGCTTTATTAAAATAATCAACCGCTCTGCCTACCTGAAATTCCATCAACTTGATAAAATTATCATTATAAACCGAGTTCATCAATTCATCTTCAGAATATCCAAATTTTTTAAGGTCTTCAAGAGGCAGATAAATTCTGTCTTTTTCAGCATCCTTTTTAATGTCTCTTAGAATATTTGTCAACTGAAGCGCGATTCCGAGATTTTCTGCGAATTCTACAGTACTTCTGTGTTTGTAACCAAAGATTTCAATACACATCAATCCTACGGTTGAAGCCACCCGATAACAGTAAAGCCTGAGTTGATCAAATGTATCATACCTTCTTATTCTAAGATCCATTTCCATCCCTTTAATGAGGTCAAAAAATGGTTCAACGGGGATGTTAAATTGCTTAATTGTCATCCCAAGTCTGTTCAACAGTGAATATGAAGACTTGCCTTCAAAAGCGTTTTCAAACTCATGTCGCCACATCGAGAGTGAGTTCCCTTTCTCTTCGAGTGTACCTGTTTCTTCGTCAACGATATCATCGGTTTCTCTGCAGAAGGCATAAACCGTGGTCATTGCATCCCGTTTAGGGGGAGGCAATAAATTAAAAGCATAGTAGAAACTACTGTTGCTCTTTTTTGATATCTCTTTGGCTTGTTGTAAAGACATTTGATAACGATTTAGTTAAAATAATAAAATAATCTTTTTTGCTTAAAACAGGTCGTCTGATATTACTTGTATAACCTGATTCAGCTATCTTTTCAGCAATTTTAAGTCCGCCATTAATAGTTGCGGCAATTTGAAGTTTTAACCTCAAATTTAGTTTACCCGGTAATCCTGAACCTTCATACATAATCCTGACAGCTCTGTCAACCTGCCATTTTATCAGGTCTTTTATCCCTTCAATATCTTGCTGATACATTACTTGATCGCAATTTAATCCGGAAGATAAAATTTCTCCAATCGGAATATATAATCTATTTCGTTTAAAGTCAATTGAAATATCCTGATAAAAGTTAATTAATTGTAAAGATGTACAAATTTTGTCAGATAATTTGTACAATTCTTCTTCCCTGTAGCCATAAAGTTGCAAAATCAACCTTCCCACGGGATTCGCAGACCTTCTACAGTAGTCGAGAATTTCACTAAATTCATTGTATCTGCAGACAGAAATGTCCTGCCTGAATGCAGAAAGCAAATCTCTGAAGAGTTGTGGCTCCAGTTCTCTGGAAATTATAGTAGAATGGAGTGCAGCATCGAGCTCAGTTTTGTAGTCACCCAAAAGTGTTTTGTTAAAACGCTCCAAAAACAAATCAAGTTCTATTGTTCTTTCAGAGGGTTGAGATTCCCCTTCGTCGGCAAGATCATCGGCGGTTCTTGCAAACCAATAAATCACGGCAACATCCTTTTGAAGTGTTTTTGGAACCAAAAAGGAGATTACAGGAAAATTTTCGTAGTGTGATCGTGCCAATTTAAGAGCCGTACAATATCCAGTTACTATTCGAGTGTCATCCAAATTGAAATGCCGTTAAAATAAAACGGTTCCCAATCCTCGCAATTGAGAATCAAAGGAACCGTTAAAATTGGTATAAAAAATGTTAAAACTCTCAGCCAGGGTTTTGTAATGGCCCTTTATTCAAGTTCTGCGTCTTGAACAAACTCCTCCACCTCGCTTTTGAGATGAGTCTGAATAACTTTTAACATGTCTTTAATTATAAAAAGATGATCTTCCGTTAGTCCATCTTTGAAATGTACATCAATGTTATGCCCTGCCACATGAATGCAAAATCTGTTTTTACCGGCAAGGATACTCTCCAAAAGTTCTTTTTCGTAAAGAAGTTTAAGGAGATATTCCGCATTTTCTTTAACATTATGTGCATGCTTGAATGCTTTTTTAATTCTTTCAGCATCTATCGGCGCCTCTTGAAACTTTGCAAGTTTCTCAGCAGCGTTGTTAAAATCAAACATCTGATGAGTCAAATGTTGGTTCTTCAATTGCCCGGATTCCATCTCGGATCCTCCTGATTTTTGGTCTATCTATTCAGTACTCTTTTGAGTCGGTTTTAAGTTTTTCAGAATCTGATGAAACTGTTAAAAATCTCCAGTCGGAGAATTTTTTATACTTCTGTTTATAACCTAACAACATTTTCCGACATAATCAAGCGATTTTATAAAAAAAACAAAAAAAGCCGAAGAAAACTTCAGCTTTACCTTGTTTTTGAGTGCCCGAGACAGGAATCGAACCTGCATGCCGGAACCGGCACTAGAACCTGAATCTAGCGCGTCTACCAATTTCGCCACCCGGGCTTTCTAAAATCGAGATTACAAATTTACACAAATATTTTCATTTTTTACTACACACTACCACTCACTGCCGGAAGTATCAGTTTTTTTATTTCCATCACCACCGACATGTGTTTTTTCGCAGACAGGTATAGCAGCAGCTTCACTTGCAAGAACATAATCTTTTACAACAGGACAACCCGGACCCGCTTTAGCCAAATAACCAACACCACCGCCACCACAAAAATCAAATTTGATTAAATTTGGTGCAGTTACAGGAAACTCTTCTTTTGGATAATTGTTTTTTGCGTAAACTTGAGCCATAAAATCACCCCAGATAGGCAATGCCGCAGTTCCACCATATCCTCCCGGATACTTTATTCGTGCATCATCAAATCCGATCCAAACAATTGCAACAAATCGGGGTGTGAAACCGGCAAACCATGCATCTGTAAAGTTTTGGGTTGTTCCTGTTTTTCCGGCTGCAGGTAGAGTGAATCTTGATCTCAGGGATGCTCCAGTCCCGGAGGTTACCACATCCTGGAGCATGCTAATCATCATCACTGCTGATTCTTCTGAAATTGCCCTCCATTTGGAAGGATTAAACGGTGCAAGCTCAGCATTATCCCGGTCAACAATCTTTTTATACCAGTTCGGAGCGATATACATACCTTTATTGGGGAAAACAGAATATGCCCCGGCCAGTTCCAAGGGTACCACTTCTGAAGATCCGAGTGCAATGGTAGCGTTGTCGGCAAGTGGAGTTCTCAACCCCATTTTTGATGCAATCTCCCTTATTTGCGGAACTGAGACAACCCCGTCGGTTATCATTCTGACTGCTACAATATTTACCGAGTTTGTAATTGCCTTTCTGATAGTAACAATGCCCCCTGAACTGCCATCAGAATTTTTTGGAGAATATTTTCCCTTAAGTGGTTCGTTTGAAACCTTAAACTGAGGATAAACATGTTCTTTTTCAATTGCAGCCGCATACATAATCGGTTTATACGATGAACCTGGTTGCCGCCTTATCTGAGTGACATGATTTAACCCAAATCCTCTTAGTGTATCCGTCCCACCAACCATCGATAAAATATGTCCGGTACCAACCTCCAACACAACGAACGCTGCCTGTACACGCGAGGCCTGATGTTTTACTGAATCAACAAACTTTTTATCGTTTTTAAGCTTGCGATAATATTCCTGCTTCTCCTCTTTGGAAACCAAAATTTGATACTCTTCATCAGCCTTAATTGCTTTGTCAATAATATCATCAAGTAATTTTTGGCGTCCTGCCCAGCTCCAATACCCGTCAAATCCCTTTTGTAATCTTGCAACATTTGTCTTCACAACTTTGTTGGCGATATACTGCATTTCAAGGTCAAGAGTTGTATAGATGTTTAAGCCATCCGTCAACACATCTATTCCTGTAGCTTGTTCAGCCTGAATCAACTCATTTTTAAGATACTCGAGGAAGTAAGGTGCTTTTGTGAGGAGGGACTCTTTCTTTTCTCTTTTAAGTTCAATATTAGTTGCCGAATATTTCTGATATTCTGCCTCGGTTAAAAAGCCATCTTCCATCATATTCCGCAGTACAAGATTTCTTCTTTCGAGTGATCTCTCAGGATAACGGATAGGGTCAAAATATGTTGGTGATTTTAACATTGCCACGAGAAGTGCGGATTTTTCGGGTGTCAATTCTTTTGTTGAGATTCCAAAAAAGTTTTTCGCAGCACTTTCAATTCCGTAAGATCGCCGTCCAAAATAGTTAAAATTGAGATACATGGTAAGAATTTCAGTTTTGGAGAACGATTTTTCAATCTGAACGGCGGTAATCCACTCTCTCACCTTTCGTAAGGCAAGATCAAATGAATTTTCGTCTGTATCTTTAAATTTATAAAGATTTCGAGCTAACTGCTGGGTGAGAGTACTTGCCCCTTGAGGTTTACCAAGAAATATCGTTTTAATTGCGGATTTAAAAATACGATCAACATCAACTCCCCAATGATCAAAAAACTTTTTGTCCTCGGTGCTAACCAATGCTTCGATTAAATTTTTTGGCAGATCATTGTATTGAACTTCCACTCTGTTTTCAATATAAAAATGCCCAAGTAACTCCCCTCTTTTATCGAATACTTTACTTGCAAGATAAAATTTTGGATTTTCAAGTTCATCAATCGCAGGTAAACCGTCTTTTACTTTTATCCACATCAAACCAAAAAGAAATAAAGACAGAAGCAAAACGCCTCCGGCTATAAAGAGGTATTTCTGTTTTTTTTCAATTCGTGTAGTTCTGCTCTTTTTCTCTACCATTAATTTAAATCCAAAATCTCGAAATCATCATTAATTAACACACCATAACATGGCTGCTGAAACCAGGAACCAAGATTGATATAGTGTCCATTTTTATACTTTTCAAATTTTCTATTATGTGAATGTCCAAATATAACAAAATCGTATCCCTCATCTATTTTTTCGTTTGCAATTGCAACCAGTCCATCCACTTTTCCGTAGTCTTTTCTGTCTGTATAATGTCTGCTTCCTTTACTGGTACCTCTGGCAAGCCAAAGGCCAAAATCGGGATGTAATAATCCATACAAGAACTGAATTCCCTTGTTCCGCAACACAGCTTTTAATACCTTGTATCCATGATCATTTTTCACATATCCATCACCATGGGCAGCAAATATTTTTTTTGAACCGGTCGCCATCGTAAGGGAATCCTCTATAAGATTAATCCCCAGCTCTGATTCAAAAAAATCACGGTGAAAAAAATCGTGATTACCAATTAAGTAATGGACTTTTATTCCTCTTTTATTCAGGTCATAAAGAGCAGTATGCGTTCTGAAAAATCCCTTTTGATAAACCTGTCGAAATTCGAACCAATAATCAAATAAATCCCCAACGATCACAAGACAGGACCCATCCTTAAGTGTGTAAAGAAACTTGCACAACAAATCCTCTCTTCGGGTATCCTCAACTTTTGGACCGATTCCCAAGTGAAGGTCGGAGATAAAATAGACCGCGGAGTAGGTTCTGGAATCAGAATCTGTGAATTTGATCATTCAACAACTTTCAGAAGTGTTTGGTGATTTGGATCGATCGTAAATCTTTCCGGCTTAAATGGTAAATTCAGTTTAATCAGTTCATTCCTTTTATCGATACGGAAAGAGAAGGATTGTGAACTGGTGGAATTCGAAAATCTTATGTCAAGTTTAAAGTTATATTCTCTATCTTCTTCCTGCACCTGCGAGACAGGCAAAAGAACCTCGTAAACATCTCCGTTTTTATGGGATTTTATTTCGCCGGGTTTTAATTCTATTATCCCCGCCCCTTCATAAATCCATTGATCGAAAAATTGTGTTAAATCTTTGCCGGCAAACTTTGTTGCAATTACCTTTAAATCAGAGGTTGATGCATTTCCATAACGATGGATTTTATAATATTCTCTTATCATTGCGAAGAATTTTTCATCACCGAGTTCATGGCGAAGCATCCGGAGCACCCATGCACCTTTTACATAAACTGCAAGTGTAAACAAATCCTCCGAGCCGTAAATCTTTCCACTTAACAAGTGTGGGTTCTTCTCAAGTTCCAGTCTTGGCGACAGAATATCCTTTTCTGTTCTTCTGCCCGATTCCTCAAGATATAACCATTCTGCAAATGTTGCAAAACCTTCGTTTAACCAGATATCTTTCCATGTTTTTGGTGTTATTGAGTTCCCGAACCACTGATGCGCAAGTTCATGGACAAATATATTTACATTTTGAGGATAATTATCAATAAATCCGGTCCCAAATCCTGAAATGGTTTGATATTCCATTGCCCCAGCCTGCCATAGAAATGCCGCCACTCCATACTTTTCTTCCGAAAATGGATACTTCCCAAAATACTTCTCCATAATCGAGAAAAACTCTTTGTGATCTGCAAGGATTATTCTGAACTTCTCTTCATGCCACTTAAATCCATAAATTGATAATTCAAGAGAATCTCCATCCTCACTTTTATAAGTATCGAACAGACTTGCATAAGGGGCAGAATAAAATGATATCAGGTATGTTGCAATCGGGTATCGGCTGCTCCATGAATACACCTTTTTGCCTGATGAAGCATCAACATAACTCGAGTCAAGCTTTCCAACTGATACCGAGGTAAATTCAGGGTCGTTGGCTATTTTTATTTGTAAACCGGCTTTATCGGCTGGAGTATCACGACACAACAACCAGTTTCGTGCGTTTTCGGGTTCATTTAGTGTATAAATTACTTGATTTCCATTTATTTTCCCAAAAAAGAAATTCTTGTTTTTCCCGGGTTGTCCTGAATATTCTGCTCTGATAGTAATCGTGTCTGGATTTGCGTTTTTATACGACAAATAAACATTGTCTCCCTCTCTTTTGACCTCAATTGGTTTTTCATTTATCGAGATATGTGCAATTTTCATATTCACAGAGAGATTTAACACGACTTCCACCCCCGGTTTATATCGTGCCACTAATATTTCCACTCGTGACTTTATCTCTTTTTCCTTTGGTTTCAAAATCAGATTAACATTATAGTTTAAAACATTATATTCGAGGGTATCCTGAAAATAAACTTCATTATAGTGTAGGTTGTATCCTGCGGCATTTTCGATTTCAGCGTTAATATCGGCAAATTTTCCTGCAAGGCTGTTCCACCCAAATAAAATACCGGTAATAATGGATAAGAGGTAAACAATCACAATTTTCAAATTTTGGTTTTTCATAAACCGAAAAATAACCAATAGTGATAAATTTATTTTCCCAAAAGTTAGGGTGAGTTTTTGTTTAACCACATCTTGACACAGTTTACCCCGTAATAAAATAGATTCATCGAAATTAATTATTTGCAGATATCCCTATATTTATGTTTGATTCAGAGTTTAATAAAATTTTGATTCGGAGTTTAACATGTCAATCGTCAGTTTTGTAATTTTCGCTGTAGTTGCGCTTTTAACGGTTTTATTTAGTTTATTCATTGCATTAATAATTTCCAGAAGGAAAAATTCAAATTTTGAAGCTTCCCACGCTAATCAATTATTAAGCTACACCATCGAAGATAACCAGAACCAAAATTTCAATTCCAATGTGAGGATATCTGAATACGACGAATACGAAAATTTTGTGTCGGATCGTGACGAAAGACCGGCCTCAGAAGTAATAAACCAGAATTCTGAATCTGATCCTTACTACTCCTTATCGAAACGCAATTTTACTATCGCAGGAAGTCGTCTAATTCCCGCAAAACCTTCAAGAATAGTTGAACCAGTACAGAACAGGCAAATCAGACTGCAATTCAAATAGAAATCAAAATCACCACACAGTTTTGAAGCTGACTTTTTACAAGTCAGCTTTTTTTTATCCCGGAAATCGTTTTTTTTTCTAAAATTACATAAATAATTTGAGAAAAAGTCGTAAATTGAGTGTGTTAACTAAAATTACTCTCCAATCCCAGGAGTGGAGAATCATCATTATCACACTTATGAGGAGTGACCCATGAAAAAAGTTACAGCTCTTTTCCTATCCATTTTTTTAATAATTGCTGTTGTCAATCTTGAAGCCACAAATATCAAAAAACTGGCAAAAGATGAGGGTAGAGGCAGAGGACATGCCGAAGAAGGCACTTGGACACTGCAGAATACCGGATTCTCTGTTGCTTCAAGAGGTATCAACTATATTTCCATTGTTAACGATCAGACAGTTTGGGCTGCGGCTTACAACGGAACTTCAACAACATCTTATATCACAGAGTTCACCAGAACAACCAATGGTGGAACAACCTGGACACCAGGCGTACCAACCGGATACACAAGTGGTTGGGGAAGTTCAATGATCTTTGGAACAAGCCCGACTACTGCTTACATGCCTGTTTTTAATGCTTCATCCGGTGGAGGAAGAATTTTAAAAACCACAGATGGTGGTGCAACCTGGACACATCAGACCACCGCAACCTTCGCAGCTCCTGCCGGTTTCCCAAATGTTCTTCATTTCTTCAATGAAAATGATGGTTTCTCTATGGGAGACCCTAATGGCGGTTATTTTGAATTGTATACCACTACAAACGGTGGAACCAACTGGGTTCGTGTACCACAGGCAAACATTCCTGCTCCTGCTGCTGCCGATGAGTATGGTGTTGTTGGTTATTACAGTGCTGTTGGTAACACATTGTGGTTTACTACCAATAAAGGTAGAATTTTTAAAACTACCGATAAAGGATTGAACTGGACTGTATCAACTACACCTGTAGCTGTTGGAAATCAGTTTAAAATCGAAATGAAAGATGCCATGAACGGAATTATCCTTGATGTGGTTGCTACCTCCCCTCTCTATTATAAAACCTCGGATGGTGGAGCTACTTGGGCACCACTACTTCCAAGCGGTAATTTTTATGATGGCGACTACTGCTATGTTCCAGGTACTATTGATGCTTATGTAAGCACAAGTGCTGCTACAGGTTTCTCCGGTGTTTCATACTCAATTGACAATGGAAATTCATGGACCGATTTTAACGGAACAATGGGAATCCAGCACCTCGCTGTTGCTTTCTTCGATAACACCACAGGCTGGGCAGGAGCATTTAATACAAGTGCAACTGTTGGCGGTATCTATAAATTCAGTGGAACAGTAGCTCCAATTCCAGTTGAACTTACCTCTTTTACTGCAAATGCTGCTCAGAATGCTGTAGTTCTCAATTGGGAAACTGCTTCCGAAGTAAACAACTTTGGGTTTGAAGTTGAAAGAAGTTTCGACAATGTTACATTCTCAACTCTTGGATTTATTGATGGTAAAGGAACCACTACCGAAAGACAATCATATTCATTTACAGATCAAACTTCACTTACCTCAAAGGCTTATTATAGACTTCGTCAAGTGGATTTTGATGGTAGATTTGATTATTCAGATGTTGTTACAGTTGAAAACACACTACCTGAAACTTTCTCATTAAACCAGAATTTCCCAAATCCATTCAACCCGTCAACCAGACTGAGCTTCTCATTGCCACAGGCAACTGATGTGCAGTTAAGCATCTATGATGCATCAGGTAAATTGGTTGAAACTTTGGTTTCTGAAGCAAGAGCTGCAGGATATCACGAAGTAATTTGGAATGCTTCCAATAATGCTTCAGGTATCTATTTTGCTCGTATTCAGGCTGGAAACTTCACCAAAAACATTAAAATGACTTTACTCAAGTAAAATCATTTTCTTTATTGGAATTTTAGGCTGACTTGAAAAAGTCAGCCTTTTTTTATGTGGTATATCTAACAGGATCTTTCACACCCGCCAACTCAAATCCATGTTTTCTTAAGAGGCAACTGTCACATTCCCCACAGGAACTGCCATCCGGCATGGGGTCGTAACATGAGTGGGTAATGGAATAATCCACGCCAAGACTTAAACCGAGTCTTATAATCCCCTCTTTTGACAGGTCTTGAAGCGGGGCATGAATTTTAAGGTGTGTTGTTCCTTCTACTCCCACCTTTGTAGCGAGGTTCGCCATTTTTTCGAATGCAGAAATGTATTCAGGTCTGCAATCAGGGTAACCGCTATAATCAATGGCATTTACACCGATGAAAAGATCATCCGCTTTTTGAACCTCTGCATAAGCGAGTGCGTAAGACAAAAAGATTGTGTTTCTTGCCGGAACATAAGTAACAGGTATATCGCCTCCCATTTCCTTTTCATTTCGGTGTTTTGGCACCTCAATGCTTGAAGTAAGGGCTGAACCGCCGATTATTTTCATATCAATATCAATAATCAGGTGTTCCTTGGCACCAAAAAACGCAGCAACCTTTTTTGCTGAGTCCAGTTCCATTTTGTGTCGCTGTCCATAAAAAAAGCTGAGACAATAGAGGTCAAATCCCCGGTCTTTTGCCACTGCTGCCACTGTAGTTGAATCCAATCCCCCGCTTGTAAGTACTATCGCCTTTTTTGCCATCTTTCTCTCTGTTTTTTTATTCTTCATAAATGCGTAATTTTCAGGTTTCAAATTTCAAATCTAACCAAAGCAAACTTCATGTCCAATCTACCCGTGGATGAACAATTTAGATATAAGATCCTGATCGTTGATGATGTTCCAAAGAATATACAGGTTCTTGGAAGTCTTCTGTTCCACGAAAATTATGATGTCTCTTTTGCCTCAAACGGATTTGATGCAATTTCACTTGCTGAACAAAATCATATCGATCTTATCCTCCTTGATGTGATGATGCCCGGAATGAATGGATTTGAAACTTGTGTACAACTTGGTAAAAATCCAAAGACTTCCGGCATACCTGTAATTTTTATGACCGCCTTAAACGACCTTGAGGATAAAGTAAAAGGTTTTCAGTCAGGCGGAGTTGATTTTATTACAAAACCATTTGAGAGTCAGGAAGTTCTCGCGAGAGTTAAGAGTCAGCTAAAAATCGGTAGACTACAGGCTGAATTGCAACTAAAAGTTTCCGAACTTGAAAAGCGGAACCACTTCATAACTGATGTATTTGGAACATACCTTTCCGATGAAGTTGTAGAAAATTTACTCGACAACCCTGAAAACATTAAACCTGGCGGTGAGTTAAGAGAAATCTCAATTCTGATGGCTGATTTAAGGGGATTTTCCTCAACAGCAGAAATATTAAATCCTGAATTGACTCTTCAACTGCTGAATCTCTTTATCGAAAAGATGACCGATGTGATTCAGAAGTATGAGGGTACAATCAATGAAGTTCTGGGAGATGCCCTTCTCGTTTTGTTTGGTGCACCGTTTTACAAAGATGATCATGCAGACAGAGCGATAGCCTGCGCAATTGAAATGCAGAATCAGATTGACCCCCTCAACGAACTCCTGAAAGTTATGCAATTGCCGCCTGTCAGAATGGGAATCGGCATCAACTCAGGCGAAGTAATAGTTGGAAATATTGGCTCAAGGAAACGACTAAAATATGGCGTGGTTGGAAGGAATGTGAATCTGACTGCCCGGATAGAGAGTTACACTGTTGGTTATCAAATCCTTATTTCTGAACAGACATTCCACAATGTATCGAGCGAGTTAAAAGTTGAAAAAGTAATCAAAGTGAATCCAAAGGGGGTAAAACAGCCTGTTCATCTTTTTGATGTAACAGGAATTAATGGAAAATTTGATGTTGATTTACATTTGCCCGACCATTCACTTATAAAATTGAATAATCCAATAAAAATAATCTTTGAAGTATTGGATGATTCTGAAACGATAAAAAAAGAAAAATATGGAGAAATTACCAACATATCAATTTATGAGGCAGAACTCGTAACAACCGAACAAATCCGTGTTTACAGTAATCTTAAAATAAAAATGACTTCGAATTGTGGAACTCATTTTGTTGAAACTGTACATGCAAAGGTTATTAACAAAATATCCAACGGTTATATAATAGTTTTTACTTCACATTTTTCGATGTTAAACAAATTCATCGACGCTTGTTCAAAATGATTTTTATGAAATTAATATCGTCCAAATTTATTTTACTTTGTTTTTTCGTCCTTCAATTCATATTGAGCATACAGGTTTTTGGTCAAAATGAAGAGGAAGATGAGGAGACCAGAATACTAAGATCGATGAATCTTGAAGAAATATTGAATACATCGGTTTCAGTTGCTTCACAAACTCCTCTATCTATCAGAGAGGCTCCGGGAATGATATCTTTGATTACCAGAAAAGAGATTGAGAATTCCGGCGCAAGAGACCTGATGGAAATTTTAAGTCTTCATGTTCCCGGTTTTAGTTTTGGACAATCAGAATTTGGACCAATAGGACTAACACTGAGGGGCATCTGGACATTCGAGGGAAAGGTGCAACTTCTAATCGATGGTGTTGAAATGAACGAGGAGGCTTATACTTCAATCCTTTTTGGCCATCATTACCTGACCGATATTATTCAGAGGATTGAAATAATAAGAGGACCCGGCTCCGTAATCTATGGTGGCTATGCTTCCATGGGTGTAATAAACATTATCACACGCGATTATGCAGAAGAAGAGACCAATTTTATTTCGATTGGTTATGGAAAGATGTTCGAAAAGCAGGAACGGATTTCAACTGCTTTCGGCTGGGGTAAAACATTCTCAGACTTAAAGATTAATCTCTCAGGCTATCACACAAATGGAACATTGTCGGATGGTTTGATAAAGGCATATTTCCACTCTTCACCGGGCCAAAAGATGGATGTTTCTCTTGATATGCTAAACACTTTTTTCAACCTGACCGCTTCCCTTAAAAATTTTGGTGTAAATTTTTCATTTGACAGATATCAACTTAATTCGGGAATTCCGGTAAATTTCACAACATATAATCTCACAACCACTTACGAGAATCAGATACTTCATGATTTTGGGGTAAAAGCCAAATTAATGTTAACACACCAATCTCCGTGGGATCTTAAATCCACTTCACCTGTTCTCCTCCCAAGCGGTTTAATTGACACTAATTATGCAAACACAAAATCCTTTCTTAAAGTAGCACCTTCCATTCAATTTAACTGGCAAATATCGAAGAATATTAATCAATTGTCCGGTTTTGAATATAGAACGATCAAAGTGGTTTCAAACCCAATCCCCGGTTATCTTGAACTGCCAATGCTCTTTACAGAAATTGATCAAATTTCAGGTATCAGTGCTTATTCACAATTACTTTTTCAATTCGAACCCGGTAATGTTACAATCGGCGGAAGGTATGAATATACCGATGTTTTTGGTGGTGCTTTTGTACCTCGATTGGCATTCACCAAAATAATGAATGACTTCCATTTTAAGCTGATGTACAGTCAGTCTTATCGTACACCAGCAGGGAGATATTATTCGCCCGACCTGGAACCTGAAAAGGGAAGACATTTTGAGATTGAGTTTGGCTACCGGATTGGTTACAAACATAACTTTGTGATCAACTTGTATGATTATCATTTCACTGATTTGATCACAGTAAAACGCGATTCGTTGTTCACGGCTACCTCCTACTCCAATTCTTCTGCAATAGGAACCAGAGGAATCGATTTTGAGTACAAATACAGTGATGAGGAGATCCAACTCGGAATAAATGCAGCTTATTATTTATTGTATGACAATAATGTGAAAAGTTATATTGTTCCGCTTAGAGAAAATGTTACGATAGGTGCATCACCCTTCAGGCTTAATTTCTTTTGCACATTTAACTTTTCAGATTGGATAACAATTTCACCTTCACTCTCACTCTACAGTTCAAGAATTGGATTTACAGGAGGGACAATTTCTCAAACAGCGAACGGTCTTCTTGTGGAGAATTATCTCGAAAATTTCTCCCCCGTGGCTATTTTTAATTTGAGCACAACCGTCTATGATGTTTTTGTAGATGGATTAAAAATGAACATTGCCATTTATAATTTTTTCAATCAAAAATACGACTATATTCAACCCTTCCTGGGTTATAATTCTCCCCTTCCGGGAAATTCGCTTACTTTTTGGACGAGGTTCAACTTTGAATTTTAAGGAATTGAGTTGATAAACCTGAATACTTTTCTCATCGGAAGTCTTTTATTTTCAATCGGATTTTTCTCAGACGGTTATTCGCAAATTACCCGGCTCGACGCAAAAGTTGAAGCCATTATGTTTGGAAAAGTATTTAAATATGTTAAGACCATCAAACCATCTAATGTGAACATCCTTGTTGTATATGATAAACTTGGTGAGAAACCCAATAAAATAATAGCTGCTTTTAAAAAGGAAAAATTCCAGACTACCACTACAGATAAAAGTGAACTCAAGAGTGTTATCTCCAATTTTAATGTTGTTTATCTCGTGCCGGGTGTTAATTTTTCTGATGAACTTGAGTTGTTTAAGAAAAATAAAGTACTGGTAATCTCTGGTGATCCGGGTCTGGTCTCCTCGGGCACGGCAGGTATTGCTGTTGCCTCAGAAAATAAAAAACCTGTCATATACTTAAATCTTAAAGCTCTCGCCGCCACAGGCCATGATGTCTCCTTTGAATTGATTAATTTATCGAAGGTGTATAAATAGATGAAATTGAATCGAATCGCTGAAAAGTTTTTACATGTGAACATTTCTATAAAAGCGAAATTGACGGTAATGATCACGATTCTCTTTTTTCTGATCACCACTGTAATGTTTAACATCATGTTTACCCATGCCAAAAAAAAGGCTCTGGAAACCACCAAAGATAATGCTGTTGACCTCGCAAGAATGACTGCTTTTGGTATCAGGGCAGCTCTCGATTTTAGGCTTGAAGACGAAATTCGTTCAGTATTTCAACTCTCGGCTCAGAACGAAGGTGTAATTTATCTTGTCGTAAAAGATAATTCCGGTGAAGTAATTGCGGCTCATAATTTGGACACTGCCAAATTGCTACAATATGATCGAATGAATTCGAATTCCTCAGCTTTTATCGGAGATTCTGTAATTTTTATTAAGTCGCCGGTTAATTTCGACAATAAACAAATTGGGCAACTTTATCTCGGTTATTCTCTAATCTCCACAAACCTTCAACTTGATGAAGTTCAAGTTGGTGTACTGCTCACTTCACTTGTATTTATTTTCTTGGGATTTCTCGGCTCACTTGCCATTGGAAGGGTAATAGCGATTCCAATCAACAAATTAGTAAAATCGTTCGAAAGAGTTTCAGAGGGTGATCTTAAAGAAAGAGCGGAGGTTAAGTCATCCGATGAACTCGGGCGGCTGAGTGAATCTTTTAACGCCATGGTTGAATCCCTTGAATTTGCTGTTAGTGAACTGGCAACTTCCAACACTTTGATCAGGGAATCAGAACAACTTTACAAAGAACTTGTTGCCAAGCTCCCCGATTTTGTGATTCTACATCGAAACCAAAAAATCTTTCTCGTTAATGATGCCATCAAAGAAGTGATGGGTTACGATAACGAAGAAGTGCTTGGAAAAAATATTTTCGATTTTATCGCACCTGAATCATATCAGATAGTGGAAGCCAAAAACCGCTCGCGTCTCGAAGGACACGAAGTTGAACCTTATGAAATTGAGTTAATTACAAAGAATGGAAATAAAATCACCGGTGAGATTAGAGGTTCACAAATTTTTTATCAACGAGAGTTGGCTGTGCTTAATGTAATTGTGAATGTTACAGAGAGAAAAAAATATGAACTCCGCTTGAAGGAGATCAATAACATTCTTGAACAAAGGATTGTTGAAAGAACAGCTGAACTGTCTGAGGCTATCACCAAACTTCAAAGTGAGATTCAGGAAAGAATTAAAACCGAGGAAAAACTTAAAGAATCTGAAGAAAAAGCCCTTGAGTCATCCCGTCTTAAGTCAGAATTTGTAGCCAATATGAGCCATGAAATAAGAACACCGTTGAATGCAATCCTCGGTTTTACAAGTTTACTTGCTATAAATGTAGATGACCCACGGTTAAATCAGTATATTGACTCAATAAAAGCAGGTGGTAAAAACCTGCTCACCCTTATCAATGATATTCTCGATCTTTCAAAAATTGAAGCCGGAAGACTGGATTTAAACCCTGAACCTGTAGATCTAAGATCATTTATTGAAGAAATTAAAAATATCTTTACATCAAAGATTCAAGAAAAATTGATTGATTTCAGAATGAGGATCTCGGATGATGTACCCCCCACTCTTATCCTGGATGAAGTGAGGATAAGGCAGATACTCTTCAACTTAATTGGTAATGCTGTCAAGTTTACCGAAAGAGGGGCTATCTCGCTCGAGGTTGATAATTTATTTAAGCCCGGTGACAGAAGTAAAATTGACTTAATTATCTCTGTTTCTGACACCGGTATCGGGATTCCACCCGAATATCAAACTGTGATTTTTGATTCATTTAAACAACACTACAATCAAACCCAGAAGAGGTACGGTGGCACAGGCCTGGGTTTGGCTATCACTAAAAAACTTGTTGAAATGATGGACGGAAATATCAGTGTTGAAAGCAAAGTTGGTGAAGGTTCAAAATTCACAGTAATTATTAAAAATGTCTCAGCATCATCGATGAAACGAAAGCAGGATGAGTTAACGGATGTAAATAAACCGTTTTTCACATTCAAAAACAAGAGGATACTTGTAGTTGACGATGTACCGACTAACTGTGAGATGCTTGCTGAGCTATATAAGCCCACGGACAGTGAAATTATTTTCGCTTCAAACGGGATTGAAGCCATCGAAAAGGCAAATGAATATTTTCCTGATTTGATAATTATGGATATCAGAATGCCGATACTTGACGGTAATAAGGCTGCTAAAATAATCAAAAGTGAGCCTGAAACTGCATCTATCCCGATAGTTGCAATTACGGCATCTGCTCTAAAGGAGGATTTGGAACCGGAATATTTGCAGTATTTTGCCGGGTACATAATCAAACCTGTTGATATATTCTATTTAATCGGGCTTTCCAATAAATTAATTGGTCCCGAGCCTGAATCCGAACAGTTGGAAACAACAGAAGATACCGATTCCGACTCCGGACTAAAATTTACTCAAAAGGTATCTGTTGAAGATTTTAATGCCATGATAGCCATGAATGTTTATCCCCTTCACGAAAAAGCTGTAAAAACAAAGCTCTTAAGTGATGTAATTTCATTTGCGGAGGAGATCATGGAACTTTATAAGTTTTGTGGTGCACGGGTTCTGGAGAATTTCTCAGATGAACTAAAGTTTGCTGCAAACAGTTTTGATATTGAAACGATTAACAAGTGTTTAAATATATTTCCAACTATTCTCGAAGATGTTAAACAAAAAAATCAATCACTCCCGGAGGACATTTAATGTACAAACTTTTATTAGGCTTTTTATTTCTAACAATTACTGCAGTTCCACAGAGCTCAGAAAACCCGGAGATAACAAAACATGAAATATTTAACCATATAAAATTCCTTTCATCTGATGAAATGGAAGGCAGATCCCCCGGATCGGGTAAAGATATTCTTGCTGCAGATTACATAAGGGGTGAATTAAAAAAGACAGGTGCAACACTTCTTGCAACGGACGGGTTCCAACATTTTGAAGTTGGTGCCGGTACCGAAATCAGTGACAAAAGTTTTCTTGTGTTTGATGGCAATGCCGGAACATTCAGCGTTGATTTTACTCCACTTGCAATTTCCTCAAGCGGCAAGGTTGAAGCTGAAG
Source organism: uncultured Ignavibacteriaceae bacterium (assembly GCA_964531325.1). Classification (GTDB taxonomy): domain Bacteria; phylum Bacteroidota; class Ignavibacteria; order Ignavibacteriales; family Ignavibacteriaceae; genus UTCHB3. Next base: position 227,627 of record CAZHCW010000002.1, on the reverse strand, counting down.
TCGTTTTTTGTGGATATGGCTTTGCCGTGGATGATCCTAAACTTAAAGTTAATAATTTTGGTAAAGGTGTTAAAGGTAAATGGGTGATGGTTCTGCGTGGCGCACCAAAAAATGAATCTCTAAAGGATATTTTAGATAAAAACTCTACACTTCGAAAAAAGATAATAACGGCAAAGGATAATGGAGCCGCAGGTATAATCTTTGTGAATGGATACCAGTTTGCAAAACAGGATGAACTTATCAGTCCCAAACAGGGATCAGGTGAACCGGATGGCGGTATCCCGGCGATAAGTATGTCGAGAGAACTGGCTGATAAACTCCTCTCTCAATCGGGCAAAACGATTAAATCCCTTGAAGATCAACTATTGATTGACATAACAAATGATAACTCATTCAGCACCGGGATTATGCTCAGTTCTGAAGCAATTGTTAATAAAATCAAAAAGCCCACAGTAAATGTGGTTGCTTTAATTGAGGGAAACGATCCCGTTCTTAAAAATGAGTATGTTATAATTGGAGCGCATTTTGATCACCTCGGCTGGGGAGGGCCGGGTACCGGAAGCAGACGCCCTGATACCATTGCGATTCACAATGGTGCAGATGATAATGCTTCAGGAACTTCTACCATTATCGAAGTATTTGAAAAACTTGCCGCAAACAAAGCCCAACTTAAACGAAGTATTGTTTTCCTTGCATTTGGAGCAGAAGAAATGGGCTTACTTGGTTCAAAGTATTTCACTGAAAACCCCCTGAAGGAATTAAGAAATGCCAAATTGATGTTGAATTTAGATATGGTTGGCAGATTAAATCCAACAACAAAAGTATTAACTCTCGGTGGAACCGGAACTGCAGTAGAATTCGATACATTTCTCGAGAAACATATAAAAGCAGCCGGAATCGAAGTTAAGAAATCACCTGAGGGTTACGGTCCCTCCGACCACGCCTCATTCTATGCAAAAGATATACCGGTACTTTTCTTCTTTACGGGAGTGCACGATGATTACCATACGCCAACTGATGACTACGAGAAAATTAATTCAGAAGGCGCTGAATCCATTGGAAATCTTGCATACAACATTGCATACGATGTTGCAGCAAATGGTGTAACTCTCACTTTTAAAGAAGCAGGACCAAAAGAAAAATCAAACGATGCACCGGCATATAAAGTTTCTCTTGGAATCATGCCGGATATGGCAGCTTCTGACATCACAGGAGTAAAAGCCGAGGCTGTTATTCCCGATCGCCCTGCTCACAAAGCGGGTATGTTAAAAGGTGATATCATAGTAGCTATCAATAGTAAACCAGTAAAAGATCTTTATGAATATATGGAAAGACTCTCCGAGTTGAAGAAGGGTGATCTTGTTGATGTATTGGTAGTGAGGGGTGCCGAAAAACTTACTCTGAAAGTTCAACTATAATTTTTGAACAGTATTTTTTTACTCGTGTGGTGGGTCGGTTTTCCCACCACACTTTTTGTTTTTACTAACATGCGTTTTTACCGCTTAATCGAATTTTTGGTTCATTTTCTGTAACTTGTTAACAAGTTATCCACAATTTTGTTGATAACTTTTGCAAAAGAGTTTTTTAAATAATCAAACCGTTTTTACCATTTCGTCGAATTTTTTTTTCACGCAAAACTATTTTGTTCGTTTTTAGGCGATATGACGAATATTCTCATTATTTTTTTGTAATTTAAATTAGACGATTAACCAAGGTTTTTTTTCAACTTTCATTAATAAAAGTTATCAACATTTTTTGAGGAAATCAGAGTTATAAATATACTGTTGCTTATAATACTTTTTCAATGCCCCTTTTAATCATTCAAATAACCTTTGGAAAATGCCACAAGAACAAATAGCCCAATTTCTTGATGAACAATATGTGATCAGCGAATTACCTTACATAGAGGTTGGTGAGTCGATAGTATTAAGCGGTGTCACCTACACCATCACGGGATTTTTTTATCCGATTGAATCACTGCCTGATGGTTTCTATTATAGTGCTGAAAATGAGCGTACAGAAAAATTTCTAATTAAAATATTATTCAAATTTCGCAATCCCAACTTTGAACCCAAGGGAACTGTACAGAATGATCTTTTGGGGTTAACTCACCCGGGACTGGCTATCCCTGTGGAGTTTGGCATCGGAATAAAAAAATTCAAATTTAAGTACTGTTTTGAAATTTATGAACTCCCTGCCAAAGTTACTCCTTTAGATAAGGTGGACATTTCCCCATCGGCTGTAAGAAACAGCTTTATGCCCCAGATTAAAAATCTGCTGGATTTTTTACACTCGAACGATTTTTATGTGCCATTCCTCCATATCTCTAATTTTTTTGTGGTTGAAGGTGAAGAACCCCACCTGCTTCTGTTCGGGTATGGGCATACACTGATGAAAAGTAAATTTCCTGTTATTGAAAAGACCCCCTTTACTGCAGGAAATCTTTGTCGGTATTTTTACTCCCCCGAAATTATCGATGGAATGTATTCCGAGTCAAGTGACTATTTTTCTGTCGGAATGATTCTCATGCGTCTGTTTTATCCGGAAACTTTTTCGTTTGATGTTTATGAGACAATAATTATAAATGGAAGCGAATTAAAACCACTTATAGACTACAGGACTGATTTTTACGAAGTTAACTCACTTATAGAGGGTTTAACAGTTTTTGAAGAATTAAATCGTTCAACCCCTGATGAAATTGATGACTATATAGCCGGAAGACGGGTAATTCCTCACTATTACGGGAGTCATTTTTTATTTAAGGATGCCATAGCCGAGAATAGACTTCATAATCTCGGTGATCTTGTCGAGATGCTGAAACTTTCACCCGAGCGATTCATCAACTTCATTAAACAACCCCAGAATCTAAAAGAAATAACAGATTGGTTAAATAATCTGGAAGGTGTTAAAGACCTTGTGGGGCTAAAGAAAAGGATTATAAGATATCAAAATATTGAACCTGCTTATTTTACAGAAGTAATTCTACGCCATTTGCTCCCTTCAGCAATTATTTCGTTGAATAATATAGAATTTAACTTTCAAAACACGGATGATTTTCAAAGCAAATTATATCTCTTCTTCCGAAACCTCGAACACCTTAATTATTATTATACGGATGCGAATACAAAATTTGAACTCTTCAAATTTATGCTCGTTTGTGATGAGTTGAGTAGTCTTGACTCAGTAAAATATTCACTGCTTGCCTCTGCAAAAGAGAGTCTTGTGAAGTATCTTCAGCTTGGAAGAGAAAATTATATTGATGTGCTCAGTAAAAAGCATGTTCATATACAACCCGTTCAATGGGTTCAGATTTTTCATGAATTTATCCCAAAGAAATTTGTGAGATCTTTGGAGGGAACAAAACTCGAAAAGCTTGAAGATTTTGCGTTTTATCTCGCACAGCATCCTGAAATGATGACTGATGAATATCTTTACAACGATATCATTCTTTTTCTCAAGTGGAACGGCGTCGAAGACATTAAAGGCAAATCATTTAAAACTCTTGTTTTTGAAATACTTGATAACAAAGTGGAATGTAATATAAATCTCTCGAGGATTGAAGAGCCTGAAGCCGGCCGTTTTAAAATGATTTATTCTTTTAGATACTCCCTGACAAACTACTTTAAGTCGATGGGTGTTGATCTTCCATTTGCCACAGAGGTGAAACAACAACATAACTTTACATTCAAGAAAAGTGGTTTTGGATACACCAAAAAATCCTACAATGCTTTCCTCGCCCATCTCGAAAAAGAGCATTCGATTCCATCGGCAAAAATTCCGGAGGAGGAAAAACAACAAATTTTTAAAACTTTTAATAATACACTCAAAACTGAATTTAAGTGGCAGAGTGTTTTAGTGAATCTCTCAATCGCCGCAGGATTGGGATTTGTTGCATCCCAATATGGTGTTGACCTCATTGTAACCGAAAAAGTAAAATGGTATCTGACGCTTGAACCGGAATTTATGACTTTTGTTACACAGATTTTCCCTTACATCGTTGCAACCGGGCTTATGGGAATTTTATACATTCTTGGTCAAAATCTAAAACTGATGGCTTCGATTATCTTTTTGATTCTATTATTACTTGCTGGAGGTTCCTACCTCTATTATGAAAATTTGGTTGACTCAGTTGAGACGGATTTAGCATCCAAAAAGGAACTGTTAACTGAATTTTTTTCCGGTGATTTGAAAGAGAATAAAACTGCAATCATCTCTCCGCAGGAATTAAAAGAAAGTTTTGATGAAGCTTTTGGAGTAATAAACTCCGGATTTTTACCACTTGCCGGATATTCAACCACAGACAACACTTTCGAAATTCAAACAAAACTAAAAGTACTTTCGAGGACTGTAAAGTCCATAGAGGATGGTACTTTCTCTGCTAAATTTATTTTTGTTGACCCGAAGTCCGGGTCAATCGAAGATTTCGTGGGCACTGCCCCAATTCCGGATAACACAGGTTACTTGAATACGAATGGATATTTTGCTTTTAGATTAAGCATTGACCGGGTAAGACTGGCCGGGGGAAATAATTCAGTCTTTGGGATATCCTTTAATCATTTTTACCTGGTTATGACACCCGGATCAATAAAATTGATCAAAAAAGGAGTTGGAACTAAAAATAACGACACGAAATTATTACTCTTGAGTGAAATGGCAAATTATAATTATTCGATTGAAAGTTCAGGTACAGAGGAAGATATTCTGCCTGCCGGGATGGTTGAAAAATTATACCCGGGTGTTGAATTAACAAAAAAAGAAGTTGATCTGAATCTCAACGAATTTAAATTTGAAGTTACCACCTTTTTTGGTTCCATTTCTGTGGCAATTGATGGAAAGCAGGTTTTGGTCTATCGTGAAAAGAATGGCTTTACTGATCTTGATTACGACAGATTTAAACCAACTGTTTCGTTAATTTTTGGATTGGAGAGTAGTTATTCAGTTTCCGCGATCAAAATGACCGCGATCCCCGACCCTACAGGCGACAGGAACTTCCTCATAAAAAATTCTTTAAAGTGTTTGCTCAACTCTCAAGCTGAAATATTTAAGAACTCAGGACTTAGTGACCCGGTAAAACTGGCGGTTACTGACAAAGACACTTTTACTGTCACAGGAATTGATAAAATAAAACTTACATTATCTACCACCTCAAAAGAAGTGGTATATGTAAAAAGAGTTGCGATTAAAAATGTATTTTACTAATCCTCAGCCCAAAGACTTATAAATCCATTTTGTTCGATTATTCTCTGACCCGATTCTGAATTTACAAAATCCAGAAATTTTTTAATTTTACCATCGGGCAGGTCAAGGGTGTAAAAATGTATATATCTTACTAACGGATACTCGGATTTAATTTCCTTTTCCCCGGGCGACACACCATTTATCATCAATGGTTTAATAGATTCATTCACCTTTATCAATTCACCGCTTAAACCAATCGAATTTTTGTTCATCGCAATCTGCTCGATAACCTCATTTGGTGAATTCACAATCAAAGAGTTTTTTCCATAGTCCTCGTTTTCGAGAATGTGTTTTTTGAAATAAGAATATGTACCTGAATTGGGTGACCTGAGTATAAGTTTAAATTCAAACTTCTTTTCCTGGTCTAAAACCTCTTCTTCTTTACCTGTAAAAATTTGTTTCAGTTCTGTAAGTGATACTCCATTTATGGGATTATTGGAATTTACATATACAACTATTTCATCTTTTGCAATAATCGTTGAAATTCCAAGACTGCCCTGTTTGCTTACGAGTTCTTTTATCTCTCCCGGTTCGATGGGTCTGGAAGCAATGCAAATATCTGCCTCACCTCTCATCAAGGTTTTCATTCCAACTGATGTTCCGCCACCTCCCACAATTACAGAGTAGCCCGGATTTTGTGTCATAAATTCAGCGGCGATCATTTTCATCGATTTATTCATTGTTTCTGATCCCCTGATGGTTATTATACCACCGTCACGGTCAAAACTTGAACACCCGGACATAAGTGAAATAACAGCGATAAATACAACCGAAAATTTAAACATCTATTTTCCCCTCCGAATTCTCAGGTACTCTGAATAATAAGAGGATTCGCGTTTTATCTTTGGAGAGTCGTCTTCCTGATCCATAAAGAGTATAAAGTTAAATAACATCTTTTGAAATCCTGCCACTGCCTCGTAATTTATGAATTGGTTAAGGTCATCAAATGGTGAATGGTAAATATTTTTTGCATAAAAATTTTTCAGACGAGTGTATTCTTCCAATGTCTTGTTTACCGGTAATCTGCCTTCTTGTATCATAAAAGCCGGTACTCCTGCCTGCACAAATCCATAGTGATCCCCCCTGATGAATTTCTCAGAAATTTGCTGTTCTTCATCGTCAACCCTGATACCATTCACTTTGGCAAACCTGTCAAAAAACTCCCTTAAGTTAGAATGATCACCATCAATAACTTCAAATGAAAGTGGTTCATCAATAAAAGGTACCCCGTCGATGTTCAAAGTAAATAATGTATTCGCAAGTGGTACAAGTGGATTTGATGTGTAATACCTGCTACCAAGAAGTCCTTTTTCCTCTGCGGTTAGAAATAAAAATAGAATGTTTTTCTTTAGAGCGGGTTTTTTCGCAGCAAGCTCCGTTGCAATCTCAAGTAACACTGCCACACCAAGTGCATTATCGTTTAAACCGTTATAAATGGAATCACCCTTTATCGACTCACCCACCCCCAAATGGTCATAATGAGCAGTAAGAATTATCCACTCCTTGTTTTTTCCATTTTCAATTGAGGCTGCTATATTGTGTGAAATAAACTCTCTTGAATTGAATTTACCCTTAAATTCAATTTTTGCAGGGAGGTAAAAACTTCGCACTTTGTTCTCCCAAACCATGGTATTGATATCCTCAACAGAAACTCCAGAACCTTCAAAGAAGATTTTGGCTGAGGCCGGGTTCACAATCGCACCAAACCCGGAACTCATTCGCGAACTCAAATATATTTCTTCAAATTGGTAGTCCATTCTTATTTTATCCCATTCTGTATTCCTGCCTTTTATATTCTGAATGGGAATGATGATAACCCCCACCGCTCCCTTACTTAGTGCAATTCTTAATTTTGATTCGTGTAAAGAATAAACAGATTCTTCTTCACCCAAAAAATAACTTTTATCTGAAGATTGAGGTTCACCGGAGAGAACTATTACCATCTTTCCTTCAACATCAATTTCAAAATAATCATCGTAATCATATTCGGGGGCAGTTATACCGTAACCCGCAAATGCTGTTTCTATGTAACTTGGAATCTGTGTTTCGGCTCCACAGTTTGTCACAACATAATCCCGGTTTATGTTGAGTTTATATTCAGTGATAGAGGAGACATTTAATTCGGAACTTTTGCTGACAGTATATCCTTGCAGTGGAATACTTTGTAAGTAAGATTTTCCGGCGATCGGAGAAATACCCGTGCTTATCAAATAATCGACAATGTATTTCTCTGCTATTTTTTCCCCTTTACTTCCTGTACCCCTGCCAAATAAGGAATCAGCAGCCAGAATTGAAGCATGACGGTATATACGGTCGGCTGACTTATCACTTCCTGCATTCTTCGCCTGACCATACACTGAAACAGGGAGAATGATGAGACAGATCAAAAATAAATTCATTGGGGAGTTCATCAGTTTTTTACACTTTTATTTGATTTACAATTTACTAAATTCCACACAAAATCTTATGTTCGATCAATCACCATACCCCGTAAGTTCAACATACCCCGTTCCTTTGGTTATCTCTCCACCGTTTTTTTTAATAACATTTACTGCCCCTTCATAATATCTCAATTTGAAAGGATGTACCTGATTTTTCATCGCTACTGACACACCAAAAATAAGGTTCAGTGGCTTAAGTTCGATTTCCCACTCCAAAGGGTAAACAACTCCATCAATTCCTGAATTTACAATCGTGGTTATATTAAATTCATCTCCTGTGAATGAGCGGTAACTGCCATCCTTTTGGATGAATGTGCCTTTTTGAAAATTAGTTGCCCCGGTCGAATCCCTCAATCTAAAATACATCATTTCAGTACCGTCGTCCATCTGCATTGAAAACCAGTCCCAACCTTTTTGATCAGTTTCAAGGGCACTGGTGCTCCATTCTCTATCCATCCATGAACTGCCTGTTAATTTAAACTTCTCTCCTTTCAGAATAAGTTCTCCTGTTGTTTTGAGTCGCGTGTAAGAATAATAAAAGGAAGCATTTCCCGGTTTATTTGATTTTTTACTTAACCCTTTTTCCCCGTGCAATACAATATTTTTTTCCGGATATAATCTGAATGAAATTTGAAACTCAGAACTTGAAGACCCGACCTGTATTGTTGGTAACAATGCACCATTGGAAAAGTCGAATCGAATTTCATTTCCCTCTATATAAATTCTCTTCCCGGTTTCATCACTGCCGGCGAGACCATCCAGTCCCCTCGCATATCTTTCGAAAGAATAAAACTTCTGATTTTGAATATCACTTATCCCTATATGGATACTGTAAAGTGACTTTTGCGAAAAGACAACTGAATCGCTGTCTGTTCCCCGTAAAAGCCCGTTCCTGAAAATAGTGAACTGATATCCAAATCTTCTTCCCTCCGGGGTTGAAAGGTTACCCGTAAAATACCACCATTCTGTTCTATAGTCATAATGGGCAAAATGATCTTCCGGAAAAGCAAATTCCCTTATGCTGTCTGCCTTTTTAAATCCGGAAGCTTCGGCATTCATGATACTTGAAACTGAAATCGCATCTTTGGAGTCAACACTGGTGCCAAAGTTAACAAAGAGATAGACTAAACCACCTGTTAAGAACAAACCTGAGAGTGAAAGTAAAAGCAGCCTCATATTATTCGTCTCTCAGTGATTTTGCGGGCAGAGTAACTGACATTTTCCAGGCAGGATAAAGACCTGCGAGGAGTGAGGCCGATACTGCAATTATGATTGCTTGTATTAGCACGACGGGGTCAATCGACATCTGCATGGTCCAGCCGAAAGACCTCAGGTTTATCACATAAATCAAGCAGTATGCAAGAACCAAACCCAAGGGTATGGCGATAAAAGCTGCAATTAATCCAATTGTAAAAGTTTGAACTGATATCATTTTTAACATTTGACCCGGAGTTAGCCCGGTAGCTCTTAAAATTCCCATCTCTTTCTCCTTTTCGAGCTGTATTGACATAAGTGCACTGAATACACCGATAAAAGCAACAATTACAGATAAAATATGGAGCAACCCTGCGACAACAAATGTTCGATCAAAAATTTCGATTGAATAGTCACGCAAATCTTTGTTTAACCGGATTGAGACAGAACTTTCTTCAGGGAAAAGCGATCTCAATTTTCTTTGAATGATTGTAATATCTGCTTTGTTGTCAAGGTAAACACCAATTCCTGATATTTTATGGTTGACCCAATATTTTTTAAAGTGGTTATAGTCGATTGCGATATGTCCTACATCAGAACTGTAGTCGAAATAGATTGCTGAAACCTTCAGTTTCAAGTCTCCGACAGGTGATTTAAGTGTAAATTGATCACCAACTTTGTAATTCCATTTGTAAGCAAAAGTTTCAGTCATCAAAACTCCTGTACCTCCCCTTATCTCTCCCCACGCAGTTTCCGGATTTCCCTCTTTCAGATTAAATCTGCTCTCATTCCGGGTATCTATGTGTGAACCAAATACTTCAACAGGTTTTTCATTTATTGTCCCTGCTCCTTCCGAATAAAAGTCAAGAGTCTTCACTCCATCAACCATCAAAAATTTCTGAATAAGCGATGTGTCGAGAACAGCCTCATTTTTACGCGATACAAGCCCTTGTGACGATACAAACACATCTGCAACAAGAGTTTGTTCAAGCCAGTCGACTACTGTGCCTCTAAACGAACTAATCATAGTGGAAACCCCGATAGTCGCCGAAACTGAGATCGCCAAAGCTGCAATCGCCACTGATGTTCTGCTCATATTGGCTGTTACTCCGCGTACCCCGATTTTTCCTGTATTCCCCATCATTTTTTTGATAATCGGTTCAATGACTTTAACAAAAACGGTTATTACCGCCGGAGTCTGAAGTGCAAAAGCAATTATCAAGAGGAAAATCCCAAAGTACCCAACGAATATTCCGGTACCACTAAAAGTTAAAATTATGATACCTACGGTTAGAAGTACGAAAGAGATTATGGTGAATAATAAAATTCTCCTTTTAAGTTTTGTCTCCACAGATGATCTTTTTAATGAAACACCCGGTGAAGTTTGTGCAGCTTCATATGCCGGAAACATTGCAGCGATTATTGTTCCTCCCACTCCTGCGATACTTGCCTTTAGAATAATCATCGGTGATAGTATTACGGTTTGAACTGTGGTAACAAAATAGAGATCATTTAAACTTTGCGTTACAAATCCGAGCATGATCTTACCGAGAAATATTCCTCCAACAATTCCACCAATCGTCCCAATTGAGGCAATGAAAATAGATTCTGCCATTACTTGAATAAAAATATCTTTTCTTGTTACTCCGGCTGCCCTTAAAAGCGCGAGCAGTCTGCGTCGCTGAACTACAGAGAATGTCATGGCATTATATATGAGGAAAAGACCAACAATCAACGCCAAAAGACTCATTGCATTGAGGTTAAGTCTGAATGCTTCTGTCATCAATTTGGCTGTTTCATTACTTTTTTGGCCGGTTGTCAGTTGAAGAGTGGGGTCCGGTAAAATAATTTTATTTATTCTGTCTATTTCGGCCGGAGCAAGGATTAGATCGATATAACTTACAAAGTTCCCCTTTTTAAATAATTTTCGAGCTGTTTCTATGTCAGAAATTATAAACTGTTCAATACTGTTCCCTGAAATATCTTCGTTCGATTTAATGAATCCGGCACAAACCACACTTAAAAAACCATCACCCCACTTTAGTATTAGTGTATCTCCTGTTTCTATTTTTGCCTCCCGAGCAAACGATTCAGGAATTAAAACTTTGTTTGAAGAAGAGAGAAGTTGCGTCAGTTCTGTGTTGTCACCCGTTAAATCCGCAGATACAAAATTTCTAAATTCTTGTTCTGAGAAAGGATCAAGTCCCAGAAATGTAGCAGTAAAGCCGTCACCAATTAGAACTTTTACATTCTCTTCGATAACAGGTGCTGAAATTTTAATTCCTGCATTTTTTCGTAATTTTATGTAAGAAGAGAGGGCTATATCACCTTCTCTGTTGCTCAGTCGGTGTGTTGCCTTGCCGGTAACTGCCTCCATCGAAATATCAAATGCTTTTCCGGAACTTTCATTTGCTATATCGATGGAAAGAATTACAGCAACGCCGAGCATTATTCCGAGTGACGATAAAAATGTTTGCCAGGGATGAGTAAAGAGATAACGAAGCCCTGCTTTTTGGAATAAAGAGATCAACTTTGCCTCTGTGAGGATACATTGATAGATTTACCCTTAAATTCAATGATCCTGTCAGCAAGTCCGGTAAGTTCTCTGCTATGGGTTGCCATCACCATCGTTTTGCCGCTCTTCTTAACCAGATCATCCAATATTTCTATAACTTTATCTGCGGTTTTAAAGTCAAGATTTCCTGTGGGTTCATCGGCAAGAATTATACCCGGATTGTGAACAAGTGCCCTCGCTATCGCAATCCGCTGTTGTTCACCTCCAGAAAGGACATCTGGATAGCTGTTTCTCCTCTCATAGAGACCAACTTCATTTAAGAGAAATATTGCTCTCTCTTTCCCCTCTTTTGTGAAATTGTCGGTTAACTCCAGAGCCAAATGAAGATTTTCAATTACTGAAAGTGTTGGTATCAGATTAAAAAATTGGAAAATAAATCCTACATTTTTTCTTCTGAAAATGGTTCTTTCTGGTTCTTTTAGCAGAGTGATTTCTGTTGAATTTAGGAATATTTGGCCTGAATCGGGTATATCAATTCCACTTAGTAAGTTCAGAAGTGTTGATTTGCCTGAACCGCTCCTGCCTAACAGAATAGTGAGTTCTCCCTCGTTTAGATGCAGATTCACATCATCCAGCACTTTGTGGACCGTGTCTCCTTCACTAAAACTTTTGTTAATATTTTTGATCTCGATATAATACAAAGCTATTCCTGTTTTATTTAAGAAACAGAACAGTTACTTATTTAATTCCACAGCTAAAAACAAAAAAAGCTGCCTTTATTTATAAGACAGCTTTTATGTAATATTGTGACCATGTCAGATTTTTTCCAATTCCTGCATCATCTTTCTGAACTGATTAAAATCCATCGATTGTTGTGCATCACTGAGAGCTTTATCGGGTTCGGGGTGAAATTCCACCATAATTCCATGAGCACCAACAGCTTTTGCTGCTTTTGCAAGCGGAGTTACTTTGTCCCTGTGCCCCACTGCGTGGGAAGGATCAACAATTATCGGGAGATGGGTCAATTCTTTAAGAACTGGAATGGCACTCAAGTCGAGTGTGTTTCGGGTAGCTGTCTCAAATGTTCTTATGCCTCTCTCACATAGAATCACCTGTCTATTCCCTTGAGCGAGAATATATTCGGCAGCACTTAGCAGTTCTTCAATCGATGACATCAACCCTCTTTTTAGCAGAACGGGTCTGTGTGTTTTACCAACTTCGATTAACAGGGAAAAATTCTGCATATTTCGCGCACCAATTTGCAAGATGTCAGAATACTTTGCTACTTCTTCAACCTGATTAATCGAGAGAACCTCGGTTACCACAGGCAAGTCGTAAACCTTACCCGCTTCAACGAGCAGTTTTAGTCCATCGTAACCGAGCCCCATAAATGCATAGGGATTGGTTCTGGGTTTAAAACAACCTCCTCTGAGAATTTGACCATTGGTCTGTTTCAATTCTCTTGCACACTCAAATATCTGTTCCTGTGATTCCACCGAACAAGGTCCGCCTATAACAACAAAATTTTCACCGCCAATCTTAACTCCCTTGATATCAATTACCGTATCCTCACTTTTATAATCTCTTCCCGCAAGTTTATAGGGAGACGATTTTTTTTGCGTTGGAATTTTTTCAACAACTGATTCTGGCTCCGATACAGTAATTTTCTCGCGCTGTTCAATTGATGTTTCCGGTGAAACACTGGTTTTTTCAATATCGTTAAGAGGATAACTTCCAAAGAGTTTAAAAAATCTAGAATTTTTCCCGAGTTCATCGAGCATCAAACTTACTTTATCATCTTCAATATTTCCTTCAAAATCGATATAGAACATCTCTTCCCACTGGTTTCCGGGAACGGGTCGGGACTGAATTTTTGTCATGTTGATCCCGTACTTGTTAAATACAAGAAGTGCCTCAACCAATGCACCCGGCTTTTGAGCGGTCGCAAGAACAATTGATGTCTTAGCCGGAATTCTCAGATCTACAGAAGATGGTTTTTTTGAAGCAATTACAAAACGAGTGTAGTTCTCTTTTCTGTTTGCTATATCTTCCTTTAAAATAACCATTCCAAAAGCTTCAGCGGCTTGCTCACTGGCAATTGCAGCGAATTCGATGTTCCCTTCTTCTTTCACCCTTTGCACTGAGAGTGCTGTATCGTTCATGTTTTCAATACGGGCATTTGGAAGCGTTTCAAGAAATTTGCTACTCTGAGCTGCAGCCTGATGGTGGGCATAAACTTTTTTAATTGAGTTCAGATCAACTTTTGCTATCCCAATCAGGTTTTGTTTAACTCTCAATTTTTCTTCACCAATGATTGAAACTGAAGAACGCATTAAAGCATCATACACATCATTAATATTGCCCGAAGTTGTATTCTCCACAGGAAGCATGGCATAGTCAGCCTCCTGATCTTCAACGGCTTTTACAACATCTTCAAAAGTCAACTTACTTACAAAAACAAGTTGTTTATTTCTGTTTGAAAAAAACTTGTTTGCGGCAATATGGCTGAAAGATCCTTCAATACCCTGTATTGCAACCCTGATCTCACCGGCATCATTTGCAGCACCTATTTTATGAATATAAGATTGTTGAAGTCTTATTGAATCTTCTACTATTTCATGAAAAATTCTTGTAATGTATGTGGGTTCTAGCCCAACTTCTTTCCCCAAACTAATACAGTTTTGCAGCAGGGATTTCTCCCTCTCAACATCTCTTATTGGACTTCCTGTCAAATCTTTTCTCTTCACTACCTCCATACTTAGTTTGCGTCGCTCGGCAAGGAGATTAATAATATTTTTGTCACAACTGTTGATTTTTTCTCTTAGGTCTTCCATTTCCTCAACTTTTTTAATTTTTAAGGGCTCAATATAGTGAATGAGTGTTTAACTGTTTTTGTGCAATGAGGTCATTAATTATTGCCATCTATTTAAGTAAAAGAGTTTTTAGAACTACAGAATTGACACCCGATTCCAATTTGATAAAATACACGCCGCTTGGGAGCCTTTCAGCATTCCACTTAAATTGATGTTCTCCTGCCACTAATTCTCCCAACCCAATCTGTTCGATGAGTTCGCCTAACTGATTATAAATTGATATTTTAACTTGATTTGCCTCCGACAGTCTGAAAGCCACTACGGTCTCCGGATTAAAAGGATTTGGGAAATTGTTAAAGACTTCAAACTTTGTCGGGATTATAGAAGAGGCAACTTCTTCAGATGATGAAACGACAACATCAGGCGACTTTTTTCTGTCGATTAACAATAATCCGGCGTCAGACATCACATATTTTCCGTTCGGAATTCCATCATTATTTAATGTAAAAACCGTTTTTTTGCCTTTCGACAATTCATAACTGCCGAGATGGTACCAACCTTGTTTCCCCGGACTTTGCTGGTTAACGCTTACAATCGTGTCACCGTGTTTTGTTTTTATCTTATATTTTACATCCGGGGCGAATGAAAAACTTGGAATCAGATAGGTATAAAGATTGTAGAAACCGTCTGCAGGAATATCGTAGTTATATTCCAATGAAGCGGGATTGGAACTTCCGGTTCTAACTATCCCTCCTCTAAAACCCGGCACAGGCAAAGATTCCCATGTACCCGATTTCACAACATTTGTTGAATCCTCACTAACAAGAAGACCCTTTGGTCTCCGATTATACTCTCTCCCCGGCATCGTAGCGGGTTGGGTGTAAAAAGTTGAACGGAGTGTATCTGCGAGACGAAAGTTGTCGCGTCTTAATCCTTCATAAAAAAAGAATCCCTCCCCTTTTACTCCAGCATTACGATTGGTTTGCAGGGATTGTATAAGGAATTGTGGTTCAATGGTATAACTTCCAACATTCATCAGAACACCGGCAAAAGTGATATCTTTCTTTTGCGGGTCAATATGTGACAATGAACTGTTTAGTTCATAAATGTAATCGACAATTGAATAGCGATAGAGTTGCGGTAAAAATTGATCGACAATTCCGGAATTAACCCATGTTTTTGAATCTTGTAAATACTGATCATAAGCCCATGGGTAAACGCTTGGTGAAGAGGCCACAAATAAATTTTCGTCCAAAATTTTAACCCTGTCACGCACCCTACTGTAAAAATCATTCAACTTGTTTGCACGCCACCGTTTCCAATCGTTATCGTAAAAATTTGCCGGAGGTAACTGGCCACCGTGATCCATTTTATATAGCTCCACAGTTACAGAATCATAGCCACATTCCACCGGTAACGCCGGCATACGATCAGAATATTCGATTCCATCTATATCATAATTTCTGATTACCTCGGTTGTCAATCCAATAATAAAATTTTGTACATCCGGATTTATTCCCGACATCCAGTCAAATCCATTTTTTACACAAATATCACCATTTAAACTTCTTGCAGCCCAATCCGGGTATTGTTGCAAAATATGCCCGCCATAAGGAGGTGTCCCACCGGAATAAAATGATGAAAATCCATATTCAAACCAGGGATACACTTCAATCCCCACTCTGTGGGCTTCGATAATCACTGTCTCCAACGGATCCCTGCCTGTGAAGGCAGGATCAATAAGAAACCCAAAAAGCGAGTCAACTAATTTACTTGGGTATTGGGTAACCCCGGCGTTCCAGACCACCGGAATCACTGCATTAATATTCAACTGTTCAAGAAGATCCATCGCTTCAGAAATGGACTTCTCTGAGAAAAGCACCTGACTATCCACATCCGTCAGTTTCACCCCTCGAAATTCCTTGTTTTGACCCGATATCGTGAGAGGTGCCAACAGCAACACAAACAATGACAGTACAAAGAGTTTTATTTGTAAATGATATTTTTGATTTTTTAGCATATAGTATTTCAAATGTTTAAATTGACTATACAAAATTACAGAATTCTAATCCAATTGAGAATAATTGATGTCCCATAAATATGACTTTGACTGTATAGTAATCGGAAGTGGTCCCGGTGGTGAGGGGGCTGCCATGAAATTAGTGAAAGCCGGTAAAAAAGTTGCCATGGTTGATTCTTTCCCCAGAGTTGGTGGAAGTTGCACCCACACCGGGACCATCCCCAGCAAAAGCCTGCGCCAGGAAATCCAACGAATAGCTGAAATTGGTTCTACTTTGGGAGTTACTTACCAACAGGTTCTGGGCAGCACTAAAAAAGTGGTTGACCAACAAACTGAATTAAGGATGGGATTTTACAGACGAAATTTTGTTGATGTTATAAATGGTTGGGCAAGATTTGCAGATGAACATACACTCGAAATAGAACTTACTAATGGTGGATTTGAAAAATACACTGCTGAAAATTTTGTAATTGCAACAGGATCCAGACCATATCACCCACCCGATGTCGATTTTTCAAGTCCAAGAGTTCTCGATAGTGATACAATTCTTACAACCCCTTTAAATTTCAGGTCAATAGCCATTTATGGTGCCGGCGTAATTGGGTGTGAGTATGCGTCAATCTTCCGCGGACTTTCAATTAAGGTTAATCTTATTAACACAAGAGATCGACTCCTCACATTTTTGGATGACGAGATAAACGATGCACTCTCCTATCACTTGAGGGAGAACGGCGTGTTAATTAGAAACAAAGAAGAATATACCAGAGTTGAGGCAACTGATGACTCGGTTTCAATTCATCTTGAATCAAATAAAGTTATTACGACAGATGTACTTCTTTGGGCACAAGGGCGAACAGGAAATTCTAACTCGTTAAATCTTGAAAACCTTGGAATTCCCACCGATTCAAGAGGATCGATTCAAATAAATGATAAACACCAAACAGCAGTTGCTAACATCTATGCAGTGGGAGATGTTTGCGGTTTTCCATCACTTGCAAGCGCAGCTTACGATCAAGGCAGGTATGCAGCTACTCACATTATCGAGGGAAAATGTGAACATCAACTTCTGGCATACATACCAACAGGAATTTACACCATCCCTGAAATCAGTTCAATCGGCAAAACAGAACGGGAATTGACCCAGGAAAAAATTCCCTATGAAGTGGGGCATTCTTTCTTCAGACACCTTGCCCGTGCCCAGATTACAGGACATAAAACCGGTATGTTAAAAATTCTTTTCCATAGAGAAACTCTTGAAATTCTTGGAATACACTGTTTTGGCACAAACGCAAGCGAGATAATACATATCGGACAGGCAATTATGGTTCAAAAAGGTGAGGCAAATTCTCTCAACTACTTTATTAATACCACTTTCAACTACCCCACCATGGCTGAAGCCTATCGGGTGGCTGCTCTTAATGGATTAAACAGGATCAGGTAGTGCTTTGAAAAAATACCTGGTTTTAACTCTCTTTTTACTTTTTATCCCGAAAATCTCTCCACAGAGTTTTGAGATACACAAGTATGGCATTAGAGAAGGACTAAGTATTGAGTTAACCAAATCGATTGTCCAGGATACCTTTGGATTTATTTGGATTGCAACAGATGCAGGAGTAAGTAGATTTGACGGCTATAATTTCACTTCGTTTAATAAAATACCCGAAATATCATTTGCAAAGCAGATTATAAAATTGAGAAACGGAAGATTAATCTCGATCTCCGATCTTGCAGTTTTTGAAATTATACCGTCATTGGACTCTGCAGAAATTAAAATGTTAATAAAAGGAAACCGGGAACAAAAACCGGGTTACATCTGGTATCCCAAAAGTGTTTATGAGGCCAGAGACGGGTCATTATTTTTTAGCGAAGGTAATGCGGTTGTGCGTTATAAGGAAGGTAAACTAAAAAGATTTCTTTTAGCGAATTCAGATATTTCTTTTGATTTCTTCCGGGCTCATCACTTCACAGAATTGGAATCCGGTGAGCTGATTTTAATTACATATGCAGGCGGATTTTATCGATTCGATCCAAAAATTGATAATTTTAGAAGAATTGTAGAACCTTCCAACTTGAACAATATTGCCGCTGTTGAGTACCTGGGTGATGGGCGTTTCCTTGTCGGAACCAGTAAGGGGATCCATTATATTACTCTTAATAAGGAAAAGAATAAAGAACAGATGTATGAAATTACATCTTCAAGAAAGTTTTTCGAGAATTTAAGTATATCCGACTTTCTCATCTTAAATAATAGAATTGTATTCAGCACATGGGAGAAAGGGCTCTTCTCAATTGATACAACAGGTGGTTCTCTAAATACGAACAACTATGATGAGATTGGAGATGAGAAGATTTACAGTCTGTTCCGGAGTTCCGATGGCAGCGTCTGGTGTAGTACCGAAAGAGGAATTTTGCTACTTAGCAAAAGTTTGTTTGAACAGGTTGACCCAAAAAATATTAAACAATATATTCAAGATATCATCACGCTTAAAGACAACAAACTGATGGTCTCTGATGGCAGCAATGTTTATGACCTGGAAAAAACACCATCAGGATTTTCCTCTACAAATATACTTAGTGTACCAAATTTTGTTGTCATAAGTCTATTGAGATTTAAGACCGGAATATTAGCCTCTCAAACGAACGGAAAACTTATTTACATCGATGACTCCGGTGAGAGGTCGGAAATTAAATTGCAGCATAATGGAATTTTTATCAAGTATATGTCTTATGGTGTCGAAGATGATGTATGGATGCTTGTTGAAGGTGCCAAAGAAATTATAAACTTAAAGTCTGATTTAAGTCAAAAGCTTTACGATGTCTCTAAACTGCCCGTTGAGAACTACAATACTATCTTTTCAAATCAAAAAGGCGAAATATTTGCTGCCGGAACCGCAGTCGAGATAAATATATCCAAATTTAACAAGTCCGAAGATAAATTTGAATCGTTAAATCTTGATTTAAAGATTAAATATAAATCCAAAGTAACTATTAATGATATCGATTTCGACAAACATGGGAATCCGGTACTCGCTACTTCAAAGGGTGTTTTTCTCGTTGAGAATAATTCTGTTTCACCGTTGTCATTATTCTTGATGGGAATGGAAGCACGATCACTGGCAATTGACGATGTTAATTCTATTTATTGGGTTGGAAGTACAGATGGATTGTATAAGTTTGATGGACAAAGTGTTTATCATTTTGATGAGATATCAGGACTTCCAAGTAAAACCATCGGTACCAGAACCTTAACAATAGATAATGAGGGGCAAATCTGGGTAGGAACTGCAAGTGGACTTGCAGTTATGGGAGGAGTCAGCACAACACAAGCAACCTCAACTCCAAAAATCGTTTTAAAAAATCTACGCAGCCACGCTTCGTTCACTAATTATTCAGAAGATATAGATATTGTAGAGGATCGTGACTGGGTTTTAATGGCATTAAATTCAAACTACCCTTCAAGATCTACACTGTTTCAATACCGATTGGATGACGACACCACCTGGCAGACAATGCAGGAACAGAATCAACTCCATCTTGATGAACTTAACCCAGGATCTTACAAGATTGAAATCAGAGCTCGACAGCAAGGCAATCATTCATGGAGTGAATCAACCGTTTTGGAGTTCACAATCTCCGCTCTCTGGTATAAAAGATGGTGGGCTATCGTTCTTTGGGCAATTGGTCTTTTCCTGATTATCTATTTTATTATTCGCTTCAATACTCGAAGATTGGAGGCAGAAAATCTCGCTCTTGAACACCTTGTCGAAGAAAGAACTGTTGAGATAACTGTCCAGAATAAAGAATTAGCTTCGGCAAAAATCGAAGTTGAACACAAGAACTCAGAACTTGAATCACTTTTGAATGAACTGAGAGCTCTTAATGCCACAAAAGACAAGATGTTTTCAATTATTTCTCATGACCTGAAAAATCCATTTACATCAATCATCGGATTTGCAAGTATCCTCGAGGATGAATTTGAAACCCTCACAAATGATGAAAAAATTGAGTTTGTTAACAAGATTTATAACACCTCTACCCGGACTTATGATCTATTGGAAAACCTGTTGAATTGGAGCAGGTCGCAGACCGGCAGGATTGTTATTAAGAAAACCAATTTTAATCTAAAGGAAATGATAGATAACAATTTTAACCTGACTTCAGATACTGCATTAGCAAAATCGATAAAACTTATAAATCACGTAGATCAAAGTACCGAACTTTTTGCTGATTATGACACTATAAATACTGTATTGAGAAACCTGATAACCAATGCAATAAAATTTTCTCTGCCCGGAAAGGCTATTGAAATTTACTCGGAAGCTGGTGATGAATTTGTAACAATCAGTGTGGTTGATCACGGTATCGGAATGTCTCAAGAAACACTGTCAAAACTTTTCAGAACAGATATATTTCACTCAACGGATGGCACAAACTCTGAAAAAGGAACCGGCCTTGGACTGATTCTTTGTAAAGAATTTGTAGAAAAAAACGGCGGGAAAATTGAAGTTCAGAGTGAACCTTCGAAGGGAAGCACTTTTAAGTTGCACCTGCCGGTCCACTCTGAAAAATAAATTAAAGCTTAATCAGTTAACAACCTCGTAGATATCTTTTTCGTACTCGAATCTTACATTCCTGCCTAATGACAAAATCTCTGCTATTTTCTTGTCAGAGAAAGCGAGTTTAAAGTACCCTTCAGAATTGAATTCAATTTTTTTAACATTTGAACTTTTATTTGTTTCGAGATAGACATCGATCCAAAGCCCATCATTTTGATAAAATGCTCTTCCGGCTGCATCTTTAAGATTGAGTGTTTGTGAAGCTGGATCGATATTTTTTTCAATATTTCTCTTTTCAACATCACGATGATTTAACTGGTCGGCTCCTGCATAATCTCTTATTGTTTCACTTGCAGTGCTGCTCCCCTTTCCTTCCTTGCTGTTCATCTCCTCAAATTCACTTTTAAAAGCACCCTGAGGCATTGTTGAAAAGTTGTCGGAAGCACCTTTTAATTCGGGTGCAAGAGGAGGTCTCTGATTACCAGTCAGTTGTTCATCCTCAAGTATTAGATACGCTGTGTATGGGGTAATCAATCCATATTTTTTTGCCAGATAGACTATTTCATCAATAACCTCTTTTGATTCACCATTCAGTCGGATGATATCAAGGAGATGCCCGACTCGTCGCATCGACCAGATTACAGGAATAAATGAATATTGAGTTTCTGTCTCTATTTCAATTAACCTCTCGAATTTCAAATTTTTTCCGTTTCGTTTTCCGGTGATTGTAATCTTTCCTGACTTTGCGTCATTCATCATCCCTGCGAGAGTTAACATACTCCCCTTAAAGAGATCAATTTTGGTGTTTGGATATAGTTTACTAAGTTCAATTCCACCCGAGGCGGTTATTTCAACATCGGTTAAAATCGGAAATTCAATTTTTTCAAATAAATGACTAATATTCACTTCAATTTCGCTTGTAGGAGGTGAGTAATTCCTGACCCCCCCTGTCTTCATCGCAATTTTGTCGAGCAGATGAATATTAATATCATACCCAATTCCAAAAGTAAATATCCGTTTTCCGATTATAAGCTTTGGATCCAGTTTTTCAACAAGTTTTGCTTCATCCCGTTCACCTATTGTTGGTTTTCCATCAGTAATAAAAACAATGAAGAAAGGACGGTTAAGTTCACTTTTTTCGTTGATAGCCAGAGTAAGTGCCTCTTCAATATTGGTACCACCAAGAGCCTCAAGTTTTTTAATTTTTTCTTCAGCATCTTTTTTTGAAGTCTTATCCGCTTTTTTCATCGATTTATATAATTTTTCCGCTTCAGTACCAAATTTAATGATCTGAAAATTATCCTGATCTTTTAATCTGTTTACACAATATACAAGTGCATCCTGTGCAGCTTTTAACTTCTCACCTGCCATACTCCCTGAAATATCGAGGATAAAAACAACATCTTTTGGGATGGACTCACCTTTGAATTCGGCATCATCAACTGAAAAATTGAGAAGGAAATAGTTTTCATTATCTCCTGTTTTATAACTCATGAAGTCAATTACGCTCCCCTGAAGCCTTGTTGCGATAACCAACAAATAATCTTTGTCAGGTTTTACAATTTTTTCTTCATAATTAGAGGTAAAGTTGTTATCGTCAACTTTTACACTTTTTGTCTCATGAGTTGGTGAATAAATCGACAGTATCTTGTTGTTGCTTTTTATTGTAGTTGAAACAGAAACTTTTTCCAACGCTTTGGATGAAAACTTTTCAGTATTCAACGGGTAAAGATATTTTAGCGTACCCGCATCAAATTCCAGAGTCTGGAAATATTCTATCTCTATTTTCCTCTCTGATCGAGGTTCAATTGGAAATATTTTTACAGTATAGATATTTCTACCGGTATATTCCAAAAGGGCAGGGTCTTTGCTTTTTGCAACTATATCCTGATAAAGTTTTTTCGCCTTTTCTGCATCCAATAACTCAGCTTTATATTCCTTTCCATTTACAAACATCTTAAATCCGGTGATGACAGCACCTTCCGGAATCGGAAAAATGTATTGTCCTTCAAGTTGATGATTCAGAGGATTAAAAAAGACCTGATCGATTTTTGTTCGTGCAGTCAGTCCATCTATTGTCACTTTAACATCGTGATACTTAACTTCGAGAGGAAAGGGATCACGCCATCCCGGGTGGGGATGTGGACGCGGAAACGGAGGCTCCGGTATAATGATGAAGCCGTCCGCAAACAATTGCGGTACGGCCAACATCAGCAGCATAAAGATTATGCTAAATTTTTTCATTTTATTTTTAATTCCATCTTAATTGACTGGAGAAGTGCACTGCCAAAAGTATTTTTTTCAGTTGGATCAGTGTTGTTAACAAGAAAGTCATTCCTCATTTTTTCATTCTTTTTGATCAACTCCTTTATCGAATCGCGCTCTTTTTCCTTTTTCTCGATGAATGCTTTTATCTCTTTTTCAGACAAATTTTGTAGTTCTTCGGGAAGATCTTCCTTCGCTAATTTTGAGATATCGAACTGTTCATCCTTTGAGGCATCCACAAGATCCCAGGAAGAATTATTATAGAACTCAGTTGCTTTTGCTCCGGCTCTTTCCACAGCGGCACTGGGAGCAGATTTCATGGCGTTATTATCTTCTTGTTCCTGTCTGAATTTTGCTTCTTTCCCTTTTTTAGAAAAGTAAACATAGGTGTCGTTCAACATTTCATTCAGTCTGATGATTTGACTATCAAAAGGAGTGGGTTTTTCCTCGGCGGCGAGATCCTGATTGATGAACATAAATGTACCGTTTCCGAGTGTGGCACCATCTCTCCAGGTTTTTGATTCACTGTTATCGGGATTACCACAATATATTGTGTTGATTTTTATCCCGGCGGCAGCGGCTTTTTTGCAAACAGTTTTATAGTCAACTATCCCCTGATCAAAGGGTTCGTTACCGGCAACAATAATTACATTGATTGCATTTTTATCATTTTGCCAGCTAAGTTTTGCCAATGCCTGGTCGATTACAGCACCACAATATTCAGCTCCACCATTTGTAACCAGGCCAAACAAATGTTCAGAAACCATATCTAAATCCTGGCTAAGCGAATCCACCATTCGAATATAGTGGTTCTGTGCATTTAGTCCGTCGTTGCCATATTCAAAAAGTGAGATACTAAGTTCAAGCTTTGTATCCGGCATTTCTTTGTTTAATGTCGCCATCTCATTTACAATTCTCCATAACTCCTGCCTCGCCTGGTTTATTAATCCATCCATGCTGTTGCTGGTGTCAAGAAGTATCGCCAAATTGATTTTTTTTACATTTGTTTTTTTAGTCACGGCATTTGGAAAAGCTGCTGTGAATAAAATGACAAACATTAAAAAATTTGTTAATATCTTTTTCATGACCTGTCCTTCTAATTATTGAATCTACAGGTTTATACTTCTATTTTTGTTTTCTGTTCCAGATTACTATTAATAATAAATCCTTAATCTCACTGATTCCAATTAATTGATCAAAAATCTTTAGTTTTAAAATTGATTTTTTATTTAATTTGACACCGGGATGAGTTCTGAAGATGAACTCTTTTCAATTTAAGATGGAGTATTAATGTATAGTTTGATTCAGAAGTCGGAGTTTGACAGGGTTAGAGCCCTAAACAGAAAAGACTTCAAGGATTTACAGTTATTTGCAGATATGTGCCGCTATAATACATACATTATGGTAAAAAAAGCCGGTTCAGGACATCTGGGGAGCAGTTTCTCTGCCGCTGATTTGATCACTTATCTTTACTTGCGTAAACTCAATACATTAGAGGTCGGGTTTGATTCACCTGATCGTGATATCTACTTCTCTTCCAAAGGTCATGATGTACCCGGTTTCTATTCACTCCTCTATGCACTTGGTGTTTTACCGGAAGAAAAAGCACTCATGTTGCGTAGGTTAAATGGACTGGATGGTCACCCTGAAGTTCGGATCACGGGCGTGGAAGCTTCCACCGGTTCACTCGGGATGGGCATCTCAAAAGCCAAAGGGATGGCATGGGCAAAGTCTTATACAGGTGCCGGAGGAAAAGTTTTTGTCCTGACAGGCGATGGCGAATTTCAGGAAGGGCAGATTTTTGAATCACTTCAAGCTACAGCACATCAAAAAGTTAATAATGTAACAGTAATAATCGACCACAATAAATATCAGACTGACATGTTGGTTAAAGATGTGAACAATATTGAGGACTTGACCGAAAAGGTTGAGGCTTTTGGCTGGCATGTCGAAAAGATTGACGGACATGACTTTAAAGCGATTTCACAAACCATGAACAAACTTGATTCGATTACAAACAAACCTAAGTTGATCATTTTGGATACGATAAAAGGAAAAGGAATTTCGTTTATGGAATCCACCGTTATCGATCAGGTAACGGGTAAAGCGTTTTACAAATGGCACTCAGGCGCCCCGGATGATGTAACATTTAAAGCAGGGTTAAAAGAACTGCAATCGCTGATTGAAAATTTGGCAGAAGAAATTGGAATTGAATCGATCGATTTACCTGTTCTTGAAATCAACTCCCCCGCCCCATCCAAAGCTACAAAAGAGTTTGTTACTGATGCTTATGGTGCAACTCTTGTTGAACTTGCAAAAACAAACGACAAATTTGTTGTGCTTGATGGTGATTTATCTGCTGACTGTAAACTCAGAAACTTCGAAAATACTTATCCAAACAGATTTATCGAGAATGGAATTGCTGAGCAGGATATGGTATCCATGGCAGGCGGCATTGCCCGGATGGGATTAATTCCAATAGTTAACACATTCGGCAGTTTTTTGGCTGCCCGTGCAAACGAACAGATTTACAATAACTCAACAGAAAGAAGAAAAATTGTTTATACCTGCCATTTTGCAGGGATGATCCCAGCGGGTCCGGGTAAATCGCACCAAAGCGTTAGAGATATATCTCTGTTCGGGGCGATTCCAAATGCAACTATACTACAACCCTGCAACGCTTTGGAAACCAGACTTATCACAGAATATGCAATAAATTCTGAAGATGAAGTGGTTATGATCAGATTAAATATTGGACCTTCACCTGAAGCAATTACCTTACCCGCGGATTATAAACTTACCATGGGTCGCGGTGTTTCGCTCACTCAGGGCTCCGATGCAATTTTATTCGCTTATGGACCGGTATTGTTACACGAGGCGCTCGTTGCCGCGGGGCTTCTGAACAAAATGGAATTTGGACTCAGGGTTGTAAATTTCCCATGGCTGAATAAAGTTGACAAAGATTGGATAGGTCATCTGGTAGAAGATTACAACAAAATCTTTGTTCTCGAAGATCATTCCAACTATGGAGGACTTGGAGATACAATTTTAAATGCCCTTGTAAATAACCATGATCTTGGTTCAAGAACATTTACAAAACTGGGTCTTGATGAGTATCCCGAATGCGGGACTCCACTCGAAGTATTGGAATATCACAAATTGGATGGAAAATCTTTAGCAGAAAGAATTGCCGGTGTGGGGAATATCGATGAGGTTCTCGAAGACATCGATGATATCCACGGGAAATATACTGCCGACGCTCCGCAGTAGAAGTGCACAAGTGAGTGAATAAAAATTAAAAAAAGAGGCCTGAATAAAAAATCAAGCCTCTTTTTTTTAATTTTACTGAGGCTCTCCGTTATTCATTTGATCAGGAGAAATCCCTTTTGCAAGCACATAATATTCTTGTGTGAGAACCTGAAGACGCTCTGCGAGATTTACCAGCATCTTTTTTACAAGATCAGGGTATTTCTCGATCAGTTTGTCCATCGGTAGATTCAAATTCAGAACCACGGTTTCTTCTTCAGCAATTAATGATGCTGTTCTTTCACCTTCAAGAATAATGCTCATCTCACCGATAACCATTCCTTTTTCTGCAAACTCAGCAACTTTAACTTCTGACTTGAAGACGCCAATTTTTCCACTGATAAGAATAAAAAGTTCTTTATCTATTGCACCTTCCCGCGTGATCACATCACCGGGTTTAAATATTTTCATGGACTATCCTTTAATTTGCCGAAAATTTTAACAAATAAGCTTTAATAAACCGATAAATATCACCATTCATCACACCCTGTGTGTCTGATGTCTCAACATCAGTTCTATGGTCTTTAACCATGTTATAAGGGTGGAATACATAAGACCTTATCTGACTGCCCCATTCAATTTTAACCTTACTTTTTTCAATCTCATTTTTTGCCGAATTCTGTCTCTCTTTTTCAATTTGATAGAGTTTGGATTTTAAAAGTTTCATTGCTCTTGTTTTATTTTGAATTTGTGATCTTTCACTTTGACAAGCAGCAACAACATTAGTGGGAACATGTGTAATTCTCACTGCAGTTTCAACTTTATTCACATTCTGTCCCCCTTTTCCACCGGATCGGTATGTGTCGATCCTCAAGTCGGCAGGGTTTATGTCAATTTCAATTGTATCATCCACTTCAGGGATAACTGATAAAGCAGCAAACGATGTATGTCTCCTCTGATTTGAATCAAATGGTGAAATTCTAACAAGCCGGTGAACGCCTGCCTCGGCTTTTAGATAACCATAAGCAAACTCACCTTCCACCTCAATTTCAGCACTTTTTATCCCGGCACCATCTCCATCGAGTATATCAACAATCGTGGCTTTTAAATTGTTGTTTTCACAATATCTCAAATACATTCTAAGCAACATATCCGCCCAATCCTGAGCCTCGGTTCCCCCGGCACCTGAATGAACTGTTATGATACAATTGCTGCCGTCCTCTTCACCTGATAACATATTCTTGAACTCAACTTCTTCAAGCATCTGTTGAACTTTTACTATCTCGGCATTGATATCCTCTGAAAGTGATTGATCTTCTGCCTCGGCAGCCATTTCAATCAATTCACCAACAGAAATTGTTTCAGAATTGATATTTTCCCAAAGAGTTAGCCAATCAGAAAGTTTTTTGCTTTCCTGAAGCAGTGCTTGTGCCATTCTTTGATCTGACCAAAAATCCGCCTGCTCACTTATTTTTTTTATTTCATCAACGCGTTCTTGCTTTTCAGCTAATTTAAAGATAACTCCGTAGATTATTCACTCTAACAGACAGTTCTTTATGCGTTCTTGCTTCTTCTTCAAACATCTAAAATCTCCAATTCCTTAATATGTTTACACGATCTTTGTTATATCTCAATTTCCATTCTTAAAAGTGCCGCTGCGAGGGTTTTTCCTTGAGCATCAAGTTTCAGGGAGACAGTCCCTCCACCTCCAAGAGTGTTGTGCAGAATAAAATTCAATGCACGCAGGTTGGGAAGCTCATATCGTTCAACCTCTCCAAGGCAAACCCCCTTAAAATATTCTTTCACTCTCTCTTTAGTGAGGTGAGTTTTGATGATTTCATAACCTTCATCATCATAAGCGATAATTCCAACATTGGCTGCATCACCTTTGTCGCCACTTCTACCATGTGCAATTGCTTTCAACTGAATTTTCATTTTGTCTCCATGATTGAAACTGAAGGAGTAACCAACTCTTTTTTAAGAAGTGCAGGCCAATATGCAACTACAGAACCCGGTTTTGGTCTTCCACCGGAAAAACCGGTGACCGCGGGAGGACCGGTAAGAATCAAGGGTGCTATCTCCTTCCCAAATCTGTCAATTGACTTGTAATCGTCTCCCCTAACGGCAAATCTGACCATAATTTCGTTGATATTATCTTCGTCAATTTCCTTTGCTGCTGCTCCATGGCAGGCATTGTAACCGACAAATTCTGTTCTGAATTCTTCGAATGAACAACCCAAAGCTTCAAGCCTTTTCCTTAATATTCTGTCTGCGACTTTTGCTTTTGTTAGTGCCTGTGGCCAACTGTAAGTTAGCGTTGCAAAGGAGGAATACCCTGACTCGTAGGAACAGGAAACTTTATAAAAGGGAGTGTAAGGTTTCCCTTTTACCCCTGACATCCTCACTCGATCTTTACCATCATAACTTAGTTGGATTGTTGTAAAATCAGCAACACAATCGGGGGTAATATATTCAGCAGGATCGCCAATTTCATAGAGTAGCTGCTCTGAAACAGTCTCAATAGTAACGGCACCTCCCAGTGATTCATGTTTGGTAATTACAACATCCCCGTTTGGAAATGCTTCCGCAATAGGGAATCCGATTTTTTCAAAATTTTCGATCGATTCCCAGTCACCAAAGAAATTACCGCCTGTAGCTTGTGCGCCACACTCAAGAATATGACCGGCAACAGTGCCTGAAGCCATTTTATCAAAATCATTTGCAGACCAGCCAAATTCATGGATCATCGGAGCAAGAGTAAGACCTGTATCTGTGGTTCTTCCGGTTATTATGATATCAGCGCCTTTTCCAAGTGCCTCAACAATAGGAAATGCTCCAAAATAGACATTTGCGCTTAAAAGTTTATCCTTCACCTTAATTATGGAGTCACCTGTTTCCATATTCGAAAGTTCCGAGCCTTCAGCAATCAGCGAATCAATCCGGTCTTTGATATTGTCCCCCTCAATCACAGCTATCTTAAGTCCCGAGATGCCAAGTTCCTTTGCAACTTCAAGAATTGCTTCAGCGCATGCTACAGGATTAACTCCGCCACCATTTGTAATAACTTTAATCCCCTTTTCCCGGCAAACAGGTAGAATTCGCTTCATTAAGGGTGGTATGTCACGAGCATAACCCAACTTGGGGTCTTTGTTTTTCTGTTTTTGAAGGATTGACATTGTAACTTCTGCCAAATAATCCATTACGAGGTAGTCTATCTCACCCGATGTTACTTGCCAGAATGGGGCTTCAATGAGATCTCCCCAAAAACCCTGACCTGATGCAATTCGAATCTTTTCTTTCATCTAAATTTCTTTATTGTTTAACAAGACTGATTATTTCATTTAAGTGGTTGTCATTATCATGTTTAAGCCATTTTATTTCTTTGTCGGCTCTGAACCATGTCAGTTGCCTTTTAGCATATCTTCGTGTGTTCCGCTTAATTAATTCGATAGATCTATCTAAATTGTATTCATTACAAATATAGTTAATCATCTCTTTATAACCTACTGTATTAAGCGAATTGAGGTTTGGTGAATATCCCATTTGAAGCACTTTTTTTACTTCTTGTTCGAGTCCCTGTTCAATCATTGTATCAACTCTTTTTTCAATCCTGTCGTAAAGAATTTTTCTTTCCAGATCAAGGGCAAATTGAAAATATTGGATACCATCTTGTGCTGTCTGTTCTTCGTGGTGTTTCCAAATTGGTATTCCGGTTATGTGAAGAACTTCAAGAGCTCTTACTACCCTTTTCCAGTTACTTGGAAGCATTTTTTCCGCACTCACAGGATCTTTCTCTCTGAGAATTGCGAAAAGGGCTTCTTCACCCTTAGATGCTTTCAACTGATCCATTTCTGTTCTAAATTCCTCATCCTTTGTGGGCCCTGTAAAAATTCCTTCAACAATTGCTTTGATATAAAGCCCCGAACCACCTGCAACTACGGGTATTTTGTCCTCCTTAAACATTGTATCCATTATTTTCCGGGCATCCGATTCAAATAATGAAACATCATAATCTTCATTTGGATAAAGAATATCGATACAGTGATGTTTTACTGTTTCAAGTTGTTCTTTGTCAGGTTTGGCTGTGCCGATGTCGAGAAATTTAAATATTTGCCTGCTATCGGCAGAGATTATCTCTGTATTGAGTTTTTGGGCAACCTCAATTGCCAGACCGGTCTTCCCGGAAGCAGTGGGTCCTGTGATTACAATTACTTTTTTGTCCATCCTTCTTTTCCGAGAAGTGGTACAAAAGCAAAATTTGGTAACTCAGTTTTACTAAACTCGTTTTGCCCCGTTTTATGGATGATGACCATCACCTGCGAATCTCGATCCCCAACGGGAATTATCAGTCTCCCGCCAATTGTAAGCTGATTTTTTAATGGTTCTGGAACGGAAGGTGATCCCGCTGTAACAAGAATAGCGTCGTACGGCGCAAACTCATTCCACCCAATTGAACCATCACCCCATTTAGATTGAATTCCATACCCCAGGTTCTCAAATCGTTCTCTTGCCATCAAAAAAAGATCATACTCTCTTTCGATAGTGAAAACCTTCGCACCCATCGTTGCAAGAATCGCTCCCTGAAAACCAGAGCCGGTCCCAATTTCGAGAACTCTGTCCCCTTTCTGGATTTTGGCAAGTTGAGTCATGATTGCAACAGTAGTGGGTTGAGAGATGGTTTGTCCATATCCAATGTGGAGAGCAGTATCTTCATAGGCAAAATGTGACATTGCTTCCGGAATAAATTTATGACGATCACATTTTAAAAATGCTTCAAGCACGGAACTATCTGTAATTCCATTTTTTTGCAACTTTTTAATAAGTAATTTTTTAGCGGAAGTGAACATCTAACTTGCAGAAGTGAAAAAAATGACCATAAACAAAAAAAAGCTGTCTCAATAGTAGTTTCCGGTTATTAGCCGAATATCGACTTGGGAAAGAACAACTATTGTGACAGCTTCGTTTGAGGCGCCGGTCGGATTCGAACCGACGAATAAAGGTTTTGCAGACCTTCCCCTTAAGCCACTTGGGTACAGCGCCATAAAAACACCCCAAAACTAAAAAATCCACTCGCGTGGATTTTTCGTTTGAGCGGGAAACGGGACTCGAACCCGCGACTTCAACCTTGGCAAGGTTGCGCTCTACCAACTGAGCTATTCCCGCAGAACCATTTTAATTTGGTTTACAAATATAGATAATTAGTTCGTTTTATGCAAGTGAGACAACTAATTTTTTGAAAATTTCTTTACGACCTTCTTCTTTTTGTTGGTTCTTTTTTTGCACTTTCAGCAAGTAATATCACAGCCTCCGGATAGGTTATCTCTTTTGGCTCTCTCCCCTTTGGAATCTTTGCGTTTACTTTACCATTGGTTATGTAGGGTCCAAATCTGCCGTTGAGAATTTTAACCTCAGGATTCTCGGTAAAACTTTTGATGTTTCTCTCGATTTCCCCTGTACGCTTTGTTGTGATTAACTCTATACATTCTGATTCAGATATTTCAAGGGGGTCAATATTTCTGGGAATTGAATAAAACTTACCGGCATGTTTAACATAAGGGCCAAATCGTCCCTCTGCCACCATAAGTTCTTCTCCTTCAAACTCACCTGCTATTCTGGGTAACCTGAAAAGTTCGAGAGCTGCTTCGACAGTAATTGTATCAAGGCGTTGATTCTTTTTTAGAGATGCAATTCTTGGTTTTATTTCGGCATTGTCCGGACTGTAAATCTGGGCAACGGGACCATATTTTGCCATCCGTACTATCAGGTCAAGTCCTGTTTTGGGATCTTTTCCCAATTCCCTTACCCCGGCAGCTCTTTCACCTGTTTCAAGTGCTTCTTTTACGATTTTATGGAAAGGAACATAAAATTTCTTAAGCATCTCAACTCTTTCAATTTCACCTTTTGCAATATCATCAAGCTGTTTTTCTATTTTTGCAGTGAATTTGAAATCCAGAATGTTTGGAAAATGTTTAACCAGGAAGTCGTTAACAATGAATGCGATATCAGTCGGGAACATTTTCCCTTTGTCGGCACCTGTTATTTCAGTTTTTTCTTCCTTCAATATCTTCCCGGAAGCATTAAGGGTTAACTTATTGTAATTCCTTGGTTTACCCTCTCTTTCCTCTTTAACAACATAACCCCGATCCTGGACGGTAGAGATAATTGGAGCATAGGTTGAGGGACGCCCGATCCCCAGTTCTTCAAGTTTTTTCACCAGCGCTGCTTCTGTATATCGTGCAGAGGGTCTTGTGAATCGTTGAGTGGCCGTAATCTCCTTCATATCCAAAGATTGACCCACCGTAAGAGGAGGCAGAATAGACATATCCTCGTCTTCATTTTCGTCATCATCTTTTGATTCAATATATAACTTCAAAAAACCATCAAAAAGTATGACTTCACCGGTTGCAACAAACTTATGTTGTGATGTTGAAATACCAATATCTGCTGTTGTTTTTTCGATTCGTGCGTCGCTCATCTGTGAAGCAAGAGCTCTTTTCCAAATCAGATCATATAAAGCAGATTCTTCACGCGAGAGATTTGCAATACTGCGACTGCTGAAGTAGGTAGGTCTTATGGCTTCATGTGCTTCTTGTGCATTGGCTGATTTGGTTTTGTATTTACGGGAGTGGTGATAATTACTTCCAAAATTTTGTGTAATTGTCTCTTTTGCAGCACCAAGTGCAAAATCAGAAAGATTCACCGAATCTGTTCTCATATAAGTAATATGACCGGCTTCATAAAGATTTTGTGCCAGTCTCATCGTTTTTGACACAGAAAATCGAAGTTTTCTGGCAGCTTCCTGCTGAAGTGTTGAAGTGGTAAAAGGTGGTGAAGGTGATTTTTTCAGTTCTTTTTTATCAAGTGCTGTTATTGAATATTTTGCATCAATACAGTTCTCAAGGAAATTTAAAGCAGAATCATAATCTTCAAATTTAGTATTTAAGTCACCTTTCAGAGTGTAATCTACACCTTCTTTGGATCTTACTTTAAAAAGTCCCGAAACATTAAAATAATCTTTCGAGACAAATTCCTGAATCTCCCGTTCCCTGTCAACTATTAATCTGACTGCAACCGATTGAACTCTACCTGCCGAAAGAGATGGCCTTACCTTTTTCCACAAAACCGGTGAAAGTTCAAACCCAACAAGCCGGTCAAGTATTCTTCGCGACTGTTGTGCATCAACAAGATGATCATCAATTGTTCTTGGATTTGAAACAGCTTCGAGAATTGCGGGTTTGGTAATCTCGTGAAAGACAATTCGTTTAATTTTTTCTTTCGGAATGGAAAGTGCTTCTTTTAGATGCCATGAAATTGCCTCTCCTTCCCGGTCCTCGTCAGTTGCAAGCCACACTGTTGAAGCTTCTTTCGCCATTTTCTTAAGTTCACTAACCTTTTTCTTTTTGTCAGCAGGAACTTCATATTTGGGGAGAAACCCGTTTTCAGTATCAATTCCCATATCTTTTTTCACAAGGTCTCTGATATGACCATAACTTGAGGTGACAGTATAGTCTTTCCCAAGAAACTTTTCGATTGTGGATGCTTTTGCAGGTGATTCAACAATCACAAGGTTTTTTATCATATAATATTAATAGCTTTCAATTTCAATTTGCTCAGGTCAAATAAAGTCTTTTAACCTTTAAATGTTCTTGATTCATAAAAAAGTTCAAAAATCGATTCGAAAGTAAAGAAATTTGTTCGATACTCAAAATCAACAATCAAGATATTCACAATCATCAGGACAATATCCTATTTCCACCGTTTCGTGTTGGATATCAAATTTTTTAATTATTTCTTTCGATTCTTTCCTGATTTCAACTATTTGCGCTGAAGGAGTTCCATCTTTAACTACCAGATGAACTGAAAGAATATTATACGATCCATCCATCGACCAGATATGAAGATCATGAAGTGACACAACCCCCGGAATACTCTCGAGTCTGCTTCTCAAACTTCCCTCATCAATTCCTGAAGGCAGCCCCTGTAGAAATATTCTGGTGAAACTACGCAGATTGATGAATGCATTATATAAAATATAGACAGCAATTATCAGTGAAAGCAGAGGATCGATCCAGGTAAATCCTGTAAAATAGATGATTACGGAGCCAATAATAACAGCCACCCATCCCAGAACATCTTCAAGCAAATGGAGGCGGACAGCTTTAATATTTGCTTTCTCACTTGTTCCAAGCTTAAAAAACGCCATGCCATTTACTGCAACCCCGAGGATTGCGAGTAGAAACATCCCGGCTGAATTTACTTCCCCGGGTTCTAAAAATCTTCCAATTGCTCCATAAATAATGAATACACTACCTGTGAATAGAATTACAGTGCTTAACAATCCTGCAAGAAGTGACACCCTTTTATATCCATAGGAGTAAAATTCGTCCCGTTTTCTGTGCGACACTTTTTCGAGGATAAATGACAATGCAATGGCAACAGAATCACCAAGATCGTGAAGAGCATCCGACAATATTGCATAAGAATTAGTAAGAATACCACCGATGATCTCAACAATAGCAAAAGACAGGTTCAGAATAAAAGCACTCTTTATCCCCTTTTCACTCTCATTATGATCGTGATTGTGTCCATGATGATGCGAATGTGAATGATTGTGTGGCATCAAATTATAAACATCCAGGAAACTTTAAGAATAACAACAAAATCTTTGGAAACCAATCCGTCTTGTGTACTTAATATTTTATTTATCACTAAATATATGTCACTGCCCAATGAAGGTTTGATATTTAATTTATAATTAAGATTTATCTCCTTGATCTCATTATTCCATTGTAAAAGGAGGAAAGAAGCCATATTTACATTAAGCGTGTATTTAAATCGAGTAAATATTTCTTTTGTTTGTAACTCATCGAATGGAAATTTAATATCATTCATACGATACCCTAAACTGAATCCAAATTTGCTGGAGATTGAAGCGGTGGCTTCCACACCATATGTATATCGCGTTCCTCCATAAAAATCACCGAATTCAACACCAAGAGAGCCATAAAGAGCTCGAGCAGGATTTGAGGTAGCTTCAACACCGTAAACATTTCCATAATATTCACCTTGTTTTATAACTGTGTTGTTAAAAATGGTAAAGTCTGCCTCAGGTCTGTCGTATTCCCGGCTAAATTCAAAATCTATCCGGTCATTCGACTCGAGAGTAAAACTCAAGGGAAGGATGTTGTATTCGAAGGAAGTGATTCTACCTTGGGCATCGTGATCAAACTCAATATTCACAGGTACAAATCTTAGTCTTCTTAAAAAACCATCATTAAAACGAGGAGCATAACCCGCACTGAACTGAAACTCGTTAATCCCTTTATTAAAGATAAACCCCGTTTCAGGGTTAAAATTTTCCTGGGTGAATCCATAGGAGGAATAAATATTTATCAGATCATTCGGGTATTCAACTTCGAGGATTCCTGCAAGGTTATTTTGGGTGTTTTTTTCGTCGAATGTCCCTGCCAATTTGGTGGTAACAATTAGATTTTGGTCACCAAGAAAATTGTTGAAGTTAAAACTTAGGTCAATTCCTGCAAGCCTGTTATAATTCTTTGAGGTTTGTGAATTACTAAAAATTAATCCGGCATAGGAGTTATCAAGAAAATTGTATTTTGCTCTTGAAACAATATAATTTGTGGTCCTTTTGGAAGCCGTGCCCTCGGTTTGAACACTTAAAAATCCCGCCTCGAGATTTCCTGAAGTACCGGTAAGTTTTAATCCACCAATTATGGGTATCCCCTCTCCCTCTGATATCCCGATCGTCCTCGAATAAAAAGCCATGTTGTTACTCGCAAGATCAAACGAAAAAAGTTTGTTCCCTTCGAGGAAAAACTCCCTTTTTTCAGGGATAAAGAGAGGAAATCGTGAAAGGTTAATTTCTGCAATATCAGCTTCTACCTGCGCAAAATCGGTATTTAAGGTAAAATCGAGCGTAAAAGCGTCTGAGAGACCGTATTTAAGATCAAGTCCTGCCTTAAAAGTCGAATTGGTTGAACTTTTTATATCCTCATATCCAACATTTACATAAGGGAGAAGATAGACAGGATTACCCCTTTCAATATTTTCGATTCCTGCTACCCTGCCGGCGCGTGTAAGGTCTAACAAAAGTCCATTTCTAACAGCTCCTGACCAAATAACATCCTGGCTGAGTCGCCTTATTCCTCTCTGAAAGTTTATTCCCCATCTCTGTGATGAGGTTCCGGGAAATTTAAGAGATGATAGTGGAATTCTGAATTCAGCACACCACCGATCGGAGTGAACTCCTGATTTTACCTCCCATATAGCGTCCCAATCTTCATTAAAGCTTTCATAACTTCTACCTGAGACCAATGCATCATTTTTAACCGAGAGCGGATTCGTTGCAAACCAGTACCCATTTCTTTCATCACCAAATGTATCTATTATAAATTTGACATTATCATCACCCGATGTGAATCCGTCGTATTTTAATTCTCTGGCAACAAGTTTATCGGGCTCATTGTCATAGCAGATAAAGAGGACATAGAGATCAGTTGCTGAATAAGCCACTTTAACGACAGTTTTAAAAGCAGGTGGACTTCCGGGATCGGGATCAATTTGAAGAAAACTTGAATCTCCGGGAATATTCACCCATTCTTCATCTTTATCACTGCCATCCAGATTAATTTCCGACTCGATTCTTTTGGCATTGATTTCTTTTTTAACATTTTGTGCTAAAACTGGCTGTAATTCTCCCACAATAAGTATGGACAGAATGATGAGAATGATCTTTGAGTAAAATCGAAATAGCAAATTAAATTCAGTGTGAGTTATGGAATTTCTTTTGGATTAGTTCTAATTAATTTATATTTAGAATAACAAAAATAGCTTATTATTATATTTCCTTATGCAAATACTTTTTACAAGCCTGAAAGAAATAGCTGAAATGTTGGTGGAATTCCTTGCCCCAGGCGGAGTATCCATCAAATCTTCACCCGCAAGAGTGGTGATGGATGCAACGAAATTAAAACCGGCTTCAATAATTTTGTCTGAAGACGAAGTTACTGTGGAAATGCTGGCCACTTTGCGACAAAGCTCCCCATCATCGTTTATTCTCCTGGTCGGGTCACCATTGATTTCTGAAAAACTGTTAAACTATTTTAACTGTGACCTCATACATTTTTATATAGAAACCGACAAAATCTCTTTTTTACTCCCTCAAATCAAATCATCATTTTGGAATCATTATTATACCCGTCGTAAAATTGATCAAGCTGAAAGTCAAACAGAATATTTCCTTTCCAGAATCGAGTTTTTGCACGAAGTAACCCTTAAAATGCTGGAAAACAAACCGCTTGGAAAATTACTTGATGAAATAATGATTGCAAGCCAATACATTCTGGATGCTGAGAAAAGTTCTTTTATGCTTTATGAGCCAGATGATAAAAGGCTCTACTTTCATGTTCTCGAGGGATATTCTGAAAACATTATTAAAAATTTCCCACTTGAACTTGGCAGTGGTATAGCAGGCTGGGTGGCGAAACATAGAATTCCCCAAATGGTGGATGACTGTTATAAAGACAAAAGATTTAATAGAAATTACGACAAAATGTCCAACTTCAAAACTCGAAACATGGTATGTGTCCCGCTGTTAAAGAATGATGACCTGATTGGAGTATTGTCGGTCATTAATAAAAAGGGTGGCAGATCGTTTGTTGTTGAGGATGTAAGATTACTTGAAACCCTCGCCGGTCAGTGCAGTGTGGCAATCGAAAATTCCAGGTTACTTGAAACCAAAGTAAAGGCTGAAGCATTAAGGAAAGAACTTGAAACTGCCCACAAGATTCAGGAGAAACTTCTCCCCACCATCCTGCCTGAATTTCCTGCGCTCTCCTTTGCTGCCAAACTGATTCCGGCACAAGAAGTTGGAGGTGACTACTATTCAATTTATAAAATGACTGAAGAACTGTGCCTCCTGTTGGTTGCGGATGTTTCGGGTAAAGGAATTCCTGCCGCTCTTTTAGTTTCCACAATTGACGCAACTCTTCACACGGTACTCAAATTAAAAGACAATCGAACCAATCCTAAATTCATAGCTGAAACTATAAATTCCGTCCTCTGTGAGGCATCAACAATTGAAAAATTTGCCACTGCATGGATAGGAATCATTGATGTAACCGACCAAAAATTATACAGCATTAATGCAGGGCACAATCAACCAATAATTCTTAGATCGGGTGTCGACTCGGTTGAAAGATTGTCGAAAGGTGGTATTTTCCTCGGGGTAATCCCATTTAACTATGAGATGGAGATTGTCGATTTTGGAATTGATGACATTCTGGTCTTTTTCTCGGATGGAGTTGTTGAGGCAATGGATTATAACAACATTCTTTTTGGGGATGAAAAACTTGTAGAATTAATCACGACACACAGGAAAAGTTCCGCAATCGAAATTCTCGATATTATAATAGAAGAAGTGATTAAACATGAGCTTTCAACCAGCCAAAGTGATGATATAACTCTCGCAATCGTGAAGGGCGTATAAATAATCATTAATTATTTATTATGTTTCAAGGTTTGATTAAACTTTTTCTAAATGGAAACTTTAGCATTATTCCTCCTTATTCTTCTAACCGGCTATTTAGGCACCGGTTTGGTCTTAAGGAAAATCTCAAGTAGAAATTTTTTCCCTTCTGGAATGGAATATCTAATACTCGGTCTACTACTGAATCCGGGGCTCTATTATTTTCTCTCCTCGAATCTAACCTTCGATATTTTTTCTCCAATAAACAACGAAATTCTGAGCAAGATGGCTCCCGTTATAAGTGGAGTAACCGGTTTAATTGGTTTATATTGGGGAATGAAATTTAGTCTGGTGGAATTACTTAAAACCAATCGTGAACAAATTAGAGTGGCAATTTATGATACAGTACTCTCCACGGTTATTATAGGTTCCGCAGCTTTTGCTTTTTTTTATTATTTCATCGACACCACCAACAATTTATTGGAAATCCTGTTAGCCTCTTATGCTCTTGCTGTAATTGGTTCGATGTCGTCCCCATATGTAATACAAAAGTTTAGAGAGAAATATGACATTAATCGTAAACTTTCCGACTCACTGAATTCGGCTACCCGTTTTTCTCTGTTTTTTTCTCTGATAATGTTTGGTGCCATTTTCTCGTTTTATAATTTTAATACCCGACCAACAATGCAACTTACACCGATAGAGTTTTTTACGGTAAGTATTGGAATTGCAATTTCGATTGGGATACTGTTTTTTATCTTTCTTGGAAGAGAGAGTGACACTCGAAAGATATTTGTCGGAATTCTTGGAATAACAATGTTAGGAAGTGGCATAGCCTACTATCTTGGATTATCTCCCCTTTTTCTCTGTTTTATTCTTGGTATTCTTTTGGGGAATCTGTCCAGAATAAAAGAGAAGGTGATAGATACCATTGAACGCCTGATTTCTCCCCTTTCAATTGTCCTGACGATTTATGCCGGAATAATATGGGTAATTCCGAATTCAACTGTAGCCTGGGTGGTTATTCTTTTATTTCCTGTGATAAAAGTTATTGCAAAATTTGTTACTCATAAAATTGCTTTCATTGCAGCATTTGAGAAAGATCGTGTTCATTCAGGACAAGGAATCATATTTCTTTCAAGCGATATTCTTGTGTTTGCACTCTTGATAAATTATGCTACAGTTTTTAATAATCAGTACACCCCAATCATAATGTCTGCAATCATATTGAATGTTTTTACACTCGGTTTTTCCTCAAGCTTTTTTACTAAACGATTTCTCGTTGAATCGTCAGAAATCAGCGGAGAGACAAAATGATCAATACAACAAGACGAATATTCATACTGGTTATTCTTTTTGGATTGATGCTTCTCACCAAAACAATTGGAACCTCGGGCGAAATGAGTTATCCAAGAACTCTTGCGGTACTTGGATTTATTATACTCGCCTCATTTACCCTGGGTGAACTCTTCCAAACCATTCGGCTTCCAAAGGTTACAGGTTATATTTTTACCGGGCTGGTGTTTGGACTGTCACTATTTCAATTTACAAATTTTGAACCTCTGTTCCTGATTAATCAGAGGATAACTGAAAATTTATCTGTTGTTAACAATATTGTCCTCGCAGTAATTGCTTTGATTGCAGGATTAGAATTAAAGTATTCTAAACTGAAAAAAGTGATTAAAACCGGGCTGGTAATAATCCTTTTTAAGTTCTTTTTCATATTTGTCTTGATAACGGGCAGTTTTTATCTGCTTTTCCCTGTGTTAACACAGACTTTAATATCATGGCAATTTCTATTGGCTGGTGGAGTTTTAATCTCAGTTATTGCTATGGGCACTTCGATCGAGTTAACAATTGGTGTTTCTGAAGAACTTGATATTAAAAATGATCTTGTTGAACTGACCCTCAGTACTTCAATTCTCAAAGATTTGTTAAATATCATTTTACTCGTGGTCGTCATCTTTCTTATCAAGATGTATCTTCTGCCGGTGCACGATACAGTTTTATCGAATCCACTTTTAACTCTTTTGACCGATCTTGGAAAGACAATCGCCGCAGGTGGTATCTTGGGAGTTTTGACAGTACTCTATCTGCGTTATATCAAAATGGAGGTTACATTCTTCCTGATATGTTTGATAATTTTTGGTGGATATGCTGCATCCTTGTTTCACCTTGAAACACTTTTAATGTTTGTTATTGCCGGAATGATTACATCCAACTTTGCTCCTGAAGAGGAATTTGAAAAAGCAGCAGAAAATTTAAGTTTACCCGTTTTTATAGTGTTTTTTACACTTGCAGGTGCTACAATTGATCTCAGCAGTGCATTAAATTATCTCCCAATCGCTGCGGCTCTTTTCCTGATTAGAATAATCGCGCTTTTTATCTCGGTGAGAAGTGCAGTTGCACTTGTAAATTCCCCACCTGAAATAAAACGGTTTGGTTGGTCCGGATTTATCTCAACAGGTGTTTTAATGTTGGGATTTTCGGGGATAATCGCGTCGGAACTTCCGCAGATTTCAACCCTCGTTTCCGGAATTATCTACGATTTGATACTCATAAACCTTCTTTTGGGACCAATAATCTATAGAGCAGTATTGGTCTATCAAAAGAAGGATGAGGAAACTGCACCACCTGTAGAATTAAAAACTACAGTAAAGGCAGGGTTGGTTGATAAACTCAATAAAGTGAAAGAGGACTACCAAATCGCTTTTGCTGAGCCCAATTTTTATGATGAAAAACTTAATAAAATATTCTTTGATCTCTACTTTAAGCTGATTGAGCTTGTAAACGAATTTCGAGACAATTTTGTCACTAAGAGAAATTATGAAACAGAGGATATTCTGAAAGAAACAGTTGCGATTTATCGCGACAAATTTCTTGGTATAGAATCGATTTTAAAATCGGGTAAAGACCCTCGTGCAATAAGAGCAGCTCTCCAAAGCATCAGGATTAACCAGACTGAAGTGTTACTCGACAAACTTGAAGAGAGAAAAAAAATCGAGCGCGATTTTGCCAATTCTGATACTCTCATCAAAAAACTTCTAAATGATCTGCTTGACATCACCTCCACTCTGGATGAGAGTTATCCCCTCTCGACCGAAATTGATTATGCTACTTACTCGGGAAAATCACTGACTTTCCGATTTTTTATTTTAAGATTAAAATTTACTACATGGCTAAAAACCATTTTTACAGGAGATCATACTTCTGTTGTAAAAATAAATCTTAAAAATTACAGCCGCTACTATCTCAATGTTAAAACCACTACTGAATTGCTTGAGACTATCAATTTAACAGGAGCTGACAGGTTAAATCTCTTTAGAAAACTAAAAGCCATTCACAAAAATTTCATCTATTACCTTGACGATCTGATTACAACAATTGGTCAGGAGAAAAGCAGTCTCGGATTTATGCCGGTCTTCTTCATGCAATATGAAGAGTTAAAAGCGATGTTTTTTAATGAACTTGATGTCTATATTGAAGAACAATCATCAACAGTGATGAATATCGAAAAACGATTAACTTACGCTTTCGCCTCCCCATATAATGACCTTCTTCGTGAGGTAAAAAGTGTAATAAGGCTGGACAAAAGAGGCCTTGATGTAAATTTCTTCAAGGAATATGAAGAATCTCAAAAAGTGAAAGACAGCCTCTTTGATTCGATAAGATACTGGGTAATCTACTATCAGGGTATAATCGGGTTGCTTCAAAAAGAATTATACATCTATAAGTTTGAGATTCAACTGAACAACTTCCTCGACAAGGCTCTTCTGAATCTCGCAGATGAAATAAGTGAAAGGATCAGGACAGGAAGTCCAAAGATTATTGAACAATTCAGGCAAATGATCACAGATGTTAAGGCTCTGATACCACTCGGGTTCGACACCCTAAAAGCTTATTCCGATCATTTCCGGATGTCCTATGTGATTCCTGAACTCTCCTCACTTATCAGAGATCTCGATAAAACTACTCGAAGCAGAAAACTTCGAACATTTTTTGATACTGTTATCAATGGAATTAAGTCTGTTGCAAGAGAACTTCCCGAAGAGGCTGCTTATCTGGACGAGGAAGAACTAAATCTTAAAAACAGAATCCCTGAATTCACAAAACTCAAGACTTTTGAAATTCGGAAACAAACATCAAGCTTCCTTTTGCTCAAATTACCAAGGGAGATTGGTGATGTAAATGAGTTTCTTGTTGACTATGTAGATGCTGCATTAAAAGAGATAAGGAACCTTGAATCAAGTGTGAATTATTATCTCGATTCAATTGTCAAAAGAATGCAGGAAGACCCCGAAGACTATGACGGAGTTGAGGATATCCTTAACACTGTAAGCAGCAGTTTCCTGAATCGATTAAGAGAAATTGAGAATAACAACGATAAATTGGAACAAGCAATTAACAAACAAGTTGCTGACAAAACGGAAGTAGCTGTTACCGAGATTAAAAGATTAATTCGCCAGGCCCCACAATTGGACCGGGAAATTAAACACGACAGAAACACATTTGCTTTAAAAGTAAATTATGCCATCAGATTCGTAAAGGTCGTGATTAAAAAATTATTTCACACCATAAAAGCTGCGAATTCAAACATATATAAACGATTTATTATCCCTCTTTTTGCGAGAAGTTATGAGAGATTCAAAATACTCTCGGGCAAAATGGGGACTTCGTACAAAGAGGACCTCTTTAAATTGGATGAAATATTAAATGGTCTGCCTTTCATATACCGGCGATTATTTGATGGCACCTCATTGGAATCATCTGAGATGTTCCTCGGAAAAGATGAAATAAAACACATTCTTA
Organism: uncultured Ignavibacteriaceae bacterium; assembly: GCA_964531325.1. Classification (GTDB taxonomy): domain Bacteria; phylum Bacteroidota; class Ignavibacteria; order Ignavibacteriales; family Ignavibacteriaceae; genus UTCHB3. The sequence continues at coordinate 184,043 of CAZHCW010000002.1, read as the reverse complement.
ACGAAGCTCAATCCCGTTTTAAAAACAGACTCCCTTCTTCGGTACTTATTTCCGGAGCACCGGGAACAGGCAAAACATCCTGTCTTTATTTTATTAAAAACGATCTGCTTCGCCCCGGTGATTATCTTGAATTCTATTTTCTTGAAAGAATCAGCTCGGTAGATGAACTTAGAAAGCTGATTTCTGAAGCTTTTGGCTACAACGACCTGAAGTCAGTAGAAGCAATTATCATAGATCTGAATGAAAGATTCAGGGGCAAAACCGTATTGTTGATCAACCTTCATAAAACTTTTGTAAGAAGTGTTGATGGATTTGAAGCATTAAAAACCATGCTTCATATAATTTCGATGACAAGTGTAAATATTTTATGGATTACCAGTGTTCAGAGCACCGGATGGCAATTTATCAAAACAAATTTTAAGGCAACTTCACTTTTCACTTTCTCAATTTCACTCGAGGAATTAAACAGAAGAAGGGTGAAAGAAATTATACTGCATCGACAAAAAACCACGGGTTTTGGTTTTAGATTCACAGAAGATGACCTTTATCTCCTTCGTAAAAAAATGTTTAATTCTTCCAAATCAATTGAAGACCAACGATATTTGGAACAAGTTTATTTCGAAAGACTGACAGATTATGCCGATGGCAATATTGTGGCTGCAATGAATTATTGGTTAAATTCAATCAAAAAAATAGAAGGAAATACACTTATTATTCAAACATATAAGGAGTATCCTCTGATTGATCTTTCATTTCTCGACACAAATCTTATTACAGTTTTGCATACGGTAATGTTGCATGGTGGATTAAAGAAATCACAGTTGGCACAGTCACTTAACATCTCTGAAAGTCAGGCAGGAGAAGCTCTAACCAAATTATTGTCTCTAAATCTGCTAAAAGTTGGTGAACTGACAAAGAGCCACGACTACTATTATACAAACAAGTTCAAGTTTAGATCGATACAATACGAACTCAAAAACAGGAATATACTGCCATGACAAGTTCAAATTGTATTAAAATATTATTTCTTCTGTTGGTAATACCCGGATTTTTGACTGCACAAGTAAAAAAAGGGAACAGTACACTACCTTCTGATACACTAATAATTCAGCCCCGTGATAGTATTCTTCGGATTGATACGATAGTGAGGGTGGATTCTGTTTACATTTTTGATACCATCAGAGTTGCTGCTGATACGATTCAGGGAATAACCGGAAATTCAGCCCCAACAATCATTTTTACCGATTCTACTTCCAATCATATCCCCACATTTGATGAGATGTTGGAATCTGTGAATATTGTACAGCATATTGGAATATTTAAACTTATTTTAATTTTATTTATACTCACAATTGCTGCTTCATTGAGTTATGTTATAAGTCTGTTGAAGAGAAATAAGCACATTAAGAATAAACTACTTTTAAGAACCATTAATAGCGTACCAATCATAAGGTCAATCATTTGGGTAGTCACTTTTTGGCTGCTCTTGAAGTTGTTGTTTGTTCAGACGCAATTGATGATGCTCTTTTTTGTAACTTTATTTGCCGTTCTTGCAGGAATAGCCCTGATACCTCTCCTCAGGAACATTGTTGGAAGACTATTAATCCTCTCAGGGAATATGTTTGGGAGGAATGATTATATAAAATGTGGAAACCTTAAAGGATTTGTGCAGGAAATAGGCTGGAGAGAAGTAACCCTTTTAAGCGATGAAGGTTCAGCGATCTTTATTCCAAATTCAAAATTTTTAGACACCCCCTTTGAAAATGTAAGTCTGGGGAAAAAGGAAGAGTTACTTTCACTCGATTTTCAATTCCCGGCCACATTTGATCCTGAGCGAACAATGGAAATTCTTAAAGAAGCGGCTATTTCCAATCCTTTTCTTTATATAGATAAACAACCTGAAGTTTTTATGAAATCTGTGGATTTTATCAATAAACAATTCACAGTAAAAGTTAATTTATACCTTTATGACTCCAGCTTTATTGATGAACTTTATGATGCGATCAATAAAGCTGTCTTGATTAAACTGAGACAATCTGATACCGGAAGTGAGGAAAATGGAATTTCGTAGCAGAGGTTCGCGTGACCGTATTCTTAATTACTTAAGAATAATTCTCATCTTCTCCGCAACAATCGGCTTTGTAACAATTATTCTGGAACATGGTTTCAGAATGAATTTTGTTGAAGAAGCGGTTATTAATATCCTTTCTGTTGCAGTGGTTGGAATTTTTGTATTCTATCAAATCGCCAATATTCTCTTTGCAAAAGATAAAATCAGTTTTTTAAGGACTCATTTTTTTGAATTTGTTGTAATTCTTTTTATTCTGATCGAGTTTATACTCACAATTTTTGGTGTAAGTATAATTCAAAATATCGGCTCAACCTTTGATATACAAAACATAACTTTCCTCTATGTCGTCCTTGCTCAGATTTATATCGTTATAGGGATTATACTGGGTGCAATCAGATACAACAAAAAAATACTTGAATCGAAAATACACCCCGCCCGGTTGTTTATGCTCAGCTTTGCTGTCACTATACTTGGTGGCGCGCTTTTGTTGATGCTACCGGCAGCTTCAAATATACAAGGTGGATTACGATTCATCGATGCATTATTTACCTCAACAAGTGCTGTCTGTGTCACCGGGCTCACAGCCGTGGATACTGCAGCAGATTTCACCAGGTTTGGTCAGGTTGTCGTTATGTTACTCTTCCAGGTAGGTGGTTTGGGTTTAATGACTTTTACAACATTTTTTGCTATATTTTTATCAGGCGGACTTGGAATCAAAGAAAAGTTTATTTTGCGTGAAATGATGCACGAGGATAATATTGGTGCCATCGGTAAAGTACTCTCCAGTCTTATTATTCTTACCTTTGTGCTTGAAGGAGTTGGAGCCACAGTAATATTCTTTTCAATAAAAGATTTTTATACCGGTAATATCGGGGAAGCTGTTTTTTCAAGTGCTTTTCATGCCATCTCAGCTTTTTGTAATGCGGGGTTTTCTATCTATCCAAATAACCTGATGAATCCTCTCATTCAGGATAACTATGTTTTTATCACCACAATCAGTTTATTAATCATCTTTGGAGGACTTGGTTTCACCGCCATACTTGGAATACCAAAATATATCAAAGTAAACAGGCAACCTCTTTTTGCAAGACTGAATATGTCGCTTCAGGTAAAAATTGTATTTATCGCGACCTTGATTCTTATAGTGGTTGGCACCGGGTTTACCTACCTGCTTGAACTCAACACTTCGTTGAAAGGTATGGACACGGGCGATGCCCTCTTTCATGCATACTTTCAGGCGGTTTCAGCCAGAACGGCAGGGTTCAATTCTGTTGATATAAGTCTGTTCACCGACCCGACTACTTTTTTCTACTGTTTTTTAATGTTCATCGGAGCTTCACCGGGTGGAACAGGTGGCGGTATTAAAACAACCACATTCACATTGGTTTTTTTCTCTATTCTTATGTACAGAAACAGTACCAGAGATTTAAGGATTAACAAACGCACAATCCCACAGGAAATAGTTAACCTGGCGTTTATGATATTTTGGCTTTCTGTTCTTTACATCCTTTCCGGAGTTTTCATTCTTAGTATTTCAGAACCCGGGGTAAAATTTATTGATCTAATGTTTGAGGCATTTAGTGCTGCCGGAACAGTTGGTTTATCAAAAGGAGTTTCAGGCAATCTTAGCGATATAGGCAAGATTATAGATATACTGTTGATGTATATCGGGAGGATTGGTCCGCTAACAATTATTTTCAGTTTTATTGGTGAACGGGACAGCAGCAGGTTCTCGTATCCCAATGACAACATAACAATGCTCTAATTAGTGAGGTTTTTTAAGTGAAAAAGAAATATGCAGTAATCGGCTTGGGCGATTTGGGAGGAAGTATAGCGATTAGTCTTCAGAGCACCGGGGCGGAAGTGCTGGCAATCGATATGGATGAATCCATAATAAATGATTTAAAAGATGTTGTTGGCACTGCAATCAGAGCCGATTCCACTGACGAAAAAGCCCTGACGATGATCGGAGTAGATTCATCAGTCGACGCTTGTATCGTTGCAATCGGTCCCGATAATTTTGAGAATACTATCCTTACATCCGTTATCCTGCTCGAAAAGGGGGTTAAAAAAGTTGTTGCAAGAGCATCTTCAAAACTTCAGGAGAGTATTTTATTGAAACTGGGTGTTCACCAGGTTCTCATACCGGATGTTCAAATCGCCAGACAGATAGTATCTCTCATTACAAGTCAGGATGTACTCGATACGATATTCCTCGGGGAAGACTATAATATTGTTTACCTCAAAACTCCCCGTTCTTTTGTCGGAAAAAGTCTCCAGGAGCTTGACCTCAGAATAAGATATAATGTGAATCTTATTACAATCAAAAGAAGAGAAAAGACTTTGCGGCCGGGAAATACCGAGCTGAAAGAGGAGATTTACGGTGTACCAACAGCCTCAACAATTCTTGAAGAAAATGATATTATGATCGTATTTGGTAAAGATAAAGACATAAAAAAAATCGTTGAATAATGAGTGATTTCCCAACTCGTGAAGAGATCATAGCTGCACACAATAGAATAAAATGTTATGTCCACTATACTCCGGTATTAACCTCCAGAAGCCTGAACGAGCTCACAGGAGCCGAATTATTCTTTAAGTGTGAAAATATGCAGCGAGGGGGTGCTTTTAAGGCCAGAGGTGCCTTTAACGCTTGCCTGTCGTTAACCGACGAAGAGCTTGCAAAGGGAGTTGCTACTCATTCTTCAGGAAATCATGCAACTGCATTAAGCCTCGTAGCAAAATCGTTGGGAACCGTTGCCAATATCGTGATGCCCTCAAATTCGAAAAAGATCAAAGTTAATTCAGTAAAGGCATTTGGTGGAAAAATAACATTTTGTGAACCCAATCTTCAAGCGAGAGAATCAACACTACAGAAAGTGATTGAAAAAACCGGTGCAGTCTTTATTCCTCCCTACGATGATTACCGAATAATTCGAGGGCAGGCAACCGCTACCAAAGAACTAATTGAAGAAGTTTCTGATTTATCAGTAATAATTGCACCGGTTGGCGGTGGTGGATTGCTTGCCGGAACAGCACTCTCCACACATTATTTCTCAAATCATGCAACTATTTATGCTGCGGAACCCACAGGAGCTGATGATGCTTATTGGTCATTATTAACAGAAAGCATCGTGCCTTCTGTTAACCCAAATACCATCGCTGATGGACTTCTCACCTCCCTCGGAGAGCGTAATTTCCCCATAATTAAACAATTAGTGAATTCCATAATCACAGTTGATGACACTGAAATCCTTCACGCAATGAGATTGATCTGGGAGAGACTAAAAATTATTGTTGAACCAAGTTCTGCAACTGTTCTGGCTGCCGTAATAAAAAGAAAAGACCTCTTCTCCGGCAAAAAAACAGGACTGATCCTCTCGGGTGGAAATGTTGATCTCGAGGAGTACTTCGGAGCTTCGGAACCTCGGTAATTAAGCACTTGAGTACTTGAGTACTTCCTTTTTTGTTTATTTTGTTTTGATTATATTTACAGGCTAAATTCTTGCGAAAATGGCGAAATTGGCAGACGCGCTAGACTTAGGATCTAGTGGAGAGATCCGTGGGGGTTCGAGTCCCCCTTTTCGCACTTCAAAACTTAAAACCAGAGGTTGTATTGGATAGGAAAATTAATCAGCTTTCTACTGCTGAAAATCAATTGGAAATTACACTTACCCCTGAAGAAGCCTCGCCACTTATTCAAGCAGAAGTTGCTAAAAAAATCACCACAATTCAGATTCCGGGTTTCAGAAAAGGGAAAGCTCCCAAACATGTAATTAAAAATATGTACGGCGATTCTCTTGAATATGATGCTGCTGATAAAGTAGCGAATAAAATATTTTGGGATGTAGTAAAAGAACTTGATTTAAGACCATTAAACACTCCGGGATTGGTTGATCTAAATTATAAACCCGGCGAAGAACTCTCGTTTAAGGTTAATTACGAAATTTTCCCCGAAGTTGAACTGGTTAACTACAAAGGGAATGAGATCGAAATCCCTCTCTATGAAGTTACTGACAAGTTAGTGGATGAGGAATTAAACAATCTTCTTAACTCAAATGCTGATTTTGAGGAAGTTGATTCTCTTGATAACGCTGAGAACAGCATCGTTGATATCGATATCTTTAACACGGAAACATCAACCGAACTGGGATCCCCAAAAGCAATAGAAGGCGATTATCCCCTTATTAGCGATGCCTTTAAAGCTTCGCTTCCCACCCTCAAAGTTGGTGATCTTGTTAAACCTGCTGACTTTTATTCGGAACAGAAACTGATCGATGGCTATGAAAAAACCAATTATCAGTTTATCATTAAAGGTTTCAGAAAAAAGATTCTCCCGGAATTAAATGATGAATTTGTCCAAAAAATTTCCAAAGAATATAAAGATGTTGCAAGCCTTAGAGAAGGAATTGCTGCTTACTACACTGGATATTATGAGGACATGACAAACAAAATTTATAACTCGCGTTTGGAAAAAACCATTCTCGATGCTAACGATTTACAGGTTCCTTCCTCATTTGTTGAGAGAGTTCTCAACTATTTCATAAAAGAAGAGACTGAAAAGGCAAAAAAAGAGAATAAACCCCTTCCGAAAGTGGACGATCTCAAGGTTGCTTACAAACCTTATGCTGAGAAAGAAGCAAAGTGGCAGGTTGTTAAAGAAAACATTATCAGGATCGAAAATCTGACTGTTACTGAAGAATATATAGATGAAATGGTAAAAAAAGAAGTTGAACGCTACAACATCAGTGAAGACATCTTAAAAGATTACTTTAATGGGGATGCAGTAAAAAACAATCTTCTATATGGTCTGCTCGATGAATTCTTAAAAGAACAAAATCCTGCAAAAAAAATTGACCCCGATGAATATCGTGCTAAATATGTTGAAAAACATGATCATGACCATGATCACGAACATCACCACCACGATCATGATCACGAACACGATCATCATCACCATGAACATCACGATCATGAACACGAAAATGAAACTAAATAGAACGATCTAATTGTTTTAATCAAAAAGGGCTCTTTTAGATAAAACAGAAAGTTTATTATGACAAAAGATATTGAAATTTACAACCAGTTAGTCCCCTATGTTATTGAACAAACGGGCCGGGGCGAACGCGGAATGGATATCTATTCCAGACTGCTAAGGGAAAGAATCATTTTCCTTGGAACCGCTATAGACGACCATGTAGCATCATTAACCATCGCACAATTGATTTTCCTCGAAGCCGAGGACTCAACAAAAGATATAAACCTTTATATCAATTCTCCCGGTGGAAGCGTGTCTGCGGGCCTTGCTATCTATGATACAATGAAATTTATTAAACCGGATGTGGCTACAATTTGTGTAGGACTTGCTGCAAGTATGGGTGCTGTGCTTCTTGCAGGCGGTGCGGAAGGAAAAAGATCTTCACTCCCCCACTCAAAGATTATGATTCATCAGCCCTGGAGTGGCGGTATCTCAGGGCAGGCTTCTGATATTGAGATCCAGGCAAAGGAAATGATGAAAACCCGCGATACTCTCTATAAGATTCTTGCCGAACATACAGGTAAAACTGTGGAGCAGATTACAAAAGATTGTGACAGAGATTATTACCTCACTTCCGAAGAAGCAGTTGAATATAAACTGATAGACAAAGTGATGGATAAGAGAAAGTAACCAAACAATTGGATATAAAAAAAGCTGCTATTTAGCAGCTTTTTTTTTGATTCTATTTTCTAAGTTTTAATACTACAAACCTTTTTTCCCTGTCGCTTGCAAACTCCTTCATCGAGTCGGTTATCTCTTCGTGCGCAGTTTCTTCAGGGATTTGTTGAGAAGTAACTTCCTGTCTTTTCATTTCGAGAAAATTTGAAAAAAGTGATTTACTCTTTTGTTGGTCTATGTTTCCATTCCCTCTACCATGAAGTTGAGTTGTTTGAAACTCGTTTTTCTTTCGTGTTTGCCCAACCACTTGGAATCGGGCATTTTGTTGGTCTGTGGTTCCCGATGGAATTTCTGTTGGTGACTGAGCAACCGGTCGATTCCTCTCCATTAATACCCTCTTGTTCGCCTGCCCCGGGTCATAACTGTCGTCCTCCTCAAAAAGACCTGTGGTTTGTCTGGTCCAGGCAAGTGTAACCAAACCTTTCCGCTCTTTAGATTCTTTCAAGTTTTGATTTTTCTTCTGGAAACCAAGGTCTTCAGAACTAAGTGCCTGGAATTTGGTTTTTGTGGGCTCAGGTTTTGGCGGTTCGGCTTTTGGAGAGTCATAAATTTCATTTGTAGTCAAATTAATCACTTTATCAAAATCAATCTCATCAAAAGCACAAATCAACTCTGCAAAACCACGATCATTTTGATTTTGAACTTCGGATGCCTCTAGATCAAAACTGTAGGATTCTTCAAAATCAGGAAGTCCATCTTTGTGCCCAAGTGATCTTAATCCGACCTGCTGAATACGAAACCTTAAATCAGGGTCATCATTCAGAAATCCATTATCTTCCATCTCTTTTACGCAATAAATGGGATCGAAGTAGATAACTTCTCTGATACCACTTACCAACACCTGCTGTCCATATTTAACATAATTTATGTCAAAATTATCCAGATTGGTAAGGAGTCTGTATGCAACTACAGTTTTGGGTTGTAAATCGTTGATGAAGGTACAAACCTCATTGTAATGAAGCCTCATCGGGTTATTAATCCCGATGTTTCTTCTCACCATACGAAAATTGTTTTCCAGGTTAAAGCGATTTTCTGAATAAATCAGGATATCACCGCCATCGCCTCTTAAAGTCTCTAAAATCATGTCAGGGCCATCTTTTTCGGTTCTATTTTTTGCAATGAAGCAATTATGCTACAGTATTACCATCTTTCGATTAAAAGATGGTCATTAAACTCTCAACATTTTAATTGATAATATAATATTTTTTATTCAAATTATGAGTAGTAGAATTACGAATATTTTATAAAAAAGCCCGAAGATTCAATATCTTCGGGCTTTATTTTTTTGAATTAATCAAAAACATTTACATGTTTATTTGAGAAGCACCATCTTCTTAATATCGCTATATATCTCTCCATCAACAGTATTTGCTTTCAATTCATAAAAGTAAACGCCACTTGTGAGCTTTGCTCCGGTGACATCATCGGCATTCCAATAGATAGAATATCTTCCGGCTGTGTTAAAATCGTTAAAGAGAACTTTAACAACTTCGCCAAGGAGATTATATACCGTTATTTTAACATTTGCCGCTTTTGGAAGTGAATATTCAATCCTTGTGGTCGGGTTGAACGGATTTGGATAATTCTGATTAAGAGAAAATGTTGCAGGAACATTAACAGGTGTCTTAACATCAGTTGCAGTTCCGGTATGGTTAAAGGTCATCGCTGCAAGGTTAACAACTCCCGTGCTGGCAATAAGTTCACCAACTCCGGTGGTGGAATTGATTTTAATCAGATCAACGGGTTGATTTGTAGCACCTTTAAATCCATACAGAACACCATCAGCATCAAATTCAAGATCGGTTATTGCACTACCAAAAGAAGTGAAGCCAAGTCTTGTAGTATCACCATTTGCAAGATTAACTCTAAAGATCATATCCTTGGGCGAGCCAAGAGCTCTGTATAAAGATGCATATAACTCATTTGTCTGAGGATGAAATGCAATACTTAGAATTGCAGCTTGCGCTTGAACAGTCTCTGTAAAAGTTGAATCGCCAAGACCAACCTTATAAATTTTCCCGCTTTTCTGTGCAGCGTAAAGATTTCCGGTTGTATCAAAAGCGAGGCTTCCAAGGTCAGCAATCGACGAACTGAATAATCTGTGGGCGTCACCACCGTTTGAATTAATTCTCACTATTTCTTGCGGAGCGGTGTTTCTAAGTCCATACAACACTTTTGTTTTCGGGTGAATTGTGATACTCTGAAACAGGTTTTTGTTTGTAGGACCAATTTCAGTTGGAAGTCCATTGCCGGTTCTTAAATAAAACAATCTGTTGTTGTCAGTTCCGCCCGAAACAGCAAACATGGCTTTTTCATTGCTTGGAATTATTTCATAACCCAATGCAGTTAACGCGATACCTCTTAAGGTGCCATCGTTTGAAGCCACATAAAGCGTATCTGAAATCTCTCCGAGATCAACTGCTCTGGCAGAAAGTTGAATGTCCACTGTCGTGTTTGGTTGAAGCGTAAACGGATAGGTAAATGTTGAATTGAGTACAAAGTTTCCTGTCCCAAAATAGAGTGAATCGATAACAAGATTTTGAGTTCCAAAACTGGTTAATCTGAAATTGTCAATATGGCTTGGAATATTTACTTCAACTTCACCAAAATTAAGAACTTCTTTATCGAGTGTTCCTTTTACACCATCATAAGGAGCAACTCTTAAGATTCCTGTCCAGGTTCCCCAGGTATTAACGCCCGCGGCGTATTCTGTGAAGATCACAAAATCTGTTAAGTTTTGTGGATCGGTCCAGATACCCATATAATCACCCCAACGGTTTCTTGTTCCGCCGAAAGTTTTTATATAATTTCCTTTACCCGTTTGAAGAGGTGTGCTGTATGTAAAGGCAGTTTCATTAGCAAATTTTGAGGAATAGAAGGCCCCTGCATATTCGGTATCTCCCGATCTTGCAAAAGTGGCAGCAGCATTGTCAAATTTATCAACTGCAATTGCTCCGAAATAATACCAGTTTCCATTTGAACCAAGAATTGATTGTTCGGATGCCGTACCGGTTGTCGTGTTAATCTTCACATAATGCAGTGCGGAGTAGTTACTCGCTACAGGGTTGCGGATGGAGTGAATACTCCAGATTGATCCATCTCTGTATATTGGTTCATTCTGAAGTTGAGCACCATTGGTTGAAATCAATGGTGTTCCCCCACCAAGCTGATTTGCATCAGGTGGTGCTGAATAACTCGTAACAGGTACAACAGACCCGCGTAATACCGGATTTGTTAATGGATTCTCAATCCAATAGAGCGCGAAGAAATTTGCTGAGCCTGGTGCGTGGAGGAAATAATATTTTGTTGGATCGTGCGTGTAAGCAATAGTTGGTCTTATATGAAAAATGAACTGTTGCGTAGGAGCAGGAGCCGGATACTTGATACCATAAATGTCATTCCATGTTATCGTGGCATTGGCATCATTTGAATAAAGTGGTCCTTTTGGGTAAATTCTAATTTTTGCGTAATTAAAACTACTGGCAAAAGAAAACTGGTTACCACTTACATAGATTGCATCATCGTCGAATCCGACACCCTGGTAGTCCATCCAGTTATTGGATGGAATATCACCATTCACATCTGACCTGATTGCAAAATTATACCATGTTCCTGTAGGAATCGAATCGTCAGAAACGGAAATAAGATGTAACCCACGAGCAGGGTTGTCGTTTTGATCCAACCATACCATCACCCATCTTTTGTCGAAATGGTCATAAATCACTTTTGGATCAAAAGCACCCGGGCTGGAAATGGTGGATGCATACCATTGATCTGCATTAATTCTCTTTATCAGGTTCCCGCTCATATCGTAAATACCAAAATCACTGTTAACAACAGCAACAATATAACCGGCACCAACAGCGACATGTGGATCAGGAGGAATAGAGTTTGTTTGAGTTAAACCTTGAAAATCCTTTAAGAGAATTGCCTTGGTGGTATCAATTGATTCCTTTCCTGCATTCTTGTCTTCCACATATAACTTTATGGCGTCATACATGTCATCAAATTCCCGAATGTAAACAGGGTCTGCTTTGTGATCTGCCTTGTTTCTTATTGTTTCCGGTCTGGGGAAACTGTTTGAAGGCGTAAGACCAAAATTATTTGTACTTACAACCACACCACCAGTTTTTGAACCTGCAGCCGGACCGTTATAAGTCTGGCTAAAGATTACGGGTGAAATGAGTGTGAATACAAAAAGCGAATAAAGAGTTCTTCTTATCACTTTATTTACTCCAAGTTAATTAAAAAAAATTATTTCTGACTGGCTTTCCAGCCATTATACTGATTCAATAATTCAATTGAAGTTGAATCAGCGCTCACTGAAGTTGTAAACTTAAATTCTTTTGTACCTGCTGGCCATTTAATAATTGTTGGTCCACCCGCATCTCCGAGGTAGGTCCCGTTTGAACTCGTGTATGTCTCCGAGAGAAATCCTCCCATACTGTAATAAACAGGGGCGCAGTTACAATCTTTTTCAAACAAAAATGAAATTTCAGAAATATTTGTGAATGTGAACTTTACGAGTCCATTCAATTTACCACCTTCTTCCATTAATTCTTTTGAAGTAACCTGAAGTGACGGGTTTTCATCTTCAAACTTTGTGCCTTTAACATAATCATCTATAAGTTCGGCAAAATCTTTGAGCGATACATCATCCTCACCATCTTTTGCTGACTTTATATTGTAGAACTTGATCCATCCTTCACCGGATCCGTCACTATTGGTTTTGTAGTAATAATCTTTCTTGTCAACGGTGAGGCAACCGGCAAATAGTACGGTAACCAACGCTATAAGAACAAGTTTAAACGATATTAATCTCATTAAATACTCCTGATTGGGGTGTAAAAAGTTATTTGGGATTGTGAAAATGTGGATATACAGACTTTAAAATAGGAAATATTCTGCGTATATCAAAAGTTAAAATTTGTGAGGAATTCTCTTTTCCTTTCACCCGTTTTTGTCGATGTTGTGCGTGCACTCACATAACTCCCCCTTCTACCCTGTTAAATCCTCAAAAGTGATGCCTGACAAAAAGTCAAAATTGAATTGAGTATATATTGCGTTCAGAATTTAATCATTTAATAGTTGAAATCGCAATGAATCTAATATATAAACCGCTCAAGTATTTATTAATAGCCTTTACCATTTTAGGCTTGATTGAAGTGTTTTACATCAATCGAATAATCAATTTCCATTCGGGTACATTTTCCGACCTCAACCCTGTCTCTGAAATGAGTGCCAAAAAAGACCTCCCTGTTATTCTTGTGCTCGGTGACGAAGTGAGCGCAAACCCCGACAGTTATGTTGCGATGCTCAGAGCCAAACACCCCGGTTACAAAATTGTAAATGGTGCTGTCCCCAATGCCGGGATTATTGAAATGGAAAATTTTGGCGAAAAATTGATCAAAGAACACAACCCAGATATCCTCATTTTTCAGGTTAATCCTGCAAACGACCTCTATGACATCAGAAAAGGCACCGACAAATCTGAAGCCGGTATTTTGTCCGGGATTACAAATTCCATCACTGATAACTTTAAATTTCTTGACTACATATCATATAAAATCTCTAACTCTGCAAATGATTTATCCGGACAAAGTTTTGACGGACTCGAACCGGAGAATATCGCTTATGCAGAGAGAATCAACATAAAAGCACTTGAACCGGGAAGTTATGAAAGACAAACAGGTCTTACAGAAAATTCAACTATGCTTAAAACGATGAGACAAACCGATATGGAAACAATGCTCAACAGAATGAACAATCTTTTCTGCAGAATGAAAAATGGTTCAAAGGTTTTTGTGTTGGTAACCCCTCATTGCTCATGGATTGATAAATATTATATGGACAATATGAATCTCGCCGGAGTTAATCTGTCTGACGATTTCGTAAAATTCTCCGGGATATATCCATTTGTTAAAGCTTTAAGTGATTATTCTTTTTCAAACCAAAAAGTAAGAGTGGTTGATCCAACTTCAATGCTCAGACATTTTGACTCTCCTGCCAAAAGACTTTATAAATTAAGAAGTAACACACTTAACAGAAATGGACACGAAGTTCTGTGTTCAACGATTTCTGGATTCATAAAACTTTCAATATAAATCAATATTCACAATTTCTTATTTTTGAAAAGTCATAAACAGAAATTGAGATGTCAAAAACAAACGCCGTAAGAATTCTTGAAAGCAGGAAACTGCTGTTTGAACTGATTGATTATGAAGTATCAGAAGATGAATTGGATGCTGTATCAGTTGCCAAAAAAGTAGGGATGGACCCCGACACCGTTTTTAAAACACTTGTTTCAAGAAATGAAATAAACAAAATTTTTGTATTTGTAATACCCGGCTCATGTGAGCTGAACCTCAAAAAAGCTGCCAAACTTTCTGCATCAAAAAGTATCGAAATGATCAAGGTGAAAGAATTGTTTGAGCTTACAGGTTATATCAGGGGTGGATGTTCACCGATTGGGATGAAAAAGGACTATCCAGTTTTTATCGACGAAACTGCACTGATTTTTGACAAGATATCGATAAGTGCAGGAGTAAGAGGCACTCAAATTGTAATATCCCCCGTTGACCTGATTTCCACTGTGAAGGCAACCACCGGTGATCTGATATAACTTTATTATTCCACTCATCCTTGTAATTTTTTATAAGTTATCGAAATACTGTAAATTGTGACGGTTTATTTAAAAAATTAATCTCAACATTTCCGGTACAGTATGTTAAAACTCAAAATGCTCTTATCAATACTTATCCTCTCCCTTTCACTAACCTCATTAAACTTTGCACAATCGGACAAACCGCTCGATCACTCAGTTTATGATCTCTGGAAAAGGATATTCCAACCACAAATTTCGAACGACGGAAACCTTTTTGTTTTTGAAGTGATTCCCTTCAGGAAAGACGGATCACTTTACATTCAAAATAAAAATGGTGACCTGTCAAAAATATTCCCGAAGGCTAAAGGCGCAAAACTTTCTAAAAATGGCGAAATAGTGGCATTTAGCATAAAACCGGGATTTGATACGATCAAAACAGCCACTTTAAAAAAGGTTAAAAAAGATGATATGCCAAAAGATTCGATTGGCATTTTTCTCACCCGTCTCGATTCTCTGATTTTATTTGCAGATGTAAAATCTTTTAACCTCCCCGAAGAATCAGACAAATGGCTGGTTATTCATTTTGAAAAAATGAAGAAAGCAAAAGAGGAAAAGAAGGAGAAAGACACTTCAAAAGTTGTTGATTCAACGGCAGTAGCAAAGGATAACGATGTTAAACCCTCAAAAGCAAAAAAAGATGGTACCGATCTCCTGATTTTAAATCCTGTAGAGAACAAAGAGTTCAGATTTACCAATGTTGATGCATATACTGCCGATATATCGGGAGGAAAATTTGCCTTTACCTCTATTGAGGATGATTCTCTTGACACTTCATTTATTGTAAGATTTGACAGCAAATCATTTAAGATTGATACCCTTAAACTTGAAGGAATGGCAAAATCGCCTGTTCTTTCTGATGATGGAAAACATCTTGCATTTTTGTTCTCATCGGATACAGCAACTGTAAAAAATTACGATCTCTATCTTTGGAATTCTGATGAAAACAATCACAAAGTGCTTGTTGACTCGCTAAATCCTTCCCTGAAGGGTGATATGAGAGTCTCCCTAAATTATGACATCAATTTTTCTGACTCCGGTGAAAGACTCTTTTTTGGAATCGCCAAATCACTAAGACCGGAACCTGATGAAACATTACTCGATGAGGAAAAGGCTAATGTTGAGGTTTGGAGTTGGAATGATCCCTTAATTTACCCACAGCAGAATTTTGAACTCAGCAAAGAAAAGAAAAAAACATTTTTGATGCTATATGATATCTCATCGGACAAGATTGTTCAATTGACAGATTCCTTGATCGAAAATGTTTCATTTTCAAAATACACTGACAACAAGTATGCTATTGGAACATCGGCAATCCCATACAAAACCCTTATCTCATGGGACGATGGTTATTCTGATGTTTATTCCATCGATCTTACAACAGGCGAAAGAAAACTTGTAAAACAAAAACAGAGCCAGATTGCCACCATTTCTCCAAAAGGGAATTATATAATTTGGTACGATGAAACCGATTCAAGTTATTACTCGTATGACAATTCATCGGGTAAAATTGATAAAATTTCCGATGGAATCGATCAACCACTTTATGATGTTGAAAGTGATGTTCCTGATGAACCTGGTGCCTATGGAATCAGTGGTTGGTTTGATGATGATAAATCGGTTGTAATTCACTCACAATTTGATGAATGGGTCGTAACTCCGGGCTCCGATAAATCGGCTTTCAGGATCACATCGGGTAAAGAATCCAATTTGGTTTACAGGATATTGGATGTTGACAGAAAACTCCCCTGGTTCCCCGAGAGTGAATTACTCTATTTTGGAGTCTTCGACCGGACAACCAAACAATATGGATTTGCAAGTTACAACCCCGGAAGTGCAAAATTTGAATCTGCAAAAATCCTCGTTAAGTCAGATAATGTATATGGTTTCCCTCTTAAAGCCCAAAATACAAATGACTTCATTGTGGGCCGTGAATCACATTCCGAATCCCCGAATCTCTACTACTCCCTTGGACTGAGCGGTAATTTTAAGCAGATAAGTGATATTAATCCACAGCAAAGTGAATTTCTCTGGTCAGAGGTGCAATTAGTTAAGTATCACAGTATTGATGGAAAACCACTTGAAGGAATGTTGTTTACTCCCAAAAACCTCGACAAATCGAAGAAATATCCCTTGATGGTTTATTTCTACGAAAAAGATTCACAAAATCTTAACAGATATTGGAGTCCCTCTCCGAGCAGATCAATAATAAATCCAACTTTCTACGCCAGTAATCAGTATGTGGTTTTTATTCCTGATATCGTGTATGAAGAAGGATTTCCCGGGAAAAGTGCTTATAATTGCATCGTTGGTGGCACCCTTTCAATGCTTGAGCAGTTTTCATATATTGACAGAGAAAATATCGCGCTCCAGGGACAAAGCTGGGGTGGGTATCAAACTGCATTCCTGATTACCCAAACCAATCTTTACAAGGCAGCGATGGCCGGTGCACCGGTGTCTAATATGACAAGTGCTTATGGTGGAATTAGATGGGGATCGGGACTTGTAAGACAGTTCCAGTATGAAAAAGGACAAAGCCGGATTGGTGGTTCACTCTGGGACAGACTTGAACTTTATATCGAAAACAGTCCTCTCTTCTACCTCGACAGGGTTAACACTCCCCTCCTTATCATGCATAATGACAAAGATGATGCAGTGCCCTGGTATCAGGGAATTGAGCTTTATACCGGCTTAAGAAGACTTCAAAAACCCGTTTGGATGTTGAACTACACAGGAGATGTTCATAATCTTAAAGAGGCAAACTGGGGTAACAGAGTTGATCTTAGTAAAAGAATGCTACAGTTCTTCGATCACTATTTGAAGGGTTCCCCTGCCCCAAAATGGATGACTGAGGGTGTTCCGGCTATTCTTAGGGATAAGATATCGGGATATTAATAACCGTGCTTCGCTAAATTTGATACCTGACAGAAATGCACGCTGAAATAAAAAATTTCTTCGAGAACTTAACTGTTCCAAGAACATCTCTTCACTCAAGCGTTTTGTTTCCGTCGGGTAACATTTTTATTGAACGATTTGACAAAACTCACCCTGTTTTGCAGGGAAACAAATGGTTCAAACTCAAAAGAAACATTTTTAAGTGTATCGACGAAGGGAAAGACACAATCCTCACATTTGGTGGCGCTTATTCCAATCATATTCATGCAACGGCAGGTGCCGGTAGTATCCTGGGATTAAAAACTATCGGAATTATAAGAGGTGAACGGACAATCCACTTAAATTACACTCTCCGGGAAGCTGAAATATTTGGGATGTACCTCCATTTTGTCCCGAGAAGTGAATATCGAAACAGATACTCTGATGAATATATTCAGCAATTAAGAGAATTGTTTGGTGATTTCTATTTTGTACCCGAGGGTGGAAGCAATCGTCTTGGGTATCTTGGAGCCTCCGAAATGCTTCCTGACGATTTTGGAGAATTTGATTATATAATTACGGCGATGGGCTCAGGTGGAACACTTGGTGGGAATTTAATTGCCGCGAGCAAAAAAACAGGAAATAAAACAAAGTTTTTGGCAGTTCCCGTTCTTAAAGATTATGAGTATGTTCTCGATAATCTAAAACAAATGATAGGTTTGGAGGGTGTTAAAACCTTTAACAACCTTGAAGTATTGGGCAATTACCACTTTGGCGGGTATGCAAAGACAAATGATGTTTTAATCAATTTTATCCATTCATTCACAGAGGAATATGGGGTTGAGCTCGACCCGATTTACACCGGAAAGGTACTCTTCGCAGTCTCTCATCTCTCACAAAATGGATATTTTAATCCCGACAACAAAATCCTGGTTTACCACACCGGCGGCCTTCAAGGTAAAATTGGCTTTGTTGAACGCTTTCCAAAATACAGTTTTTTACTCGAAAATAATGGGTCATACAACCCGGTCTAAATCCTCGAATCGATAAACTGTCTCACTGTTTCCATTTCATCCGCAAGATAAGTGTCTCCATCGGGCAGTGGTAACAAATTATCCAATTCATCAAAAAGTTTTCCGGTTCCCTCTCCCAAACGACACAAATCACCGATAAGGAAACCGGGTTTATTATTTGTCATCTGAAGAGCTCTCAGACCACATAATAATTCAATAGCCAGAACCGTTTTGAGGTTATCCAAAACTTTTATCAGGTGAACAGCGCCAATACTTCCCATGGAAACAAAATCTTCTTGACCTGCAGATGTTGAGATCGACATTACAGATGCCGGAGAAGATAAAACTCTGTTTTCACCTGCTCTTGAGGCACCCGAATATTGCGCCAACATCAAGCCTGAATCCCCTTTTTCGGGTGATAAAGCAAGATTTGATGGCAAACCAAAACTTAGGTTTTTACTCAACATCGAAAATGATCTTTTATCGGAAATTAAGGTGAGTGAGGTCAAAGATAATTTGAGATAATCGATTACATTCGCTAATGGTTGACCGTGAAAATTTGAACCACTATGAAAAATTAGATCATCACCATTCTCTTCAAAGAGTGGATTGTCTGTAACAGAATTTATTTCGATTGTGAGAACTTCATCAAATTTGTCCAATGCCTCAAGAGTGGCTCCATGAACGGGAGGAACTGCCCTGAAACAATATCTGTCCTGCACCCTTTCGGTTGCCGTTGAGGTATCCTGCCCTTTAAACTTGATTTTTTGTGCATCCACGGTTGTTCTGAGTGAATTCTTAAGATGGCCACGAATTTCAGATGCAGTAGCGATCAAGCCCTGATGGGGTCGCCTTTCTGCAAGAAAACTGTTAAAAGCATCTTTCTCACCTCTTATGGCTTCAACCGAGAAGGCAGCGGCTAAATTGGCTGTTTTTAACAAGTTACGAGCCTGAATTGAAGCAAATATGGAGTTGGCTGACATAAAATTTGTGCCATTGGTTAATCCCATTGCTTCCTTGAATCCAAGTTTTACGGGGGTTATACCTGCGCGCTTTAGTGCTTCTGGAGCATTCAATAACTCTCCCTTATACCATGCTTTCGATTCGGGTAAACCAATCATAACTCCGGCAATCATGGCAAGTGGAACGAGATCACCACTTGCCCCTACAGACCCTTCCTTTAATACCAAAGGAATTACATCATTGTTGAGGAGCGATTCTATCATCTCAACAGTTTCAGTTTGCATCGCTGAAACTCCGTGCGCAAAAGAATTTAACCTGATAATCATCATAGCCCGAACAATAGCTCGATCTAAAGGTTCACCTGTACCACAATTATGTGACTTCACATATTTAACTTGAAAATTTTCAGATTCTTCGGGTGAGATATATGTATCTTTTAAGTTCCCGACTCCAACATTGACTCCATAAATTTTTTGTTCGGGATTGTTTTTAATCTGTCTGATTAATTTTTCGCGACATCTCTTTATTGCGAGTCTGGAGTTATCTGTCAACTTCACTTTTAAGGGAATTGTTGAGGCTATGTAAACTTCCTGAATTGTAAGTGATTTACCGTCAAGGTAGAGTATATTATTTTCGATCATTGTCTCTCCCGTATGTCGAAATTAATGGTGTAAAAGTTGTTTTATGACACTCACAAGCTCATTTCGGGGAACTTCCTTTTGCACCCGCAGTTTCCATTCATCTTTGTTGGTGATCGATTCAGACAACTCGTTGCCAAGTTTAAGGTCTCTCACTGTTACAATTCCCTTTTCAAATTCATCACTACCGAGCAACAAACAAACAGGCGAGTTCATTTTATCGGCATATCCAAGTTGTTTTTTTAATCCTCGTTGTGCTCCATAATAAATTTCTGTACTAATCCCCGCCTGGCGAAGTTCAGCAGCCATTTTTTGGTATTCACTCATCAATTCATCATCAAAAACAGCTATTAGAACCGGTGCATCTGTTTTAACATCTGCATTTCCGGAAAGAACAAGTAATTCGCAAAGCCTGTCAACTCCGATGGAAGCTCCGGCAGCAGGAACTTTTATTCCAAGGAGTCTCTCAACCAATCCGTCATACCTGCCACCACCACAAATTGAGCCAACTTTTCGGAGGTTTCCTTTGCTGTCGGTGAATGTCAATAGCGATTCCACCTCATAAACAGGTCCTGTGTAATAACCCAACCCTCTAACAATTGCAGGCGAAAGGAGCACCCGTTTTTCATCATAACCCGATGCGTGAAGGATGTTATCTATCTTTATCAGTTCATCTAATCCCTCTGTAAATTTTTCATTTCCGGAATTTAGTTTCGAAAGATTTTCTATTACCTCTGATCTCGATTTTTCTTCAGTAAATTGTTCAAAATATTCACCAATCTTTTTAACAATGGATGGATCAATTCCCAACCCCGGTATTAATGCTCCGGAAGAATCTTTCCTGCCCCTGCCAAGTTCGTATGAAATTCCTTCCACACCAATCTTGTCAATTTTATCAATTATCCTTAAAACATTTCCTTCATTTTCGGCTCCTGTTACTCCAATTGTTTCAAGAAATCCTGAGAGAATTTTGCGGTTGTTCACTTTAACCAGATAAGAATTTCGATCAAGTCCAATCGCCTCGAGGGCGTCACTTAAGATCATACACGATTCAGCATCGGCAGATACATCCGATGTTCCTACAGTATCAAAATCAAGTTGCCAGAATTCACGAAATCTGCCCGGATCAAGTTTGGCTTCAAACCTGTAAACGGGACCGTATTGATATCTTTTAAAAAGTGGAGCATTTTTTGTAGTCAACTGCCCTTTTTGCGACTGCATAAACAGTTCCTCGGCATACATCCTTGCAAGAGGAGCAGTTAAATCATACCTCATGGCAATGTGATGATTATCCATCACAACAAAATCGGATTCATCCCTTAATTCAGAGCCGTCATCTCTATAAACAGGTTCAGTCTCAGGATTACGAAAAGAATAAACCCCTTCAGCCACGGTTTCTTTGTCCGGAAGATATTTCCCCAGGTTTTCAGCGTATTCGAGAACTGGTGTGTCCCAGTGCCTGAAACCATAAAGTTCGTAAACCTCACCCGCCTTTTTCACCACGCTTTTACGCACTTCATTCAATTGAGGATCAATATCTCTGAAACCTTTTATTTTTTTGGGGATCATGCCGTTCATTTTTTATCCGGTGTTTTTGCAAAAATCATTAGTTTAAATTTACGAAAAGTTGAGGAATGCATTGGGAGAGATAATTGGTGATTATATGGCAGCATTATTTTATAAAATTCCCACTTTTCTGAAATAATAAGCTAAAATTTCATAAAAACTAAATCTGAACTCCTTTTGTTAAGTTAACAAGTGATTTTTTGATTATTTATGAGCAACAGCTTTGAAATTTTTCTCATCCCTCCGTGAACCGGCAAATGGCTTCACACATTTTCTTGGAATTCTATTCTCCTTTTATGTACTTTTTGCACTGCTCACAAGGGAGACTCCCCCAATAACACAAGCACACACAATAACATTCATAATCTATGCTTTTGCAATGTTTTTGTTGTTTTTATCAAGTACGCTGTATCATTGGATACCATGGGAGGGGAAAAAATTGGAGACACTTCGAAAAATTGATCACATAATGATCTTTATCTTCATTGCAGCTTCATACACTCCAATTTGTGTGGTAACTCTGCAACACCAATGGGGAATTCCGATTTTGGCGATTGTATGGCTGATTGCACTGGGTGGATTCTTTATTAAACTTTTCTGGCTTCACGCTCCCCGCAAACTATATACCGCTATTTATCTTGCTATGGGGTGGATGGTGGTATTTGCAATCCTGCCTCTTAACGAATCGATGCCCGAAGGTTCGATGATCTGGTTGGGTGTGGAAGCACTTTTTTATACCACAGGTGCCGTAATATACGCTGTCAAAAGACCGGATCCACTCCCGGGAATTCTCGGCTTTCATGAGATATTCCATATTTTTATTCTCCTTGGGGCTTACGCTCACTTTTACTTGCTCTATAAGTTTATTTAATATTTGACCAGGTATGATTCGACTACAACAATTGAAACATGAGAATAATTAAATCTTAACCTGTTTGCGATGTGCATCCGGTGTCAATTAAATTATTATAAAATTGTTGTTTCATTGAATATTTCTCTGAAAAAAAGTGATTTTTATCTTTTGCAATTTATCTGATACTACCTATATTACACTTTCCTTTTAATAATTACAATCGCGAGGTTTAAATGCGCCACATCTACACAATTTTATTCGTCTGTTTTTTTTCACTACTCACTTTTTCGCAAAACTTGAGAGTCGAAAAGCCTGTTTTTTCTTCGAGCAATCGGGGTGATTGGGGCTCCGATAATGTTGTACTTGACTATAAACCCATTGGGATGATGTCTGGGATATCAACTTCGAACGGTGATATCTATATTGCAATTAACGATACTCTCTCCACGGTTAACCTGGGGCTCGTGATCCGTAAATCAACTGATGGTGGTATTTCCTGGTCAACTCTTTCCGGCATAAACAACCGGACAAAATACGAAAAAATTAAACTTCTAAAGAGTTCTTTTGATTCTGTTTATTGCTTTTTTCAAATCGGTTTTAATGTTTACAGTTGGAATGTTTATTCATCCAATTTGAACCCCGTTATGGTGGCAAATGCTTATCGTTCATTTGATGCAGAAATAAGCTCAACCAATTCGATGTATGTGGTTGTCGATTCGCTTGCAACCAATAATATTGTTCGTTATTCATCACTCGACTATGGATTTACCTGGGGTACAAGAGGAAGTATTTCCTCTACTGCAGCTTTACCAGTGCTCTCAAAATCCATAAGTGGTGATACATTACTGCTTAATTATATGGGACCTGTTTTAACAGATACCAGTACTTCTGTGATCAGAATTGCAAGATATCGTGAAACTGCTCCCGGTGTAGTTGCTTCAGCCGGGTTTCAGGACCTTGCCACAAGTAATCTTCCAAAATTTGAATATAAAACTGTTGCGGGGAATGGAGTTTTTTGGTTTGTTTATACACGAGTGGACGGTTCATCCCAGATCTGGGCAAGACAAAGTACTGACGGTGGCACAACTTACGGTGCCGAATTTAGAGTAAATCCTGATGAAACAGTTAATCAGTATGGATTTGATGTAAAAGCTAAATTACCTGCCGGTAGCGGGTTTAGTTTTGTTTATCATGCCGATAGTTCACAGGTTGGTCCTGCTACTTCAACTACCGACAAATTACAATTTGGTTCAACTCTTCAGTCAGGTTCCTCGTTTCAACCTTTTACAATGATAAATGATGCCCCGGCATTTTTCTCAACAGAAAATTGCAAACCAATAATCGTTGAGTTACCATTCTACAATAGCACAGGTGTTGCATGGGAAGTTGAAACCGGCACTGGAAACAAAGTTTACTGGGATGTCTCAGCGGTTGTGCCTGTTGAACTTGCATCATTCTCAGCCGATGTGTTGGCTGATAAAGTTATTCTTAACTGGTCAACCGCTACCGAAACTAATAATCATGGATTTTCAGTTGAAAAGAAAACTACCGGAAATTGGGAAAAAATCGGATTTGTAAATGGTAACGGTACAACAACCAAGACTCAAAATTACTCATTTGTTGATAATAACAACTCATCCGGAAAAGCTTATTACAGACTGAATCAGATCGATCTTGACGGAACAAGTTCTTTCTCAAAAGTTGTTGAAGTGGATCTTTCCACACCAAATGATTACAGTTTGAGTCAAAATTTCCCAAATCCGTTTAATCCTTCAACTGCAATTAAATTCGCTCTAAAAGTGGATTCAAAAGTGAGTTTAAAAATTTATAACCCACTTGGACAGGAAGTATTGAATATTCTTTCAGGCAACTATGCAACAGGAAGTTACAACATTTCAGTGAACACTGCATCTTTGAACAGTGGAGTTTATTTTTATACTTTGGAAGCTAATGGAGTTGATGGAAGCATCTTCTCTTCCACTAAAAAAATGATTCTGATGAAATAATTTAATTATATTAAATAAAAAAGGCTGCCTCAAAACAGGCAGCCTTTTTTTTGTAAATTGTTATTTTACTAAATGTTTAATCTCCTCGGTTCCGTCGATATGACGGGCAAATCTGCCTTTTTCTTTTGGATGAACCATGTCACTTCTCTCCCAGGGCCAGCCTCCAAATTTTGTTTCATCAAAATCCACAAATGCTTTCATGATCTCGGCTTTGGAATTCATAACAAATGGGCCATGCTGAAAAACAGGTTCATCGATCGGGATTCCCTGTAAGATAAGGAAAAAACAATCAGTATCTCCGGCAACAAATTCCACTTCCACATCAGGAACAAGTTGAAAAGCCTTATACTCCCCTATCTCCTCACCATTCACTGTTACACTGTCACCTTTGTAAAAATATACCACCCTAAAAGCATTTTTGGATGCAGTCGGGATCGACCATTTAGCTCCCTGCTCCATCTTGACCATCCAAATTAATACTTCGTTTTTTGCATCGGCTGCCCATGAATCAGGTGCCGGATCCAACGCTTTTGATGTTCCGAGAGAACCTGTTATAAGTGTAACCTCTGTGGTTTTACCTTTTATGTCCTCTTCTTTATGAATTGGAATATCCTCTGCCCAAAGCATTTTAAAATGGGGTTCAACCATCTTTTTTGACTTTGGAAGATTCAACCATATCTGAAACAACTCACATGTATTTTCCCGGTCAGCGTGCAAAAGTGGAAACATTTCAGAATGCTGCAACCCACTTCCTGCTGTCATCCATTGTACATCTCCATTTCCATATCTGCCTGCTTGACCATGTGAATCAGAGTGATCAACAAAACCTTGTAAAACTACCGTCACTGTTTCAAAACCTCTGTGTGGATGAGCAGGGAAACCGGGGATTACATCACCATGATACATCCTCCAGCCATCTTTTGTCATAAAATCCTGTCCAATATTTCTTCCCTCAAGCGAAGCTGCCGGACCCATTTCATCATTACCCTTCGGGTAATAATCAAGATGATGAACACAAAAAAGAAATGGATCGAGAACCGGCCATTGAAATCCTAATGGCTGAATGGAAATAATCGGTGATAATGACATTTGAACCTCCAAAATAAAAAAAAGCCTTGTCTAATATAATTAAACAAGGCTAGAATCTGCGTACCGTTGATAGGATTCGAACCTATGGCCTTCTGAGCCACAGTCAGACGCTCTAACCAACTGAGCTACAACGGCAAATTCAGACTGCAAATATAGCAATTTTCTCGATTATTTCAAAACCAGTCTGAACCGCCAAGGTCGCAAAGAACACAAAGGGGAGGATTAAACCACAGAGCACTCCGAGGACACAGAGAAGGATTTTGGAGATTACCCACAAATAATTTAATAAATATTTATTATGTTGTTTTTTGGAAATCGTTTTTTATAACCATTCAATTTAACTGATGAGGTCTCTTATGAGAAAGTATTTACTCTTGGTTTTATTATCATTATTTGTAACAGGCTTCTCGCAGACTCTTACATTCTGTGAAGGAGTTACCGAAAAAGGTGTACCAATCAATGAAGCTACAAGCTTCAATATCGCAAAAAAAGGCGGTTATTTCTATTTATTGGTAAAACTTCCTTATACAGTCGGTTGTGAAGAAGTGTATTTTGATATTTACCGTCTTGATGATTATGACCCAAATTCACCAAGTATGGAGGGTGAGGGTGAGGTTTATGAAACCACTATTTCATCTGCGACAAAACCCGACTGGACCTGGTTCTACAAACAAGTCACTTTCTACAAAATCGGTTATTACAGGATTTATGCGAAAGATTGTGCAGATGAATACCTGGCCTCAAGCGTTGTACGAATCAACTGGAAGAAATAGAAAACCGAAGATTCGGAGGTTCTGAGGGTCTAAAGTTCTAAGGTTCTGAGGTTCTGAAGTTCTGAAGTTCTGTGGTTCTGAAGTTCTGTGGTTCTGTGTATATTTGCAGATTGAATATGAAAATTTTTTTCTCGACAATTATTCCGCTCACCGCCGCTTTTTTGCTCTCCGGATGTGAATCACCCAGAATGGTATTTCCCGATATCGATTATGGTATTGTTATCGTAAGTTCGGATGTACCTGTTTATAACAGTGACTCAAGAGATTCAACCGGTTTAATTTTCCCCGGCGACAGAGTCAAATCCTCGGACACTCTTATCGAACTGTTCACAAATAATGAAGTGATCTCTTTTTCTTTAAAGAAGACAATTAATCTCTTCGTTGCAAAACAAATTGATACAGGAAATCAGACTGTTATCAGACTGACTGATAGTTATTCGATTTTGAAAAAAGGCAACTCAACGGAATTGAGAAGAATATCAACCGAATTGGAATTTTCAAATCAAACTGTAAAAACAATTGTCTGGGAACAAAAATAATGTTGAAAAAATATCTTTTACTGATATCTGTTTTACTATTTTCCATTTCAAACGCTCAAATCACAGTAAGATTTGAGATTACCGTTGAGGGTGTTGCTGACAGCGAATCAGTTTATATAGCAGGCAACCATCCCGGGTTGGGTGGGTGGAATCCTTCAAAAGTTAGATTGTCCCCTGAAAAATCAAACTTGTGGACCTATACTCTCGCTTTGGAAAGAAAAGGAACTCTTGAGTATAAATTCACAAAAGGAAGTTGGAATAATGAAGCAGTTGGTGCTGATGGAATTAAAAGGCCAAATTATATTACTCAAATTACATCCGACACAACAATTAAATATTCAATTTGTTGCTGGGGCAATATGACAGGTAGCGTGTTTAAGGGACAGATAACCGGAAAGGTTGAGTATATTCAGAATATTGGCGAAGGTGAAATTCTACCGCGGGATATTATCATACTACTTCCTAAAGGATACGATGAAAACAATCTTCATTATCCTGTTTTGTATATGCACGACGGACAGAATATCTTTGATCCTTCAACTGTTGGATTTGGGGTTGACTGGCAAGTGGATGAAGCACTCGACAGTCTCAACCGTCAAGGAGTGGTTAAAGATATGATTGTTGTCGGGATTTATAACAGTGCAAATAGAAGTGCGGAATACTCACACTCCCCTCTCGGAAGTGCTTATATGAAATTTGTGACCCAAAAAGTGAAACCCATGATAGATTCATACTACCGTACAAAACCGGAGAGAGAATTTACCTATACTGCCGGTTCATCAATGGGTGGGTTAATTTCTTTTATGTTGCTGTGGGAATATAATGATATCTTTTCCGTGGCAGGCAGTTTTTCACCGGCATTTAAAATTGCTGAATTTGACTACATCGATATTGTTAAAAAGAGTGCAGAACCCAAAAGAGACTTTAAACTTTATATCGATAATGGTGGAGTGGGGCTCGAGGCAAGACTTCAACCCGGTATTGATGAAATGATTTCTACTCTAAAAGAATTGGGATATGTAAGGGATATCGATTTTTTTGTAACTATTGACCCTGAAGCTGAACATAATGAAGCAGCCTGGGCAAAACGAATCCCCGAATTCCTGATGAAAATGTTTGGTAAATAATCAGTTTAAGATTTTACTAATTCAAAATAAAATAATAGATGCTTAAAATAAACGAAATATATTTTTCTATTCAGGGTGAAAGCACCCATGCAGGTCTGCCGTGTATTTTTGTGCGCCTGACCTATTGTAATTTGCGCTGTTCCTACTGCGATACTGAATATGCCTTCTATGAAGGAAAAGATATGAGTATCGAAGAAATCATGACAGAGATAAGTAAATACAACTGTGATACTGTTGAGGTGACAGGTGGTGAACCTTTGATGCAAAAGGAAGTATTACCATTGATGACACAACTTTGCGACAAAGGTTACAAAGTGCTAATCGAAACAGGTGGAAGTCTTCCAATTCAGAATATCGATCCAAGAGTGCATGTAATAATGGACTTGAAATGTCCCTCAAGCAGGATGCTTAAAAAGAATAAATATGAAAATATTGAATTCATTAAACCGATTGATGAAATTAAATTTGTAATCGGTTCAAGAGAAGATTATGACTGGTCAAAAGAAATGATTGAGAAATATAATCTGCTAAATAAGTGCGAAGTTCTCTTCTCTGTTGTATTTGGAAGCCTTAAACCCGTTGAGCTCGTCAATTGGATCGTTGAAGACGCATTAAAAGTAAGGTTCCAGTTGCAGATGCACAAATTCATCTGGGATCCAAAAGAAAAAGGAGTTTAAAATGAAAATATCTAAAAGTTTCCACTGGGAAATGGGTCACCGACTCCCCTTTCACGCCGGTAAATGTGTAAATCTTCACGGTCACTCATATCGCCTCTTCCTTGAAGTTGAAGGTGATATAGATGAAAATGGATTAGTGATCGATTTCTATGATCTCAAAAGAGTTGTTAATCCAATAATAGAAGAACTTGATCACGCTTTCATGGTATCTTCTCTTGATCCTGATCTTGAAGGATTATTAAAAAACTTCTCAACCAAAAAAGTTATTATCGATTTTCACTCATCTGTGGAAAATATTACAAAATATTTGTTGGACAGAATAACTTCCAACATTCTACCATCAAATATAAAATCTGTTACCGCCACTGTGTATGAAACTCAAGACGCCTATGCACGCGATACAAGGATTCTAAAGGACTAACTGATGGCAACATATAAAATCACCCTTGAGTATGAAGGAACCCGCTACAGTGGCTGGCAGGCCCAAAAAAATGTAAAGACTGTGCAAGGTACCCTCATAACTGTTGCCGAAAAAATATTTGGTAAGGATACTATTGATCTTCAAGGTGCGGGACGAACGGATGCCGGTGTTCACGCTGCGATGCAAGTGGCATCTCTTGTTGCTCCAACCGCAATGCCCGTTGATGTGCTGAAACTGAAATTGAATGACAATCTTCCCCACGATATAAATATTCTTAAAGTGGAAAAAGCAAACGACCGTTTCCATGCCCGCCACAGTGCCAAGAAAAGAACTTACCTTTACCATATTTCTACCAGAAGAACCGCTTTTGGGAAAAGTTATGTCTGGTGGATAAAGGACGATCTTGATGCAAGAAATATGAGGGCTGCAGCAAAAGAATTTGTAGGGCTGCATGATTTTATCTCTTTTGGTGATACCAAAATAGGTGGTGATGCAAAATCAACAAAAGTTATGGTCTATTCCTCTGAGATTGTAGATACCGGAACGATGATCCTGTTCAGAATAACCGCTTCACACTTTTTATGGAAAATGGTTAGAAGATTAATGGGTGTTTTGGTTGAAGTGGGAAGAGGAAATATTAAACCGGAAAATATTAAGGAATTGTTGAACACAAACAATAACTACCCGGCTCAGTTTACTGCTCCACCGAGTGGGCTTTTTCTTGAATATGTGCAGTATGAGGCTAACGAAATGTTACCCGAAGTAAAACCGATATTTAAGGTGTAGAAGACTCGAGTTGTTTTTTTAAGGTGTCAATCTCTTTTTGAAGTTCTTTTACTGTGTTGTTAAGTGTCTCAAGGTTTCTTAGATGTACCTCCAAACGCTTATACTGATTGATAGGTTTCACCGGCGATCCGACATATATACCACGCTCTTTTACGCTACGGGAGACCCCGGACTGTGCCCCGAGAATTACCCCATCACCAATTTCAATGTGGTCAACCAGCCCAACCTGTCCTGCAATTATTACATCTTTACCCACTTTGGTACTTCCGGAAACTCCGGACTGTGCCGAAATGGCGGTGTTTGAACCAATTTCTACATTGTGCCCTATTTGGACGAGATTATCAATCTTTGTATGGGCTTTTATAATCGTGTTGCCAAGTGCTGCCCTGTCAATACAAGAGTTTGCACCAACTTCAACAAAATCCTCGATAATCACATTGCCAATCTGAGGAATTTTTACATAGTTCCCGTCGGGGCCCTTTACAAAACCAAAACCGTCGGCTCCAATTGAAGCACCATTGTGAATAATCACATTCTTGCCAATTACGGTGTTCTCTCTGATTGTTACATTTGGATAAATTAGTGTGCTATCACCAATAGAACAATTTTCAAGAATTACAGAATTATGAAATATTGTTACATTTTTCCCAATTACACAACCCCTTCCGATAAAAACATTAAAACCAATTGCACAACTTTCACCTAATTTTGCATCGGGATGAATGGAAGTGGAATCGGAAATTCCGCTAAGTTCCGGTTTATATTCAAAAAACCTTCTAAGGATCATAAGAAATGACTGGTAGGGGTTTTCAACTTCGAGGCATACTATATCACTGCGGGTGGTGGAAAATCCTTTTGAAACGAGAACTGCAGATGCCTGTGTTGTTTCAAAGAATTTTTCGTAAGCCTTTGAGCCGAGAAATGTTAAACTACCCGGCCCGGCTTTTTCAATGTTCAAAAGTTCATTGATCTCTATATCATGTCCGCCGGTTAATTCAGCCGACACAAATTCTGCAATTTCTTTAAGTAAGACTGCCATTATTTCAATTTATCCAAAACTTTTGCAGTAATGTCATATTTGTCTTTTGCAAAAAGTATCATCACTGCTCCACTTCTGTCGAGAACAAAATCAAGGTCTTCATCCTTTGCAACTTGTTGAATTGCTGTGAAAACTTTGTTTTGAACGGGTTTCATAATTTCATCCTGCTTTATAAACAATTCACCTCCGGTACCAAATTTTTTAGTCCGATAGGCTTCCATATCCTTTTCAAGCTGTTTGATTTCAGCATCGATATCAGAGCGCATTTGATCAGTTAAAATCAACTTTCTTTTCTCGAAGTCATCCTTCTTGAATTTGATGTCACTCTCCATCTTGCTGATTTCGTTTTGCCACTCAACAATAAGCGCATCAAGTTGACGCTTGGCATCTTCTGCATCAGTAAGGTTTTTCATGATCGCATCCGAATCGACATAACCGATTTTCAGTTGCGCAAAAAGACCACCCGACGCCAGAACAACTAATAATAAAACAATCTTGAATTTCATTGGATTATCTCTTTGAGTTATTTACCGGCAGCTTTTCTTATTTTGTCCAAAACTTTATAAGTAAGGTCAAATTGAACATCAGCATAAAGAATGATTGGATCCTGACCTGATTTTTTGTTCAGGATATAATTCATTCCTTCTTCTTTTGCAGTAATCGATATATTATCGTAAAGTTTTTCGTAGATCGGTTTAAAGAGTTCATCCTGTTTGTTAAGGAGTTCTTCTCTTCTTTTAGTCTGAAGATCTTCAATTTTTTTCTGTTTTTCAGCGAGTACAAGCTGTTTTTCACGAGCTTTTGGATCGTTTGGCTTGTTCTGAAATTCTTTTTGAAAAGCTTCCACTTCTTTTGAAAATGCCTGACCAACAGAGTCAAGTTCATTTTTATATTTGTTTTCAAGTGCTTTTAAATCGCCATTGGCTTTAATCGCTTCGGGTAACTGCTGAAGAATAAGATCAGCATCAACAATACCTACTTTTAATGCTGTATTCTGGGCATAAATTGATGTGCCAAGAATTAAAAACAGCGATAGAACGATAAGTCTTTTCACTTTGATTTCCTTTTTTGTGTAAATAATTAAAAACCTTTTCCAAACTGGAAGTGGAACTGCCATTTCGGGTCAACTCCATCAACTTCTCTTCTGTCGAATCCGTAACCCAGATCAAAACCGAGAAGACCAACAGGATTTATAAGAATTCTTGCTCCAAATCCCGCACTTCTCCTAAGTTTGAATGGATCTGCAACCGTAAGATTTTCGAATACATTACCCGCTTCAGCGAATGCCAATACATATAATGGCATTGGATCGAGCGACACAGCGAATCTTAATTCAGCGATATATTTGAAGTACAACCTTCCACCTATTACATCACCACTCGCCTGTCGCGGTCCCACAGTTCTGTCATCATAACCTCTTAAAGAAGTGGTCGCAATTACCAAACCTGCTCCGCCCATGTAAAACAATTCAAATGGCTGAATCGATGTCCCCTTTTTTAATTCCTCAATGTATCCAATGTCGCTACTTAAATAGAGAGCAAACCGGTTGGAGTTAAATAATCTTTTATACCATTCGGTCATGAATGTTGCCTTAAAATAGTCAACAGTTCCTGGAAGAAATGGACCTCCGGAAACTTCAGACGATAATGTAAAAGATGATCCTCTTGAGGGAAAGATTGGATTATCAACATCTTTTCTGTTAAGTGTAAAACCGAGGGTAAATTGTTCTGATTCCCCTTCACGGTAGAAACCACCGCCGTTTAACACATTATTGTTCTGGTATCTGAAAAATCCCTGGATATAAAAATAATCATCTGGCCATTTTAATCTTCTACCAACTTTTACCGATCCACCGGCCTGGAAGAGATCGTAGATGTAACTTTGTCGGGTTGAAAAGAGATCAAATCCCACAAGTGTAGGTGAATCAAGAAACCAGGGTTCAGTAAATCCCATGGAAAATGTTCTGTAGAGGTTGCCCACACCAAATTGCCAGTTAAAACTGAGTATCTGACCACCACCTAATTGAAAAGGTTCGGCGATCGAAAAATTGTTGAGAGTTACACCAATCGCGCCTGAAAACCCAAAAGAGCCGCTGTAACCAATTGAAGCATTTAAATAATCACTCGATTTTTCTTCAACAATAAACGCCACATTAACTGTACTGTCGTTTTCGAGATTATAATCCACTCCCTCTTTATAGAGATTTTCGACATTAAAATATTGCAAATTTGCAAGCTGTTGAAGGCTTCTGATCATTGCAGCTTTGTTGAAAAAATCACTTGGTACTGTATATAATTCACGACGGATTACTTTTTCCTTTGTTTTGTCGTTCCCTTTTATCGTGACCTTGCCAATTTTAAATTGGTTGTTTTCGTTAACTCCTATCAATATATCGATCGAATCCTGTGCAACTTTTTTCTCAGCTGAGTTAACAGTAAATGTTAAATATCCGTTATCAAGATAGAGGGAAGCAACATCATTCTGTTTTTCATTTCCCCTGAGATTCTGGTTAAAAGTTACCAGATCATAAATATCCCCCGATTTAAATCCTAATCTTTCATTTAATACTTCAGAATTGTACACTGTGTTCCCTTCCCACACAATATTTCTTATTTTATATTGTGGACCCTCAAGTATTCTGAAATAAACATCTACTTGCGATTTGTCGGCAGTGTATGCGATTGAGTCGGAAAGGATTTCAGCATCCCTGAATCCATTCTTATGAAGGAAGGTGATCAAAAGTTGCTTGTCTTTTTTAACTTTCTCGGGTTCATATCTTGCAGTGTTCCAGAATTTCCACCATCTTTTTTCAGAGAGCTCATCAAGTTCGTCTTTAAGATCGTCTTCTGAAAAGAAGCTGTTGCCCAGGAAATGGATTGTTCTTACGCTTAATCTCTTATTTTCCTTGATAATAAACTTTACAAGTTTTCTAACCTTGATTTTTTCTATAAGGTTTCTGTTTACACCGGCAAGATCTTCATAGTCGGTCGTAACTTCATCAGAAAAATCTGTTTGATTACGCCAGGTTATGGAAAGTTTATTGGGCAGAGAGTCAACAGAAAGAAAATCGTAATAAACAACATCCACTTTCGTATCTAAATAACCATCCTTGGTGTATGCTTCAATTATTTTGTTTTTTATCCGGATTATTTCCTGCGGCTTAAGAATCTGTCCCCTTACTAAAGATATCATCTCTTCAAGTTCAGACTTGCTCATCGCATCGTTGCCTTCAAGGATGAGTTGTTCATATCTGGAATATTCAGATACTTTTATTTTCAGGAATACACCATTTTCAAAATATTTTTCAATTATGATCTGAATATCTGAGAAGATCCTGAGATCCCACAAATTTTTCACTGCACTAATGGTTTCATCACCGGGAATCTGAATCTCCCTGCCGGTATCCTTAATTTTCTTTAGTCCTGAATATTCAATAATTGTGTTGGCATCAGTAGTTACATTTCCCTCAACCGAAACTGCAAGTACTTTATAATACGATGTATTGATTTGTGAATAAACCGATGAACTAAAAAGGAATATAAAAATAATTGTAAATGAAAGTTTAAATCCCGGAAGGAGCAATCTCATCATCTGTGCCTTTGCTTTGCTTGTGTAGTTGTTCACTGACTTTACCAAACCTTCGTTCTCTTCTCTGATAATCACCGATTGCATCATACAATTCTTTTGTACGAAACTCGGGCCAGAAGACAGGTGTAATGTAGATTTCGGAATAAGCTAATTGCCATAAGAGAAAGTTGCTAATCCGCATCTCTCCGCTTGTGCGAATAAGCAGGTCGGGGTCAGGAATATACTTTGTGTTTAAATATTTTGAAAATGTTTCAATTTTAAGATCTTCTTCATTAATGGTGCCTGTTTTTATATCTTTTACGATACCTTTCACCGCATCCATTATTTCCCATCTACCACTATAACTCAAGGCGAGCACAAGTGTAAGTGTTTTATTGTTTTTAGTTTTTTCGATGGCATCCGAAAGTTCGTGCTGAACTTCTATCGGAAGAGAACAGATATCTCCGATCGCCATTAGTTTAACATCGCTTGTATGGAGTTCCTGTATCTCGCGCCTTAGCACTTTTACAAGAAGCCGCATAAGAGTGGTGACTTCTGTTTTGGGGCGTTTCCAATTTTCTGTCGAAAAAGTGTAGAGGGTCAGATAACTGACTCCTGCTTTTGCACATGCTCTTACAATTTCCCTGACTGATTCAACTCCTTCACGATGACCGGCGATGCGGGGTAAGTTATTACGCTTCGCCCAACGGCCATTCCCGTCCATAATTATTGCAATATGCCGTGGAATTTCACCATGCTGTTTTAGAGTTTTAGAGTCTGCCAGAGAAGTACTTTTTTCTGTTTTGCCCAACTGCGGACCGATTAGTTAAAAAAATAAAAATACAGAGAAAGGAATTTTAAATATTTTTCGACGGAAAAACAAATCACTTAGCTAATTAGCAAACTTCTGCAATAAAATGTTGCTAAAAAAGTCAAAAAGAAAGGAGATTTTTTAAAATATCGATCTTAATTTAATTAATAAATCTCGGAAATGGTGAGGAAGCTGCCCGGTTGCTGTCAGAGACAAACAAATCACTCTCGATTTCCACGAGAAAGAGATCTATATTATCTGCAAACTCCGGCAGGTCATTATCTATTATATGCTTGATTATAAAATAATTTTTCCTTGTGACCGCAATGTGCAGTTTCACCGGATTACCACTGTAGGTTGATTTCCGCTCAGCAAGAAATAATAATTTTTTCCTGATGAATTCAACATCAACACCACTCAAATCATCGATAACAATTCCGATGGCGAAATCGCGCTTTTGTTTCGCGAGTATATCTATCTGAAATTCACCAATATCGGGTGGATCAGGTAAATATGTACCAAACCTTCTTCCGATGGTTGAGTAGCCTGCAGTGCGCAGTCTGAAATAAAGTTTATCGATAAGATCTCTTTTGGAAAGGCTCTTCATGGCGTCCTCCTCTTGATTAGTTGAATCTCCCGGAATTTGTCA
Organism: uncultured Ignavibacteriaceae bacterium; assembly: GCA_964531325.1. GTDB lineage: Bacteria > Bacteroidota > Ignavibacteria > Ignavibacteriales > Ignavibacteriaceae > UTCHB3. The sequence goes on along the minus strand of CAZHCW010000002.1, from coordinate 148,204 downwards.
TTCTCGGGGCAAAATTTTCATTTTCAAGAACTTTTATGTTGTATATTTTCTTGAATTCGAATTTCTGAACAGTATCACTCTCGTTTAACTTTCCATAAATTATTTTTTTCCCTTCCTTGTCACAGGAAATAATATATGGATCTATGGTCAGTTGTTCCATTGAGTAATAAAATTTTATACGGTTTCTGTTTCTGATCGCTTTTGAAAAAATTTCTGTTTTCATCATAGTCTCTAATTATACCATCTTAAAACACCGACAACTTTGCCGGCTATTGAAAAATCACTTGTTGGTTTTATTTCTATCACTTTAAAAGAATCATTTTCCGGAATAAGTGTTATCTTCCCGTCTTTTTTCATATATCGTTTAACGGTTGCTTCACCATCCACCATCGCAACAACGATATCATGATTAGTTACTGCTTTCTTAGGTGAGACAACCACTATATCTCCCTCATAGATACCGGCATTAATCATACTGTCTCCTTTTACTTTAAGTGCATAACAATCGTCTGTGGTTCGTACAAAAATGGAATCAATAATTATGCTACCCTCCAGATTCTCTTCAGCGAGAATTGGTAAACCAGCTGCAACTCTTCCAACAACCGGTATATTGATTCCCGAACTGTTGTTAATCGTTGCTTCAAATTCATCATTTATCTCATTTCTAAGGGAGATTCCTCTGCTCACATTACTGCTCATATTGAGATAACCTTTTTTATGAAGCATCTCAATATGTTTTTTTGCCCCGTTTGGAGATGTAAAACCAAAATGAGTTGCTATATCTCTTACTGTGGGAGCATATCCCTTGTTCCCAATGTAACCGGCAATAAACAGTAGTATTTCGTTTTGTCGTTGTGTAAGCTCGTTTTTCATTTTTTTCCTAAAGTGAACAAATGTACACCACAAATATAGTGAACAAATGTACACCTGTCAAGTCTTTTTAAAAATATTTTTTATTTTTTTTGGTTTTTATTTAAGAAATTGATTTACATTGTCAGTTAGAGCTGTGGTTCTTATATTTTTGATTCATTTATTATATTTTAGGTAACCATTGAAAATCTTAATTTCAAACGACGACGGGATCGATTCTTACGGAATTATTGCTCTCGCAAGAGAATTAAAAAAATATGCCGAGGTGTTCATTGTAGCCCCGATATTTGAACAGAGTGCTGCAGGCCACTCGATTACGATGAAAAGACCATTAAAAATTGTAGAACATTTTATAGATGGTAATTTTTTTGGTTATGCTGTTAATGGAACACCAGCCGATTGCGTAAAAATTGGAATTACAACCATTTTGAATGTCGTTCCTGACATAGTAGTATCGGGAATTAACCATGGCTCGAATACAGCTACCAATATAATTTATTCGGGCACAGTATCGGCAGCGAGAGAAGCCTGTATGATGGATATTCCGGGGATCGCCTTTTCGATTAACGGACGAACATCAGAAAACATCGATTGGGCTGCAGAAGCGGCTGCAAACATTACTGTAAAAGCAATTTCTCATGGTATTGGAAAAGGTAAACTCCTTAATGTTAACTTCCCAAATTTAAAAAAAGAGGAGATAAAAGGGACGACAATAACTAAACAAGGTACTTCCAAATTTGCCGATACCTATGATACTGTTTACGATGTGATAGGAAGGTCTTATCATCAATTAAAGGGCGATTTTGTTAATCTGGATGACAATAATGAGTTGATCGACCAGGTTGCAATCGAAAATGGATATATTTCAATTACACCAATTAAACTCGATTCAACCGACCATGAGGAGTTTGAGAAAATTAAAAAGTGGAACTTCGAAGAAGTAACCCCATAAAAACAGGATTCTCTTTTGCCCGATAATTTTTCGCTCCTGATTGCCGGTTCATGGCTTTATTATACTGTTTTGGCACTTCTGTTTGGGGTAACAGCATTCCTCTATTACAGAATTACAATTCCTGTAGTCTCACCGGTTAAAAGATACTTCCTTCTTGCCTTAAGAGTTATCATTCTGCTTTTAATGGCTCTTCTACTTTTTAGTCCTGTGGCTACTTTGCTGTTCACCTCGGAAGAAAAGCCGGTAAATTACTTTTTGATTGACCGGTCTGAATCAATTACTTTTAAAGACGGAACAGATAGAGAAAAAACCGTTAAACAGTTTCTTGCAGACCTTGCAAGTTCTCCACTTGCAAAAAACTCAAAAGTTATAACATTTTCTTCACAACCCGATTCAACAAAATTCCAATTTTCTGACAGTCTTCGGTTTGATGGCGAATTGACTAATTTTGAAGAAATTTTCGACTATTTCCATGATCGCAAGATAAAAAATGCCACACTAACCATTGTTTCAGACGGTGTGATAACGGATGGAAATATTCCCGGTGTCACAGCAGAAAAAATCGGGTTACCTGTTTACACTGTGGCAATCGGCGATTCAACCCCTCGTAAAGATATTGTCGTTGATAATGTTGTATTTAATGAGGTTGTGTATCTTGGTACATCCTCACCTGTTACCGCAACCATTCAAATCGCAGGTTTTGCCGACAAAGACATTGCTGTTAGTCTTTTGGAGGATGGAAGGAAGATAGGAGAGGAAACTGTCTCGATTGGTGAAAATGGAACAGTATCCTCCACTTTTAACTATCGACCAAGAACGACAGGAATAAAAAAACTCGCGATAAGCGTGCAGCAATTCCCGGATGAAGTAAATAAATTAAACAACTACTCCCCTTTTTATGTCTCAGTTGTCGAAAACAAAAGAAAAATACTTATCCTTTCAGGTGCCCCCACTCCTGATGTAACTTTTGTAAAAAATGCACTTGTTGGTGATTCAACTATCACTGTGAGATCGATGACTTATGACTCAGATTCACGACCCCTTGAAAAAGACATAAACGAATCTGTCCTCGACAGTGCAGGAGTACTTTTTCTGCTTAATTTCCCAAGTCAGGCAGTTCCGCAAAAAATGCTTGATGAAGTGATTAATTTAATCTCCAATCGGAATGTTCCGTTTTTCATAATGATTAATCAATACTCTGATAAAACATTGCTTAAAAAACTTGAACCTTATCTCCCTGTAATTTTAAACGCAGGGGCAGGGGTTGAATTTGAAGGTCAGCCGGCAATAGCAGAAGGAGTGGAGCGAAACCCTTTATTTTATTCAACTTCGCCCGGTGCACTTAAAGCATGGGATGATCTCCCTCCAGTTCTTATTCCAAACCTTAAGGCAGAGGCAAGACCTGAAAGTCAGGTTTTGGTGTTCGTTAAACTCAATTCACGGGTAATGCCAAATCCCTTGATAGTAAGCAGAAATTTTGGATCAAAAAGGTCTCTGGCGGTAATTGCCGGCGATATTTGGAAATGGAAACTAAAAGCTAAAAACGAAAACCTTTTTGATGATTTTTTATTCAGCACTGCAAAATGGCTGGGGGCAGTGAAGGATAAAAAAAGATTTTCATTAAGAACCAATAAAAAGTTTTACTCCAGAAATGAACAAGTGGACTTTATTGCTGAACTCTACACAGAGTCGTTTGATCCCCTTTCGGATGGTGAGGTGGCAGTCACTTTGAATTCTCCTCAAGGGAAAACCAACTTTAATCTCTCTTCTATCGGCTCCGGTATCTATCAAGGAATATACAAACCTGAATCTTCGGGAGATTACACATTTTCAGGAGTTGCAACTCTCGATGGAAAAGCCATTGCAACTGATGGCGGGAATTTTAACACAGGTGATATTAATATTGAAATGTTAAATCCATATACAAATACAGGTTTTTTGAGGAATCTTTCATCCATAACGAGAGGCGAATTTTACTATAACAACAATTATTTGAAATTGTTTGACGACCTCACTCAATTTAACAAAGAATCAGCTTTAGAGATTAAGACAACCGAAACCCATAATTTGTGGAATAATCCCTGGCTGCTGTTAATTATTGTCCTGCTACTCTCCTTAGAGTGGTTTTTCAGGAAACGGGAAGGGATGATGTAGTGGCTTCAAACATTGCGGGCGAACTTTTGGATTTTGTGGTTCCCCGTTTCTGTTTAAAATGTGATGAACACCTCCCGGTTGATCAGTTTTTCCTCTGTACCGCATGCCTCCACCACGAAACACGACTTGACACTCTGCAACTCATCGATTTTTTGTATGACAAATTTGGATTTGAGTTAATCAGTTGGATATTTTCAATTGTCAAATTTGAGGAGCAATCCCCTTTTAGAACCATGGTTCATTTTCTTAAATATCATGGACTCTATAATGCGGGACAATTTCTGGGAGAGATTTTGGGAAATGAACTTAAATCAAAAATGGACCTTACTGAGATCGATTGTATTATCCCGGTGCCTTTACATAGATTAAAGCTCATTGAGAGAGGATATAATCAGTCGCTTTTAATAGCCAACGGAATAGGTTTTGTTACAGGAATCCCAGTGATACAAAAAGCAGTAATAAGGGCGCGCTACACCTCTGCGCAAGTGGAAACCGAGACCAAAGCTGAAAGACATTCAAATATTAAAGGGGCTTTTCAGGTAGTTGATTCGGAAAAAATTAAAGGTAAAAACATCCTTATAATCGATGATGTAATCACAACAGGATCAACAATTCGTGAAGTTGCTAACGAATTAAAAAATTGTGGAGCTGCCGAATTGTTTGCAGCTTCTATTTTGGTGGCTTAATTACATTTTTTGCGGTGCTGTTACTCCAAGAATTCCCAAACCATTTGAAATTACCATCTTCACTGCGTGTATTAGTGCAATTCGAGCTTCTGCCAATTCTTTTTCACTTCCAATAATTCTGCATACTGTATAAAATCTGTGGAATGTTCCGGCAAGTTCCTCAAGATAAGCACAAAGGATTACTGCATCAAGAACTTTTGCTGCACTCTCTACTACATCAGGGAATCTTAACAATTTTTTGATAAGTTTCTGTTCCTCTTCTGAAACGAGTAAAGACAGTTTTGAGGCATCACTTTTTAATCCCTCCTGATCTGTCATCCTAAGAATTGAACATATTCTTGCATGAGCATACTGCAGGTAGAAGACCGGGTTTTCATCGGAATGCTTAACCGCAAGATTAAGATCAAAGTTAAGATGCGTTGATATCGCTCTCATATTAAAGAAATAGCGCACAACATCAGCTCCGACCCACTCAATCAATTCATCAAGTGTAATGTAATTCGCTTTTCTTGTTGACATCTTAACGGCTTTCCCGTCTTTAATGATTGTAACAAACTGATGAATCATTACTTTCATTTTCGTTGTATCGTAGCCGAGTTCTTCCAGAGCTGCCATTACATCAGGATATGTAGCGGTATGGTCGGAACCAAACAGATCCACAATAAAATCGTAACCCCGATCGAATTTTGTAGCATGATAAGCGATGTCCGGCAGTCGATATGTGGGTTCGCCGGTGTTTTTAACTATAACTTTGTCTTTTTCATTACCGAGTTCAGACAATTTTAGCCAGACTGCCCCATCTTTTTCATAACTTAACCCTCTACTCTTAAACTCTTCAAGAAGTCCACTAATTTTTCCTTCATCGTAAAGTGAGTTTTCATTAAAAAAAACTTTGTGTTTTATTCCAATTTTTCCAAGCGTAGAAGATATATCATTAAAAATCACTCTCTCAGCCTCTGCTTTAAATATTCCCTCGGGGTCTTCATCGATGAGAGTATTACCATGCTGTTCAAATAAACTTTTAGCTATATCAGCTATATATTCACCTTGATAATGATCTTCAGGAAATTCGTTGATCTCACCGAGCAATTCCAGATATCGTAGTCTTACCGAATTCCCAAGAACCCGCATCTGCCTTCCGGCATTATTAAAATAATATTCCCTGTCAACCTCATACCCGGTGGCTTCGAGTAGATTTGCCATGGTATCACCGCTTACAGCATTTCTGCCATGTCCCACTGTTAGTGGACCTGTCGGGTTTGCAGATACAAATTCCACATTTGCCCTTTTGCCCTTATTTACATCTGACCTTCCGAAGCCGGTCCCTTTTTCAAGGATTTTTGCGATCGACTTACAGACAAATTCAGTAGTGAAGAAGAAATTGATGAATCCGGGTCCTGCAACTTCTATTTTTGATATTATCGCCGGGTCATATCTTAGAGAATAAATGATTTCCTGTGCAGTTTCACGCGGATTTTTTTTCATTTTTCTCCCGATAAGCATAGCGATATTCGTTGAATAATCACCGTGTGATTCTATTTTAGGTATATCGAAAGAAACCTCATTGACATCTAAATATTCAAATTTATCATGAATATCGGTGAACAGTGAAAGCAAATACTGTTTCAAGTTAAACTCCAGCAGGAAAACATTTGATAGGGGCTTATTTTAAAGGATCGATTATCTCTTTCATTGGTGCATCGCCCCAGAGTCTCTCGAGATTGTAGAATTGTCGGGATTCGTTGCGGAATACATGCACTACTATGTCTGAAAGATCGATCAAAACCCATGAAAGGGCTTTAAATCCTTCTTTTTTCCAAACTTTTATGCCGGCTTTTGCTAAACTATCGTCGATGTTATCGGCAATAGCTTTTACCTGCATATCAGATTCTGCACTGCATACTACAAAATAGTCTGCAATGGTTGTGAGGTCCTTAAGTTCGAGCAGTTTTACATCCTGCCCTTTTTTTTCAAAAATCGCTTCAATGATTATTTGAATTGTCTGTTCTTGTTCGCCTTCGAGCATACTCTTATTATTTAGTTAACAAATGGTTTTAAAATTTTATAGTCTTTTCCGATAATGATTACCACATCAAGAAGAAAATCTTCATTGATATTTTCAGAAAGGTTTTTTTTGGGATCAACACCAAGAATTTGGGCTGTGTGGAGAGCGTTTTCTCTATTCCCTCTATTATCAATCACGAGTGTTTCTTCAACATCAAAAGAGGAATAGTTCTCAGAATCGATTACATCAAAATTGTTTTTTCTGAGATATTCTGTTACTTTTTCACCTAACCCTTTAATTCCGCAGCCGTTATAAACTTTTACCTGAATCAATCGTTTAACACCTTCTTCTTTACCTGCTGCCTTTACCGGTGGTTTCTCAATCATTTTGCCAATACCACTGTAGAGAAAGTAGCCCAATAATATCACCAATATTAAAATGGCGATATTCAATAATGTGTTTAACGGACCCTTTATCGAGTCTTTTTGTTCAGTTTCTTTATTTTTGCCGAAAGCCAATTACCACATATCCTTAACGCATAAACCAGTCATCATACGATGAACCAAAAGGACTTTGATAACCGTATCCACCAAATCCGCCACCATAATATCCAGATGAATAGGGGTTATACATGCCCGCAGGGATGCTTCTATACTGGATTCTGATAACTGTGTTGTCCCAAGGCTTAAAATTTAACTCTGCCCTGCTGATATAAAGTCCATTTATGTTATCGGTAAACGCTTTTCCCAAAGAACTGTAGGGTGAATATACAAGTGAAGCATCAACCCTGACATTCAGGTTATCGGCAAATTTATAGAACATGCTGTTCGTGTAAACAGTTGTAGCAAGCCCATGCTCTCCAAAAGTTGAAAATGAAGCATCAAACGAGTGTTTCATGGAAAAGTTGTCAGAGTTAAAAATATTCGACAAAAAGCTGCCCCCACTCTCTCTGTTAAACAAACCATCCTTAACCTCCGGTTGATTAAAAGGGTCTTTTTTAAATTGAGCTGAAGTGGTAACAACAAGAACAAACATGATCAAAAATATTTTTTTCATATAAAACTCCATGATTCTTTCGAAATTTTTCTCAGAGCATCTTTTTAATTTTATTGGAATCGTCAACAATTACAACTTTTGGCTTGTACCCGGCGAGTCCACTATCTTCCATCAAAGCATAAGAGATCACAATGATTTTATCACCGAGATAACCAAGCCGCGCCGCCGGCCCGTTAAGGCAAATAACACCTGATCCCCGCTCTCCCGGGATTGTATATGTTTCGAGTCTGTTGCCGTTGTTTACATTAACCACCTGAATTTTTTCATACGGTAAAATGTCCGCTGCATCAAGTAGATCCATATCAACGGTCAGACTTCCTTCATAATATAATTCAGAAGCGGTAACTGTTGGCCTCTGAATTTTAGATTTACACATTTCTCTTAACATTAAGAGTCTATTCCTCAAGAAAATTTATAAAAAACATCTAAAGATACAAATATCCGGAATTAAAAATTAGTTCCCTAAAGTTCGGTACTGATCCCGATTCTGTGAAGTGCCCCAATTTCACCATAGGATGAAAAAGCATAATCAAACTGATAGTTATTAATCTTTATACCCAACCCGGCGTTAAATCCGGCAAGCCCTGCAAAATCTCCTACCTTAAGATCTTTCCTTTTTTTATTGTCATACCCAAGTCTCAGGGTGAGTACCTTACTTAGATCAAGTTCCACACCAAAACTAAATGACTCAAACCGCTTCATAAATTCGTCCTTATCCTCATTTAGACGGTGGAAGTCGAGAAATAGTTTTACAGGGAGATGTTCAAGCTTTTTTGATACCCCAACACTTACATCCAAAGGAAGTTTTTCTGTAACACCTGAATATGTCGATAATTGTCCGCCAATATTAGTTGCAGTAAACCCGATATTTATCAGCTGTTGTGGGATATAATATTGAAGTCCAATATCAAATGCTACACCTGAGGAGCTATAAGACGCAATAGAAGAATGAATAAATTTGATGTTGGCACCATAGTAAAAATTCTCAGCAAGTATGTTGGCATATCCTGCCGTAAATGCCAGTTCGTTTACGCCATAGCTCCCGGTTTTGTTCCCAAAATCGTCGGCTTCAGTGAACGAGCCATAATTTGCATACCTTATGGCAGCACCAAATCGTCCAATTCCAGCAAAATCTTTTGAATATGCGACACCAAAGAAATTTATATCCAAAAGGTGTTTTACAAAGTTGGCAGAAAACGGCGATCCCTCTATCTGTTTTAAAGCAGCAGGGTTGTAGTGAATAACATTAGCATCACCCGTTCCGGAAGTAAAGCTTCCACCAAGTGCTGCGGCTCTGGGGCTGATGTCAACTCTTAAAAACTCATAGGTGTTTTGCGCAGAGATCGAAAAAGTTGTGATCAATAAAATTGAAAAGAAGGCTCTTTTCAAATCACTCTCCTGATATTTATAATCTAACCTTTAAATATAATCAATTGGTAGCTCGAAAATACAGCATAAAATTTAGACCCCGGAGAGTTCAAACTCCAGTGTGACGGTTGTACCCAGCCCCATCTCAGAGTTGAATTTTATATTACCTCCAAAGAGTGTAACAATATTGTTCACAATAGCAAGACCAAGCCCTGAACCCTGTTGTTCGAACATATCACGATTAAATTGCACAAACGCACCAATTTCTTTCAGTTGATTTGGACTCATTCCTCTCCCCCGGTCATAGATGGTAATCCAGTAGTTTTTCACCCCCCTTTTCCCTTTAACGAGTATCCTGGAATTGGGTCTGGAGAATTTAATGGCATTGTCTATCAGTTCAGTCAGTAAAAGTGCCAGATATTCATCTTTTATTTTGATAAATGACTCCTCTAAATCCATTGCTACTTCTTTTAATCTTCGTTTGTCAAACTTTTCTTTGTTCAAAACGGCATTAATAAAACTGTTAGAGATTAACGCATCACTTCTTGTTAAAAGTTTTCTCTCACTTGAATCATTTAAAAGCACCTGAAGTTTTGAATAATTTAGATATTTCTCAATTGTCTTTTTTAGGCGCAGTGCAGATTCGTTTATAAATCCTGCCATCTCCTTAACTTCTTCTGAGTTTAGAAATTGCGATTCATTTATTAACACTTCAGAAAAGCCGATTATCCCTGAAAGGGGTGTATTCAATTCATGAGGCAGTGAGAATGAGATGCTTTTGGTGATATTCTTAATTTTTTCTTCACTGGCAAGTTTCGCTTTTTCACTCTTTTTGAGGCGAATATCAATTGTGGAAAGTAGTTCATCTAAAGAAAAGGGTTTATTCAAATAGTCATCTGCCCCCATATCCATCGCTTTTCTTTGATCATTTCTTTCGTTACGCGCTGTAAGAAAGACAAAAGGAATTGTGGACAGAGATTCATTTTTTGAAATCTCTTCCAACACTTCATACCCATCCATTCCGGGCATCATGACATCACAGATTATAAGATCAGGAATAACACTATTGAGGAGATCAAGTCCTGCATCTCCACGACAGGCAGTGAAAATTTCAAATCCTTCTTCATTCAATACTTCAGAGAGGCTTTCGAGCAGGTTTTTGTCATCTTCAATGATTAGAATTTTTTTCATCAGGGCGAACAAATATTTATGAGTTTTATTAACTTTGTTAGAATGCAATTTTTCAAATTCAACTACTTTTTTTTGTAATCTGCCCTTTTCATCTTAAATTAAATAATCCCTTTTCAAATATTGTTTTTTTTGAGAAATTTACCAAACTCTTAGCGATAATTCTTTACTTTTATGAAACGATTACCTAAAAACCTGTCAAGACCTTTTTTGCTTCTGCTGACTCTGATTGTGTTTTCCATGGTCCCCCTTCAAAGCACGACAACCCTCAAGAAGATTACTCTTGCTGTCCATTGGCAACCTCAGGCACAATTTGCCGGATACTACGCAGCAATTACTAAAGGAATTTATAAAAAATACGGACTCGATGTTACTATCCGCCACACAGGTTTTAAAGATAATGCAATCGACTACCTTAAAAATGGCGGGGCTCAGTTCATCACACATTTCCTTTCAGGGGCGATCGAAGAATATGGAAAAGGGGTCGATTTAAATTTAATTGGCCAAATATCTCATAAGTCCGCTTTAACAATTGCAGGGATTAAATCGCGCGGGATAAAACAGGTTTCAAATCTAAATAATAAAAAAATTGCGATATGGCAGGCAGGATTTCGTGAACTTCCCCAAGCTTTCTTAAAAAAATATAATATCAATGCCGAATTCGTCCCTGTACGCTCTACTGTAAATCTGTTCCTTCTCGGTGGGGTTGATGCTCAGGTGGTGATGGACTATAATGAGCTCAACAGTATCATATTTTCAGGTATTGATGAGGATGATTTGACCCTCTTTAAAATTGCAGATTATGGACTTAATGTACCGGAAGATGGAATTTATTGTTCCTCCGATTTTCTTGAGAAAAACAAAGATGTTTGTGCTAAGTTTGTTAAAGCTTCCATGGAAGGGTGGCTTGCTGCTTTTAAGGAAAAAAGCGAGAGTGTTGATTATTGTCTGAGGCTAAAAAGAAAATCGGGTCAATCGGCAAATTTTGCCCATCAGATGAGAATGTTGAATACAATGGAAGAGATAATCTCCCCAAAGAATGGTAAAATTGATCCTAAACTTGATAAATCATCGTTTGATATTGCAGTTAAGATTATGAAAGAGTCGGGCAGACTCAAAAAAGACATAATCTATAATGATTTTTATAAGGCGGTTGTAAGATGAAATTTAAACTAAAAAATCAGCCTTTGCGAAACAGACTTTCAATCTATATTCTTCTCATCGCTTTGGGGATTTTAATTGCAATTTACGCTACAAATTACATTGTTTCCAGATCAATCATCCTCTCAGGTATTGAGGAGGATGCAAGAAATATTACAGAATCAAAAGTTAATAAAATGGAGACATTCCTCTCAAATGTTGAAAGAGTACCAATTGCGTTAGCTGCGGCAATTCAGGCATACCAGTTTGATTCAGTAAAAACCGGAAATCTTATCAAAGACCTCATCAGCCTGAATCCCGGTGTTTATGGAATGTGTGTCGCATTTGAACCGGGTGTAGGACGCGATTCCTCACTCTTTGCCCCCTACTACTACCGTGACGGGAAGGAAATAAAATTTGCTGATCTTGCGAAAGAGGAATATGGATATCAACTTTGGGACTGGTATCAGATACCCTATACTCTAAAGACCCCCGTATGGTCAGAACCTTATTATGATAAGGGGGGTGGTGAAAATTTGATGATTACCTATAGCGTACCAATATTTGATTCAGGATCCGGTAAAGTAAAAGGGATTGTAACAGCTGATATCGACCTGACAGAATTAAAAAGAGTGATTTCTGAAATTAAAATATTCAACTATGGATATGCTTATGCAATCAGCAGATTTGGAACATTTATCTCGCACAAACATGCGCCATTCATTCTTGATGAAACAATTTTTAGTCTTGCCGAAGCAGAAGGTGATAAACAGTTAGCTCTCCTTGGTAAAAAAATGATTAGTGGAGAAACAGGTTTTGAGGTTACAAATGATGCCCTAACAGATAAACAATTCAGGGTTTATTACATGCCTTTGAAATCTGCAGGTTGGTCCGTGGGTATTATGATTCCTGAAGATGAACTCTTTTCAGACCTCTATTTTCTGAATAATATGATCTTGCTCGTAGGATTCACCGGTGCTGTAATTCTTGCCATTTTTATTTTTATTGTGATCGGTAGAACCACAAAGCCTGTTTCAAAAATTTCTGAAGTCCTTGAACTCGTCGCTGCAGGTAATCTCGGTGCTGCAGTAACGAAACTGCAACAACTACAAAAAGAATTCACCGGAATTGACCTCAATAATAAATCATCAAAAGATGAAATAGTAAAACTGTGGAATTTTTTAAGAAAAATGACTTTTGACATCAGAGGGCTTTCAATCCGTATAAAATCGGCAGGTAATTATCTAAATTCTTCCGCTGAAACTCTTAAAAACGCTGTAGGATTCCTGCATAATACTTTTTCACAGCAGGATACAGCAAATAAAAATATGCGTCACTATGGCGAAGAGATCGACCGGGTTACAAAATCACTCGCCGAGGATACTGAGAAACTTACTCTTACTGTCGAGGATACTGCCGGTTTGTTGGTCAAGGGGCAGGAAAATATCGGGAATATCGGACAGTCGATCACCGAGATAAGCCAATCAACCGGATCTCTGGTTCAAAAACTTAATACAATTAATAAAAGAACAGCCAATATTTCAAGAGTAATCACCACAATTTCGAATATTGCAGATAGAACCAACCTCATTTCGTTAAATGCCGCAATAGAGGCAGAAAAAGCCGGAGATGCCGGTGTTGGGTTTAAGGTAATCGCCGATGAAATTAAGAGACTTTCCGAGAATACATTTAATTCATTAAGTGAGATTGGTGAAATCATTGAAGATGTACAGTCATCCGTGTCAGACGGGGTTGACACAGTTCAAATCTATCATACCAAATCTCTCACCGGACTCAAAGAGATTATGTTGATGATTGACGATCTAAATATTATTCTTGAAAAGAACAAAGAATTGATCCCTCAGTTTGAGATATTTAAAGAGGCGATGAATGTTACTCAGGAAAGTGTATTATCGATTACAGGAAACCTGGCAACGATGGAAAAATTGGGAAATGACACAAAGGCTGCCCTGAATAATATGCTCCAGGTTGCTGTTACTGTAAATGAGGCTATCGAGATGCTCGATAATGAAGTGAACAAAATTATTACTGACTAAATCAATTTTCTTCTCTCAGGCTGATCTCTCTTCAGCTTTCGACATGATTGCCCTGGCAATCTCAGGAAATTTGCGAGATACTATCTGAAACGCTGATTTATCAAGTGAATAGACTTCAGAATAGCTTTTGGAAACAATAGTTGCGTTTCGTTTGGTATTTTTGAATAAAGCAATCTCGCCAAAAAGATCACCACTTTTTAAGTGAGCGATTATTTTCCCGGTTTCTCCGGTCACCACTTCCATTTCTCCCTTGAGAAGAAAATATAATTTATCTCCTGTTGTGCCCTCCTTAAATACTGTGTCTCCCGGAACAAATATCTCCATCTTTAGTTCGTGAGCTATTTCAGTTATAAAATTTTCAGGCGCATCTGAAAATGCGTTTATCTTTTTGATGATTTTCTGTTTTAAACTTATGATTACTTCCTGTTGCAGAGACTCAGGAAGAGTGTTCATAAATATTTGTTCATCACTGCCGGAGTAATTTCGAGAAAACATATAATCATAATATTCCCTGATTTTGTTTTGAAGTTGCAGAGGAAGTCCCCTGTTACTCGAAAGTGCTTTTAGCCTCTCCATATTATCAAAGTAATATTGCTCTACAGCATCCCGTTTAGAAAGAATTCCGGCAATGTTACCTATCAACCAGCCATAAACTCCCACCCCAAACATCATTACTACCATCGAATAAATCATCTGTCCGGGAGTTTCTGCCACATTATCACCATAACCCACTGTTGTGAGAGTTTGTACTGTCCAATATAACGATTCGATGTAAACAGTAAGTTTATCTTTCTGTGACTTGACAGGTTCCAAGGCATCCCATCCACAAGCGAGCCAGTGAGCTGCGAGCGATGTCCAAAAAAGAAAAAACATAATGTAAACCACATCATTTCTTTTGAGGTCTCGCCTTCTCCATAATTTTTGATGCTGAGAAAGTCGAAGTAATTTTAATGATCTAAAGATTAGTAAAGGTGGGAAAAAGAATATTTCATAAGGTAAAACGGCAATAATATCGATTGCCACCCAAAGTTTCCATCTTTCCATGCCAAGATCTCTGACGAGCGAACCATAAACACTCTCCCCTGCTTTGTAGATGACATAATTTGCCGCCAAATCCCAACCATTTATCAGCAAATTTGCTATGAGCAAAACAATATCCATTTGACCTGATTCAACGATACCAAAAATTCGAAGGGGATAATAGATGGAGGAGATTATGGCAAGAGCCGAAACAAGAATGAATCGGAGTTTTAAGAAAGATTCGGAACGATTAAACTGCATAAAATAACCTAAATGGTTTTTAAATAGTCTTCAAGTATCACAGCGGCTGCATATTTGTCAACCAACGACTTGTCCCTTCTCTTTGATTTTTTAACCACAGTCTGAAGTATTCTGTCACTGGCGACAGAAGAGGAAAACCTTTCATCCACCAATTCGCATGGTATTCCCGATTTTTCGGTTATTTCTGAGGCAAAATTAGTAATAATATCTGACAAAACAGTTTTGCTTCCGTCACCATTTGTTGGATAACCGATCACAATTTTTTCAATATTTTTCTCTTTGATGAGTTTTAATATTCTGGCTAAAAGAAGTTTGTTGTTTTCAATTGTGTCAAAAGGAGAGGCAAATATTTTCATCGGGTCTGACAAAGCAAGCCCAACCCTCCTTGTTCCGTAGTCGATGGCAAGTATTCGGGTCTCGTTACTCATTTTGTCTCTGCAAGACGGGTAACCGAATAAACACCCTTAAGTTTTTTAAGTTTTTCTATTATTCTCGACAGGTGCTCAAGATTTTGAACATATAGTGTTACTGTTCCTTCAAAAAACGAATCACTTGTATCAAGGCTGATCGATTTTATCGAAGTGTTTTTATATCCAACTATTGTATTTGCAATATCTTTTAACATTCCGGCAGTATCGTCACCTCTAATTACCAACCCGACGATGAAGGATGTGTTCTCAACATCCGGCCATCTTATTGAGATTACTTTTTCCGGCTCAACTTTTGCTTTATCAATTAAATTTCTGCAATTTTTCCTGTGAATCCTTATTCCTTCCCCGGTTGTGATATATCCGGCTACATCATCGCCCGGAATTGGATTACAACATTTTGAATAAGAGAGCATCAACTTTATGTCTTCACCATCAACAACCAATTCACCACCGGTACCCCTCGCATATCTCGCAAAATCTTCAAATTCAAGATTTGGAGCGTTCATTTTATGGTCTTTTGGCTTTGGTTCTTCAAGAACTGTTTCAATATTTAGAGTGCCCTGACCCAACATCTGGTAAAGATGTCGCATGTGGTGGAGTTTATTCCGCTGCAGAATCCTGGCCAAATCGTTCTCACCCAAAGAAATTTTTAATTTCTTCAGTCGTTTATCCCAGATTTCTTTCCCCTTTTCGATGAGAATGTCCTCTTCTTTGTTTAGCCATTTTCTTATGTCAGATTTGGCTTTTTGAGTCTGTACAAACTTCAACCAGTTTTTATTGGGATGCTGGTTTTTAGAGGTGATAATCTCCACCTGGTCACCACGATTAAGGACAAAATCGAGCGGTACAATTTTTTTATTTACCTTGGCTCCGATACAGTGGTGCCCGATATTTGAATGAATCGCAAAAGCAAAATCCACAGGTGTTGACTTCAAAGGTAATCTTTTAAGATCTCCTTTGGGTGTCATCACATAAATTTCGTTCTCATAAAGATTTAGCTTAAAGTTTTCAATAATATTCTTTTTAAGATCATCACTTCCGGTGCTCTCAACGATTTCCCTTATCCACTGGACATAGTCGTCGGTGTTCCTGTCTTTTACAACATTTCCTTCTTTATATTTCCAGTGAGCTGCAACTCCCCTTTCGGCAACTTCATCCATCTTTTTAGTTCTAATCTGAACCTCAACAACTCTTCCCTCGGGCCCAATGAGTGCAGTGTGAATCGATTGATAATTGTTTACTTTAGGTATTGCGATATAGTCCTTAAAACGGTCGGGAACGGGAATATATAAAGTGTTGATAATTCCAAAAACTGTGTAACAATCATAAAAATTGTCTGTGTCAATAATTATTCTTGTGGCAAACAGATCAAAAATCTCTTCAAACGGTTTATTCTGCTTGATCATCTTTCTATAGATACTATAAAGATGTTTTGGCCTTCCGTTTATCTCATATTTAAAATTGTTTTCATCTAAAACTTTTCTGATGGGCTCTGCAAAACGATCTATGTACTCGTTTCGGTCATTTCGCTTAATGTTCAGCTTCTTTTTTATCTCATCGTAAGCGTTTTTATTCAACTCCTTAAAGGCAAGGTCTTCAAGCTCCCACTTAATTTTTCCCAACCCGAACCTGTGAGCCAAAGGAGCATAAATTTCAAGTGTTTCAGTGGCAATTCTTTTCCTTTTATCGGGCTGAAGAAAATCGAGGGTACGCATATTATGAAGTCGATCGGCAAATTTCACCAGAATAACTCTGATATCTTTCATAATAGACATCAGAAGTTTCCGGTAGTTTTCAGCCTGATTTATCTCGGCAGCTTTAAAGAGCTCTTTAATCTTGGTGAGACCATCAACAATAATTGCTACATCATCACCAAAGTTTCTTCTGATAATGTCCGTAGTATATTCTTCATTGTCCTCAACAACATCATGCAGAAGTCCACATGCAATTGAAACATCGTCAAAGGGGATTTCTTCAATCAGAATTCTGGCAACTGCGAGTGGGTGGCTAAAGTAAGGCTCATTCGAAGCGCGTCGATCGTTTTGGTGGGCTACGGCAGCAAATTCATACGCTTTTTTTATCAGTTTTAGATCACTACCGGGGAGTTTCTCCTCACAAAGCTTTAAAAGCTCGTCGAGTCTGCCATCATCGCTCATTTAAATTCACTAACTCTATATATCCAAAAATCGTTTACTGCAAAATAATCAAGTTGAACTTCTAAAAAGAGATTAAAAGATTTATATCCTCTTTTTAAGAGAATCTCTAAGTTGTTTTACCCTTTTAAGTCTGTCAGCCAGTCTCTTTTTATCATAAGAATTGAAATTTTTGATGGCAAGTATCTCTTCACACACATTGTAAGCTTCCTTGTACATTTTTAACCTCTCAAAATTCATGGCTATCTTGTGTTTTAGGGTAACGATATTAAAGTAATAGTAGTTTGTTGATACAGGAAAAGTGGACAAAATTTGTTTATAAACCTGGATCGCCTTTTTTCGATCAATTTCCTCAAGTGCACGGGCTTTTGTCCATTTGATTATCCTGTTGCCTGGTGCCTTTTTTAGAGCTTCATCACAGATTGCCAGTGCTTTTTTGAATTCTTTTTTGTCAATATAAATCCAGGCAAGAGAGTTTAATGTCAGATATTCGTTGTATGAAAAGTAGTTTCTGTTTTTCTCAAGAATTTTAAGTGCCTGTGCCGAATTATCTTCAACAAAAGGAAGCCAGGAGATGTCTTTCGTTTTACTGCTTCTCCAATAATCGAATATTGCCATTGCAGTTGAGGCTTCAATAAATTTTTTGTCGTATGCTATGCATTTTTCATAATATTTTAAAGCGTTTGATCCCGTTTTAAATACTCCAAACCAGTCTTCATTTATATAGTCAAAATATGCTTCATAAGAGTAGATAAGTGCCATTGCATAGTTTGTCCAGGGGTCTTTCTCGTTTGCATCAAGGTTGTTCTCAGCCAGGTCTTCGGCTTTTTCGAGTTTGGAGGAGATATATGATTCGTTAAACGGAACTCCCCAATCGTAGGCTTTCACAATCTCCACACCTGCCAAATACAGAGGCCCAAACGGTAGCTTGGGAAAATCTCTCTCAAGCCTTGAGAAAACTGCTTTTGCGCTATCGTATCGCGATCCTGAAATAAATTGCACTCCCCGTTCAATTGCGGAATGTACCCTTTTGTCAGGATATTTTTGTGCCTGAGATGAAGAAAACAACAGAATTATGGCGAGCAGTGTATGGTAAAAATAATATTTGATTTTCAAGAATGTGTATCCGTTTAATACCTGGAGGCTTTATGCGCAAGCAACTCAATAATGTTTTTAAAAGGTGACAATGTTGGTGTGTAGTTGAAACAATTATTTTTGAGGTCCTGTATCTTTATCCCTGATTTGATCGCAAGTGACATAATATCTGCATAACCCGAAACTTCAGAACCACCAAAAAAACCGGCTCCCAGGATCTTACCATCTGATGCGATCAAAAGTTTCCCAAAAACTTTATGTGTCCCCGGCATTACTTTTACAAGGGCATCGGTGGTAGCAGAAACCACCTTATAAGGGATGTTCAGTGATTTAAGCGTTGATTCACAAACCCCTGTTCTTGTGGCAAATGAATCACATACTCTTAGTGCAACATTTTTAATAACAGGATAGATAAATTCATTGCCGCCTGCGGCGTTGGCTCCTGCCACATGACCTCCATCTCTGGCAAGAGTGGCTTGTGGTAAAAATATATGCCGTCCGGTAATCTTTTCTTTAATCTCGGTGCAGTCACCTGCAGCAAAAATGTATGAATCAGAAGTTTTCATCCTGTTATCAACTCGAATTCCACCATTGGTGCCAATCTCAAGCCCCGCCTGCCTCGCAAGTTCAGAATTGGGTAAAACTCCCGTGGCAACGATAACACTATCGATCTCTTTAATATACCCGTCAAGTTTTATGCTCGATATTTTATCACCATCGATCATGATTCTTGGATCAAGTGGAGTGTGGATGAACTCAATACCTTTGTTTGTCAAAGTCTCTTTAATCAACTGTCTGATTTCAGGGGCAAACCCCTTACCGGGAAGTTCTTCCCTGTCGAGAAGGATAACCTTATTCCCTGCCTTGTTGAGGGCATCTGCAAATTCAATACCTGCAAACGATGCACCAACAACACACCATGTTTTTCCGGTTCTTGAAGTGTTGTCTAACAGATATTCAACTTCTTCGATCGTTTTTACATAAAAAACATTTTTAAATGCCGGAGAAAAGAGAGTATCGATTCTGTGTTTTGAACCCGTCGCAAGTACCAAACGATCGTAGTCGATAGTATATTTTACCTCACCTTTTTCAACTTCGATTGTTCTTAATCTGCGGTTTATCGAGACAACTTTTGTCTCCAATAACACTTTTGCGTTGTAGCGACTGAGGAAACTCTCCGGTGTTCCAAAAACAAGTTCCCCCGGCGACTTTACTTCGGAGGATAGCAGATAGGGAATTTCACAGGTTCCCGTTGAAATATACTTGCCTGATTCAATCATAGTTATCTCAGCTCCGGGATTCTCCCTGCTTGCTTTAGCGGCAGCTGCGGGTCCGGCTGCTCTTCCACCCACGATAACGATTTTTTTAATCAGGTGTTTCATTTTTCTTTAAATGATATGGTAAAAGGAACTCCTTTAAATCCAAAATTACGACGAATAGCTTTTTCAAGGTATCTTCTGTATTGATCCGTAATTTCTTTTGGATAATTGCAAAAGAACAAAAACACAGGATAATTATCTCCAACCTGGGTCACAAATTTTATTTTAACTTCTTTTCCGGTATGTGAAGCCTGTGGTGGTGAAGCCTGAATTTCTTTGAGCATAACATCATTCAATTCACTCGTTGGTACTTTTTTGTGCCTTTCGATCTGAATTTCCTTCGCCATCTCAATCAACTTAAATATTCTCTGTTTCGTGAGAGCGGAAATAAAGATGAACGGGAAATAATCATACTTGCCCAATTTTTGGATCAGAGCTTTTTCGTAAAATTTGGCTGTGTTGCTGTCTTTTTCAACCAGGTCCCACTTGTTAATTGCAATTATTACACCCTTTCGGCGTTGTATTGCTTCCTCGAGAATCTTTTGTTCTTGTGACTCAAATCCCTGAACTGCATCAACCAGCAACACAACGATATTTGAATCTGCAATTGCTCTAAGAGTACGAACAGAAGAATAATATTCGATGTTCTCTTTTATTCGGGATTTTTTACGGAGACCGGCAGTGTCAACGATCGTAATCTCTTCACCATAAAACTTGATAACACTATCTATGGAATCTCTTGTGGTTCCCGGAATATCAGTTACGATGCTTCTGTCTTCACCAAGAAGTGCATTGGTAAGCGATGATTTACCAACATTGGGCCTTCCCACAAAAGCTATTCTTAATTCTTCATCTTTTGCTTCCTCTTCTGCGAGTGGAAACTCCTCTATAATGATATCCAGAAAATCACCGGTCATTCTACCGTTGAGTGCTGAAATCGGGTGTGGCTCACCAAATCCAAGACGGTAAAATTCATGCACATTATTCTGAAACTTTTCTGAATCAATTTTATTTACACAGAGTACTGTTTTTTTCCCGGAGCTTCTTAATAACTCAGCAATCGTCTCATCTATCGGCAGTAATCCGGTTCTGCCATCAAGAACAAAAATTATCTTGTCTGCTTCTGTCAAAGCAATTTCAACCTGTTCCCTGATTGCTGCTTCAAACTGATCAGGAGAATTTGGAACATATCCACCCGTATCAATCAGTCGGAATCGTTTCATATTCCATTCTACAAAGCCGAACTGGCGATCCCTTGTAACTCCGCTCACATCATCAACTATTGCATCCTTGGTACCCGTAAGACGGTTAAAAAGGGTAGATTTCCCAACATTGGGTCTTCCAACTATTACTACTAAACTATCTCGCATCTTTTCCTGAACTTTTCATCTTATCTTTTAAAATCTGACTTAAATTTTTCCAAAACTGCATTTGTAAGCAGCTCTCCCCCACCATTGGCGAAATGAATTCCATCATTCCCCCGTAATAAAACTTTTTTCCCGTTTACATTTCCATAAGCAGTATAACCACCTTTACTGTCACCCAGAATGGCAGTTGTTGCAATATAACTTCCGTTTGGGAATTTCACAGTCTCCTCAGCATAGATTTTTGACAAAGTCTTCATTTTTTCATCAAATTTGCTCATTAACATTGGAGGCATTCCAATCCAATAAAACCTGTGTGAGAACTTTGACATCATTGTAGCAAATAAGTTAGTTTTACTTCTGTAGCTGTCTATCCATTCCTGTGTGCCATAATTAATTACTTTTCCACCCTTGTTAAAACCCTGTGCATCATTTGCACCAATCATCAACACAATCAAATGATACTTTGTGTTTTTACACAAACTTTCCAACTTTGCAAACCAGTCGAAATAATCTTGCCTGACCAAACCGGTTGAATTTTTTCCAAAGTAAGTAACATCAATTTTCCCTTTGGCTTTAAGTTTGGCTTTAAGAATATCCCCGAAACCAACATTCAACATGGAATCTCCAATCAACAAAACCTTCAATACCGTATTTGTATCGAAGGATTCTACGGCTGGTTGAGTAACAGTATCCAGCTCGGCAAGTTTGTTTTCGGTCGATAATTCCTGCTTTTTTGAAGCTTTTAGCCAGCTGTATTTTTCTTTGGAAAGAAATATCGATGGATCAACATCATATTTTTCTCTAAAATCAATCCCTGCAAAACTTCGATAATCCTGCTTAATTTTTTGCGAAAAGTTTATGTATGGTAAACGATCACATACTGCATAAACAGGTTCAAAACTGCTTACAAGAATCGGTTTGATGGCTGAATCAGTTGAAAGCCGTTGCATCCAATTGTAAATTTCAGCGGAATTAAATAACGACATAAATATGATGGCTGCAACCATCATCTTCATCACTGTTCTCGTTTTATACGGTTTTGGTTCGATCATAAAGCTCAGAATTGAAAATATCTAAAATTTGGTTCAATCGGTAAACCAAAAGTTGAAATTAGTAAAATTGTACTTCCAAAAATAGCTGCCTGTGTTAAAGGATGCAAACTTGTAAAATATTCTCTGATTGTTGCACCCCACTCTGCAGGTACAAAATGAGCAGCAAACCCCCAAATAATTACCGACATTGTCAAGGGAGACAATATTGAATCTGCAGCGGTAAATTTAAATAGTGCAATCAACAATTCAAAAGAGGCGATCAAATTCCCGGATCGCAGGAATATCAAGAGAAATGAGACATAAATAACAACAGATGAAGTTAAAATAATTTTCATTAAAGCAGATATTTTATCACGCCTCCACTTTTGCATAATCCATTGTTCCACCAACAATCCAGCTGCACCGAAAAGACCCAAAACAATTGAGTTTAGTCCGGTTCCGTACCACAACCCTCCAATTATGAATACCACAATAAGGGATATTATTTTTTTTTGCTTGCCTGAAATCCCTCCCCTTACAGGGATATAAACATAATCTCTTAACCAGCTATAGACGGTGATAAACCAATTTTGCCAAAAATTGATTAAACTCTGAGCTCTAAAAGGCTGATTAAAATTTCGCGGTAACTCAATCCCGAGAAGAAGCGAAAATCCGACTGCCAGATCACTGTAACCACTCAAATTCCAGTAAAGTTGCAGCGTAAATGCAAATAATGCCATCATTATGTCAAACGATGAATATAAAACCGGGTTGGAGTAAACAGGATCAACCAATTGTAGAGCGAGGTAATTAGCCAACACCATTTTTTTGAACAACCCTTTTAAAATCAAACTTGCTGCGAGTGCAAATTCAATTTCCCTTTTTTCCTGGTTTGAATCCACCTGTTGAAAAAAATGGTGTGCTCTAACTAAAGGACCCGCAATTAATTTGGGGAAATATGCGATCAATAAAAACACATTAAGAGCAGAAACTTTCTGCGGTAATTTCCCCTTGAAGGTGTCAAAAAGATAACCTATCGATTGAAGAGTGAAGAAGAGGACACCAAATGGTAAGATAAGATATTGCTCAACAAAGTCACTGCCACCACCATCAAATTCGTCTCCCCAATTGCCTGACGAATACCCATAGTATTTATAAAAAAGAAAGATGAGTAAATTGATAACAATTGCCCCTGAGAGTAGCTTTTTCCTTGATTCTTTCAACTCGGCAGATATAATCAGTTTATCGGCCAGGAGTGTAGAAGCACTACATAAAAGGAGTAACAGAGCAAAAAGCCAATTCCAATACCCAAAAAAAATATAGCTCGAACCAAGCAAAATATAATTACGCAAATTCTGCCATCGGTAAACAGACCAATAGACAAAAAATACTAATACAAAGAATATTCCAAAATCAACTGTTTGGAAAAACATTCAAAAAACTAATTGTGTCTATATTAAAATCTTAAACTTAAATTGAGCTTTGGAATTAGTTCAACTTCCATAGCAGTATTGATAATCTCGGGTGAAACACGAATATTGACCGCAAGATTTTTGTTAAACATTGCCGATGACCACGCTGCTTCACCTGCTGAGAGGATATGGTTAATCACAACAAAGACTACAAAGCGAGTAGATGCATTATAAAAATCGTTTGCTTCACCACGCATTTGGGCATAACCAAGAAACATAGGGGTCAAATTAGCATTATATTCGGGTGTGTTATCATTTAACTGATCCGCCCATCCATGGTTATATTGTGGATATTTTCCAATCAATTCATAATATTGTTGTTCACCATATTTTGGTAGTTTATGCGAAAAACGACTTTCCACATGATTCAACTCTGCCCAATTAACCCTCTGCCACGGTTTAAGAGATGTGTTAGGATCGATGGTTACATCACCTTCAGGCAATCCAAGTGCAGTCCGGTTTGTTATCAGCCATTGAGCATATTTTACCACACTCCAGTTTTGGTCGGCATAAGCTTCAAACTCTGCATTTTTATCATCTCCTTTTTTGCTGTAAAGAACCGCAGCTGTAATAAGACCTGCTTCCAATCCAAGAAAAATTGCTGCTTTCCAAAAATCACCGTTGTAAATCTGACCCGCCCCGGGAACTGCTGCCGAAAGAACTGTGGAAAGCAAAACTGATTTTTTACCCTGGAGATTAAAATCAACTTTATTCATTTCATCATTCTGGTAAGCATCATGAAGCAATTTTGCATCATATTGCAAATTTCCGGTCAACTTTATTTCATCCTGGTTCACTTTCTGAGCGACAAGACTAAAACTAAAGAGTGATACAAATGAGACTAACAAAAATATGCGCATAAAATTGCCTTTCTAAAGATCAAAACCAAACAGAACTCCACCATAGAAATTCCATTCTTTTCCATAACGAACCACTTCACCTTGCTGTGCCGTTTTGGTTACTTCATCAAATCCATAAGCAGCAGAGAAAAACACTGCTGTTGGGAAGAGATAAAATGAATTTAACGCAAATCTTAATTCTGCCCCGGCACCCTTTTTAAGGCTGCCTGACTCTGATAGATTCCCTGTCCATGCATTACCCACATCGCCAAAGACTGACAGGTAAATTTTATCGAGATAAAGATGACCAAATTTGTAATCAATATCTCTGAACAAAGGTAATCTATAGGTTAAATTTGCATATACAATTTCGTTACCACTGATGGCATAAAAGGGGTAAGCTTTCATTCCAATCAATCCGCCAAGGAAAAAATCAAAAAAGTCAGGAACTGAAGGTCCAAAAATTGTACCGGCTCTCAGCTTTAATCCAAGAGTGTGTCCCTTAAAAGTTTCAAATGAATAATGGGTATTTAACTCCAAACGGTGGAAATCAAAGTTTTTATATTGGGCAACCAACAATCCTTCATCAACAGTATATTCACCATCAGGATTAAACCGGTTCATCTCGTAATCATACCTGATCTCAAGGCCACTGCCAATTGGATTGATGTCCATATCTTTATTGGCTTTTTTAACATCTGTTTTATAGGTAGCCCTGAAATTACTGCCGATCAGATATGTATCGTTAAAAGTGGGATAAAGATCAGTCGAATTTGGAATGATAAAACTTTCGATGGAAGCAGTATAACTGCTGTAAACATATCTCAGTTCAAGATTTTTTTCAGTTGAAAAGAGTTTGTGTTTGGCGATTATATCCACCTCAAAAAGGTTATAAATTACATTTGTTGAGGTTTTAGGCAGTTCATCAAAAATTATATCAACATCAGCTTTTCTGGTTACATTATACATTTCAAGTCCAAGATCGGGGAACAATCCCAGAGCCGGCAGAAGTGGAAGTTTGTTTCTATAATCAAAACTAAGGAAAAGGTCTCTCTCCCCTCTCAAATTTATCGATCCACCTGCAAAAATGCTGAACCTGTTTAACATATCCGAGGAACTTACATACAACCCGGGTTTAATCTTTTCAAATACATTGTTGGTTGTACTGTAGTTATCATAACGAACAAAAGGAAAAATACTTAATCTGGAAAATGCACCTGAATATTTTGTTTTTGCAGTATCAGGGTATTCATAATCGTTAAATTTTTTGAGTCTCTCCCAATCGTAAACAACTTTCTCAGAAACAGGTTTATCACTGTTTAATAGAGGATTATTCGATTTAACATAATGTTTGGTCTCATCTACAGAACTTTGATCCTCTTTAGACAGATGAAAGATTTTATATCCTCCTGATGTGTATCCTGCATAAACAATGTTGCCAAGAGAATCCACCGCAGGCATAAATGCACCACCTGTAACATTAGTTAATCTTCTGCTCTTTTTTGAGGAGAGATCGTAACTGTAAATGTTAAATATTCCTGTTTCATCCGAGGCATAAATAAGCTTTCCATCGTTGGCAATTGCGGCACTTCTTTCGTCAGAATCTGTTTTAATCACAAATTCCACCGGACCACCTTCAACAGGTACCATCGCAATATCTCTTCCATGCAGATATGACAGATCAAAAATAACGCTTTTAGAATCCACAGAAAATTTGGGATTGTAAACCTGTTCCCCATTTTCATAAAATGTAAGTTGTTTGAAGTTTTTTCCATCTATGTCAAGAAGTCCAACATTGGTTGTTCCATCTTTCTGAAACAGGAACGAAATCTTTTTCCCGTCGGAAGAAACCGAAGGCATATTTGCCCTTAGATTATAAGTTAATCTGGTTTCTTTCTCTGTTTTTCTATCAAAGACATAGATATCGTGCACTTTGTAGTCGTAAGGATTATCATCCGACAGCTTTGAATAGATTATATTGTCAGTACCCGGAACCATTGAGTATGTTGACCTTACACCCGGAATAACAACCTTTTCGGTTTTACTGACTACATCGTATTCATAAAGTGCCGTTGGTGAAAAGTAGTCACTGGTCTTGTTTGAAATATATAATATCTTTTGTCCATCTTTGGAAATTGAAGGATAGAAGTTACCAAAGCCTTCCTTCCCCACTATTTCACCGGCTACTTTGTTTGAAACGACAGGTGCAATCCTTTCACCATAATCTTTTCTCAAGAAAGCAGACCATTCACTATACAATTGATTACCATTAATTCCGAGGATGTCTTCGGCAGCTGCATCAAATGTAAAATTCGTCAATTTGCCCAACGATTTAGTCAGTTTCATCAGTTTGTCTTCACCATATTTCTGTGAAATATATTTTGTGAGTGCAAATCCCGAATTATAAACCGACTCATTCCCCAAACTCGTTTTTTCAAAAACTCCCATCTGATTCCAGGTGAGCATTGTGCTGTCCAAAACATAAGAACGCAGAATCATGTCACGATGCGAATCCCAGAAATCGTAATCAAACTCTGTTCGCATATACTGTGCTGTGCCCTCTGCAAACCATGCAGGCATGTTAAGTGTAGCAAGTGGATAGGACGCAATTACATTTGGGAAACCATAAAGAATATCGGGGCGTCGTTTATCCTCATAGTTAAGCACTTGCAGATAAACAGCAGGTACTGATCTCGTAGTCTTGAAAGAAGCTTGAATCTGCACCATGTGGGTAAACTCATGAGAGATTACATTTCTTAACCAGTTATGAGAGCCTCTAAGGTCGAAATCCAGTGCACTTGTCCATATTTCAATTTTGTTATCAAAGAAGTAGGTTGCTCCGTTCGAATAATCATCGATATCTTTGATTACATAGTGAACTTTATCAGGGTAGTAATCATAAAGTGAACAGACTGGATCCCAAACTTCCTCGGCGATTTTTAGAACAACCCGGGCAGTTCTCTCGGCACCATCGTGAAAATGCACTTCAACATTTTTCCCTTTGATGGTGAACCATTCAAATTCGGAATTGTACTTGTCAAACTGTGCAAAACCATTTGTAGAAAGTAATAAAACTAAGAGGAGCGAAAATTTCCTGTACATCAAAAACCGTTACTTTATTATTGCAATTTTAATGATTTTATGATCCGTTTTTCCTGAAACAACAGATTTTGCTTCAACTCTTGCGAGGTAAACTCCCGACTCAATTGCCGAAACATTCCATTTGATCTCCCCGTCGAGACCACCATTGGCAAATCCGTTCAACCCGGCAACATAATCTCCTGCCAGATCAAATATTTTCACTGAAATGTCGGAGTCTTCACTCACAAAAAACCTGATATAGGTTTCACCTGATATCACAGGATTAGGATAGTTATAAACTTTTGTCTGCGGGAAATATTCCGATATTTTAAGTTGACCGCTTGATGCACCAACAGATGAAGAGTTTTGGGCGTTGCCATACTTACCTGAAAAGTGAACCGTGCTTGTTAATTCATTCAACAACCATGAAGACATATAGCCCGATTTCCCCGTCACTGCCAACCCGGTTTTTCCGTTAGATGTAAAAAATACAGGTGCAAATGACTGATAATCTTTTAATTCTTCACCAATCGAGAGCGGAAATCCATTCACCATTTTGCCGGTTGCAGCATCAATCACATAAACAAGACCGGAATTTGTATAAACCACAAGTTCGGGATGTGAGGTGCCATATAAATCAGCTGCTACGGGAGTACCTTCAAATACATCAGACCCGGAGAGCGTAAAAGGGAAATTTTCAGCTACCGATCCTGAGGAGTTAACCGAGTAAAACTCCTGTCCCGAGACATAATTGATATAAAGATTTCCATCAAGTTTGTTGTCAGAAACTGAAATCGATGTAATCGGTGAGGACCCCTTCAATGTTACATAATCTGAACGAATTGTTGGAGAAGTAGAAGGTTTTTGTACCTCAATAAGAGGATCGGGGAATTGCCTTATTTTATTTCCCTCTTCAAGAACCAATAATGCGTTTCCAACTGAACTCTGCATCATTACTGCATCAAGATAATTTCCCGGGATTGTGATGAATCCTGCTGCAAAGTCTCCCACATTGTAGGAGGAATTGCTTTTCTTTTGAATATATTTAAGTGCTCCATTAAACAAAAACAACGAATTTATTGCAAACCCTGCCTCACCTTTTATTGAATCAAGGAGTGTAAGCTGTTCAAGTGCAATTCGATAGACTTCCCCTGAGCTGTTACCTGCAGCTATTCTGTTGGATTCAAAACTGTTGGTTGAAATTACGAGCTGGGAGGTAATTGCAGAAGTGACCGTCAATGATGTTAAAGTAGTTACCCCTGCCGAAACTTTTACAAGATTAATTGTTTTACCTGCAGCACCGGCAATATAAAAATTATTGTTTGCATCAAGTGTTGCAACGGCCTGAGCACTAAAACCAGGATAACGGTTTGTAACATTCATATTTGCATCCAATTGCAGCAGGTCATTTCCGGAGATAACAAAATAGTTATTTCCACTCAATAGAATCTGATCTATTTTGTCGCCTTGAACAGTTTTTCCATAAAGGAATGGTTTAATAAGAGAATCCCCTACAGAAAGTGTAAATTTCATACGGTTACCGTTTGCAGGGAAATTTTTTAAGGTTACAAGTGAGTTTGCGCCATCATTACTTTTACTGTTGGGTCTGGAGGTATTCGAAAATATATTGGTATAAAGATCGGCTTTGTTCTCGAGGAAGTAAAAGTCATACTCAGTTCCTTCACCGATAATCTCATCACCAAAAATTGTTAAAAATTTCTCACCGATATCATTTACACCATCAGCTTCAACAACAGCTACACCTCTTCGTTTTTTATCTGTGTTTACTTTATTGTCGGCTATTTTAGCATTAATCACTTTTTCGTCGATGTGCCAAACAAGAATTCCACTTCCCGGCAGTGCCCAGTCAAATTCGTCAACATCCATCAATACACCTGAAAGGGAATCGATTGAATAACTGGCAAATCCTGTTGTATCTTTAGGAAACGATTTCACAATAACCGACCCGTTTACCATCAAAGTGATCTTTGCACCATCTTTCATCGCATCTCTTTGGCGGTTTTCTATCAGAAAATATTCATTTTCATTTATTCGCAGCTTCACAAGTGTGGTATCGCCGGTAACGGCAATTCTGTTGGTGACAACTGTTAAATCAGCCAAAGTACCGGTCATCTCAACAGGAGTAACCCAGCCAAGTCTGATCTTCTCCCATGGGGATGGTTCAGGTGGAAATGCACCATTGTATGCAAAAATCGACTGTCCGTCCATTAAACCAAACCTGCCAATTGCACTCATACCTGTGTTGGTATCAAACAGATCGGGTAAACCAAGATAACTTGCAACTGTTGATGCAAGAAGTCCATTTATAGTAATGTTATAGAGGAATTTGGAGTTAAAAGATGAAACTTCTCTGTTTTGAGTTTGTGGTAAAATTCCGGTATTTTTTATAAATACTGTGCCGTTACTAACGGGAACACCCTGAAATCCGCCTCCATAAAACTTTTGCAAACTCGCAAGATTAAAATAAATCGATGGCAAGTCTCTTTCATTACCCAGGCTGCCGGGAAGAGAAACATCTCTTCCAACGCCTGCATGGAAAATGAAAAAGAGGTTATATCCCCCAAAATTGAAACCGGGATTTGCCTGATCGGCAAGGGTCCATGTTTCTTGAACAAAATCACCCATAACTGTAAAATCAGTTGAATTAATCGGTGGAGAGTAGTTTCTCATCGTTTTTGACAAAGTCACACTATTGGGTAAAACCTCAAATATAACCACTTGCTTCCCTCCGGAAACTTTGTGATAATAGTTCTTCACAAATTCGAGGTGTGCAAGAAAATAATTTCTGTTATGCGGAAGCGGATCAACTATTGAACTGCCATATTCCTGGGAATATATCGAATTAAATGTACCATTGCCAACAGTGGTGTTATCATTGTCCGGCTGGAACTCTGCCATTACGGCGAGAATTTTCACGGTATCGGTTGCTGAATTTGTGACTTCGAAGTTTTTTGGTGAACCCGGTGTAAAAGTAGTCGTATAAGACTGCCCAAAAACCGTTGCACTAAACAAAACGACGAGATTAATAGTTGTAAGTAGTTTCATGTGTCGAGAATAAAATTTATACAAATTTTAAAGATAAGGGTTTTAACCCATAAACCGGAAGTAAAAGAATCAATAAAAGGAAATTTGGCTTTAAAAAACGGCAAGAGACAGTCGCCTGTCCCCTGTCATCAAAATTATTAGATTCCTCTCGGAAGGCCTTTAACTTTATCAGCCAATCCACCCCATCCAACAAGAATGGTAAAACGAAGAGTATCACTCAACGGGTGGTTTTCTCCATCCTTAAAGACAGAGGTTGAGATATAACTGAAATCAAACCCATAGATATCGTATCTGAGACCGGCACCGAGGGTAATAAATTTTCTGTTTCCATAGTTGGGATCTTCATAAAAGAATCCACCTCTGAGGGCAAAAAGGAAATCACCCGGGGTACCATACCAATACTCAAGACCCATCGAAGTTACAACATCGGCGAGCTCTTCACCAATCGATTTGTCTCCCCAAGCACTAAAAATAGCCTTATAAAAATCATCACTGGTTCCATCAGGGTATCTTCTAACAAGAAGTTTTGTAAAATCGAGGGTGTAGGTTAAGCTGTTATACTCGTCAGAAAGAATTCTATACGCAAAGCCGAGTCTAAACTGAGTTGGAATTGGATCCGCTTGTGCTCTATCGATATAGGAAATTTTTGGTCCAAGATTACTCAGGTTAAGACCAATAGAGAATTTGTTCCCAAGATCATAATCGGTAAATGGCAAAATAAGTGAAGTTGGTCTCCACATAAAACCCAAATCAAAACTTACTGAAGTGGCTGTTCCTGTTCCCTGTTCCTGACCTGTTGGTTGATCAGATAAACGACTGTGAATAAGGCGAAGGTTAACACCAAGACCCCAATCTTCAGATAGTTTTGTTGCATATCCTGCTGTAACAGCCATATCAAATGATCTGAATGTTCCAAGTGGATCGGGTGAATCCGGTCCGGTTCTCACGAACTCTCCATAGTTCATGTAAGTAACACTTGCAGTAACACTTCCATCAAGCTCTTCGATGTAGTTTCTGTAAGTTGCATAGTCATAAAAAAGATCAAGCTTAAACTGTGGCAGCCAGTTTGAGTGTGTAAAGCTGAATTCCTGACCTGTCAGGAATGCAATACCTGCCGGGTTCCAGAAAACTGCTGATGAATTATCAGCAAGTCCTGCGCCTGATTCTCCAATACCACCACCTCTTGAATCCGGTGCGATAAGTAGAAATGGAACTGCAGCTTCACCTTGGGCAAGAACGGTATTGTTTATACCAAAAGCAATCATTAAACCCAGGAATGTGACTTTGAACTTATACATTAATTAACCTCCATGAAATAAAAATATTTAAACTCTATCTGATGATACTTAACTTGCCAAGTACCGATTTTGATTCACCACCTGTTACAGGTTTCACAATCAGCTTGTAAAGATAAGTACCGTTTGCTGCGAGATCGCCATCATCATCACGGCCATCCCACTCAATACGCACAAACCGGTCATTAACCCATTTGGCGTCTATTTCTTTGATTTTTCTGCCGGCAATCGTATAAATCAGAATTCTGACATCGATTTGTCCGGGAATATTATGTTGAAATGTAAAAAATGTGTTTGTCGTAAATGGATTGGGATAATTCATCACATATTCAACGGCCGTTCCCCCACCGGAAACAACTTTAAACTCTGTTTGTGCTGTGGATGCATTATTAAACACATCCCATCCCTTTACGCTAATATCATAAATACCGGCTGCCAAATCTGAAAATTTGTAATTCACTTTCCCGCTTTTTCCACCTGAATTAAGATCACCTGTGAAAAAATTTGTAAGATCAATTGGATTTAGATCGTTACCATTCAAAATGGCTTCAATTTTGTGCCCAACCCCAAGTCCGGTTGTGTTTAATCCGGTTTGATCTGAAAGTGAAACAACCAATGTTGTGTTCGGGTTCACCAAATAGGCATTTTCATATTGTGCATCATCAAATGTAATTTCGATTACGGGACCTTTTCCATCATTAATCACAGATTGATCAACACCACCAATTGTGATATTATCAGTGTATGCCAGACCGTCTTTTTCACTGTTAAAAAAGTAAAAAACAATTTTCCCTTTTTGGTTGTCATAAGAGATGTCTTTTGGAACCACAAAATCTGTTGCAAATTTACCCGCTATTACTGAAACTCTACCTCGGAAAATCAGACCACCGGGCACTTTCATACTTACATTTGTACCTATCTCAGGCAATGGTAATGTGGTTTCTGCATCATAAACTGTTAACAGCCCCTCACCGTTAAAATCTGTCCAATTTGTGCCGTCAGCCTTTTTAACTGTTCCCGCTATCTTTATACTGTTAAGTGCTTTAACAGGAATAACCTGAAGGGCAGGATCAATACCATTTACCGAATCAATTTTCGCCGGGTATTGGGGTAAAGCAAGCCTTAAAGCAGGATCACAAAAGAGATGAAATTTTTGATCATTTGGTGTAATAAATTTCATTTTGGTACTGAGATAAGCAGTACCAATTCTTCTTGGAAGATTTTCTGTATCCCTGATATTACTCATTATCTGAGTATAAAAATCATCGTTTAACACAGTATTCTGTTCAGAAAAAACCGGTCTTACAGCAGTGAAAACCCCTATTGACCCCGAATTTGGAAGAAAAAGCAGGTCTTCAGTAGAACTTTGTACTTCTGTTCTGTCATAATATCCAAAATCACAAGTTGCAGCTGTCAGGAAAAAATATCTGCTGTTGCGTAATTGTGGGATGGTTGAACTTTTTACAAAAACCTGTTCGTGAGCCCAAAGTTCGGGACTTCCGTGACCAATATAGTTTAATAAAACAGTTCCGTCATTTATTGCATTTACAATTGCAGAATTAACATCGGGTTTTCTTCTACCCAGACTTGTCTGAACCGTAGGATAATTAATTAGATATATCTTTTTTTGTTCGTACTGTTTTGGAATTACAGTCTGTGCAAGTCGCTCAGATTGTTCAGTGTTTCTTGCAAGATCAATGCCCTGGGAAGTCAAATTATCATCTGCAACAAGAGTTACAAGATTTTTCCAGGCATTTTTATCGGTGCTTAGTTCGTATGCAATTATTTTATTTAAGTAGTCATTTGCCTGTTTTTCCGACTGAATGGCAACTCTCCCGATCGCAATATCAACTTTTTTGTCGTTTTTGTCTATCGAAGCAAAAAAATCATCTGTTGGATAAGCGTCAATTTCATCAAGGAACTCCCTTGTCTGCCATGTAGGGACAAAATTTTTGTTTTTTCCCTCGATATTTTTGAAGTCGTAGTCTCCATCACCCCAGAGGAAAACGAATTCAGGTTTTATTTGCCAGTTCTCAAAAGCATATTTGATAAAATCTCGTAAGCCTGAAGGATCAAGTGAACCACAATTAAATTCATTCATGATCTCTTCTACGAAGTATATTTTTACAGAAATTGGATCAGTTAAGTTCCCCTCTCTGTGATTTTTATATCTTGTGGCAGATTCCTTAAAATCTTTACTGGTTATCAGGATTAATTTTGCACCACTAAGATCACCCCTGATATTCTGGTTTGCAACAGCAACCGCGTTAATTGGAGTTTTAAACTGTTCACCACAATATGCGTAATAACGACTTACAAAATTTGGTTTTTCATACATCCTGAAACGAAATTCACTGCCACTCTGCATCACTGGATTTGTAATCAGTTTTACATCTGCATGATCTGTAATATCGTAAACTGAAATGGTGGTATTCGAAAAATTACTCAACCTGTATTCATAAAGCGAATCAGGGCCTGTGGTTCCGCCAAGTTTTGGAGAGAAGAAAAGTAATACATCATTATAAGCTTTAAGATAACGGTCAAATGTTATCTCATAAAAATCAAGATAACCATAAGAAGTGCTGTTTGTAGCTCCAAAAGTGAACCTGAGTACACTTCTTTCATCAGGGTAACTTACATTGGTCGAAAGGTTTCTGACACTATCCATTCTCCCATAGGAATATTGATCTGACCCAATACCTTGCATACTGCTTTGACGAAGCACATTTCCATTCTGTTCGATGGTAAGTGTAATTCTGTCAGTTGATCTGTTTACAAACCAATAACGATAATACGATGTAGAACCGGGAACAACCCCCTCAAGTTTTTTCTGATAAACACGGGTTTTTGTTGTTTGCGAAAATTCATCGCCGACAAAATATCTTCCACTTTGTCCAACATTAATTTTGTCTTCATCGTGGAATTCAAAAGCCTGGGAAGTTTCTAAAATATTGGTTGTTGGATCAGAAGATGCCTGTTTGGTTGTGATTCTTTTTCCGTTGGCTCCCCCTGTTGTAATCCAGTAATAGTTTTTTGCCGAGTAAACATTCTGATTTCTCATCATTTGTCTTCCCAGTGTATCATAATACCAGAAAGCGGGACCTCTTCCGTAAAAAGTTATAAAGTCGCCGGCATCAAATTTTCCGTCATCTTCACCAGAAATGGTAATTGCAATCTCCTGAAGATCATCAGGTCTTGGCATGAGAACATTCTCTGAGAGAACATATCCGCCATTATTGTAAATTTTAATCGTTTTAGGATTAACGGTGGCGGCATCGATGCCATAATACTGCAATTGATCCCGGGTAATTTTATAAAATCCCTCTTCAGGTGCCTCAAAACGGTACCATTTTCCCGAAGAAAGTACGGTATTGCCAATCGCCGAGCCTTTTTTGAGAGAATTATCGCCAATTTTAATCCAGTTCTTCGCCGCGTCATAATTGAGAACAATATTTTTTAACAGTTGATCTTCACGATAACTACCCCGACTCACACCATTAAATGAAAACTTAAGTGTGACGGAAGTTAGAAGTTTGATCCTTCCATTCTCGAGGATTACATTATTAATGTAAAAATCCTGAACACCCAATCCCCTTACAATACCGAACTCTCCAAAAGAGACAGGTTCAACTGTAACAGGGGCGTTGGTCATTTCTTTGTAAGTATAAACAGGATCGCGGGAATTATCAAACGAAATTGTTGGAATTGGAAGTAGTTTGCCGGAAATATAAGTGTGTGATTCAGAAATAACCTCAACTGTAACTCCATTTTCAGATGGAACTCCAAGTGAAATCATCTTTGATCTCGTCATTGGGTTGCCGGGAGCCAGAGAAGGATTTAACAAAGCACCGGTAAAGTAAACATCGCGATAAGAACTACCTGCGACCACACGAAGTGAGGTATCGGTATAATTTGGCGTAAAACGAACCAGACATGAATTCATATCCGATTGAATTACAACAAGGTCACTCTGAGAGAAAACGACGAGGGTCAGAGCAATTGATAATAACGAGATTCTTTTGAGCATACTTGCCGGTTTATTGGATGTTACTTACAAACTGTGTAAACTTAGTATAAAAATCTCGTATAATTGCTCCATTTGTTTTTGGAAAGCTATGACTTAATTAATTAATTGTCAAGTCAAAAGACGGGTTTATTTTTCGGAAATGACACTCCCGAAACATTTCATATAACAACTGTCAAGATAAAAAATTTTGTCGAAACAAAACATGTTAAAATATGGGACTGATTTTGATCACATCCTTAGGAAATCAGAAAAAAAGTAAGTGTTGGGAATAACAAAAAACAGAATATTTAATAGCTATTGTTTTCACCGAAGATTAATCTATCAGTCATATGAAGGCTGCCCCTTTCGAGACAGCCTAATAATTAAATTATACATCTAAGATTACGAAATCAAATGTGACTGCTTTCCCCCCGAATGAATTCGGAGGCTATTGGTTTTGATTTCTCAGTCACTAAGCTACTCTGCTACTTCGATACTCCGCTACTTAAGTAACAGAGCTTTCATTGTTTTGGTGTAGAATGTTGTGCTCTCCAATGATTGCGCATTCAAACGGAAAATATACACTCCTGAAGAAAACTTCGTTCCGTTGAACCTTTTCTCATAAAAACCTTTCTCCATTTCACCGGAGACAAGCTCTGCAACTTTTTGACCTGCAATGTTGTAAACATCCAGGGTTACATTGCTTCTTTCTTTTAATGAGAATTTTATCATCGTTTCAGGGTTAAATGGATTGGGATAATTATTTAGAAGGTTGTACTCTAATGGTACAGTCTCAGTTGTTGATGCTGTTGAAGGTTTCATCATGTTGGTGCCTGAAACTAACAGATAATTTACTTCTTTTGTATATGAACTCAATGGATATAATCTGTTCATATCATTTTTCAAGGCATCAATCTCTTCGCTTCGGTTACCTTCCCCAATCAGGTGAACAATTTTCAGATAAGATGCTCTTGCTGCATGGTCAGTTCCTTGATAAACTGATATCAGGTTTGTCAGATGAGTCTCTTTTCTGTCGGTTTGATATTCTGAAAGCAAAAACAAAGCCTTTGCTGTAAGATCGTTTTTAACAGGTCGGTTTCCTACTGTAAGAAGCACTGAGAAGAAACTTTCAATATCTTTAGGGTTATATGTTTTTCCATAAATCTCCAATGCTTCACATGATATTAGCATGTTCTCGGGGTTGTTGAGTAATGGAAGTAATATAGCCCTTGCAGCAGTCATGTTTCCTTGCCTTATCTGTTTTCTTGCCGCTCTTAACAAATTGGATTGACCTCCAGATGTGAAGTTCCCCTGACTCGGGGGCATCCATTCGGCATCTATCTTCATTGTTGTTTTACCAGCCAATCCTGATTGAATTGAACCTGATGGTGGATCATCCAGACAGTAGTCGGTGTATATCCAACTTGTGCTGTCTGAATATATGTTAAACAACGATGTGTCTTTTGTACCCCAGTAATCCCGCTCTACATAGATATTACTTTCATCATAAGCCTTTACATTAAATAATAAGTTGTCTTTGATTGTATTTCCACCACCTAAATAGAAAATACCTCCTTGTTCATCATTCACATAACCAAGCATCGGAGTTGAATAATAGCTAATTATTCCAACATCGTTGCTGTCTATTATATTGTAGCTGTCAGTCTCGTCATATGTATCATAGGGATTTGAATTTGTTGTACAATACAAGCCATAATCATTTTTTCTGATTGTGGTTGCATATATTTGAGGTGATGAATTTGATAGTGTAATCCCTCTTCCTTGATTGTCCCAGGTTGAATTGTCATGGATGTTACAGTTAAAAATCTTTGCTTTTTCGGTACCATAACTGTGAGTCCAATGCATCACAATTCCCCACTGATTATTAAATATTTCACTATTTTGGATGTCATCATTGTCAGTGGAATATGAGTAGTAGCCAACGGCTGCATTTTTGATCTTTGCATGGTTTAATACAACATTACCATAGTTATTAACAATCCCGTTTGTAGTGGACTGCCAATAAGGAGCAACAAAGTCAAACACTACAGGCTCCTGAGCTGTACCATTAACTGTTAAGTTTCCATTCGAAAGTAATAACCGTGAGTGATTCTCAAATGTCAGGGTTGTACCTTCCAATATTGTAAGTGTTGCATTATTAGAGACTGTCAGGTCACTGTAAAATGTTGTGTTGTGACCGAGAGTATCATTTTGTGTTATAGAAGTGATCTGTGGTTCAATCTTCAACAGAGTTCCTTCTCCTGCACCAAGGAAAATCGTCACATCCCCTGTTTTGGTTGTAAAATACAAAGAATCAGTTTTAAGGTCTTTAACCGTGTAATAATCCCAAATAGAATTGGGGAAATTCAAAGTCAAAGTAATGTTGCGATATGAAGTATCATTTATTGCATATGGATTACTCGGTGAATATGGACTTTGAATATTGCATCTTCTGTTTACCAGATAAACAAATTTTGCATCCTCAACTTTTCCGGAAGGAGGATCTATTTCGTTGAAATATCCGGTTTCGACATATCTCTCGGAGGTTCCATCATTTCCCGGGAAATGGGGGTACTTGGTCACAATATTGGAAATCCAATCAACTGAACAAGCCGAATTGTTATGCCAGCTTTTGGTATCATTCCAGTTCAATCCTAGAATTATGTTTTCTATTTTCCGGGTATTCTCAATGAGTGCTTTTGTTGCATGGTACCTGTAATTGGGTACTTGAGCATTACACGGATTTTGAACCAATCCGGGTCCATCCACTCCCTGATACGGATTTTGAAATTCATCGAAAATCCCAAAGGTGTTCCATACAGTTTTATTTGGTTCCGGTTCTGAATTCCATGTGGGAACCATGTAAAACATAAAACCCTTTGCTCCATAAGCGAGTGCCATATTCCCCTGAACAAATATTTCATCTCGGGTAGGTGCTCTTCGCATGCTTGTGGCATTCGGGACTATACTAAACAGCCTACCGGAGTTATAAACAATATGCTCTGCATGAACTTGTAAAATATATATCAGTGGGATGTCCTCTGTAAGTTGGTCATCAAATTTTTTAGCTGCTCTTATTGCCGGGCGCAGTCCAAGATATTGATAAGGATGTTTAGTTGCATCATCTCCTATAAATCTAAAATTAATTAATTCCTCAAGTGCCGCTTGAACATCTGACTGTGTTGTATCAAACTCTTGTCTGAAAGGATAAACATTATAGAGAAGATATTTTCTCTTGTAGGTATTGTCAACAGCAGATTTTCCGTACTGTTGATCAAACCGCATCCCCCATTCGGCGTGGGGACCAATCGCTCCATTTAACTCCATGGCAGTTGAACCTCCATTGAGAGTGGACCATACCAAATCATTTATGTGCGAGAATGCCTCTGTAGCAAGAAGTGGTGGTTCATCCACATACATGCTGTGAAGAGCAGGATTTGATCCATTGTATTTAGAGGTTATTTGTGTGCCAAAATCGGGTGGTGCAATCGGATTGGATTTAAGAGTAGGATTAAACATTCTGTCATAAAATTCATTAAACATTATCATTCTATCACAGTAAATTGTTGCTTCCCCTGTCCAAACTGCGTAATAGGCAATGTTAGTATCTCCGGGTACCTTAAAAGCAGGAGTAGTGATCCATCTATAAGTTCCGGCAGAGTCCTGCAACTCCCCGGCTGTCACCTCATAAGCAGCAGATAAAAAATTAGTCTCTATCCCCTCTGTGAGGTTAGGCTCTTTGATGGTCATATTTGAGTTGTATGGTTTAGTATATAACGCATCACCGGGAATTACATATATTTGTAAAACAACAACTCGAGCATCCATCCTTTCAAGTTCAGTTGCATCGCCTCTGATAAAAAATGACAACTGGTATGTCGTATCGGTATGAGGGAAATGACCTGCATCTATATTGCCAAAGAAAATTGTGCCACCCGGAGTATGGTTGTCTTCTATTGATGCATATCGAACCTGGCTTTCTTCTGATATTATAGGAGGAACAACATCTGTAGTGTTATCCCCTGTTAAAGTTGGACTTACAGCCGGTTGTTTTGATGTATCCATAGCCCAACGGGAAGATTTTTCAGTAGTCCCAAATCCGTAATTCTTCTGATCCGGGTTCCATGTCATATCCCAATCGCCACCAATTTGATGGCTAAAATTGTCAGGGTTGTTCCCTGTTGCCTTTACATATCTCCCCGGATCGAATTTGCCGGTATCGTTTCCTGCCCATCCAAAGTCCATGTCAAGGAATTTGATATTACCGTAAGTGGAATCAAGTGATGGTTTCGATTTGATAAACCCGAAATCACTCACGATGTTCGTTAATCCTAAATCAACCAATAGAGGGTAGTAAAAGCTTCTTGTAAGCATAATATCCACATAATCTTGTGAATTACAATTATGCGCTTGCCTCACATGTTTTGAGTACACTGCAAAGTCCCAAAACGACATGTAAGGGAAGAAATCCTTCCCCGGAACGCCGGTATTCTGCCCATAAGATGCAGAAACCAATATAATCAATATTATTATGAATTTTTTCATAAGAATTCTCTACTTAATTATTTTTTTAATTCATTTTATTAATACAATTTTCACGCTCTTTTTCTTTCCGGTTTTACTCATTTTCCCTCTTTCTTTTGTTTCTGATTCTGCTGACTTAAATAACATATCAATTATATAAACCCCTGAGGATATGTTCAGATCTTTGAGATCCATTTTCTCGGTTGTTATACCGGCTGTAACTTCTACTCCCTTTTTTATCAGTTCCTTTCCTGTTGTGTTATATAATCTTAATTCTGCATACCCTGTGTAATTCCCTGTTATTTCAACTGTTATTTCACCTCTTGTTGGATTTGGATAGGCTTTTAGTGTAATTTCTTCCGTTTTATCAGGTTCTTTTTCACCATCTTCAACTGCCATTGCAACACGCTCACCTGCCATTATATAGAATGTCCCCGGTGCGGCTCCGGGTTCTCCGTGTGTGCCTATTCCAATATCGTCAAGTCCGTCACCGTTTACATCTCCTACGCGCTCAATTATATTCGTCGGGCCTGAATAATACTTGATTGGTGTATCATCCGGTTTATGTTTACCCCCCAGGAAAAGCCTCCCGCCATAATAATTCAACGATGTTAGGAAATCACCGTATCCATCCCCGTTTACATCCCCCACCGATCGAGAGTACAACCACCCTTCATTCTGTGCGTTAAAACCTTCTTCCGGTATATAGTCGATGTTTCTTGAACCATAAGTTACTGCTAATCGATACCAATATGGATACTTGAACTTTGTATCATTGATTAGCAAATCGGCTTTACCGTCTTTGTTTATATCTTGTATAATTCTATTGGTTCCTACAATATCAACAGAATCCATGAAATTTATTGTGTCCTGAAATGAAAAATCAGACCTCCCAAAAACAAACCTGCGATAATCAGCCCATACAGGAATGGCTGGATTTGTGATAATAAAAGTCAAATCCGTTCTGCCGTCTCCATCGAGATCACCGTGGGTGATGTCATATGGTGATATCTCTTCATCCGGTGTATAAGATATTATTCCTACAGGGACCGAATCCATAATCTCTGCAGAATTAAAGTGATAAAATGCTCCCTTACGATTGAACATACTACTGGTGTGTAAAATCAAAATCAGTTCTTCAAAACCATCACCATTCATATCAATAGGCCAATCTTGACCAAGAAATCTATAGGCGAACACTCCACTATCTGCGACCCTGAAAGTATAGTCGACCAAAGTATCCATGCCTGGACCTCCAAGATAAACATTTAGCTGAAGAGGTTTGGATTGATAAGTTGCAATGATCAAATCTCTATAACCGTCCCTGTTAAAGTCACATGCAGTGATCTGGCCGGGAATTCCGCGGAAGAAGGATATTTCCAGGGTTGGTATTGGATTAATCTGTTTACCTCCATAAAATAATAACGCTTTGGCATCATAACCCCAAGTGGAAGGGTATTTGACAAGTACAAAATCATCGCAACCATCATCATTCTGGTCACCCATGAAAACGATTGCTTTTGGGCTATAGATATCATTCCGGGCAAATATAATCGAATCAAACTGGGCATTAACTTCTGTAGTAAGAACAACTAAAAAAATCAATCCCGATACCGGGACAAATCGAAGCACAAAATGTCTTAAATCGAACATAGAATTTCCTCACACAAAGTTTGTGTTGGTGGGTCAAAAAATGAACGGTTTGGAAGAAAAATTATTGAAAGGCACAGAGATATTGGAGGTCTTGTAAAGACAGGATTGGAATAGAACTGAAATTGAAGGAAGTTTACCCTGAAAAGACAATTGAAATTTTCTCGACTACGAGAAAATGAAACTTCCTTTGGCACCAAAAAGTATTCACCTAATGGTGGAGAATTTTGCCCATACATTACATCGCTCCCGGCGATAAAATGATAATGAAAAATTAAATGATATTAAAGTTCGCCCAAAAGTATACATTTCTGAGTTAATAACAAAATAGAATTCTACTTTTTTTGATTTTTTGTAATAACAAAGACGCGCGTCACGAACAATGAGGGCGGAAGTTTACAATGACTTAGTATTAATTGATTTTAAATATCTTGAAAATACTTAATTTTTTACGAGTTGTACGGTTACCTGCGCGATACCGAAGGACAGAAATCATTAAGAATACACTTAGCACATTGAGGTTTTCTTGCAAAACAGACATTTCTACCATGGGTGGCGAGCAGATGAGAAAATGAGACCCACTCAACCGGATCAAGCAATTCCTTCAATTCCCCTTCTATCTTTTCAGGGTCTGAAACTTCCACGAGTCCAAGCAAATTTGAGAGTCGTTTAACATGAGTATCAACTGCGATTGCAGGTATTCCATAAGCATTTCCCACAACAACTGAGGCTGTTTTTCTTCCAACCCCGGGTAGCTGACGGAGAATATCAAAATCTTTTGGTACCTCTCCCCCAAATTGTGACACAAGAATTTCAGAACAATTTTTGAGACTCTTTGCTTTTTGTTTGTAGAAACCGGTCGAAAATATCTCTTTTTCTATCTCTTCAAATGTTGCATTTGCAAAACCTTGTGGGCTTTTAAATTTCTGAAAGAGGGTCTGAGTTACGATATTAACTCTCGCATCTGTGCATTGTGCAGAAAGGATGGTTGCAACCAGAAGTTCAAACGGAGAATTAAAATTTAATGCAATTTCAACTTCAGGATATGTGGCTTTTAATCTTTTTGCCACTTCATTGGCTTGTGATTTTTTATCGATCTTGGGGGTCAATTTTACTTCAATATTTTGTAAATTGTTGTTTTCAATTATATAATTATTCTATCATAACGGATGATTTTAGACACTTTTCTTAACGCCTCCAAACTGACACTTATCCATGTAATTTTAATCTTTGGTCAGACGGGATTGATTACCGCAGCTCTGTTTTTATTACAAAGAATGATCTGCATCTCTTTCAGCAAAACCACTGGATGGAAAGGTGTTTATCTTACTGCTTGGATTGGAACACCCGTTCATGAACTTGGACATGCCATTTTTTGTCTGATTTTCAGGCATAAAATAACTGAAGTTGCACTTTTTAAGCCCGACAAGGCTTCCGGTGTACTTGGATATGTTTCCCACAACTACAATCCCAAAAGTTTTTATCAGTCAATTGGCAATTTTTTTATAGGAATTGCCCCTCTTTTGGTTGGAAGTTTAATCCTCTATCTCCTGTTTGATACCTTTTTCCCCGATTTGGCAGCCGAGCCCGTGAAATCCAAATTTGAACTGGATAACTTCAACAACTCAACAATCAGTGTATTAAAAGAAGTTTATTCAAAAATCAGCGGGAACATTTCGATCGTCAGCGGTACATTGATAAAACCAACCATCCTGTCAGTGATAATTCTTTATATCATGACATCCATTTCGGCACATATCGCTCCAAGTCACACCG
Organism: uncultured Ignavibacteriaceae bacterium; assembly: GCA_964531325.1. GTDB lineage: Bacteria > Bacteroidota > Ignavibacteria > Ignavibacteriales > Ignavibacteriaceae > UTCHB3. Next base: position 104,342 of record CAZHCW010000002.1, on the reverse strand, counting down.
ATCTCAAGAATGCGCTACCGGGTTTTGGATTGTTGGTTGCTCTTATATTTATTATAAATCTGGTTTTGTCATTCCTGAAAATTAACTCCGCCGGTTATGTCGACTGGTTTACCACATTTCTTGGCAGAATGCACGGTATCCTCATATTCGGGCTCGCACTAACGATCCTGACTTTTATCCTGATCTATATTCCCCTTTTCATCTTTTATTTGATTAAAAGAAAAAAGTTACTCAATCCCTTTTATTGATAACTATAAAAGGGCCTCATGATGAGCTTTTATTGTCCTCTCAATGTCATCATCAGTAAGAGCCGTACTCAGGAACCATGATTCAAACTGCGCAGGTGGAAGATATATTCCTCTGTCGAGCATCCCATGAAAAAACTTTGCATACAAAGCAGTATCAGATTTCATTGCTGATTCCAAATCGTAAACAGGTTGTTCGGTAAAAAACATGCTTATCATCGAACCAATACGGTTGATTCTAAATTCTTTTCCAAGTTTTTCAAGATTTTCTCTAAATCCTGTCTCAAGTTTATCTGTTTTCTCTTCAAGCAGATCATAAATTCCGGGATTCTCTTTGATATGTGTTAAAGCTGCAAATCCCGCCGCCATCGCAAGTGGGTTTCCACTTAAAGTACCGGCCTGATAAACGGGGCCCATGGGTGCAAGTTTTTCCATAATCTCCCTTTTGCCACCAAAAGCACCAACAGGAAGACCACCACCAATGATTTTTCCAAAAGTTGTCATGTCAGGAGTGATTCCAAATACCTCTTGAGCACCACCTTGTGCAAGACGGAAACCGGTCATCACTTCATCAAAAATGAAAACTATTCCTTCTTTTGTGCAAATTTCCCGTAACCCATTCATAAAATCTTCGGTAGGTATTACAACTCCCATATTCCCAACCACTGGCTCCAGAATAAGAGCTGCAACCTCACCTTTGTTTTGTTTCACCAATTCAATAACACTGTCAAGATCATTATATCTTGCAATCAAAGTGTCATTTGCGGTTCCTTTTGTTACACCGGGACTGTCGGGTTGCCCAAATGTTAATGCCCCGCTCCCCGCCTTAATCAGGAAAAAATCGGCGTGTCCGTGATAACATCCTTCAAATTTGATTATTTTTTCTCTGTTGGTATATCCCCTGGCTACTCTGACAGCGCTCATAGTGGCTTCTGTTCCTGAGTTTACCATACGGACCATCTCAATTGATGGAACCATTGAGGTGATAAGTTTTGCCATCTCCACTTCCATTTCGGTGGGAGCACCAAAACTGGAACCATTCTCCAAAGCTTTTAAGACTGCTTCTTTTATAAATGGTGGATTGTGACCAAAGATGTGGGGTCCCCAACTTCCGATATAGTCAATGTATTCATTTCCGTCAACATCAAACAGTTTTGATCCTTCACCTCTTGCCATAAATACAGGGTTTCCACCCACAGATTTAAAGGCTCTTACGGGTGAATTTACTCCACCGGGAATATATTTTTTACCTTCTTCAAAAAGCTTGATGCTTTTACTAATATCCATTTTAATTCTCAATATTTAAAATTATTTGTTTCTGTCGAGTACTTTAGCGGCTTCCATTGCAAAATAGGTGAGGATCATATCAGCTCCGGCTCTTTTTATTGCCACAAGCGATTCCATCATAACCCGTTCCTCATCAATCCAACCGAGTTTTCCGGCGGCTTTAATCATTGCGTATTCACCCGATACCTGATATGCTGCAAGGGGCATCCCCGTGGCATCTTTTACTCTTTTGATGATATCCAAGTAGGCACCGGCGGGTTTAACCATAATTATATCGGCACCCTCTTCAACATCACTAAGTGCTTCTCTTATCGCTTCGTCACCATTGGCAACATCCATTTGATGTGATCTTCTGTCACCAAATGCGGGAGCAGAATCAGCAGCATCTCTGAACGGTCCATAATATCCTGAAGCATACTTCACTGCATAACTGAGAACAGGGATGTTTTTAAATCCATTATCATCAAGTCCTTTACGGATGGCGCCAATTCTTCCATCCATCATATCAGAGGGAGCGATCACATCGGCACCAGCTTTTGCGTGGGAAACCGCCTCTTTTACGAGCAGATCAACTGTCTCATCGTTTAATATCTCTTCACCATTTAAAACTCCACAGTGACCGTGGGAAGTATATTCACACAAACAGACATCTGTGATAACAAGCAGATTTTTTACTTCGGCTTTTATCGCACGAATTGCTCTTTGAATGATTCCATCATCTGTATAAGCATCAGATCCCACTTCATCTTTTCGTTCGGGGATTCCAAATAAAATGACTGCAGGAATTCCCAAAGCTGCCACTTCTTTACACTCTTTTACCAATTCATCAATAGAGAAATTAAAGACCCCGGGCATGGATCTGATTTCTTTCCTGATTCCCGTACCGGGAACAGCAAACATCGGATAAATAAAATCGTTTTTGGTAAGAAGTGTTTCACGAACGAGGTCACGAACCAATGGGTTATAGCGTAACCTGCGTAATCTTTTAATCGGAAAATCAGCCATTATGGTCTCCTGAGGGCAATATAATTCGAAAATTGTAAAATTTTAAACCTAAATTTACAACTATTAAAGGGGCTAAGAAAGTGAAATGGAAAGTATCACTGAAAGAAAATTACTTTTTCCATTATGAGGTGTTCAACTTCGGTTTTGCCCATAATAAAGGGCTCTTTGCCAATCACTTCAAATCCTTGATCTTTGTACCATTTGGCACTTTTTTCATTTTGTGTCATTACTCCAAGTGTTACTTTTTCAAATCTGTACTCAAGTGCAAATTCGCAGGCAAAATTGAGAAGTTGTTTCCCGATTCCTTTTCCCTGATGTGACGGGAGGACATATAACGAAATGATTGAAAAAATGTTATTGTCATCGTCCAGACGCAAGCGCATCCAACCTGAAAGGGCTCCGTCATCATAAACGAAACACTCTTCCCTGTCGGTTTTAAGCAACTCTTTCAACTTTACATCGCTATAATTTGCATCCAGATACCAGTCAAGGTCTTCCTTGGGAATGAAATCATAGGCAGCATACCATGTAGTACGGAGTAATTCTCTAATCTCAACCAAATCTTTTTGTTCTGCTGATCTGATATTTATACTATTGTCTGGTGACATAATAATTCTTTATTTGAATAATTAAATACTTTTTTTCATTTTGCAATATATGAAATTCAATTTTATTAGAAAACTGACTAACCCGGAGTTAACATGCAAGATGAATTCGTTTTAAAGACTGGAAAAACGCTTGAGGAGTGGAGAAATATTATTTCTGCAAGTGGATTGCAGAAACATTTAGAGATTGTAAACTTCCTTAAAAGTGACCATGGGATCACTTATGGATTTGCAAACATGATCACTCACAAAGCTCGTGGAACCGATGCAGGATCAGTGGAAGATCAGTCGCAGCTTATCGACGATCAATATAAAGGGAAAGAAAATCTCTTCCCCATTTACGAAAAACTGATGGAAGTGATTTTGGGATTTGGAGCCGACATTGAAGAAGCTCCCAAAAAAGCTTATGTAAGCATCAGACGAAAAAAACAGTTTGCAATCATCCAGCCAAGTGTTAAAACCCGACTTGATTTAGGTCTGAATATTAAAGGTGAAGAACCCACAGGTATCACCGAGAAGGCCGGTAGTTGGAATGCAATGTGTACCCACAGAATCAAAATCGGCGATATTTCAGAATTAAATCAGGAAATATTCGATTGGATCAAAAAAGCTTACGACCAGGCGGGATAGTATTTTAAAATAAAAAAGCCCCGACAACAAGTGCCGGGGCCATAACATCACATCATAAGTATTTAGAGTTATTAATTCCCCTTTGGAAATGTTTTTCCTTTTTATTTCACCAACATCATTTTTTTGACACTGCTGAAACTGCCTGCATTTATTTTATAGATATAAACGCCTGTTGGGAGTGAAGTTGCATCAAAACTTACTTCATATTCACCGGCTGTTTTCACTTCGTTTAATAAGGAAGCAACAAGTTCACCTGTGATTGAATAGATATTTAATGTAACCAGGTTCTCTGCAGGAATTGCAAATCTTATAACCGTTGAAGGGTTAAATGGATTTGGATAATTCTGTGAAAGGTTAAACTCTACCGGTACTGAATTGCCAACGGTCTCGACAGACATTGGTGAGTTGAGTGAGTAGAGTGTGCCATTTTCTGTTCCTGCCCATACGATACTCGATGTCGGGGTTGAGAAAACTGCACCTGCTCCAAGGCCTGAGAGACCAAGGTTGACCCAGTTAGCGCCATTATCCGAACTTCCAAATATTCCGTTAGCCCACGAAGCTGCATAAACATTGTTGTTTGCATCAGTTGTAACTCCATAAATAAATGCCTGACCAACATTGGTGTTTGTCCATGTTGAGCCATTATTAGCTGATTTAAGAACTCCTGCACCATAAGTGCCTGCGTATATGTTGCCATTTGGAGCAACTGTAAGAGCCCAGATGTAAGGGAAACCTGCGTTGAGGTCAGTCCAGTCATTTCCACCATTGATTGATTTAATGATTCCACCACCAAAAGAACCGGCGTAAATATTTCCGGAACCATCAATCGCAAGTGCGTGAATTGCTGTGTTGAGGATGCCTGTGTTAAGTGTTGTCCAGGTTGATCCATTATCGGTGGATTTAAGTACTCCATAACCCCATGTTCCTGCATACAGATTGCCTTGTGCGTCAATTTTGACTGCTCTTACATCTTTGCCTGCAAGTGAAGTAAGTGTCCATGTGGTTCCACCATTTACTGTCTTATAGAGACCTTGTTCTGTTCCTGCATAGATTGTACCAGAAGCATCAACTGCGAGTGACCATACATAACCAACTGTCATTGAAGTATTTATTCTTTCAAATCCTGTTGTTGTCTGCTGGTAAATCTTTCCACCAATCGTTCCGATAAGGAGGTCTCCGCTGTTGTTGCTGGTCATTGCCCAGATAAATTCATTGCTCATAAATTGACCCTGGCTTGTCCAGTTTCCTGTTCCTGATCCACTTCCACCACCGGATCCACCACCTGAACCACCACTTCCACCCGTATAGTTAAAAAGGTTAATCATTACAGATGCATAATCGTCTTCTGTAGTGATACCGTTATTAGGTGTTGAATCGGGATCGTATTGATCTGAATGTGTAATTTCAGCTACATTAACCACATCTTCGTCAACAGGAATGTTACCAACAAACATTGTATTGTTCATTTGTCCCTGACCTGTGAAGTTTTTACAGATCATCTGACCATTGATAACACCTGTTACAAAATTCATATCTGCTTTAGGAGCGAGAACTGTTCCACGAACATCAATTCCCTGAATTGTAATGTTTGTTGCATCGGGGAAATTATAAAGTACATTGCTGATTGAGGTTCCTGTTACGGTGAGTCCACCTCTCCATGATACTGTTGTTCCACTTATGTTAACAAGAACAACTGATCCGTTAGGAACTGAAATTGCCATGTTATTAGCCTGTGAAAGCTGTGCACCATCAACATTAAAAACATTAAGCAGTGGATGTGTTCCGGTCAGTTCAAGTCCACCCCATTGAAATGTTACATTTCCATTTGCAGGATAGTTTGAAAGTGAGTTGGAAAGATTAAGCAGATGTGTTGAAGCTGCATTAAAATCGATCACATTCCCCTGTCTTACAGTACCATTATTGATGCTAACTGCATTTATTGGCAGGTTTGAGCTGTTTCCATAAACAACATTACCGTTGTAAACAGCACCTGAAACATAAGTAAGGTCGTTGCCAACAATTAAAACATCTTCAGTTCCTGAAGGGTATGAAAGTTTATCGCCAATACTGTAACCTGCAAAGTGTGCATTGTGACCTACTGCTACTTTACCTTCGGTATCTGATGAAGGCTGAAAAACATCATTTAATACAAAAAGATTGTAACCAACAGCTTCACCAAGTGTAAAAAAGTTGGAATTAAGCGACTGAAGATTAACTGTAGTAGTCATCTGAAGGGTAGCTGTTCCACCGTTGGCAAGATTGCCAACAGTCCAGACACCGGTTGTGCTGTTGTAGCTTCCCTGTGAAGAGGAATATGAGTTAAAATCAAGTCCGGTTGGAATCTGATCGGTAACAACTACATTGGTTGCTCCGTTTGGACCATGATTTGTAACTGTGATTGTAAAAGTAATTATTTCACCATGATTTCCGCTGTTGCTTGATGAGGTCTTAGTAATGCTAAGATCAGCAGTGGCAACCCAGGTTACTGTTGCTGTACTGGTGACTGTTGTGTTAATTGGTGTGGCTAAAACTATTTTCTGATACTGATTTGGGCTTACTTTATGCACATATCTTGTTCCCTGAGGAATGATGTGGTGAGCTGTTGCAGTAATGGTTGCATTGTTTGAAACGCCTTGTGAGAGTGTTACACCACTAATTGTTCCTGTAGCATCTGTTACCGCAGAATTAAAATTAAGACTTCCTGATGAGGCACCAAAATCAACATTAACCCCCTGCATCGTCTGAAATGATGCATTATAACCGGTAAGGTTAAAAACTGCATTTTGACCAACAGGTAATGACTGTGAAGTTGGATTAAAAAGCAAAGTTGAAAGAATCGATCCACTGTTTGAATTTGCATTCGCATCAGCGATAATGGCAAGTGCACGATTTTTAATTGTTGAATTAGTAACTGTGCTTGCATCCACTCCATCACTAAAATGCCAAATTGCAACCTGAATAGCAGCTGCTTCACTTGCTATTGGCGTACCGGTGAATGGTGCATAGTTATTTAATATGTAAGAGATATACTGATTGGTTGAACCATCGTCAGTATATTCATTTGGGTTCGAAACTGAGTAAGTTGCCAGATTGTGGGAAATGTCGATGCAGTAAAATTTAGCGGCGATACCATTTAATTCTCCGCTTAAAGTTCCTGCCCACACATTCATATTGGTTCCGACAGGAAACTGAAAAGTTACATTACTTCCTGTTCCTACACCAAAAACTCTTACAGTTGAGCCTGATGACTGTGTCATCGAGCCGCCTGGAACCACAAATGGTTTGTTGACTACTGAATCCGGAACCACGGCAAATGCCTGTGCCATGATTATAAAAGTGATTGCAAAAATTAGATTTAGTTTTTTCACGATTGCCTCGATTGATAAAATGTTGAGGCTATATCGCAATTACCGTGCCAAATATTTTTTTATCATTTTCTGATTGGTTTTAAGCTTTCTAGGTTTTGATGACAGAATCTAATGGGTGAAAAGTGTGTCTCATTATGAGATTAGTGCATCATTTTGTACATGTTTCATTTTTGTCCAAAAAATTCAAAAATGTTCTAAATTTGGTTTAAACTGCGTATTTGGCTTAAAATGGTAGAAAGTGAAATATAAGAAGCAGAAAAGTGTATCTTTTTAAGACAGTTATAAAATGAAATTAAGGAGGTCCCGGTTGAACTGTTCAGGGAATTCGAATTGGGGGAAGTGACCGCAATCGTGGTATATTTTAATGTGTAGTGCACGGATGTTTTGTCTGAATATATTAATCATTTCTTCAGGTGTAAAATCGGGATGAACAAAGCGATTGGGAATCATTTTGTCGTTGTCACCAAAAATAATCATGGTTTGAGATTTAACTTCTGAGAGCCTTAAAGGGACATCGGAGTTAATAACCCCTGAAGCACTACGAGCAATAATTTCTGCGTGAATTGCAAACTCCCCCGCTTTTCGAATAACAATTCTGTCTGAAATCATAAACCCGGCATCTTCCGGGAAATTTTGAAAGTTAACAAGCACATTGTTACGAATCTGATTATCATCGTTGTTAATCATCCTCTCGGTGCTGATAAAATTTTCAACAAGCAGTTTTTCATCATCGGTGTAGGTCTCGGCACCACCGGGAGCAGAGAGGAAAAGTTTATTAACTCTGTCAGGGAATTCAATAGCCAACTTAAAGGCAATGACGCCCCCCATTGAATGTCCACAGATGTTAAACTTATTTATTCCAAGAGAATCCATTAGTTTGATAACAACTTCAGCGTAAAAATCCATTGTTCCGGGATGGAGTGTTTTGGATGACTTTCCGTAACCGGGCAAATCAATCGCGATGCAACGGAGGTGTTTGGAGAGAGAGGTGAGGTTTTTATTCCAGGCCGGGATATAACTCCCCAATCCATGAATAAAGACCACAGGTTCACCATCGCCCATATCGGTATGGACGATGGTTAAACCCGGTTCAATTTGGGTCTTTACAACCGGAAAAAGATATTGAAGTGAATCAAATTCCATTATTTAAGGAAATCGAGAACCACTTTGTTAAATTCATCGGCTTTTTCAATCATGATCATGTGACCACAATTGTCAATTTCAACAAGTTTACTGTTTTTGATCTTTGCAGCTCCCTGAACAAATACATCGGAGGGGAACCCGGGATTAAGGTACATGTTTGGAATAAGACCGTCATATTTACCGTAAACAATTAGTGTTGGCACCTGAATTCCTGCTATACTGTTATAGGTTGGTTCGTCAAGCATGGCACTGACACATTTTACCACTGCATACGAGAATTCTCTCATTTCAGCTCCTTTTGCCATCCTTACTCTTTCCTCTACCATCCATTCCCACTTATCATCCCAGTTGTAGAAGTTCATTGCAAGATTTTTTCTCACTCCGTCTTCAGGGTTGAGTCGAACTCCTTTTGCATCAATTGCATTACGAAGCCATTCGCCCTCACCATACTGGAACTTTTCAAAACCGGCGGGTGCTGCGAGCACAAGGTTTTTGATCAGTTCAGGGTATTTAAGTGCAAATATTATCGAGATCTGTCCACCCATTGAATGTCCCACGAGTGTTACATTCTTCAGTTTTAAAGTGGTGATCAGATTCTTAACGGTCTCGGCATAAAAACTGAGAGTATATGGATAGTCGCCTTTTTGCGATTTTCCATATCCGGGCAGATCAATTACGATTACCCTGTTGTTTTTTGCAAGCTCGGAAGTATTATATCTCCAGAATCCGGCATTACTTGCAAGTCCGTGGATAAGGATTATTGTGTTTTCTCCCGATCCCAAATCTGCATAAGCAACTGAGGGATTGGAGAGAACCGTTTTTGTGGCGAAAGAATAATCAATATCCTGAAATTCGAGTGCCGGCATACTTTGATATTTAAATCCTGCACATCCGGAGAAGACAACAATACCTAATAAAGCTAAAAATGTTAATTTTTTCATTGTTTCCTCCTTTAGAACATCAGCCAGCTAAGGGTTGTAAAAAATGTCCATGGATCTTTTGGTTTTTCACCTGTATAGGTTGAGTATGGTGAATCGTAAAAATCACCTGTCATCATATAGGCTGCGTGGACTCCAAGTGTGAGAAATACTTTTACATTATATTTCATCTCAAAGTTGACTTCACTGCCCATGTAGCTTCCACCACCAGTTAGACTGTTGTTTGAGAATGCGGTTGCAAATCCAATTTTTCCATACATTTTATTAGGAATAAAATCTTTGGAGATATTAAGAAATGCAGCGGTTACTCCCAATCCCATGTTTGAGATGTCGTGAACTGCTGAATAATAACGGTTTACCACCTGAGGATCAGGGAAAAGAAGGAATGCTCTGTGGTTGCTGTAGATCCCAACGGGTGAACCGTAGATGTTTCCGGTGATTACCGATGAAAGGGTGCCGTCGCTGACGCCGTTGTTATCACCTGAGGTGTATAGTGCCTCGAGGCTGATTTTGTCGTTTGCGGTCATTCCATATTTATATGAGGCTGAGGCGTTTGCAGAGTAACCAAAGATGTCGGCTGCTTTACCTGTTGTTGTTCCTACAGTGTCGAGGATTCCAAAGTTGGTCATAACATAAGCATCAAGCCACCAACGGGAGACCATGAAGTCACGGTTATATGCGATGTGGCCACCAAACCACCCGATGTGTCCTTCGTATTTTTGTGTTGATCCGGGGAAACGGATTCTTGTTGCACCGTTATAGTCTGCGAGTGCGCTGGTCAGTCCCTGTCCGAGGATTGAGATTCCGCCACTGTTTTTCCCTCTATCCCATGCATACCAAAGGTCGAGCCCTGCTTCGAGCAGAGGTGAAGGTTTCCATTCATAGTCTGCCATCCAGAGGGCAACATCGTCGTCTTTGCTTATTTCGTTTTCCCATAGCTGGAAGTATCCGAGTCGAAGTTTGGTTGATGGTGTGGGTGCGATGTATGAGCTGATTCCAACAGCCTGTGTTCCCCAATAGGAGAGTTTATATCCACTGGTTTGGGCTGTTGAGAGGGCGGAGATGTTTGGGTCACGGACATTGTCGAAGAGCCGCTGCATTCCGATTACTATGTTCCAGTTGGCGTCTTCGGGTTTTAGTTCGATGTTTGCCATGAGTGTTTGGAGGTTTATTTGTCCTCCGTTTATTGCACCGCCGCGGTTGTTTCCGACGCCGTAGGCCTGGTCGCCCCAAGTGTAATCTATTTTAAATAAAGCTCTGAATGTTGCAAAATCATCAAGAATTTTTGGTTTATAAATGAACATCGGAACAAATCTTTGTTCAAAATAGAGTGTGGTTTGCGGGACTGTGAAGGTGGAGTTTTGTCCAAAGAGTCTTCCGATTACCTGCCCCTGCAGTACATCGTTTGTTGGGGTTATGTTGCCCGATGTCATTCTTGTGAATGAGTAGCCTATGAACTGGAATTCACGGGGTGGTTTGTCGTCGAGTCTTATGTCCTGCGCTGTTGTTGTTAGTGCGAGGAGTATTGAAAAGAGTATTATTTTTTTCATGTTTTTTCCGTAGTTACCGGGGTTACCCGGAAAACTTTGTTGGTTTTCCGGGTGGTTTCCGGTTTTGAGAATTTAGTTTTTTGTGTATTTCTGTATCCAGGTTGCGCCGAGTGCTACATTGTTGTATTTGGTTGATCCAAATCCTTCAAGTGCTGTTGCGGCGGTAAATCCTGTTATCGCAGGGTTTGTTTGTATTACTTCGTACCACATTCCGGCTGTGTTGACTCTGTAGATGCCTGTTGAGGTGAGTGCAGAGGGAACTGTCTGGTTGAGTGTGATGGTACGGATGGAAGTATTGGCAACTGCCTGTGTTGAGAATGTTCCTTCAAAGGTTACGGTTACATTGCTGCTGTCTGTTGAGATGACTTTGTAGGTTCCGTTGGAGTTGAAGGTTGCGTCGATTTTTTTGGTTTTGGATACTGATTTTAATCCGGGGGCTACATTAGCACCGTCTGAGAGCCATATTCCGACGAGGGGTTCTGTTGTTGGGTTGGCGGGGACATATTTTTGTATCCATGTTGCGCCGAGTGCGAGTCCGTTGTATTTGGTTGAGCCAAATCCTTCGGCTGCTGTTGCTACTGTGAATCCGGGGATTGCGGGGCTTGTCTGGAGTACTTCGTAGGTCATGTATCCGTTTGCTCCTACCTGGAAGATTCCGCCTGATGTGAGGCTTGTTGGTACGGTTTGGTTGAGGACGATGGTTTTTATGGTTGTTCCGGCGTTGTCGCTGTAGCTCCATGTTCCTTCGAATGTTACTTCTGTTCCTGTTGAGTCGGTTGAGACGACTTTGTAGGTTTTGTTTGCGTTGAAGGTGGCGTAGATTTTTTTGGTTTTGGAGACTGCTGCGAGTCCGGGTGCTACATCACTTCCTTCGGATACCCATGAGCCGACGAGCGGGTCAGCCGGTGGTGGTGTTGGAGGGGTGATTGGGTTTTCTTCATTTTTACATCCTGATATGATCAGAACGAGTGCGAGTATGGATAACGAAAAAAGCTTTTTCATCTTTTTTTCTCCCGAGGGTTAAATTAGTGTGTGTTTGTTTGTTGTTTATGAATTTTAATTAATTCTTGTTTGTTTATTTTTCCTGCTTCGTTTTTGGGGAGTGATTCCAGAAAAACGATGTGTTTTGGTATTTTGTATTTAGCGAGTCCTGTTTTGCAATATTCTGTTATTTCTTCCGTTGTTATTTTTACTGCGGGGTTAGGTACGATGTACGCTTTGCCTGTTTCGCCCCATTTTGGATCTTTTACTCCGATTATGGCGCATTCTTTGATTGCCTGGTGTTGGTAGAGGTATTTTTCAACTTCTGAGGGGAATACATTTTCACCACCGCTGATGTACATGTTTTTTTTGCGGTCAATTACAAAGTAGTAGCCTTCTTGGTCCACTTGGAGGATGTCGCCTGTGTGGAACCATCCGTCGGTGATTGCGGAGGCTGTTTCTTTTGGTTTGCGCCAGTAGCCGGAGGTTACTACGGGAGATTTTAGCCAGAGTTCACCGGGGGTGTTTGGGGGTTGCTGGTTCCCGTTTTCGTCGACGATTTTTGCTTCTACATAGAAGTTTGGGTATCCGATGCTTCCTTTTTTTCTGATTGCGTCATTCTGGTGGAGGGAGAAGCAGTTGGGTCCTACTTCTGTTAGCCCGAATCCTTGTCTGATGGCGATTCCTTTTTTGTGCCAGAGGTTTATTAAGGGGATGGGCATTGGGGCGCCGCCGACAATTGCGAATCTTACGGAACTCAGGTCTGTATCCTGAAATTTTGGTGAGTCTGATAACATTTGCAGCATTGTTGGAACACCAAACAGAAGTGTGGTTTTTTCCTTTTCCATCAGTTCGAGGATTGTATCGGGGTCAAACGAGTTTAACAGAGTATGCGAACCACCCACAAAAAGAAATGGTGTAAACAAAACATTCCAGCCGCCGGTGTGGAAAAATGGAGCGTAACTTTGTGTATGGTCGTTTTCTGTAAGGTTAAGCCTTAAAACGGTGTTCGTGGCATTCCAGAACAATTGTTTGTGTGTTATTATCACACCTTTCGACAGACCTGTTGTGCCGGCTGTATATAGAATTTTAACAGGGTCTGTGAATGAAATTTCAGTTTTCGGTTTTTTTACACCGGGTTCAAGGGGTTCAGTTAAAAACGATCTGATTTCCTTAAGATCGATTATTGTTGGGACCGCCTGAAGGGTGGTCAGTTTATGGATATCTTCGGAATAATCGGACTCAAAAAGGAACAGTGCGGGTTCTGCATCTGCAATTAACAGATCAAGTTCACGCGGTGTTAATCTGAAATTTAGCGGAACAAGTATAAGCCCGGTTTTTACACATGCAGCAAAAAGGAGGATAAATTCAGCTCTGTTTTTCGAATAAACAGCTATTCTCTCCCCTTTTTTGAGACTCAGATCATCCAATAAATAGTTAGCGAGTTTATTTGCACGGTTGTTGAAATCGGCGTAATTCCATTCGAGACCGGAAGCATATTCCCTGATAAACAGTTTATTTGGAGAATATTGCGCCCACTTTTCACACCAATCAGTTTCCAGATGTTCCATCATTTTCTGCCTCCCAAAATTTTTTGCAGAATTAAACCTGAGAAAATTGAAATCAAAATTGCCACAGCAGCAGCTACTCCGGGGTTCTCCCCTGTTGCAACGGTAAATGGAACGGTCAGTTTTCCATAATACATTGTAAAATGGACGGCAACGGCAATAACAGAGGCAATAATGACAGCTGTTTTGTTAACATTTTTCATAAACATACCAAAAATAATTGGTACAAATGCGGCAGAAAAATAGGCATAAACGCCGTTTTGTGCAAATATTGCCACACTTAATTTTGGATTAATCAACTGGTCGTAAGTCATCAATACTGCCACAATGCCGAGCACTCCTATTACTACTCTATTGATTGTTATCATACTTCGATCAGTAAGTTCTTTTTTCACAAACTTGTCGGTTATGTAAGGTTTAATCAAATCCTGAGTGATAGTGCTTGAAAGGGATTGAATCAGACCTTCCAATGTGGAAATTCCGGCAGAAATCAGCCCCAAAACCACAAAAAGTGATACAAAAACAGGAAATACAGTCACGACATAAGCAGGAATTATTCCATCTGTTTTAAGTGCTACATCACCGGCTTTAAGTTCAGGGAACTGAAGTCGGGCATATAATCCCACAAAAACCACAAGAAAAAAGATACTTTGAGCAATCACACCACTAATGAGGTAAGATTTTACGCCCTTTGGGTCTTTTATGAGCAAAGATTTGGTGATGATGTGGGGTTGGCACACAATTGCAGCACCAATTACAATTTGAGCTATGAATATTTCAAAAAAGTCACGAAAAAGGAAACTTGATTCGTTGTAAAGTTGGGTCAACTTTCCATCAATTGCACCAAGTTTTCCTATAAAACCTGAAACTCCATCCTGGAAATAAGCATATCCGGAACCGATCATGATAAATGCCACAAACAACATAATTATCGCCTGAACAGTATTGGTGTAAACCATGGAATTGGCACCACCAAACATCATGTAGCCAAAAATAAAAACTATAGTTGCAATCAAAACATATAATTCAGGAACATCGAGCGTTTTGGATATTACTTTGGTTAATCCAACAGCTATCAGAACGATAAAAGTTAACAATAAGAGGGATAAAATTGCAAAATAGAGGGCGAAACCCTTGCTTTCATATTTTTTTCCCATCCATTGGGCAAGAGTACCAGCCTTTACGGATGATCCAAATTTTCTGAAACCTATGGTTAAAACCACAAGGGAAATCATCGCAGCCGCTGGATAAACGAGACCATACGAGATAAAGGCACTGATGCCGTAAGTGGCAACGAGACCGGGATTTATCACAAAAGTTGCTGCACTTGTCATGGAAGCAGCAAGAGCAAAACCGACAGTCCAGGGTGGAAAATTTACACTCCCCACGGCATAATCGTTCATGGTTTTTACTTTTAAAGCTCCACGAATAACAAAAAAGAGAGTTACTGCAACATAAACAGCAATCAGAATCCAACCGGCAGTAATCAACTCACTTGAAGCCAAGCCCATTAGCTATCCATCCTCTCTTAAAATTTCACCAAAGCTGAAGCAAATGCGAGTCCCCCTCCGGAACCAACAAACATCAGGTAATCGCCGCGATTAATCCTCCCGGCTTTGTAAGCCTGGTCGAGTGCCATGGGAATGCAAGCTGATCCTGTGTAGCCAAATGTTGACATAATCACTTCACCCTTGTCACGGGATTCACCCAGATTATCGAGAGTCTGCCAAATTGAATTGATATTTATCTGAGTGAAAAAGTATCTTTTAACATCAGAAGGTTTTATTCCCTCTTTATCACATGCTTTAAGTACCATTTTGGTCCAGATTTCAGGGTTCAATTCTTTAGGGAATTTTTTAACAAATTTTAGAAGGTGGTCTTTATTCTCAACCACTCCTTGAGTGATCGGAAATTTTGTACCGCCTGCATATATTCCCATCCATTCATTATACTGTCCATCAGAGAAAAGTTCACCGTTCAGGAATCCTGATCCATCCTCTACAGGAGAGAGAACAACAGCTCCGGCACCATCAGCAAAGAGAGTTACGGTTTTTTTATCGTGAAGATCCAAAAACTTGCTCATAGCATACGCACCGATGACGAGGATATTTCTATAAGCATCATCTCCTGCAATAAACTTTGAACCGGTGTTTAATGCGGTTACAAATCCTGCACATGCAGTATTTATATCAAATGTTCCGGCTTTTACTGCTCCAATTCTGTGTTGAACCACTGAAGAGGTTGATGGGGATACAAATTCGGGAGTATCGGTAGCAATGATTATAAGATCGATATCTTTTGGTGTAATACCTGCATCAGAAATCGCAGCAAGAGCGGCTTTTTCGCAAAGATCCGCAGTTGATTCATCTTCTGCACACCATCTTCTCTCCCTGATCGTTAAATTTTCGCGCAACCAGGTATCAACATCTTCGCCAAGCACATCATTAAAAAAAGAATTTGGGACAACTTTTTCAGGAGCAAAGGCTCCGATTCCCGTTATTTTAGCTCTTCTCATCATTATATTCCTACATCACCAATCCACCGTCCACACTAAGAACGGTTCCGTTTACATAATCAGATTCAGCAGAAGCGAGGAAAAGATAGGCATTGGCGATATCAACCGGTGAACCAAGTTTACCCAAGGGGGTTTTCTCAACCAGCATATTTATCACTTTTTCCGGGATTGTACCAACCATTTCGGTTGCAATAAATCCGGGTGCAACTGCATTTACACAAATTCCTTTTCTACCAAGTTCCCTTGCCCACACTTTTGTGAGTCCAATAATTCCCGATTTTGTTGCAACATAATTTGATTGACCAAAATTACCATACAGTCCAACAATGGATGATGTATTGATAATTTTTCCGTAACCTTTTTCGATCATGTAGTTCATAACAGATTTGGTACAGTTAAATACACCTGTCAAATTTACATCAAGCACCGACTTCCACTGATCAGCAGTCATTTTTGCAAGACTTGCGTCACGGGTGATACCGGCGTTGTTGATCAAAATGTCTATTGATCCAAATTTTTCGACAGTTTTTCCGGCTGCTGCGGTGGTTGAGTCAAGATCGGTTACATCCACTTTAACAAAGAAGGAATTTTCACCAAGTTCAGCAACCAATTGATTACCAAGTTCTTCATTTACATCCCAGATTACAACTTTAGCACCTTCTTCTGTAAAACGAAGTGCTGCGGCTTTGCCAATACCTCTGGCTCCACCTGTAATAACTGCTACTTTTCCATCAAGTCTTTTCATTTTTCTGATCTCCAAAATATATTTTTTGAACCCTGCACCATAATTTTTAGGCTATGGGTTAACTGTTCATTTATTGAAACTTTTTTATCGTTTGAAAATTTTAAAACGATAATTGTATAACATTCCCCAAATTAAAGACCTATTATGAATAGATCTTTTTTCTTTCCTCTTCCCATTCCTGTTGGAAATTATTGTAATGCACTTCCATCAGGCGGTAAAACTTTTCCATCTCTTCCAGGCGTTTGGTGGTGTCATCCCCTTCCACGGTGAATGATCCGTTTGCCATTTCCCTTAAGTTGACCGCAATTTTGGTGTTATTTTTGATAAGTGCAAAATTGTTCAGAAATGCATTCTCAAATATTTCCGGCTCTATCTCGTAATAATCTTTTCTGTTATTCTCAGCGAACCAGGCTTTGCGGATAAGTTTTTTATCACGCAGGCGCCTGAGTATCTGACTTACGGGTCCTTTACTCCTGCCAAGTTGTTCACATATTTCATCGAGAGACACCGGTTTTGAACTAAAAATCAACAAAGCAACAATGTGCCCCATCAATTTATTCAGCCCAAACGCTTTGTATGCGTCGCCGAATCTTTGAATCATTTCTATCTTAATTTGTTCTGTATCGCTCATATCTGTGTTTTTAACATTTCAAAAATTTGAAACGGTTAAAATTAAGCAAAAGATAGTTATTGTGCAAGAAGTATTTTTGGGAACTTTAGAACTTTAGAACTTTAGAACCTCGGAACTTCGGAACTTCAGTACTTCAGTACAATAGTATGAGGGCCCCTCTGCGAAAATCCGTTTAATCTGCGTGTATCTGCGTCCCCTTTAAAAATCCGCGATAATCCGCTTTATCCGCATCATCCGCGTTCTATCAACCTGTTTCATTTTGCATAGGGCAATCGGGACGATTACCACTCCTCACTCACACGGTTAAAAAATCCTATCCGTGGAAATCCGTGCTAAATCCGTGCGATCCGTGGAACTATTTCAAAATCCCCTCTGCGTTCATCCGTTTAATCAGCGTGGATCTGCGTCCCCTGCTTGCTTTTTTTTAATTCGGAAATTTTCTCTAATTTCCATGATGTCATTAACAATTTTATCAAATCAAAAATAGATGATCATATAAGCTTAAAATAAAGGTTTGTCATGTCGGAAGACCAAAAGAAACAGCTCGAATCAAGACTTTGGGATATTGCAAATACTCTTCGCGGAAAAATGGATGCCGATGAATTTAAAGATTATGTTCTGGGGTTCATTTTCTATAAATACCTCTCTGAAAGAATGCATCTCTTCGCTGATGAAATTCTTCAACCCGACGGAATAAAATACTCTGAAATAGATGAAAACACCCCCAAAGGCATTGATTACCTCGAAGCTATAAAAGATAATGCGCTTGAAGAACTTGGTTTTTTCCTCAAACCTTCTGAACTCTTCAGCGACCTTGCCAAAAAAGGGAGTGCAATTTTTACCGATAATGCCTCCACCTTCATCCTCGAAGACCTTCAACGGATCCTGAAACATATCGAGGAATCGACGATGGGAACGGAAAGTGAAGACGATTTTAACAGTCTCTTCGAAGATATGGACCTTAACTCCACCAAACTTGGAAAATCCCCTGATGACCGGAACAAAGTGATTGCTAAAATTATGGCATCACTCGATCAAATCGATTTTAAACTTCGTGAGATAGATGCCGATGTTCTGGGTGATGCTTATGAATATCTTATTGGTCAGTTTGCCAGTGGAGCGGGTAAAAAAGCAGGTGAATTTTATACTCCGCAGCAGGTTTCTAAAATCCTTGCAAAGATTGTCACGGGTGGAAAAACACAATTAAAATCAGTTTATGATCCAACTTGTGGTTCGGGTTCACTGCTTTTGCGGGTTTCAAAGGAAGTGGAGGTTGCAAACTTTTATGGTCAGGAACTCAACAGAACAACCTACAACCTTGCCCGAATGAACATGCTGCTTCACGGAGTTCATTACAGAAATTTTGATATCCGATTGGATGATACTCTCGAACGACCACAACATATCGATAAAAAATTTGAAGCTGTGGTTGCCAATCCCCCATTCTCTGCCAACTGGAGTGCCGATCCACATTTTATGAGTGATGACAGATTCAGTCAGGCAGGCAAACTTCCTCCTTCCTCAAAAGCCGATTATTCATTTGTTGAACACATGATTCATCACCTCGATGAAAACGGAACTATGGCTGTGGTTCTTCCCCACGGAGTGCTTTTTAGAGGTGCTGCCGAGGGTCATATCCGTCGTTATCTGATTGAGGATAAAAACTATCTCGATGCGGTTATTGGTCTCCCCGCAAATATCTTTTATGGAACGGGCATCCCTACTTGTATCCTTGTTTTTAAGAAGTGTCGGGAAAATCCTGATAACATCATCTTTATCGATGCAAGTCGTTTTTATGAAAAAGTAAAAACACAAAATTTCATTCGTGATGAGGATGTGGAGAGAATCATAACAACTTTCCGGGAGAGAAAATCTGTTGATAAGTTCAGTTTTGTGGCGAGTATCGATCAAATCCGTGAAAATGATTTTAACCTCAATATCCCCCGCTATGTAAACACCGCAGAGGAAGAGGAACAAATTGATATCACCGTTATCGCTCAAGAACTAACCTCTCTTGATGTCGAATTAAAAAAGGAACTTGAAACAGTCGCCCGTTTTTGTGAGGAACTCAACATTTCAAAACCGTTTTGATGGGTAATAATATGAGTGATGGACAAGACATAATAATATACAATACCCCCGACGGAAAAGGCTCCGTTTCCCTCATGGCGAAGGATGGCTCAGTCTGGTTAAGTCAAAATCAACTGGCTGAACTTTTTGACACCTCAAGGGTGAATATAACGCTCCATGCCAATAACATATTGAAAGAAAAGGAGTTAGAGCGATCTTCAGTATGTAAGTATTTCTTACATACTGCCGCAGATGGTAAGAATTACAAGGTTTTATTCTACTCTCTCGATATGATCCTCGCCATTGGTTTTCGTGTTAAAAGCTTCAGAGGCACACAGTTCAGGCAGTGGGCTAACAGAAACCTGAAGGAGTTTATGATCAAAGGGTATGTCATGGATGACGACAGACTCAAAAATCCCGATGGCAGACCTGACTACTTCGACGAACTTCTCGCCCGCATCAGGGATATTCGTGCATCAGAAAAAAGATTTTATCAAAAGGTGCGCGACCTCTTTGCCATCTCAAGCGATTATGACCCATCCGACAAAGCTACACAGATGTTTTTTGCTGAGACTCAAAACAAACTCCTCTATGCCATCACCGGAAAAACCGCAGCTGAAATTGTGATTAGTAGAGCTGATGCGGATAAACCCAATATGGCTCTTACCGCCTGGCAAGGCTCTGTTGTCAGAAAACAAGATATATATATCGCTAAAAACTATCTTAGCGAGGATGAAATCGATTCACTCAATAGATTTGTTGTGGTCTTTCTCGAAACAGCCGAACTGAGAGCCAAAAACAGAAAAGATATTACGATCAATTTCTGGAAGGAAAATATCAATAAAATTATTGATTTAAACGATAAAAAACTTCTCGAGGGTTCGGGAAAAATCTCAAATGCCGAGATGGAAGAAAAGGTTAAATCAATCTATGAAATTTTTGATGAAAAACGGAAGCATGAATATCTCTATAACGCCGACCGCGATGATCTTGAAGAATTGAGACTTCTCGAACAACAACACAAATATAACGAGGGAAAATCATGAATGTCCCAAAATTGAGGTTTCCCGGGTTTGTTGGTGAGTGGGAGGAGAGAAGATTGGGTTCGGTCTCAGATGTCCGGGATGGGACTCATGATTCTCCAAAATATGTTAGTCATGGATACCCATTTATTACATCAAAAAATTTGCTGGCAAATGGTGAAATTGATTTTTCAACGGTAAACTATATTTCTCAAATTGATTATGACAATTTTAACAAGAGATCAATTGTTGAAGTTGGGGATATTCTTTTTGGAATGATCGGTACGATTGGGAATGCAGTTATTGTGAAATCCGCCGGTTTTGCAATTAAAAATGTTGCGCTTGTTAAGCAGAGTGAACAGCTATTAAATAGTTTTTTGCTTACTTATCTATTTAGTCCCATACTTGTTAAGAGGATCACTGATTCTCAAGTTGGTGGGACACAACAGTTTGTGTCGCTTTCAACAATCAGGAATCTCATTGTCGCCCTCCCCTCCCTCGAAGAACAGCAAAAAATCGCCACATTTTTATCATCAGTTGATAATGTTATTCAACTTCTGACAAAAAAGAAAACCCTTCTCGAGAATTACAAAAAAGGCATTATGCAAAAAATCTTCTCGCAGGAAATTAGATTTAAAGATAAGGATGGGAATGATTTTGCGGATTGGGAGGAGAAGAGACTGGGGGAAGTGGTAACCAGCAAATCGACAAAATACAATCCATCGTTTGAAAAAACAAAATACAAATGTGTCGAATTAGAACACTTGGATAGTGGAACTGGAAGGCTTTTAGGTTATTCCAGCAGCACAACTGTAGGAAGTATTAAAAATGTTTTTAAGGCAGGTGATGTCTTGTTTGGAAAACTAAGACCTTATTTAAGAAAGTACTTAAGACCTTCTTTTAATGGGGTTTGTTCTTCAGAAATTTGGGTTTTAACTAGCAGTCATATGATAAATAATTTTCTTTTTTATCTCGTACAGACAAATAATTTTGTTGATATCGCAAATATTTCTTCAGGTTCTAAAATGCCAAGGGCTGATTGGTCGTTGGTCGCTGAATTTTCATTCCTTCTCCCCTCTCTCCCCGAGCAGCAAAAAATTGCTGACTTTTTATCAGGGATTGACCGAACGATTGATATTGTAAATTCACAGATAGAAAAGACAAAGGAGTATAAAAAGGGGTTGCTTCAGCAGATGTTTGTTTAGACCCCCGACCTCACCCCCGACCCCTCTCCTAAAATGAGAGGGGAGGATAAAGTTTGGATTTTTACGGGAAAATGGGGGTATTTTCCGTGGGGTTCTTCATATTTTAATCTTCAATGTTTATTTTCCAGTCCAGTGCATTAAATTGTGTCTGTAAGTTTGTAAGCTGTTGAATGAGGTCATCGAATTCCAAAGAATCACCATAAATCATATTTTCTATCATTTTGTTATAATCTGATTTCCACTCTCCAAGCAAACTATCAGGAGGAACAAACCGGAGTGAAGCAGGTGCATGCCAATTGTAATCAATCCCTGCTATGTGAGTAAATTTTTTCCGATGTGCGACTATCGTTTGATAAAGATCCGGGTCTTCTAAAGCCTTCTTACCGTATTCGCTTTTACTTATCTTCTCAATATCATACAAATGTCTGCTCATTCGTTCGACTCGAATTTTTTCCTGAGGTCTTTGATGCTCTTCATGTAGTAAAAAGATTTTTTCAAGGAATGTCCTTTCAGGATTTACGGTTGAAATTGTAATCAGCTTATCTGCAAATGATTCGGATGGAAAATTTTCGGCTACCATTGAACGAAACAACATATTTGTAAATGGCTCCCCCAGAGAACGAAAACCTATTTCAACCAAAACCCCGGGCTTCATGTATGAGTCAGTTTCAGTGAGCTTTGGGTAATAAATTTCTACTATAGTAGGATCCTGATCATGATTATCCACTTTACGATCTTTTACTTCGACATCATCAAAGCCCACCTTTTTAAATTTTTCGGCAAGTTCTTTTACAAAGATGTTCGTTACATATTCAAATGACCTCTTTCTTAGTCTTCTAATTTCTGCTTTCGCAAGTTGCTCCGGAAATCCAAGAAAACTTCTGTCTAAAGCCAAATCTATGTCTTCCGAAAACCGTTGGATCAGGTTCCATCCTTTGCTCAATGAAGTGCCACCTTTGAAGATTAAGGAGCCTGCACAATCCATTGAGGAAATTAAAGATAGAGTATGAACCACCCACCAATCTTTCTCAATCGCCATGGCAGATAAACCAATCTTTTCTCCGGCCTTGGTAAACACATTAATTTTTTGTTCATTAGATAATTTTAGCCACTCATTTAAATGAGAATTATCATTCATCAATCTTTCCCTTCATGTATTTTTCTATTATTTCTCTTATCCAGTTGGGTGCCAGTTTTAAATCATGCTTTAAATGAAAGGGTTTTTCTTCTCTCAGTAATTCAGTGATTTTTGTTATTTCTTCTGTAGTAACATTGTCTTCACCAATTTCCTTAAGAGCCAAAATCGCCAGTTTGCTGATACTACCGATCATCGAAAGATTCTTTGCACTCGTTTTTTTAAAGGTAATTGTAAATTTTCCTATTCTGATTTTACGAGCCGAGGCGTCGGTATAATAGACTACATTTAACGGCACTTGTGAGGTTAGTCCCAACTTGTATAAAGCAAAACTTCCGGTTGGTAAAATTCGTGCCCTGTCTCTTTTTGCAATGGCTCTGGCAATCTCGTCGATACCCGGTGTGATTAAACCTGTGATTTTATCTTTCCTGGGTCGAGCATAAATCCCCCTCGCAACCCGATATAATTCATTCGATTGCACCTGTCGCTCAAGAGCTTTATTAATGGTTTTGGCACTCCCCAATTTTCGAAAATCGATTGTAAAAAAAAGCGTACCCCTCCTGGCTTTTTTTATTTTGTTAACTACTTGTAATTCAATGGGTTCCATCACTTTTTTGCCTCTTTTTTGTCGCAAAAATAGTAAATATTTGCGACAAGTTAATTTCATTTTTTCCGAGTAGTAAGTTAATAAATTTATCCATATTTTATCGTAAAAAAAACAAACGAGTAGTTTTAGATTAGAATATCAATATAACAGAATAAAAGTTTATTTTTGAAAATCAACTTTTTGTTGAATTGATAAAACATTAAAGAAAATTATAATATGTCGTACGAATCAGAAAACATACTTGAAACGAAGTTAATTCAGGAATTAAAAGACCTTGGATATAATTATGTTAAGATCAATAACGAGGCCGATCTTCTTTCTAATCTGAGGCATGAACTTGGGTGGTTAAACGAAACGGTGTTCTCTCAATCTGAATTTGACAAGATTCTTAATCATTTAAACAGAGGGAATGTTTTTGAAAGAGCTACAACTCTTCGTGAAAGGATGCACCTGGTTCGTGATGACAACTCTGATTTTTATGTAAAATTTTTGGAACAGGACAGATGGTGCCAAAACCACTACCAGGTGACAAATCAGGTGACAATGGAAGGTACCTACCAAAATCGTTATGATGTAACTATCCTGATTAATGGACTGCCTCTGATACAAATTGAACTTAAAAGACGCGGGATTGAACTAAAAGAGGCTTTTAATCAAATTAATCGTTATCAACGATATACATTTGGCAGTTCTGCCGGACTTTATAATTTTGTGCAGATTTTTGTTATCAGTAACGGAGTAAACACAAAATATTACGCCAACAATAAAAATCAGTCGTTTAAACAGACCTTCTTCTGGACCAACAAAGAGAATAAAATTCTCTCCCAACTTGAACTTTTTACCCGTGATTTTCTGGAACCGTGTCACATCTCTAAAATGATCGTAAAATATGTGGTGCTGAATCAGACTCAAAAAATTCTGATGGTTTTAAGACCCTATCAGTTTTATGCAATCGAGGCGATTCTTCATCGGGTGGAAGAAACCGACAAAAACGGTTATATCTGGCACACAACGGGTTCGGGCAAAACCCTTACTTCATTTAAAGCCGCTCAGGTTTTAATGCGATTAAAAAAAGTGCAAAAAGTTATTTTTGTGGTTGACAGAAAAGACCTCGATTATCAAACCTCGAGAGAATTTAACAGCTTTTCTGCGGGATGTGTTGATGCAACAAATAACACGACTTCTCTTGTGAGACAGCTATCCGATACCAATACAAAATTGATTGTTACGACAATTCAAAAATTGAATAATGCGATCTTTAAATCCCATTTTCAAAAAGAGATTAACTTCCTGAGGGATCAAAAAATTGTTTTCATTTTTGATGAGTGCCATCGCAGTCAGTTTGGTGAAACACATAACAGAATCCGTAACTTTTTCAAAAATGCACAGTTATTTGGTTTTACCGGAACTCCAATTTTTGTTGATAATGCCGTACAAAATGAACTTGGTAAACGGACAACAAAAGAACTTTTTGATGAATGTTTACACAAGTACCTGATTACTGATGCAATCCGGGATGAAAATGTACTTCGTTTTTCTGTTGAATATATCGGGAAATATAAAGAAAAAGAGGGCAAAAACTTTGTAGATATTGAAGTTGAAGGAATTGACACAAAGGAACTTTTTGAATCTCCAGAAAGAACTCGGAAAATCACCGACTACATTATCGCCAACCACGACCGAAAAACACATTCACGCGAGTTTACGGCAATTCTTTGTTGCAGTAGCATTCAAACATTGATCAAATATTATGAGTTTTTTAGAACTCGAAAAGAAGAGGGCGCACATAACCTTAAAATCGCCACGATATTTAGTTATGCGGCAAACGAGGATGACCCCGATGCGGATGGTCAACAGGTGTTTGATGAGACACTTCCAAATGGAAATTCAGGTTGGGTAAATCCCCTCTCCCGTGACAAATTAGAGGAATTTATCGGTGATTACAACTCGATGTTTAATACCAAATTCAGCACAAAAGAGAGTCAATCATTTTACAACTATTATAACGACATTTCAAAGAAGGTTCGAAACAAAGAGATTGACATTCTTCTTGTTGTTAATATGTTCCTTACGGGTTTTGATTCTGTGAATCTTAATACACTTTATGTTGATAAAAACTTAAAACATCACGGACTCATTCAGGCTTACAGTCGCACAAACAGGATTCTCAACGAACGGAAATCGCAGGGAAATATAGTTTGTTTCCGCAACTTGAAAGAAGCTACTGATTTTGCACTCGCACTGTTCTCATACAAAGATGCCAAAGAAACCATTTTCATTGAGCCCTACGATGTTTATGTGAAAAAGTTTAATGATGCATATGCCGAACTTCTGATTATAGCTCCAACTATTGACACCGTTAATGAATATCAAACCAGGGATGAGGATGTGGCGTTTGTTTTTGCTTTCAGGAAGATATTAAGGATTATGAATGTCCTGAAATCATTTGTCGATTTTTCATGGTATCATCTCGATATGAAAGAACAGGATTATGAGGACTATAAAAGTAAATATCTTGATATTTATCACAAATTAAAAGAAGACACTGAAAAAGTATCGATATTAAATGATGTCGATTTTGAGCTTGAACTTCTCCACAGGGATGATGTAAATGTTGCTTACATATTAAAATTGCTCGCCCATTATATAAACGGACTTGAATCAGAGAAAAAGCGGATTGAGGAGAGTATCGAAGACCTCCTGGGTGGAACTCCTGAAATGAGGAGCAAAAAAGAGATGATAATGAAGTTCATCAGGGAGAATCTGCCTTCAATTGTAGATGAAGAAGCTATAGAGGAGGAATTCAGGAAATATTGGGAAATTGAGAGAGAAAAAGCTCTTCAGGCGATCTGCACAGAAGAGAATATTTCACGCGAGAACCTTCAGATTGTGATCAGTCAATACATTTTTTCGGAGAAACTGCCGCTTACGGGAGATATTATAAAGATTTTGGAAGAAACGCCGTCGGTGCTGCTAAGGAGAAAAGTCGCGGAGAGGGTTATAATGAAGATTGTGGATTTTGTTGAGACTTATGTGAGTGAGTGAGAACTTGAGTACTTGAGTATTTGAGTATTTAGATTGGGAGTTCGATGGTGAAGGTGGTGCCGAGGTTTACTTCACTTTCGACGGTGATCGTGCCGTAGTGTCCTTCGACGATTTTTTTGACGATCATTAGACCGAGACCGGTACTTTTTTCGCCGGCGGTGGATTTTACACTTGTTTTTGAGAATGGTTTAAAAAGTCTATCAAGTTCATCAGTGGGGATGCCCTGTCCCTGGTCTTTGATTATTATCCGGGCTTTATCGGAGTCGCTCAAAATGGAGATTTGAGTGGTGGTGTTTGGGTTTGAAAATTTTATTGCGTTGGTGATTAAATTGGTAATAATCTGATCGATCTTGTTTTGATCGGCATTAATAAATATTTCTTTTTGTGAAGAAATAAGCTTGAGGGTGATAGTCTTTTTGTCGGCAAGTGGTTTATTTAGAGAAACAGAATCTCTAATGAGTGTTACAATATCAAAGTTGGTTTTGTTTAAAGTCATAGACCCGGATTCAATGCTGGTAATATCAAGTAAATTTGTAACCAGACTGAGCATAAAATTCGCCAGATAGTCTATTTTAATCAGGAAGCTGGTCGATTCTTCAGATATATTTTTATCTTCTTCAAGGATGATCTCAGACAAGCTCATAATCACGCCGAGAGGATTCCTTAGATCGTGGGCTGCCATTCCGAGGAACTGGTTTTTCAATTTATTCAGGCGTTCGAGTTCATTGTTTTTTTTTGCCAATTCTCTTTGAATATTTACGAGTTCGTTGTTCACCCTGCTTAGTTCTTCATACAGAACAGTTTCAATTACTTTTTCTTTTTTTTCTTAGGATGCGCTCTGATTTTTGAAGAATTGCCTGATGAGATTGGTTTGGTCGTTATTGATTGCCATCATTTGCAACATGAGATAATCAAAATCGGTTTTATGGATGGTACCGAGTATAAGTACTTTGTTATCAAGTTTAACGGAGCTGAAAAAGAATCCAAGTTTTGAATCCCCTGCCAGGAGGGAGAGTTGTTTACTGAAGGAGGCACCGGCGGTTTTTGTCTCGACAAACAGCTCCAGAACTTTTGCTATGTCTTCAGTGGCGAAGATATCGATTAAAAGTTTATCACGGAAATTCTCGTCCGGGAGTCCGGTGTTATTTATTTCGAGTGCTAAGACCCGTCCGGAAAGATCGCAAGTGAAGACTAATCCCGGGATTTCCATTTTGCCTGAGTCCAAATTAGTTTAAGATAAATCCGTTAGCCAAAGTGATGGCACCCGCGGCATCTTCAGCGAATCCATCGGCACCTATCTCTTTCCAAAGATCTTTTGCGATTTTAAATGGATAACCGCCTACAATTATCTTCACATTTTCAAAATCGGGTGATTGTCTAACTTTAAAGATTAAATTTTCGACATCTTTAAGGTTATAAGTCATAGTGGCAGAAATGGCAAGTACTTGTGCGTTGTGATTTACAAGAGCACGAAGGATACTATCGACGGGAGTATTAGCACCATAATAATAACTGTCCCATCCTTCCATCTCAAAAAAATCAGCAACCATTCTGGCACCGATTTCGTGAAGTTCGTTTGCAACACAAGAGACAACAATATTTTTGTTTGTGGCGTTAGTTGAGTTAAAAAGAAAAGGATAAAGTTGTGACATAATCAGTTGAGTTGCGGCAGTAACAAAGTGTTCATGAGCGACAGTAATTTTACCCGTTTGCCATAACAAGCCGGTCTCGAGCATTACAGGTTGAAACAGATTTAGATAAATATCTTTGATTTGAGTTCCTGAGTGGTAGAGACTCATCACAATATTCATTG
This sequence comes from uncultured Ignavibacteriaceae bacterium, assembly GCA_964531325.1. Classification (GTDB taxonomy): domain Bacteria; phylum Bacteroidota; class Ignavibacteria; order Ignavibacteriales; family Ignavibacteriaceae; genus UTCHB3. Next base: position 76,234 of record CAZHCW010000002.1, on the reverse strand, counting down.
CAGATCTTCTGTCCCCTTTCAAAAGATAACCAAGGTATTCATCAGCCTGATCTTTTAACGGGTTCTGATTATCTATGTAAGAGAATTCGGTGACTACACTTTCTTTGAAGGTAGTGACCCCCAGATCAAATATTTCCGCAGTTGTTTCAAATTCACTTTTAGTGAGGAGACCACCAATATTTTTTCTTAAAATATCAAAAAAACGATAAAACTCATCATTAATGATATTTAAGGAAGTAAAAAAGATTTTAGCCCATCGCATGTATTCAACAAACAGAGCCGGCTGAGAAAGCCTGACTGCTTGTGCCAGGTAACTTATTTTGAATTCACAATCCTGAAGATATAAATCGATGTGTCGTTGAGTATAACTGCTTTTAAAGTCAGGAGCGAGTTCAAAATGTTCGGAGAGCACATTTTGTGAAATAGTTTTTTTGTTCTCTTCCAGAATTTTACTAATCAGATTTAGTGCTTCGTTCATTGGTGATCTCTCAGTTTTGAGTTATCTCAAACGGGTATTCAGCATAAAAAGTAGTGCCATTATCTTTAGTGGATTCAAATGAGACGGTACCACTTAGATATCTTTCGGTGAGGAGTTTCATGCTGTATGTTCCCAAACCACGGCCTTTACCTTTGCTTGAGAAAGACCTGTTAAATATCTGAAGTTGGACATGTTCAGGCATAAAAGCAGTGTTCCGGACTGAGAATATTACTTTTTGATCACCGGGGAAACAAGAAATTGTAATAACTGAGCCGGCTGGGTCTGCTTCGAGAGCATTTTTGACCATATTACCCAAAACTCTTCCGAGGAGGCTTCGATCTGAAATTATGTCGAGGTCGAGCAGTCTTCCGGCAACAATTTTTTTACCTTCTGCAACGACATGATTTTTATAAAGTTCAATTGTTTCATTTACCAACATTTTGGTGTTAACAACTGTTTTTCGAAGATCAAGTTTTCCACCTTCGGCAGCGATGAGTTGTTTTTGTGCTTGAATTTCTTCGATGAGTCGTTTTGAAAGTTCTTCGATGCTTTCGCTAAAGATGGCGAGTTCTTCGGGTTCTGCATCTCTTAAAATCTGAGTATAACCCAGAATTCCGCCTGCGGTATTGAGGATATCGTGGAAAAATATTCTTTCGAGAGCTGAACGCCTTTTTTCATTGGAGATGTCGGAGACGGTAAAAACTGTAAAATTTTCGCCTTCAATATTCAATTGGGTTGATTTTACTCTAAGATCGAGGGCAGTGCATCCATCTGATTGTGTGATGCGACATTCCTGAACCACTTCGGGACTGCCGTTTTGTGCATTCAGAATTGAAATAACAGCACCGCAGGTTTTACAAAATTCGCTTGTACCACATCCTGCAGCGTTTGCATCAGCATGTTGGCAATTTATTGCTTCGCCGGGTCTGAGACCCTTAAGAAGGAAGTCATCTCCTGCATTTAGATAAGAGAGGAGGCTTTCGTTGGCAAAAACAATCTCCCGTTCTACATTAAGAATCATTACAAATTCAGGAATAGCGTTAAGTACTCTTGTCACTTGAGTTTGTGATTCAATTTTCTTAACTTGAGCGAACAAAATTTCGGGGTTTGTTCTTTTTGGCGGCGCAAAATATGTCTGTAACAAGGGATCCATGTCAGCCTTAATTAAATTGTAATGGAATTTAAAAATAGGATAAATTTAATTAAATACAAACAGGCAGAAAAGGGTGGGAAAAACCACCGAGCACACAGAGGACACAGAGAAAGGTATTAGGTATAAAATATTAGGTATAAGTACACCTGAACCATCCGTGGAAATCTGAGTTAAATCCGTGGAATCCGTGGAACTATTTAAAAATCCTCGTCTAAGTTATTTAGATCAGATTCATAATTCTTTCGGCTGAGGGTTTTGAATTTTTGAAGCAGTCACCGATTGAGATGCCACCTCGGTAGTTACCGCTGAGGACAAGTCCGGGATTTTCGAGTTCAATTTTTGTAAAATAATCCTCGTGAAGATTATAGCCCAGATTGTATTGAGGGATAGCCTTTTCCCACATACGGGATCTGGTGAAGACGGGATCAACATCAATTTTCATGATTCTTTGGAACTCGCCTAAAACTTTTTGTTCAAGATCATCACCAAAACGGCGGAAAATATCACTGTTTCGGGCACCACCGATGAATATTGTGAAACCTGCCTGATTTGCGGGGGCACGGTTTTCGAATATCACGGAACTCCAGATGGCACCGAGAAATATTTTTTTCTCTTTGCTTGGAATCAAAAATCCAAATCCATCAAGAGGGGTTTTAATGCAACTTTTTTTGTAAGCTGCAAAAAGGACTTTTACGGGTGGATGGTAAACATCGGTAAAATGTTCGCCGAGATTTAGATCAAAATCAGTAAATACTTTTGCTGCAATATGCGCCGGCAGTGTTGAATGCAGAATGTCACTTTTTAGTTCGTGCAGACTTCCCTGCTTTTCGTAAGTAATTGAAAATTTTCCGTTATCTTTTTTTACATTGGTTACACGGCAGCCATAGATGATACGATCGGGAAACTGTTCCACTATGGTTTTTGGGAGGATTCCCATGCCTGACTTAAAAGAGAACATTTTGGCACTTTGTTTTGACTCTTCGTTCCTTTTTTTAGCTTCTTTTCGCTCTTTGGCACCCTTGACCATCCCTTTAACCAGTCCACCATAAACTTCTTCCAATCGGTAGAGTTTTGGGAAAGCCGATTTTACGCTGAGTTTTTCAGCATCTCCGGCAAAAACACCTGAAACAAAGGGATCAATTGCGTAGTCGAGGAATTCGCGTCCCAATCTTCTCTCAACAAAGTCGGCAATACTTTGGTTATATCCATCAACAGACCTTCCAACAAAGGGTTCCTTCAATAAACGAAGTTTTCCCGGAACGGAAAACAGGGCACTTTTGAAGAATGTACCTGCACTCATTGGGAGAGCCATTAGTTCATCATTTTTGAGGATATATCTTTTATTTGAAGTTTCGCTGGCATAAACCATCTCATCGTCAAGACCAACCTGATTGACTAGTTCTCTGATGAATGGAGAGGTTTCGAGTCCACTGTTTGGACCAAAATCGATGGTATACCCATTCTCTTTGACGGTTTTGATACTTCCGCCGGGTTCATTCCCTGCTTCGAGTATTGTGAAGTCAATATTCTGACGGTGAAGCCAGTGCGCAGTTGCCAGGCCGGATATTCCGGCTCCCAATATCACTATATTTTTCATTTTAAGGGTTCAGTATCTCTTTTTTGCCGGAAAGTTCGGTTTTAACAAGATTTGCAAGGCATTTTACAAATGTCTTTGAGTCGTTTAAACCTGTCATTACGATATAATTTTCAATTTTTGCTTCTTCTGCGTTGTGCCTGTATTCAATATCAAGTTCAAACAGTGTTTCAACATGGTCGGATACAAAACTTATGGGAACGACCAGAACATCTTTAACACCTTTGCTGCCGAGTTCCATCAATTTATCGTCGGTTGCGGGTTCAAGCCACTTAACGGGACCAACCTTGCTTTGAAATGAGAGGTGGTATTGGTGGGAATAACTCCTCATTTTCATCACCACTTCCATGGTATTTCTGATTTCACCGCTATATGGATCGCCGTTTTTAACAAGGCTGACAGGAGTTCCATGAGCACTAAACAGTATATTTACTCTGTCTCTGCGTTCTTCAGGGAATTTAAGGAGACATTCATCAATCCGCTCATTTAAGGCTTTAACATAAAGTGGATCAGTAAAATAATTCCTGACCATTTTGACCTTCGATTTATCCCCTTTATAAACCCGATTCCATTCATTAAATGAGGAACCTGTTGTGGTTATTGAGTAGTGGGGATAAAGTGGAAGCAAAACCACGGTGTCATAATTCCCGTCAACCACTTTTTGTGCGGCGACGCTTGTAAGAGGGTTCCAATATCTCATTGCGGTGATGACATCAAGACCCGGGATATCATTTCTCAATTCTGTTTCAAGCATAGAGCGCTGAAGTTCTGTCCATTCATTAATCGGTGATTTCCCGCCAATTAATTCATACTCATGAGCAACCTTTGGAGCTCTTCTTTTTGAGATTATAGAAGCAAAAAGTGTTTGTCCAAAAGGAAGTTTAAAGATATCACGGTCACTAAATAGATTTTTCAAAAATGGTTCGATTGCACTTATTGAATCGGGACCACCGAGATTCATAATGACTACTGCTGTTTTGTCCACAAATTTTCCTGTTTTATACCGTTCTTGAATATCTTCCCTGATCTTCTTTTCGTTCGATGAATCCATCAAATCTCATCGCAATATTTCGAATCAGAAGTCTGCCTTTGTTTGATACTTCAAGTTTGTCGGGGGTTATTTTAAGTAAACCATCTGCTTCCATCACCTTCAAATTATTGAGTGAATTAGCAAAATAGTCGTTAAAATTGATCTTATACTGAGTTTCAAAAGCCTTAAAATCAAGCTCAAAATCGCACATTACCCTGGTAATGACATCTCTTCTTAAGAGATCGTCATCTGTAAGGTAAATACCTTTATTGACGGGAAGTTTCTCGTCGTTTAACGCGTCAAAATATTCTTTTTCTTTTTTCAGATTCTGAGCATAAACTCTTCCAATCTGGCTGATACTGGTGATTCCCATTCCATAAAGATCGGCACCGGCATTGGTTGAGTAGCCCTGAAAATTTCTGTAAAGTTTTTTATCACGAAGAGCTATTGCCATTTCGTCATCAGGTTTTGCAAAATGATCCATTCCGATAAAAACATACCCTGCACCAACAAGTTCTTCAATTGTGGCACCAAGAATATGAAGTTTTTCTTCAGGTTTTGGAAGGTCTTCCTCTTTAATGAGTCCCATATGTTTTTTCATCCAAGGGACATGAGCATAGTTGAAGACTGCAAGACGATCAGGAGAGATATCAACCGTTGTTTTCACGGTTTTAATAAATTCTTCTTTGGTCTGAAATGGAAGTCCATACATCAAATCGAGGTTGATGCTGGTGAATCCAAGTTCTCTGACCCACTGAACCACCTGTCTTGTCATCTCTTCGGGTTGGATGCGGTTAACTGCTTTTTGGACAGTTGCATTGATATCCTGAACACCCATTGAAATACGGTTAAATCCGCCTGATCTGAGAGCTTCCAAATGTTCTCTTGTTAATCCCCTGGGATCAATTTCACAGCCTGCTTCAATTGATGGATCAATTTTAAACGACTTATTTATATAGGATACAAGATCGTAAATTTCGTCAGGATCAAGATGTGTGGGTGTTCCACCTCCCCAATGAAGTTGGGTTACGGGACGATCTACATCAAGAAAAGTTCTGAGAAGATCAATCTCATTTTTAACATACTTGATATAGTCCTTTATTCTGTCACGATTTCGCGTAATAATCATATTACAACCACAGAAGTAACAGAGGGTGTCGCAGAACGGCAGATGGAAATAGAGAGAAAGAGGAGGTTTTACCGCTTCGGTATTTGTCCGTACAATTTCATCAAGATAGTTATCGGCAGTGAATCCTTCATGAAAATGAGGAGCCGTGGGATAGCTGGTATATCTTGGACCGGGTTGGTCATATTTTTTTATAAGTTCAATATCAAAATCAATTTCAAACATCTTTTTTCCGATTATTTATGAAATTTATGACTGTCAGCTTTGATATAATCTACCAAAGCTTTTAAATTTTCAGGTTTTACATCCGGCAAAATACCATGTCCTAAATTGAATATATGTCCATTTGCATTATCAAGTGATCCCAATAGAGCAGCAGCTTCTGTTCGAATATCATCGTGTGACGCATAAAGAATTGTAGGATCAAGGTTACCTTGAACCACAGCTTTATGACCTATTTCTCTTTTAACAGCAGCGAGATCAACTGTCCAATCAAAACTGTAAGCATCTGCACCAAGTTCTGCGAGTTTACTAAAATTGTAGTTGACACCTTTAGCAAAAACGATGACGGGGGCTACCTGTTTTAGTTCATCAACAATTCTTTTGATATAAGGTTTGGAGAATTCTTCAAATTGTGATGGTGAAAGGATGCTTCCCCAGGTGTCGAAAATCTGAACAACATCGGCTCCGGCTTCAACTTTTGCTTTGAGGTACGCGATAATGACATTGGTTAACATTTCGAGAATTTTATGAGCTGTTTTTCTTTCGCGATAGACAAATTCTTTAATTCTGCTGAAATTTTTGGAGCCTTTTCCTTCAACCATGTAGGTGAGCAATGTCCATGGGGCACCCGAAAAACCGATAAGCGGTACTCTTCCGTCAAGTTCTTTAACAGTAAGAGAGACTGCATCGAGAACATATTTTAATCTGTCTGTTGGGTCAAATTCGTGAATTCTGTTGATGTCTGAAGCAGTTCTGATCGGATTTGGGAAAACTGGACCAGTTCCCTCATTCATCAAAAATTCCAATCCCATTGCTTCGGGGATAACAAGAATGTCGGAAAAGATGATCGCAACATCCACTCCGATAAGGTCAACAGGCTGAATTGTTACTTCTGCCGCAAGTTCGGGGGTTTTACACATTGTAATAAAATCCGCTTTTTCGCGCACCGCCCTGTATTGTGGAAGGTATCTACCTGCTTGTCGCATCACCCAAATTGGAGTTCGTTCAGTTTTTTCATTCTTTAAAGTTCTCAGGAACAAGTCGTTTTGTAAGACTTTCAATTTTCATCTCTCAGGTTTATATTTTTCAATTTTTGCATCAGTGCCTCCATCGTAAAATCATCGGGCATGACGGCAACTGTAAATCCATTTAATTCAATCTCTTTTTTGGTGACATCACCAATCGCACAAATTTTTGAGTTTTCCAGTATTATCCCTGCATCTTCACCTGTTGCTTTAAGAAAGTTCTTAAATATAGATGGACTCGAAAAAATGAGGTATTCAGGAAGATAAGTAAACAAAACCGTTCTTATCAGATTAAACTCCTCTTCGGGGGGGGCTTCATTTTTATAAACAACCACTCTTTTAACTTCGGCACCCATCGCAGTAAGCTCGTCAGAAAGTGTTTTTCCGGCAAGGTTTCCAAGGGGTAATAAAATCTTTTTCCCTTTTATGTCTCTCGATTTGTAATAATCAACCAATCCCTCAGCGGAAAATTTTTCCGGAACAACGATGTTTTCAGCAGTGAACAATTCCATCACTTTTTGAGCGGTTTTGGTTCCAACACAAGCAATCTCTTTACCGGTGAGGACATCTATATCTCCCCTTCCATCAAAAATTGATATCAGTGCGTAAAACGCATGCACTGAAGTAAATATGATTATGTCGAAACTGCCCGGATCATCCACAATTTGAATGGTGTTTTTATCCACCACGGGAGTAATAACCACCAAAGGGAGATTAATTCCTTCAAAACCATAGTTTTTAAATAGAGCAGTGGTTTCGGCGGAATCCTCTTCAGCTCTGAAGGTGATTAACCTTGGTTTGTGTTGTTCCATTTTAATTCTGTTCTTAACTCAAATTCTGTCGATCAGGTCGATGATCTCTTTACCACCGTCATTAAACATATCCTGAGCCAGACCCACACCAAGCTCTTCAGCGTGATATTTACTTCCTCTAACATAACCTCTCATTGCTTGAGTTCCATCAACTGAACCTATGTAAGCTTTGAGCCAGATACCGTTTGGTTTTACAACTGCGTGAGCAGCGATTGGAACCTGACATCCACCCTGAAGTTCCCTTAGGAAAGCTCTTTCGCAGGATACAGCGGCAAAAATGTTGGGATTGTGGAGCACTGAGATTAACTCGTGTGTTTCGGTGTCACCCTCTCTGATTTGTAATCCAAGGGCACCCTGCCCAACAGCAGGAAGCATCATGTCGATGGGGATAATTGAGGAGATGTGTTCCTGTAAGCCGAGTCGTTCAACGCCGGCACGAGCGAGAATAATTGCATCCCAATCGCTATCGAGGTATTTTTGAATTCTTGTAGGGACATTACCTCTGAGTTCAACGGTAGAAATATCATTTCTAAGATTCAGTAGCTGACTGCGTCTTCTTAGAGAACCTGTGGCAACCACTGCATTTTCGCGGAGAGAATCGATTGTTACCCCTTTTTCGCGTGCGATGATTACATCATTAACTTCGTGTCTGTTGGAGACTACAGCAAGTTGAAGACCTGCAGGCATATTTGTTTCAAGATCTTTTAGGCTGTGGACTGCGAGATCCACTTCCCCGCTTAAGAGGGCATTCTCTAACTCTTTTGTAAACAGACCTTTATCCCCGATTTTTGAAAGTGCCACATCAAGAATTTTATCACCTTTGGTGTTGATATGGATAACTTCAATTTCAAGATCGGGATAATGTTTTTTCAGTTCTGATTTAACATGTTCGGTTTGCCAGAGGGCAAGTTTACTTTGTCTTGTGCCAATTCTTAATTTAGTTTTCAATCTGAATCCGGTAATAATTTTTTAATTATTGTTGATTTCTTCATCAACCTGTTCGGGGTTGAAGAGATTCGAGATAACGGAGGTGTAGTTTGCCACTTCCTGGTAATTGAGTCCACTTTCGGCAATCTGGCGGAGCCTGATTGTCGGGTTGTGAAGAAGTCGTCCAACAAGTCTTTTTGTCATGTCGTCCAATTTTTTAATATCTTCTTCGTGCACTTTATGTTTAATTTTATCGATTTCTTCCTGTCGGATTTCCTCAAAAAAGTCTCTAATTTTTTTGATGGTTGGGATAACTTCGAGAGTATTATACCAACTAAAAAGGTTTTGCATCTCCTCGAGGATTATCGCTTCGACAGCAGGAATCTCTTTTTCTCTTTTTCTGATATTCATATCGATAATTTTACCCAGAGAATCGATATCGTTATAAAACACACCGTCAAGTTTCGCGACAGCGGGGTCGATATCTCTTGGGAGGGCAAGATCCATGAGACAGACAGGATTCCCCCGTCGTTTTTTCACAATGGTTTTCACTTCATCGTAATTCAAGATGACACCGGGTGCTGAAGTAGCAGAAATTACTATGTCAAAATTATGCAGAAGTTCATGGATGTTTTCGAAGGGGACAATCTCACCATAAACTTTACGGGCAAGTTCCTCCGCTCTTGAGAGGGTTCTGTTGGAAATTGCGAGGTTTCCGATGCCCTTGTCTTTTAAGTGGAGTGCTGCAAGTTCCCCTGTTTCCCCTGCTCCGATAACAATTGCCGAGCGGTTTTGCAGGTTGGCAAAAATCTTTTCGACCACCTGAATAGCAGCATAACTTACGGAAACGGCACCTTCGCCAATTTCTGTTTCGGTGATGCTTCTTTTCCCAACTCTGGTTGCGGTGTCAAAAATTCTCCTCATAATTGTACCGGCGAAGTTCATGTCAACTGAAAGCTGAAAAGCATCTTTCATTTGTCCATGAATTTGGGAATCACCAAGAATAAGGGAATCGATGCCGGAAGTAACACTAAATAGATGTTTAACCGCACCACAGGAAAAGAAATTAAGGAAATTTTTGTTTGATAAACCATCAATATGTTTATAATTCAACAGGGCATCTTGAATTTTTGAGATGTCAAGATTGTTATCAATGGGCAGACCAAAAATTTCTGTCCTGTTACAAGTTGATATTACAAAGCCGTCGCTAAAGAGATTATTTCGGAGAATACCGATGAACTCTGTCATCTCATTTTTACTAAGATGGAGAGCTTCTCTCTGTTCGATGGTTGCAGTATGATGGTTTATTGATGTACCAATAAGGTTCATAGTTGATCTCCGGTTTTACCGGGCTAAATTTCTATTTGCTAAATTGATGAAAAGTAGAACCAATTATACCGGTGATCCCGAGAGAGATCATGGCGATAATAAATCCTGCAATTGAATAGGTCATAAATTTTTTCCCATAGAGGCCTGAGGTGTAGCGGACAATCAATCCAGCACCATAAAAAAGCCAAACGACACCGGTTGCCAGCAACTTTGGATCGAAGAAACTAAAATTTGGGAAAGCACTTGGCAGCCAAATAGTCCCGATGAGGATTGCAATAGTTAAAAGAGCAAACCCAACAATAACGGAAGAAACGGCGAGCCTTTCCAACAATTCGAGACTTGGAAGTCGGTTGAATACGAGTCCAAATTGATTCAGTTTAATTCTTTTATACTGTACTGTAAAAAGTAATGCATAAACAGCTGAGATAGTAACGCCTGTGTAACCGCAGAGAGCACTTATTACATGGAGACCCAAAAGTCTGTTCTTCAAAACTTCAGGAACATCGATTACATCTTCAATAAAAAGGGTTGAAATCACTTGAAAAATGATGGAAATTGCCAAAATAAAAGTGCCTGTGGCTCTGATATCGGTGGAAAGTTCAATCAGGAAGTAGGAAAAACCGATACTAAAAGCCAAAACGCTGAATATTTCAAACTTGGTGGTAATCGGTGGATGATCAAAATGGATTGTCCACAAAACCAGGTAAATAGTATGAATAATCAGAGTAACAAATAAAAAGATTCTTTTTATATTGTGTAATGCCGGTTTATCTTTATAGAAGTCGGTAAGATAAACGGCAAATGTAGCCGCATAAAGGAGCGGTAAAAGATAATTTAGTATATGAATGGTTTCAAGCATTGGTGTAGTGCCGAAGTATGTAAAATATTTTTTTTAGCAGTAGCAAATATACGAAAAAACCACTTTAAATGGGTTTGTTCTTATACTGCTATTTATTAAATTTGTCGATGTGTTTTCAAATTAATTTTTTAATTTAGTGTATAAAATAAACCAATATTTTTTAAATATCATAACCAAAAAGAGAACCGGAAATACGATGTACAAGACGATAGTTGCATTAGCCGCAATTCTGATTATTTTCTCAGGATGCAGCAAAAAAGAAGAACCAAAAACCCCTGAAGCCGGAATAGAAGCTTCGGCACCAGCAGTTCCCGTAAGAGGCGGGAAAATTCTTGAAGTAATTCAGACCTCAGCATACTCTTATGTAAGAGTTGAAGAAGAAGCCGGAGAAGTTTGGCTTGCAATCCAGAAAATGGATTTAAAAGAGGGTGAAAATATCTATTTTACCCAGTCAATGGAAATGAAAAATTTTGAAGGCAAAGAAGCCGGCAAAACTTTTGAAACAATTTTGTTTGTAAATGACCCTTCAAAAGATAAAGCCAGTTTTGGTGGACAGGTTGGAAGTCCCGCTGATCTCCCTGCTGACTTTAAACATCCCGAGCAGGCAGGAGTGGCAAAAGAAGATGTAAAAGTTGAAAAAGCTGCCGGTGGAGTTACTGTAGCTGATGTATTCGCTAAAAAAAGTGAACTCAAAGACAAAAAAGTAAAAATCCGCGGAAAAGTAACCAAAGTAAACGCAGGTATCATGAACACCAACTGGATTCACATACAGGATGGAACTGCTTCAGGCAGTGAATATGACCTTACCCTTACTTCAGCTGATGTTCCAACTGTTGGACAGATCATTCTTATTGAAGGAAAAGTTTCAGTGGATAAAGATTTTGGCGCCGGATACAAATACAATGTAATTGTTGAAGAAGCAAAAATTCTTGAAAAGAAGTAATTAAACAGATTTTGGGGATGTAACCGGTGAACTCCGGCTATATCCCCTTTTTTTTAAGTTAATTCACCCTTGTCTTTAAATTATAACAGAACTCCTACAATGAATAAAAAGATTTTATTTTTACTGCTCTTTTTAACGCCCGCCGTTTTCCCACAGTTGGGCGATTTCCTTTTTAAAACTTCCGGAAGCGAACTTAAACTGCAAGTTTACGGCGAAACCGTGGATCCATTTGCTCCATTTGATGCAAATAATTCGATTCAAAAGATCAAAAAGATAAACAAACCTGTGGTTACCGATAAAAAACTGACCATCAATGCCAATCCCGTTGATTTTAAGATTTTTAAATCTTCGGTTAAGGGAGTGGTTTCTTTTACGATCTACTACTCGGGAAAAAAGGAAAACTATTTGATGCATCTGAAATTTGAGAATGAAAATTCGTTCAAAAATCTTCAATCATTTGTGGGAACTCTTTTTCAGGAGATAAAGATAAAAAACGGCCCATCAGGAGTGACTTATCGTAAAGGTACCTACTCGTATGACCTGACGGGAACGGGAACCAAAACTCCCGGTGATGTTTCGATTTTAACCGATTCAAGACCCGGAAAAAATGAAGCTTTTATTGGGATAATTGCTGATCCTGCTTCTTATATAAGTTGTGTTGATTTTAATTATCCAAATATTGAAGTTGACCTTAAAGCGATGTCGGAACAGAAGATATTTGAATATTATAACAGTATGGCATCCGAGTTGTATGAAGTGGTTGTTGTTGCCCAGGAATATTATAAAAGACCAAAAGCCCAAAATGGTGGCGGAAACTCATTTGAAGGATTTGTTATTCCTGAGAATATGAAACAAACCCAAAACTGTGTGTTTGGAATTGATGCTGTATCTGTTAGCGAGATTATCCTTACTGCCACAACCAAACTTGATATTATCGGACAGGACGGAAAAACCCCACTTAAGGTAAAATTTGTTACAAGACCTGATGACATGCAACCTGAAGTTGTGAATTAACCCTGTTGTTAGTTTTTAATAGAACGCGGATGACGCGGATAAAGCGGATTATCGCGGATAGGTTTTTTAATAGTTCCACGGATTTCACGGATTTAACACGGAATTTCACGGATGGGGGTTTTATAATAGAACGCGGATGATGCGGATACAACCTAATTTTTCTTAAAAAACTCAACCTTCATCCTCCCCTCGCCTTTTAGGAGAGGGGTCGGGGGTGAGGTCCGAGGCTCTGTGGTTTTCCCCTCTATTTTTTTTATTTTTCTTCCTTTACACCCTTCTTATTAATTTAACTTCCTCGTTTGAATCCTTTTTTGGATTCGTCTATCTTATTAATACTTAAAAGAAATAATTATTTATGGAACTTATAACCTTAGTAATCGCATTTTTGATCGGTGCAGTGATGGGTTTAACGGGTGCAGGAGGATCAATTCTTGCAGTGCCTGTTTTTACTTATCTTCTGAGGCTCGATATTATAACTGCAACGGGTTATTCCCTGTTTGTGGTGGGTATGACTTCTCTTGTAGGAGCGATCAAAAATATAATTCAGGGTAATATTGAACTTAAACCTGCACTCTATTTTTCGATTCCATCGCTTGTAACTGTGATCGTAACGAGGGGGACGATTGTTCCTTTGATTCCTGATGAGATATTCAGCAACGATAATCTGGTAATTGCGAAACAGACATTACTTTTAGGGCTTTTTGCATTTTTGATTTTTTATGCAGCTTATTCAATGCTGAAAAAGAAGCCCGAACAGGAGAATAAACCTGTTTTTGATGTTAAACGGCTCGCTTTGCAGGGTGCTCTGCTTGGTATAATAATGGGTTTGCTTGGTGCGGGTGGTGGATTTATGGTTGTGCCTGTGCTTGTTCTGGTTGCCGGAATGGATATGAAAAAGGCAATAGGGACATCATTGATGATAATTTCAGTGAATGCGTTGAGCGGTTTTATTGCAGGTGCATCGGGGTTGGAAAATATTGATTGGATGTTTTTATTAAAATTTACCGTTTTGATGGTAGCCGGAATTTTAACCGGGGGATATCTAACATCAAAAATAGACAGTCAGAAATTAAAAACAGGCTTTGCATGGTTTATCACCGGTGTGGGTGCCTACATTCTTATTAAAGAATTTTTATCAATATAAAGGATACAATTAATGTTAAGAAACCTTTTTTTTGGAAACAGCAAGGTTAAAAACCTTGGAGCCAAAGAATTTAATGATGGATTTAAAAACGATAAAAATGCCGTCGTTATCGATGTAAGAACTTCGGGAGAAGTGGCAATGGGATACATTCCCGGAGCCAAACATATCGACTTGATGTCTGCGGGTTTCGCCGGTCAAATTGAAAAATTAGACAAGGCAAAAAGTTATTATCTATACTGCCGTAGCGGTAACAGAAGTTATCAGGCGGGGTTGATGATGGCAAAAGCAGGATTTGAGAATGTTTTTAATTTATCCGGCGGTATCATGAGCTGGAAATACGAAATTAAGAAATAAGGAGACCTATATAAATGTTCTTTAAACATATTTACGAGCCGGGACTTGCGCATGCAAGTTACATTGTTGGTTGTCAAAAAACGGGTGAAGCAGTAGTTATTGATGCCAAAAGAGACATTGATGACTATCTAAAGATAGCAGAAGCCGAAAAATTAAAAATTACACATATTGCCGAGACACATATTCATGCCGATTTTCTTGCAGGTTCGCAGGAGCTGGCTGAAGTGACGGGTGCAAAGCTTTACCTCTCGGATGAGGGCGGTCCCGATTGGCAATATTCGTTTCCACATGTTGGATTAAAAGATGGTGATTCGTTTATGGTGGGAAACCTTAAAATTGAGGTGGTTCACACACCGGGGCATACACCGGAACATATTTCTTTCCTGCTTACAGATACACCTGCATCACCCCACCCTGTGATGATGTTTACGGGAGATTTTGTATTTGTTGGAGATGTTGGAAGACCTGACTTATTGGAAAAAGCCGCCGGGATCATTGGCACAAAAGAAGTTGGCGCTCATCAGATGTTTCACTCACTTAAAAAATTTAAGGCACTCCCTGATCACATACAGGTTTGGCCTGCACATGGCGCGGGATCAGCCTGTGGAAAAGCTCTTGGGGCAGTTCCAAGCAGTACGGTGGGATATGAAAAACTTGTAAACTGGGCACTTCAGATTGATGATGAAGAGAAATTTGTGATCGCACTTCTTGAGGGACAGCCGGAACCACCAAAATATTTTGCGATGATGAAAAAGTTAAACAAGACCACCAGACCACTGCTGACAACGGTTCCATCGCCGAAAAAATTGCATACAAGTGAACTTCTTGAAGCGATCGCCTCGGGAGTCAGAATAATTGATACCCGTAACAAACTTTCTTTTGCGGGTGGGCATATCCCCGGAAGTATAAATATTCAGGATAATTCAGCTTTTAGCACATGGGCGGGATGGATTTTGAACTATGAGGATCCGTTTATTCTAATTGCTTCTGAAGGAAGAATTGAATCGCTTACAAAGGCTCTCATAAGAATTGGACTTGATAAGGTAAAAGGTTATCTTGCTGATATTGAAGAATTGAGCGAGGCAGGGCTTGAGCTTGAAATATTAAAACAATTTACCTGCAACGATCTCGAACAAAACAGAGAATCATGTTTTATTCTGGATGTCAGGAATGAATCGGAAAGAGAAGTGGCAAGATTAAACAATTCGCACCACATCTTTGCGGGATACATAACCGAGCATGTGGAATCGTTGCCGGAGGACAAAACCATAGTGGTTCATTGTGCCGGTGGAGACCGCTCCGCAATTGCAGCAAGCCTGCTTATGTCGATGGGATTTGACAATGTAGCCAATCTCACCGGTGGAATAAATGCCTGGATTCAATCAGGTCATGAAGTAATCAACAATTGATGATCTACTTCCGCTGATAGACCACACCAAGATTTAATGGTGACCCGGGTGATTTAGAGAGGATAATTCCGATCTGAGTTCCCGGGTTATCATTCCAATCGGCAGTATAAATTTTAT
The DNA here is from genome assembly GCA_964531325.1 of uncultured Ignavibacteriaceae bacterium. Taxonomy (GTDB): domain Bacteria; phylum Bacteroidota; class Ignavibacteria; order Ignavibacteriales; family Ignavibacteriaceae; genus UTCHB3. The sequence continues at coordinate 60,698 of CAZHCW010000002.1, read as the reverse complement.
TGCCTGACGAGATTCCTGCGACGGGAGTTTTGGTATCCTCAGTGATAGAAGAATCGGCAAGAATAACCCCATCAACAGAAGCTTCGCCAAGTTCTTTAACCATTTGGGCTTTAATATCGTTATATAACTTCACCACTTCTTCAAGTTCTTTTCCTTCGATATCAAATCTTATAGCACCTGAAAAAAGTGAGCCTGATTCGTCGAAGAAATAAAACACATCGGCTTTTTTTCCGTAAACATCGCCTGAAAAGAGAAGAGAAGCAGTATCACCTTTTGTAAAAGCGATTTTTTCTGTCTTCTTCACTTCATCAACCGTGGTTCCCCACTGTGAATTCCTGAAACCGGTAACCGGGCTTTGGCTGACCGAGGGTTCGTCGGGTTTATCGACGGGGCTATCGCCACATCCTTGAAAAATGAAGGTTAACAGGAGAATTGTAAGAAGATTTAATTTATACAGTTTCATGATTGATTCCTGATCCGGGGGTATAATGTTCAAATTAGTCTGCAATTTAAGGAATATTTGCTTTTTGATAACAATCATTGCAATAAAATCCACCTTTAATGTCGATTTCTTCAACACTTGTGCTGGTATGCATCACACAATCCCAACTAAGGCAGTGAACCAAACCAAGATTGTGGCCAAGTTCATGGTAAATTTCTTTCAGGGTTCGAGAGAAAAGGATGTTGTAGTCTGCCCTGCCGGTATATAACTCTTCATGCAATCTAAAGAGTGAGACAACTGACAATCTGCCGTTGAGTTGTGCTTCCCCATAAACATATTTGAAGACGGGATTAAAGAGATCAACATTCACCAACGCCATCCTGAATGCAGTGTTGCCATCGTTGTTGATGAGGAGATGTTTTATGATATCGGGAGAATAAAACTGGTTCCGTTCCTCATTAAACACCGACTCGATATCAAAGAGGGATTCATATAATCTTACTTCAAAAGGGAGTCGTGATTCAATATCTTCTTTTATGGTTTTTAGAAGGATTGAATCGGTGAAACCCAGGAATTCGATCTCAAAAACAGGTCTCAACTTCTTCTTAAAGAATCTTTTAAACAAGCGGGAGCTCTCCCGGGCTAATCCCTCTCAATATTGTACTTGCTCATCTTGTTGTAGAGAGTTACACGGTCGATGCCAAGCACCTTTGACACTTTTGAGATATTAAAATTGTATTTTTCCAACATCTTTGTGATGTGTTTTTTCTCTATCATTGAGAGTCCCTCATCTTCATCAGCATGATGTGCGTGGATATTAAAGGGGAGGTCGTCGGGTTTTATCTCTCCACTTCTTCTCATCACCACTGCTCTTTCGATGGCATTTTCGAGTTCACGAACATTTCCGGGCCAGCTATAGCTCAATAAAAATTCCATCGCATCTTTCGAAATCGACTTTATATTCCGGTTCATACCATCAGCAAATTTCTTTAAAAAATGTTCGGCGAGAAGGACAATGTCGTCTCTTCTGTCGCGTAGTGGAGGAATTGTTATGGAGAATACATTTAATCTGTAGTAGAGGTCTTCACGGAATGTTCCTGCTCTTACCAGGCTCTCCAATGATTCATTTGTAGCACAGATAACCCTGAAATTACTGCTGATGAGGTCGTTTCCGCCCACTCTTGTGAATTGTTTTGTTTCGATAACGCGAAGAAGGTCTATCTGCGTTTTTGCTGAAACGAGTCCTATTTCATCCAGGAAAATGGTTCCATTGTCGGCGAGTTCAAACTTCCCTTTTCTTTTATATTGAGCCCCGGTAAATGCTCCCCTTTCGTGGCCAAAGAGTTCACTTTCGAGGAGTGTTTCAGGCAGAGCACCACAGTTAACAGTGATCATAGGGAAATATTTACGCGGAGAATTGATATGAATTGCCTTCGCCACCAATTCTTTTCCTGTGCCGCTTTCGCCGTTGATCAGCACAGTTGTGTCGGCACCTGCCACGGTGTTGATCAATTCATAAATTTTCCGCATTTCAGGTGATTCACCAATCAGGTTGTCGGGTTTAATGAGGTCTTCGATTCTTTCTTTGAGTTTTCGATTTTCATTAACGAGTTCCCTGTCTTTTAGTGCTTTATGGATCAGGTGGGTGAGTTCGTCGGGATCTACGGGTTTTGTAACATAATCGTAGGCACCCTCTTTTAGAGCCTGAATGGCAGTGGATACCGATGCAAAGGCTGTAATCATAATAATTGTTGCATTAGGATCGATATGCATTATTTTGCCGAGCAGTTCAAGTCCACTCATTCCCGGCATTTTAATGTCGAGTAGGATTATATCGTACCGGTCGACCTCAAAAACCTTTAAGGCTTCCTCCCCACTATCGACGGGAGTTACTTCAAATCCCTCTTCGAGGAACCAGTGATAAAGGGATTCTCTAAATATTTTTTCATCATCAACTACTAATATTTTCTTCATCATTATTTTACTCTTGGTAAGGTAATTAAAATTGTTGTGCCGTTGGGAGAAGTTTTTTCAACTTCAACATTTCCCGCATGGCCATGAATGATACCATAGACGACTGAGAGACCAAGTCCTGTGCCTCTAACTGCCTCTTTGGTGGAATAGAACGGTTCAAAAATGTGTGGCAGGTCTTTTTCTGCAATACCACACCCCTGATCCATCACACGAATATATATTAGATCGTCGATTATCTCAACTTTGATCCTTATGTCTCCGCCTCCATTCATTGCTTCTATTGCATTGATGAGGAGAGAAAGGATAACCTGCTGAATTTTCTGTGGATTTCCATTGACGATTACCGGCTCTGCGGGAATTTCTTTAATTAGTCTGATTTGGTTGATTTCAAGATGGTGATTTATCAACATTTCAGATTTTGTAATAATTTCAGCAAGATTTGCATAAAGATATTGTTCATCGCCACGATGTGAAAAGAGGAGAAGATCTTTCACAATTCCACCACATCGCTCCGATTCTTCAGCTATCAGGGTGAGATATTTGATTATATCTTCGTACTCATTTTCATTTTGTATTTTTTTAAGTTTTTTGATAATCAGTCTGGAATAGTTAAGTATTCCGGCGAGTGGATTGTTCAATTCGTGAGCAACGGTGGCAGAAAGTTTACCCAATGATGCAAGTTTTTCAACTTGTATAATACCGGCATATACATTTTTGAGTTCGTCGGTCTTTTCCTCGATTTTGCTGTTAAGAGTTTCGTTCCACTCTTTAATCTCTTTGTAGGCACTGTCGAGTTTCATCGACATTTCGTTAAATTGAGCTGCCATCTCACCAAACTCGTCATTACTGCTTAACTTGATTCTGTAGTTGAGATTTCCTCCAGCAATTTGCCCAATTCCCTTCGTAATTTTTTTGATTGGACTTACCACAAGAAATGACACAAAAAGCCCTGTTACTATTGCTATCAGGATAGTGCCAATCAGGGAATTTCGAATAACCGTCTCAACATTGCTGTCAACAATCTCATCAATATTATTTAATGACATCTTAACTTCAAGGATTCCGAGAATTTTAGCGTTGTGTTGGTCGGTGTGGCATCCAGATGTTGAACAGTCTTTTTCATTTTCAATCGGATTCAGCATGAGCATATATTTGTCATTTCCCTCGGTAACGATCCTTCGTCTGTCAAGGACCGAAAGTTTTTCAAGGGGTCGCTGGTCGGTTGAGTGACACGGAGAGCAAATCCCGGATTCTATTTCTACACTCTCTTTTATGTACTTTTTATCACCTGCAAACCTGACGAACCCTTCTTTATCGTACAGTTTGATCGAAATAATTCCGTCCTTATTCTCAAGATTTTTGAATATTTCGTTCACATGTTCCTTCGAATTAAGGATCATGCTGTATCTGGTGGAATTTTTAATCAGTTCGCTGAGATTATATGCATTAGTGGAGAGGGATTCTATCATATCCCCCCTCAATTTGGAGGTAGTCAACAGTGTTTGGATGATAAGTAGTATTACCAAAATAGAACTTGTGGTAAATACTAATTTAAAGCTTAAACTTCCGGTAAATTTTTTCATTCTGAGTCCGGTATAAAAAAATCATTTCTTACAATTTAATTATAATAATTAGTTATATTAAACCAATGAAAAATTGACAATTTTGAGCACTTTTAAAAATTATTTTTCGATTTTAAAGATTTAATTTGCGAGTGTCTCAAAAATAGCTTAATTTTTAGTATGTCATAATAGTAATAATTATATTGGTTCTATATTATGCGATTAATTTCTACCATATTCGTTGTATTGTCACTATCGGTTCCATTGTTGAGCCAGAGCCTGAACGGCAGGATTAGTTCATCTCTCTATATGTTTGAGAGAGCCGACTCCCCTGTAGCGTCCAGCTTCGATGCCAGAGGTTACCACTCGGCAATCCTGAACTTAAACTATGAAAAGTTTTCGTTACGGAGTTTTTTAAATTACGAAAACTATTTCAATCAACCCACCGATTCGAGAATGAGAGTTTACAATCTCTATTTCGAGGCTCGCAAACTTTTTGGTGTTGCAACTGTGAAACTGGGCAGGCAGCCGGTAATCACCACAGTAGCCGGAGGGATTTTTGATGGAATTTCTGTGAATGCAGGTTACAAGATGTTTAGTCTTGACGCCTATTACGGTGGTAATGTTCCTGAGTATCAGAAATTTGAAATAACCGATTCCTGGAAAGATGATTATCTTTTAGGCGGCGAGTTGAAGGCACAGATCATCCCTGAACTCCTTATTGGAGTTGGCGGGTTTGTCAAAAACTTTAAGCCAAGATCATATACAGCCACCAGGCTTGATGAGGCTTTTAACCCCATCTCGGTGCTCATAACTGAGAAATCGAATCAATACAAATTCCTTCAGGGAAGATTTTCGTATGATCATGGGAGTGCATTCCAGTTTAATGGAAGATACGAATATGATCTAAACTATATGAAAACTTCCAGAATAGAATTTGACGGAATTTCAAGCCCGGTGAAAAAATGGCATTTTAATGTCTATTTTAACTATCTGGCTCCAAGAATCCGCTACAATTCTATTTTCTCGGTTTTCGATTACGCCAATACAACTGAAATTGAAGTTGGTGCCGGGTATGATCTAACAAGACACATTACCTTAAATGGTAGAGTGGGTGTTGTAAGTTATCAGGGCGACAATGCTTCAAGATTTACAGTTTCTGCAAATACCTCTTTTGGCTCTTTGAGCTATAGGAAAAGTCTTGGTTACGCAGGTGAACAGGACAATATTTCACTTTATCTTGCAAAGTCATTGTTCGACGGCTTGATAACACCTTCTGCAGGAATTGCCTATACCAGTTATAAACTCTCTAAAGATGCAGAGACCAACAATTTGACAACTGTAATGGCAGGCTTGAATATTAGAGCAATCCGTTGGTTGTCATTCGACCTTCAGGCTCAATACCTGAATAACAAAATCTATAAGAACGATCTCAGAATGTTCTTCAAAGCTAATTACTGGTTTAACACAATTTTTTAGAAGATGGCTATGAAAACAAAACATATTTACTTAAGTCTGACGATCCTTGTAGTTGCGTTTCTGGCATTTTCGGCTTTTACTTCAAGAAGTCATATTAATTCCGGAACCAGCACCAAGGTGATCAAATTCTCTCACGAGCAACACAACGCAGTTATGCCTTGTGAAGATTGCCATGTGGGTGTAACAGAAGCACAATCACTTAACGCGAGACTGCTCCCGACCAAATCGGTGTGCGCAGGATGCCACGATGTTGAAGATCCCGATCTTTGCTCCACCTGTCACTTCCCCGATGTTTATGAACCGATGCAGCAAAAGAAAGCAGGATTGATTTTTAATCATGCTTTCCACATAAAAAATGCTCCTTTGGCTCAAAATGGAGACAAATGTTTAAGCTGCCATAAAGATATCAATCTCTCAAGCGAAATTCAAGTAAGAGGGATGTTTAACCCAACCATGGAAGCATGCTGGACATGTCATGCCGAGACAAAACTTGCAACCAATGCTTGCGAAGCTTGTCATATTTCAACTGCAAATCTTATTCCTGAAACACACAGACTCTCTGAGTTTTCAACAAGACATAAATTTGCAGCAATGGCACCCGGTGCCAACTGTATGATGTGCCACGATAATACCACCTGTCAGGAATGCCATGTTGCCAATGCGGTTATGACTGAAGGTAATACCATGGACAACTATTACAGACCGGGCGAAGGCAGCAATTCAGTGGATGGTGCCAAGGTTCAAAAACTCTCAAGAGTTCACGATCTGAACTACCGTTTCACTCATGGTATTGAATTTAAAGGCAAAGCCTCCGACTGTCAGACATGTCATCAAACAGAAACTTTCTGTTCGACCTGTCACAATCAGCAGGGTGGCGATTATGCTTCTGCCGGCTTTGTTCCCTATTCCCACACAAAAACCAATTTTGTAACCATCGGAATCGGTTCGGGTGGTGGTGAACATGCACTTCTGGCAAAAAGAGACCTTGGAAGTTGCGCTTCTTGTCATGATGCCGCAGGTGCTGATCCTGTTTGCGTTCAGTGTCATAATGATGCTGATGGCATAAAAGGAACAAACCCAAAAACTCACCTCGCAGGATTTATGAGAAGCGAGAATGGCGACTGGCATAGCGATATGAATGCAGTCTGCTACAACTGTCACACTGATGCAAACGCAAAACCCAACGGTATTACCGGTATTGGCTTCTGCGGTTATTGCCATAAATGATTGACGAGGTTATGAAAATGAAAAAACTATATTTTTATTCTGTTCTATTAACGGTTTCGATGGCTTTCCTTTGGGCAGGTTGTAGCGACATCAAGGAGAATATCCCTGTTGCCACTTCATCCAATGTTCATGGCGAAGGTATCGTTAAAAGAGGTGCACCCGATCACCATTCTGTTCTTATCAAAAACCAGAAATATGATATGAAGCCTTGTACAGCTTGCCATGCAAGTGATTATAAGGGCGGGATTATTGGAGCCAACGCATCATGTGTTGGTTGCCATTCACAGCCTAAAGGTCCTGAAGCATGTAACACATGTCATGGAAGTTACAGGAATCCAACCATAATTGCTCCAACAGCCAATGGTGCACACAATGTTCATCTTTATGCGAGTGTACTCGGTAAAAAAGTGAATTGTGTTGAATGCCATACTGTTCCTGCTACTTACTATGCTGCCGGTCATATCGATAACCCTGATGATCCCGCTGAAGTAATATTTGGTGGTCCTTTGGCTGTCAAAGCGACCAACGGTGGTTTGATTGTACCTGTACCAACTTACTCAACTGCGACTGGATGTGCCAATACATATTGCCATGGAACCTTTAAAAATGGTAACCTGACCAATACTGTTAAATGGACTGACAAGATCAATTGTGGAAGTTGCCATGGCGATCCCGTTACGGGGAATCCTCTACCAAAAAGTCTCCCACACCCTCAAGGTGCATTTGCAAACAACTGCGCAACATGTCACAACACAGGGAAATATGATGCTGTTGCCGGTACATGGACGATAGATTCGCTCCATCTACATATAGATGGTAAATTGAGAGCTTTTGGAACTGATAGAGATTTCTGATAAAATCTGATTAAAAGCAAAAAAGAGGCTGTCTCAAAAGGGGCAGCCTTTTTTTTGTTAAATTTAAACAAAAGGGAATAAACTGATAGATTAACTTTTGGGAGAATTATCCTTAACCACCCTGCCATCTGCCATTTCAATCAGTATATCACCTATTGCCATTAACTCTTTGTTGTGAGTTACAATTACAAAAGATTTGCCAAAGTTGTCCCTTAGCTCAATAAACAGGTCATTAATCGAAGTGGCATTTGCTGAATCAAGATTACCTGTTGGTTCATCTGCCAGGATGACCTGAGGATCATTACCAAGAGCTCTTGCCAGGGCTGCTCTTTGCTGTTCGCCACCCGAGAGTTCGGCCGGTTTGTGGTCTTTACGCTTTTCAAGTCCTGTAATTTTCATCAGCTCAAGAGCCCGGTCAAAAGCTTCTTTTTTTGACTTCCCGGCAATAAGCAAAGGAATTGCTGCATTTTCGAGGGCAGTAAACTCGGGTAATAAATGATGAAACTGAAACACAAATCCAATATTCCTGTTTCGGAAATGTGAAAGTTTTTTCTGACTTAGAGCGAAAATCTCACTCCCAAGGATTTCAACTCGCCCTGAATCAGGTTTGTCTAATCCACTGATAATGTGAAGCAGTGTGCTCTTCCCCGCCCCACTTGGCCCAACAATCACAGATATTTTTCCCCCGGTGATAGAAATATCCACACCCTTGAGGACTTCAAGGGAGTTCTGTTTTGAAACTTTATACGATTTGGTTAAACCTGTTCCGGTGATAATGTTGTTCATTTTTATAAGTTCTATTTCAGTTTCTTAAAGTCAATCAATAGTCTTTGAATGATATTATTCCCATCTTATGGCATCAATTGGATCAATAGCTGCTGCTTTTTGTGCCGGATATATCGAAGCCAGTAGTGAAAGACCAATGGATGCAACGAGTATCAGAATGTAGTCGATCGCATTGAGTTCCATAGGTAACCAGCCAACTTTAAATCTTAACGGGTCAAGGGCGATCAGATGGTAATTTATTTGAAGATAATAGATCCCAAGACCGAGAAGCCCCCCTGCCAGTGTACCTGCAACTCCAGTTAGAAAACCTTGAATCATAAAAATTTTCAGGATGGTTGAACGCTCCATTCCCATTGAAGTAAGCACACCAATATCCCGTTTTTTTTCAATTACCGACATCGTCAACGAGGCAAGAATGTTGAACGCCGCAACAAGGATAATCAAAGATAAGAGGAGCCATGCTACCAATCTCTCCAACATCATTACATTGTAGATATCTCTATGGAGATCATACCAGGTAGAAAAAATGTATTCATTCTTACCAAACTTTTCTTCCAGGTCTTCTTTCACTTTAGATGCAATTGTATAATCAGCAAACCTCACTTCATAACCTTGAACATCATCACCATAGCCAAGAACAAATTTAGCCTGGTCAAGTCCGGTGAAGATATAATCGCCGTCGTATTCGCCATTTTTTGATTGATACACCCCTCTGATCACAAGTTTGATGTTCTGAACATTTCCCGCTCCGGCAACAAGATTTTCTATTCCGGCAGGAGAAAGAATTGTGAGTGTATCACCAACAGCGACGGCCAGTTTTTCGGCAAGATTTATACCAATGAAGGCACTTCCCGTTTCGTCATCAAACTTGTAATCGCCTTGTACAAGTGCCTGTTTTATTCCGTAAACATCTCCCCCATCTCCGGGAGCTATTCCTTTTAAGCGGGTAATCCTGTTATATTCTCTCGAAATCACAGCAGTTTTTCCTTCAACAAATCCGCTGTAACTATCCGAATATTCACTTTTTTGAAGGAATGTATCGATAACAGCCAGGGACAAAGCCGGGTCTTCACTGGTTGATTCGATCCTGAGGTGAGGCTCAAAACTAACTAAATAAGATCGGACCAGCCCGGCAAATCCGTTGAAAATTGCCAAAACTATAATTAATGCAGCTACACCAAGAGTGATGCCACCAACTGATAAATAAGAGATGATGGAGATGAAATTAATTTGTCGTTTACTGAACAGATACCTCAATGCAAAAAGCAGGGCAATTGGTTGTTTCATCAGCTAAACCTCAATGCTTTCACGGGATTAATTCTTGAGGCAGCAAATGCCGGAATCAATGAGGAGAAAAAGCTTAGTGTAACTGAAACAACAAATACAGCTGCAAAATAAAATCCGTTGATTGCAATCGGAACACGATCAATAAAATAAATCTGAGGGTTAAGTTTTATTATTCCAAATTCCATTTGAAGGTAACAAAGCAGATAGCCAACTACAACACCGGCTAACGCCCCTCCAATTCCGAGTAATAACCCGCGAACGAGGAACAACCTTGTAATAAAGCCCGGAGTGGCTCCGATCGCCTTTAGTGTACCGATAGTGTTGGTTTTGTCCAAAACAAGCATAAGCAGGGCACTGATAATGTTAAAAGCCGCAACTATGATAATTAGCCCAAGAACGACAGGCACTGGTTTCCGTTGAAGTTCAATCCAGTTGAACATCTGGGAATTGGCTTCCTTAAATGTAACCACAAAGTAGGGATATGGCAGAAGTGTTTGGATTGATGGTTTTACCGAATCAATATTTGCGTCTGCTTTAAGCTTTATTTCCAACAGGTTTATATTTTCACCCATTTCGTATATTCGTTGCAATTCATCCAGATTTGTGTAGGCAAAAGAATCATCATATTTCCCCATTCCGGTTTTAAATATACCCGCAACCACAAAATTTTCCACTGCCGGAAGTGCAGTCATATTTTGTAAATCCACCTGATTTATTGCAAAAAAGTTGATTTTATCGCCCGATTTTACCCGGAGTTTGGTTGCGAGTGTTTTCCCGATTAAAATTCCGGGTAGTGAATCTACTCCTCTTTCGAGAGTAAACGATCCTTCGAGAAGTTGAAGACTCGTCCTGCTTTCCAAATAACCGGGATCAACACCTTTTATTGTAACACCTTCGTTGATTCTGTTCTTCCCGAGGATGCAAATTTTCTGGGCAGAGATATCGATTGACTTAAGTAGCTCACCGGCGGTTTTTCGAATTTTTATTTCCGCAGTGTCCACGCCGGCAAGGTCTTGATTCCCGTAACCATATATCTGAATGTCGGCATCAAATGAAGTCAATTTCTCCGACATTACTTTTTCATAACCACCGAGGATACTGAAGGCGACCACTAAAGTAGTTACCCCCAGGGCAATTCCGGTTAAAGCAGCAATCGAAAAGAATGTGTAGGTTCTTGACTTGTTACCCGGTTTAAGATATCTAAGTAGAAGGAAAAATGATGCCCGCAATTAAATTCCCGCTGCTCTGCAAAGGTATTTTAATAAATCCAATTCAAAACTTTCGTTTCCGGCAGTTTTTTGAACGGGCTTTGATCCACCGGGTTTGGTGGTTTCTTTTCCTGAAGGATCAAATTTTTTCTCAAAATTTTGAGTGTAAGTGCTTTTTCCGCAAGTTACAGTCCAGTTATATTCATTTGAACCATACTTGGAACTTAGAACTTTGTCTATTTTATCAGGAGCTGTGCCATCAGGTTCAGGTTGGAAAACATTAAGCATGTTGAGGTCAACATCCGCGGTAATTATCGATTTCAGGGTGGCTGTAATCGATGAATCCTGATTAACTTTCAATTCAGAAGTTGAATAAAAGAAATATTCGTTGCCATTGGTTACAAATTTTGCATCCTTGACACACGGCATCCAGCCTTTTTTTGCCATGTCACTTAGAATTGACATTTTTCTGATTAGCTCAACAAGTTTTTTATTCTTTTTGAATGGATAAGCTTCCACATAATATTTTAGTGACTCATCATACAATTTGGAGTTGAATTTAAGGTGCCCCTTCTCCATTTTTGTATTATAAAGAATGTTGGCAACATACTGAAGCGAATCTTTTGATGCATCTTTCCTGCTGATCATATCGTTATAACGAAGCGTTGTCATCGAATCGATTTTATTGACGATAATAAAACCGTTTTCATAGTCGCCTGAATCAAAATAGAGCCCATAAAGATCGCTGAGTGCAGTAAGATTTGAAGGGTCTATCTCCAATACTTTGTTAAAATTGATGATCGCGCTGTCAGTCAAGCCCAAATATTTGTTAATTTGTGCAAGTCCAAAGTGTGAAATTGAATAATAACTGTTACTCGTGTTACCACCCAACTCTGCCAAACACATATTAAAATATTTTTTTGCGTTGTCGGCGTCATTTATCATCATATAAACCCTGGCGGCGTCATTATATACATTTACCTTCGAAAACTCAAAATTATTCCAGGTGAATGTGGGCACTTCGAGGTATTCAAGCGATTTGAGATAATAACTTATCGCTTCAAGGAAGTGTTTTTTGATTTTAACTGTATCTTTAGTATCAGGAGGAACAAACTCTTTTACCATCCCTTTGTAGTAGGTAAAAATCGCTTTCATATTCGATTTACCTTCACCAAAAAGTTTTAGGCCTTCATCCAGATTATAATTTGCACTTCTTTCATCTTTTGAATAGATGAATGTAATTGCTATTTTAATGTAGGCCTCAGGATTGTTTTTTTCCAAATCACGGGCTTCAAGATATTTTAATCTTGCAGTCATAATATCGGGTGGTCGTTTGTTTAGTGCCTGATCACCCTGATTCATTAAGTCTTTGTAGCCGGTTTGTGCGATAAGGGAAAATTGTACAACCGCTATAAACAACAATCCTTTAAGGAATTTCTGCATTATATCCTCGTGTAAAAGAATTTCTAAATTCAAACATTAAATTTACCCAATTATACTGAACGAAGCTTTATAAGTTTCGTGCAAAATTTTTCCGCATCCGATTTTGAAAAAATAATTTGGATAAAATTTATCAAACCCTTATATTTGAAATCTACTTATTTTTTAGTTCTACAACTTAATGTCTGCAAGCAGTGAATACTGCCCTTAGAAAACGAAATTGAATTTCGGGGTATAGCGTAGCCCGGCTAGCGCGCCTGGTTTGGGACCAGGAGGTCGCAGGTTCGAATCCTGCTACCCCGACAAGTTTTATCGGATACCGACAAAATTATTTTCTATGGGCCCGTAGCTCAATCGGATAGAGCATCAGCCTTCTAAGCTGAGGGTTAGTGGTTCGAGTCCACTCGGGCTCACCAGAATTTTGTTTTGGAACTTTAATATATTTGCCTTTTGTTGCGTAACTTTAGATGGCCCCATCGTCTAAAGGTTAGGACATCGCCCTTTCACGGCGGTAATAGGGGTTCGAATCCCCTTGGGGTCACAAAAAAAAAGCCTTGTAATTGAAAAATTGCAAGGCTTTTTGTTTTTAGGTAGAGTTATTACTCTGCTTTTGCGAATTTAATCAGTTCAGTATTAAACTTTTCAGTCTCCTCCAAAAACAAACTGTGACCACTCTTCTCAAAAGAGACCAGTTGCGAATCTGATATCCGGTTTTTCATTTCACGAGCAAGATCAAAAGAACATATTTTATCTTTCTTCCCATGAAGGATCAAAACAGGAATATCTATCCTCTTCAGGTCATCCCTCAAATCAGTATCCCTGAGGGCGATCAAACTCTGGACAGCGGCATATGGTGAAGCACTCATACACATTCCGTTAAGCCAATTACCGATACCTGCATTCAATGAAGTCTCCGTGGCAGAGAATATCGCAGCAAAATTGGACATCAACTTTGGTCGGTCTTCATAACACAATTTTATCAAATCATCCACTGCACTCACTGGCAAGTTGAAGGGAAAATCGATTTTTTGAGTCCAACTCGGGGCAGCTGCACCAAACAGAGCAAGTTTGGAAACAAAATCATTCTTAAACATCGAGACATATCTAATTGCAATTGAGCCCCCCATTGAAAATCCACCTAATACTGCATCTGATATCTCAAGTTTGTTTAATATCGTATGAATATCACGTGCATGAACATCATATTGATACGATCCAAATGGTTTATCAGATTTCCCAAATCCCCTCAAAGTTATTCCGATTACACGAAAATTGTTCTCCATCAATTTGTTAAACTGATATTCATACATCTCATCAGAAAGAGGCCATCCATGAATAAGTATAACAGCTCTTCCCTCGCCACCATCAGTTAAATGAAGTCGAACACCCGGCTCCACCTCTATGTATTCTTGCCGAATTGTACCCGGAGATATCCTGGATTGAGGTTCTTCTGCAATTGCAGTTAGTTTTTCATTTGGTGTATTTAGAATTTCCATTTTTTTAGTTCCTTTTTTAATTCTTTTTTTGAATTCTCCAACCGTTAGTTATTTTAGTTGGAATTGATCCAAAACTAATAGAACATTCAGATCAATAAGAATATCACTATTAATTCAACATTGCTTTTTCTTCCGCCTTGATCCTTATCGTTAACATTATTGCATTTAGAATTGTAAAAATTATGGCGGTAATATAAAGTTCAAAAACAAGGGGTATAATGAGAATCTCAGCAACCACAACAATATAGTTTGGGTGGCGAATATATTTGTAAGGTCCCTTTTTTACCAAAGGGTGATTCGGGATATGGTAAATTTTTGTATTCCAAAATTTGCTTAATGAAAAAATGATCCAGCCTTTGAATAAGATTAACAAAAAATAGAGGATCATTAAAACAGGGCTCCAGGAATCAGATCCTTTGAGCAGAAATTCGGTTACCAATGAAATAAAAAACGAGACATGGAGCGCCACAATAATTGAGTAGTGCTCTTTTCCGAACTCTATGGCACCATTTTGCAACAGCCATTTTTCGTTTCTGCGGGATAAAACCAGTTCACTAATTCGCAACAAAATAACAGCGGAAATGAATAAAACAAACACCATCTCAGTCACTTCCCATGCTTAGCAATACCATTTCACTTGAAAATCCTGGACCCATCGACAACATTAAACCATACCCGTTTTCAAAGCCTCTGTTTATAAATCTCTCTAAAACATATAACACTGTGGCTGCTGACATGTTGCCATTTTCGTTCATCACTTCCCTTGTATTTTTTAGGAAATCTCCTGTCACAGGGAGTGCTTCTTCGTAGGCGGAGAGAACTTTTTTACCACCGGGATGGAAAACAAAGTTTTTGATGTCTGATAGCTCTAAATTATTTTTCTTTAAGAAGGAAATCACATCCTCATATATGTTTTTTGAAATAATTGTTGGAATATCTTGAGAAAACAGAACTTTAAAACCCTGCTCCTGGAATTCCCAGCCCATAACATCAAGTGAATCATAATAGAGTTTACTTTGGGCTGCCAGATATTGGATTTGATATGTCTGCTTAAACTTGTGATTTGCTCCCACAATTAAACATGCTGCCACTCCATCAGAAAAGAGACTTGAGCCAATGAAATTACTTTTACTGAAATCACTTTTTAGGAAGGTAAGTGAACACAACTCGACAACCACCAATAACACAACTGCATCGGGATTGGCTTTTGCCAGAATGCTTGCCTTTGCTACTCCCGCCACCCCCCCGGCACAACCTAATCCAAAGATGGGTATCCGCGATGTATTCTGACTCAGTCTCATTTTATTAATTATTAATGCATCCAGGCTCGGTGTTGCGAGTCCTGTCGTCGAAACGAATATAATATCTGTGACCTGGTCTTTATCTATTTTGGCAATTGAGATACACTTTTCGATTGCTTCTACTGAGTAATCAAGAGAAGTTTGAATGTAGTCTCTATTGAATTCCTGATAGGTATGTGAATCAAGATAATAATCGATAGATTTACAAAAATTCCTGGTGACGATACCGGTGTTATCGAACGCACTCATAATCCTTTCCACTTGCGGAAAAGATGGCATAAAAAGTTCCTTGGCATATTCTTTTACCTTCTTCTGTTCTACACGATTTGGCATTTCTATTTTTGTTACTGCTGCTATCGAAGGTAAGGTCAATGACCGGCCGGTAGATTCTTCTTTTTTCATCATTTTCAGCTCTTCCAAATAATTTCTGGTTGTATGGAGAATATGCTAAACAACTGAAAGAATTCCTATAATCCACATGGACGAAAAGAGGTCTACTTCCTGTTTATTTGCTAATTCAAGCTCAACAAAATAAACATTACATCTTTTCCGGAAGATATTTATACACATTTCTAAATGGAGGGACTTGTTCAATAATTTTTCTTAATTTTCTTGGATTTTTTGGTGATTTTATTATATTCAAATGCAGTTAATTAGAAAATCTGAAACATGCATGACATTGGTAGTCAGTTCGCTAATTCTGGCTCTGAAAATCCTGCTGATTTACACTTTAATCAGGTAACCCCTGATTCGCTCTCTAATTATACCCTTTCAGAAATAGCTGATCTGATCAACATAATCCAAAGAAAGAATTTGGAATTAAGTAGAGAAAATCAGAGACTTAATACAGAACTTTCCTCTACCGAATCCCCTGCCGGTAAAGAACGATCCGAAAGGGAAGCCCGAATAATCTATCAAATTATTCAGGGTGTATCTACCACTGCCAACCTAAACGAATTGTTGATCCTCATCCACTCGTCCCTCTCTGAACTGTTATATGCTGAGAATTGTTTTGTGGCGTTATACAACGAGGAAACGGGGCTGTTCAGTTTCCCCTATCATGTTGACAAATATGATCCACAGCCTGATCCATCACCAATGTTTAAAAGCTGCACAACATATGTTTATGAAACGGGCAAACCACTTCTCTTGTCACAAGAAAAATTTGATGAGTTGGTCGAATTGGGTGAAGTTGAACTTGTTGGTGAGAACTCCCCTTCCTGGCTTGGGGTTCCATTGGTGACACCTTCTAAAACTATTGGTGTGCTTGTTCTTCAACATTATGAAGAGTCTGATGTTTATTCCGAAAGGGATGTACAGTTTCTTGATTCGGTTGCGAGCCAAATTGCCATAGCAATTGAACGAAAAAGAGCCGAGGACTCAATTCACGAAAGTGAAGAGATGTTTCGTATTCTTTTTGATCAATCAGCGGATCTCTGTTTGCTTCTTGATGAATCAGGGTTTACAAAAGTTAATACCTCAACTGTCTCCGCACTTGGTCACGACAATGTAAACGCAATCCTCTCCAAATTCCCTTGGGATATTTCACCGGAAAAACAGCCGGACGGGGCACCTTCAATAGAAAAAGCAAAATCGATGGTAAATTATGCCGTTGAAAAAGGCTACCATAAATTTGAGTGGACTCATCTAAAAGCTGATGGAAGTGAACTTCCGGTTGAAGTTATGCTCACCCCAATTAGATTTAAAGGAAAACAATATCTCTATTCACAGATGAGAGATATTTCTGAAAGAAAAGCCACTGAAGAGGAGATCAAGCACAAAAACGAGTTACTTACAAGTCTGTTAAAAGAAAAGGATAAATTTTTCTCAATAATCGCTCATGATCTCTCAAGTCCTTTCCAAAGTTTTTGGGGACTCACCGAGATGATGACTGATGATGAAGCTAATTATACGCATGAAGAATATGTTCAAATGAGTGAAAAATTGAACAAACTTGCAAGAAATCTTTATATCCTGCTCCGTAATCTTCTTGAATGGGCACAGATGCAAAAAGGTGCATTGGATTTTGAACCTGAAAGTTTTAATATATCAGATGTTCTTGATCCAATTGTTGAGACCTCGATGTTAAGGTGTGAACAAAAAGGAATCAGCCTGATAAATAATATTAACCGGGAAACTACTATTCTTGCCGATAAAAAGATGATAAACTCTGTCTTGATGAATTTAATTTCCAATGCGATTAAATTTAGCAATAGAGGTGGTTCTGTCTCTCTTAATGCAAAAACAGTAGATGAGTCAACTATTGAGCTTTCGGTATCAGATACAGGAATCGGCATGTCGAAGGATACACTCAAAAAACTTTTTATACTGGGTGAAAAAACGAGAACCGAGGGAACAGATGGAGAACTTAGTACCGGACTTGGCTTAATTCTCTGCAAAGAATTTATTGAAAAAAATGGTGGAACACTCCGGGTTAAAAGCAAGCCCGGAACTGGTAGTAAATTTTCTTTCACATTAAGGAAATCAAAAAGCGGCTAAAAAAATGAAGAAACTATTATTCGCAATTGTATTAACCTTCACTTTCCCATTGCATTCGCAGAACCCAAATTTTACACTTCAGAATTATATCGATTTTTTACAATCACATCAAAATCTGAGTTCAGCGCAAATAATGGAGATGTACCCGACCGGAGAATTTAATAGCGGTATCACACCGTTTACCGGCAATATTCTGTTTTATGATACTATTTGCACAAAATATAATCTCACAGAATATGAACGCTCGTTAATTAACCAACATAGTTTTATGGTTAGTGAGCGATTAAGTTATCCTACTTTTCTTAGCGCATCCAGTGATATTTTCCACAAAGATCTTCCCCTCTTTGTTTCAACGGATGCCATTCTTCACGCACTTCATCTCTCTTACGATAAAATCCTGATGCAGCTTGAAGGAGAATACCTGATTCCAAAACTGCAGCTTCTTCTGAATTCGATACATTCTCAAATTTCAGGGTTGAATACACTTTATGGAAGTGATTCTCTTGGTGGTGTGGCTCTTCGTGATTTGGATGTTTATAACACCGTTGCAAGGAAACTCTTTAATCCTGCTGCCACTCCATGGTATTCCTCCAACAATCCAAAAATTGACAGCATTTTTCAGTTTATTAATGACGAGACGATGGTTTTGTACTCATTATTTGGAGAAGAGCAACATTACATCGATTTTAGTCAGTTCACTCTCAGAGGTCACTACGCAGATGAACAAAATCTGATGAATTACCCTCTCCTTGATGAATATTTTAAGGCAATGATTTGGCTTGGTAGAACAGAAATCCAACTTCTACCTCCGGGAGAAACTTTTCAACGGGATCCATCAAGTGCACGAAGTTGCATGTTTGCTGCGTTTCTCGAAGAGGCAACTTCATCAACCCCGGCTAATGGTTATTACTCAGAAATTAATGAGCTGCTAAACTTCCTTGTTGGAGCCCAAGACAATGTAACAATCAACAATCTTTCGTTTCTGCTCGAAAATGCTAACATAACATCTCCTCTGCAATTTAACGATACCACAAAACTTTATGCTTTCCAGGATTCATTACTCGCAAATCCTTTTGCATTTCAGATGATTAATTCTCAATTGTTGATGACCAATCCCTTCTCCCCCACCACTACTCATCCTGCTTCTGCTGTTATGTTAATGGGACAAAGATTTGTCATCGATTCCTATATCACATCACAAGTTGTTTTTGACAGGGTCGTTTATAATGGACAAAAGATTAAGAGGATGTTGCCAAACACTCTTGATGTTTTGGGTGGGCTCGGCAACAATGCCGCCATCAGACTTCTCAAGGATGAATTGAATGGTTATCACTATGGTACAAATCTTGCCGCAGCACGATATCTTATTGAAGCTTATGACACAAGTTTCTGGAATGCAAATCTCTTCCATAGATGGCTCAATTCTCTGAGAAAGATTAATCCACCTGAAGACCGTGATTCTTTGCCGCAGTTCATGCAAACCGCCGCCTTTTGGCAACAAAAACTGAACACTCAACTGGGTAGTTGGACCCAACTTCGCCACGATAACATTTTGTACGCTAAACAATCATATACTTCCGGATGGGTGTGTTCTTTCCCCTACGGTTATGTTGAACCATTTCCATTGTTTTATGAAGATCTAAGAGACTTTGGTGACTTTTTTAAGACAATTTTGCTTCCACTCCAGTTTAGTAATCAATATATCAAAATGGAGATGATGAACTGGTGTGACAGGTTCCGCTCTTCAAATGATACTCTCGCTTCCATCGCAAAAAAAGAACTTGCCAACCAAAATCTTTCAGGCGCGGAACAACAGTTTTTAAGAAACTTCCTTAAAGTTGACCACAGTGCTTACGGTTCCCCTTATGACGGGTGGTATTACGACTTATTTTATGCTCCCGAGGATCTTTTTCAGAAACAACTATATGTGGTTGCCGACATTCATACCTCAGGGCAGGACGAAAATGGTAATTATGTTGGGTGGGTTAAACATGTGGGCACGGGAAAAGTCAATCTTGGAGTGGTAACTGCAAAAAATCCTGCCGGTGTTGATGTTGCTTATGTTGGTCCTTTTTTAAGTTATTACGATTATACAACAACCAATATGCTCAGGCTGGATGATGACAGTTGGATAAATACATATTTAGCTCAGGCATCAAGACCGGATTTTGTAAATTTGTATCTTGCAGATTCTGCAGGTAATTCGAGAGGTCCAGGATCATCACTTTTAACCTCGGTTAAACTCGAAAATCCCGGTGAAAACGGTGAAATTGAAGATTTTATTCTGGCACAGAACTACCCTAATCCTTTTAATAATTCAACAATCATTAAATTTTCAATTCCATCAAGCTCAACAGGAAATTTTGTTGAATTGAATATTTTTAATATTCAAGGTGTACTGATTAAGAAACTTGTGGCAGAGCCTCTTCAACAAGGAAATTATTCAATTGCCTGGAATGGAGATGATACTTCCGGAAGACCGGTTTCAAGTGGAATATATTTCTACAGCCTTAATTCCGGAGGGAAAACTGTTACCGGTAAGATGACTTTATTAAAATAGCTTTAAAAATTAAAAAGGCTGACTCGTTTCGGGGTCAGCCTTTTTTCTTTTAATTTAACTATTGCATATTGTGATAAACTGCAACAACATCATCATCTTCTTCGAGTAAATCGAGGAGTTCTGTCATTTCAGTTCTCTGCTCCCCTTCGAGTTCTTTGTAAACATTTGGGATATACTGTAATTCAGCACTCTCAACTTCTACATTTCTGTCTTCAAGAGCTTTTTGCATCTTCCCAAACTCTTCGTATGGACAGTAGATGTAGATGAACTCATCATCACTTTCCAACTCATCCAATCCAAAATCGATCAACTCAAGTTCAAGTTCTTCCACATCGGAAACAGAACCCTTTTTCAACTTAAAAAAGGCTTTATGCTCAAAATTGAACGATACACTCCCGGAATTTCCGAGAACACCATTCCCTTTTTTGAAGTGGTGACGAACATTTGCAACGGTTCTGGTGGTGTTGTCTGTAGCGCACGCAACTATCACATAGATTCCGTGTGGTCCCATTCCCTCGTAAGTGATTTCCTGATAGCCTGTTGTATCTTTTGAAGAAGCCCGTTTAATTGCAGCTTCAACTCTATCTTTTGGCATGTTTACACTTTTTGCGTTTTGCATTGCCAGTCTGAGTTTCGAATTGCTGGATGGGTCCGGTCCACCGGCCTTCACTGCTATCTCTATCTCTTTTCGTGCACGATTAAATGCAACTGACATTTTTGCAAAGCGTGCGAACATAACATGTTTACGCGTTTCGAATATCCTGCCCATAAATCCCGATTTTTAATTAATCAAAAAACAAATTTAAACAGAAATGATGTGCTCATCAAATTTAATTGAGAGACCACCTGATTTTTTAATTCAACAATACAAATGCTCCCCAATAATATGGCAGTTTGTACTTGGCTCTAACTGTATTACGGGCAAGATCAAATGCCTTTGTTTTATCACCAGACTTCAACCATCCGGCGTAAAAACTAACCATAAATTCCATGGTAGCTGTATCATGTACCTTCCACAAACTCATGATTACTGAGTTGGCACCTGAAACCATTAACGCTCTCTGAAGTCCATAAACCCCCTCACCGTTTTGCACAATTCCAAGTCCGGTTTCACATGCGGATAGAGTGACAAGTTCTGTACCATCCAGATCGAGAGTTAAACACTCCTGTGCCGTGAGTACACCGTTCTCATTCCCTTTCCATAAAAACGGATCACTTTCAAGAAATGCACCGGCACCTGCAAGAAACAATCCCGACCGAAGCAAAGGATTAATTGAGACAACTTTTTTGTCAAACCCATAAATCTTTTCTGCTGATACTTCATCGTCCTTTATAAAATATCCATGGGAAGCAATATGGAGCACCGTTGGGTTTTTTATCCTTTTAATATTCTCTTCACTTGCTTTGATACCTGTAAAAAGCACAGATTCTTTTTTGTGATTTCGCAGTAATGAATCAATCTTCTCAACTTCAGTTTTAGTAGCAGGGATATCTGAGAGATAATATCGTTGCATTTCCGATTTGTCGTCACTCGAAAAAACTGCTCTGTCAGGTTCCTGATTAAGAGGGTTTTTGTTTTCATTAAACTTAAAATCATACAACTCGGGGTAACCAAAAAGCCAGGAACCTTTATTGTTAATTTGTTTGGGTGAATTTTTGTTGACTATCTCCCTTGTACTTCCTATAAGTTCAATTTCATACTCCTCATAGACATATTTGTTGGTTGAGGGATTTACCAGAACTGCGGGATTGATTTTATGATACAATCCATCAGCAGAAAGATAAATTTTCTTAACGCCTTGAAGATGGTACTGAATTGGAAGCCAATAATTGTTGTAAGCTTCTTTAAGGACCTTCATGTCCATCTCTTCAAATGTATCCTCATCCAAAGATTTTACAGCATCGAGATAAGCCTGAAATGGTTCCCCTTCTATGAATTTTCCGTTAAACTGCATCCCAATCTCTGGATGATCCATCGTTTCAGGTGTGACGATAAGATAAAGGTAAACCACGCTGTCGAGAAATCCATTATCATATGGTCGGAAACGGAAAATTTCTATTGCAGCCTCCCCTGGTTTTAAACTGTTTCTTACAGTCTGCCATGTGATCGAAAGATCGATAATAGAATCCGCCCCAGGGTTCAGATTTTTATTCAAAGCAGCTTGTAAAGTGTTTGCCTCATTTTGCAAAGATGGCAGATCGTAACCTGTTTTTGCTATTTCATCTTTCGAAAAATTGTAAAGTTTTCCAATCAGGTTTTTTACATCGTTAAGTTTTTTAATGATTTCCAACTGAGACGGGTCATACATTTTCCTCAATCTCTGTCTTTCGTTTTTAAGTGCAGCAAGTTTTAATCCCTTAATTCTGAGAAGATTGTCATAATACAGCCCATAAACAGCCATATCCATCTCAAAATTTTTAATTGAGACGCTCATACAAAGTTCATTCATCCCAATAAATTTCCTCATCATCAGTTCCCTCTCACTCTCTGTAAGCAGGGGCAAAACTTCTCTTAAATATCTCGCCTGCAGATCGATCAGTTCTTTGTATAGTCCAAAAAACTCCTCACTCTTCCCCCTTCTTCCCATCAACTCTATCAGCTTAACAGTCATAAGAATATAGTCAGGATTTAATTCACCAAAATTTTGTTTCTGTTTTTTGATCACTTGAAACAAAAAATCCTGTGCAGGATTAAAATCCCCCTCGCGATGATAAAACTCTACGATGTTGGTAAGTGCCTCAACAAATGAAGGGTCTCTCACCTCAAGAATCTTATTCGAGTTCCTCTTTAAAAACTTGAAAAAATTTCGGTGTCCTTTGTTGTAGGGCATTTTGTTATGAAGATCGGCAATGTTACCAAAAGCTTTCATCCAGTCTTTGTCTGGCGCAACCGGCAGTTCAATGAACTCGGAAGAAATCTCACCAAGCAGAGAGCCTGATTCGTCCTTTTTTCCTGTTTGAAATTTTAGAAGTGCCAACTCCGATTTCATTCTTACCGCATGGAACCTGCTACCGGTTCCTTTTTCAGGTTGTAACAGATTAAAAATTTCAATCAGTTTTTCAACTTTTTCGGGTTTACCGGCTTTTATGTAAAAATCAGTTAATCTGATAACCAATTCTTTCTGGTATTCTTTATCATCCATCTTCCCCGACAATACCATGTTATAAACAGAATCAACTAATTTTTCGCCCTTCTCCTGATCACCTGAAAGTAAATAAACTTCTGATAGTGCCAATAATGCACCACTGAAACTGTTACTTTCTTTAATTTCAAGTGAATCGATAATAGATAAAACTTCAAACAGAATAGCTCTGGATGCCGTAAATTGACCAATCAGGTTATAATTTTCAGCGAGCTCCACTTCGGTTTTCATCCGGAGCTCGTTCCCCTTCATAAAATATTGTTTGATCACTCCATATTTTCTTGTCTGCACATCAAGCGATTTTGAGAGTTCACCTGTTTGTATATAAAGTCCCCTCAAAACCGACAAGACGGAAAAATAATCATTGGAAATGAATAACAAATTCTTTTCAAGATCATCCTTCATTTTTAGGAGAGAGTCTTCAGCAGCTTTGTAATAAAGTGAATCGATCATTTTTTTGATCTTTTCTAAAGATGTCTCTACTGACCATGCCTTGGGAGTCAATCCTTCGATCTTAATATCGATTTCCCCAACTTTGTTTTTATCGGGGTTTATCTCACTATAATAATATTTCTTCCATTGATATGCCGAAGGAGATTCGGGATGTGCATTTATATATCTTTCAACAACAGCTATCAATTCGTTTTCATGATTTTTGAGGGCATAAGCACAAACCCGGTCGAAGGTTGTTGGCGACACATTTTCAATTGAGGCAGTCAGGTCTGTATATAAACCGGGTAATAGAGGTGAGTTGATGTTATTTCCGGCGAGATAATAAAAGACTATTTCTTCATTCAAAAACGCAAATTCTGATCCATCGTCCGCCATTCCGGCAGTTTTTAACAGATACTCCTCATCATATATATCAGCGAACAAAGGGAGAAAATAGCTGTTATAGAGTTGAATTAAATTCTGACTCCCACCGTCATGTGCCGGTTCTTTCCATTTTTCTTCTCCTGTGAGCCTTACCAATTCAGCGGCAATCACCGGTTCATATTTCTTAAATAGAGAGAGTGGAAATTCTTTATCATCGATAATCTCAAGTGATTCAAAATAGGACAAACCTTTTTGATAATTATCCCTGAAATATTCCTTTTCATCGGGATATATCCTGAGGTTCTCTTCGCTTTTATCTTTGAGAATTGTTAAATCGCCGGGTTTAGGGTAAACCTGTTCAGGTTTAGCAGGCACCGACGACCAACATTCAATAAAATAGAGATATGGAGGTGAAATCTGGAAAGGGATAGTCCCCTTTAGTCCCGAAAACTTAGCAACCACCCCGGGATAAAACTCCTTCTCACTGACTATATACTCATATAAAGCAAGCATCACAATATCACCATATTCAGCCGGGGTCTCATCAACGAATTTCAGCAAGGCAGGATTAATGTTCTCGCCGGAGGAAAGGTTGAGGTGGATTAATTTGAGGAGGTGTCTGGATGGATTTTCCTTGATAATGCGTTCAAGAGCTGAAAGTGCATTGGATAACGAGGTGTCGTTGACCTCACCCGGATTAAAAACAGCCATCATACCGGCTGTTTGTGCAAAATATTTTGTAAATATCTCCTCATCCTGGCTCAATGTTTGTGCATAAACCGGAACAAGAAGCATGGTTGCGATCAAACTCTGAAAAAATACCTTTTTCATGATCACGAATTCTTTCTTTTTTAGACTTTTAGGCCTTGGTTGTGGATTACCACAATCATATTTTACGATATCTGCTAAACTAATCAATTATCTGCAATTTTGCGATATTCAAAAACACAAAATATTAACAATTTAATGACATTAATTATTGGAAAACTATTGACTTTGATCCCGTTTTTTTTAACTTACAGGTTATGATACAATATTTTTGGGAGTAGCCTGGTTCAGGACTCAGAACTTACTGGAAAGTGAGTACTCTGTCTCCGAGGGAATCATACTAAAAGCTGCTTCAATCGAAATGGTGGATCAATTTACAAGGAGTGATCTATGAAACACATTCTATTGTTCGTAATTCTATTTACGAGTATGATTTACCCCGGCGGCATAATGCTGCTAAACCCCGCTACGGGCCAGATTTTGAAAATTGAATCTTTCAAAACTGATACCAGAATCGAGAATCAGGTTGCAATTACAACGGTAACCTCTGTCTATAAAAACAACACTACCTCATACCAAAAACCCGTTTACATCTTCCCAATCCCTGAAAATTCAAGTGCCATCCGTTTGCGGTGGGAGCTTCGGGGAATCTGGTATGAAGCCGGATTCTCAGCAGTTCCTCAGGACACAAATATCGGTGGTGGTGGTTCTGTCCACTCTCAGGTGACCAACTACACCAAACCTGGAAGTATTATCTATCCTTTGAAAGATTCAATAGGGGTTGATTCCTCGATCACTGTGGAGATGACTTATGTGGAATTTCTTAAGTATGATCTTGGGGAAGTTTTGCTGTCTATTCCCACCAATCTCCCTTCGTTCTTTTGCCCCCAACCAATTCCTGTTGGCAACAGAGTTAAACTAATCTCAACACGCAATGTCGATTCAATTTACTGCCTCAGCAGTAACGATGCAATTATGACACAATCTGGAGATACCACTTCTCTGGTTATTGAATCAAGGATCATTCAACCCGGAAATTTTGAGATGGGATTTCGACTGGCTGCTGACGAACTTGGGTTATTTAGCTTTTCCACTTATTTGAGTGACACTGCATCAGTGACTGATTCAATAAATGGAGGTTATTTCCTCTTTGTAGCAGAACCTGCAAGAGACACAACCACCATTTTAAGGAAAAGATTTACACTCATTATCGACAGATCGGGAAGCATGGGCTGGGAAAATAAGATGGCCCAGGCGAAGAATGCAGCACTTTTTATTGTCAACAGACTTAATGAAGGTGATCTGTTTAATCTGATCGAGTTTGACGATTATGCCACGAGTTTTAGACCAAATCATGTCCCAGTAACTCCTGACAACATCAGTGCAGCGATCACCTGGATAAATTCATTGCAAGCAAGGTATGGAACAAATATTGGAGGCGCATTCTCAGAAGCTGTTCCCGATTTTTATGAAGCATCCGATTCTACTGCAAATATTCTACTCTTCCTCACTGATGGACAGGCAACCGTAGGGATAACTTCAACCCCACAATTATTAACGCACATTCAAGGTTTAATTACTCCTGTCACGGTTAACCTTAATGTTTTCACTTTTGGAGTCGGTAGTGATGTAAACAAACAACTGCTCCAGACCATTGCAAATAATCATTCAGGATTGGCAACTTTTCTGATGAATAATGAGGTTGAACCCGTTATATCAAAGTTTTACCTGAAGATTCAAAACCCTGTACTAATCGCACCTGTGGTTACATTCTCACCAAATGTTATTGAACAGACTCACCCGACAAGACTTCCAAACCTTTATATCGGTGAACAAATGCTTTTAACAGGAAGATATACCGAACCTGTCTCTCAGCCGGTCCAGGTTACTCTAACGGGCAAAATATACGGCCAGCCTGTGGTTTATACCTACGATCTTCCAATTGTTGACAGCGCAAAACCTGAATATCAGTTCCTTACAAAAATATGGGCAAAAACATTCATTGAAGACCTCTTGATCCAATATTATTCGCTTGATCCAAATTCTGCTCAGGCACTGGTTCTGAAACAACAGATTATCGCTCTAAGTCTCAGATATGGAGTGGTTACCGTATTTACTTCTTTTGGTACTCCGACAGGGGTGGAAGAACAAAGACCTGAATCTGAGAATATTCCTTTGGATTTTGCTCTATATCAGAATTATCCAAATCCATTTAATCCATCAACAACTATAAAGTTTTCGGTGCCATATCATTCTCAAGTTATCATAACAGTATATGATATGCTCGGAAGAATTGTTGCGCTTTTGATGTCCGAGGAAAAAGAGGCCGGAACTTACAGTGTTATCTGGAACGCCGAAGCTTTTTCTTCAGGAACTTACTTCATCGAATTAAAGGCCGGTGATTTCAGACAGGTAAGGAAAATTCTGCTTCTTAAATAGTGATTTTGACTCTTTTAGGAAGAACCATCAAAAAGTCCTGAAATCAGGATAAATAAAAATTAAAAAAGCTGCCATCAGAAATGGTGGCAGCTTTTTTTAGTGGCGAAGATTCAGAGTAGTGTAGAAGTGGACTGGAGAAGGCAAATAATTTTCAGTTTGCGCCTTTCTTAATTCTCTGAATATTAAATTATTGTAAAATTCATTATAAACATTTTGTCATTAAAATCAAATATCACTATTTTAGATAAGACATTCAACAACTTTTTTGAGGAGCAATCAGACGGAACCATACTAACAAAAAAGAAGAGTATATATTCTCTTCAAGTCATTATATTTAATCCTTTTCCGGGTGATTAGAGGTAACTCCCGATATTTCACATCTCTCTTCCCACGCCAAAAGCGCACCAAAGCAAAACAGGATAGTTTATTGTACCACCTTGCTTTTCATCTATAATTCGGACTTACGGTCCAAAAATTTAAAAAATTAATCGTGAGATTAATATGAAAAGATTAGCACTGTTAATAGCACTTGTTGTTATTCTTACCCCCCCCATATTTATTCACAATTAGGGAAAACCGTGTTCCCTAAAATAGGTTTTGCCGATCCCTATACAGTTTCCAAAGTGCCGTTTCGATACGGCGGCGGAGACCACCCGTTGACCGGGAACCAACTCAACAATTTCACTAACAGTAACAAATATTACTTCCCTCTACTAACATCTCTTGGACTCACTCACTTGGTAACAGGTGTAGACCAAAATGTTACATTAAACGAAAATTACAATTCGGATACAACCAGATTAAAGCTATTTGATCTGGGTATCGAATGGCGAAAACCATATTCAAAATCCTTCGTATATAGTTATGCAGAAGGAACATCGCATCTTTCATACCCTTATGAAGTAGGGTACGATACAAAAGCACCTCTCTCACCATCTGCGGGGAACTATGGCTTTGGCACAGCAGACCAGACTGCTCACTGGTTTGGTGATCCAATTCATCCATTTATCCCTGGAACTGGCGATACAATTTCGCTTTTTGGTAAACACCTAAAATATTGTTCAACAAATCAGCACCAGCCTGGATTTATGCTTTACGCAAAGTTGAATAATCTGCATCAAACAGTAGCCTATATAGATCAAAAACCGATAAAATATAAAATTGCTATGGATGCTGCAATCTCTCCATCTCAGGATCCGGATGCAATAGTGGCAATTATTCATGTTTTACGAACCGATCAACTCATAAATCCAAACATAATGTTTCAAAACTATAAACATTTCCAGGAACCACCAATAAGTTTTGATTTGTATGACAATGTAAATTCAATGCTTTGCACTTTAAAAGTAAGCGATTTTGATCAGAATGGAAATATCACAAATATTAAACTTGACTCGTACTTCTACAAAACAGACCCTTACAATTATGAAATGTTTTTTGCAGTATATTGGGAAGGGAATGTAGATCTTTATATTGACAGGATCATGATTTACAATCAGTTATTTGAGAATGTATTTATAACTCAGGATGGAGAAATTCTCAACGGAATTGCACAAGCAGTTTGCTCCGAATATTCCATTTACAATAATAATTCTGATAAAATAGAGGCAGAATACATTGATGAACCCCCCTTTCTGCGAGCTTTGGCATTTAATCACTTAAATAAATTAGCCCTTTCTCATGATTTAGATGGATCATTTAACTACAACGGTGCGATGGGAGCATGGTCAGGATATCACACCGATTACATGCAGGAATTTAAAACAAAAGATCACGATAATGAGTCTCAGTTTAGTCCTTATATGATTTTCGACATGTATCCATTTACCTGGCCCGGCAGTAGTATTTATGCAGCCAACTTTTTGAATGAGAATGTACAGAAAAATTTGGATTACCTTGTTAATAAACCACAGATACTTTTAGATAGTGAGTCAGGACTTTATCTTGAAGCAGGTCTCCTGCCGGCAATATATTCGGCACAGATGAGGAAAGATGATCCCACAAACGCAAACCGGGCGAATGATAGAGCTCTGTTCCACACCATGCAGGTTCAGGCGGAACATAGAACAACCGGTGCCGGTACTCTATTAGATGAACCCGGAAAAGGGAAACGGGCACCTACCAGAGATGAGATATTTGCACAGGGTTGGCTGGCTCTTAATTATGGAGTTAAAGGATTGATGTTCTACATTATTCCTACAAACACCTGGAATAATGGTTCAAGTAACTGGAATTATTACGGTCTGCTTGATGAAGTTGGTAAGCCGTATTATACAGCTGATGGAGCAACATTTACCGGATTAATTCAGGATCCATCAGAGCCGATGGTTCCGAACTCAAGGTACTTCGCAGTGCAGGAATTTATAGATTCTCTTGAAAAGATAGAAAACACTCTTCTTAATCTGAGTTGGGTAGATGGTGGTTCGTACCATCGAAATGGTGAGAATTTTCACACTTTCCCTAAGTCGTTTATTTCCGGAATAATTACTAACTGGATACCAATTTTTGATAATCCTGATGATTTTGACCTGATTACTGATATTCCTGATAGTACATTTGTCGAAGTTGGAATTTTCGATGAGATTGAGAGTAGTTATCGTAAGTATTTCACTTTGGTAAACAGAAGATGCAATACGGGCGATTTAAGTGACCGATCTGTCAGGATAGAAATTACAAGACCGGTTTCCGGATATGATGACTTCCTTTTAACTGATATCTCAACAGGGGAAACAAGAAGTGTTCATTTCTATGGTAGTACTGCTTTGATCAGAGTCCCAATTAAAGCGGCTTCCGGAAAACTTTTCAGAATTGAACCGCTGATAACCAATATTACACAGAACACCACTTTTAGTTACAGTTTAACACTTTACAGTGACCTCACAGTATCGAATAATGCAACTCTTACGATAGCAGAGGGCGCAACCCTTACATTTGAGAATCATTCTCGATTATTACTCTCGAATGGAAACCTGACAGTAAATGGTACGGCTCAGAAGCCGGTAGTGTTTGATTTTGTTACTCCTTATTGGCAATCTACAACCAATGGAATTGTTAATAACTATGGTAGCGTTGTCTTAAACCATGCAAAGATCAAAAATGCAGCGGTTGGTTACTACTCATATTCCACTGACAATGATGACATTCAAAATAGTGAAATATTTAATAATCAGTGGGGAATTGTGATGCATTGGACCCACAGTTATGGTACTGAAAAAGCAAAGATCGTTAACTGTAACATCCATAACAATTCAACCTGGGACAATCAGGGAAGAGGGATTTCACTTTCCAATTCATCTCCCAAAATATATGCAACCACAATCAGAAAAAATGATTATGGCTTATACTGTGTTACAAATTCGAATCCCTATGATACAATAGATGAGGTCAATGGAAAAAACATAATAGACAGCAACGATGTTGGAATAATAAGCTATTATTCAACTCCAATGCTTGGGTATGTGGATGATGAACAAGGTGGTAATCTAATTTCCGGTGGTGGGAATACGATCAAAAGCAACACATTATTCAATGTTAAGTCTTATGACTACAGTAATATCTATGTGGAACGGGATTATTGGGGTACAAAAGATCCATCGTTGTTTAACATATATTCAGACAATACTAGTGCGATCTATACCGACTATTATCTGGATGATCAGCCCTCCGGTTCAATTCAATCAGGATTGGCTGGTAAAACAACAATGAAGATAGATGCCGAATGGATGCCCCCGAGTCAGGGGAACTTCACATCGGGAGGTCAATCCAATTTGTTAAGAGCGACAATAAAACTGATAAGACTCGGAAACATGACTGCTGCAAGGGCAATATTACTTCCATTGCTCAATAACCCGGAAAACATGCAGATGTCATGTGAAGCATTGGAACTATATGGAAAGACCTATTACCCTGAAGATATTGAAAGTTTCTTCTCAGTGCTTCTTTCAGTAGGTAACCGCCCTGTTAAAAACGATCTTACAGCAAAGGCTTTGTTTTTGCTTTCAGAATATCAAACCGACAGAAAAGAGACTCATCTAACAAACCTGATATCAGTGTATCAAGGAACTGACCATGCAGCAAGAGCATCTTATCTGAAAATCATTCACCTGGTTGGAGAAGGAAACCGAAGCGAAGAGATAGAAACTCTTAAAAATGATATGAACAGATTATATCCTTTGAGTTCATATACAAAAGAGGTAAATTACCTGATAACTTCAGGCACCAATATGATGAAACCTTCAACAGCAACAACAACTGAGACTCTGCCGTTTGAATACAAGATAATTGGCAGTTATCCCAACCCATTTAACCCGGAGACTACAATCAGGTATTCCCTTGGTGGAGAGAGTGATGTTGATGTTGAGATATTCGACATAAACGGAACAAGAGTGTTGAACGGTAAAGAAACCGGAAAACAAGCAGGTATTTACAACTACAAATGGAACGCATCAAAAAATGCCAGCGGTGTGTATTTTTTAAGAATAACAGCAAAAGGTAAAAATGGTTTATATACATTAACTTCTAAATTGATGTTAGTGAAATAGGAGATATGACTGTGAAAAAAATCATGTATCTTTCAATATTTGTATTAACAAGTAATACACTTGCACAAACAGATGTCTTTGACAATCTCCTGTTCAGGTTCAAATGTAATTCGATCGACTCCATTGCATATAATCAAGGAGGCGGCGTTGATATTTCAACCAAGATTGCCACTCTTGGTGACTGGAATGGTGATGGTATGGATGAGTTCTTACTACTATCATGTGTGGAAGTCAATACTTCAACTGGTTCAAGATTAGAAGGAATCCGATACATGATATTTGAGGGGGGGAATCCCCCCCCTCCTATACCAAAATATCATTGGTTTGTGGATATAAATGGCTCACAGTATACCGAATTTGATCCTCAAATTTATGATTTTAACCATGATGGATACCTTGACATATTTAAGGCGAGAAGAAAATTCTATGTGCATGATACAATTGATATCTATTTGGGAGGTCCGAATTTTGATACTATTCCCGATATTTTTCAGCCGGTTCCAATTCACCATGATCTTTCATGGTTAGGATTACCCCCAGAGGGAACTGAGACCAATATTGGAGATTTCAACGGTGATAGTATTAATGAGGTAATTTTTTCAAACAGCCGTGCCCCTTTCCCCGGAAGCAGTCGATATGGCTACCTTCTTTTTCTTCCTATTGCCATCCCATTTGCTACTAATAATTACATTCTGCGCCTGCCCGATACCCTTTCAGGCGATAGATTTGAATATAGTTGGTTAACCAGTGGTGATATTAATGGAGACGGTTGTACTGATATTTTGGTTAATGCTTATAAGAATGGTGCACATGGAACCAAGTTAATATTCGGAAATCAAAATTACTCGATTGATAATTACATTTTTTTTTCACAAGACACAATGTATGCAACTGATATGCGAATTATACCTGACATAAATGGTGATGGAATGGCTGAGTTAATGTGGACAAAAGAACTTCTCGGTTCCTATGTACAAATCAGTTTCGGGAAAAAAGGATCGGGTCATGTCCTTACAAGGGATGTGTCTTTTCCATTAACGGGTACTGCACAGAAAACTCCAAAACTTCTTGGAGATGTTAACAATGACAGGTATAATGATCTTGGATTTGTATCTTATTCTTTCACTGGGGGTTCCCTGGTTTTGCTTGGGGGACCCACACCTGTTATAGGAAGACGATATACCGATTCGTACCATCGTCACATGGGGCAAGTTGGAGATATAAACGGTGATGGAGTTGATGATTTTGCTGCCGGGGAATTTCATGGAAATGGTAGTTCTGCCTGTCAAAGATTAGAATGGGGAGAACCTCTTTATTATATGATTTGGTCAGGAGACACCACAGCTTTAAACCCAAGTGGAATTGAAGACGAATTTCTCCCTGAAGGATATAATATTGAGATAAATCCCTATCCCAATCCTTTTAACCCTGAAGTAAAGGTTGAATATCTTCTTCCGGAATCAGGAAAAGTAAATCTTTCTGTCTATTCCTCGCTTGGAGAAGAGATAGTTATTAAAAATCTATCTTATAGGAATAAAGGTAAAAACGAAACCACACTTGATTTTTCAGGAATAAATGTTCCAAGCGGGGTATATTTACTTCGGTTAACTCTTCAAACCCAAAACAAAGGAACAATGGTAAAAACCACAAAACTTGCGTTTATGAAGTAAATCTGTTTTCAAAAGCTGCCATCAGAAATGGTGGCAGCTTTTTTTTGTTGTTTGACCAAAAAAGATATTATATCTATTGATTCCAAATTTTTACTTCACCAGTGGTAAGTTCATAAACCCCACCAACAATTCTGATTGAACCTGAAGCCGCCTTTTCTTCGAGCAGTTGGCTGTGGGCAAACAGGTTTTTAATCTGCTGTTTTACATTCATATCTACACAAACTTTAACCAGATCAAGCACCTCACCAACCGACTTTGCTTCATTCACAGCCGGTTCGATGTAAAGAATCAATTTTTCAATATTGGGCGTAGTGTGTCCTCCATTTACGGCTGCGGTCACTGCCCCACATTTTGAATGTCCCAACACTACAACTAATTGTGATCCCAAATGTTCAACGGCATATTCAATACTTCCAATTGCCTCGGGTGTTGCAACATTTCCGGCGAGTCTGATAACAAACAGTTTGCCGAGTGATTCGTCAAATACCAATTCAGGCGGAACTCTGGAATCTGAACAAGCAAGTATTACTGCATATGGTGACTGCCCGTTTTGTAAATTCTTAACTTCTCCCCTTAAATCTTTTTTATCCAATTTACCCGATACAAAACGGGAATTTCCCGATTGCAAGAACTTAAGTGCTTCATCAGGAGATACCTGAGAAAACAGAAAAGAACTGCCAAAAATGATGAAAAACAGAACAATTTTGGAACGATTAGTCGTCATATAATTCTCCACAATTATAATAAATAGATTGACTTATTACAAAGATAGTGAGTTAAATCAAATTTTAACCATAAATTCCTTCACACTATAAAATAATTTTTAAGTTCACTGTAAATGATTAGTTTTTAATAACAACATTTATTAAATTTCTATACCGCTTTGTCTATTTTTCAAAGCGGGGATACATTTTAAAACTAAGAGATGAACAAATGGCTGAGAAACAACTTGTAAAGGTTGAAGATGTTACCGTTCGATTCGCAGGAGACTCCGGCGACGGTATGCAATTAACCGGATTGCAGTTTTCTACTTCCTCTGCAATCGCAGGAAACGATTTAAATACACTACCTGATTACCCCGCTGAAATCCGCGCCCCTGCCGGATCGTTAAATGGTGTTTCAGGATTTCAAATCCACTTCTCGAGTGGCGAGAGCACAACTCACGGCGATCAGCCTGATGTGCTCGTAGCTATGAATCCTGCTGCACTTAAAGTGAATCTGAAAGACCTGAAACCGGATGCTACCATTATTGTAAATGAGTCATCATTCGACAGTAAGAACCTTTCACTTGCTAAATATGAAAGTAATCCTCTCGATGACGATTCGCTTAGAGGATATAATCTGCTTCGTGTACCGATGACAAAAGCCGTTATGAACGCTCTGGATGGCGTAAACATCTCGATCAAAGAGAAGGAAAGATGCAAAAACTTTTTTGCTCTCGGAATCATGTTCTGGATGTATAGCAGACCAATTGAACCAACACTTAAATGGATTGAAAACAAATTCCGTGTAAAACCCGATATTCTTGATGCAAATAAAAAAGCATTGATGGCAGGTTATCACTACAGTGAAATGACAGAGCTTTTTACAACAAGATTTGTTATTGATCCCGTGAAACTTCCTGCCGGAAAATATAAAAATGTTACCGGAAACGAAGCCGCAGCACTCGGAATGGTTGCAGCCTCATGGAAAGGTGGACTTCCACTCTTTCTCGGTTCATATCCAATTACACCGGCTTCAGAAATCCTTCATGAACTTAGTAATTTTAAACACTATGGCGTAAAAACTTTTCAGGCTGAAGATGAGATTGCTGCAATTTGTGCATGTATTGGCGCATCATTTGCAGGGAATCTGGCACTCACCACTACCTCCGGCCCCGGCCTTGCTCTAAAGATGGAAGCCATCGGGCTTAGTGTAATGACAGAATTACCACTTGTGATCATTGATGTTCAGAGAGGTGGACCAAGCACCGGTCTTCCAACAAAAACAGAGCAATCTGATCTTATGCAAGCTATGTATGGAAGAAATGGTGAAGCCCCGGTTTGTGTTTTGGCTGCTTCAACACCTGCTGATTGTTTTAGAATGGCTTACGAAGCTGCAAGAATTGCCACTAAATTTATGACTCCTGTAATTCTCCTTTCAGACGGCTACCTTTCACAAGGATCAGAACCGTTCAGAATTCCAAAAGAAGACGAACTTCCGGACA
Organism: uncultured Ignavibacteriaceae bacterium; assembly: GCA_964531325.1. GTDB lineage: Bacteria > Bacteroidota > Ignavibacteria > Ignavibacteriales > Ignavibacteriaceae > UTCHB3. The sequence continues at coordinate 25,000 of CAZHCW010000002.1, read as the reverse complement.
TGAAAGTGAACTACAGAACTGAAAAAGAGGAATTTTATCCATATCTGAGAGATGAAAATCTTTCCCGTCCTTGGGCAATCCCCGGAACACCGGGTCTTGAACACAGAATTGGTGGACTCGAAAAATCTCACATCTATGGTAATGTAAGTTATGTGCCTGAGAACCATGAGTTTATGGTTAATCTGAGAGATCAAAAGATTAAAAACATAGCTAACGACATTCCTGAACTTGAAGTTAAAGGTGATCAAGAAGGTGAATTGCTCGTCCTGGGATGGGGTTCAACTTTTGGCGCTATAACTGCTGCAGTTCATAAAATTGAAGCAAGAGGTCTGAAGGTTTCTCATGCGCATCTAAAATATATCAATCCATTCCCTAAAAATCTCGGTCATGTGCTCAAGAGTTTTAAGAAGGTACTTTTACCTGAGATAAACCTTGGTCAACTTTCCCAGATTCTCAGGAATCAGTATCTGATAGATCTCGTTCAGTATAATAAAGTTCAGGGCTTACCGATTAAAGCTTCTGAAATTGAAGAACAAATATTAAATATTCTCGGAGGCGAAAATGAGTAACGAAAAACCAACCGATGCTATCCCGACTGTACAACTGACCGCGAAAGATTTTTCGTCCAATCAAGATGTAAAATGGTGCCCGGGGTGTGGTGATTACTCAATTTTAGCTCAGATGCAAAGAGTATCACCATTACTTGGAGTGAAAAAGGAAGATTTTGTTTGGATTTCAGGTATTGGATGCTCCTCAAGATTCCCTTATTATATGGATACTTTTGGAATGCACGGAATTCATGGAAGAGCCCCATCCATTGCAAGTGGTGTTAAAATTGCCCGTCCCGAACTCGCTGTTTGGATGGCAACCGGTGATGGTGATCTTCTCTCCATAGGTGGGAATCACTTTATCCATACCTGTCGTAGAAATGTTGGTATCAAAATGGTATTGTTTAACAACCGTATTTACGGTTTAACAAAAGGGCAATACTCCCCTACTTCAGAACAGGGAAAGAAAACCAAATCCACACCGTTTGGCAGTGTTGATTATCCATTTAAACCCGCAATGGTTGCTCTCGGCGCAGGTATAAGTTTTTATGCCAGAACAATCGATCGTGAAGCAAAACATATGCAAGAGATGATGCAAAAAGCTTCAGCACATCACGGAACCACCCTTATAGAGGTGTATCAGAATTGCAACATCTTTAATGATGGCGCTTACGCACATTTGACGGATAAAGAGACAAAAGCAGATCATGTTCTTCTTCTTGAAGACGGTCAGCCGATGATTTTTGGTAAAAACCGCGACAAGGGAATAAAACTTGACGGTGATATTCCTGTGGTAATCGACCTTAATGATGGTGTACATTCAATCAATGATGTCTGGGTTCATAAAGAAGAAGATTCTTCACCTGTAAGAGCCTTTATCCTTGCTGAGTTCATTGAAAATCCTGATCTCCCTGTTCCAATAGGTTGCTTTAGAAGACACGAAAAACCTACCTATGAAGAACTTGTTGTTGATCAAATTAACCATGTTAAAGAGATGAAGGAAGTAACTTCTTTCGATCAGCTCATTGGCTCGGGAAATGTTTGGACCGTAGAATAGTGGCATAGCTACATAATCTATCGTCAAATTTTTTTCAAGGCTGTTGCTTTTTGCAGCAGCCTTTTTTTTGTCATATTTATATTTCATACTCTGTGAGGTGGGCATTCCACTTAAAAACTCTCTTTTTTGTATCTTTAGGGTGTAAAATATTTATTTTAAGACAATCGATGAAATTCAACTTCAAATATCCATCCGACCTTGTTCCCAAAATCTACTCCCTTCTAAAGGAAGGATACACCAAACAAACCTTTTTCTCTGACCTCTCGGGTGGACTAATTGTAGGAATAATAGCTCTTCCATTAGCAATTGCTTTTGCGATAGCTTCCGGCGTTAAACCTGAACAAGGGCTTTATTCAGCAATCGTAGCCGGATTTTTAGTGGCCGCCTTGAGTGGATCCAGGGTACAGGTTTCAGGCCCCACTGGCGCATTTATCGTAATAATCTACGGAATTGTCCAGACTTACGGTTATAATGGACTGGCAGTAGCTACCCTGCTTGCCGGAATCCTTATGGTAATAATGGGACTGCTACGATTTGGTGTTTTACTTCGGTTTATCCCCTATTCGTTGACTGTGGGTTTTACGACAGGTATTGCAATTATAATTTTTTCAAGCCAGATAAATGATTTCCTCGGTTTAAGCATCGCAAATGTACCTGCAGATTTTGTTGATAAATGGTTGGTTTATGCTGAAAATATCCAAAATGTGAATTTGTATGCTTTTGTTATTGGTGCGGTCTCTTTGATTTTTATCTTTGTTTGGCAACGATTTAACTTCAAAATACCGGGTTCTTTGATCGTAATTATTATCGCCACTCTTTTAGTTTATTACTTTAAACTGCCTGTGGATACTATTGGCTCAAAGTTTGGTGTTGTACCCAATTCGCTCCCTTCACCACAAATTCCTGAAATTTCCTGGGATATTTTCACAAAGATGTTTTCTCCGGCATTCACAATCGCCATGCTGGCATCAATTGAATCATTATTGTCGGCAGTTGTGGCAGATGGTATGATGGGTTCAAGACATCGACCAAACATGGAGTTGATTTCTCAAGGTGTGGGTAATATTGTTTCACCGATTTTTATGGGAATACCCGTTACAGGCGCAATTGCAAGAACGGCAGCAAACATCAAAAATGGTGGAAAGACCCCGGTTTCAGCAGTAATTCATGGAGTAGTAATCCTTGTTATCATGCTACTGTTTGCCGACCTTGCATCACTGATACCTCTTCCGGTGCTCGCTGCAATTCTTATTCATGTTGCTTACAACATGAGTGAATATCACGCTTTTCATAAAACTCTTAAGGGAACTAATTCCGATAAAATTGTACTTCTGAATACATTTTTACTCACTCTGTTTATCGATCTTACTGTGGCTATTGAGGTGGGGCTTGTTTTGGCAGCATTAACTTTCATCAAAAAAATGTCGGATGTTACCCAAACTCAGATTATTACCCAAAGCTTTCATCTTCCTGATGAAGGGGTTGACAAAATGCGTCAAACTAAAATACCGGTTCCACAAGGTGTTGAAATATTCGAGATTTATGGAACCCTGTTTTTTGGTGCAGTCGATCAATTTCGAGACACAATAAGAACAATGAACAAAAAGCCAAGGATTCTTGTTCTTGAAGTAAGTAATCTTCTTGTCATCGACGGGTCCGGAATAAAAGCCCTTGAGGACCTTATCAATGAATTAAAAAAAGAAGGTACAGAATTGATGGTCTCCGGAATTCACAAGCAACCTCTATTTGAGTTGACACGAAGTGGAATTGTTGATCTGATTGATGAAAACAAGTTGTTTGGATCGATAGATGAAACTCTTGAATTCATTAAAAACAGAGACCACATTTAGTTAAAATTTCACTATACTATTTCAGAGAATTAAAGAAGTATATGACCCGGTACACCCCCCTGTTTGATACCATCAACAGAAATAAAACATTTCTCCTTACCACTCATGTGAACCCCGATGCCGATGCCATTGGTTCTGAGATGGCTGTTTATTATGTCTTAAAAAGACTTGGAAAAGAAGTAAAAATTGTCAATTTCAGTGAAACGCCCGATTTTCTTGAGTTCCTCGATCCGGAAAGTGTAATTGAGAAGTTTGATTCTGACCTCCATTCAGATTATTTCCTGAAGTGTGATGTAGTGGTTGCTCTCGATTTTAACAGATGCGACCGTACAGTGAAAATGTCGTCGCTCTTTTATCAGAGAGAAGGAATTAAGATGTGTATCGATCATCACCTTGAACCTGAATCTACATTTAACCCGGTTTTCGACGATCCTTCATTTGCCGCTACCTGTCATATCGTTTATGATTTTATTATGAAGACAAACATTGCGGAGATGGATTACGAGATAGCAGTTCCCCTTTATGCAGGAATTTCTACAGATACAGGTAGTTTCAAATATGACAGAACAACTCCTGAACTTCATCGAATTGCAGCTCACCTGCTCGAACTCGGTGTAGTCCCGATTGAGGTGAATGACCTTATCTTTGGGCAGGACAAACTGAGTAAATTTGCTCTTCTGGGAAGAGCTCTAAACTCACTTGCACTGTACGGAGATGATCAAAGATTTGCTGTAATGACATTAACCCAAGCCGATTTTAACGAAACAAATGCATCAGAACCGGATACAGAAGGATTTATCAATCTTTGTATGACTATCAAAGATGTAAAAGTCTCGGCAATCTTTATCGGATTAAAGGAGGGATTTAAGGTCTCTCTCCGTTCGAAAGGAACAATCAGCGTCAGGGATATGGCAGCTCACTTTGGTGGTGGTGGCCACAGAAATGCTTCAGGAATTAGAATTAGAGAGTTTTCTCTTGATGAGAAGAAGGATGAAATTATCAATTATATTTTAGCAGAAACTTCAGAGGTCAGTCAGTATGTTTAATCCGGTATTTTCATTCACCGAACAAATCGAAATCTCCCAGGGGGCACTTACCCTCTCTTATCTTAATGAGGATGAGAATATAGAGAAGAATCTTGAACTTTTTTGTTCAGAACATGCAATAAAACTAACACAATTCAGCCGGAATTCATTTCTTGCAAAAGGTTTAAAACTTGACTGTAACAACGAAGAATCAAATTTTGTGATTCTTAAATTAAAGAAGAAAGATCGCTCACCGGACATGTTCCGAGATATAACGGCTTCTTTCTTTATGTCAATCCCCAATACAGTGAAGGTAGTCAATATCATACTGCCTTGTCATATTGAACATGACGAACTCTTCCATAGTGCAGATTATGTTTACCAGTCCCTTGTTGAAGGAATTTGGTTAGGTTGTTACAAATTTGACCGTTACCTTTCAGAACGAGAGGAGGGTGAAATACGAGTCAATCTAATCGGCGGTACGCTCGTAGAGAGGGAGAGAACAACAAAGGCTGCGTCTGTTACAATGGAAGGTGTATCACTTGCACGAGAACTTGCAAATGAACCTGCATCAGTAATAAATCCCGTCACTTTCGCAAAAAAGATTGAAGAACTATTTGGCTCTCGCAAATTCTGCACTGTTGAAATTTTTGATGAAAGAAAACTGACCGAACTTGAAATGCGTGGCATATTGGCTGTTGGAAGCGGCAGTGTTATTCCGCCACGACTGACTATCATCAATTACCGACATCCTGAAGCCACAAAAACTGTTGCTCTGGTCGGAAAGGGTGTAACCTTCGATTCAGGCGGCATTTCAATTAAACCCGCACAAAACATGGGTTGGATGAAAGCTGACATGTCAGGTGCTGCAGCAGTTGCGGGGGCAATGTTGAATGTTGTCAATCTTGAACTTCCTCTTAATGTGACTGCAGTTATTCCTTTAGCAGAAAACATGCTTAGCGGTTCTGCCTTCCGGCCCGGCGACATTGTAATTACTTACTCGAAAAAGAGTGTGGAAATTGATAATACCGATGCAGAAGGAAGAATGATTCTTGCAGATGCGTTGTGGTATGCATCAGAACAAAATCCTGATATTATCATAGATTTGGCAACCCTTACAGGCGCTTGTGCAGTTGCTCTTGGTGACTCTGCCGCAGGATTATTCACTAAAAATGATGAACTCGCAGATCAACTCTATAAAAACGGCCATGAAACTTTTGAAAGAGTTTGGCGTCTGCCAATGTGGGATAACTACCACAAACTTAACAAAAGTGATGTGGCTGATGTTAAAAATACCGGTGGAAGGTATGGTGGAGCTATTTCAGCAGCCAAATTCCTCGAAAATTTTGTGAAAGAGGGCATCTCTTGGGCACATCTCGATATCGCTGCTCCTGCAATCGCAAATAACTCTACAAACTATACTAAAACCTGGATGACAGGCTTTGGTGTAAGATTATTAACAAGGTTCCTTGGAGATTCAAAATGAGTACCGAACCCGATCTTTTCTCCGCAAATATTGAGTATAACGATTACCTCGAACTTGAAAAATGCGTTTTTGTAATTGAAAATCCATCTCTGTTCATAAAAGTGTCTAATTTTATTGGCTCGCCAATCGAAAAATTGATCGATAAACTTCCCGAAGGAAGCAAAAACAAAATAACAGACATTACAAATGATGCGCTGCTTAAAGGGACCGATCTGGCAGTAAAAAGTCTTGAATATGTGGAATCAAATACTCAAAAAGATTCAAAAAAAATCCATAAACTTGTTGCAAGTATGCTTGGCGGTGGTGCGGGATTATTCGGTTTTACTGCTCTGGCTATAGAACTCCCTCTTACGACTACTGTTATGCTCAGATCAATTGCTGAAATTGCCAAAATGAATGGCGAAGATATGTCTTCACTCGAAACCCGGCTTAACTGCGTGCAGGTTTTTGCATTTGGATCAAAAAACAAAGCAGATGATGCAGTGAACTCTTCTTATTATGCAATCAGAATTTTGTTGTCACGCGAGATTGCCATGCTTGCCGGAAGACTTGAATCACTACTCGCAGGTGACATGACCACAGGACTGTTAGCAAAATTCCTGGGTAAAATAGCAGAACGATTCAGCCAAAATGTGGTTATTAAATTTGCAGGGCAGGCAACCCCCGTTATAGGAGCTGCGGGAGGAGCAACTATAAATTACCTTTTCACCGATTTTTATCAGGATATAGCTTCTGCCCATTTTACAATCAGAAGACTTGAACGAAAATATACCCCGGAACTTATTGAATCAGAATACAACCGGATCTCACAACGACTGAAATCGGGCAAAGAAAGTTAACAGCCATCTATGGACAGGCTTGCTTCCCCACTCAGTGTTCTTCCGTTAGTAGGGCCTGCAAGAGCCAAAGCCTTTAAATCTGCAGGTCTCGCCACTATTCGAGACCTCCTCTTTTACTTCCCGTTTCGACATATCGACAGAACTACCATACTTTCAATTGAAAAAGCTTATTCTTATGTGAGGAAAGGATTTACCGGTGAGCTGACTCTGATCGGCAAGGTTCAGGAATCAAAAGTGATGAACTACGGGAAAAAGAAAATTCTTGCTGTAAGGGTTAGTGACAAAACCGGAGAACTCGATTGTCTATGGTTTCAGGGAAGTGAATATTTTGCAAAAACTTTCGTATCCGGACAAGTCGTAGCACTATCCGGTAAACCATCTCTCTCTAAACGGGGTGACTTCCAATTGATTCATCCCGGATTTGATAAACTGACAACGGAAGAGAGCGAGAACTTCTTCAACACGGGCAAAATCATCCCTGTCTATTCTGTAAATCAGTTTTTTAAAGAAGCAAATCTTGGTGAGATGGGGATCAGAAGAATTATTGATAAGGCTCTATCGGCTTATCTGAATTTTGTTGAAGAGACTCTCCCAACCGATATTTTGGCTAAACATGACCTCCCCGGATTAAAAGAAACCATCAAACAGATGCATCAGCCCGATTCACTCGGGATGGTAAACAAATCAATGATCCGTCTCAAATTTGAAGAATTTTTCTATTTTCAATTGTTTGCTCTTTCAAAACGGGAGCGATATAAACAATCTGATAGTGGAATACAATTTGGAATTAAAACATCACTTGTAATAAATCTCATCAATTCACTACCGTTCTCGTTAACTAAAGCCCAGTTAAAAGTATTACACGAGATAAAACTCGACATGTTCTCTCCTTCACCAATGATGAGACTTTTACAGGGAGATGTCGGAAGCGGTAAGACAGTTGTCTCGCTAATTGCTATGTCGATAGCCATAGATTCCGGCTACCAATGTGCTTTAATGGTACCAACCGAAGTTCTTGCCTACCAGCATTTTAAGTCAATTAAGAAAATGCTTGAATCAGCAGCAAAATTTAATTCAACATATCATGTAAATATTGAACTTTTAACAGGAAGTACAACTGCCAAAGAACGAAAACAAATTTTCACAGGACTTCAATCAGGTGAGGTCAATATCTTGGTGGGAACGCATGCCCTTTTTGAAGATCAGGTTGAGTTTAAATCTTTAGGTTTTATAATCATTGATGAGCAACATCGTTTTGGTGTTGAACAAAGGGCAAGACTGATGAAAAAATCAGAAACGCCTGATGTGCTTGTAATGACAGCAACCCCTATTCCAAGAACTCTTTCACTTACTGTGTTTGGTGAGTTGGATGTTTCAATTATTGATGAATTGCCGGCGAACAGAATCCCTGTTAAAACTGCTCTAAGAGGAGAATCAGCTCTTTCGGGTATTTATAAATTTATCGATAATGAAGTGAAAAAAGGTAGACAGGCTTTTATTGTATTCCCTCTTGTTGAAGAATCAGAAAAATTGGATCTGAAAGCTGCCGAAGAGGGCTTTACTGAAATTTCGACTAATTTTCTACCACATCTTAAAATTGCCCTGATTCATGGCAGAATGAAATGGAAAGAGAAAGAAGAGATAATGAACGGGTTTGCCGCCGGTGACTTTGATGTTCTGGTTTCTACAACTGTGGTTGAAGTAGGAGTTGATATTCCGAATGCCTCTGTGATGTTGATCCATGATGCACACAGATTTGGACTTTCTCAACTTCATCAGTTACGAGGAAGGATAGGAAGAGGTGTTGAACAATCGTACTGTATTCTCGTAACAAAAGATGAAATTATGGCAACGGCTTCCAGATTCAAACAAAAAGTTGAATTTATGCCTCAACAATTATTGGAAAGGTTAAGGTCAATAACCCGTCTTAAAGCCATGGAAGAGAGTAATGATGGCTTTAGATTATCAGAAATAGACCTGAAAATGAGGGGTCCCGGTGATATTTTTGGAAAAAAACAGAGCGGAATCCCAGATTTTAAATATTGTGATATTGCAAATGACTCAGCGATAATGTTTAAAGCTAAAGAAGAAGCACAATTAATCATCAATAAAGATCCTGATTTTAGATTGCCCGAATATAGTGTAATTGGAACCACCCTCGAACGGGAATTACAAATCCGGGAGAACTATTACGGGGTTGGCTAATCCTTCTTAAGAAAAACTTTCCAAAACCCTGGGTGAAGTAAGGTGTTTAACACAGTCTGGAGCTTCACATGAATTATCACCATAGTCAACATCCACTTTCCCAATTTTTTTCGCTGCTGCAAGTGCTTTTGAATGCAAAGCTTTACTCATTTTCCCAAGACCAAACAAAGCATAGTTCATCTGATCCTTAACAAAATTCTCTTCTGATTGTATTTCTGCTTCAATACGATCAATTAAAGCAGCAGCAAATTCTTCATTAAATGGTTTTTCTGCATTCAGGACACCAACTATTAACGCAAATGCGATTCTCCTTTTAATATCATCTTTTGAATTTAGCCATTCATAAGCTATTTCGCTTTTAATCGGAGAGAGTGCTAAAAAAGAACCTGTGTAAGCATGGCTTAACATCCAGAAATCGAGGTCCTTTAATTGCTCTTCAAGTCTTTGGCGAGTAAGTTTTTTTGGTTCATCCACAAGAATTGAAATAATCTTCATGTCATAAACCGGTTTGTCCCAGAGTTCTTTCGCTAAATCAGCATCCTTTTTTATTCCTTTTGCAAACTTCCGCAGTTTGGTTAATCCAATACCATAAGTTGAGATATCGGAGTACCTCAACCTTTCCCAGGCTTTGATACCCCTTTCATCTTGATTTTCATCTAACCACTCAATAATTTGATCAACTGTCATTTTATTCTCTCTTCATGTAATTAAAAATTCTATATTGCATATTAAAAAAAAGAAGCTTGGTATGAAAACGATTTTTTTTAGCCTTACTGTCACTCTCCTGTTCTTTTCAGGATGTATCAAAGAAAATAAGCCTGTTGACAACGATTTGATGGTTTTTAATACAATAGATAAAGTATTTAAAGCATTTGAAAACAGGGATACTCTTTCCCACGACACATTATGGTTCAAATCACCTGAATTGGTGGTTTTTGGTTTATATGATAAATCAGAATTTTTTGGTTGGGATGAGGCAAGACAACATTTTATAAATTCTGCCAAAAAGATACAGGGTGCCCATTTTTCGATTAAATGTAAAGAAATCAGAATTTCTGCTTCAAAAACCACCGCATGGTTTGCAGTTATCGCCGATCAGGAATACCAAACACCCAAGGGAGTATTCGAAAATAAAAACATCAGATACACCGGCATTCTCGAGAAAAAAGGTTCCCGCTGGTTAATCGTCCAGTTCCATGGTTCACTCCCAAAAATCGTGAATTGAGATGGTCCTTTGAATGAATTCCAAGGCTATTGGTTTAAAACTCTCAAGCTCTGAGGTTCTGAAGTTCTGAGGTTCTGAAGTTCTGAGGTTCCGAAGTTCTGAGGTTCCGAGGTTCTACTTCAAAAGGACCATCTTCGCCGAACTGCTAAACTGTTCTGCTGTCAGTCGATAGATATAAACACCACTTGGTAGATTTAAATCACCTGAATTAAACACAACTTCATGATGACCGGAATTCTTCTGTTCATTTAGAAGAGTAGTGATCAGTCGCCCTGTAACATCATAAATTTTTAGTGTAACAAAACCTGATTTGGGAAGCGAAAATCTGATTTTTGTTTCAGGATTGAATGGATTTGGAAAATTCTGTGCAAGTTCATATTCGCCGGGTATGGGAAGTAATTCACCAAAAACATGATCATCCACTGAAGTAACAACCACATCAGGAGAGAGTTTCCTGTTCAGAATTAACATGGTGGCGTCCGCTATTATATATTTCCCTGTTTCCAAAAGACTGTTGTCAAGTTTTAACACCGTTTTTTTACCAGGAGTAACATAGGCATCACCAAGTTTTGTCCACGATTTATTGGCATTGTCTCTTTGGCTCACAACTGTCGAAACAGAATCGCCCCCCGTATATATTGTGTAATTTGCATATTCACTGAAAAGAAAATTAGGGATCAGGTAGGCGTAAACGCTATACCATGCAGGCACTTTTACATCAAATTGCCATTCGAACGAAACATCTGCTGTATCTTTACTCCAATAAATTTTGGGGTTAAATCCTAATACATTTACCTGTTCCCAAAATCCGGTCCTTATTGTATTTGTTGAACTGTCTTCATTAATCACAGAAGACACAGGACGCCAGCGATTGTCACCCCTGTATGGAAGTGTTGCCGGTACGCTGTACAATCGCTTGAGAGTGTCTCCCAGTGCGCCACCGTTCGCCTTTAGTGCTTCGTAGAAGAAGAGACTTTCACCCTTCACCCCTTTTGCTCTGTTTTCAGCAATCGATTCTTTTAGAAGCTGGGGAGTAATCACATAACTGCCTGCTTTTGCAAGCACTCCCGCAAAAAAGATATCCCGCTTTGAAAGTGAGATGTAGTTAAGAGCTGATCCAAGTTCAAATCTATAGGAAATTATGTCTGTACGGTAAAGCTGGGGAATAAAATTGTCGATGAGAGATGAATCCACCCATGTTTTTGAATCCTGCAGATAATTGTCAAGTCCCCATGGATATACACTTGGTGCCACCGAAAGAATATAATTTTCACTGCGTGTCTTTACACTGTCCCGCCATCTTGCAAGAAAATTTGACAATTTGTCTGCACGCCACTTTTTCCATCCTTGATCATAATAATTAACAGGAGGATTTTGTCCGCCGTTTTCAGATTTGTAAATCGAAACAGTAACGCTGTCGTAACCTCCTTCAATTGGCATAGCCGGAAGTCTGTCGTCACCCTGAACACCATCAACTTCATAATTATCGAGTACTTCGGTGGTTAGTGAAATCAAAAAATCCTGTACCTCAGGATTGGTCCCCGCCATCCAGTCGAATCCGTTTTTAACAAGAAGAGCACCTGAACTGTTTTTCCCTGCCCATTGAGGTCTTGCAGCGATAAGATGTCCCCCATTCTCTGAATAACTACTCGAAAACCCAAACTCGAACCATGGGATAACTTCAATTCCGTTTCTGTGGGCTTCAATAATAATCTTTTTTAGCGGGTCTCTTCCTGCAAACTGTGGGATTATCGGTTTTTGAAAAAGTGAGTCCATTATCCTGCTCGGATAGAGTGTATATCCTTTATTCCATACAACCGGAAAAACAACATTAACCCCAATCGAGGCAAGGTAATCCATTGCTGAAGCAATTTTTGTATCATCAAATAAGACATCACTGTCAACATTGGTTATCCACACCGCTCTCATCTCTTTTAAAGATTGAGAGAAGGACAGAGTTGTGCTTAATATCAATAACAACAAAAATCTTTTGGTCATGAAACTACTTTAATAAGTTTGGGAAATCCGCTTTTTCACGGTAAATTGAATTTTTCATCAAATCGGGAAACTTCTTTATCCCTTCATAAAAGAAAAACACTTCTCCCTCGATGCCAAGTTCCCTGTTTGCTTCTATCATCTGAAGCAGGAAGTCGGATTTAGGATAGTAACCACCTACTTTAAGAAGTACCCCCGGGTAAAAAATATGTTTATATCCTTTGGGGAGGTGTTTGGTGTATGATTCGGAAAGAACTTTGGTATATTCTTCGATTGTGTATCGGTAGAGTTGTGGACATAATAGATCTACATAACCTCTTCTAACCCATTCGGGCCAGTCCTGCAAATATTCTTCTTTGCTCCAGGGATAAATACTCGGTGACATCGAGACGATGCAGTTTGGGTCAATTGCCTTTACTGTATGGTAGATTTTACCACAAAATTCTGTTAATTTGTCAGCCCGCCATTTAACCCACAACGCATTTTTATAATCCTCCGGAGGATTTATTCCATTATGCTCTTTTTTAAACAAATCAACTGTGTATTCATCATAACCCCCGGTTGAAGGAAGTGCAGGCAGTCTGTCATCCCCTTGTATTCCATCAATATCATAATTTTCAACAACTTCACTAATCAAAGCAAGCATAAAATTTTGAACTTCAGGTTTAAAAGCATTCATCCACTCAAAACCATTTTTGGTTGTAAGATCACCTGAAAAATCTTTGGATGCCCAATCAGGTTTTACGGTGAGAAGGTGCCCACCTCCAATCTTAAAGGAGGAAGCAAACCCAAATTCAAACCATGCTATTACTTTGATATTCTTTTTATGGGCTTCTTCGATTACCTCTTTAAGGGGGTCTCTGCCCGAAATTGCCGTATCGATTTCAATCCCAAACTCATCTTTCATGATCTTGCTTGGGTAGAGGGTAAAACCTTTGTTCCAGACAACGGTAAAAATTGTATTAATACCAAGTTCACTACAAAAATTGATTGCTTCCTTAATATTTTCTCTTGATTTTAGAACATCACTGTCAACATTCGTTAACCAAACTCCCCTAACGGCAGAAATACCGGTTTTTTCAATGGATGGAGGGCTTCCCGCTTCCCCGGATGACTGCTCCGGCTGTTTTTGGGACTCAGAATTATATGTTGAACACCCGGTTAAAAAAAACAGAGTGAAAAAAAATATTAAGGAATAAACAGATTTACTCATCAAAACCTGGCTCTGAGAGTCGCCTTCAATTCAATCATTTGCATCGAAGCAACATTCTCGAAGTCAAGTTTTAATGTTGACCATAATTCGCCGAGAATGTTTTTGTAATTAACTGAGATCCCAAACCAGACCGGATCATAAATCTGTACATCCAACTCAGCTCCAACATTAAATGTACCACTCCAATCAGATTGATCCAGCGCAGGAACTTTTAACAGTTCTTGAAGTTTATTCACTCCGGCAGTGTCAGGTGCAAAAAGTGAATCTGTATAACTTCCCCGGCTGAAATTCCAATTATAAATCCCAAATCCGACATTAAATTTACTTTCCAAAAAGCTGTTTTTGAAGAATGAATAATCTGCCTGAACCGATGCCCCATAAGCTTTAAGGTCCATTTTTAGATTTTTGATTGGATAGATAAATGTTTTACTTTCGGTTCCAATCAGGATTTCCCGTTTCATCTGCATTTTGTCTTCGTTAACTTTATCGAAGACCAAATACTCAAGTTTTCCTGTCCAGGTCCAAACCGAAGAAACATCCTTGCTAAAAAACAGAGATGCACCCATGCCGGGATTGAATCTGTTTGAGAGTTCCCCCATCGGCAAAAGATAAGAGAAACCGGCACCTGCGGAAAACTTTCCTTGCGCAATTAGCGAAACTGAAAGAATAACAAAAACTGTAATTAATTTTTTCATAAAATGATCAATAACTGAATGATAAACCTAATTTGAAGTTGAGATTGTTTGAAAATGGAAGTTCTGAGTAACCCATTCCTTCTGTCTCAACAAAATATGTATAATTGAACTCACCTTTTACACTAATGTAATCTATCAACGGATATGTTAAACTTAACCCGCCAAGTAGCATAATCGGATTACCCTGTTTTGAAGGGGCAAAATTTCTGTAACTGTAATTGAATGTGTTGTCAAGTTTGGAAAGCTTTTTTGTCCAGTTCTCTTCAACAAAAAACCATCTGCTAAAAAAGAGGATTCCGGCACCTACATACGGCCTTACTGACAGACCACCAATCCTGGTTTCATATCCTATTTTTAACGCAAGCGGAACGCTGTTTATCCCCTGATTGGGGGTGATAACGAGCGAATATTTTGCTGTGTCTGTGAGATCAGCACGGATACTGCCGTAGTATCTGTTATCCCAAAAATTCCACTTCCACTGAGTGAGAGCTGAATCCTGGTCAATAGAGTATGACTGGTAACCGGTATTAACTATGATATAAAAATCGTTAAATACTTTTACACTTACATCGATTCCACCACCAAAACCACTTGCTTTGGTGACTGCATACTTAAAGGAACCGGCAGAAGAAAAGGAACCCGACAAATCAATGGAAGAAATCTGAGACTTCAACGGAAATGACAAAATAGACAAGAACGAGATGATTAATATTGTAAGTTTTATAGAATTTTTCATTTTCACCACCTAATAACTTAAATTAAGAGTGAAACGGAGTATGTTACCAAGTCTGGCATAATCCGCAAATGAAAAATCGACCGAAACAGGTATCGTTCTGGATGGATTTACTCCTACACCAAAACTATATGTCTCTTCATCATAAAAGAACTTGTAACCACCTCTAAGAAAAACCATGTTTTTCCAGGCAACTTCAAGTCCGGCATTCATTCTTTCATCTCCATCGTTAGGGTGAAGTGCTTCAACGATTCCGGTAACACGGTAATCAGATTTCATATCGCCAACAAGTTCAGCTGCCATTCCGAGTTTGAGTACCGATGGCATCTTAAAAGGATCGTTAATATATTTAGTTTCAACACCAAAGTTTTGAATTGAAGCACCAATTCTCAAAGATTTTAGTCCTGTGTAATAGAGGATTCCACCGTCGAAAAGGACATTGGAAGCAGAATATCCATCAATCCCCTCCCTCACATACTTAACGGTCACCCCAAAAGAGAATTTATCTGTAAGTGCTCTTGAATAACTCAGCCCAAGTGCAATAGCATTTGCAGAAAAATCTCCAAGCACTTCATAAACTTTTTGACCGGTTATTTTTTTTGTTTTTTGCATTGTTCCATAATCAACAGCTACGGTAGAAACAGCCCAAACTCCAAAATCAGATTTTATTGAGTAGGAAGCGGCATAATGTTTAATATCTGCCAACCAGGGGGAATAAGAAGCTGAAAATGAATGATCAATTTCATTAAATCCCAACCCTGCCGGATTTGTAAATACGGAAGATGATCCAAGATCGGAAAGGGCAACAGAGGATTCCCCAAGTGCCGCACTTCTGGCAGTAACTGGTATTTGCAGAAATACAAACCCTGAAGTTGCCGTTTTTTTAAAGTCCTGCGCGAATGATAATACCGTACCGAGCAGGATAAGTGTAATTACTGTTTTTAATTTCATTTGCTCTCTCACCGTATAATTGCAAATTTACCGGTACTGTTCCCATATTGAGAATCAACATGGAAAATATAAACTCCACTTTCTACATACTGCCCAAAGTCAGTCACCTGATTCCATGTAACTATCCCGCCGCGAGCATCGCCAACAGGAATAGTCTTCACAAGGTCTCCTCTGACAGTGTAAATCCTTATCGTACAAGGATTTGGCACATTCACGAACTGAATTTGATCGGTGCCTCCGGGTTGACTTGAACCTTCTCCAATGATAAAAGGATTTGGTACAACAAGCACCTGGTTCGAATTTTTTGGTGCCGGCAATGTTGCCAGGAATGGAGTTACTGTTCTGTTAGCAAAAATCGATGATTCCATTGCAGGCACTCTCACAGTATTCCCCGTTTCCGGGAATCGTTGTGACGGGTTAATTGCCCACGATGCTTTTCCGGTGTCGTAAGCAGTAACCGAATAATAGTAACCTGTACCAATCTGCACTGTTGAATCGATGTAAGTATATTTGGTTCCTGCAAGATAAGCCGGGTCCCCTTTTTTAAGGTCTGCAATCAGTTCCCACGGTCCCATAGGCAGGTAATCTGACCGGTAAATCTTGTAACCTGCAAGATCAAATAAACCATCATCAGGATCAGGAAGTAACTCTACAGAGTTCTCCCAAGTAAGAACATTCGCAACTTTTCTTTCTTCACCAGTATAAAAATTAATATTAAATTTTGGTGCTGCCGGTGGATCGGGATGGTTAAATTTATTCTCATAAGTAAGTTGTGCTCTTCTCATAGCAGGAAGAAAATTCTGCGTATAACTCTGATTAAAAATCAGACTGGGTGAAATGGATTTATCAAGAGCCAAACCATAATCCATACCCGCAACCAGTTCAGCCAACACAATCTTAATTGTGTCCTGCGGTTTCAGAGTCCATGGACCCAAAGACATCAACGCCCATTTCCTGGCATTGTTAATAAAGCTTGTATCTGTCAGGTTTCTTGGAAATTGAACAAATCTGAATGCATTGGTTGGATATTTTAATACCTGATATTTAACTTCATTAAATCCTGAAACACCCGTAAAAGGTCCACTTAGATCCTGTGACGCTTCACCCTGTGTCCATCCCACTTTTGATTCATCGACTCTGGTTGCAATACCGGTTGAATCAGGAGAAGCATAGATCAACTTTACCCCGGCATATCCGGGTGCAAGCCACTCACCTTGTGGAATGCCGTTAACTACTCTTCCAAGTGAATTTGTAAAACCATAGTTTGCATTTTCTGCTTGAAACATTTTATTGGGTCTGTCGTAAACAACCTTGGTGTTTCTTGCTCCATTAGTCTCCTGAGGGAAAAGGACTCTCCACGACCTCGAATTTGCCTGCATCGCATAGTTCAAGAGCAGTTGGACACCGTATAATGTATCAGAGACGGTTTTTGTCGGGTGGGCAGCCTTAATTTCGTCAGAGATATTGATAAAATAGTATTCGTATAGAATATAATTTTCATCTCTCTTCGATCCGCTCCACTGATGAGCTCTTCTGATTACCCTTATCGGTAATTGAAGTTCATCCTCCTGGTTTGGAGTGAAAAAGTTTGGATTATACTCCCAAACCGATTCAATAACCTCTTCACCAACAAGTGGATTTGTCTGCAAATAATAATTCTCTCCGTTTGGATAAAGTTTTCTGTGGGTTTTGAGAGTATATTTTGCAGAATTCTCTGTTGAAACTGATGAGCCATAAATTGCCCAGTCTTCAACACTTATTACTGAATCTCGGTTGTTTTTGGCTCCGATCCAGAAACCACCGGTTGCCATGTGGCTCGCGGTTCCGCCTATATTTTCACCAATCCACGAAGCATCAAATCCGGGCCAATCGAGTGTTGGACCTGTTGGTGACCAGTTGTTATATGCCGGACCCGATTTGGATGGCATTAAACTGTGCCATAATGCACCTCTGTTAAGAATTAAGAGTGGTGCCTCTACTTGAGCTGCCACTACAAAACTCAAAACTGTACAAAACAGAAATATTTTATTTTTTAATCTATTCATCTTTATCGTAATACCTTTATTTAGAATCCAAAACCGACTGTGAAGTAAACTTGCCTTGGAACATTTCTGTAAGCTTTGTAAAATGATGAAATGTAGCTTATTCTGTTTGGATCTGTCCCCGGCTGATCGATCGTCGTTCCATAATCAACCCAGTCGATCAAATCATTATTGGAAACCGGTGTCAGCCATTTATTCTCAAACAGATTCATCACTCTAAGTCCAACCACTATCCGGTAACCACCCTCAAGAACCACATGCTTCATGAAATTGAGATCAAACATCGATTCAAGTGGATATCTTCTGTTATTTACAACATCCTTTAAATCAAAAGATGTTCTGTATGTAAATGGAATACCTGATTGAACTGAATAGGTGAAACTAAGACTCGAATTTTCAAGGATGTTTATTCCAAAAAGTTCAGGTCCTTCTCCTGTCCCCCAATTATACTGAAGTAAAGCACGGAAGTTATGAGTCCTGTCATTTCCTGAGAGAAATTCACCGGTATAATCACGGGATTCAGCAGCAGCAGATGCAGTAGGATATATCACCTGAGGACCATAATTACCCTCAGTCGTTTGGGAGATGCTGTAGGTGAATCGGTACATCCAATTTTTTGCGTTAATTTTCTCGAGCGAGATCTCAAATCCCAATGTCGCACCAAAAGCATTATTTGAGAATGTTGTATAATTAAAAAGTGGTGTATTGTCGGATGTGTAAGCAGATGGACTGTTTAACACTGTCCCTGTGTAGGCGGCATAACGGAGTAAACCAATCTGAGTAACACGATCATTATAATAGAGAGCAACATCAATTCTGTTATCCTCGTCTATAACTTGTTGAAGTCCAAACTCATACTGAATTGTCTTTTTAGGCTCAAGATTTGCATTTCCATGCCCGACAATTCCTTTGTTTCCTCTGTTCGAGAGAGCATTACTAAAAGTAGGCATTGATGTAAAATGACCATATTGAAGTCTGAAAGCTGTATTCTCTCCGATTGGGAAAGAAAGACCAATCCTTGGCAAGAGCATAAAGTAGGTTTTTGATTTTTCAGTATTCAGATTTCCTGTCTCAGGTCCTTCAGTCCCAACATACACAATATTAAACGGATCAACCGGCACATCTGCACCAAAATTGTAAGCTTCAGCCCTAAGTCCAATATTTGCAATCATTCCTTCATATTCCATTTTATCCTGAATATAGAAGGCAATATTGTATGGTTTCGCCGTGTAATATTCTGCGACACCGGTTGTTGCCACTAATGCATTTGCTTTAAATCTGGAGTTTACTCCGTTGTTGAAGAGATCCCAGTAATACAACCTTAAACCCGTTTTTATCAGGTTTCCGGAATTTATCTGGCTTGTAAAATCAAGACTTGCAGCGTAATATTCAGTTCTTGTATCCTGATAATAGAGAGTACTGAATGCGTCAGGTGCTCTAAAATATTGAGTTTCCCACCATGAACCAGCTTTTAGAAGGTTCCCCTGGCGGTCGCCAAGACTATCAAGTCTGTCTCTCTCCTGAGAATAACTTGTCAAATACTCATAAGGAAGTTCATATTTCTCACTCATATGAGTTAAAGTTGCCTCAAAATAGGAAGTTGCATCAAGAGTGTAAATATAGTTTAAACTTTGTGTTACGGTCTGTTCTGTCCTCACCGGATCGATCAAAACATAATATTTGTATGATGTTGATGGAGGTGAAAAAGCCAGACCTGCCCACCTGATATCTTCAGAACCTGACCAGATACCACCCTGATAGTTCTGGTAACCCAACATAAGTTTTAACTTGTGTTGTGTAAAAGGCTGATAGGTCATATTAAGAATATAATTCTGATAAACCTGATCTTTTTCAGAGGTGGGAAGGCGGGTTGGGTTCTTTTTATATTCTCCCGAAAGAAAAAACTTTAATTTGTTTGGATCTTTCCCAAGAGGTCCACCAAATCCAAACATTACTCTTGTATAAGCCCTCTCCCTGTAATCATAAACACCCAATGGATTGTCATCACTTGGTTTGTGATTATAAATCCATGTGTTATATGCCCAATTAATTTCCTGGCTCAGAACATTGTTCCAAGTATTTAATTCATCAGGAGTCGCTGTTCCATTCTGCACTTTATCATAGAGCCACTTATATCTTGAAGGTGAAGTTATACCCAAATCCTGCAAGAAAAATGAGGAATCTTTGTAAGCCATCCAATTATTAAGTTGCCCCCACTTTTGCCATTCATAAGTGGATTCATCATAGATGTATTTCCCAAAATGGTATTGTCCGGGTGGTCGGTATTCAATCCTTACCTCACCGGAAAGTCTGGGACTTCCCTCTTTCAGAACAACTTTAACCACACCTGCCTGTGCGTTACCATATTCAGCCGAAAATCCTCCTGATATAAGTTGCATTTGTTGCACACCTATCGGATTAACATCATATTTCCATGAATTGTTTGATTTTTCAACTCCAAACGAGCCGGGAGATGTAGTTGCTGAATTTATCTGCTCAACTCCGTTGATTTGATAGTTCACCTCATACGAGCCTGAACCCCTTACAGAATAGGTACCTTTTTCGTTCTTTTGAAATCCGGCAGTAAGATCAAGAATTCCACGCAACCCCTCAATCGGCGCTGCTGAAATCTGTTCTTCATCAATTGTTGATGAAGAAGAGGTTTGATCCTTTATCACTTTCGGTTTTTCTGCAATAACAACAACCTCATCCATCTCAAAAGTTGATTGTTTCAACTTCAAGTCGAGTTCAGTCGTACGGTCAATATTTATCTCAACATTTGAAACTATGTACTTTGCATATCCTACAAAACTACCGGTAACAGTGTATTTACCAGCCGGTATGTTGAGAATAAAATATTTGCCATCAATATCGGAAATGCCGCCAAGGTTCGTTCCATCAATTCTGACAGCCACACCGGGTAGTAATTCACCCGTCTGAGCATCCTTGACCTCACCCGAAAGTTTACCTCTTTGTGCCTGTATTTCGGAAACACCCGTCATCAGTACAAATAAAAGTAGTATTTTAGCAATCAGAAAGTAGTCATTTTCATGTTTATGCTGTAGAGCTCGCTCCATGGTATCTTCGTTTCTACAATATTTATAATGTTTATTTTAAGTGCAAAAAATCAATATTCGAGAGTCAAATTTGACCATTATTTACCAAACTAACAAATAAAATCTATCGAAATGAAATATTTTTTCCAAATTGAAATCGTTACCGACCCCGCACTCACAGATGAAACAGCAGCCGTTTTTTGGATGTATGAACCTGACGGGATAAATTTTGACAATAATGCCACCCGGTTATTTTTTTCAGAATTGAATGACCGGAAAATTGAATCCATTAACGATGAATTGAAACTGCTTGTGGATTCGGGTATTATCGAAAAGTTCGACATGAATGTAACCAAAGAAGAACAGATTAACTGGAATGAGGAATGGCAGAAAGGGCTTAAAGTTCTTAAAGCAGGCACTAAATTTGCCATAAAACCAACATTTGTTGACTATCAACCTTTAGAGGGTGAAATAGTTATCGAAATCGATCCAAAAATGTCTTTTGGAACAGGCGAACACGAAACCACCCAACTGATTCTTGGATTACTTGAAAAATACGGG
This sequence comes from uncultured Ignavibacteriaceae bacterium, assembly GCA_964531325.1. Taxonomy (GTDB): domain Bacteria; phylum Bacteroidota; class Ignavibacteria; order Ignavibacteriales; family Ignavibacteriaceae; genus UTCHB3. The sequence continues at coordinate 3,519 of CAZHCW010000002.1, read as the reverse complement.
AATAACAGAGAGTTTGTTCTTGATGCCGGGGCAGGCACTGCAATTCTGGCTATTGGTGCCATCAAACTTGGTTCAAAAAGAGCAATAGCTTTTGACAATGATGATTGGTGTCTCGAAAATGGAATTGAGAATGTAAAACTAAACAATGTTCAGGATGAGGTTGAAATAAGGATATGCGAAACAAAGGATATCCCTGAATCAGATTTTGATCTAATCCTCGCTAATATTCAAAGAGATGTTTTGATGGCAATTGCTGCAGATCTTGAAGCGAGACAAAAACCGGGCGGCATTCTTATACTCTCCGGGCTGTTGATCGATGACGAGGAGATTATCGTGCCGGTTTACGAGTCGATAGGCTATAAATTAATCGATAAAGCCGGTAAAAATGAATGGATCAGTCTCGTATTTGAACACTCCCTGTAGTGTATATACAGCACTGATGAAAAAAAATTGGGGTATTTCCATAATCAGCAGTGCTTTCAAAAAATTAATTGCTATTTTTTATAAATAATCTTGCCGTCAACAATAGTATATAATACTTTAGTCTCCTTAATCTCTTCAGGATCAATTTTAAAGATATTTTTATCCAAAATTGTGAAGTCGGCATACTTGCCCGCTTCAATTGATCCAAGCCTGTCTTCCATAAACGCCGCATAAGCGTTGTTAATTGTGTAACCTCTAACGGCCTCGATCACTGAAACTTTTTGATCCGGAATCCATCCATCAGGATTTTTTCCATCAAGAGTCCTGCGAGTAACTGCGGCATAAATCCCAAGCAAAGGATTAAGTGGAGCTACCGTCCAATCGGAACCAAAACAGACAGTCACACCTTCTGAGATCATATCCTTGAATCGGTATGAGGTGGGCAGTCTTTCATGTCCTATCCGTTTGTGCGCCCAAACTCCATCGTCAATCGCATGATAAGGTTGTGCAGAAGCGATTACTTTTAACTCCTTAAATCTTTTAACATCATCTTTTATAACATGCTGAGCATGCTCGATTCTGAACCTTCGGTCGCGTGGAGGATTTACTTTAACCACCTCTTCAAAAAGATTTAAAATATAATTGTTCGCCTTATCCCCTATTGCATGGATGGAAAGTTGAAGACCTGCTCTATCGGCTTCCAGTGCCCATTGTCTAAGACTGTCATTGCTTACAATCTCCATCGGAAGACCACTTGTTGAATTATCCTGTTCATAAGGTTCAAAAAACCAGGCGGTTGAAGAACCCAGAGAACCGTCAGCAAATGCTTTTAATGAACCAATTTTTAAGAAATCACTTCCAAATCCACTTTCAATCCCCAGGACGGAATGATTTCGTACCTCTGAAATCGGGAGCCGACAATAGATTCTGCATGTAAGGTTGCCCGCTTTTTCGAATTTTTGATAAGTACTCAGATCATTTGAATATGTTATATCATGAACCATCGTAACACCAAGTCTGGCAGCCTCTTTTAACGCAAGTTCAACCGCATCAGTATATGCCTGTTTTGAAGGCACAGGGATCAATTTTGCTACGAGATCAATTGCATTATCTTTTAATACACCCGTTGGTTCCCCTGTATTTTTATCGGTAACGATGTCACCACCGGCAGGTTCAGGTGTGGATGATGTAACTCCTGCCATCTTAAGGGCTACTGAGTTTGCAAGAGCGAGATGTCCATCAAATCGGTGAATCAGAAGAGGGTTCTCGGGTGAGATTTCATCAATCATCTCTTTTGTTGGTAAATCTTTTATTTCCCATGCTTCATGATCCCAATCACCACCGGTAATCCATTCCCCCGGTCTTTTACTTTTGATGTAATTTTTAAGCATTTGCTTAAATTCGTCAGTTGATTTTGCGGGACGGAGATCAAGTCCACCAAGGTAAAATCCTCCTGAAACAAAATGCACATGATTATCGGTCAGTCCGGGCAGCATAAGTGCACCGTTTAAGTCAATTGTTTCATAATTGTTCGAAAGGTATTTGGTAGCACCTGCAATTTCACCTGCGTAAATTATTCTGTTTCCTTCAGTAATTACACATTCAACATAGCTGTTATTTAAATCAGCAGTAAAGATAATGCCGTTTTTAAACAATTTTTGAGCCATTTGGCAGTTTCCTTTAATGGTGAATAAAACCAAAACAACAAGAATTAGTTTTTTCATAGTGTTTTCATTATTAATTTTCATTCAAATTAGATGGGTCGGTTACCTTAAAAAGAAAAGCCGGATAATCCTTTGCAGAACTATCCGGCTTAAAACTATAATTTTTAGCTTATTTGTTAAGCATCATCTTAATGTTGGATGTGAAATTCTGAGCAGCACCTGTAGCTGTGATCTTAGCAATATAAAGACCTGAAACTAATGATGAAGCATCAAAATCAACACTGTGTACACCGGCTGACATTGCGCCGTTTACGAGTGTAGCAACTTCTTGTCCAAGAACATTATAAACAGAGAGTGTAACTTTAGCATCGGTAGCGAGGCTGAAGCTGATCTTGGTTGAAGGGTTAAATGGATTTGGGAAGTTTTGATTTAATGCAAAAGTATTTGGAGCTGCAACATCAACTTCAACTGCCTTTGAATAATCTGAAGTACCATCAAAATCCACTTGTTTGAGTCTGTAGGTATAAGTTCCGACGCCAACGCCTTTGTCGATAAAGCTGTATTCTTTAACGAGGGTTGTAGTTCCAGAACCATCAACGAATCCAACGGAAGCAAATTCGCCTGATGCTGATTTTCTTTCAACAAAGAATCCTTTGTTGTTGGTTTCGGTAGCTGTTGACCAGTTTAACTGAACATCTGCACCAACTGAGGTTGCGCTGAATGTAGCAAATTCAACAGGAACAACTCCGTTGCCTGCTTGAAAATCGTCAACAAAAAAAGCAGCACCATCAGTCAAGTTATCAGCTATGACTGCTCTTAATGCAATGTAAATGTTGGAACCGGCTGGTACAAGACTGCCAATATTCCATCCATAACTTACCCATCCGGAATCAGCAACTGTGAAGTTGAGTGTCGCAGCAGTAATTGTGAAAGCTGCTGTTGATGTGTTGGTTGTAGTTGAAATTTTGATTTCAAGCTTGTCGATATAAGTTCCAAATTTTCTCATCCAGAATTTTACTGAATCACCAGCTTGTACATTAAGCAGCTGTGGAGCAATCAACCATGAATCGTTTGAAGAAGCGCCGCCAAGTGTATAAGTAAAAAATGCGGTACCTGTTCCTGATCCACCCGGACGATTAATGTTCATTCCGCCATTCCATCCCGGAATTGGTGTGGTTCCGATTGCCAGTCTGTCCCAGCCAGTTCCTCCGTCTGGTGTCAATTTTGCCCAGCCTGCTGGTGGGAAAGTTAAACCTTCGAAGTTTTCAGTGATGCTGTTGGAGCTTTCGATCCAAGGGCCTCTTGTAAATTCAGGAGCTTCTGATTTCTGCCAGCTTTTTATATTAGTTGCTCTATCCTGAGCCTGCACATAACCGAATACAAATACGGTTAACATGAAAATACCGAAGAATTTTTTCATGATTTATTCCTT
>CAZHCW010000001.1:0-361090 GCA_964531325.1 uncultured Ignavibacteriaceae bacterium | reverse complement strand
ATATATTTCTAAGAGCTGTCATCAGAATGGTGGCAGCTTTTTTTATATAGTAGCGAAGAATCAGAGTAGCGAAGTGTCAAATGTCCATATTCACCCATTCTCTTTTCTTACCTGAATTCTCAAAAGGACTTCTTCACCCTGCAAATTTTTCCGCTTAACAAAAAAATGCCACTCTTTTTTTGTGTTTTAACATTTATTTGTTATAATTAGCGATCGAGATTCTATACTTTTTAACAAGACTTTATGACTAAAAACTATAACGGCGATCTATACGCTGATTTTGAACGGGAAGCCGTTCCCCACATGGATGCTCTATTCAATTTTGCATTGAGGATGACGGGCGACTCTGACGAGGCGAACGACCTGGTGCAGGATACCTACATGCGTGCATTCAGGTTCTTCGACAAGTTCGAGAAAGGAACCAATTGTAAGGCATGGTTGTTTAGAATCATGAAGAACACTTACATAAATTCCTATCGAAAAAAGACAAAAGAGCCTGAGAGATTTGATTATGAAGATGTTGAAAACTACTATGAAAATGTAAAACCTTCTTCAACTGAAGATGCTCACCTTGAAAGAGAGATTTTTGATAATCTCCTGGACGATCAGGTGGCATCCGCCATCTCCTCGCTTCCTGAAGATTTCAGAACGGTAGTGATACTTGCTGATATTGAAGGATTCACCTACGAAGAGATTGCTGAATTTATAGATTGCCCCGTTGGTACCGTCAGATCGCGTTTGCACAGAGCCAGAAAAATGCTTTACGCAAAACTTTATGACTATGCGGGTTCTAAAGGTTATGTTAAGAATTAGTTGAGATGATGCACGATAAAGATAAACACGAATACGCCGAGTTAGTTACAGCTTTAGTTGATAATGAAATTAATGACTCCCAATTACAGGCAAAGATCAGAACTCTTTCTGAGTCTGATTCCGACCTGAAGTTTGAATATCATATTCAAACCACCATAAAAAAGACAGTAAAAAACAAATGCCGTTTTCATACTTGTCCTTCATCTCTAAAAAACAGAATAATGTTGGATATCAGGACAGGGAAATTTCCTGAAGAGAGTCCTGCATCATCAAAACCTTTTTTTAGTCTCAGACCCTGGGCTTATGCCGCCGCTGTAGCAGTGATATTCCTTACGCTTTTTATATTCCGGGTAATTGACGGTGAGATTGATCCCAAACTTGAGGTGCTCGAATCGAAATTTAGTCTCGACAAAATGGCGATGAATAATTTTAAGGCCATACTCGATTCAAAACTCTCATGTGAAATTGCATCGAGTGATTCAAACACGATAAAGTCGTTTTTTCACACCAAAGGGCTTCGTTATGCAGTTCGAATGGTCTGCCCAAAGGGGTGGCAATATGTTGGTGCTGTGGTTTCTCAGGATAACGGAGAAAAATTTGGTCATGTTGTGTTGAAGGATGTAAAAGGGAATCTGCTTTACATATTCGAAGTGGATCAAAAGTATCTTACATCGGAGAAAAAGTTAAATCTCGACAACAAAATTTTGTCCACCATAATGGCAGGTTCCTGTTATACGCAGGATGCAGAGAGCATGGGAATCGTGATAAACAAATGTGGTTCCAATGTGAGAGCGGTAGTTTCGAAGGAAAATTCGGAAAAATTAAAATCCCTTTTTTGTGGATTGAATTAGAGGCATACAATGACAAACATTAAAAACATCTTGTTCCCAACCGATTTTAGTAAATACTCGATGTCTGCTGCAGAATATGCTGTTGACAGAGCACAGAAGTATGATGCAACAATTCACCTGCTTAATGTGATCGAGGACTTTAAACCGATTCTTGCGATAAGGACTTTTGACCTCACGCAGGAGAGGATTGAAAACGAACTTCGTGAGCAGGCAAACAGGGAAATGGACGAGTGTATATCCCAGATGAAAGAAAAGTTTGGTGATGTGAAGATTGAGAAGGTTTTCAGATTTGGCATCAGTCATGCTGAAATTGTAAAATATGCAGCAGAAACAAAAATGGATTTGATAGTTATTGCCACACAGGGTAAAACAGGCCTTCTTCACACTCTTCTTGGTAGTGTTGCAGAAAAGGTAATCAGACACTCTGATTGTCCTGTGCTTGTAATTACACCCAAACGAGATAATTGACGGATATTCATAAATATTCGTATATTTAAAGCTGGAAATTAAAAATTTCCGTAAACGGCCTGTAAGAGTGGCGATTGGTATATAAAACTTCCAAAAAATAGAGATTCTTGCCTACCTCAGACTTAGAGAAAAGTTTCTAACCGGTTTTATGTTCAACTTATTTACTTCTGGCTCAGAAGTAACTGCCCCAGTATCTACTTTTAACAAAAATGAACAGGCTTCATTTTTTTAGCATTTGATCAGTTGAAAAGCGATTAATAAAGACAAACGAGTGACAAAAAGTTGATTTTGTGTCTCGAGACTTTGTGACATCGTAACAACATGGCTGATCCCCAAAACATACAAGGAAAATATGTTTAAAGAATTAGGAATCGAAGAGAGCATTATTAAAGCCATCACCGAATTGGGTTTTGAAACCCCGATGCCGGTACAGGAACAGGTGATACCTCTTCTCCTCGCAGATAACAGTAAAGATGTTATTGCATTAGCACAAACAGGAACCGGAAAAACAGCCGCATTTGGCATACCGATACTTCAAAATTTAGATGTAAACAAAAAACAGGTTCAGGTGCTGATACTTAGCCCAACCCGTGAACTTTGTCTTCAAATAGCTGATGATCTTGCAAACTACTCAAAATATAAAGAAGGCGTTAAAGTCGCCGCAGTTTTTGGCGGAGCAAGTATCGAAAGACAGATTAAACTCGTTAAGAATGGTGCACAGATTATTTCTGCAACACCGGGCAGATTGCTCGATCTTATCAACAGAAAAGAGATCAATATCTCTGAAGTTGAAACTGTTGTTCTTGATGAAGCGGATGAAATGTTGAACATGGGTTTCAGAGATGAACTCGAAGCGATTTTATCTGAGACACCGGAAGACAAAAACATGCTTCTTTTCTCGGCTACCATGCCATCAGAGATTACTGGCATCATAAAAAGATATATGGAAAATCCGGTTGAAATAACAATCGGCAAAAAGAATTCAGGTGCAGAAAATGTTAATCATGTTTGTTTTATGGTTTATGCCAAAGACAGATATCTCGCACTGAAAAGAATAGTTGATTTTAATCCTGAGATTTACGGTATAGTATTTTGCAGAACCCGTAAAGAAACCCAGGAAGTGGCAGATCTTTTGATGCGTGACGGTTATAATGCCGATGCATTACATGGAGATCTCAGTCAGGCTCAGCGAGATTCTGTAATGAACAAATTCAGAATTAAACACCTTCAGATACTCGTGGCAACTGATGTGGCTGCAAGAGGACTCGATGTTGACAACTTGACCCATATTATAAATTACAGCCTTCCTGAAGAAATTGAACTCTACACCCACAGAAGTGGCAGAACAGGCAGAGCCGGTAAAAAGGGGACTTCAATTGTTATCTCCAATCAAAAAGAGAAACATTTGATAACCAGAATTGAAAAACAGATCAATAAAAAGTTCACCTATGAAGAAGTTCCAAATGGTAAAGTGATTTGTGAAAAGCAGCTTTTCCACCTGATCGACAGAATGGAAAAAGTTGAAGTTGATCACACCCAAATCGAATCATTCCTTCCTGAGATTTACAGAAAGCTTGAATGGCTTGATCGTGAAGAACTTATTATGAAATTTGTTTCGGTTGAATTTAACCGTTTCCTTGATTATTATAAAAACAGCACTGAACTGAACGCCCCTAAAGAAGGAAAATCAACCGGAAAAACCTCAAGATCTGATGTTAACTTTGCGCGCTTTTTCATTAATATTGGAAAAACAGACAATGTAAAGCCGGGAACTCTTATGGGATTAATCAATGATTACACCGGATTTGCCGACATTCAGATTGGCGAGATTGAACTTCAGAGGAATTTCTCATTTTTCGAAGCTGATGCAGAGTTTACAGATGTAATTCTGAAAGCTTTTGAGGACAAAGAGATGAGAGGCAGAAAAATTTCTGTTGAAGTTTCTGAGAAGAAACCGGGTGATCCTGATCGTCCAAGAAGGTCCTACAGCAGTGATCGTCCCAGAAGTTTTGGTGGCGGTGACAGAGGTGGATTTGGCAGAGGCCGCTCTGGTGGTTCATCTTCAGGTGGTGGATACAAAGGTAAAAAAAACTATGAAGGATCATCTTCAGGTGGTGGATACCGTGGTGGAAACTCTGAGGGATCATCCTCAGGTGGTGGCTATCGTGGCAGAAGCTCAGAGGGCGGATCATCTTCGGGTGGTGGCTATCGTGGCAGAAGCTCCGAAGGCGGATCATCTTCAGGTGGTGGTTATCGTGGCAGAAGCTCCGAAGGAGGATCATCTTCAGGTGGTGGTTATCGTGGAGGCAGCGGCAGTTCAGAAGGATCTTCCGGTGGTTATAAAGGAAAAAAGAATGCCGACGGGGCGCCTGGGGGAGACTCCACAAGACGCTTTAAGGAGTTCAATTCCCGCGAAAAAAAGTCTGACAGGCCTTCTTTTGGCGATAAAAACCGTAAAAGAGAAAAAAAACATTTTTAACACAGACGATTTTCCCCTTTCCTGTTTGAAAAGGGGAAAATCTTCCGTATATTTTAAAGCTAAAATTTAAATTATATGGCACGACTAACAAAGAACATAGAAGCATTCTGTAGAACATGCGCAGCTGTAACCAAGATGGAAATCGCCACACCCGCTGGCGAGGCTTTTGGCGAAGAGGCGTACTGGGCTAAATGTAAAAAGTGCAAGAATAAACTTGTCATTACTCTCGATGATATCATCAGGGACGACAGGATTTCTGTAAAGAACATTGATATGGGTGAAGCAGTTGACTACTCACCCGACAGAGATTATGAAATCGGCAGTGTTTTGTTTCATAAAGGATGGGAAGATTTTGGCGTTGTCAAATCTAAATCCGTTCTTTCATCGACGAAGATATCGTTGACTGTTGAATTTCAGAGTAAAGGTATAAAAAAATTATTGGCTTCCACCAACTAAGAAAGGTATTAGCTTGATAGGCATTACTGTACAAGAAAATGAATCGATTGATAAAGCGCTGAAGCGTTTCAAAAAGAAATATGAACGCTCAGGGATATTAAAAGAATATAAGAAGAGAACTTTCTTCGTAAAACCTTCCATCAAAAAGAGGATGGAGAGGATTAAAGCGGAGAGAAGAGCTCACAGAACAGACAATAAAGATTAGTTATACCCTCAACTCTTAGTAGATTTTGATTTGGTTTGTGCCTTGATATCGAAAGATATAAGGCACAAACCTTTTTTTAACTTCTATAAAGATGAAGTGACTCGCCATCCGGCGAGGCTCTCACCTCAGGGAAGCCGGAGTTATCTCGGTTGTCTCGATTCCATATACTTCTTAAGAGATTCAAAAGTATCTTCCGGAGTGTCGTGAATTTCAAAAAGATTCACATCATTCGGGGAGATTGTGCCCAGATCTATCAGTTTATCGAAGTTTATCAGGTCATTCCAAAAATCGGAACCGTAGAGGATAATTTTCATCTCCTTGGTCATCTTTTTAGTTTGCACCAAAGTAAGAATTTCAAACATTTCATCCAGAGTTCCAAACCCTCCGGGAAAAATAATCACAGCTTTTGCCAAATATGCAAACCAGAATTTACGCATAAAGAAGTAGTGAAATTCGAATCCCAATTCATCGATAACATAATCGTTCATACTCTCTTCATTTGGGAGGCTAATTGTTAAACCGACTGATTTACAACCGGCAAGAGTTGCCCCTTTGTTTGCAGCTTCCATTATACCGGGTCCACCACCGGTAACGATCGCGTAACCTTCGTCGTGAGTGGTTTTCGAATTAAGATATTCACCTGTAAGTTTTGCAAGTTCAACAGCCTCATCATAATATTTGGAAGCCTCAAGTGCTCTGTTCAGTTGTCTTATCTCTTCTTCTCCACCAGTCTCGCTCTTTTTAAATTCAGCAATTTCCTGCAATACTTTATGTCTTGGTTTTATTCTGGCAGATCCAAAAAACACTATTGTATCAGTAATTTGATTCCTTCTAAACTTTACATCAGGATCGAGGTATTCAGAGAGTATTCTTACAGTTCTGGCTTCACTCGAATTTAGAAATTCCTCTTTTTTATAAGATTTTACAGGTCTTCTTTTTCCTTCCATTAGTTCCTCTTTTTTAGGTTTCGGGTAAAAATGATAATTCATATCTTTAAATTAAACAAAGCAAGCTTTATAAATAATTCAATTAGAAACAAACTTCTCAGGTTTTAGTGAAAAAATACTTACAACTTTTTATTCTAATGTTATTTGTTACGGTGTCCTACGGCCAATATACCGAGGTAAGGGGCGGGATAAATGAAATAACAGCCAAAATTCCTGCCGGTTCAGACTATTCCATTTTGATTATAGACGCAGAGACGATGGATACGGTTTACACTAAGGGTCACAGACTTCCTTTGATTCCTGCATCAAACACAAAAGTGGTTACAAGTGCGGCAGCGCTGCATCTTCTTGGTGGGGATTATTTATTGGCAACAGAGTTGCGATATTCGGGCAAGGTTGACAACTCAGGTACCTTAAACGGCAGCATATATCTTCGGGCTCAAGGGAATCCATTATTTACCTCAAAAGACCTCGAGAACTTTGCTTCAAAGGTTAAGCAGCAGGGTATCAGGGTGATTGAGGGAGATATAGTTGGCGACGATACATTTTTTGATGATCAGTATGAAAGAACACAGTATGTTGGGAATGGTGAAGGGGATTATGAAACATATCCTCTTTCCGCATTGGTTGTTGATAAAAATAAATTCCTGAGCGGTAAAAAGTTTACAAGCCCCCCTGTTGCTATAGCTCAACGATTTAAGCAGCTCCTGGTTAACGCTGGTGTGGTTGTTAAGGGTGAAACGGTAGCAAGTGAGACCCCCGGTAATTCGACACTTGTTTCCACAGTTGAAATGAAACTATCAGATTTGTTGAAGACTGTTAATAAGCGGAGTGATAATTTTCTTGCAGAATATACCATGAAGCTTATAAGTGCCGCTGTGAACGGCGAGAGGGGGAGTACAAAAAACGGAATTAAGCTTTGTATGGCATTTTTGAATGATTGTGGAGCCTATTTAAAGGGAACAACACTGGCGGATGGCAGTGGACTCTCAAGAAGGAATAATATCCCTACCGGGGTAATAGTAAGCATCTATCAGTATATCTATTCCAATATAGTATTCAGGAGTCAGTTTTATTCAACTTTAAGTATTTCAGGAGTTGACGGAACACTAAGAGGCAGGATGCAAGATGCTAATGGTGAAAACAATTTACACGGCAAAACCGGAACCTTAAGGGGAGTGATAACATTAAGCGGATATTTTAGAACGAAGAAGGGGAGAGATTTGATTGGGGCTGTCTTTTTTAATTTCTCAGCAGGTTATCCTGATTATTATCGTGGTTTACAGGATCAAATTTTTGAATATCTAATTAACACCCTGTAACAAAAAAAAGCTGTTATCCCGGAAGGATAACAGCTTCTAAAAGAAAAAAATCTGTTTTATTTTGCAGGTTGGCTTCCACCCGGATTTGCCGGAGCGGTTTGGGTTGGTGTTCCTTGTTGGATCACACTTTCTGCATCTGAACTTTTGGGAAGGAAAAAGCCGTTCACCAGAATTGTTAGAATAGCAATAGCTGCTGCCATACCCCAGGTGGCTTTTGCAAGAAAATCTGCAGTACGACGGGTACCAAACATACTACCCATGCTGCCCCCACCAAAAGTTGCGGTAAGCCCACTTCCTTTTGACTGTTGTGTCAAAACGGTAATAATCAGCAAAATTGCCAGGATGATAATAACTATACTAAAAAAACTAAACATCTATTCTCCAAAAAAATATTGGTAGCGGGGGAGGGACTCGAACCCCCGACACGTGGATTATGATTCCACTGCTCTAACCTGCTGAGCTACCCCGCCGGGATAATTAAAAAAATCAAGACACCAATTTATGAAGAAATGGAAAAATAAGCAAGAGATATCTTTATATTTCTTCTTCCTCAGCCGGATTTTCATTGATTTTTTTAATAAGGTTCTTTAATTCGTCAGCATTTGGTGGAGATTGCAGCTTCATTTCTGGTAAATCCAATTCCTGCGAGTCGTCCTGAAGTGTTGCTGTCAGGTTTTCCAGTTCTTTTTTTATCGACTCACTTCCAAAATCTTCCAATTCTGATGAGAGGTAACTTAGAAGTTCCTTATCAATTCCACTATAACCATAAGGAGGAATGATCTTTTCGATTTCTTTAGGTATTTCTTCATCCTGTTTGATTGTTGTTTCAACAAGTGGTTCTTCCGGGGGAACTGTTACAATCTCATCTTCAATTGAGGTGGATGATTCAAGTTTGGACTTTAACTCGATCAGTTTTGATATTTCATGAGTGAGTGCCTCCCGATCGGCTAATAGCTGGTCGTTTTCAAGCACGGTTCCTGAAAAATTTCTTTCCGATTTTTGAGCATCATTTCGCAGAATTTGTAATCTTTCTTCCATCAGAGTATATTCATTTTGGGCTGCATCTCTGGCGAGTTTTAAAGATTCGATCTCGTCTCTGAAGCTTTGTAAAACTTTAACAAAACTTTCTTCAGTCTCAGTCGATTTTTCGCCTGCTTTTTCAAGTTCAAGCAGAAGTCCGTCTCTTGAATTTTCAAGTTTAATTTTTTCACCCGAGAGTTGCAGAATCTCTTCCTGCAGTTTTAATTTTCTTGCTGCATGTGTCTGAACTTCTTCAGATGCCACTTTTATTCTGTATTCAACTGCTCTAAACTCAATTTCAAGGCCTGTGAGTAGTTTTTCTTTCTTTACAATCTCTTCAGTCTTTTTAAACAGGGTAAGTTCTTTATCTATCAGTTTTTTAGAGATTTCACGGTGTTTAATTTTAACAGCGTCAATATCTTCCTTAAATGTGGCAGCCATCGAAATAAAGTTTTCTTCTGCTTTAAGAAGATTTGACTCTATTTCAAACCGGTTTGATTCAAGTGTATCAAGGTGTTTTTCGAGTCGGGCGATTTTCTCTTTTAGAGAACTCTCTTTTTGGATCGAATTTTTGATATTTCTGAAGATTTCGTTTTTAAGACCGTCATATTTTGCAACCTTGCCTTCCAACTCACTCAATAGAGTTTGTGTATTCAGGAGCGAAGACTCGTATGAGTCAAGTTGCAGTTTTTTGATCTCAAACTCGCGATTAACATGTTCAAGTCTTTTAAGGAGATGAGAGAGTTTTTCATCGTTCAAATCGATTTCACGAAGAATTCTGTTAAATTCTCTTTCTTTTTCTTGCATTGAAGAATCTAATTGAGGAAGATAAGAATCGAGAGAAGCAACAAGTCTGGTTTTGGTAGCGAGATCGGAAAGTAATTTCAGAAGTTTTGTTTCGTTCTCAGCCACACCGGCAGAAAGTTCCGAATTTTTTTCTTCAAGATCAAGTTTCTCTCTTTTCAGATTCTCGACATCATTAAGGAGCAATTCCTTCTCTTTAGAATAAAGAGATTTAAAACTGCTAAGCCGCGAAGTTTCTTTTGTTTCAAGATCGATAAGGTTTTGTTGAAGAGTCCTTATTCGCGTCGTAAGTCGTTCTTCCTCGGCTTTTACCTTTTCGAGTTCCATCTTTTGGAGATTTAGCTCGTTGTCAAAGTCGGGAGAAAAAGCGCCACTATCGATATTTTCATTCATGAAATGTCACCGTACTTTAAAATTCAGTATTTGATTCACGGGCATCAGACTCTATTTTTTTAAGTCTTTCAAGGCTGCTCACCAGATCATTTTTCTGATTTTCAAGGTTCTGAATATCGGTTTTAAGTCTGTTAAGAGCAATATTTGCATTTTCCGATTTTTCTTCAGTTTCGCGCAATTCAGATTGTTTCAACTTAATATTTTCTTCAATAGATGCTCGTCGTTCCTCAAGTTCGGAGTGTCTTTTTGAAAAGCTGTTAAACATTGAGCTCAATTTTCTTTCGAGTTCGGTATTTTCTTCTTTTAGACCTTCCCGGTTCTTTTTAAGTTCCTGAACGATCATATTCAGCCGTTTTTCGGTATCTTTCAACTCAAACAGATTTTTGTTCAGAGAGTCTTTTTCATCTTTAAGGCTGTTAATGTGCTGTTTAATATTCATGAGATCTTTTTCAGCAATTTTAATTTCTGACTTAAGATCGCCCAGTTCCATATCTCTTCTTTCGATCTCACTTTCCTTCTGCGATTTTTCTCTTTCTTTATCGAGAATATCGGCACGAAGTTTTGTCTGTTGTTCGCGAAGAGAAACAACTTCCTGGTTAAACGATTTAAGAGCTTCGAGGACAAGTTCTTCAGTTTTGAGTTGTTTTTCTTCGAGGACTTTTGAAGTTGACTCAAGGTTGTTGATGTTGGAGCCAAGTGATTCAACTTCTGAGGTCAACGATTGTCTCGATTCTTCAAGAGAAACGAGCTCTTTGTTAATCATAGCCTTCTTTTCTTCAAACTGCTGAAGTTGAGTCATTGCCTCTGATCGTTTTTCGTTAAGTCCTTCGAGCTCATCCTTAACGGAGTCAAGTTCATTACTCTGAGCTTTGGTGAGCGAGGCAAGTCTGTCGGCTTCACTTTTCAGAGAAGATATCTCGGCACTCAGTTTTTCTCTTTTACTGAGATAATCATTGAGGATTTGCTCCTTTTCATCGAAGGAAGCGGGGATAGTCACTGTTTCCGGTTGAGAAGCCTGCTCAGACTTCAGAATATCCAATTCTTCGAGTAATTTATCAACTTCTGAATTTAATCTTTCGTTTTCTTCTTCAACTTCCTTTAAAACCCTGTTTACTTCCACGAGATGCAACTCACCTTCATTTAGCCGGGCAGCGAGATTGGCATTTTCGATCTGGAGGGCTTCATAATCCTGTGTGAGATTTTTTATATGTTCCATCTCCTCATTAAACTGAGTCATAAATTCCTCTGCCTGTGCCGGATCAAATCCTTCAGGGAATTCAGGAATCGCAGGTTCTTCTGAGTCATGGAACTGTTCACGATCAAAATCTTCATTAACCGATTCTGCTTCCAAATCAACCACGAGTTCCGGTTTCACAACGGGTCGTTCCATGGAATAGTCCATCATCTCTGTTTCAGAAGATTCGGGCAACTCATCGGTATTGGAATCGTGAGCAGGAGAGAATTGGTTTTGGTCAATTTCGTTTTGGAGTGTTTCAATTTCGAGATGGAGAGAAGCGATAGTCTCAAGCAGATTTTCAATTTGCAGATCTTTCTGTGAGATCAGATCGTTAAGTTCTGATTCATCAGCAGCTCTGGTGGTCGGAGTTTCAACAACAGTTTCTTCACCTGTCAGATAAGAGAGAAGTTCGGGCTCAGAGGTATCCCCAAAACTGATACCGTCGAGACCCATAGAAGAGATTTTTCTGTCTTTTTCCTCAAGTTGCGATTTAAGGGCATTTATTTCGAGATTTTTATCGGCAAGTTCTTCGAGGACACGATTTTCAAGCTCTCTTACTTGTCTTTCTTTTTCTTCAAGCGAAAGTCTTAGAGTAATAAGTTCATCATTGTCGGTTTGTGGAATGATAGATTCAAATATTTGTGCACTCATTCCATAGTTAGAGCCTGAGAGGTCGCTTTTGGTGCTCTGAAGTGTTGATATCTCATCTTCGAGTTCCATCTTGGCTCTTCTAAGGTCGAGGATAATTTCCTGGAGAGACTCTTGTTCGGAGTTCAGCTCGGCAAGGTCAAATTCGCTATCAGAAGATTGAGTAGGTGGCTGCATGGTAGCTTTTTCAAGCATGTCAAACTGTTGATTTAGTTTTTCGAGATAAGCCTCTTTAGTGGTAATTTCTCTTTCGAGGGCTACTTTCCGCGCTTGCAATTCCTCAATTTCCGCTCTGAGAGCAGGGGCAATATCATCCAGAGATGCAGCAGGAGCATATGCAGTTTGGGGACCAGCCTCGAGCCCTGCGATCTCATTTTTGAGTTCTTCAGCCCTTCGTTCCAGCTCCTCAACATCAACATACTTTTCCATAAAGGTATTCAACTGCGACCTGAGAGTTTCGATATCGATCAGCAGATTTCCCTTTTCGAGCCTCAGCTCACCATTTTCGCGGGAGAGCTTATCATGAAGTTGTTTAAGCTTGGCTACTTCCTTGGTAAGTTTTTCGTTGTCTTGTGTTAGTTTGTCAAGTTTTTTGCCACCTGTAAAAAGTGCCATCTCTTCTGCTCCTAATTAAATGTTTTATTGCACGGTTCGGAAATATACTAAAAAATCAAGAATTATTAGTCTGAAATTATGAAAAAAGAGTGTAAAAAGATATTTTTTTGAGTTGCTTGTCACAGATTGGAAAAAATGGAGTAGCGAAGTAGTGGAGTAGCGAAGTAGCGGAGTAGCGAATTAGCAAGAAGCAGAAGAGCAGTGTAGCGAAGTAGTAAGAAACGGAGTAGCAGAGTATCGAAGTAGCACGGAGAGGAGTGGCAAAGAAAAAAGGCTGCCCCTTTCGAGGCAGCCTAATAATAACAGTTAACTGATTATTGATTAATCAAGTTTGCCATTTTTTAACTCGTTGGCGAGTCTTGTGGCTTTGTAAAGATTTTTGATTGCTTCATACATACCGGAGGAATGTACAGAAACAGTTCTGTTTGCGGTTTCGTCAAAGATGAATTGTCCGGGCAGGCTCTCGATGTTACCATCAAAAGCGAGACCAACAACTTCAGCTTTTTGATTGATTACGGGTGATCCCGAGTTACCACCAATGATATCATTGGTAGAAACAAAATTGAAAGGAACACTCATGTCAAATTCTGCAGGTGGGTTTTCCCATTTTTCAGGAAGATTCCAAGGGAATTTTTTACCGTGACTGAAGTATCTGTCATACAAACCATAAAAGGTAGTGAAAGCAGGGGCAGTGGTTCCATTATAATCATAACCTTTAACCACACCATCAGAAATTCTGAGGGAGAAGGTTGCATCAGGTGGAATGGATGTACCATAAACTTCAAAAACTGCTCTGCCCAATTTGTCGAGTAAAAGCACTTCTTCAGTTTGAACCTGTTTTACGATATCGCTGTAAGGTTTCACTTTATCCTGGGCGAGAACTGCATATTTGATAAACGGATCGTCAAGTTCAAGAATTTGAGCAGGTTCCAATGCAAGAAGTTCAGCAACTTTTTCTTTTGAAGTCACCTGGCTTTTTGAAAGGAGATATTGAACTGCTTCGTCGCCATCTCTGCCTCCGGTGAGGGCAATGTATGCAGGATGATTAGCTCCAAGAAGACCTTTAATATATGTGAGGTTTTCTTTTAAGAGGAGATCAGACATCTGTTTGTCGAAATCATCAGGAAAAACAGTAAGGTCTGATTTAATTCCTTTTTTCGCACTACCCACCACAGCAGAAGCGGTGAGGAAATACTGAGAAAAAATCATTGGTCTTACTCTGAAAGCATTAAGTTCATTAAACACTGCATTCATTTTTTTTCTGCCTTCAGCAATTTTATTCCATAGGTCGCCGTATTCAGCAGCGAGTTTAGGATTTGCCATTACAGCAGCTTTAAATTTGTCTTCCCAGTCCTGTTTTTTCTTCATAAAAACTGGATTTCTGAGCCCGCTAAGTATTCCGCCATAGGCTTTTTGTGAATTTGCGAAGCTGAAAAGCTGATCGTTCATTTCAAAAGCTTTATCAGGATTCAATTCGAGGTATTTTGTGTAAACATTTACGAGACTTCCAAGAAAAGCTGTGGTAACAGGAGCTGTGTAATCTCTTTGTGATTCGAGCATCGAAACAGTGTGAAGTCTGTTGGTTGTTCCGGGGTTGCCAACTACAAAAACAGGTTCTCCAACCATGGCTCCGTTTGTGCTCCATTTGAAATAGTTGTCTGATTGTAAAGGTTTACCGTTTTCATCATAAACGCGGAAGAAAGTACAATCGAGATTATATCTTGGGTATGTGAAGTTATCTGGATCACCTCCAAAAAAGCCAAGTTGATCTTCAGGTGCAAAAACAAGTCTTACATCATCATATCTTTTGAATCCATAGAGTGAATATTTTCCGCCGTTAAAGAAAGTGATAACCTGTCCTTTAAGTCCTTTACTGCTAAGTGAAGCTGCAAGTTCTTTTTTCTTGGCATCTCTGTTTCTAATTTTTTCTTCGTCAGTTGAGCCGGCATCAATTGCTTCTCTGATCTGTGAAGTTATATCTTCGATGTAAACAAGTTGTTCAACAAAGAGACCGGGTACTTTTCTTTCATCCTGAAGGGTGTTTGCCCAGAATCCGGATTTATGGAGGTCTTCACCTTCACCTGAGACTTCTGTTATACTTTCGCGTCCACAGTGGTGATTTGTCATTACGAGACCATCGCCCGAGACAAAAGAGGCAGAACAATAGTCGGCGAAACGGAGTGAAGACATTCTAACATTATCATACCATTTTTCGTCTGGGGTGAAATTATAAGTTGCACCGAGGTGTTCGGTGGGCGGGAAATCAAAAGTCCACATCCTGCCTGTATCAAATTTACCGGCTTTAACAGTATCGAGATTCACTCCGGCATACTGTGCCGAAATAGAGAAAGTAAGGGTAAAGACAAGCAAGGCGGTTGAAAGAACAACGCGACTTAACTGTCTGAAAGAATAAGAGACCATACAACTCCTTTTGGGATTAATCATTTATAAAACGAAATTTTAAAGTTACATATTTTTTACGAACGATTCAAGATTGAAATGGATGCAACAAAAAGGAAACCGAACCTAAAAGGTTACCATTAACCCTTACATCAACAATATGTTCACCGGGGTAATAGACCCTTGTGGTGATGGGGACGACCGATATTTTTTTAGAAAATTTCACTGTTTCACCGGGCTTTAGACTCTTTTTTGAGAGTTTAAATACTTTTAACTGGTTTGATCCATTTGCCTTTTTGAAATGAATACCAAAATCCACCATCAAAGGTGCATCGGAATTACCATTATTTGTCAAGTTAAATGAAAGATTCAAAGATTCACCAAAGTTCAACTCTTTTTTTGAAAGTGATAATTCTTCGAGAGAAACATTAATATCAGCAGGGAATCCCTGAAGTTCAAGTGAAGCTTTGTGTCCCTTTTTGAAGAGAGTTCTAAGCGAGTGATTTATAAGCCATTCTCTTTCGGGGGTTGCATCAATTTTCCACCGTTTTAAGGTAGCTATTACAATATCGGGGTTGTCTTTAGAGATATCATTAAGATTATTTGCGACCGACCTTCTGACATCAAGCGAGGGGTCATCTTTTAATATTTCAAGAATCCGGAGAACCGGAGTCGGGTCTGCAACAAATTGTTGAAGTCTCATTCCCCAGGGGAGTCTCGGTCTTGAGCCTTCAGTTGCGAGCCGTCTGGCTGCAGGGTCGGGGTTGAGAGCCAATTCCTCTAATTTTTCCATTGTGGCTTCGGGGTATCGGGCAATAAAATGTCTGATATCAAATTCAGCGGAACAGCGGAGGGTCATCTCAAAAAGTGCGTTGATGGAAGTATCGAAATTATCCATTCCTTTTCTTGCGATGAAGTTACTCAGTGGCAAAATCATAAAACCACCCATCTCTTTTAGTTCGCTGCTGCGGGGATCGGGGAGTGAATTAACGAGAATTTGGGCTGCAGATTCAAAATCATCGGGGAGGAAATGTTCGACTGCTTTTGAGATAAGGGCGATTCTTTCACTAAAACTCAGTTCACCAAGTTGTGATTTGATGAATTGATTAAAACCCTCCTCATCAAATGGGGGATATACATTTTTCAGGCGTTTTGAAAGAATCAGAACGCCGTTCATATTAAACAAATCTCTAATAAGGAATTTTTCTTCCATAATCAACCGGAATATTGAAAGTTTAAAACTATGTGAAGAAGCAACCTTTTACAAGGAATATTGGATGGTGTGTTTAATCGAATGATAAGTGGTATAAAAAATGCGCTGTATCGATTTTATCTCAGATTATACTGCGCAAGAATTACAATATTTGGTATTCAACAAATGGGCTGTAATTAACGATAGACCACCGATGATTACGAGTATGAGATGTAAATTGAGCTCAAATCCACCATGATCGGCTTCATGTGCATGCCCCAACAGAAGTGATGATGAAACGATAAGAATAGTACCAATTGTCAACAGCGAGATAATAAAGGGGTTGCGGTGTGAAATCCAGGCTTTGTAAATTGCATATCCGGAGACGGGAACAACAAGAAAAGCGAGCAGATCGTGCAGGATACCTCCAACATTGTTAAGTGCGAGGGCTGTAAGTATTACAGGTCTCAGGGTACATTCAATGAGGCAGAGGGTTG
The DNA here is from genome assembly GCA_964531325.1 of uncultured Ignavibacteriaceae bacterium. Taxonomy (GTDB): domain Bacteria; phylum Bacteroidota; class Ignavibacteria; order Ignavibacteriales; family Ignavibacteriaceae; genus UTCHB3. The sequence goes on along the minus strand of CAZHCW010000001.1, from coordinate 344,743 downwards.
ATACAGTGATACCTGTTTTATCGACATTATGAATTTTGTTGTGTTCGATCTTGTTGAATTTCAATTTAGTTCTCGGAATAAAAAATATCTTGAGTACAAATATATGGAAAATTTTTGTTTTTGCAACAATGTTGCAAGAATAAAAAAAATATTGTAGTTTTGATCTATGAAAAGAGAAAATTTGGCAAAATGAGACAAGCAGTAGAAGTGTTAAGACAACATGGAATAAGAGTAACCGAAATCAGGAAAGAGATAGTTGAAACTCTTTTGTCGCATGACTCTGCCTTGAGTTGCAAAGAGATTAAGGAACTTATTCCGGGTGACTACGACAGAGTGACACTTTATAGAACTCTCAACACCTTCGTGGAAGAGGGAATCATTCATCAGATAACCGGAAGTGAAGGAACTGTGAGATACGCGCTTTGTTCTTCGGGCGAATGTGCCACTCACCATCATGAGGATAAACATATACACTTCCGCTGTACAGCTTGTGGTCTAACCTTTTGTCTTGAATATCATAATCCTCCCAAATTAGAAATTCCCAATGGTTACAAGGTAGGTTCCTTTGAAATATCTGCCACCGGACTCTGCAAAAACTGCGCGTAAAAATTCTGATAAAAATTTAAGAAAATGCTTTGTAACTCGCTGAAATTTAATTAAGTTTAGCAGAGTGAAGTGGCGCAGTTTTCCCGTGGTGGATTTGGGGAGCATGCGCGTTTCAAATTACTTTTTTTTGGAGTTGGGAAGCATGCAGAAAAATCAAAGTAGAATACTAATAGCATTGTTGGGAGCAATTGTTCTTCTTTTATCAACAATTGTGATTGTATTTTTGACAAAAGGAGGGCAATCCGGGAAGGTTGAACCCCCAAAGGTGACTGAACAAGAGAACAGACAGCCGGAAGAAAAAAATTACCCCGCTGCAACTACTGTTCAAACAGTAGATTCAGTTAGAATTACAGATCCAATAAAGTACTCTGCAATAGAGAGTTTCTTCCAACAGTACAGTAACGCAAACAAAGATGGTTCAGTTGAAGAGTTAACGATGCTTTACACCGACCCAACCTATTATGTAAGCAGAAGTTACTCACGAAGTCAGATTAGAAAAGTAATATTAAACTTTTTTGACAGAACCAGTACGATAGACCATACTTTTTCCAATTTAGTTGCTTATGAACTTCAGAACGGGACCGTCTCAGTTTATGTGAGTGAGTCTCAAGAGACCTATGAGAACAAGTCCGGTAGAGCTGCAAAGGTAAGAGTTTATAAAAACTTCCATCTTATCCCTACAAACTCGGGTTATAAATGTGCTGCCCAATATCTACTGGCTACTCAATAAGTTAGACGATGGTGGTCATTTTTTCAACAAAGTTATGATAAAATAGATAAGTACTCCGATCACACCCAATAAAAAGAGAGCGAGTGCCCAGAACCATGGGTTTGAACCCTCTTCATCTTCATCGTTCTCGGAAGTTATTATTGTTTCACCTGTTTTGGGGCTGTGATTTGATGAAGGAAAAGTGTTTTCCTGATATGGTTTCTTAATATCATTGGGAATTTCGGGGGTAGGGTAATTGTCATCTTTGATTGCATCAAGGAGTTCTGAAACAGAATTAAATCTGTCCGATTTATCTCTTTGGGTAGCCTTCTTGATCACATTTACCAGATTTTCAGGGATGTGTGGGTAGAACTCTCTTGGATCGGGAATAGGTGTTGTAGTAATAACTCTTATTTTGTCGAACATTGAGTCATGAGGTTTAAACGAAAACGGCAGTCTTCCTGCGAGCATTTCATAAAGAGTAATTCCAAGGCTATAGATATCGCTTTTTTGGTCAACCTCTCCACCTGTCATTTGTTCCGGACTCATATATTCCATTGTTCCAATCATGGTTCCGGTCGCAGTATTTCCGGTAGAGCCAAGAACCTTTGCGATTCCAAAATCTGTTACTTTTGCGATGTAATCAGGAGTAACCAGAACATTTGAAGGTTTAATATCCCGATGAATGAGAGGAGCCGGCAGGTTGTGAGCATGATCTATAGCGCGGGCAATTTGAACAAACAGAGGAATTGCTTTAGAGGCAACGATAGGTCCCACTTCTGACCCGATAATTTGTGATAGGGGTTTTCCTTCTATTAATTCCATTATGATACACAAATTCCCCCCCTCTTTGATATACTCATACACCCTCACAATATTTGGATGATTGAGTTTGCCTGCATGTATTGCTTCCTCTTTAAATCTTTTTTCCATCTGAGGATCGATCGCATACTGTTCGTAGAGTATTTTCATTGCACGGGTTTCACCGGTTATTTCATGGCGTACTCTTAATACCTTTGCCATACCGCCATACCCGAGATTATCGAGCAGTTCGTAAGATTGTATCATTTGGTTCATAATTCAACCATAAATAGTTTTTTGGGTAGTTTCAGATTTTTATGAAAATCGTTTCATAAACTATATAAAAAAAATCAAATAATGATAAAGAACTTCAGAACTTTAGAACTTCAGAACTTCAGAACTTTAGAACTTTAGAACTTTAGAGATTCGAGAAATTATTAACTCAGGTACTCAAGTACTCAAGTACTCAGGATTTCACGGATAATGAGTAAATTACGGTTCTATTTTAATAATTTTCAAGAAGAAGTATATGTCAGACGAGTTGGAAAACAAGAATATTAGTGAAGCGGCAGCCCCCAGAGATTTTATCAGACAGATAATTGATGAAGACCTCCGTACCGGGAAAAACGGTACAAAGGTGCTCACCAGATTTCCTCCGGAGCCAAACGGTTATTTGCACATTGGTCATGCTAAATCGATATGCCTCAATTTTGGTATTGGTATTGAGTATGGTGGAAAAACAAATCTGCGGTTTGATGATACAAATCCCAGTAAGGAAGAGACAGAATATGTTGATTCGATCATGGAAGATGTTCGCTGGCTCGGGTTTGATTGGGGGACGGGTTTGTTCTACGCATCTGACTATTTTGAAAAATTATATGAATTTGCAGAGGCATTGATCCTCAAAGGGAAAGCATTTGTATGTGAACTTTCAGCCGATGAAATGCGTAGTTACCGCGGAACTCTTACCGAACCGGGGAAAGAGAGTCCATACCGGGGGAGAGGAATTGATGAAAATCTTGATCTTTTCCGGAGGATGAGAGCCGGTGAGTTTCCTGATGGGTCTAAAACTCTACGGGCAAAAATTGATATGAACTCCCCAAATATCAATCTTCGTGATCCGGTTATCTATAGAATCATGCGGGCACATCACCACCGCACCGGTGATAATTGGTGTATCTATCCGATGTATGATTATGCACATGCTCTTTCAGATATGTTGGAGGGGATAACTCATTCGATATGTACACTTGAATTTGAAGATCACCGACCGTTGTATGACTGGGTTCTGGATACTCTCGAAACTCCATGTCATCCGCAGCAGATTGAATTTGCGCGATTAAATCTGAACTACACGATCATGAGCAAGAGGAAACTGAATGAATTAGTTACCAAGGGTTATGTAAACGGGTGGGATGACCCGCGAATGCCTACCATCGCAGGATTAAGACGCAGAGGATATACTCCTGAAGCAATTAGAAATTTTGCTGAACGGGTTGGAGTTGCGAAACGAGAATCGATTATTGATGTTGCACTTCTTGAATTTTCGATTCGTGAAGATTTGAACAAACACGCCGAAAGAGCCACCGCGGTTCTTAATCCTCTTAAAGTGGTGATCACAAATTACCCTGAAAATCAGGAAGAATTTATGGATTTTACGATAAATCCTGAAGAACCTGAAAAAGGGAGCAGAAAAGTTCCTTTTTCAAGAGAACTCTACATCGAGAGAGAAGATTTTATGGAAGAGCCGGTTAAGGGCTATTTCAGGTTATTTCCCGGAAATGAAGTAAGACTCCGTTGGGCGTATTTTGCCAAATGCACCGGTTTTAAAAAAGATGAACTGACCGGTGATGTGACGGAAGTCTATTGTGAGTATGATCCTGCGAGTAAAGGAGGGAACTCTCCTGATGGTCGTAAAGTTAAAGGGACTATACACTGGGTTTCTGCAAAACATTCATTTGATGCTGAAGTCAGGTTATACGACAGACTTTTTGATCATGTTGACCCAAACAGACCCGACGAAGGTAAAGACTGGCTCGATAATTTGAATCCAAACTCGCTTACAAGTTTATCAAATTGTAAATTAGAGCCATACCTTAAAGAGGTTAGCCCGGGATTCAAGTGTCAGTTTGAAAGACTTGGTTATTTCTGTGCTGATATTAAAGAATCGGCACCCGGTAAACCCGTGTTTAACAGAACAGTTACACTTCGTGATAACTGGGCAAAGGCAAATAAGTGACAAGATTGTTTATTTGAAAGAATTGAAATGAATACAAACAGACTTTTTTATATCGTTTTTCTGATCCTTCCTCTATGGATTGTGTTGGGTGGTTCCACTCTTGCACAAAACAAGGAGGAAGAGAAAAAAAAGGAAGAAGAAGAGGAAGTGATGCCAGCTCCCGTTGAGGTGCCTGAAGAATCAGGTGCTTTCGACAAAGGTTTCGCAAAAGAAATGCCTGATGAAGGTGGACTTGTCTATTCTCCGGAGCTTTTACTGGCATCTTTCACTGCCAAATCTGAAAAAAAAGATGAAGCAATGAAACTTGCAAAAGAAGGCGCAATTAAAGGTTTGTCACAACAGATCGACCAAAAACTTGATGATTATAAAAAATCGATTAAAAAAGAGAAGCTTAAAAATGAGAAAGAGATTTCTGCACTATTTTCTTCTGCAGGCGAACTTTCCAAAAAAGAGCTTCTTCAAAAGCCAACTATAATTGATAGTACTCTTGAAAAAAAATCTGATGGCTGGGAAGCCAGCGTCATGCTTGAACTAAAAGTGACCGATTTGAGTAAAAAACTGCTTGACGAAACCAAAAACGATCCTGAATTTAAAAAGACAAAACTTTATAAAGAAATTTCAGCGACTGCCAAAGAAGAATAGTTTTAGTCACCGAAAAGAATAATATATTCAGCATTTTTTTTCCCCAAAAGGCACAAATAAATATTTTGTGCCTTTTGAGGTAAATATCGATTTCCGAACCCCGCAATCTACTTGAGCAGGATCATTTTTCTTACTTGAGTGAGATTCCCACATTCCAATTTGTATATATAAATACCGCTCGGATTATTGCCGGCATTGAAGTTAACTGTGTAATTACCCGGAATTTTCTCTTCGTTTACAAGTACAACCAATTCATTTCCCAATAAATCGTAAACAGTAAGTTTAACATTTCCAACTTTTTGGGTAGAATAATAAATTTTAGTACTTGGATTAAAAGGATTGGGGAAGTTCTGCATGAGGGTAAACCGAATAACTCCGGGGTCTTCGGATTCAACGGAAGTCGGGATAAATTGATATGTTGCAGCAGCAGAACTTGTGAAGATTGATTTGGAATTATTTCCCTGGTTATAGTACATCGGCAACGATCCGGAAGAGAGTTGCCAATTATCATTTACTTTCAACCAGCGTTGACCGGAAAGCGCATTTCCAAACGAATCATTAACGAAGGAATATTTCGAATATTGGGTAAGGGAGCCCCCTAACCATCGTTCATACAATACTTCGAGTATTCCCCAGGAATTGTCATATGTATAAGAATATTGCCCTGAATTCACCCATCCATTGTTTTGCCACGATTCACTCAATTGTGATAACAAGTGTTCGTTATCATCGTAAACAAAAGAATTTCTTGTACTGTTTAACCATGCATTATTGCTCCACACTGCATAAGTAACAGCCGTTAATTTCCCGGAACTTCTTACACTATAGGTATAAAGTGATTGGTTGACCCAATCATTATTTGACCAATATTGTCGCTGCCACGACAGCTTATAACCATTACCATCGAGGGTGTATAATGATTTTATCGAGTTGATCCAAACATTATTCGACCATGTTTCAGAAATCACAGTGACGGATTGACCCCCGGCATCATAAGTGTAGGTAGTTCTTGATTCATCCACCCACATTCCATTTTGCCATGATTGAGAAGTTGAGAAAGTTATATCGCCGGAGAGATTATATACATTTGTTTGGAGTTGTTGATTGATCCAAGCACCATTTTGCCATTTTTCTAAAAGCATACTTAAATAGTTTCCATTTACATCGTATGTATAAGTTAACTTTGTGGAAAAACTCCAGACATTATTTTGTTGTCGTTCATCCGTCTCTGTCAACAGATTACCGTTGATGTCGTATGTATAAGTATAGCGGATTGTATCACCCAGAAGTGTGAGTGGAACGAAACGGCCTTCAGTCTGTTTCGGATGGATGGGCAATTGCGTAAATACTATCGATTGCAAAAGAAGAAGTAGTAACGCTAAAAATATTTTAAGGTGTTTCATCTTGTTTTCTCACTAAAAATTATATTTAAATAAGTTTGTTTGTCCTGTGGTAATTTGATACTATTTTAGAACTACCATTTTCCTTACTTGTACATTATCACCACAGACCAATTTATAGAAATAGACACCACTTGGTATTTCAGTGGCATTGAATGAAACTGTGTAATTACCTTGAAGTTTTGTTTCCTCCACCAGATTCGCGATCCTGTTTCCCAAAATGTCGAATACTGAAAGTGTAACAAATCCTCCCTCTTTTATTGAGAAAGTTATTCTGGTTTCAGGATTAAAAGGGTTAGGAAAGTTCTGATTGAGATAGAAATCATTTATTGCTGAATTTTCAGCGTTTATACCCGTCGGGTTCAACAAGTATGTTGCAGTTGCTTTGGTGGTCCTGATTGTATTGAACTCGGTCATGTAGTTGTAATAAAGATAAATTGATCCCCAATCAAGATACCAGGAACCTCCATCAGATTTTCTTAGAAATTCACCATATACAGCATTCCCGTGCGAATCATATGTGTAGTTGTAACGGGCATAGTCGAACCAGTTTCCATTGTCGAGGTACTGGAAAAGTTTAGAGAGCATATTTTGTGAGTTGTCGTAAGTAAATTCACCTCTTTCAAGTAATATCCAGTTATTACTTTCCCACTGATAATAATTCCAGTTGAGCAAATTACCAAAACTGTTGTTGGTATAGATTTCATGTTCCGAGTTGATCCAGACTGCCCCGTCAGTATATTGGTAAGTCCATGAGGTGCAGTATGAATTATTATCATATACCCAAGTGTGAAGTTCATGATTTTTCCAGCTTCCGCTCTGGAAATATTCGAGTAACCGGGTAAGTTGATTGTTATTTGAATCATAAGTCCAGGTGAGTCTGGAATTGTAAACCCAATCGTTGTTAAGCCAGGTTTCTTTCAGTTGGGAGATCAGGTTATTGTGGTTGTCGTATGTGTAAAACACTCTGTAATCATGACGGAGAGTAGTACCATCCCAGAAATCCTGAAATAGAGCGAGAAGATTACCATTAGTGTCATACTGGCAAGTTCTTTGGTTCTCGACCAGCCAGGAGTTATTATTCCAAATCTGGAACAGGGCAAGTGCCATATTACCCTGGCTGTCATATGAGTAGGAATTTCTTTCGAAATTGGTCCAAACATTGTTTTGCAATGATTGAGAGATCATTTCATCCAGCCAAAAGAAACCATCGTAATTGAAACTGCTACGAAGAGTGTCACCGGTTATTGTGAGAGGCAAGTAAGAACCTGTTTTGAGACGAGTATCATTCAAATGAGACTTATCGGCGTGTAAATTGTCGTTACAGTAAAAACCCCCATTGTTGGAGTGGAGAGAGCTGTAAGCCCCCGGCCTGCCTTCATTTTGACCATGGGCAACCTCGAGATTAGCGGGTTGTCCTTGAACTGTTATGAAGAGCGTGATGAATACCAAAAGAATTTTACAAGTGTTTAAGTACATTGTTATCCTCAGGATTGATTAGGAGTATGTTGAATTTGAAGTTTTGAAATGTGCAATAAGGAGTGGTTCGGAAAAAAATGGAGTCAGAGGAGATGAGCAGAACCCGGAATTCGATACAAGTTTGGTAAAACTTGTTTGATAATGTAAAGGAATTTGCTCAGGTGGCTGAAAAATATTCACTCCTATCGCGAGAGAAATTTTTAACTGAATTTTTATATGAATAAATTCAATTTTAAAGAGGGTTTGGAGTATCGGGGGGTAGAGTTGGATGCAGCAACCCGGAGAAAAGAGGTAAAAAATCAATAAAATTATTAAAAATTCAGTTAAAATCGAGTTCATTTTGATATTAACATTAAAATCTGTTAATCATTTAGAGAAAATATATCTATTTTTTATTAAAGTCAAGCAATCTTAAATTTTTATTTCTCTTGATGTTCAGGGATCACAACACTGTTTCGATACATTGGGAGGACATTTTAGAGAGTAAAATAATTTAAAAGACGAAACTTTATAAAGAGTTGGAAACAAGTATTAATTATTAATTATTAAGTATTAGGTATTAAATCGGTAGCGAAGAATTTACTGAGTTATAAAATAAAAAGCCCGTGAGAATATATCCACGGGCTTTTTTAATGATTACTACCAGTATTTAAAATAATACCTAATACTTAATACTTAATACCTATTTCGTATCATTTTCTTCGAGTCATAGGGTGCTTTTTCGCCACCGAGGTATTTATGAAACCATTCGAGATGTGCATTATAGTAGAGTGGCATCGACTTGGTGTGGGACGGCCAGTGACCATCGTTGTCAAAAACGATTATTCTTGAATCGATTCCCATTTTCTGAAGAGCTGTGAAATATTCAAGACTCTGGTTATAGGAAACCCTGTAGTCTCTTTCACCGGTAACAATCAGGGTTGGGGTGGAGAAATTTTTAACATACTCTGAAGGACTGTGCGCTGTATAGAGAGCAGAGTTCCATGGGGTTCCTTTGAGATCCCACTCGGGGAACCAAAGTTCTTCAGTTGTTCCATAAAAAGATTTCAGATTATAAAGTCCCATCATTGATGCAAAACATTTGAATCTGGTAGTGGTAGCCTGCAGCCAGTTTACCATATAACCTCCAAACGACCATCCCATTGCCCCCACCCTCTCTTTATCGATATAGGGAAGTGATTCAAGATAGTCGGTTACTTTATGAATATCTTCAACTACCTTGCCGGTATAGTCACCGGAAATTGCTGCGGTATATTCCTGACCATAACCTGTGGAACCATGTGGATTGGGCATTGCAAAAACATAACCGTATCCGGCATAAATCTGGTTATCTCCCCTATAAGCATCTGCCCACTGACTTTGCGGTCCACCATGTATATTAACAATGAGGGGATACTTTTTATTTGGGTCGAAGCCATGTGGCTTTACGAGGAGAACATCCACCTTTTCCCCGTTTGCGCCATCAACCCAGTGGTGTTCGACAGGTCTAAAATCCACTTCTTCAGTAATCTGTTTGTTTTCAAAAGTCAGTTGTTTATGGGTTCCTGAAGCAAGATCAAGACTGTAAATTTCCGCGGGCAGATGGTTGAGTCTGGAATTGTAGAAAACAGTTTTACCATCAAGGGAGAGGGTAAACCCGCCAACATACTTTTTCGCAATAACTTCATCAATCTTGAGAGTTTTTATATCAATCCTAAAAAGGGGATTAAATGATTGAACTTCACCGGTGAAGTAGATTGATTTTGAATCAGGGCTCCAAATAATGTCGGTCACCCAGTTATCGAAGGCATCAGAGATTACTTTGATGATACCGGTTGAAAGTTCATAAAGCGCGATTCTGAATTTATCTGATTCATATCCGGGAACAGTTTGCATTCTGTAAGCAAGATACTTACCATCGGGCGAAAAGACCGGATGTCCATCCCAGGCTTTGTTTGGTTGGGTAAGATTTTTAAGGTTTTCGCCTTCTAGATTGATCATCCAGAGGTCGGAATTCGTAGTTGATACCTGATCTTTTTCCCTGTTTGAAGCAAACACGAGATTTTTTGAATCAGAGGAGAAGTTAAAACCAACCCCGCCGCCAAGCATAAAAATCGGAGAATGAAACTCACCCGGGGTGATGTCTTTAATTTTATTGTCATTTAGATCAAGGAGGAAGATGTGTGAATAGAGGTCATCCTCATATTCAGTCCAGTGCCTGAAAAACAATTTATCAGACATGTGTGCATGAATTGGGCCATCACCAAATGATTCATAATTTTCTTTGTTACAATCGTCATTTTCACCACATTCGGGATAAACTTTTGATGTGAAAGCAATTTTTTTTCCATCAGGGGAGATGACAGGATCGTTAACACCCATAAAAAACGAAGTTATGGAAGTAGAAGTTTTTGAAGTAAAGTCATAACTGTTCAAAAAAGAGATTCCATTTTTGTAGCTTACATAATATAAAGACTTTCCATCCGGTGAGAAAACAGGAGAATACCACGGCTCACCTTCAGGGTTGAGCTTTGTTTTGTTATTTCCCTCGGAGTCCATTATAAACATTGAAGTTTGAGAACTCCCTTTTTTCATATCAAACTGAGTTACCGAATAGACAATCTGATCTCCATTGGGGGAAAGGAGAGGAGACCCGACGGATTTCACCCTGTAAATATCGTCGAGGGTAAAAGCTCTTTTTTGTGAATAGAGGGGTGAAATGAGGAAAAGGAAAAGGAGTAATGAAATCATTTTTTTCATTTAAATTGAATCCTGTTTTCTGAAAAATTTAATAGAATCTTCACACAAAAAATAACTATTTTTTTCTTAACTTAGGAAAGTCAATGGAAAGCGTAAAAATTACAATTGAAGGAATGACCTGTCAACATTGTGTAAAGGCGGTTGAAGTAGAGCTGTCAGAGCTTGATGTTAATGTATTAGGGGTGAAAATTGGCAGTGCCGAAGTTCGTTATGATTCATTGAAGGTAAAGCCGAAAGAGATAGATGAGGCAATAGAAAATGCCGGTTTTAAGGTAGTTGCAATCGAAAGTCTTGGTAAATAGCAAAAATTGAAACAATTTTGGTAGATTCATGTATAATTGAAAAAAGAGCGGATTAAAAGATAATGAGATTCACCATTCGTACTGCGATATTTACTTTATTTACATTTACGATGTTATCGGCGCAGCCGACAAGGGAACAGTTTGTTGGCGGTTTTATGCAAAAACTTGTTGAGGATCCCTCGGCTATAGTTCACTATGCAGATGAAACCTCAAAGCATAAAGCCGGGAGGTTTAATATTTCTTATACTGATGTGACATCCAAAATAGTTGCGGGAGATGAAATACCGTTAAAATTAAGAAACCTCATTATGAAAGGTGAGATTGAATTATTACACAAGATCGAAAATCTGCCTCAGAATTTTTACCGGGTTGAAGTTACAATTCCCTCTCATGGATACAAAAAATATTTTTACTTTGAAAATAATAAACTCGTAGCCCCATCCAAATATCTTACGCTCTACTGGACAAAATATGAAACGGAATATTTCGATTTTTATGTAAGAGAAAAGAAACACTTTAATTCTTATTCCGGTTTCCAGCTGGGAAGAACATTGGGTGGCATCATGAAACTTCTCGAATTCACTGAAGAGGAGAAGGAAATGTTGCGAAGAAACAAATTAGTATATATAGTTGCGTTAAATGAAAAAAATGTTGGAGAATTTTCCGGTGTTGAGGGTAAAGGTGCATTTCTTCCGGCGTGGGATGAGATAATAACCTCTACTCCGTATAATCTTTCCGGTCTTGCCGAACAGATGAGCAGGATTAAATTGGGAAAGATGAAACTACATGGTCAAATGTTGTTTGAGAAGGGATTTTCTGCTGCAGTTGGTGGCATTACCCCCCGGTCATCAGGGCTCGTTACAAAACTTGGGTTTTTTCTTCAAAAATCGGGGATGCTTGATGTTGCATCACTTTCAAATGACAGTTCTTTTTCCAATAATGACCCATCGTTTTCATATCCGCTTGCGGCGGCTTACAACAAATTTTTGATAGATAAGTTGGGTGCCCGCGAATACCTGAGACTTTACATGCAGAAAAATTCACCAAACGACAAGCTGATGACCGGGAATTCAGTAGAGGTTGTTGTACCATTTCTTGATGAATTCAGGCGATATGCGGAAGGAACTGAACCTGAGAAGAACATTTCGGTTGAGGATATAAAGGATACACTTCCGCTATTATTTGATGGAGAGATGGTAAGAATTTATGATGGAGGCGACTACTATTGGTTCCATACAAAAGGATCATTTTCATTGACAGAAACGCCCGGAATTAATGACTACTCAAGTAAAATATTTAAAGAAGTAGTGCCGACAAGGAGTTATGAAGGGGAAAAGTATCTGATTTATGTGACACGGGAGGATGTAATAATTTACAATCTCTATAATGACACAGTGATTGATGCACATTATAAGTTTGTTGACAAACAACCTGTTGCAGGCGTAAGCAATCTCTACAGGTTCCGCGTGAAAAAGAAATTGTTCGAGGAACCACTCACAGAATTAAAAGTAGTTCAGTTTTATTGAGATTTGTTGGTTTACGAACCGGGATTTTAAACCCAAATCAAGAAAAAATGGGTGGGTAACTTAATTTCTCAGGCCCGTTTGATATCGTTTAAGATAATTTTAAACTCTGCAAAATCGTTCACCAATCTTAAGAGGTCTTCCATTTCATCTGAATCATCATTTTGCTGAAGGTATTTATTGATGAAATAGAGTTGGATATCTTCTTCGGCTTCCCCCAGAATTTCTTTGAGACCTTGCAGGAATTTAAGAATAGTTTTATTAAGGTCATCCCTCATCGTGCCATAACCTGATATTTCCGGATTCTCTTCGGCTTTTGCAATTGAACTACCAAGCCCTATCATATATTTGGCGTCAAAACAAAGATTTACAAAATCCTTTTCAAGATTACTTTCTATAGCAAGCTCAAGCAGAGTGAAAATATCTTTTGCTTCCTCAAGCCTGCCTGCTGTAATGGCGTTAAAATTTTTATAACAAAATTGAAGTCCGGTCATATTATCCTCCCCGATTTCGGTAAGTTTGATTCCGATCCCAAGTCCATCCCCAATTGGGATAAGGGTGGCTCTCAGTGATTTACAATTAAAAAAAATGTTATTGAATTCCCTGATAAGTTCAGTTGAACGGGCATACTTGACTGGAGGTTCTTCAAGTGAAGAGGTATATCCATGCCATAGTAGATTGTCGGTAATATAAAGCCCCCCTTTTCTAAGAAGAGGAAGAGAAAACTCAAACAACCTCGCATAGTCTTGTTTATCTGCATCCAGAAAAATTAGATCAAAAGTTGACTTTAATCTTAAGAGTTTTCTGATAGCGTCGCCCTTTAGAAGGGTTATCTTTTTTAAATACCCTGATGAATCGAAGTTTCGTTCTGCAATCGGGATCATATCAGTTGATTTTTCGATAGTGTAAATTTTCCCGTCTTCAGGCAAAACCGAAGCGATTCTGATGGTTGAGTAACCGATTGCGGTTCCTATCTCGAGGACTGTTTTGGCTTTTGAAGTAGCAACAAGTATTTCGAGAAGTTTTGCAGAGTTTTTGTCGAGAATCGGGATATAGTTTTCCCGTGCGTACTCTTCCATTTCGATGAGAAGTGGATTTTCCTCAGTGGGTAGGGAATTTAAATAGTTCACTGTTTCAGGCGACAATATATCAGGCATAAACTCAAATATCAAAATTTTGTAATTGCGAATAAAGCTAAAAAGAAAGGAAAAACAAAAGAAATTATTTTGGGCGGGAGTATTGAGAGAGGGAATGTGGAGTTACTTAACTCTAATTTGATAGTTCATTTGAAAACCATGGGGGTGGCTACTGTGTTTAAAAATAACAAGGCTGCTTAATCAAGCAGCCTCATTAAAACTAATTTGGATATTCAGGACTGAGAAAACTTTTCCCGTCCCGATTATTTATTGAGAATCATTTTCTTTGTGGATTTAAAATTTGATCCGTCAACTCCACTTGCTTCAATCGTATAGATATACAGACCTGAAGTAAGGGCAGAAGCATCAAAACTCAGATTATGTGAACCGGCTGCATAGGTAGCGTTTGCGAGAACACTAATTTCCTGTCCAAGAGTATTATAAACCTTGAGAGTTACTTTCGAGTCAACCGCAAGATTAAAACTGATGGTAGTTGCAGGATTAAAAGGATTTGGATAATTCTGAGCAAGGCCAAACTGTGCAGGTGCAGTTACATCCACTTCTACCAAAGATGAGAAAGCATAACTTCCGTCGAAGTCGATTTGGCGAAGACGATAAGTGTGTTGTCCTGAAGGAACATTTTTATCAACAAATGAATAGTTACGAGGGGATAATGATGTTCCATTACCACCGATGTACCCGACAGCAGTGAATTCGCCATTGCCGGTTTTTCTCAAAACTTCAAAACCTTGATTGTTCTTTTCTGTAGCAGTTGACCAGTTCAAAAGGACATCGTTGCCATTTGCAGAGGCATTAAAGGAGCTAAACTCAACAGGAACCACACCATTTGGTAATTGATAACCAGCGAGAGCAAAGTTTTGATAGTTTACGAGGAGAAGTCTCTGTCCATTTACGATACAGATATCAGCACCACCTGCAGTTCCTACGCTGGTTGCAGTAAGAGTAAACTGGTAAACAACCTCTTCAAGTCCTGTTGCAATATTAATTTTGTGAAGCGAATTTGCAGAGGTGGTTATTTGATTCCAAACCCAGAGGTAGGCTGGTTGTCCGGGGATACTGTCAAAAGCCAAACCATATTTACCTGCGAGGGTGCTTGTGATAGTTTGTTTTAAGACGCCGTTTGTGTCATGAAGGAAAATATTTCCACCAAAAGCGGAATTCCAGAACCCTTTTCTTGTAGCATCCCAAGCGATTGCTCTGGTAGCACCGCCGGTAAGTGTGAAGGATTTAACTGTAGCTCCAGTATTTGGATCGATCTCAATAATACCGGTAGCTGCGTTACCACCAAACAATCTTGTACCGTCAGTTGCAAGATCACGGATTGATCCGGCGTAGGTAAGTGAATCGAAAACAGTACCGGGTCCGCCACCTGGTCCATTAGGATTGTAACGGTAAATCATAGTACCATTCCAGCGGTTGAAATAGTATTTGCCATTAAGGAACATGGCGCCAACAGTACCGCCTATCATATTCGGGGAAGTAACCGTCGAATAATTGAAATTAAATTGTGTTGGTAGAGGGAATCCAACCGGAGGTATTGTGTCCATTTGAACGCCTCCGCCAATCGGCTTTATGGGTGCAAGTTCACTCTGCCCGAATGTGAGTGACACTGCAAAAAGAAGAACAAAGAAAAAAGAAGCAATTTTCATAATGAGATCTTTCAATTGAGTGAATTTATTATTAGTGTAGATTATTAAATGATAAGGTGCAAATTAGAAATTATTTATATAAATACAAAGATTTTTTTTTGTTCATGCGTAATTTTTTTTTGTACTTCATTAAAGAGTCTATTTTTGCTTGATAAATGAAAAGTGAAAGATTTACAATAAAATATGTATCAGGTTTTTTAGGGGCGGGAGGTCGTGAAAATAGATTGACACCGGACATCCAGAAGTAATAAAAAAAGGCTGCCGGATGAGTGACAGCCTTATTTGAATATTTTAGTTCATTGATTTATACTTGAACCACCAGTCGGGTCCTTCGTATTGTTTCCGTTCTTCAACGCCCGCCATATCTTTTGGTGGAGGGATGATCACTTTGTCTTTCAATATTTCGTTGTTTGGCCAGTTTTCGGGCATGGCAACTTTGTTTCCATCGGCATATTGAAGCGCTTTAAGTGCTCTGAGAACCTCGTCAACTTGTCTTCCGATTTCCTGAGGGTAGTAGATCATCAGTCTTACAAGTCCCTTTGGATCAATTATAAATACGGCACGGACGGTGTTGGTTCCTTTACCGGGATGAATCATGCCAAGTTTTTCAGCGACTCTTCCCATATCATCTGCGATGATCGGGAAAGGGATGTTCACTTTAAGATTATCCTGAATCCATTCAACCCATTTGATATGAGAAAAAACCTGATCGATCGACAATCCGATAAGTTCGGCATTAAGTTGTTTAAATTGTTCGTTTCTATTTGCAAAAGCTACAAATTCAGTAGTGCATACAGGCGTAAAATCACCCGGGTGACTGAAGAGTACAATCCATTTTCCGACATAATCGCCGGGGATGTTTTTTACTCCATGAGTGGTCTGGATAGTTATATCCGGCATTTTTTCGCCAAGAAGCGGAATTCTATTTTGGACATTTTCCATATTTATTCCTTTGTTATTTTTTTGATAAGGGTCTGTTAAAATCTTTAAACAGACATTCAAAGATCAACAAATATTTGATGAATAAAAAGTGGAATGGATTCGTGGAAAGGGGAAGACTAACGCTTCGAAGAATTCCAATTATGCATTAATTTGCATATTTGTAATAATCTGTTGTATATTGTGAATCAAAATCACCAAATTCTGCAAGATAATGCACATACAAATATGAACAAAGTTGAAACCGGCAAACAAATAAGAGATATGCGGAAACATTTGGGAATAACCCAGAAGGATCTCGCAGAGATATGTGAGGTTAGTCTGAGGAATCTGATTAACATCGAATCCGGAAGAGCAAATCCGGGATTTGATCAATTGCTGAAAATCGTTGAAACACTTGGGATGGAAATAGAAATAAAGGTGAAGAGACATGAGTGAGACGGGATATGTTTATTATTTGGAAAGGCTCGCCGGCAGAATTGAGAGACGGGATGGCAGGTATTATTTTGAGTATTTGGATGAGTATATAAACGATCCTTCTATGCCTTCTATCAGTGTAACATTCCCTAAACAAGAAAAGAAATTTGAATCTGATGTTCTGTTCCCTTTTTTCTTTGGTCTTCTTTCGGAGGGTGAGTTGATGGAGATGCAGTGCAGGTTATTAAAGATTGATGGGAAAGATCATTTCACACGCCTCTTAGAAACAGCCGGGTCTGAGACAATAGGGGCAATTACAGTGAGGAAACATGGAGGTTAAAAACTGTCCGGGGTGTTTAAAACCAAATTATACAAGTTTTTGTCCGCGATGTCTTAAAGTACTGTTTAATGGTGAGAGGATTGAACCAATTGTTAACATCGATCCGGAGCTTGCAGCCAGGACATTTGCGACAAAAGAGATCAGGCTTTCAATTTCCGGTGTACAGCGCAAACATTCAGTTGTTTTGGTGGATGGTTGTGTAAAAATTGTAGTTACCGGTGGAAAGTATATTCTAAAACCGATACCCGGTGGAAGACTGGATTATATCGATTATGTTCCAGCAAATGAACATTTAACGATGCAGATGGCAAAACAAGTATTCAAATTGAAAACCGCTGAGTGCGGGATGTTGTTTTCTGAACGAGGAGAGCCTTTTTATATAACGAGGCGATTTGATTTCGATATTTTATCAGGCAAAAAACTGTTGATGGAGGATTTTGCTCAGATAGCCGGGAAAACATTGGAAACGGGAGGAGGGAATTATAAATATTCCTTTTCGTATGAAAGAATGTCCAACCTGATAAAGGAATTCACCACGGCGCCAAAAATACAAATTGAGAACTTTTTTAGATTGATTATTTTTAATTATCTGTTTTCAAACGGGGATGCACACATTAAAAATTTCTCAATTATCGAAGATGCATCAACCGGTGGAAGAATAATGTCACCCGCATACGATTTACTGAGTACCGGTATCCATATTCCCGGAGAATCGGATATGGCACTGGATCTTTTTGAGGGTGATTACATGACCATGGCATTTGAGGCGGGTAGCAAATACACAAAGGAAGATTTTATTGTATTTGCTCAAAAAACCGGTATAAACAATAAAAGATTCACGACGATCTATGAACCATTTCTTGAAGAAAGCGACAAGGTTTATGAATTGATCGATCGCTCTTTTTTAAGAGACGACATTAAAGATATCTACTTTAGAAGATACCTCGAAAGGTTGGACCGATTAAAGAGTTGAATCTGTTTTTTACTCTTCTCCGATATCTTCGTTCCACACTTCAGGATTTTTGGTAATATAATCCTTCAGCATCTCGATGCATTCCTGTGAGTTCAAATCTATAACTTCAATGCCCGATTCTTGTAGCCATTTTACTCCACCATCAAAATTGACAGATTCGCCTACAATCACTTTTTTGAAGTTAAATTGTTTTGCAAGCCCGGAGCAATACCAACATGGGGCAAGTGTTGTTACAAGAATTTTGTCACGGTAGGTTTTTTGTCTGCCGGCTTTTCTGAATGCATCGGTTTCACCATGAATTGAAGGATCATCCTCTTGAATTCGGCGATTGTGTCCTCTTCCAACAAGATTTCCTTCCAAATCGAAGATTGCCCCACCAATAGGGATACCACCTTCAGAGAGTCCCAATTTTGCCTCTTCAATTGCGATCGACAACATTTCTTCGTAATTATTAGCTTTCATTTCCGTAATCTTCCGGTAATTGAATTTTAGAATGATAATAAAATGCAAAATACAAATATTTGATTAAAAAGAGATAAAAGGGGAAGGTGACAAGTTTTTTTACAGATAGAAAATTGTTAAGTTAGATCACACAAATAGGGAAATTTATGGACTTAAAAGAAACAATAGAGAGACGCAGAAGCGTAAGGCATTTTAAACCTGAAAGCCTGCCTCTTGATGATATAAAAGAAATGGTTCGTCTTGCAGGGCTTGCCCCGAGCATCAACAATGCTCAGTTGTGGAAGTTCACAGCGGTGACAAACAAAGAGATAATTAACAATATGTCAAATATTGTAAACGGCAAAATCTCCGGGATGCTTAATGCAAGAGAGAATGAAAAAGGTGAAAAGATAAAAACAACCGTTTCACATTTTTCTACAGTTTTCACAGATGCTCCTGTAGTAATAGCTGTTCAGATGAAACCTTACGATGCTGTTGTGGATACGATTCTTGAGGCATCAGGTCTGTCGCACGATGAAATGAACAAGATGCGTAATTATCCTGATATTCAGAGCATTGGTGCATCGATCGAAAACATTATGCTTGCTGCTACTTCGATGGGTTATGGTTGTTGTTGGCTTACCGGACTTTTAGTGGCAAGAGAGGAACTTGAACCGATACTTGGAGTTAAAGAGCCTTACAAACTTGCTGCTTGTATTGCTGTGGGTAAACCATTGGAATCACTTCCTGCAAGAGAAAAGCTTCCGTTGGAGTCGATTTTCGAAGTTATAGAGTAGATTCAATTTAAACCAAAGAAGTAATTAAACCACAGAGCCCACCGAGATCACAGAGGGGGTTTTGAGTTGAATGTGAAGAACGCGAAGGATACAAAGGAAATAATAAATAATTTCCTGGCATTCTTTGCGTTTTTTGCGTTATAAGGCAGAGTAACTTTTTCTTATTTTACCTTATCGAGAGTTATTTGTGCGAGGCGAAGGGTGGCATTATCAATCATTCTGCCATCAAGTTCGGCAGCTCCTTTCCCTTCAGCTACAGCAATTTTATAAGCATCCACAACTCTTTGAGCCCGATTTATCTCTTCATCTGATGGAGAGAAGACACTATTTATAGTATCGATTTGTGAAGGGTGAATAGCCCACTTTCCATCCACTCCCAATGCGGCAGCGAGCTCAGCCGACCTTTGTAGTCCGTCCGGGTCCTTAAAATTACCGTAAGGTGCATCAATTACGAATAACCCTCTTGCTTTCCCGGTGACCACCATTCTCGAAAGTACATAATGCCAGCGGTGTCCGGGATAAAAATCCTCATTTTCACCGTGGCCCGAAATCGAGATAAACTTGGCACCGATTGAAGATGAAAAATCTGCGATTCCAAAAACGAGAGTGATATTCCTTGCGGAGGCAGCAGCGATTTCTGAAACATTTTCAAGACCGAGCGGGTCTTCAATTGAAGGTTCGAGAGCAATCCTGTTTTTCAGGTGAAATTCTGCCTCAAGCCCTTCGATTAGTTTATCAACAAAATGCACATCCGCAGGAGTTGAAACTTTTGGAATTACAATGGAATTTATTTTTTCGCCACACAGGGGAATAGTTTCGAGAAGATCGCGGTGGGCAAATTGTCCTCCGATTTGATTTATTCTTATCGAAAGATTTTTATTGCCCCATTCCAGAGAATTTATTGATTTTACCACCTGCTGCCGGGCCTCCTCTTTGTGAGAGAGGGGCACACTGTCTTCGAGATCGAGCATGATCACATCGGCAGTTGAACCGGCAGCTTTTTGGTGCATCCCGGCAAGATGACCGGGAACTGATAAAATTGATCTTCTCAATTTTATTTTCTCATTCTTGCTTTTAACTCAAAAGTACGAAGTTTATCTTTGTAATAATTATGGGCATTTACCTGTGGAATGCTGAGTGCGGAATCGGAATTTCCTTCCCATCTGCGGCAGAGGTAAACCGGGTGATAAATTCTTCCAATTCTGTATTGTCTTGAGATTGAAAGCCCGACACCATAATCTTCACCATAGGAGACATTAGGAATCTTGATATCTCTTAATACCGGGGTGTAAAATGCTCTTGGAGCTCCAAGACCATTAATTCTGAGAGCGTTATTGGGTCCATTATCATCAGTCCACTCTTTATGATCGATGATTCCGGGAGGAATTTCCTCAAGTTTAAAATTGGTCATTTGATAAGTGCCGATAACCATTGCACATTTTTCTTTTCTGAAAGTATCAACAACGGTTTGCACTGTATTTTCGTCGTTGTAAAGATCATCACTGTCGAGTTGTATTGCAAAAATGCCACATTTATCGTGATGAACTCCGAGATTCCAACAGCCGCCAATTCCCAGATCATTTCTTTCAGGGATCAAGTGGATGAGTCTTGGATCGGATGCAAATTCTTTAATTTTTTCGGTAGTACCATCTGTTGAATGATTATCGATAACTATCAGATTGAAAGGGAAGTTGGTTTTTTGTTTTAATACTGATTGAATGGCATCGGCAACGGTGGTTACTCTGTTTCTTACAGGAATAATCACTGAGGCTGTAAACTCAAATTTATCATCTTCAAATTCGATGCTTTTAAATTTATCAGTTGTGAGGAAAGCACCAATTTTTTTCAAATAGTTGGTACATGCTTTTTCCATTTCAATTTGCACTGCCCGGTTTCTTGGGTCCACATAATCAAACAGTTTTTCACCCGATTTTCTTGTGTCCTGTTCAATTGACGAATAAAGATATTCACCAATTCTGACAAGATCACCATACCGGGAGATTTCAAGACGAAGGCTATAGATACCGGCAAATAAAAATGATTCATCAGAGGTATCACTCACTGCTTTTTTTGCTTTTTCGGTATCAAAAAGCATAAGATACCCAAAGTTAAAATCATCACGAAGGCTGCCTGCCTGGTAATCGATCACAGGATGTGGTGTGGTTACATCATCCTTGATTTCATAATAATCAGAGTAGATCATAGCTGCATCGGTGGCAGAGGCGACATTCAACATTCTCTCAAAAGCGAATTGCCCCGGAGCAATAATCGTGTCTTGTTTTATGTAAGCAAAACAGGGGGTTGTTGTTTTGTTTATCATTGTTCGAACGACATCGGAAGATTGAACAGAATCCACTCTTATTTGGATGCTGTTGTTAATATCAGGAAGATTATCCTGAAGCGCAAGCAGATAAACAGTTTCCACTTTACCTGATGCGCTCAAATCATTTACTGTCCTTTTGGTGTGTTCGCCGCCGTTATAAGGCAGAAAAACGGTGATTGGTTTACTCATTAATTTCGCTCCGTATCTAAATAAAAAATCAATTTGGTTTGAGGAAGTACCTTTTGAAATGCGGGTATGACTAGAACCGACAGACAAAAAGACTACTGAATCAGTGATACAAATGTAATAAATTTTGATTGATGCTTAAGTGGCGAAGTGACGGGACAGCATTGCCAAGAGAAAGGAATTTTGATTTTATTGTTTAATCAAAAATATTTTGTAATTTTAAGGGTAACTTGTGAAGAGTTTTAAAGCTTGAGAAGGAGTAACATTATGGGACGGGGTATATTACTGTTTACCATAATAATAACAGTAGCCACAAATATATACTCAATTAATGATTTGAGTGTAAGAGTTCCAAATAATCCTGTGCAAAAAAAGGGTTATATGGATGATATTACGCTTGTTGTGGAGCCTCACGGCGCATACAGTGAGCAGTCGATGTATATCAATTATACCGACCGCAATCAGTTCCCGGGCAGCAAAAATGTTGAGGTGATCCACAGATTTGAACTTCCCGACGGTGCCATCGTAAATGATCTATGGCTATGGATCGGTGATTCTGTAATGCAGGCGATCCACCTGGATACATGGACTGCGCGAGCTATCTACGATAGTATTGTGTCTATGAAAAAAGATCCTGCCTTCCTTTCCAAAAAAGGGAATCAATATGAACTTCATGTATATCCACTTGTTTCCGGTTCAATCAGAAAGATAAAACTCAATTATCTTGTGCCGGTCAATTTTATTAATAACAGGTCTTTAACCGAAATCCCCATCAAATTCTTAAAATCAAACAATAACACCTTAAAACCTCTAAAAATCCTTTTCAGGAGCAAAAGTAACATTTGGGGAGAACCAAGTGTATATGAGTTGCCGGGTGAGGTTTTTAGTTATATAACCGATACAATGGGATACAATTACAGATACCTGGAGGTTGCCGACCTTACACCCATGGAGTCGTTTAAGGTCGGGTTTGATCTGGGTATGACAGACGGCAAATTCTATAAATCGAGCAGGATGAATGAAAACAATGCTTTTTTTGAGTTGGGAATAAGTTTGAAGGATATTTTTGCTCTTGACCCGGCAGTAACCAGCAGAAAATATATATTTGCATTTGATCTGAGTAGCGATTTCTCTAAAAATTTAGAAAATGGGATGACGAATTTCAGGGCACTTTTGAACAACAGTATGAATGTTGGTGATCAGTTTAAGTTGTTGATAGCAGGGGCAGGGCAGATCACTGAGGTTACATCCGGTTGGACAGTGAACACAAGTAATGTTGTTAATCAGTTATTTGATCTGTTTCAGACGATGCCCATTCACGATCAAATTAAAAATTCATTCAAAAAGCGAAAACTTGTGTTTGCTGATATGGATGCATTATATGGATGGACATTCCCGGGTATGTCGGATTTGGTGACAACTGAAGCGTTTTTGCATATTGAGAATAGTACAGGAAGTTTTTCATCATCCGATATCGTTCTGGCATACAGGCACGGCAATGAAGACCCGATCACTCAATCCACAATGTTAGTGGTAGCGGATTCACTCCAGCGCTTATTTGCGAGAGGTGGTTCATTCCTCACATATTATGATTTTAATCGTGATCCGCGAGACCTTCTCAGCAAACATTTTATACCCGGTATTCACACAGTAGTGAGGCAGACAACAAATACAACACTTCGCAGGGTTACCTCGGGAAACATTGGATGGCGATATCCGGTAGAGTTTGAAAGAGCGGGGCAATATTACCTCGCGTGGACTCCCGACCCCACCGTAAAAGCTGATGTAATTGAAGGTGCCACAGAAAGAGTAACTACTCTTAGCAGGAAAATCCAAAACGGTTATTACATTGTCACAGGAATGTGGCCATTTAATGATGATGGAGCATTTCGCAAGATGGTCTATCCGGCTTTTATGGGATTAAATGTTTCAGCAACGCCACCTATGATGGATACATTATTGCAGTATGTGAAGAACCTGCATAACAGCGATCCTTATCAGAAACTGATTTTCGTAAGCAATTCTGACATAGTTTATGATTCAACTCTGGCATATCAAAAAGCAGAGGCTTTGGCTTCAATGTTTAACTCACCAAAACCGGCACTTGGCTCGATAAATCTTATTAATGGCGAGTTGGTAGATCCTCCGGTTGTGGTTTTTGACCTTAAATCATTTTATGGTTCGGGTGGGTTTTTACATGCCCTTGCAAATAAAATGGGTGGGATTCACTTTGAGAGGAGTATTCGTGACTGGGACTATATTTTTGAGAACATTGCATCCTTCCAATATGCGGCTGTGGATTCTCTTAGTATAGCAGTATTTGCCGATAACGGTAGCAGTCCTGTTTATGAAGTCCGCAGGTTAAAATCTTCGCCTGACAACAAGTACATGCCACAATTTTTTGCCGGACGCCATAACGCATCAAACATTCTTGGGATAAACCTGAAAGTTAAATTCGCCGGTAACGATACAATTTCAACCAGGTCGTTTAACTTTACTGTTGACAACGATACTTTGCGGAGAGATTTTACAGTACCGGGAATACTTGCTACGGAAAAAATAAACGAACTTCTTGCTTATGCTTCCTACGACACTGCGCAGATTGTTTCCCTATCCCTTGATAACAGAGTTTTATCAAACTATACATCGATGTTGTGCCTTGAGCCAAATGACACTATACATTTTATGATCAACCCGTGGGATGAGACGGTGTTAACGGGAGTTGAAGATGAAAATGCGGTTTCAGATACTCTTTTTATTGATATCTATCCAAATCCATTTAATTCAATGTCGTTAATTCGTTTGAACATCCCTGAAGAATCACAACTTGAGTTAAATATCTTTGATATTACGGGGCAGCTTGTGAGATCAATTGCCAATGAGGATGGAGTTAACGGAATCAGGCAGTATAACTGGGATGGAACAGACAACTTCAATACAACGCTTGCGAGCGGCGTTTATCTGGTTCATGTAAAGATTCGAAGCAGTTCAACCGGTACTGTAAACTATTTATCAAAAAAAGTGATCTACTTGCGGTAGGTCAAATTTATCACATTCATAGTGGAGAGAATCAATGCATATGGGGTCTTTTTGTTTATGCTTTGTGAATCTCCGGGAGAAGAATAAAGATGAAAAAGATATATCTTTTTCTGTTAGTGGGACTTTTGTTTGCGGATATTTCTGCAATCAACACACTCATTGCCAGAATACCGTTGCAGCCATGGGTGCCTGAACGGGCTGCCTATATGAAAAACATCACCCTCGTGGTTGAACCTCGGGGAGCTTTTACTGAACAGTCGCTCTATATCTATTATACTGATAATGGACTGTTTGGGAATAATAATGTGGAAATTGTTCACAGATTTGAGTTACCGCAAGGTGCGATATTGAAAGACTTTTGGATGTGGATGGGAAACAATGTAATGCAGGCGATTCATGTTGATACATGGACAGGGAGGCGACTCTACGACAGCATTATTCATATACCAACCAATCCCGATCCCGGATATTTAACAAAGATCGGTGAACAATATGAACTGCATATTTTCCCCTTAAGATCCGGGACAACCCGAAAAGCCAAGATCACTTACCTGGTTCCACTTCAATATTCTCAAAACAAGACGATAGTTGAACTTCCTTATGGATTATTGAGAGCCAATACTCTGGTTAATGTTCCTCTACATGTAATGTTCAAGAGGACAACAAATGAATTTGGGTCTCCGAGTATAATGGAGGTGCCATCTGCCACCTTTGTTCCGAAGGCGGATACGATGGGCTTTAACTATTATTATACTTATTTGCCGAATATCGCAGCGTATCAATCCCTTAAAATGACATATCAGTTCCCGCTGAATTTTGGGACTTATTTTAGTTCTGAGAAGAAAAAGCCGGGTGAAAATTTCTTCGAACTGGGGGTGGGTTTGGGTGATATGTTTAATGTTGACACTGCCCGAACGCCGCAGAAAATAATGTACGCTTTTGATGTGAGTGGCGATTTCAGTAAAAATCTGACTACTACGGCGGCCAATTTACGAACCCTGATTTCCGGGAGCATAAAGAGTGGTGATTCGGCGAGGATTGTGATTGCCGGTGGAAATGAGTTTGTTGAATTGACAAACGGATGGACTCCTTATGAAGTAATCGCAGGGTGGTCGCTTCAGAACATGTTCGCAAATTACCTCAACTCACCGGTGGGTATTGCTGCTCGAACAGTAAAAAAGCGAAAAATTTTGTGGCTTGATCATGATTCCCGCTGGACAATGGATTTTCATGGTATAAGTACTTTGAGCGATTTTAAAGAGGTTGCCGATTTTGGATTGGGCTTGCCGGATATAACCAAAAGCGATCTTGTGATGTCGTATAACCCAATGGGGAAAAACAAACACAGGGATACAGTAGCCCGATATATGGATACTTTAAATCTCCTTCTCGAAAGAGGTGGCAGATTTTTAGCATACACTTCAAAATCCACAGTAAATGCTGATTCGATCCTGAAACATTACTTCACCAATCTCAGAGTTGATACTACCATAACGAAGTTTAACACCTGGTTCAGAAACGAAAACGGGAATCTTGGAATCGGTTTTCCACCTTCGATTGAGCGAAAAACCACCCATGTGCTAAATCATAATGACGAAATGGTAAAGGTTGAGTTAAAAAACAATCTTGATAAAATTGCAGTATTGTCGAAGCGGGTGCTTAACGGTTTATTCGTGGTCTCCGGCATTTATGGTTACGACGATGATCTTAGTCTGAAATCGCTTATAAATCCACCTTTGATGGGTATGAATGTATCAAATGGGCCGTTGATGTTACCCGATTTTCTCGACTACATTTCGAACTACAGTAATGTAAATCGGCCTGATAAAATAATAATTGTCAGCAATTCAGACAAATATTACACAGCGGAAGAGATTGATACAAAGGTAAATCAGTTTATGACGCAGCTTGGTGAGTATAAACCAAAAATAAATACCGTGAATCTGCTTGATGGTGAACCGTTTGTGATCCCTCCTGTTACTTACAATGATCTTAAGAGCTATTATGGCAGTGGTTTACTGCTCGCAAAGATTTCGGCGAAGAGGGGTGGGCTTCATTTCGAAAAAGCGATTTACGATTGGGATTATATCGCAGACGGAATAAGCACTTCGATGCCGGGAATCGATAGTCTGGTTATTACTGTGGCACCACAAACGGGTGGTTTAATTCCGGAGTTCAGAGAAATCAGGAAAAACCTTAAAGATTATTGGGCACCAATGTTTTTTGTTGGAAAATATGAGAACACAAATACTATTACACTTGGTGTTACAGCAAAATTCAGCGGAAACGATACAATCTATTCGAAGAGTTTTCCATTCACCGTTCAATTTGACACAATCAACAACAGGACCATAATACCGAGTGCATTAACCAATGAAAAGATTAATGAAATGCTTGTGAATGCTGCTTATGATACTTCTCTGATTGTAAGTATGGCATTTGATGACAGAGTATTATGTGATTATACAGCATTTCTTGTGCTTGAACCAAACGACACTGTTCACTATTTAATTAATCCCTGGGACGAGAGTATTCTTACAAAAATTGAGGATGAAAACAGTAAAGTTGACAGCCTCATGTTGGATATCTATCCCAATCCTTTTAACTCAATGTCTTTGATTAAGCTAAGTCTGCCTGAGGATTCAAGGGTGTCAGTTAATATATTTGATATTACGGGGCAACTTGTAAAACAAATTGCAGATGAAGATGGAATAAAAGGAATTAAGAAATATAACTGGAACGGAACAGACAACTTTAATACCACTCTCGCAAGTGGAGTATATCTCGTTCATGTGAAGATAAAAGGCAACGAAACGGGAAAAGTTGACTACCTTTCAAAGAAAATAATCTATCTAAGGTAGCTGTTTTTCTTTTAATTCTAAAGGAGGCTGTCTCAAAAGGGGCAGCCTTTTTTTGTTTAAAGCAGTGTATTTTCTATCCCGTGTAAAGCATCACACTTGAAGCGGAACCTTTTTTGAAGCAAATTTGCATCAAAAAAAAAGTGAAAAATGGGAAACTACTATACACACAATGAGATAACAGAACTGCACAACGAATCCCTTTCGTCATTTGATAAAATTTGGGTTCGGGGTAAAAGAAATGAGAGATACAAACAGGGGATTCACTGGACAGATGAGGAGTTGCGAGGGATAAAAGCTGCAAATCGTCATCCTTACTCGATTTCACTGATGAACCACAAACTTAATAATATTATCTCAACCCAAAGGCAAACAAGAACCTCATTAAAAGTAACTGCCTCTACAGAGAATGAATATGAAGCAAACATTGCCACTGAGATACTTAAAAGGAAAGAGAGAACAGAGGACTTGCAACAAGTGGAGAGTGATCTTTTTGATGCAGGGCTCTCGGTCTGTTTTGGTGTAGCCGAAGTTGTGCCGTCAGTGAGGAATGGCGAAATAAAAGTCGCAGTTAGAAAACGGGATTATTTAGATGTTTTTTGGGATTCAAGTGCGAGGGGTTATAATCTTGAGGATGCTCTATTCATAGCTGTTGGTGAAAATTTCCGCAGGGAAGATGTGGAAAGAAAATATGGCAGGATATCAGGCTCATACGATCCTGTGTTTAATCATTCATTCTACCGGGAAGAAAGTGGTGGTGGTTTCAGGGGAGGTGGAGATGTTGTTCGACTGATTAATCATTTCACAAAAAAAGAGGTACTACAATATCTTCTCCTTTTTAACGATTATCAAAATCACTTTGACTTAAGAGCAGGAGTATATGCCGGAAAGTTTGAAACAAGAGCAGAGGCAGAGAAAGAGTTGAGAAAGCTACATTTGCCATACCTTGAAAACAATCTTGATGTGCCTGTTCATGAAATTTTACCTGTAACATCAGAGCGAGTTACAAAATATATTCTTACGGGTTGTGAGATTATCGATGTAATTGATTTACCTCTTTCATCCATCCCGATTACTGTTTACAGGCCATTTCATTTCGAAAACAAGTTTTGGTCGCTGGCAGATCTTCTCGCTGAACCTCAAATTTTCCTTGACAGAGTATTTATGCAAATCGATTACAGTTTCGGAAGGGATGTTAAAAATGTATATCAGGGGAATGTTCATGCTCTGGCAGAATCTGAAACTCCTGAAACTGCACTTAGGAAGGCGGAAAAGACAGGAGGGATTATCTGGACAAGGACAGGTGAAGAAGTATTCAGACCCCTCAAAGTTTCAGGGGTGAATCCACAATATTTTCAGATTGCTTCGATTATGCAAGGTTTTATCGAAGACCTGGCAGGTGGCAGAAGTTTTCATGGTCTTGCCGATTACAGTAATGAAAGTGGGAAAGCGATCCTCGCAAAACAAAAACAGGGATTGCTTGCTGCGGGGCTGGTACTCGACAATCTTAAAAGGTGGAAATGTGGCATGGGGGAAAAACTGCTTGAATCAGTGCTGATATATGAAGGGGACGATGCTGTGGCAGCGGCATCAAGGCAGATCACTGGTGAGGTTGTTTTTTGGGGCAACCTCCCATCTGCCGAATCAATCATGATGTTGGATCACGAAATTGTTGTAACTGATGCACCGCTAAGCAGTGACGAGAAGAGTGAAAAACTTGAACAACTTATCTCACTTAATAATATCTATCCCGGATCGGTACCAATTGATGTGGTCTTAAATTACATGAACCTTGAAACCGGCGATAAAGATAAAATTATTAAAAATTATAATAACACAAACACAATAACCGGAGGAAATAATGGAACAGAATGATATGATGGAAGAAGTTCAAACAAAAAATGTTGGAGCCGATAATACAATTGAGGAATCAATTATTGAAGAAATGGAGACGGTAAAAGTTGAACAGACTTCGGGGAACTCTTCAGAAGTTGAAATGGAAAATTCCACTGAGGTTGAATCAGAGAAGTCTCAAAAATCAACTGTGGATATGGTGAATACCGGAAATGAAGAAGAACTGTACAAAAAGCTAAAAACAGATATAATGGAAGAGATCCGGAAGTATTTTGATCCAATATTAAGAGAGAGAGGAGCTCTGTCTGAAGTGTTGAATCAGGATGAAACACTTCCTGTGGAAAGGGAAGACAATCTGATCAATCGAATAATTGATGAATCGGGTTGGTGATATGGAGAACGATTTTTATTCAAATCTGATATCAGGATTTGCACAGGGGCTTGGGCTGGGAGGACAAAATCATAGAATTAGTGCTTTAAAAAGGAGGGAGAGTGAGAGGGAGAAGGATGCACTTGCGTTGTTTGGTGAACTTGTGGGTCAGGTGGACAATCAAAACGGGGGAGTTGATATTTCGCTTCAAACTCCCCAAAAGGAGGCTCTTCTCGCATCACTTGCCCCTGCAATTTTTTCACTTTATAAGTCGCACAGAAAGAAAAAGGAGAAAAAACCGGGTTATGACGAACCGTATCTTTATTATACAGATGCCGATGGAAACAGGGTATGGCTTGATAACGGTAAGGGGGAGAAAATAAAAAATTCATTTTATAGACCAAAAATTGTTGACAGATTCACAGAAATAAAAGACGGGAAAAAGCAACGGGTTCAGCTTTATGATGATGGAAGCAAGGTTTATAATGATGTTGGGGATGGAAGAGGGGAACCCCCATCTGAAGGTGGTTTTCATGATCCTGATACATTCCAACAGAAACTTCTCGAAAGTTATCATGATGGGAAAATTACCCTTTACGAATATAACTTACTGAAAGAGAGAGGAGTAAAAGGATTACGAGGGGGGATAAAACGAGAAGAATAGAAGAGCATGAAGGGACGCAGATCTACCCCGGCGGACAAAGTTCACGCAGATTAGACATGCCAAAGGCATCCCTTCGGGAGATTTTCGCAGAGGGTTATTTGAATTATTTCTCTGTGATCTCTGAGTGCTCTGTGGTTTCATCTAATCATCATGCCAAATAACTTTGTTCAGAGGGTTAAATATGGGTAACTTTAAAGTTGAAAAAACAAAAAATTCGAGGAGAATAATGAGAACTAAAGTTATAGCAGGCAACTGGAAAATGAATAATGATATTAATGGTACAATTGAATTAATTTCCGGTATCAAGTCGATTCTCGCAGGGAAAAAGATTGATGCAAAATTGATAGTTTGCCCTCCTTTCACTTCACTTGAGACAGCAAAGGAATTGCTGAAAGGAAGCGAAATTGGACTTGGAGCACAGAATATGTATTTTGAAGAAAATGGAGCCTTTACGGGTGAAATATCAGCTCCGATGCTAAAATCAGTCGGGTGTGAATATGTTATCCTTGGGCATTCCGAGAGAAGAACAATCTTTGGTGAGACAGACGAGCTGATCAACAAAAAGGTTAAAAAAGCTCTTAACTCCGGGTTAAAACCAATATTCTGCATTGGAGAAACTCTTGAAGAAAGAGAAAGTGGAACTACATTTGATGTTATTAAAAGGCAGATAAATGACGGACTTGCCGGTTTGTCGGATTCTGATATGGAAAAAGTGATTATTGCTTACGAACCTGTTTGGGCTATAGGAACGGGAAAAGTTGCATCACCTGCACAGGCACAGGAAGTACACGCTTTTATCAGAGGTGAACTCGTGAAACTTTTTGGGGCTTCTTCTGCAGAAAATACCATTATTCAATATGGTGGAAGTGTAAAACCGGAAAATGCACGAGAACTTTTGGGCCAGGCTGATATTGATGGTGCCCTTGTAGGCGGAGCCTGTCTTAAAGCTGAGTCATTTGTAGGGATAGCTGAATAATTTAAATTGTTTTTACGGAACTTCGCAGATATTAATTGCTGAAGTTCCGTTTTTTTATTTTTCCCACCAATAAACCACATTCGCACTGCTTGAAGAAAGCCCGCCTGTTCCACCAAATGGTACGACATTAATCCCATCGTTGATAGCAGCTTTTGAGTAGAGTATGGAACCACTACCGTTGCCAAGACAGTTACCGGAGGAGGGGGCTTTTGATAAGCCAACTACAGCACCGATAATATCTGTGTGAACATGAATAATATCATCAGCAATCAGAACCCCTTTAAACGGACCGCTGTTCAGGTTTTTTACTGCAGCATCAGAAGTGGAGTTGTGGATTATAAGAATTCCGGTTCCGGTAATGTTTGCGGAATTCCATGTAGAACCGGATGGGAGCTCCACATAAGTAACTCCTTTCAAAGGGTAAGTTAGCAAAGCAGGGTTGGTTACATACTGACTGCCTCCGGTTCCTGCGATAGCAGTGGCTTTCAGGGTGCCTTCCGGGTATCCATTTGCCGGACCACCCATCACACTATCGGGGGTTGATGGATATCCACCGGGATACACTTGAAAAGTTGCAACAGTTCCTGCTATTGCGGGTTTTGAAGGTGCCCAATCAGTTCCGCCAACAGTACCTCCTATATCAGAAGATCCGCTTTGGCTGAGAGAAGAAGTCGTCCAAATTCCAAAACTTCCCTGCCCGGCAACAACTCCTCCCGCGATAGTATGGTCTCTTCCATCAACCTGTAAGTTACCAAGAGTTGAAACTGCTGAATTAGCTGTTACGGCTCCCTTTAAAGTTGGGGGGAAAATTCTTGTTCCACCTGCTGCAGGGCGGGCAAGGTAACACATCGCTGTGTAACTCTGCTGATCGGAAGAACCGTAGCCTGTGAATGCAAAAGCTTCAATTTTAATCAGATTTTGAGAGAGAAAAGTGGTATCCTTGGCTCTCACAGACACTTTTCCGCCCAACAGGTTCATAAGTGGGAAGCCTGTTCGCCATGATGTGTCGGCTTTTATTTTTCGGAGAGCCATCTGTACTCCCGTCTCGGCGATATTTTTTATTTGGACATCACTATAAACATTTACGACATGAGTCGTCAATTCATTATCTCTTTGAGAGATATTTCGAATAGTGATTGCAGATAAAGCTATTATCCCGGTTAGAAGAATTATTATCGCTTTTCCGGGCATTATTACCTAACTTTAGTTGGAAATAGTAAAAATTTAGAATCCCGCATTATTCATACCAATAAAGAATTTGTTGGTTAACTGAGAGAGCATTTATTGAATTTGTAAGGTTTACAAGATTAACAGCATTCATAATCGCTTCGCGAGAGAATAGAATACTTCCCGTTCCGTTACCAATACAATTACCGCTGGAAGGGTTTGGCGAAATACCAATCAGGGCACCTATCACGGTTGTATGAATTCTTACGATGTCGTCGGCCATCATAATTCCGGCAAAAATTCCGGAGTTAATATTCGCTATTCCTGCGGTTAAAGTTGAATTGTGAATAATGAGAATACCTGAGCCGGCAACATTTGCAGAGTTCCATGAGGTATTATTTGGTAATTCAACATAAGTGACACCTTTTAAAGGATATGTCAAATTCACGGGGTTAGTAACATACTGACTTCCACCGGCACCACTTACTGCGATGGCTTTGAGGGTTCCTTCAGGGTAACCATTTAAAGTACCGCCCATTATGCCATCCGGTGTAGTTGGATATCCACCGGCATAGGTTTGTAAATATGAGACAGTATTGGCATTTGCTGGTTTAGTGGGTGCATAATCAGTTCCCGCGGCAGTGCCCCCGATTGTGGATGAACCACTTTGGAAAAGATTTCCAGTAGTCCAGATTCCAAGTGATCCTGTGCCTGAAAGAAGAGTACCGGTCATCGTATGATCCCTGCCATCCACATTCATATCACCAAGAGTGGTGATGGTACTGTTGGTGGTTATCGATCCTCTTATAGCAGGTGGAAATACAGTTTTTTTTCTGTATTTGTTATAATAACATACAGCTGTGTGAGATTTTTCAGCAGCTGTGTTTTTTGCCATTTTAGCTATTGATTCCACTTTAACGACAGAAATTGTATCGAACAGAGTATCAACACACCTCACATTAATAACACCACCCAGAAGATTAAGATTTGTGTAACCTGACCTCCATGCAGTATCCTTAATCATTTGTCTCACAGCCATTTGTGCACCGGCTTCAGCGAGATTTTTTGCCTGGGTTGAGTAGAAGGTGTCGGTTGTTGATTCGGTCATTCTTTTGCCGGTTTCAAATATGTTCAGATATGTAATACCTGCAATACTCATGATGCCTGCAAGAAGGATAATAAGTGCTTTACCTGGCATGATTTACCTCAAATTTCTTGGTTTGTAAAGTTTCTCCCAGTTGGAATATGACCATCTACCGTCATATTTCGAGGGACTCATTGCTTCGATTAACACTTTAAACGACCGGATTTTTGAGCGGAAAGTTGTTTCCACACCAAGGCTGTCGTAATATTTAAATCTCATTCGCGTTATGCCCCAATTTCCGGGTAACGCTGTCGCATTATTAACTTTACGGTAGAGGGGTCTGTCATCAGGATTCTCGGTCATGGCTAATTCAGACTTATTTCCGAGATAATATATAATTGAATCAACCGTTCCGTTATTATCATAGTCGAGCTTAAAAGAAAAGTATGAAGTATCCGCCTTTTGAATTTTTATTGAGTCAGTAACTCTATAGCCAATATTCTTAAAATCAAATTGCATCATTTCAGTTAGTGCAACCATATTTTGTTGGGTATGTGTATTCATATATTGTTGGGTTGCAGTAACCGAAAGGTTGTTATTCACCGAGATCAGCATAAAAGTAATAAATGCCGAGATAAGTGTTGCTCCGATAAGGTCTAAAACTGCTGCCATGGCTAAAAGATGTAAACAAATTCTAAAATAACACTTGTTTTGAGGTACGGACTGGTAACAGTAACCCTCATTTTTTTTGCAAATGTTTTAGTTGTTAGAGATGAGTCGGGCCATGTTTCACTGACATAACCCACCGTGGATGAAACAGTAAAGTTTTCTGCTCTTGGAGTACTCACCAATCTTCTGTAATTATTGTAATCGTCAAAATCATCGAAATAACGGAGGCTTCGATAATTTCCTGTGTAAGAAGAGTCGGGTGCAGTATAAGTTTCACCTGTTTCTCTTCCGAGGCTGGCGTGAGCAGTGAGGTTTGCGAGCGCATTCAGGGTTCCGGCAACTTCAGCTTCATCAAACTTTTTCCCTTTTGCCTCATCAATTAACGATTGTCCCAAACCAATGGCGGAGATATAGAACTCGTTGGACAAGGCAGCTTCAGACTGATTGCCAATTACATTGTTGGTTGAGAGCAAAAAAATGCCAAAAAGGATAAGACCACCAAGTGTGATCATTGTGTTCGGAGCCACTTTACTCGATCTTATTTATGGATAAATAATTGGAGATAATTGCAATTTAAAATATACATCAAAATTCAATAATATTAGTGACTTACAACACTATATTTCAATTATCTTTGGGAAGATGGAGATGGGGGTTTAAAAGGGGTTCAGAGCTTTATCATCATACGATTGAGGAAGTTATCTTTTGGTTCACAAGTGTCGTTTGCCATCACCAGACAGGTATAAAATTCTTTCAATTTATACGCAGCCAATCCAAAGAGAAAACTTACTTTACTTATAATTGCCACCTCTTCGATGGTTACAATTCCATCGATGAGCATAACCTGGAAAAGATCGTAAATCAAAGAAAATTTTTCCCTCTTTTCCTCAGGGATAATAACATTAAATTCTCGATCAAACTCAACTATCTCGTTAGCAATTTCATCGTCTGAGAAACCCATTTTTGCCCCGATTTCGCGAATCAGGTCTGCTTCGGTTTGATGGATTTCAGTGTCGCCGGCAGCAAGAAAGATTAGAATCTGAAGTTTGTTTCTGTTGGCGAGGTATTTTTCAGAAACACCAACAGGGTTATTTAAATGTCTCAATAACTTTGCCCGATAAACTGCCGGAGGCAGTGATTAAAAGTGAAGGATTAACTTACCCAGAGCGTAAAAAAGAGAGAGAGAGAAAGAGAAAACGCAATCATTCCAAAGGTGATAATTTTTGCACGAAGGGGCATTTTGCCGCCGGCATAGTAATAGTGGATGTATTTGCCAACGAACTTGTTGTGCAGTATCATATTATGAAATTTCTCTGAACTTCTCGCAAAAAGTAAGGTTGCTATTATTAAAAAAATTGTTCCCGGCATAAAAGGGAGAATAAACCCAACGATCCCGAGTACCATAAACATAATACCCAAACCAAAAAAGAGATGTCTTTTTAGTTTGTTGTCTTCTATCTTAATTCTACTCATTTATTCTCATATTAATCTATAATCATCGGTCGAAAAAGAACGGATTTATCTGTTACTGAGAATCTCTCTCGATTTCCCATTGTTTTATTGAATCAGACAATCCGGAGATATCAAGGATTTGTTGAACTTGAGGTGATATATTTATGAGCGTAACCATATCCATAAAATGAACGCCAATCTCAGGGCTTTTCGCCATTGCAGCTCTGTATAAAAGGAGGAAAGCTCTTATCCCTGCCGATGAGACATAATCAACCTTCTCCAGATCGATCACTACAGGTGCCCGATACTCGTTAATGAATGGTTCAATAGTGTTTCT
The DNA here is from genome assembly GCA_964531325.1 of uncultured Ignavibacteriaceae bacterium. Classification (GTDB taxonomy): domain Bacteria; phylum Bacteroidota; class Ignavibacteria; order Ignavibacteriales; family Ignavibacteriaceae; genus UTCHB3. The sequence continues at coordinate 308,611 of CAZHCW010000001.1, read as the reverse complement.
GAACTCCTCCACTGTAACTGCGTTTAAAGACCCGTCGCACTTGATGAAAAACTTGTTATCGTCTGCTAAAATTGTGAAGTACATTAAACACTCCGAAATTTTTTCAATTAAAAAAATAAATATAGGAAAAGTTAGAAGAACTTCAGAACTTCAGAACTTCAGAACTTCAGAACTTCAGGACTTCAGAACTTCAGAACCTCGGGACCTCGGAACTTCAGAACTTTGGTGAACAGAATTTCAGTACTGCTATTAACAGAATCTCCGAAGTTCTTCATCACACATAACCAACCTTTTAATTAGTAAGTTGCATATATGAAACATGTTGAATATGTAATCAGTATAAATGTAAACAAATTAATAAAACGAGAAGAAAAATGAAATATTCAAAAATAATTGTAGCTTTTGCTGTTATGGCATTCTTGGTATCGGGATGTGCCGCGGTAACAAATACTCTTAAAAACAGTGTTCAGTTATACGGGACTCCCTGGAAACTTATACAGATGAATGGAAATCAGGTTGTGATACCTGCAAATGCAGATAATGCAACTCTTGTATTATCGGCAGCGGACAATAATTTTGGCGGTACAGGTAGTTGTAACACATTTTCCGGTAACTATGTTATAAACGGGTCACAACTGTCTCTTCAGAATCTTGGGTCCACCAAAATGAACTGCGACAACATGTCAATTGAGATCAGTTATTTCCAGGCACTTAAAAGTGTTACAAGTTATAAAATTGTTGACAAGTCACTTTACCTCTATTCAGGGAGTAACGCAGTGCTTGTATTTGAAGCGTATGTAAAATATTAAATCAGCAAAATAAATGCCTTTATTTTGGGTATAAAAAAGAGTACATTGCGCATTAGTCTTTTTTATTTTCTTGGAAAACTATATACTCATGGCAGAACCATTTATTATTCGCACAGAAAATCTTGATCTTCTCAACTCAACGGCCCGCCACATCGAACTTCTCAAAGAAGATGAATCGATGTTCGAGAAAGAGTTTGGGTATAAAGTAGCTAAAGGATACCTTGAATTTCCTGAGGCACTGGAGTTCATCTACAGCCTTTTGGCACATGGTCCCGGATTTGGTGAATGGGGCTTTTATCTTTTCATTCACCGAAAAGACAAGGCATTAGTTGGAGCCGGTGGCTTTAAAGGTAAACCCAATAATGGTGTAGTTGAGATTGGTTATGGCACTGCAGTTGACTACCGAAACAGAGGCCTGGCAACTGAAGCAGCAACAGCATTTATGAATTATTCTTTTAGAGATACTTCGATCATCAAAGTGATCGCACACACCCGTCCCGAAGAGAACGCATCAAATCATATTCTGAATAAATTAAAATTTGTGAGAACTGATGATTATGTGGATCCTGTTGATGGATTAGTATGGCGTTTCGAGATGACTCGCAGCATGTATTTTAAGAAAAAAAGAGCGGGCGAAATTTAAGCCTGTTTCAAAACGATTTTTAAGGCTGCTTTCTAAGCAGCCTTTTTAATTTTAACCAATATTATGGATCTGTTAAACTACTACGAGCTCGAAAAAAAATATAAAAAGGCACAGGAGTGTTATAATCAAAACCGTTTGGGTGAAGCTTATAACATAGCGGGAGAGATTCGTTCAGAAATAATGAAGGGTCTTGATAAGGTTAAACTTTCCCGAAATATTGCCAAAGGAGCCGGCTGGCTCGCTGCATTTCTTACGGGAGGGTTTGGTGCCGAGGATATTTTGATTGTTCCGGCGATCAACAAGGTGGTGCTCTCACTTTTTGGAGTTAACCTTGAAGGCTTGATGGATCTTCTTGGGAGATCAACTTATATGAAATTGATCTGTAGTACTTTGGAGCCACGAATAATGGCGCGAGTTCCAAAAGAAGAGATGCTGCGTGATTTTTTGATACTGTACAAACTAAGCAATTCTCGACAGGATGAATCGTGGCTCAAAAATATTTTTCGACTTGTGAATCCATTTGCTGATGAGGGGTTAAACGGGAATGAACATCACTACAATGTTCCAAAACTATTGAATGAACTTTATATTGAAGCGAGTAAACTTACCCTTGACACAGAACCATACGGTGATCTGCTTGTAATCTATCTGCATGCCTTTGGTTACCGAACGAACAATCTTTATCATTTCCTTTGCATTGGAAGGGAACATCTTATTAGAGATTATGACAATTCGCAGGCTTCGGGATCAAGTCGTTATTATTCGAATCAGAGCAGTTCAACTTCGAATTCGGGAACCAGGCAGACAGTTGATCCACTTGATAAATATTATGGTGACATTCTGGGCCTGGAGAATGATTATACAGTAGCGAATATCAGGAAAAAGTATCGCAACAAGATGAAGGAAAACCACCCTGATTCAAATGCTTCACAAAGTGAATCGGATAGAAAAAGAGCAGAGGAGGCGGCGAAACGGATAAATTCAGCTTATGCCTACTTTAAAAAGCGATTTAAATTTAATTAAAATAGTTCTCTTTGTAATATTTTTTCACATCATCATCGTCATCCTCCTCCTCCCAGGAATATTTTTTTGGAGGGTCTTCTTTTCTAAAGATTAACGCCATCACCAAACCTGCGATTCCACCTGAAAGATGACCTTCCCATGAAACTCCTCTATCTGCCGGAATCAATCCCATGGAAAGTGAACCACCATAAAGAAAGACAACAAGAAGTGCAAGTCCTATCGATCTGATATCTCTTCTAACAACTCCACTTCCAAAAAGAAAGGCAGCGAGGGCATAAACTATCGTTGAAGCTCCGATGTGAATTGCAGGTCTGCCAATAGTCCATAATAACATACCACTCAATACATACATAAGAGGTATGGCTTTTCTGGAGGCAGATGGATAAAAAAAGAGTACCAGAAAACCAAGAACAAACAGGGGTGGAGTATTGGACATAAGATGCCCAAAATCGCCATGAATGAGGGGTGACATGAGAATCCCGATGAGATGATCGGTATCTCTTGGAATTATTCCCAGCCAACTCAGCGAAAAACCTGTGATCCATTCAACGAGTTTAATGACCCAGAGGATCATGATAAAAAGTGTGGGGATTGTAATCGCGTAGTTGATCCGATCCCAGATAACTTGAAGGTTCAGAGAACTTCCTTTACGGAAAAATTTCAGAAAAATCCGGAGAAAAAACCCGACAAAATTTCATCGACGGACTTCCGGAAAATTTTGGTACAATTTTGCAATATAAAATATTTTCCGTAATTTTGCGGTGCACCCTTAGCTCAGTTGGTAGAGCATATGACTCTTAATCATCAGGTCGCGGGTTCGAGTCCCGCAGGGTGCACCAAAGAGCCTCCAGATTTGGAGGCTTTGTCGTTTTAAAAATATTGAGGGGATTAATGTGCAGGGAATTGATAATCTCACCACCTGCCAATAACTCCGAACCAGGTTCGAGACCTCTATTATTGCATTATTGCATTAAGTTTGTTTTTCGGCAAACTCTTTAAATCTTAACATATATTTCATCGATTCTTTTTTGAAAAGGCCCGGCATAAAAAATCCCATGAGTTTCATGAATCCTGAAAACTCAAAAAGGTTGGTGGTTTTGTAGAGTGTTTTGTTGTCTTCCAACGGGATGAAGTAGTTCTTCACTTCATTGTAAACACCTTTGGCGTCATAGGTACCACTAAACTCATCCGGCAGATTTCTAACCGTAATTGTTTCGATCATTTCAATCTCTCTTTTCCCCATCAAATATTTTAGGCGAGATTTAGCACCAGGTTGACCTGGAGTACCACTCAGTGGTTCAAAACTGATTAGTTCAGGTTGCCAGAATTTCATATTGTCAGGATTATCAAAAAGTTCAACGACTCTGGAGACAGGGAGATTAATTTCCACTTCACAATCAAATTTCATATTGTGCCTCATTATTGATGAATGTATTAAAAAAGGGGATGAAGTGCGAAAATACAATAAATGAATCTATATGCCAAATTTTCAGAAAATTTGATAAAAATAAATTTGAGGAAAAGGACGACCAAGTTTTCGACTTAAGAGATAAATCTTGTGAACCAGATTCAGTAGAATAAATAGCTAAACATCAGAACTGAAAAATAACCCACAAATAACACTTTATCATAATTATATCATCTGTTTTGACATAAATGCCCAACAATATATATGTGATTTCATGAAGCAGTAAGAGACATGAGTTGGTCCAACATGCAATTAGACTTTGTAAAAATGCTATTTAATATTGAAACAAGATTCTCGGTCATATTTGAATCAAACTTTTGCAGTGCATTGTAATAGCTACTACCCTTCCTATGTGCCACCCCCTTAGAACGGAGCTTTTGGAGATCTCTTAGAAATGAAATAATTTCAGTACTGGATTCACTGAAATGAATTTTAAGAAAATATTCGAATTTATCTATCCCTTTAGAGTGTGATCTCAGGGATTCGTTTTCTTCGCTGATAGATTCTTCATTAAGTGAATCAATTAATAATTTTACCAGCGAAAGAATTGTTTCATCAAATGCCTTCTGATTGCCATCGTCAATCAATCTGAGTGATTTCCAATGATGAGTATCTTCTTCCGCTAGGGGTTTGAATAATTCCCACTTGAATTTACTCAACCAAGTTTTATTTAATTGTATATATTTTTGTTTGAATATCAATTCAATAGATAAGGGGTCACAAAACTCCCCTAGTAAATTCCGTACAATTGCAGTTTTGCTTAAACAATCCACTGAAATTATATTGAAGTTCTTCCAGTGATTTTGCTCCTTATACGGAAGACAATACAACTCCTTTAAGAAAACATTTACATTAGTTGGATGATTGTTATCTATTCTAAGAATCCACAATCCCGGGGCTATGACAACGCCATCATCTACCGTATAGAGGTGCGGTTTTTCGAGATATTTGTCCAATACCTCTTTCTTAAAAGTGACAATTTGCAGATAATGTGGTGTGTCAATTATATTATCATAAGATTTTTTAAGTTTATCTGGTTGGCAACTGAATTTTGAGATGTAATTATTTTCGGCGGTTGGGTTAAATTCAAACTCAGCATATTTTTTAGCATTTTTCTCGTTTTCATCCGAATCAAAATCCGTTTCATACCGGAGGATTTTTTTACCATTTAATGTGATGACGGATTTTATCAGATTATCATCTGAATTATCACCATACTTTTGGATATAGAAAGTGCAGGATAGATCATCTTTTTTTATTGAGTAACTTTTAACATCAATCACTTGATCTGAATATCTAACCAGCTCAAAATATAATACAAGATTCAATTTTCTCACGGCCAGATATTCTAGAATGAGTGTTCGATTCACTTCCACCAAATGACTTTTAAATTTTACCACCGTTTCTTCGGATCCATCATCCAGAATTCTAGTGTATATACTTTTTTCGGAATCAAAATATAGATTGAAATAAAGACGGAAATCTTCGGTTAATTCATAATAAGCTTTTTTTTGTTTGGAAAAGGAACGATGAATTAGTAAAGGCTCAATTCCAGATCTATAATATGAACTATAATACCAGTTTTTTTCTTTACCATTAAATTCTTCCACTATTCCTGGCATCCCTCCTCCAATACCTATTTCCCAATTGTTCCAATTTCTCGATTTTGAAAGTATTTCGTCCGAAATCAATCCTGAATAAGTTAAATCGTCTTGAACTCCGTAAATTTCATTGATTGAAAAAATGGTTATCCATTTTTCGTTAACAAGTTTCTCAATGTTACACAATAGTTGATTCTGCAACTCATGAATATTATTAGGTTTCATCTCCTTTTCCCGATTTAGGGTCATTGTCTTTCAGTTTTATCTTATTTTCTACCTCAAAATGTATACTTTGTAATGGAACGGAAAGAAAGTACCTCATTATAGACAACAGATACTGAAAATTAGTAATTATGATACCTGAAAATGTATTATGGTATACTGAAGTGTTCCTTGATAGAATTTTTGAGCGCAATTGACAGGAAAGTTGGAACAGCATTTCCTATTTGCAAATTACGGTCACTTCTAGAGCCATAAAAAATGTAGTCATCTGGGAAACCCTGAATACGAGCACCTTCACGAGTCGTAAGCGGTCGTGGAGCTCTGGGGTGGATACAACGAGAAGATGAGGGGGTACTCAAGTTTCTGGTTATAGTGGTGCTGGGTCTGTCCCACCAAAGCCTGCAGTATGTATTCGCAAACCCTGAATTAGGACGAAGTTCTTCAGGCAAATCGTTAGGAGAACCACCATCAAGTAAAAGTTCCATCATTTTTACAAGTTTGCTATTGTTTTTGGGCGCGTTATGATCCATTAATAAAGGGGGGGCATTACTACGCATCAAAATCTGAAAATCATTAACAGGAGGGCAACTATAGTGAAAGGCTTCCTCACCACTTTTAATAAATGGTAGGTCGCTGATGGCGTCAGAAAGAGTTAGGTAAGGTTTCAGGTCATTTCTGAAAAGTGAGGTACTTCCTTCTGAATTAAAATGGGTTGGTTCCGGATATTTGAATGGATGATCTATTTTAGTTCCAATAATGATCACCCTTTCCCTAATTTGTGGGACACCAAAATCAGCTGCATTTAAAACTCTATGTGCTACACGGTAGCCAAGTGATTCGAAGAGTGAGATAATTTCGATGAGCAATCCACCGCCCTGCATAGACAATAAACCTTTTACATTTTCGAACAAAAACACTTTTGGCTGTAGCTCTTTCAGTACGCGAAAGTATTCTTGAAAAAGCTTACCGCGTGGGTCATCAATCAGTCTTTTACCAACCGTCGAATAAGCTTGGCAAGGAGGACCACCTACAACTAAATCGATTTCACCCGGCTTTAGGTTAAAATCATTCTGTAAATCGTGAATCCCAAAATCTTTGATGTCCTTACAATAAACTTTAACAGAAGGATGGTTTAATTCATAAGCTTTAGCCATAGTAGGCAATATTTCATTAGCAGCTATGATTTTAAAATTGTTATCTCGTGCAAAACCATAGCTAAGCCCGCCAACACCGGCAAACAAGTCAATCGTTCTTATTACATTAGACACTTAACAATCCCAGTTTCTTGCAATAAACATCGGAAAGCTCATCAGACATAGATGAATAATCACCGATACTAGAAATGAAATTCTGATCAATATGGTAAGCAATTTTACCACCCCAAAAAGGGTTTGGGATTGGAGTGAGGTTAGACATTTCTTTTTGTGCATTGATGATGAAATATTTGTTTGCAGGAATAATAACCCAAAGAAAATAATTATTCTCCCGTATGGCCCTTTCAACCTTGGTCTGCTTCATATCATAGCCCCCTGGTATTGCTTTTCGAGCCATTTGTAACTCGATTCGCGTCTCCACACCATTACGCGAAAAAATTAAATCTGGTTCTGTTGATATCGCCTTAGGATTATTTTTCTGAATGACACGGTCACGATTGGTGCCCATAACTTTAATGATAATTGAGCTATCTATCTTAAGCAAACGAGGCCTTAACCAAGCATCACAAATAATGTCTTCCATCACCCAACCATCGATAAGATCATAAATATACTCCTCGTCTGTCCGTTTGTCCTTAAAATAATTTGGTAATTGCATACCTTCATCCTTCAATTTTTCGATTTCGATGTCATACAATTTCTCATATCTTCGGATTATATAGTATAATAAATCGTTGTCCATATTCCAAAAATTGGCGAGACTGGAATACTTTTCTGAAAATAACTCTCTCATTCTGTACCTCTTACAAAGTTAAATTAACATATTGTGGTGGAAATTCTGTCAGTTTCCAAAGAAAACAATTCTGGTCAATGTTTAGGACTGTTTGTCCTTCCATTTGTTGGCGTGTTATCCAATTAACATTATTGTCTTCAATCTCATCAATTCTGACAAAAGCAACCTGTCCGTTGAATAGGTCAAAATGAATGACGAGAGAAGGTATATTTTCTTCTCGACGAAGTCGTTGAGCCTCAAGTACTTTATGTTGTTTAATATCATTTATTCCTTGAAAGCCTGATTGAACCTCAATTCTTATGTTTGTACCATCCGAAAGACAAATTTGAATATCAGCCTTAGGGGATCTTTTAAAAGTATCGATATTCATTAATGCATCATCGCCGATAAGTTCTATGTTTTCGGCTTGTACATCGAAAATAATGCTCAAAGCATTTATAAAATATGACGAAATAACAAAACCACGCATCCATGAAAAATATACTTCTTCAGGGCGCCTTCCTTGGTTATTAAGTCTATAGATTATATTGTTGGATCTCAATATATCGAAAACTTCAGTAATGTTTTCCTTACAGAAAAGATCCATATCAAGGACTTGTATTTCAGGCACAACCAATCTATTGATTTTATCAACTATTTCGAATAACCTAGCATTTAACAACTCGATATAATCAAAATCCACTGTGGGGGTTATATCTTTTGCCGCGAAAAAGGATTTGACTTTAAATTGTTCGCTAAAACCAAGTTTAGCTCTATATTCTTTAAAATATTTTTGGTCTATCATTAATATTAAACCTTTATTCTGTAAATTCAATTGTGAAACTTTAGTAAACGAAATATAGTCGAATCTAAAATTATCGTTTAAGGGAAAATTTCTTTTAATAGACCAAAATATAACAAAGAAAAAGATTAATGGAATTAAGAGTTGAATAAATATTGATACTATAGCACTAAAAAGATGAACTTAACTGAAGGAGATAAAAAACAATCTGCATAATAATTAATTGATACTAAAGGTTTCATTGAAGTAAGAATTAAAAACATGCAAAACCAATAGAAAAGTAATCAATGATTCTTATCAATAAATGTGAAGACTGATTTTCTGAATGTTTTTTTTCGTCAACCTGATCCGATAAGAGGTTTTTATCGGAAATAAAGCTTATACCAATGTGAATGAATGTCTCAAATGCATACCATATTGGAATACTGCTACAATTCCGCCCCATATTCCCTCCCAAACTAAAAATCCACCGCTCAAATAAACATGAAACAATTTCTATTGTTTGTTTATTAAATTAAGTTTCAATCTTTTTCCATTTGATGTTTTCTCCATCAGATGGAAAAGTTGGTCTCCGTGAAACCATCCATTTAACAGGAATTTAATGATGCGCGCAGTAGAATATAATGATTATGGGGGACCTGAAGTTCTCCACCTCACTGAGGTTACAAAACCGGTACCTAAAGAAAATCAAATATTAGTAAAAATTATTGCCACAACTGTAACATTGGCTGATATTCGTTTAAGAAAAGCTGACCCTTATTTGGTGAAATTTATGATGGGTTTTTGGCATCCTAAAAACAAAACACTTGGGATAGAATTTTCCGGAATAGTTGAGTCAGTGGGTAAGGATGTAAAAAATTTTAAAACCAATGATGAGGTTTTTGGATCAGCAGGTTTTAAATTTGGTACTTATGCTGAATATATCTGCTTATCTGAAGATGGAGTTATAGCATTAAAACCGGAGAACATCAGTTTTCAACAGGCAGCCGCGGTAACATTTGGCGGGTTGACTGCACTCCATTTTCTTCGATTGGGACAAATTGACAAAGGAAAAAAGATACTTGTTTATGGTGCTTCGGGAAATTGTGGAACCGCTGCAGTTCAACTCGCAAAATATTTTGGTGCTGAAGTTACCGGAGTCTGTTCAACCAACAATGTAAAACTTGTAAAGTCGATTGGAGCTGACAAGATCATTGATTACACCAAAGACGATATCGGGAACTATCCAAACTCATTTGATATCGTTTTTGATACTGTGGGGAAAAGTCCATTTGGAAAGAGCGTAACTTCACTAAAAGAGAAGGGATATTATCTTAGACTGGTGCACATGAACCCGGCGGTAGTATTAGCCGGTTTTTTCACAAGTTTAACAAAGGGGAAAAAGGTTATTGGTGGTACTGCTGTCGAGAAAAAAGAAGGCATTGAATTCCTGAGGAGATTGCTGATCAGCGGTGAGTTTATTCCTGTAATCGATCGTGAATTCCCGCTCGAAAAGATATCTGAAGCTCATACCTATGTTGAAACAGGAAGAAAAAAAGGGAGTGTGGTTGTTAATGTTGCCCAAGGCAGATGATAGAAAAAATGGATTTTGCATCTGTAGAATTGGGCAACAAAAACTTTTTAGAGGCTCAAGCTATTTTAGAATAGTTGCAAACCAAAAGAGAATCATCAAAAACTGGTTCCGATAAAATGCCGGTTTTTACCATAAGCCACTACATTATCTTAATTTTCTGGCTGTCAGCGTTATCAGTGCATCAACATTGTCGCCTGATTCGTTTCTTACAACAAACCAGATTTTGGTGTCATCAGTGATATACGCAAATTCTTCAGGATTCGAGTTTGTTGGGTCAAATCTGTATTTTTCACCTATCATTTTACTGATCGCAAAAATTTCCACTCTTTTAATTTGAGGAATGGCAATCGAAATACTGCGTAGTTTCTCATCTGCGTTGAAAAAATAAGAAACAGCAATTTTTTTATTTTTTAGAAGCTCTTTATTAAAAGGGAAGTTGATTGTCGAATTAGAAATTTCGGCACTTACTTCACTTCCGGTATTATCTTTTATGGAATGTGAGATATTTTCGTAGTTTAATCTTTCAATAACAGCATTCCTGGATAATCCCCATTCATAAATGATGTGATGGTCGAAGCCGGCGATATCATCGAAAAATGAGAAGCCTGCCCAAACACAACCGATCACCAATAATGTTATAAAAAAATGTTTTTTTGGTGCAAATGGATTTACTTTCCTTAAGAAATTACCTGTCTTGCTTTGTCTTTGCGCTATCGGGATATTCGGCACCGGTGTAATTGGAGGAGGAGGCAATTCTATTGAAGAAGGAATGTCGGATAGTTGTGGCTTCTCCGGGGATTCTTCAACCACTCTTGAGGATCTTGCGAAATCACTCGTCGCACGATTGAAAGCTCTTGAGCCGGGGGTAATGTAACCATCAGTGCTTGTAGTTGAACGATTGGTCGCAGGGTGACCTGATTCTATGGTCATTCTGTACGACGCAGGAGGTGGCATTTCCATCGGGCTGGTATTCCTGAAGGGACGAGCAGCCGGTGGAGGTGAAACATCCATGTGTGACATTGGTTGAGGTGGATTTATTTCCACAACAAGTTTTTCACCACATTTATAACAAAACGACATTTCCGGGGTTACACGAGAACCACATTTTGGACAAAAATTCATTCATACTCCAATTTTAATTCACTTTATAGCTTCTATTAAAATCGGATTTACGGTATGGCACTTTCAGAAAAGTTTATTCGGTTCTGAGAGTCGCTCAGAATAATCCGTAGTCATTATTATTTATTAAGGTGTGAAATTTATACAAAAACTGTTTGGTAAACAAGGATTTTTTTTTACTTGTGATATTTTACCATTTTACACAAAATAAACAGCTAAAGGTTCTAAGTTACATTATATTTTGTGATGCGAACAGAGGCATTAGAGGATCAATATTTGCTTTTTATTGTGATATGATTTAACTTTAAATATTGTTTATTAACAAACGACCAAGTGAGGTTTTGTAATGGAGAAGAAAAATTTGATGAATTCAACAGGATTAAAATCCAAGGTATTACTTCCGGTTTTACTGTTTATATCCGTTTCACTTTTTACCTCCTGCAAAGAGGAAAGTTCGGTTGGATTATCAAACAAAGATCATACAGCTGCGATTAAAGTTGTTATTGAGAGTGTTCTTGATACGATCAAAAAAAACAACCCGGAGTATCCGGGCGGATTTTCCATTTATGTAACATATCCGGGTGGAAAAGCTTTTGCATCTGCCGGCTTTACAAATGCACCCACTGAATTCACTCACTTTAGAGCTGCAAGTAACACCAAGTCGTTTACTTCAACAGCAATAATGCTCCTATACCAAAGAGGAAAACTCAGCTTTAATGCAAAGGTTACTGATACCATCCCGGGAACAAATAAACCCTATCTTCCCGATGATGCCAATTATAATATTCCATTTAAAAATTCGATTACGATACTTCAGTTGATGCAGCACAGAGCAGGTGTATTTGATGTTTCCAATGAAATGATTCCCGATACAATTCAAGCAAATGTTCCGTACAAGGGGGAAAACTACAACGACTATATAATGAAAACTGATCCAAATCATACATTCACATTTGATGAATTAACCTCGGTAAATTCTGTTACCGGTTTATATTATTTTCCACCCGGAGGTGGCTATCACTACAGTAACAGTGGATATGTTCTGTTGGGAAAAATAATTGAGAGGGTTTCGGGAAAGAGTTACAGCGATTTTGTTAAAGATGAAATTATGATTCCGATTGGGCTGTTATCTTCCAGCATGCCCTATCTTGGAAGTGACCAGCAGCTTCCTGCTCCATTTGTTCCGGGTTATGTACAAAGTGTGGATGGAATAAAAAATACAACTATTTCGAATATTTCAGGTAATGTTGCCGAAGGGAATCTAATTACAACCCCTGTTGATCTTGCAAAATTTTTAAGGGAATCAATTCTTGGCAAGGGAGTGATCTCGTCGGTGGTTATGAATCAGGTTATGTTGAATATGATTCCGATGGGGGGAGCCTCTGCCAATAGTTACGGTTGTGGTCTGCAGTATGTTCCAAACCTTGGTTATGGACACACTGGTGCACATGAGGGATATCTTTCCGAGATGATATATGACCCGATCACAGATATCACGATGGTTATCTACTCGAACGCGTGGGATATAAGGGATGGGGTCTATTCAATTTCAAAGGTAATGAACACGATGCAGGAAGCACTCTATAAAACCAAAGGGATTGTACTTGGAAGGTAACATTATCAATATTGAGCCCGTTGACTTCTGCCGGGTAAAAAAGATAGATGAAAAAGGTTATGGATTTCTCAAGAGCCAACATCACAAGGCTGATGTTTTTTTTCATTTTTCGCAAATAAAAAGGGAAGAGCTACTGTTGAAACTTGAAAAGTTGAAGAGGGGAGATTTTTTCCTCTTTTTCACCTCAAAAGGAAGACCCGACGGGAAAAGAAAAGTTGACAGGCTTTGGTATGAAGTTTCTGAGATACCTGTTGAGATGATTCCCTCATTAGTGGAATCACTTTTACATGAATTTCAGGAGGGGATTACAAATCTGTATGATCTGTTGTTTGTTTTTAGTGAATTAAAAAAGTCAGGTTATATATTTCCTCATCAGGTAGCTGTAGTATTGGGTTCCGCAAAAATTTTGAATCTGCCAACCACAATAGTCCCATATATTAATTCTGAAGAACTTCAACTCCTCCATCAAAATTTGAAGATGGAAGAGTTGAAGGAAAACCCCGTTAAACCCTTCTGGTATGAAGAGATGGTAAAGGCAGGATTAAAATAGAGAATCAGTCGAGTAAAAATTCAAGATAGTTCTCTGAGTTGATCGCTTTCACGGGTAAAACCTCATGATTATTGTCAGTGAATGAGGTCTTTTTGATTTTTGCCTTGGGATTATATTTGATTTCGTACGGTTGAATGTAACCATCTTTGATCAACAGCAGGTCGATTTCCTGTTTGTCATAATTCCGCCAGAAATATAATTCTCCATAAGCACGATCATTTGCCTGTTTCTTAAAAAATTCCATAACTATAAAATTTTCAAAAAGTGGACCGATGTCATTACGATTCTCGATACCATTAAACTGCGAGATTGTACCATTCCTGATACCGTTATCGATAAAATAGTATTTATTTTTGGAAGTAATCTCCCGCCTTCTGTTGGGTGAATATGGAGTTAATCTTTTTATGATAAATGATTTTTCCAACAGTTCGATATACCTGCCGACAGTTTTAATATCGATTCCAACTTTGTCAGAGAGTTCGTTTAGCGAAACTTCACTACCCATCTGGAATGCCAATAATTTTAATAGATTAAATATCGGCAATGCACCTCTCAGGTTGGCGAAGGCAAGAATATCCCTCATCAGATAAGAGTTTACAATTCCGGTGATGGTTTCGATTTTTTCACCGATTGTTTCAGCCAAAATGGCTTCCGGATATGAACCAAAAACAAGATAGTTTACCAGATTTTCTCGCAATTCATAGGCATTGGTATGTAAACTCAATAACTCTTGTTGTGCAAACGGATAGAGATGGACTACAGTTTTTCTTCCGACCAATGGTTCACCGGTTGCCTGTTCAATATTAAAAGAGGAGGAACCTGTGATCACAACTGTAATCTCTTCTATATTATCAACAATCAGTTTTAGAGCTTTTCCAATTTCCTTTATTTCATGAGCTTCGTCGATGGCGAGCAGATTAACACCTGCAAGCCAGGGATTCAATACCTCAAGCTGCCGGGAAGAGATTGTTGTCTGAACGGAAATGTCGTCACCCGTAACCCGCTTGATTTGACCGCCGACACCTCCAATCAATGAATCCATTATTGTCGTTTTTCCAACTCTACGGGGGCCATAAATCACTAATACTTTGTTTTTCCTGAGCAGGGACGGATTGTCTAATTTCCTTTTTATATAGTTTTTCATGTTGTCAATCACTCAAAATTTTGTGTATTTTATCGCTTTTTCATAATATATGGAAAGTAACTCCACAAATTTAGTAAAATTTATGGAATATAACTCCACAAATTTAGTAAAATTTATGGAATAGTACTCCACAAATTACGATAAATATATGGAATAGTACTCCACAAATTAAGCTAAATCTATGGAGTCTAACTCCACAAATTGAGCTAAATCTATGGACTACAACTCCACAAATTACGGTAAAATTATGGAATTCACCTTGACACAACAAATCGATTTTGGGGTTTGGAGGGTAGTGGTCGGAATTCTTTGCCTCATGCGGGGATTATCGTTAAATTTGCATTGTAAAACGAAAATAATGATGCAAAAGAAAATAGACGAAATTGTAAACAAGATAAAATCCTCAAAGAAGTATAAAATCATACTTGAGGAGACGATCCGCGATGTTCTCACAAGTGAATATGGTCGCCACAAAAGCATAAAAATTGCTGAGGAGATGGCAAAAAAGAAACTCCACCGGATAAGAGCTGAATACCTTGGTGAACCAAACTATAAAAAAGTTAAGGAAAGCCTTGCAACAGCATTTAAAAGTGGAAATGATACTGCGATAAGGGAAGTTTGTTGGTCAATTTTTTCGAAACACTCTTCCACCCGCGAACGAAACCAGTTACTCGATGAATATTATAAAAAATTGTTTGAAGTGACGGGGATACCAAATACAGTAGCCGATCTTGCGTGTGCACTTAATCCTTTGTCGTTCAGATGGATGGGACTTCCCCAAAGTGTAAAATTTTACTCTTACGATGTGAATGAGCAGTTTATCGATCTCATAAACTACTATTTTGAGTTGGAAGGGCTTGAGCCACTGGGGATCCAGAGGGATGTTTTTTCAAGTCCGCCCGTAATCCCTGTTGATGTGGCGTTTTTATTCAAAATGTACTATTGTCTTGAGCACAGACTTACCGGAGCCGGGCTTGAAGTGGTTAAAAATGTTCCCGCAAAAAAAGTGTTAATCTCCTTCCCGACCCTGAATCTGGTTGCAAAAAAAACCGACATACTTGGAAATCACGAAGAAGACCTGAAAAAAGGGGCAGAAGAGTTTGGGTGGAAGCTGGGGTATATCGAATTTGAAAATGAAGTTGTTGTAGTTGTGGAGAAAAAACAATGAACAATTATAAATTATTAAATATTAATTATAAATTAGGGATTGGGTGGGTTGTATGAGTGGGATACTTTATGTGATTGCCACTCCTATTGGGAACCTTGAGGATATAACTTTAAGGAGTTTAAGGCTGTTGAAAACCTTAAAACATCTGGCTTGTGAAGATACACGGACAACTCGATTTTTATTGGGCAGGCTTTCCATTGAAGTGGATCACCACTTGTTCGCCTATCATGAACATAATGAAAAAAAGGCGACTGAGAAGGTAATTGAACTATTGGAAGCCGGGACTGATGTTGGGCTGGTCTCAGATGCGGGAATGCCCGGTGTGAGTGATCCGGGGTACCGGGTGGTATCAAGAGCAGTTGAAGAGGGATATAAGGTTGAAGTTTGTCCCGGTGCCTCAGCAGTTCAAACAGCATTAATTGCTTCGGGACTGCCATTTTCGAGTTATACATTTAAGGGATTTCCCCCCAGAAAAGAGGGGAAAAGGAGAAAGTTTTTTGAAGAGGAGAAAGATTTACCTCATACTCTGATATTTTTTGAATCAAAACACCGGATAATCAAAACAATGGAATCGGCTTTTGCGGTGCTTGGAAACAGAATGGCAGTGGTATGTTTTGAGCTCACAAAACTGCACGAGACGATTGTAAGGGTTCCTCTTGCTGAAATGACATCAACTCTCGAAGTAACCGATCTCCGTGGTGAGATTACCGCTTTAATCTCAGGTATTAATCCAAAATTTAATGATGAAGATGATGAAGATGAACAGGAAGATGAAAAATCATCGGAGGAGAGACTATCCAAATACAAATTAAAACAGATGGAAAGAGAAGAGGAAGAAAATGAAGGAGCTTAAAACCCGATCGGGAGTGATGAAGTTTCCTGTGTTTCTTCCCGATGGCACACGAGGAATAGTGAGAAGTGTTGACTCGATGGATCTTGAAATGTGCGGGATAGAATCGATAGTGGTTAATACACTTCATCTCTCCACTAAACCGGGGCTTACAACCGTTAACGGAGCAGGTGGAATTCATAATTATATGAATTTTCATCATCCTGTTATTTCCGATTCGGGGGGCTTTCAGGTATATTCACTTATAACAGAATCGAAAGCCGGAACCATTCACAAGGATGGTTTCACCTACAAACTGGAGCAAGACTCAGACAAAAAAGTACTCACACCTGAGAAGTGTATTCAGTATCAGTTCAAAATCGGTGCTGATATAATTTATTGTCTCGATTATTGTACTCATCCAACTGCACCCGACAATATTCAGGAGGAGAGTGTTGATCTGACGATTAAATGGGCAAGAAGGTGTAAAAAAGAATTTGAGACTCAGATTAAACTCAGAAAAGTAAAGGAGGAAAACAAGCCCCTACTTTTTGCCGTGGTTCAAGGTGGGAACAATCCTGATCTCCGTAAAAAATGTGCGCTGGAGCTTTTAAGGATCGGTTTTGACGGTTACGGATTTGGTGGATGGCCCATCGATGATGATGGAAAACTGCTTGATATGGTGGGATATGTTGCAGAGCTGATTGGTACCGATTATCCAAAACACGCACTTGGAATCGGAAAACCTGAAAATCTGGTAAAAGCTTATATCGCCGGATATGAAATTTTTGATTGTGTTATTCCCACCAGGGATGCCCGCCACAAAAGGTTATATACATTCAGGGATTTTGAACGGATCCAATGTATTGAAGACTTTGAAGAAGGTTTTTATAAATATCTCTATTTGCAGGACGATATTCACATCAAAGCCCTGAAACCAATTGAGGAGGGGTGTGACTGCCATACTTGTAAACACTTCACCAGAAGTTATTTACACCATCTTTTTAGAATCGGTGATACCCTTGCTTACAGACTTGCAACAATTCACAATTTAAGGTTTTATACCAGGCTTATTGACAAGTTGAGAAATTTTGATGAGTGATCCTGTTTTAGAGGAGAGAATTCTTCGGCGATTAATGGATTCGGGGAAATATTCCAATGTTTATGAAGGGACTCTCAGAAAAATAATTTCCACTATGACTCTCCGCTTTAAAAAAGAAAAAGAAATCGAAAAAAATGTAAGGAAAAAACTTCATCAGATATATGCTGCTTATCAAATATCGACAGTTATTAAGTATAAGGTATTAGGTATTGACGATATCTTAAAAAGTCATGTATCGACGGCGGAGCGGATGGGGTTTTATGAGGAGTTTTACGGGAAAATATTTGATGGATTGGGGGAACAGGGGAAGAAGTATAAAATTTATGATGCGGCGTGTGGGTTAAATCCATTTTCTGCTTTTTATTTTAAGGAGAGAGTTGAGTTATATCATTGTTCCGATATTGATGTTGAGGCAAATAAAGAAATAAACAGGTTTTTTACTGAAAATGAACTCTCAAATTTTTCCTCTGCCAACCGGGATTTGATGGTGGATGAAATTCCATTTTCAGATTACGATGTAGTATTCCTTTTTAAGACACTATCGTGTATTGAGAGACAGGAAAAGGGAAGTGCAAAAAAGATTTTACAAAATGCACTTGCGGCCCCAGTTGTTGTTGTGAGTTTTCCCTCAAAATCGATCGGTGGAAAAGAGAAGGGAATGGTGGAAAACTATTCCAATTTCCTCGAAGAATTGTTGGAGGACATTCCCCATACAAAAAGCGTTATTCATTTCCCAACAGAGGCGGTGTATGTTATTTTTAGAGGTAGTGGAGAAGAAAAAAAGTAGCGAAGTAGCAAGTAGCGGAGTCACGAAGTCACAGAGTAGCCAGTTTTGAAGTAGCGTAGAATTCGGGTAACTTTTGGAGGAGAAACGCTGAGTATTTAAAGAAAATTTATATAGGTATCTTTTTCGGATTCTTTTAGTTTAAAGAGGGAAGTATATCTTTTTTGTTCGGAGTTGTTTGTAACAGCACGATTAACAGCATTTTTGCTGCCGATAATGATTAAAAGGTTTGCTGCACGGGTGATTGCTGTGTAAACGAGATTTCGTTTTAACATAAAATATTGTTCTGAGGTGAGTACCACAATTACACATGGGTATTCAGAACCCTGGCTTTTATGGATAGTACATGCATAAGCGAGGGTAAGGTCGTCGAGAGATGAATTATTAAAATTTACCTCTCGGTCACCAAAATTAAAAACAAGTTCTTCCTCTTCATCATCCACTGCCTTCAAAAAACCGATATCCCCATTGTAAATATCTCTTTCATAATCATTAACAAGCTGCATAAACTTGTCATTTTTTTTGAAAACAACATCACCCTTGGTAAAAAGAGCCGGATTTTTGTTCAGTCCCTCTTGCAGGCATTTATTGATTGCATCCACACCGGCATCACCTTTATACATCGGAGCCAGTACCTGAATATCGGTGAAGGGATTAAAATTGTATTTGCCGGGAAGCCGGTCACGCAGCAGTTCAAGAATCGTCTCCGGAATTAAAGCGCTGTTTTCTTCCTCCATGAAGAAAAAATCACCATCTTTATCATTCGACAGATCGGGCATAATTCCACGGTTTATCTTGTGGGAATTTGTGATAATCCGACTTTTTTCTGCCTGTCTGAAAATTTTGTTTAATCTTATTATTGGTACCTTGTTGAACTCAAGGATATCGTGCAGAATGTTTCCGGGTCCAATTGCAGGTAGCTGATCTTTATCACCCACAAATATTACCGTGGTTTCCCTGTTAACAGCATAAAGAAGTGACGCCATCAAAAAAGTGTTGATCATGGAAACTTCATCAATTACAAGGAGATGAGCCTTTATCGGGTTGGTTCTGTTATGAACAAATTTTCCGGTTGTGGAATCATACTCAAGCAGACGGTGGATTGTTTTTGCTTCAAGACCAATAACCTCAGCCATTCTTTTGGCAGCTCTTCCTGTGGGAGCGGCGAGGGCGATCTTCAATTTACATTTTTTATAAAGATCGATTATTCCTTTTAGAGTAGTTGTTTTTCCCGTGCCGGGACCACCTGTGAGTACAAGAAAACCATTTTCGGTACTTAACCTTACGGCGTCGAGTTGTTCCTCGGAGAAATGTGTGAGGGTATGTGCAAAATTTTTGAAAAAATCGGTTGAATCATCATGTTTTTCACGGGAGAGTTCAACAATTTTGGATTCGATTATTCTTTCTGAATCGTAAATTTCCCGAAGATAAACATTGTTATTTATCACCACAATTCTTCGTTCGGTGATCAATTCCTGAAACTGAACGGCATACTGGTTGAGATCAACATTCAAATTTTTAAGGCAGAGAGTTAACAGTTCATCATAGGGAAGAAATACATGTCCATCGCTGTTGGCAGAATTTTCGAGAACATAAAGCACTCCACTTTTTATCCTTGGTGGAAAGTCGGGACTTAAACCCACTTTAGATGCAATAACATCCGCTGTTTTGAATCCCACACCTCGAATATCAAAAATCATTTGATAAGGATTCGACAGGATTACAGTTTCAGCCTGATCGCCATATCTTTGCAGTATCTTTTGTGAATGGGTGAGGGGGATGTCATAGTTCTGCAGAAAAATTACAAGTTTGTGCAGATTTTTTTGTTCGTTCCAACTTTGCAGTATTTTTTGCAGTTTTTTTTGTGATACACCCGGAACATTCAGAAGTTTTTGGGGGTCCTTGTCGAGAATCTCGAGTGCTTTTTCACCGTAATAATCAACAAGGAATTTAGCGGAATTTTTGGGGAGACCTTTGAGAACACCCGAGGAGAGGTATTTCAGAATTGCAATTTTCCCCTCGGGTTTTAATATGATAATTTTAGATACTTTAAACTGAGAGCCATACTTGGGGTGGGTCATCCACTCTCCCTCGGCTTCAATTCTGTCGCCTTCTGAAAGTTTGGGGAGGGTGCCTGTGACAATCCTTCCTGAACGGAGTCTTACTACGCCAAAACCGCTGTCTTCGCTATAGAAAGTAATCCTTTCGATTTCACCTTTCAGTTTTTCGGGCATTTATGATCTTTTTACTGTTGTTGTGTTTGCCTGATCTGAAGGATAAATAACCACTTCAGAGATATTGACATGAGCCGGTCGGGTTGCACAAAATACAATGGTATCGGCAATATCTGCGGGGGAAAGGGGAGTCATCCCTTTGTAAACATTTTTTGCCCGTTCTTCATCTCCATCAAACCTGATGAGGCTGAATTCAGTTTCTACCATACCGGGATCCACAGTGGTAACTCTGATATTTTTATCATAGAGTTCAACTCTCATCGCCTTTGTGAGGGCATTCACCGCAAATTTAGTGGCACAATAGACATTTCCATTTGGATAAACCTCTCTGCCGGCAACGGAGCCAACATTAATAATATGGCCGTTGCCATTTTTTATCATCAAATTGGCAACCGATTTTGTGACAAAAAGAAGACCTTTAACATTTGTATCAATCATCTCATCCCAACCATCGGGGTCACTCTCATGTATTGGCGAAAGTCCTTTACCAACACCGGCATTATTAAGCAGGATATCAATTTTTTTCCAATGGTCGGGCAGTTTATCAAATAGAGTGAAAACATCTTCTTTTTTTCTAACATCGAGGGGAAGAGTAAGTGATTCAGTTCCAAATTCTTTTAATAATTCTGCAGCAAGAAATTTGATTTTATCGATCCTTCTGGCGGTTAGAATCAACTTGCAGCCTTCTCTTGCAAAGGCTTTTGCAGATTCCAGTCCTATGCCTGAAGAAGCACCTGTGATAAAAACAATTTTTCCTTTGATGTTCATGATTTTTACCGTATTTTGTAACCAAATTAAAATTAAGAATGCAATTTACCAATAAAATAAGAGTTAAACTATGGTACTGAGTTTGCGTGAGTCATGGGAACTTACAAACGGAGTCACATTAAAACTGCTTGAAAAGATACCTGAACATCACCTTAGTGTAAAAGCCTCAACGGGAGGCAGGAATATTGGTGCAAAATTTGCCCATATCAACAATGTAAGAGTGCAATGGCTTAATGCAATCGGGGGGGTGCATTCGATTGGTTTAATTCGGTTGGGGAAAGATGATTATACTTACAAGACAAAGATTTTAGAAGCATTAAAAATATCATCTGACCGTATTGGCGGGCTTGTTGAAACAAGTGTAAGAACTGATATGAAAGTTAAAGGATACCCAAAAGGGCTCAATTCATTTTTGTTCTATTTGGTGTCGCATGAAGCGCATCACAGGGGTGAAATAATTCTCTCGTTAAAGTCGGTAAATCTGAATCTGGATAGTGAATTTTTATTCAGTTTATGGGATTTTTAGGGGTAACTATTATGAGAGATTCTCTAATCGACTTAAAAATGCAAGATTGTGATTCAGAGTTTGATTAGAAAGGAAAAAAGATTTAAATTTACAGGTTAAGGTTTTACAATATTTAATATTTGCTTATAACAAGTTTAGACTTTAAGTTTCAATAAAAATGAAACCGGGCTGTTTATATTTGTTCTCCCGTCAATCATGTTGATGTGGTTCGGCATAATCAAGAAACAATCTAAGAGAGAAGATGCAACAGAGAAGAATAGTAGTAACCGGAATGGCAGCACTAACCCCGATAGGCCTTGGAGTAGATGAATTTTGGCAGGGGATGATGGAAGGAAAAAGTGGAGCTGCATTAATTACTAAATTTGACACTTCCCGGGTGACAACAAAGTTTGCTTGTGAACTAAAAGGTTTTGATCCGTTAAATTATATTGAAAAAAAAGCTGCCCGCCGGATGGATTTGTTTTGTCAATATGCAATGGCTGTGGCTAAACTGGTTCTTGAAGATGCCGGAATTGATCCGGAGCAAATGTCAGTTGAGGACAAGGATGATACCGGTGTGATGATAGGTTCCGGAATTGGCGGAATGAATGTTTTTCAGGAGCAGGCAAGAATAAATGCAGAGCAGGGCCCCAACCGCGTTTCGCCGTTTTTTATTCCGATGCTTATTCCTGACATTGCTTCTGGTCAGGTTTCAATTGAATATGGATTTAGAGGACCAAACTACTGTGCAGTATCTGCATGTGCCACTTCGAACCACAACTTTATCGATTCGTTTATGTTGATAAAAGAGGGTCAGGCAGAGATGATGATATGCGGTGGAACGGAAGGACCAATATGTGAACTTGGTGTAGCGGGTTTTAATTCTGCTCAGGCATTGTCAAAGAGAAATGATTCGCCTGAAACTGCAAGTCGCCCTTTCGACAGCACAAGAGACGGATTTGTAATGGGAGAGGGAGCCGGTGCACTGGTTCTTGAAGAGCTTGAACATGCTAAAAAGCGTGGTGCAAAGATCTATGCTGAAATTGTAGGTTATGGTCTTACCGGCGATGCCTACCATATAACAGCCCCTGATCCTTCAGGACATGGAGCAAGACTTGCAATGCTTCGTGCACTAAAATATGGCAAGATCGATCCTTCAATGGTCGATTATATAAATATGCATGGAACTTCCACGGGTCTGGGAGATATAGCTGAGACTCAATCAATAAAAGCTGTTTTTGGCGATCAGGCATACAAAATGAATGTCTCATCAACCAAAAGTATGACGGGGCATTTGCTTGGTGCGGCGGGAGCTGTAGAAGCGATTGCCACCATTAAATCAATTTTGCACGGCATAATACCGCCAACAATTAATTTTGAATTTCCTGATCCCGATTGCGATCTAAATTACACATTTAATACACCACAGAAAAAGGAAGTGGTTTATGCAATGAGTAATGCATTTGGTTTTGGAGGTCACAACACATCAGTTATATTTAAGAAATATGAAGAAAACCCATAACATACAGGTATAAAATTATGAGAAACATTAAAACACTTTTACTTTTTATGGTTGTCCTTGTTTTTACAGGAATGGCCCAAAACGAAACATGGAATTACACAGGAAAGATGCACTTTCCGGTTGAAGACACTGCATTTGTACGCCCTTTCCTTATGACCATCGACTCTGCCGGAGTTGTATATGTTGCTTCTTCAAAAGCAACAACTACCAAAGCCCACAACGCCATTTATTATCTTCTTCCCGGAGACACAATATTCAAAAAAATGATTGATTTTGATAATAATGGTGATTCCGACACACTTACCGGAAACATAGGCGCAATAAGAGGAATAGCTGCACTTAATGGAGATGTTTACATAAATGCAAGCATCCCTTATCAGAGAACAGCTCCAAACACCGTAGCAGCTCAGTATGTTTATCCAAACCGTGATACAAATCTTGTTCAGAAATTTGGATTTAACATCAATGGTGCCGGCTATGGTACTTACATTCATGGCGCAGCAATTACAAAAGATTCAATTGTATTCACAGGAGTATCATTTAATACTACCATAAGATTTTATAATTTCTCTTATGCACTGACAACACCTGCAAGAGGATCATGGATCTCGATGGCAACATTTCCACCGGTACCAGGTGGTCCACATTTTAACGGCCTTGATGTTGTAAGAGATGTTGCGGTATTGCACACCGGTGATTACAACAATCCTGAAACACCATGGTACACATCCAGAAATTCGAAATCCTCCACTGAAATCACAGGTGGAATCGCAATGTGGTCAGGTGGAAGTCAAACCAATCCATCTGCATATTCAGGAACAAAAATCACCGATCTTGCAAGAGATCTCGATTTTTCCAGTGCGATTCCTTACGGAATTGATGTAGATGCAAACGGTGTACTTTGGGTTGCCGGAACTGATTCAACAAGAAGATGGGTAAAGGGCTATAATGTAATTGTAAACTTTGCTGATCCTCTTTACGAACTTCCGGGCCAATTTAGTGGCTCAAATCCAAATCCTGATGGTGCTCCAATGACAGGGCCAAGTGATGTTGTTTTAACCAAAGATACAAAAAGAGCATTTGTTGCTGATGGTGGTAGCCGTTCAGTTTACAGATTCGACTATTTTGATCCAACAGGAGTTGAGGATGAGGTTGCAACCAATCCTTTCAATTTTTCACTTGATCAGAATTATCCAAACCCATTCAACCCTTCATCTTTGATTAAATTCTCACTACCTGAAGCCGGGAATGTAAAACTTTTTGTTACCGACATGATGGGTCAGCAGGTTGCAGGAATTTATGATGGTTACAAATCAGCGGGAAGTCATTCCATCGCTTTTAACGGTTCAGGACTCACCAGTGGTGTTTATTTCTACACATTGGAAACGATGAGTGGAAGAATCACCAAAAAAATGATGTTAATGAAATAATTTGAGTCAGAGGTTTTAAATGGAATTTACAAGAGCAGCGGGAATCCTTCTCCATCCAACATCCCTTCCGGGGAAATTTGGAATCGGGGATTTGGGTCCTGAAGCATATAATTTTATCGATTTTTTAACTGCCGCAGGTCAAACCCTGTGGCAGGTGTTTCCATTGGGTCCTACAGGATATGGGGATTCGCCCTATCAGTGTTTTTCCGCATTTGCCGGTAACCCGCTACTCTTGTCACCTCAAGTGCTCGCAGAACAGGGATTTTTATCGGAGGATGATCTTAATGATGTTCCCGATTTTAACCCCGAATTCATCGACTATGGATGGGTAATTGATTATAAAAAACCTCTTTTACTCAAGGCGTTTGAAGGCTTTAAAGTTAATACACAAAAAAGTATAAAAGATTCTTACAACAAATTTTGCAAAAATAATGTTGAGTGGCTTGAAGACTATGCTCTTTTTATGGCGGCGAAGGAATATCATGGTGGTGCCTTGTGGACAACCTGGGAACATTCGATAGCCGTAAGGGAGCCCAAAGAGTTACCCAAATGGAAGAAAAAACTTGCGGAAGGGATTAACTATCAAAAATTCCTTCAATTCTGTTTCTTTGAACAATGGTCAAAACTTAAAGCTTATGCAAATAAAAACGGAATAAAAGTAATTGGCGATTTGCCGATCTTTGTTGCGTATGACAGTGCCGATGTTTGGGCAAATAAAGAACTTTTTACGGTGGATGAAGCGGGTAAACTGATTTGGGTTGCCGGTGTTCCACCTGATTATTTTTCAGCCACAGGCCAGCTTTGGGGTAATCCACTTTATCGTTGGGATCAGATGGAAAAAGACGATTTTAAATGGTGGAGAGACAGAATCTCAGCACTGCTTAAAATTGTTGACATAGCCAGGATTGATCATTTCAGAGGGTTTGAAGCTTACTGGCGAATTCCCGGTGATGCACCAACCGCAGTAACAGGCAAGTGGATAAAAGCACCCGGGATGAAGTTTTTTAGAACTGTTAAAAAATATCTGGGAGATCTCCCAATTATTGCTGAAGATCTTGGAGTTATCACTCCTCCTGTCGAAAAACTCCGCGATACTTTTAATTTCCCGGGTATTAAGATCATGCAATTTGCATTTGGAACGGGGATGGAATCAAAGTTCCTTCCTCACAATTACATCAAAAATTGTGTAGTTCATACGGGTTCACACGATAATGACACAACTCGTGGATATTTCGACTCGGTAAAACATCAGGACAACGATATCTACAAATTCGCTCAGGAATATCTTAATTGTTACAAACATGACAAGATGGTTGCCGCTGCAATAAAATCTGCATACGCATCTGTGGCAAACACTGTAGTGATTCCTATGCAGGATGTTCTTAATCTTGAAACAGGCTCAAGGATGAACTTCCCGGGGAGATTAGGTGGTGGTAACTGGGCATGGCGTGTGAAGCGGGAATCGTTTCAGAGTGATCTGGCAGCATATTATAACTATATGACAAAAATTTACGAGCGGCCAAAACCCGCTGTTTAATAGAAAAAAAGGAAAATCAAATGGGTATCTTCGATAAAGTATTCAAGAAAAAATTTGAAGACAAAGAACGAACTCTTGATAGGACCGATCCTGTTTACAAGAACAATCTAAAAATTGCAACAGCAGCACTTTTGGTTCTTATGGCGCATGCGGATGACCAGTTTACAGACCTTGAACATACAAAAATTACTTATCTTCTGAAAAAACGATTTGGAATTCAGGATGCCGAGGTGGAAGCGTTGTTGATTGAGTGTAGAGATCAGATCATCCCGGAAACACAGGTTCAGGAGACACTCAAATTCATCGACAAAAATTTCTATTTCGATGAAAAATACGATTTGATGAAGTATCTCTATATGCTGATGCTGGCAGATATGGATTTAAGTGTTCATGAGGTAAAGTTATTTACAAAGATTTCAGTTGCACTTGGAATAAATAAACTTGCCCTTGAGACGATCAAAAAGGATGTTGAGAGAGAAGGATTACAAGGTTAATCTTCAGATATATTCAATTCTTTGATTTTATTGAATAGAATTCTCCTGTTGATGCCAAGAATTTGGGCAGCTTTTGTACGATTTCCATCGGTTCGATCACTTTATTTTGTCCCGTTGATTTTTACTCTCTTCTTCTTTGGATGTGAGAAGGTGAATGCACCGGAGTCGCCAAAACCGGTTGCTGAGTCATTTTTCATCAGAGGTGCCGATCTTTCGATGCTTCCGCAAATTGAGGCGGCAGGTACTGTTCTGTTTAATGCCGATTCGCTCTCTGAACCGATGCTTACAACCCTTAAACAAGCCGGAGTGAATACTGTAAGGCTTCGCCTTTGGAAAGACCCCACAAACCCCGGACACGATTTTGCGACAGTTAAATATTTTTCTCAAAGATTAAAGAGTGAGGGGTTTAAGGTCTGGCTGACGGTTCATTATTCTGATACATGGGCTGATCCCGCGAATCAAGCTATGCCTAAAAAGTGGGAAAGCGTATGGAGTTTTAAGGAACTGCTCGATTCAGTTTATGCCTATTCCGCTGAAATAGCCCGGGAGATTAAACCGGACTATATCCAATTAGGAAATGAGATAAACAATGGATTCATGTTCCCTTATGGAGACCGTTTTAGATCCCTGCCAAATTTTAAAAGTCTTTTGGATACAGCTTCAAGTGCTGTAAGGAAATTCTCTTCTCAAAGCAAAATCATACTCCACGCTGCAGGAATTTTTTATGTCTCTTCACTCTATGATATATTGAAAAATATAGATTACGATATAATCGGTCTTTCCTATTACCCGATGTGGCACGGAAAACCGGTTGACACACTTAGTTCAATTATCTCCGAACTTAACTATAAATTTCGAAAACCTGTGGTGATTGCCGAAACTTCTTATCCGTTCACCCTTGGTTGGAACGACTATACTCACAATGTTGTTGGTACAATCAACCAACTTCATGATGGTTATCCCGCCACCCCCGATGGGCAATATTTATTCCTTAAAAAAATGTTTTCTGAGGTTCGCACTTCCACGGGTGGAATCGGAGTTTGTTACTGGGGAGGGGAGTGGGTTTCATTTCACGGACCAACAGCGACCGATGGTTCTTCTTACGAAAACCAGGCATTCTACGATTTTAATTTTAAAGCACTTCCTGTTATAAAGGCTTTTGGTGAGTTAAACATAGCTCCCTGATTACACTCCTGTTGAATATATACTTTAACAGTATTAAAAATGAACTTAATTCCATCCCACCAATGTTTATACTTGTGGAGGTAAAACATGAAAAAATATGTATCAATAATCGTATCAGTATTAATAGTAACCACGGTCGTAGCGTTTGCAACCTTAAAAAATGGTGAAGCATCCGCAGAAAATCGTTCAGAAACCAAAGAAGTGAAAACCATGGCAAAGAAGATTGGTGATTTTAAGGTTAAGGATATCGACGGTAAAGAAGTTGATCTCTCAATCTACGAAGGTAAAGTTGTTTTAATCGTAAATGTTGCAAGTAAATGTGGTTATACAAAACAGTATAGCGGACTTGAAGCTATTTATAATAAATACAAAGATCAGGGATTGGTAATTCTTGGTTTTCCGTGCAACGATTTTGGTGGACAGGAACCGGGAACCAACGATGAAATTAAAGAATTTTGTTCAACCAAATTTTCTGTAACCTTCCCGATGATGGATAAAGTTTCAGTTCTTGGTGAAAACAAAACTCCGCTGTTTGCTTTTCTGACCGATAATTCAGTTACCGGCACAAGAGATATAAAGTGGAATTTTGAGAAATTTCTCATCAACAAAAAAGGTGAGATAGTTGAAAGATTCGTCAGCAAAGATGAACCCGAGGGTGAAAAAATTACGGAAGCAATTGAAGCGCTTTTGAAGTAACTTCAGAACTTCTGAGGTTCTGAATTTCCGAGGTTCCGCAGTACTTCTTCTACAGTTTTGGTGAAATCGTGTTGGGAAAGTGCCCAGATGTGGGCATTTTCCCCTTTTAGTTTTGTTTCTGCGGGGTTATTAAGAAGATGTCGAATTGCTCCGGCAATCGATTGAGATGATCCCGGGGTTACAAGTATGCCCCGTTCATTATTCCCGATTTGTTCGGTTGTTCCACCTGCATTTGTCCCTATTACGGGGAGCCCCATCAACATTGCATCAATTACAGAGAGAGAATACATCTCGTTGTGAGTTGGCAACACAAAAACATCCATCCCGTTCAGGTAAGAGATATAATCTTTTTGGAAAGGGATAAGTTTAAACAGATCGCTGTTTTCAGTCGACAGTTGTATTAGTTTGGAATGTAATTTCTCTGCCTGTTCTTCATAAACTGCATTTCCATTCTCATCAATTCGTTTCACAGTCGGTTCACCCATCATCCAGAATTCAACCTTTTTCTTTTCATCGGATGTGAGATATTGAATTGAATCTGCAAAAATATCAACACCTTTGCCTCTGTCTATCCTGCTCATGGCAGCGACAACAAGTTTTTCATCCGGAGTATTCATTTCCTTTCGGATTTTTCGTCTGGTCTCTTCTGATCTGATATAATTATGGATGAGTCTGCCATAGCGGATCAGTTTTACTGCACCTTGTGGAACAGGAAGATAGTTTTCACATTCTCTTTTGCTGAATTCTGATGAAGTAATTAAAACATCAACTCTGCCATACACAAACCTGTGGATCATATCTTTTTTTGGTCCGGTTCCCATATAGATACCGTGAATATGTCTGATCCCTGAGAGCCATTTGATCAAAGCACCGGTAAAAACATCATTTCTCGAGTGGGAAAAAACAGTTTCAATGTTATTCTTCTTCATTAATGAGGAAAGCCGTAACACTTCCGGGAAAGAAAATTTGGTGTTGTTTGTGGTGTGGATGACGGAGATGTTGTACATTTGGCAGGTAGTGTCGATTACCGAATGTTTCCTGCAGAGGACAAAATTTTCAACTCCGTTTTTTTGCAGTTCAACAATAAGATCACAAACATAAAGCTCTCTGCCGCCACGGGCAGATGAGTTCAGGAGGTGGAGAAGTTTGATCATGGTGCCTAAACCGGCAAATATTTTTTCAGTTCAGTTAGTATGATATCAGCGGAGAAGGGTTTGTAAACTATATTTGTAGCACCGGCTTCAATTGCGAGAGCCGACAGCCGTTCATCAGGAGCTTCCATAACTGCGAATATAGGGATAGTTTTATAAACATTTGACGAACGCATTCTTTCAATAATCTCGAGAGGTGCCATTCCGGGAAGGTCCATATCAAAAAATGCCAGGTCGTATGGTTCTGATTTGAGGAACTCGAAAGCTGAAGTGCCACTTTCAGCGGTTGTCAGTTCGATATTACTGTCAACAAAAATTTTAGTCATCTCCTCAATCCCGAGTCGATCATTATCGGCATAGAGTCCCTTAATCAAGTCATAGTTTACGGGTGCCTCCTTTTTTTCGGGGGGCGGAGATGTCGATTCTTCCTGATATTCTTCCTCCTCTTCCTCTCTAACTTTTTCTCTTCTTGCCGATTCCTGCCTGGCTTTCCTGATCTTGATGATCTCGCTGAATTTTTTCCTTATTGCACTAAGAGTATCCTGGAGCGACTCAACATCTTCCTGGGAGTTTGTCAGGTCGTTGCTAAGTGATCGTTGTAGATCAAGAATCTGTTTAAGATCGGTCTCATATTCATCACGAAGAGCTTCGAGGGAAGAAAGTTCACGGTCAGTATCCTTTAGTTTCCTTGATCTAAGTTCGATGAGTCCTTTAAGATTCACTGCCTCTATCTTTTTGCCCTGAATATGCTCAACAAGTTGCTGATATTCCTCATAACTGGCGGAGTAAGCTTTGCTTTTTTCAGCGAGTTGCTGATTCAATCGGGTGATGTTTTCAATTATAGCTTCTTTAGAGCCTGTGAGACCCTGAATAGAGCCTTTAATCTGCTCGAGTAATCCGGAAGTGATTTGTCGTTCATCGTTTAGGCGATCAACTTGTCTGTTAAGAGACTGTACTTCAGTATCGAGTGACGAAGCTTTTGATGAAAGTGATTCAACTTTTCGGTTCAGAGCGGTTGCTTCATCAAGCAGATTGTCTCTCTCGATTTTCACCATTTCAAGTTTCTTCTCATTGGTATCGAGTTCTTGAATCAGTTCATCAACTGCTGCAGCGAGTTTGGAATATCTTATTTTTGATTCGTTGAGGTCTCTTTCAACGATTGAAAGTTGATTTTGTCGGGTTGAAATGGCTTCTTCGAGTTCCTGCTTCATTTTGATCAGGTCGCGTTCAACCGAAATTCTTTCCTGGATAACATGCTGCTCAAAGGAAGCTCTTTGGGCGAGCATATCATTTCTCATCCTGTTGATATCTTCACTAAGTTTTTTCTTGATCTGTTCGAGATCACGAAGTTCAAAATCAAGTTCGGCTCTTTCTTTTAAGATATCCTGAACTTTTTCATAAACTTCATCATATCTAACTTTTAATACCTCAAGGTTACTGTATTTTTCCTTGTTGTATTTTATTTCCTCAAGTTCTTTTTGTAATCTTACAAGATTTTCTTTTTTAGTAGATTCTTCTTCTCTGAGCCCGGTTATTCCTTTATCATATTCCTCATAAGCAACTTTTGTTACCTCTAATTTTCTCATCAGTTCCGAGAGTTCAAGTGCTGTTGCTTCAACTAAAGCTCTTTTAGTAACCAGTTCACTCTCGTAATTCTCCACAAGTTCTGCTTTGTTATGATAATCGTCGAGCAACTCGGAATGAGCTTCTTCTATCTTTTTAAGTTCACTTTGTTTTGAATAGACAAGGATGGAGAGGTCTGATTCTTCGTTTCGTAGATCAACAAGTTTGGTCGTAATCGAAGAAATTTCGCGGTTTTTGGAGTCTATTTCGTTTGCGAGTGTAACATTATCGCCACCTGCTTCCACGAGCTGGTTATAATTGCGATCAAGTTCCTCATACTTCGCGAGGAGTTCTTCAAATTCTTTTTTGTAATTTCTAAAGAGACTCAAACTGTTAAATATTTTCCATTAATGTCTGAAAATGAAACTTTCCTGTCGGGGAAAACGCACAGTACTCATTTTTTATATTTGGCAACAAATTCCAGGAATTTCTCTTTTGAATAAGATTTACCATCTTCAAGGTCACCTGTGTTTTGGGAGACGATAAGGCTACCGTCATTCTCCAGCACAAAAAAGTGGGGATAACCCTCAATTGCCGGGAATTTACCGAGGAATTCCTCGTTTTTATTCTCCTTGCTGTAATTCACTTTCAAAATCACAAAAGCAGAAGTGAGGGCTGATTTTACATCCTCGTTAGTCTCAATAAATTCATCAATTCTATGACACCAGATGCACCACTCACCACCCACATCAAGGAGAATTCTTTTATTCTCTTCTGTGGCAGTTTTTACTGCGGTTTTAAGGTCTTCTGAAGGGTTTTTTGTCGGATCAAATTTCTCTCTCGTTACACTGCCACTCTGGGCAAAAACTGACATTCCCACAAAAACTGCGAGAAGCATTAAGTATTTGAAATAACAGATCCATTTCGATGTGCACATAGTTCACCAATTTTTTAATTCATCATACCAATTTATGAAAAAATACGCATAATTGAAACAAAATTAATACGGAGGATTACATATTCGCTACTTTATTACTTCGCTACATCGAAAAAATCAGTTTCCACATTTAGAAGATTGGATGTGTAAATATTTGATATTGAGAAGGGTTTGGTCATCGAGTAAGTTTGCAGTGTAAATTTTTGAGGGAGTTATGAACGAAGAGGAAATGAGATTATTTTTTAATGATCTGGTGAAAGCCGCAGCGCAACGGCAGGCGGAAGAGATGATGGCGACGGCTTCGCAGGTGTTTGACGGTGAGGATGCCGGCGAGGTGATCGCACAGTGGGATGAAGCAAATCCCGGATATTTTGAGGTGCTTGCCGATGATCCGGCTCTTTTTGCCCAACAGCTTAAGAAGTTTAAAACGGCAATGGAAGTGACATGCGAACTCGACCGGTTAAAAAAGGAAGGGGGAGAGGAGGTAATTAAGAGAGTAAAAGAGACTCTTAAAACGGTGGAGAGATTAAAAATTCCGATGGAAACGGGAAGCGGTTTTAGAAGAAAAGAAGGTAACAACAGCAGGTTGTTAAATAACATACTTAACACAATCAATAATCAGTGAGGGAAAAATGGCTTACGAGTCAATAAATTCAGGAGTAGTATCATCATCAAATATGAATTCGGCGAATTCTGTTCCTGATGTTGAAAAGATACTCTACTTATTAAAACCATACCAGACACCACTTCTTCAATATCTTTGGTTTTCCGGCAGGAAATCGAAGGAAGTGAGAAGTCCATTCGCAAAATTCAGTTGGTTCGAAAATGAGTTATATCCTCATCAGACCACCAACAAAGCTGCAATCACAGCTTCCGGTACTCCGGCATCACTTACTCTGACCACAAGCAACTGTAATTCGTTAACGATCTTTAATGTGGATGACATTGTCCTCATCGAGGAAACGGATCAGATGGCGTATGTGAGTTCGCGCACCTCTTCTCAGGTGGTACTTTCCCACATCGACGGTGCCACAAATCTGACAAGCATTCAGAACGAGGGAATTTATCTCAAAATCATTGGAAGTCGCAACACGGAATATTCCGGAGTAAGAACAGCAATGAGCGTTAAAGAAGTTGAGAAGTTCAACTACTTGAACATCTTTACTGAATCGGTTGCAACCACGGGAAGACATCAGGCTGGTGAAACCTACACCGATGGCGTTGATCATGCCGCATTGGTCGCCAAGAAGATCGAGGAAATGAAGTTGCAAGCGGAAAGGTATTTCCTCTTTGCCCCTTCCCAGGGTTATGCCACTTCGGGTAACTACCGTACCACTTGGGGCCATGGATTTCTTGGACGCATTCAATCGAATGTGAACTCATATTCTCCCACTCTGGACGAGGACACATTTGATGACCACCTGAAAGAAGTCTTCCAGAAGGGTTCCAACAGGAAAATTCACCTCTGTGGAAGTGGTCAGTTGATGGAAATCAACAAGTTCATCAAAACAAGATATGAGCTGAATCCAAATCCCACGGTTTCTGTCTATGGAGTTAATGTCAGGGAGTATCTGACTCCATTTGGGAGTATCGACCTGATCTGGAATCCTGTGATGGACGGAAAGTTCACGAATTATGGATTCACAATTGATGCCGACAAGGTCAGGCTCCGTCACATGGCGGAGGACAAAAAAGGAAGCAGGAAATTTCGGATTGAGGAGGGTGTTGAAACTCCCGGAGTTGATGGAACAACAACAAAAATTCTTATGGACCTTGGAATTGAGATTCACAATGAAGAGTGTCACGGCATCTTAAAAATGGAAGGGTAACAAGGGGCTCCCGGCTGCCGGGCAACTTAAAATGTCCAAAAGCAGCCGGGCTCTTTTATTACCGGTTTTCAAAAAACAGAAAGGATAACAATGAAATTTATCAGTAAATATAGAAGGTACTCGATCACAATCCATGGGAAGAAGTATGCTTTTATTCCAGAGGAAGCAACCGGAACATACATAACCAACGATGAGGAAGAGATTGGTGTGTTAACATCCAGTCCGGCATTTGGAAGGGATTTTTACAGGTCCGAGGAACTGATTGGTGAGGGAACAGGGGAAGAGGCAAAACAAAAGGGGAAGAGAAAATGACAACAGAGGAGATGATCACCCGGATAAGATCGATTCTCGATGAGAGGGAAGCCGGATTCTGGAGTGAAACCGAGGTGTTAAATGCACTCAACGATGCCCAGGATGAGGTGGTCAACTATTGTCTGTTTGTCTTTACATCAGGGGGAGTCGATAGCAGGCTCCCCCTCTTATTGGCACCATTACAACAGGAAGTGGTTTATGAGGCCGTCACTGGGTTATGGGTTACTCTTCCGGTGGGATTTATGTATCCTGTTTCGGTTAAGTGTGCCATATCAGAAGGGGATGTGGAGAGACCGTGTGTGTTTAAAAGTCCCGGTAAAAATCATTTTTTTGAAGAGCATAATCAATGGCTTAAACCGGGAGAGCAAAATCTTTATTGTTATATAACGGGGGGTAAACTCAATTTTGGCACTTTAATAAATAACGGGAGAGTCAAAATGTTGTATCTGAAAAAAGCCGACCGTATAACAAACGAAAATGACTGTTTACTCCCTGAAAATGCTTCAGGGGCGATAATTGCCGCAGCGGCTTCACAGCTTCTTGAAAAAGACAAACAATATGAAGAATCGGGAGCATTATATGCAATGTTCACCGCAAAAATTGAAAAACTGATATTACTTTAAGGGAGGAATAAATGCCGGCAACATTAGCTGAGATGCGTGATCAGATTGTGATCGACGCAAGTATTCAGGGGAATCCACTGTTCCCCGTAAACCGATTAAATCGAATTATAAACCTTGCTCAACGCTCGATTCAAACCGAGTTAAATGGTCTTGGAATGAAAAAATGGGAGACACTAACAGAGCTTTCCGGTGGACTTCGTACATCCACTTTTGTAGGTAAAAATGTGGTAGAGGTGGTGATTAATGAAGAGAATTTCCCACAAATGCTCGAATCACCAAGATCAATTATCTTCATAGAGTGTTCTGACGGTGTAGTATTTGGACTCGCATATGAAGTTGATCTTGAGCGGTTCAGGGAGCAGATCGAAAATACATATCTCTCACCGTCGGCAAGTGCACCTGTATTTATCAGACTTGCCAACAAGATATTGCTTGCTCCCGATAGTATTAATTCACTTTCAGCTTACTATTATAAAGCGGTTTCCGATCTTGTGAATGATAGTGATGAAACAACAATCCCGTTTGAATTTGAAGAGTATGTTATCAAAAAGTCGGTGGCAGAGATTGATGGGATTCTTGGCAATCTTGATGCAAAACAGCTTAAAACAAAACAGATCCAAGCGGAGATTTCTTCAGCGTATCAAAAATTTCTTGAGAAGCAGGTGGAAAGGGGAAGAGTTTCAAAGGAGACCACAAGGGGATTGCCTGAAAATCTAAAGTATAATTTGGGTTACTGATGGGAAATGAGATAATACATTTCAGGAAAGTTTCAGGGGTTAATGAAACAACCGATCCTGTTTATCTTGAGCAAGGTGAAGTTCGTGAGTTGATAAACTTCGTCCTTGATCAACCGGGAGCATTTGGGACTCCGGTAAGAAGGGGGAGTTGGAGCACGCACGGTGCTCCGATTCCCTCCGGGAGCATTAAAGGGTTGTTGCATGTAGATTCGCCAAACGGGGATAGTTATCTTGTTGCAATTTCTGATGGGAAATTGTGGCTCTCAAAAAACGGGACTGGTGAGTGGCAGTTGGTATATGAGGATGAATTGTCGGGTGAAACATACGGGGCTCTTGCAACAAATGGTGGCGTCATAATTTATGCCGGATATAAGAGTCTTTTCTTCTCAGGGGATGAGATGGAAAACTCACAAGTACTCTCGATTCAACCGCCATTAATTAATGGTGTAGTACCTGTAGCTGCGGTTCATTCTTCAACCGGGGGAGAGATTGGAGCAGGTTGGTATAATTATGTAATTGTTTATGAAGCAATTTCGGGGGATCGCTCCTCAACATCCCAACCATTCACAGCTTACAGAGATTTTACCACCGGGACAACGGGATTTTCAGGGAGCACCAACAAAGTGGAAATCTCTAATATTCCAATTCCGACTGATAACAGAGTTGTGAAGAAAAAAATATACAGAACCCGTGCGATATTAACTTCCGATTTGTCAAATTCTCCTTTCCTTTATTATGAGTTAGCGATACTTGAGCCTGAGACCACAAATTACACAGATACTACATCCGATGATAATTTATCCTCTTCTTCGATTGCACTTTTTGTAGTGGATCATGCCGGTCTGAGTTATTCATTTCATAAGGGGAGATTATTTTGCTCAAATCTCAAATTGACAGTGGTGAACTTTTTTTCGCCGCCTTACTCCAATGATGGTTTGGGAAACAAAGTGTTTTCGGGAACAGGGGTGATAACGGGAGGGGAAATTGCAAACGCCTCAAGTTACAAATACCGGCTGGTCTATATGGATGAAAACGGGATCGAAAGTGATTTTATTGAGACTCCTGAGATAATAACCCCCGGTGAGGAGTGGGAAACTCTTGCATTGATCAATCTTGAATATATTCCCTTTCTTCCTTCTTCAGAGGCAAGGAGAGTGGTGGCAAAAAGACTATACAGAACAAAAAAGGATGGCAGTGTATTTTACCAACACCCTGCTGTTTTGGGGCATAATCAGATTTCATTTACCGATACAATTGCCGATTCAGGATTGAATCTCACCAAAATTCACACCACCACGAGTGTGATAAAAGAATATAAATCGTCAATTCTTTTTTCCGAACCAGGAAAACCATTCACCTTTCTTCCAGAAAGTATCATTTCACTACTTCCCGAAGGTGGAGATGAAATAATGAATATTTTTGATGATGTTGATGGAGTCATGATTTTTAAGAAGAGATCGATCCACAAACTTTTTACTTCGGGTGATCCGGTAACATGGCGGGTGGTTACCATTGTTGAGGGGATTGGTCAGAGACTTACCAACGGAATTATAAAAACCGACAGGGGGATCCATTTTTATTCGGGCGAAAGTATATATCTCTATTCAGGTGGCACCATCTCAAATATTGGGAATTCCATCAGGAAGACACTTTCACAAGTTCAAAAGTTTTTTGTTGCAGACTGGTTCTCACAAAAAGAGTGGTGTTGTTTTCCTGTTGAGTTGACAGTTGGATCAAAGTTTCTGTTGATACATGACTTAAAGGTCAACTGTTGGTACAAGCTCACTCATCCCGGTCTGAATGGTATTACCCACCTGCAGGAGGATTTGGAATCCCTGTTAAGTTTTGCAGATGGAGTTGTTGTTAAATATGATTAAACAATTTTTGGACCTGATATTATTGGTGAACTTGACATTGAAGTTCAGGCATCACTCGAAACGGGTAAATTTTCAAATCCCTCATTTTCCGTTTTTAGACTCAGGAAAATTTGGCTTTATCTGACATCCATTCCGGGTGAGGTAAAACTTTCAATCCTTACTGATGAGGGGGAGGCTACTAATGTTTTCACATTTGCTGTTGAAGCAGACGAATTAAAGGTGCTCCCAACCTCCGGCATGGATGCTCCCGTTGATTTTTGTAGAGAGTTTTCATTTACAGTATCCGGAACCGGAATAAAAAAATTAAACGGAATAAAACTTGAATCAAGGAGGGTGAGGGAATGAAAGAGATCGAGGTGATACGCAACTATTTTGCACCACTTATTTCTTCAGGGAGTTCTCTCCCTGAAACCGGCAGACTTCCTGACGGATCACTTTTTCTGTTGAATAAAAAAGGATTTAG
Source organism: uncultured Ignavibacteriaceae bacterium (assembly GCA_964531325.1). Classification (GTDB taxonomy): domain Bacteria; phylum Bacteroidota; class Ignavibacteria; order Ignavibacteriales; family Ignavibacteriaceae; genus UTCHB3. Next base: position 270,370 of record CAZHCW010000001.1, on the reverse strand, counting down.
TTTCCTTTATCTTTATTTATCGGGGGAAAAGAGACTTTGTGTTACAATCCCCTCGGTGGTCTCAAAACTTCCTTTAGCGGAGGGACTGCCTGAACTAACAAGAGTGATCAAGGAGGAGAACGGAATTTTGGAGGAATATATCTTAATTAAAAACAAATGGAAGAAAATAGAATAGGAGGCAAAAATGCCAAATACATTATCCGGTGGAACATATAAAAATATAATGGAAGAGCTGCTCCGGTCTGCGTTTGGAAGCCTGATGCCCGGCTTAAACATAAATGGAGACATGGGAGCATTAACAGGAAAGAGAAGCATCGCAGGTGATTATGTCTCAGGGGTTTCGGGATATAAAGAACAACTTGAGGCAGAAAGAAAAAATGGAAGCAAAGTTCTGAATGATCAGAGGGTAGCGGGCCTGAAGGAGATTGATAAGTCAACAAGATCTGCAATGGAAAACATCAATAATTCTTTGGCAGCCTCGGGACTTTCATATTCAGGCGCAGGAGCAAATACGGTAAACAGGCTATACGAAAATGAAATGGATGCAAAAAACTCACTTCTTACTCAGATCGCTTCACTCGACGAAAGAAGCAGAAAGGAAACTCTCGATACGCTTCTTGGTCTTGAAGCCCACAAAGCTTCGCTTGGAGCATCTGACAGGGAAAGTGAACGACAACTTCTGTCTCTTCTTTCCGGTATGAAACTATCGGGCGACAGAAACAGGATGCTACAGGATGAGCTCAACTTAAAAAAGCTTGCCTACGACGAAAGCAAAACGGGAATTGGAGGAGTTCTCGGTTCAATTCTCGGCAGTCTTTTGGGTATTTCAACCGGTGGACTTGCTCTTGGAGCCGGCGATGAATTAAACAATCTCATCTTTGGAAAATAAAAAAAGGAGGAGAAAATGGAGACTTTATTTGGTTTGATGGGTGTGTGGTATCTTGCTCTTTTTGGTGCGATTACAAGCATAATAACAGAAGCTACATATCTGATAGTGAGGGGTTATATTAAAAAAAGGTGGTTGTTGGTAACTACAGCCGGGGTGGTGACGATTCTCGGGAATGTTACAACAGGCAGGGTTGATACTTCAATTTTATCAGTTTTGCTTGTCACTTCATTCAGCATTTTATTTTACACTTATATTGGTGAATATACCGTTAAAAAGATTTTTGACCATATTAAAGGGGAGAGGAAAATTGACATTTAACACGACGGGTATGGTTGTTGTCGCCGTAATTCTGATTGGTCTTGGGGTGACAGGAGGTTATCTCTTTTGGGGTGGAGAGGACAACACAAAAGCGGTTTATCTGCCCGGTGAAACCATCGTTCAAAAGGATACAATCTTCTCTGAGAAAACAATTCGCCACGAAAAAATTGTTCCTGTATTCGGGAAGGAGACAATTGAAGTGGTGAGAGGAGATTCTTCGGAATCGGATATTTTGGAGAAAAAGGGGGCTGATACTTTTTATGTGGCATCTTTTGATACACTGCTTTATGACTCACTACTTTACTTAAGAGTGAAATATAGTTCTCAATTGCCTCTTGATCCCGAAGCATATTTTTCACTTGAGGCAAAGCTAAAAGAAAGGACGGTTGTTCAAAAAGAGACAATGATTGTAGAGAGAGAAAGAGAGATAATAGAGAGGTGGCTCCACTTTGGAATTGTGGCCGCCGCCGGATATGGATTAATTAATCAAAAAAGTGATATTTATATCGGATTGGGGGTAATGATAGGATTATGAAAAGGAGAATTATACACCTTAAGGAAGGGGAATTTTTGAGAGAAGTTTTTCCCAAGATGCAGATTGTACTTCATGGATCGGCTTCAGCGTCCGGGAAATATATCGGTGACTGGTGGAACCTCCAGAAAGGGGCGATCGCCACAGCATTTGCTGTTGAAAAAAACGGGGAGCTGATAGAACTTTTTCCTGCCTGTTATTGGGCATACCACACGGGTAACGGATCGGCTTTTGATGCGAGAAATATCGGAATAGAAATCGTAAACGAGGGCTATCTTCGGGAGAACAAAGGGAAATATACCTGGAACAACGGCTCCAATTGGGTTGAATATAAGGGGGAAGTATTTGATTATGGAAAAGACTGGAGGGGATTTCGTTATTTTGCTTCCTTCACCATGGAACAATATGAAACCACAGCAAAGCTGTGTGCCGATCTTTGCGGCTATTTTAACATCAAAGGAGAGGTGCTTGATGATTTTGAATATTCCACTTCGTATCTTTCGTTTAAGGGAATTGTAAAACACTGTAATCTCTACTCCGGGAAGTTGGATGTTACTCCCGCATTTGATCATAAAATTTTCAGTACACTACTAAAGAAATATCTTTAAACATTGACAGACCTTAAATCAAAACTTGAATATCATTATAAACAGTTCGGGAGGGAGCGACTCTCTCCCGATCCTTTGGAAATTCCTCACCGGTTTTTGGATCCTCGGGATATTGAAATCGCCGCCTTTTTTGCAGCTAAATTTGCGTACGGTGCTGTTTCTCAGATCATCAAAAATGTAAATGATCTTTTATCTCGCCTCGACAATCAACCTTTCAGGGTGTTATCGCAAACTGAAGACCTTGAGGAGAGGATTTCAGGTTTTTATTACCGTTTTTATTCTACTGAAGATGTTATTTCACTTTTGTATGCCATCCGCCATTTCATCCATGAAAAAGGAAGTTTAGAGGCTTTGTTTCTTGAGGGATTTAATAATAACAATTCACTCAAAGAAGGTATTCAACATTTCAGCAGTAAATTCCTTCAATATGCAGAAAGGGAAGGCAGACTTACAAGGGGATTTGCCCACTTTTTTCCATTACCTGAGAAAGGAAGTGCATGTAAGAGGATGAATCTTTTTTTACGATGGATGGTAAGGGAGGATGAACTTGATTTTGGATTCTGGAAAGAAATTGGAAAAGAGCATTTGGTAATTCCACTTGATCTTCACATCGCCAGGATAAGCAAGGCGATAGGGCTTACCACAAGAAATGACTCTTCATGGAAAACCGCAGAGGAGATCACCATTAAATTAAGGGAATTTGATCCTGAAGATCCGGTGAAATATGATTTTGCACTTTGTCATATAAGTATGAGGAAGCTGGAGTTTTAGACTATTTAATCTCTTCCAATCCGGTTATGAACCAGGTTCCATCGAGTGGAGTGAGGAATATTCTGAAATCTTTGAATACTAATTGTCGTTGAACTTTTTCAAGAGCCGAGGCAGCTTTGGCAGCCTGATTCATATCAAGTCCTTTTTCTGATTTTAGATAATTCCCGATTTTGTTGATGTGTTTTCTATCAGGAACAGATATCAACACAGGAACCTTTGACACTGAATAATTTGCACCTGCTCTGAAAGAGAAGAAAAATCGTTTGTATTGATCAAAATTTATGGGGAAATCTACCGAAAGTGATGCATTTGTAACATTTCCACTTCTATCAAGAGAAGTGTGTACAAAGGGAATTGTGTTGCTTACCAAACTTTTTAATCCACTACTGTTTCCTGCCAGTCCGTAAATAATTATAGAAGTGCCGGTGTTAAGAAGTGAAGTAAGGGCCATGTCGTTTAGATGATACCTGCTGTAACCTCCGTCGGAGGTTTGATAATCGTTCTTTTTCTTCAGTTTTACCGGTTTGAGAACAAGTTCGGTCATTCCGAAATCAATCTGCTTAACCCAAAGTTTTTTATTTTTCATTTTGTCGATTAAAGTTCTTTTCAGGAGCTCGGCATCAAGTCGTTTTTTGAAGAAGCCTGCGGTTACTTTATATCTGGTTTTTTTAACGGAAGGTTCATGGAAGAGTTTAAGGTCGTAACCGTCTGAAGCGAGGACTTTAGCTCTGCTTCTTGCATCTTCTTCAGTGGTGGATGAGTATAACACAACAGTAAAAAGATCACGGGTTTGGGCTCGTTGAACAGGTAATTCAGGGATTGATTTTGCAGAAGAATCCTTCACGGCAATTGGTGGAGGATAAATATAGGTCGTAGTATCGCCATTCTGTGCGAAAGTTGAATTCAAGATGAGCGTTACAAAAAGAACGGTCAACTTAAAAGTTATATTCATTCTCTGATACTCCGGTAAAAATTCTGTAATGGCTTCCTTCAAATTTACATATTAACTTATTTTGCAAATTTTTGTGATGCCGCAACTAAATTTAAGCTTTTCTTTTACTAAATTCAAAATTCTTTGATCACAAGTACTTATGAGTTGAAAAATTTTTCCTAATTTAAAACTCGAAAAGAGAAAACTTTAGATAACGAGAGACACAATAAAAGCACAAATGTCAGAAAAGCTAAACCGGACGAGAATAGATATCCGGATTGAAACCGTTGCCATAAGTGATTCAGGAAAAGCGAGAGAGAGGAATGAGGATTCATTCGGTTATCTCTCTGGCGACTTTGGTTCTATTTTTGTTGTCTGCGATGGAATGGGAGGCTCGGCTGGGGGTGAACTCGCATCAAAAACTTCTGTAGATACTATTCTGGTGCATTTCGAAAGTGTTCCTGAATTTTATACTCCTTACAAGGAATTACAATCGGCATTTGCAAGGGCGAACGCCAAAATCAGGCAGATTGCCGCAGAAACCTCAGGATTTGATGGAATGGGTTCCACTGCCGTTGCGGCACTTGTCATTGACGATCAGCTTGTAGTCGCACATCTTGGCGACAGCAGGATATATCTCTTCAGAAACAGGCGTTTATACCAACTGACAAAAGATCATTCACTTGTTCAGACAATGGTTGAGAAAAAACAGATTAAAGCTTCAAAAGCCGCTCATCATGAACAGAAACATATCATTACCAAGGCCTTAGGGCCCCGATCATCGGCGACCGCTGAAGTTTCCAATACTGTTCAACTCTATAATGGTGACATCCTCCTGCTATGTACAGATGGTCTCACGAATGAAGTGACAGAGAGGGAGATAAAAAGTATAATCAAAAAAAACTCTTTAGAAAAAGCCGCCCAACTGCTTGTTGATGCAGCAAATGCCAAAGGTGGTCACGACAACATTACTCTTCAATTATTCTCTGTTTCAGGATGTAAAGACCTTCCACTTGGTTACATCGATAAAAACCCGATACATAAAGAGCACGACATGCATAATTTGATTATCTGGGGCATGTATCTTCTTGTTGTGGCTTTATTTGCAATATTGGGTTATATCTCCTACGAATTACTTTTCTAATGCAGTAATCCAATAATCCAATAATTATTCACCGGTTCATCTTCTCTGTGTGCTCTGTGGTTTAATAAGATTGTTTTCCGATAGTGGATCCCACTGCGTGTTTTAAGCCACAATGATGGATAATTATCTTTTTTTTGAAATATCGGGTGATTAGATTTATAAATGGATTATTTTTTAATATGTAGTAAAAAATTGAGAATAAAATGAAAAAATTATCGTTAATATCCACCTTGTTGATGGTATTATTGCTTACAGGATGTGGCAAGGATCCGGGGAAATATCTCTCTGAAGCGCAAAAATTGATCGAAACAAAAAAATATAAAGATGCAATAAAAGTTTACGAAACTATGATAGCCGAGATGCCGGAAAGTGACAGTCTTGTAGTTGCCTATTACAATTTGGGAAATCTTTACAGAATGCCGGAAGTAGCCGAAACTTCAAAAGAGAAGTTGAAAGCTGTTGAATATTACAAGATCGTGTTTGAGAAATACCCAAAATCGGAATATGCACCGGTTTCGTTATTCAATTCAGGATTTATCTACGGTAACGAATTAAACGATGTTAAAAATGCCACGGAAAACTATAATCTGCTGATTAAAAATTTCCCTGATCATGAACTTACAGCAATAGCAAAACAGGATATGGAAATTCTTGGTAAAAGCCCTGAAGAGATATTAAACGAAAAACTGAAAGAACAAGAGAAAAAGCAAGGCGAAAAGCCCGCAGCGAAAGAGTTTGTTCACCCTTAAATGGTGGTAAAAGGGAACGAGGATTACAGGAAATATCTTGATCCTTTTGTAGTTTCTAAACTCGCCTCATTGGACATTAAAACCAGATTTGTGGTAGAGGGCTTCATGCTTGGTTTACACCGAAGCCCCTACCATGGATTCAGCATCGAATTTTCCCAACATCGCCCATATATTCAAGGTGATTCCCTTAAGGATATCGACTGGAAGATATATGGAAAAACCGACCGCTATTTTATTAAACAATATGAAGAAGAGACAAATCTAAAAGCACATATCCTGCTTGATATCAGTGGCTCGATGAATTTTGCCTCGGGGAATAATGTCTCCAAACTTGAATATGGAAAGGTGCTTGCATCTGTGCTTGCTTTTATGTTGATAAAACAGAATGATGCAGCCGGATTATATCTTTATGGAGACAAGATCAACAAGATTTTGCCACCAAAAGCTTCGAGAATTTATCTTGATGAGATAATGAAGGCACTTGCATCTGCTCAGGGTTCCGGTGTTTCTGATACAGCAAGCTCAGTTGCCGGGATTGCAGATAAAATTTCACGAAGAGGAATGATTATTGTTATCTCCGATTTTTTTGAAGATGCCGACAAGATTCTCGATTCTATCAGAAAATTAGCAATAACAAAAAGCCGTGTAGTGGTGTTTCAGTTGATCGACCCGATTGAAAGAAGTTTTGATTTTTCAAGGGATGCCATATTTAAGGATATGGAAACTGGGGCAGAGATGTCAACCCAGCCACAGCAGATTGCCAAAGCATACAGAGAAGCATTTGAGGAATTCCTGAGTATAATAAAATCGGGCTGTCTTAACAGCGGGATAGATTACAATCTTGTTAAAACTTCTCAACCTTATGATGTGCCCATTTCGACTTTTCTGCGGAACAAAGGTTAGCCTTAAAAATTATTTAATGCCAAGACAAAAAAAAATGTTATTTTAGTGTAAAATATTCACCCCTTTTTTTTTGTAAGGCATTCAATAGATGGGCAAGGTTCTTTCAGAGGATTATTTAGAAAATTCTCGCAGCAATAAAATCAGTCTGGCTCTCTTTTTTGTATTATACTTTGCCATGGTGGCCGGAGGTCAATATTTCAGTTTTGAAACTGAAAAGATTGCTCCATTTTGGCCATCGAGTGGTGTATTGCTTGCAGCACTCTATTATTTTAAAAAGAGTGATCACCCGGTAGTTTATCTACTGGCAACCATAGCTCATATAATTCCCCATCTTATGATCGGTATTCCTTTGGTGACGGCCGGTCTGTATGCCTTTTCCAACATTTTCACCTCATTTCTTCAATTTATATTTTTATCAAAATATTGCCCTACTTTAATATATCTTGACAGGCTTTTAGATATTCTTCTTTTTGTAGTTAGCAGCTTGATAAAAAGTACACTTGCCGCTATTATTGGTGCGGTGACTATTTATCTGTTGCTCGACAAGGCAATCGACTCATTTCAGATTATGATGTTGTGGAGTCTTGCAGAATGGAGTGGTATTCTGCTTACAACCCCTGCGATTTTCACACTCTTCAACCGCGGTATCAGGCTTAACATTGTTAATATCCCGCCTGGTAAACTTATAGAAGGTTTTCTTGTGGCATTTTATCTGGTGGGTGTAACAATGGCTGCGCAGTTGCAAGAGAGTGAGCAGAGGGAATTTCTCTTTAAATATCTCAGTTTACCCGCACTTGTCTGGTCGCTATTCCGTTTTAAAGTACAGACAAATTTTTATTTGCTTCTTGGACTGGCATTTTTAGTTAACGGAGTATTAATTGAGAACCTTGGTATGTATGCATTCAGGGAAGCCGAATATAAAACTGCAGTAATCGATTCAAATTTGTTCCTCTCGGTAATATCGGCAATTTCATTGTTTATTTTGGGTTCTCTGAATCTACAGGCGCGTACTTTTCAAATTATGTCGGTAGATAAACTTAAACTGAAAAGCATGTTTGAGAATGCACCTGTTCCTTATGCAATATTGGACAAAGAAGGAAAAATAATCGATTGTAATGATGAGTTTATAAACCTCTTTGGTGGTGACAAAACATCTTATCAGGAGAAGAATATCTCGGATTTTATGGATAACGACGGGAAGATGACTTTTGCTCTCTATTTTGAACAGGATACAGAGTCAGAAACCGAGGTGAAGTTTAGAAGATATAATAATGAAATTATCCATGTGCGAATAAAGGTTAAGAAGGGGATTACCGGGGAGAATCATTATTGTTCGTTTGAAAACATCACAGAAAAGAGAATGTTTGAGGCAGCTGCCAGGGAAGCTCAACAGCGCTACCGTTATCTTTTTGATCATTCCCCTGAAGGAATTCTGTTGATTGATCCCGTCTCCAAAAAAGTGTTGGAAAGCAATCTGGCTGCAGAGAAGATGTTAAACATTAAGCCGAAAATTAACCAGGAATTAAATAAGATTATTAAAATTCCAAAGGATATCGAAAACAGGATGTATCATGTGGTTGAGAGGGGAGATGTTTTTTCACATTCAACAGAAGCTCTTGTTAATGGTGTTTCACGGCTCTACTTCCAAATATCGGTTAGTATGGTTCTACTTGAAACAAAAAGTTTTATAGTCTATATTTTCAGAGATATAACCGATCAGAAGAAAAGTGAACGGATAAAAAGGTTAAACAGGCTCCGTCTGGAATCGATGCTTCGGTTAAGGGAGAATACCTCAGCTAACAATCTTGAATTACTGAGTGAAATTACCGGGGAGACTATTCTTGTTACTGAAGCTGCCGAAGCGGTTGCAATTTATTATGACGAAAAAGAAATTCTTGTAACACATCACAAAGATGAGGTTCTTCTAAGCAGTGCTTTCAGATATGATGAATTTAATTCAAATCATGTTAAAGCTGAATGGGCTGAACTTTTTAGTGAAACGAAACCTTACAGATTGTCGAAAGAATTCAGGAGAGGCGGCAGAACAGTAACGGGGCATTTTCTCGGGTTTCCGCTCACCGGTCATTCTCATCCCGCAATCGCCCTCGGAGTTTTATCTTTCACCGACTACGATGAAAGTGATCTGGATCATTTTGCCTTATATGCAGAGTCGATTAAAAACCTTCTAAGCAAAAATGTTGCGGAGATGGAAAATCAGTATTTACTTTTGGCAGTGCAGCAAAGTTCGGCATCGATTGTTATCACCGATCTTCAGGGGAAAATAAGATATGTTAATCCAAAGTTTATTGAAGTTACAGGATACTCTTTTGAAGAAGTAAGGAACCAGAACCCGAGTGTGTTAAAGTCAGGTGAGACGAGTGCCATCGAATATAAACAGATGTGGGAAACACTTTCAGCAGGGGGTATGTGGAAAGGTATATTCCACAACAAAAAGAAAAATGGCGAACTTTTCTGGGAATCTGCCACCATATCGCCGATTAAAGATTCCCACGGAATAATCACCGGTTATCTTGGTGTTAAAGATGATATTACACTCGACAGACAGATGCAAAACGACATTATTCAGAGAGAGAAGAAGTTTTACACTTTGTGGGAAAATTCGATGGATGCAATGCGTCTCACAGATTCCAATGGTGTGATCGTGATGGTAAACGAGGCATATGCAAAATTGTTTGGATTACCGAAGGATAAATTAACCGGAAAATTGTTTACAACATTTTTAAGAGAAGAGATGCATACAGGGTCTCTGGCGAGATACCGGGAGCGATTCACCTCACGGCAAATACCCCTTTACAAAGAATCGCTGCTTCATCTAACAAATGGCGAAACGGTTTGGGTGAACATTCTAAGTCGTTTTATGGAGAATAACGAAGGTGAGCCGCTTGTTTTGAGTATTTTCAGGGACATTACAGAATTAAAAAGAAGGGAAGCCGAACTTAACGAGGCAAAAGAAAAAGCCGAGGCGATGAACCATCTAAAATCGACTTTCCTTGCCAACATGAGTCATGAATTGAGGACGCCACTGATTAATATAATGGGGTATGCAGAGATATTAATTGATGAAGCCGAGGATGAATCGGCGTTAGAAATGCTTAATTCAATACTCAGAGGAGGCGAGAGACTAAGAGATACTCTAAATTCCATATTAGATCTGTCCAATCTTGAATCAAGCAGAACTGACATGCTCTTTGCAGTAGGTGATCTGAATCTTATAGCAAATAAAGTTTATGATGAATATAAAGAGGCTGCCGAAGCTGTTGGTTTGCAACTTGATCTTCAATTATGTGAAACACCCGTTTCTGCTTTGATCGATGATAAACTATTGCTACAGGTAGTCAGAAATCTGGTTAACAATGCCATAAAATACACCGATCGTGGTTTTGTAAAAATAGTGACGACTATTGATGGATCGGGCAAACAGAGGATGGCGTCAATAAAGGTAATAGATTCGGGGATTGGTATTCCCGAGAACAAAATTGACCAGATTTTTGAACCCTTCAGGCAGGCGAGTGAAGGTGCCGGCAGAAAATATGAGGGTGCAGGTCTGGGGCTGACTATCGCCAGAAAATTTGTTGAGCTGATGGCGGGTGAAATTTCAGTTGAGAGCAGAGAGGGTATCGGGTCAGTTTTCACAATCGATTTTATTTACGAAACAAAAGATCGTCTTGAAGATGATGATCTTAATACATCGGATAAAAAGAAGGTGTTAATAGTTGAGGATGATCTCGTGGGTGCAAACTTGATGAAGATGTATTTAATCAGGAACTATTATGTAGTTATCTGTCATGATGGTGAAGAGGCACTTGCGATTTTGGAATCTGAGAAATTTGATTTGATAATTATGGATATCAACCTTCCGGGTGGAATGAACGGGATTGAGGTAACTAAAAAACTGCGGGAATTTGAAGTTTACAAGAAAACTCCTGTGGTTGCCGTAACTGCATTCACCCTGCCCGGGGATGAACAACGGTTTATCGAATCGGGCTTTGATGGATTTATTGTGAAACCATTCAAAAGGGAAGATTTTGTTAATTCGATTTCACAAAATTTAGTTTAACCGGTAGAATGTGGAGAATCGATTATAATTCTAAAAGTAGTTCCTTCTCCCGGGGTTGAATTACTCACAAATATTTTCCCGGAGTGATATTCTTCAATAATTCTTTTAGAGAGGCTTAGCCCCAAGCCCCATCCCCGTTTTTTTGTGCTATATCCGGGTCGGAAGACATCTTTTCTCCTTTTAAGGTCGATACCTTTTCCGTTATCGCTAACCTCTATTTCAACTTTTGATTTCACTTGAGCGATTTTTATCGAAATTTTGCCTGCATCATGATCGATGGCATCCAGAGCGTTTTTAACAAGATTTTCGATCACCCATCCAAACAGTTCTTTGTTTATCATACCTTCAGCATTTAAGTCACCCTCAAGAGTAAGTTCTACCTTTTTGCCAAGGCGTGGCAAGCGTCGCGTAAAATACTGGTAAATTTCTTGGAGGCTGTCGTAAAGGTTCTCATTTTTAAGTTCCGCCTTCGACCCTATTTTTGAGAACCGGTTTGTTATTCTGCTAAGTTTTTGCACATCATTATTGATCTCTTCGGCGGTGTCGAGAACTTTATCAGGATCTTTGAAATTTATTTTTAGAAGTTCAATCCACCCCATGAGACTTGTAAGGGGAGTTCCAAACTGGTGGGCTGTTTCTTTCGCCATACCTACCCAAATATTGCTTTGTTCACTCCTTTTTATTTGGCTAAACCCTATATAAGCAGTAAGTACAAACAGGAACGCAATGAACATCTGTACATAGGGGAAATATTTAAGTTGAGTAACAAGTGTGGATTCGCCAAAATGAATCTTATTGAGTACCAGCGTATCGTTCCCCATCACATGTTTAACAAGAATAGGCGAATTGATATCATCCATCAACTCAAGTTTTTTTGCAAAAAAAGCTTTCAATTTTTCATTTGAAGCAGTTGAATCAAATTTAACATTTCTAAAATTTGAAGCGCCTGTGAAATCAACTTCATCATTAGCATCGGAGAGAATAACTTCAAAATCGATCGGCTGAATAATATTTTCGAGGAGGAAAGTAAGATCGGTGTTATCTTCAGAATTGGCAATATACTCAAGAGTATTTGCATAAAGTTGAACGATTTGTCTTTCACGGGCTTGTAGTTTTTGGACAATCGTGTGGGTGTAATACAAAGTGCCGCCGGCAATGAGCAGTGCCGCAAAAATAAGAGCAATCTTAATATTTGCAGTTGCCGGTCCACCTGACATTTTCACTGGTTACTCCGAAAAATTATAGAAATTTTGTAACCCAAACATAAGTGAAGCCGGGGTAGAAAGAAATGTAAATTTAATGCGACATTAATTCACAAAAAAAGTTTGTTCTCTATTAGGTCCCACAGAAACAATCGTAACATTCATACCTGCTTTCTCAGAGATAAAACTGATATATTCTTTTGCCTTTTGCGGGAGATCGTCGTATGACAAACAATTTGAAGTGTCGCACATCCAACCTTGAACAGTTTCATAAACCGGAATTGATTCATTTAGAATATCGCAGTCGATGGGGAAGTTGTTAAGCAGTTTACCTTTATGTTTATAGCCCGTACAAACTTTTATTTCCGGGAACGAGTCGAGCACATCCATCTTAGTAAGTGCAACAGAGGTAGTACCGTTAATCATACCGGAATATCTTACGAGAAAAGCATCAAACCAGCCACATCTGCGGGGTCTTCCGGTTGTTGCCCCAAACTCAAAACCTTTGGCTCTCAACTTTTCACCTGTTTCATCAAGAAGTTCAGTTGGGAAAGGTCCCTCGCCAACCCGGGTGGTATATGCTTTAATAATAGCTAACACTTCGGTTATTTTAGTTGGTGGAATTCCCGTACCTGTGCATGCGCCACCTGATGTGGGATTTGATGATGTAACATAGGGGTAAGTTCCATGATCAACATCAAGCAGGGCACCCTGGGCTCCTTCGAGAAGCACTGAGATACCATCCGCAACAGCTTTGTTCAAGTATGAGGGAACATCTTTAATGTAGGGGTCGATCTCTCTATCGAATGCCAGATAGGTGTCCACAATCTTTTCAACATCAAGTTTATCGCTTTTATAAAAGTCGGTTATGAGGTTGTTTTTTTCAACAAGATTTTCACGGATCTTTCGTTCAAGTTTTACCGGATCGAGCAGATCAATTATTCTGATCCCTTTGCGGGCATATTTATCTATGTAGCAGGGACCAATTCCTTTTCCTGTTGTGCCGATCTTCGTTTTCCCACTCTCGTTTAGTGAGTCGATGATCTTGTGATAAGGCATAATAAGATGAGCGTTCTGGCTAATGAAAAGTCTTCCTTCAACAGAGATACCATTTTCTTTGAGGAGTTTAATTTCATCGAGCAAAGCGGCAGGGTCGATAACCACACCATTCCCGATAACACATATTACTCCATCTCTTAAAATACCTGAGGGGATAAGATGGAGCACATATTTTTTATCTTTTATCTGGATGGTATGGCCGGCGTTAGCGCCACCCTGGTAACGCACCACAATTTGGTGAGATTCGCTAAGGATGTCAACAATTTTTCCTTTGCCTTCATCGCCCCATTGCCCGCCAACAATAACTGTTACGCTCATAAATTTCTTTTAATTAATTAAAAACTTGCCAGTGCTTCTTCAACAGAAGGGTAACTTTCGAAAATAGTAACCAGCTTCGTGATAACGAGCAGACTGTGAATTTTCTCTTCAACATTGGCGAGTTTAAGTTTGCCATTTTCTTTGTTAACGGTTGTCAAACCGGAGATCAGCATACCGAGGCCTGATGAGTTCATGAATTTCACTTCGCCGAGGTCAATTACTATGTTCTTCTTTCCTTCAGATAGAAACTTCTTAATTGTGTCGCTGTATTCGTTTGCTTCGGGACCACCAAGGACATTTCCTTTAAGTTCGATCACAATTGCTTCATACCGTTCGGTTACTTTCATCTTCATATAGAAACTCCTGTTTCTTATTGTTTGATTTTTTTATTCTAAAATTATTCTAAAATACATTTTTCAAGAGCTAAAATATAAAGAATAATTTTCAAAATTCTTAGAAAAGTTTTGAGACACCTTTCATTTTATCATAAAATTTCCTATTTTGAACGACCAATAATCTATAATCATAATTTAACAATTTTCTGAAAGAACTATAATGAAAAGACTTTACTTTTTTGCCACTCTGTTTTTCTTCATCAGTGTGTCGGGTTTTGCACAATGGACATCCGACCCCACTCTCAATACAATGATAGTTGATACTACGGGAGAGCAAGACCTTCCAAAATCGGTGTCGTGCCCCGATGGCAGCACATATATTTCATGGTTTGACAGCAGAGGTGGCAGCTATGCCGTATATATGCAGAGGCTGAATGCAGATGGAGTAAAACTTTGGGGTTCGCAAGGTCTTTTGATCTCAAATAATACGCAAAGTACATCATTAGTTGATTACGATCTTACATGTGATGCCTCAAACAACGCAATTGTGGCTTTTACAGATATGCGTTCAGGCGATTTGGATGTTTTTGTATATAAAATATCACCTTCAGGTCAATTTCTGTGGGGAGCAAACGGAGTAACGCTTTCATCCGGAACGGGGTATGAAGCCAACCCGACAGTTGCAGCCACGACAGATGGAAATGTGGTTGTTGCATGGATTTATGCAGTTAACCCATATAAGATATATTTACAAAAGATCGATCCCACCGGTGCAAAGTTATGGGGAGCAAGTGCGATAAGTTATGGTTCAACAACGGAAGGATATAATAATCCAATCGTGGTTCCATCTGATAATGGATCGGTTATAGTTTCACATAAAGTTACAACCGGAAATTTTCCGGCGCAGACAGTTAAACTTGCTGCTCAAAAATTTAATTCAGCCGGCGCTCCACAGTGGGGCACAGGTGGTGTTTCTGTTCAAAATCTTGGAAAAGTAATGGCCTTTACGGCGCAATATGCTGCCCCTGATGGAGCGAATGGTGTGGTTATTGCCTGGCATGACGACAGAAATTCAATAAATTTACAAAGTGCATGGGTACAGAGAGTAAAATCTGACGGAACTTTGGCTTTTCCCGCTAATGGTGCCGAATGCGCCACAACAGGTAGTATTCATAAATGGAATCCGGTTGCCGGAAAGATGTCAGGGTCTGAAGATGTAATGGTTTTTTGGAGATTTACAAATTCTGACCAAAATCAGGATGGGCTGGCAGTTCAAAAATTTAATGCTACCGGGGTGAGACAATTCACCGATGATGGTATTATCCTTCGTCCTTTAACAGGTACCGCAAATATTGTGGGTTATGATTTGGCTACTCTTTCAAACTCCTCATATATTGTTTATAATGTTGGAAATGTCGCCGGATTGGATAACACCGTCCAGGGATTGATGATTAACTCTTCAGGTACAAATGTTTGGGGGAACACAACCGCACTTTCATCTCTTGTTTCAAACAAGGGAAGGCTTCAAATCGTAACTGATATCACTGGATCAGCACTTGCATTTTGGACTGATGAAAGATCAGGTGATGGAATTTATGGGCAAAAAATCAATGCAAACGGAACTCTCGGAAATCAGATTGTACCCGTTGAATTAAATAATTTTAGTGCCTCGGTCAATGGTAATTCTGTTCTAATCGAATGGTCAACCGCAACTGAAACAAACAATGCCGGCTTTTCGATCGAAAGAAAGTTGGATAATGGAGATTGGATGAGGATCGCAGAAGTTAACGGAGCAGGCACTTCAACAAGAGTAATTAATTATTCTTTCACTGATAAGAACCTCATTTCGGGGAAATACAACTACAGATTAATCCAGACTGATTTGGATGGAACAACCAAAATTTACGATCTTTTTAATGAAGTATTGGTTGGAATACCTGAAAAATTTGAATTAAATCAGAACTTCCCAAATCCGTTTAACCCTTCAACGGTTATTCGATTCGCTCTTCCTGTTTCAGGGTTGGTGTCCCTGAAGGTGTTTAACACAATGGGTGAGGAAGTGGCAACATTAGTAAATGGAACAAGAGAAGCCGGAAGTTATGAAGTGAAGTTTGATGCCACTAACATAACCTCAGGAATTTATTTTTATACTCTCAGCTCGGGTGAGTTTTCAGTGACAAAAAAGCTTGTTTTAATGCAGTAATCTGATAATATCGTTCTGTTTTGTGCCTCCTCAGAAATGGGGAGGCATTTTTTTATGTGTCTCATAATGAGAAGATTATTAAATATAGCTTTTATCAGTCTTGTTATGAGAAACATGCCTTTTCGTTTATTTTGAAGGAATTTGGGGTATTTAATCACTTATTTTTGCCGATTATTAATTTCGGTGATTTTTTGCCTCATAATGAGACATTTTTGTGTGATTGAACCTGTAAAGTTCAAAACAAAACGAAAGGTGAGTATATCCGCAAATTAGCCCCTATACGAAGGAAATAATGCTTAATACAGTTTAAAAACGAATAAAATTGGTGTTGGCACGATTGTTGGTTATTATGAGTTCGAATATCATTCATCCAATCAATCGGACTAACATAATATGAAAATAACGAAAACCCTGTTTAACAATGCGATCTTTATGATCATGTTAACATTCCTTCTTGGCGGAGAAATCTTTCCACAAGGATCTTGCGATCTTAGTGGCTTTAAGACCTTCACCCAAGGTGGATGGGGAAGCCCTTCAAACAGCACCCCGGGGGGAATTAGAGATGCTAATTTTAATGCTGTTTTCCCAACCGGCGCAATAATGGGCGGAAATTTTACCGCAACATTCACCACTGCAACAGCAGTTAAGAATTTTCTCCCTCAGGGTGGAACATCAGCAGCTTTTAATGCTAACTATACCAATCCGACTTCAACCTCAGCAGGGGTTTTGGGTGGTCAGGTGATGTCGTTGTACTTAAATGTGAAGTACGATGAAGCCGGTTACCTCGGAACAAACCCGTTAAAGTTGAAAGATCTTGTTATCGCCTCAGGAATCTTTGCAGGTAAGACTGTAAGCGAATTCCTTGATTTGGCAAATGCAAAAATTGGTGGGGGCAGTGTACCTTTTTCATTTTCACAGATTAATGATGCAGCCACTTCAATCAATGAAAATTTTGATAATGGAACCGTTAACAGGGGATTTCTAACTTGTGGTGTTACACCTCCTGCTCCTGTATCACTCGGTGATAAAGTATGGAATGATGTAAATCAAAATGGTATTCAGGATAACGGCGAAGCCGGAATAACAAATGTAACTGTTAAATTATACAACTGCCTTGGAGTTCTGGTAAACACAACTACAACAGATGTAAATGGAATATATCATTTTAATAATGTGCCTGCCGGTGACTACTATGTAGAATTCACAGCTCCTTCAGGTTATGTATTTTCGTCACAGAATCAGGGTTCTAATGATAATATTGACTCGGATGTTGATCCATTAACAGGCAAAACAGCCTGTAAAACATTTGCAGGTGGAACAAATGACAATTCAAATGATGCAGGTCTCTATTACGGAGCTGCAGATCTTCAAATCACAAAAACTGTTAGCAGCTCTACTTTAACATGTGGACAAAACATTAGTTATACAATCACAGTTACAAATAATGGTCCCGCAAATGCAGGAAGTATCACAGTAAGTGATGTTCTTCCGGCAGGACTTCTTTTTGTCTCAGCGAGTGCATCGCAGGGTGTTTACACATCAAACACCGGAAACTGGAATGTTGGTACACTTACTAACGGTGGTTCGGCTACTTTGACGATAGATGTTACTGTGGATTGTTCTTCAATGAACAACGCAAATATAGATCTTGGGCCTGCAAAGCCATATAATCTCTTTGTTCTCGAGAATATTATTCAACCATCAGCAGATACCGAAGGTAAACTTGCAGTTGGTGGAAATGCAAACCTCGCAGGCTACAGTGTTGGAGACAAACTTCCAAATTCAAACGGAACAGAGGATGTTCTTGTTGTTGGTGGAAATCTTTATTTTACCAGTGGTCGTGTTTTTAATGGAAATGTGGCTTATGGTGGACTTTCAAATCTTCCGATTTATCCTGTTTCCATTGAGGAAGGTACACTAAGACAAGATAATTCAGTAATCGACTTTGTTGCAGCTAAAACTCATCTTGAGAACCTCAGCACACAACTTGCTGGTTATACAGTAAACGGAACCACCACATTTCAGTGGGGAGCAATCAACCTCACACATAATGATCCTTACCTCAATGTTTTTACAGTGAATGGCACTGATCTTAATGCTGCACATACACTTGAAATAAGTGTACCAAACGGTTCTGCAGTAGTTGTAAATATCCTCGGAACCACGATTAACTGGCATGGTGGATTGTTTGTAAACGGTACTGCGATGAACAATGTACTTTACAACTTCCCGCAGGCTACTTCTCTTACAATATCAGGAATAGATGTAAAAGGATCAGTTCTTGCACCGCTCGCAGCACTTAACTTCCCTGCAGGTATCATAACCGGACAGACGATAGTTAAGTCGATGACAGGAAGCGGACAGTTCAACCTCGCTCCATTCCTTGGAAACATCCCTGCCAATCAGAGCATCGTGAATGTTGCTTCGATCACAGGTTCAAACATCTCTGATCTAAACACAGCCAACAACACTTCATCTGCAGTAGCAAACTTCTCGTCTAACGGTGGTGGAACCGGTGGCGGTACAGGATCAGGCAACTGGCAGCCGGTTGGTAACATCCCCTCGGGACAGATTGTTACATGTCTCGAATCTGATAACCTTGGGAATATTTATGCCGGAACATCAAGTGGATACATCTATAAGAGAACCGGCAACGATCCAAACTGGGTACATGTTAACCCGTTAGTATATTCCGGTGCTGTTTGGGCAATTGAAGTACATCCAAACGGAACTATTCTTGCTGGAACCGTGACAGGTGTTTACATCGGAACCAATAATGGAACTGCATGGACACTTAGCACTCTTCAGTACAAAGATGTTCGTTCCATTAGAATTGATGCTCTTGGAAATATATTCGCCGGAACATGGGGACAGGGAATGTTTGTCTCCAATAATAGTGGACTTACATGGACACAGTCGAACACAGGACTTGGAACACACCTTATCGTAACCGGAATAACGGTTACTGCAAACAACACAGTATTTGTCGGTACATTCGACGGTGGTGTCTTCAAATCAGTGGATCATGGTGCAAACTGGGTATCACAGACAGTTGGTTACAACTACATCTGGGCAATGGCTTCGAACTCAAACGGTGACATCTTCGCCGGTACTTATGGTGACGGTCTTTATCGTTCAACCAACGGCGGAACGAGCTGGACAAAAACTTCATTCCCCGGAACATATGTATATGAACTCAGAATAGATGCAGCAGACAATGTATTTGGTGCTTCTTATTCAGGTGGTGTTTTCGCTTCAACAAACAACGGAAGCACATGGTCGAGCATCGGCATGGGAGGATTTGGATTAAGCTCACTCCTTATCGTATCAAACGGCAGCACACCCGATGGAATGGGAACGGGAAAAATTTACACAGGAACAGCAAACGGATCGATTTACATGGCGGTTTCAGGTGTTACAGATGTGAAATCAGAAAAAACTGAGATTCCAACACAGTTTGCTCTTTCACAGAACTATCCAAACCCGTTTAATCCATCTACAAAGATAAATATCAGCATACCAAAAGATGGATTCTATGAAGTTTCAGTATTCAGTATCACAGGTGAACTCGTAGCAAAACTTGCAGCAGAGCAGCTTATAGCAGGTGTTCATTCACTTGACTTCAACGCTTCAAATCTCCCTTCAGGTATCTATATATACAGATTGACCGGAAACGATGTAAGCATCACCAAGAAAATGACCTTGATGAAATAGTCCAATAAAGTTGTAATCCAAAAATTCAAAAATATTTACGCCTCCCCGGAAACGGGGAGGCATTATACAGGGCCTTTATTCTTCATCATTTTGTTCCCGAATCATTAATGATTCGGTTCTGTTTATGAAGGATGATGGTGGAAAAGTTTAATAGAATTTTAGAAAAAAAAGCAGAGATCACCAAGATGAGTATTGCAAGTATAGTTCTTGATATATCCCAGATAACCTTTGGGATGATAGTTATTTTCGCGTTAACGAGTTTTATAATCTATAAGGTAAGAGGAAGAAATGGCGAAAATACATCGTTTCAGCCTGAGATTAAATACGAAAGACATCGTCAAGCAGTCTCGCACTATGATCACCAAAGAAGAAGCGCAAATGTAGTTTCTTATACCGTTGCAACCTTACCCGGGAAAGTAACGGTTAGTTCAACTCCTGCGAAGTCAAGGGACTCATTTTCCGAGGTTGAAGCTCCATCTAAATCGATGAAAAATAACTCAAGATTCACAATTATGAACAATACTTTTGAGCGGACAGTGGAAAAACCCCGAACATTAAATAACTGGTCGTAACTCCACTTTAGCTACTCGTTCACCATCTATTTTTATTTCAGACTCGTGATATCGTAACTTTCTCTATAAACTTGAAGTTGATAAAACTAATCATCACTTATTGAGAAATCATTAAAATCAAATTTTCTGCTTTATATCAAATACTTACCGGTAAGGTAGAAAAACCCACCATCCTCAATATCTACATCCCATAAATAATTTTACTCAGACAATCTATAATTGCATATTTTTGCTTTCTCGTTGAAAAACAAAGTTCGTCAGTTTGTGGAACTTAAATCAAAAGGAGTCCGTCAAAAGCTATGAACGAAAAAGAAATTAATGAAGGTATGCAGCAACCACAAAACATCTTCAATCTGAAAGACGATTTTTCCCTGATTAAAGCATTTAATGAGGGAGAGGAAACGGCTTTTAATGACCTCGTAAACCGTCACAAAGAAAAGGTGAGAAATCTCATCTATCTTAATCTTGGAAGTACTTCGTCGATTGATGATATCAGTCAGGAAGTGTTCCTGTCGGTTTACAGGAAACTCTCCCACTTCCGCTTCCAATCCCAATTCACAACCTGGTTATATACAATCACGATCAATAAAATTCGCGATCATGTAAGGAAGCAGAAAATAATGTCTGTTTTTTCAGCATTCAGCAGTGATGATACTGAGAATGTAGTTGAACCTGGCAGTTTCAAGGAGAACTTTGATGTTAATGAAATGGTAAGGGCTGCTGTTGCTAAACTCCCCCTGAAGTTAAAGGAACCATTGATACTCCGCGATTTTGAAGGCATGAGCTATCAGGAGATTTCTGAATCAACCGGGATTGAGATCGGTACCATAAAATCAAGAATATTTAGAGCCAGAGAATCGCTGAAGAAAATGCTTCAGCCCTGGCGCGAGGAGCTTTTATGAAAAAATTTGATAAAGATTTTGAGAATATTTCCGCTATGGCGGATGGAGAATTGCGGGAAGATCAAGAGGCGATATATAAAGAAAAGATCCAAAACTCGCCCGCATTTAAGGAGAAATTTAATGAGTATAACAAACTCAAAAAAACGGTGGAGAGTATTCCAAAACTTCCGGAAGACCACTATTTTGTCTCAAGGTTGAACGAATATATCAAAAAAGAGAATAAAAAGACGAGTGGTATAAGACCATTTTACAAACCTGCTTTTGGACTTATTGCCCTTACTGTTGTTTTGATGTCATTCTTTAAACTCAGTCCCGAATTTATTGATGATCTCTTTGAAACACAAAAAGGAAACATCATCGATTTTTACACAAAAAATCTTCGTCCCTATTTCCAGGAAGATGAACTCACAAAAGATGACATATTTAATTTTGCTTTCTCTCAGGTTCTACCAATAGATGGTGCAGGCAAAAATGTTATCAGTCTTGATGAATCGGGAAGTGGAGCATCGATAGCAATAAGACAATCAGGACTTGGTGACAGTAAAATGAGTCTAAAAGAGTTTACCGAGAAACTTAACCTTGACAAGACTCAACAGTTGAAATTGAACAATGTATTAAAAAAATATGAGGATAAAATAAGGGGTTCCATCCTCGTAAACGACAACAATACCGTTGCAGTAAATGCCAATCTTTGGAATTATAACATGGCATTAAAGGCTGAGATACTTGCCATTGCTGCTGAAAATGAAGCTTTTGCAAAAGTTATGCCTGCCGGATTAATGGAGTCGATGCCGGCGTTTGCCTCGATAGATTTTGCAGACAATGAAGATTCTTTTGTATGTATTAATCCTGATACTGTATTTGTTACATCAATAAAGGTAAACACGAAGGATCCATCTTACAACATCCCCGTGGTAAATAAAGTAAATATCCTTAAAAATACTCAGGTAAAACTTTCACCGGTTAAACAGAAATATGGCGGGTTCCATGGTAAACTTGGTGATTCTTCAAAAACCAAAAAATTTAGAGTATTTGTAGATACTAATTTTATAAAGTTTGACATTCCGGATTTTGCTTTTGAAAATAAAATGCCAACGCTGATCGAACTTGAAAGAATCGATTCGCTGGTTGAACTGAGCATGAAGAATTTTGATATCGAAATGCGGGAGTTTCCGAATGGAAAGAGGTTTAACTTCGATATGAAATTTGATTCACTCGGGTTACCGGGTCATGACAAGATGATTGAGTTCAAGTTTGACACAACAGACGGTTTCAACTTTGACATGAACTTCCCTGGGAAAGACAGTGCCAAATTTAAAATAGTCGTACCGAAGAATCTTGATATTCACAAAGACTTTAAAGGGCTCGAAGGTCTCGACTCTCTCATGATTTTTAAGTTCAATGGGAAAGACACAGTATTTAACTTTAACATGCCATTTCAAAACTTCGATGGTGAATTTAAAGAATTCAACGAAGAGATGAAAAAGTTTCGCGAAGAGATGAAAAAATTCCGTGAGGAGTTTAAACAAATCAAACCAAAGAATAAAAAAGAAAAGAAAACGGTGGTAATTTAACCGGCATTATTCTTCATGATTTTTATCGAGCGTGTCGGGTGACAGTTGAAGACCGGCAATAACAAGCGACTTAAGCCTGATTTCTCCCAACAACCCGGAGAAATCAGGCTGAAAACGGATTAACAATTCCACAATTTTCCCCATAAACTTAGTAATCCATCCCGCATTTTTTTATTGAAATAGAATAATCCATCCTGCAATTTTTCCTTTTATCAATGATTATTTTGTGGAGATTTCCTTTTTTGGTATTTTATTCACTAAATACAGTAAAATTATTATAGAGCAAATTTGCAAATCTCCACATTTATTAAAAACCGGTATTTAGCCCTTGGCATTGCCGGGTTTATTGCATTAAGCATTCTCAGAACAATCTTCATTTCCGGTAACGATACGGGTTCAACGCTGATACTCGAATCCTTTTCGGTGTTGATCCTTTTTCTGTTGGTTTCCGAATCGATTAAGGTTACATCGAGTGTAAAAATGTTACCAACATGGTTGGTTACTTCGATGCTGGTCCTGGTCTTCTCCGGAATATTTCTCAAGTTGCTTTTTAATTCAATTGAAAGTCTTTTTCCGGTTTCAAGTATAAACTATGGCAAAACCGTTAGCCTTGAACTGCTTCCTCTTATCTTTGTTTTTAATGCAACAACAATAATTTTATCTGTTGCCTCCCTCGTAATTTTCAGACACCTCTTTTTTCTGAAACAGAGCAAAAATCTGAACATTTATTTTAATGCCATGCTCATTTTTATAGCTTTGGCTTCCTTTACTTCGTTCATGGGGACAAAGGAATACGAATCGATGGAGTTCCTCTCAATCACTTTTTATGTAGTTGCAACAATCCTGATTTTTATGAACAGCTTGAAAATATCGTGGATAGCATTTCTTAAAAAGAAACAGAAAAGGCAACTGCTTTTAATTTCAGTTTTGTTGATAGGAATGTTAATATTTTATCTCACGATGACCACAGGTGACTCAACCTACCATAATTTACTAAGTGGTTTCTCACATTCATTTTACCGCTTCAATAATATTATGACCGTTTATGGAATAATCTATTTTAGCGTTTTGTTTTTTACTACTTTGTTCCACCTTCCTACAGCGGAAGCATTTGACAGGCGGACAAAGGAGATATCTTCGCTCCAGTATTTCAGTAAACTGATTAACCAGGTATTTGATCCAAAGGAATTGTCAGATACTATTTCAGAACTGGGCGCCGATGTTTCAGGAGCCGATGCATCGTGGTTGATACTTTTTAGCGGCACAAACAGGGTGGAAGGAATAAAAGGGACAGGTTTTGTAACCTCAGAGAAGATCACCAATTTTATTCGTAAGAAGCAGGATCTTACAACTGTTAAAAAAATTGTGATGGGTGATCTAAAAGAGTTTTACAGAAGCGAGATCACAGATGAACAGTATGCCATTGTTTACCTTGTACCCATGGTATCATATTCAAAATGTCATGGGATTCTTGTTTTGTTGAAAAAAGATGCAGTTGAATATGATGATGAGGAAAAAAACATCATCCAGACCTTTGCTGATTATGCATCGGTTGCAATTGAGAACTCTTATCTGCTTAAGGAGTCGATAGAAAAAGAACGACTCGAAAAAGAGTTTGATGTTGCCAGGGAGATGCAACAAAAGATATTGCCGGAAAAACTTCCTGTTTTTGAAAATTATGAAGTGGCGGCAGTATTTATTCCGGCATTTGAAGTAGGGGGCGACTACTACGATTTTTTTACACTCCCCAACGGGATCACGGGATTTGTAATCGCTGATGTTTCGGGTAAAGGTATATCCGCAGCTTTTGTGATGGCAGAGTTAAAGGGGATTCTGGAATCTTTTTCCACGGTTAAGTGGAGCCCAAAGGAAATTTTGGTGGAAGCAAATTTCGTTTTGAAAAAGATTCTCGACAGAAGGGTTTTTATTACCGCTGTTTTTGGTACTTTTAATCCAATAACGGGGGAAATTACGATAGCACGGGCAGGACATTGTCCTGTACTCCACAAAACTGCCGAGGGAATCATCGAAAGAGTGCCTTCAGGTTTTGGCCTCGGAATGAATTATACGGAACTATTCAGTGAAAAATTAGTAGAAGAGAAGTTCATACTAAAAGAAAATGAAAGTCTTGTCCTCTTCACCGATGGTGTGAACGAGATGAAAAACGAATTAATGAAAGATTTTGGAACAGAGAGGTTAAAATCAATTGTTTCAAGTAGTGAGGATATCGGGATGAACGAACTGGCACTTAAGATCATAAGTGATCTTACAGAGTTTGCCGGAACAAAACCGCAGCATGACGATATCACCTTAATGATTTTAAAAAGAAATAATCCGGAGAAAAATAATGGCAGAATTTAAGACAAGTTTACGAGAGAGTGAGGAGTTCAGCATTGTAGAATTAAGCGGCTACCTTGATGCACACACCGCTCCCGACCTTGAGTCGGCTTTTACAGGCTTGATTGACCAAAATAAATACAAGGTTGTAGTAAACTTTAAAGATCTTGAATATATCTCGTCAGCCGGTCTTGGCGTTTTTATGGCATACATTGAGACGATGAGAGAGAACAATGGCGACATAAAACTTGTGGAAATGAAGCCCGCAGTTTACGGTATCTTCGACCTCCTCGGTTTTCCATTGCTCTATGACATCCTGGATGATGAGAAGGATGCTTTGAACAAATTTAAACAACAAGGTGCTTAAACACAGTGAACAACAACAACTCTAACAACCTGGAATTAAGAGTTAAGAGTAGCACCGAAAATCTGTCGCTGATAAGGGAATTTGTGAGCTCATCAGCTCTAAGTTTTCTAATCAGGAAGGAAGTGATCGACAAGCTAATTCTTGCCGTTGATGAAGCAGCTTCAAACATAATCCGTCACGCATACAAAAACAGCCCTGATGGTGTAATAATTGTCACCTTCATCTGTGATGATAAAGAATGCACAATAATACTTACCGACTATGGAACCGGGTTTAATCCATCACAAGTGAAATCTCCTGACATGCTTTCATATTTAAAGGAGAAAAAAAGAGGTGGACTTGGCATCCATTTGATGAAAATATTGATGGATGAAGTTGACTACCTCTCCGTATCCGGTGAGTATAACAAACTTGTTTTGAAGAAAAAAATTGCTTAAAAATGGCTGATACAGAAACTCTTAAACTCCAAAGAAATTTATCTGCTCTTGTTGAGTTCAGCAGAATAGTGAACTCAAGTCTTGATTTGAATTTTACTCTGAACAACCTGTTGTTTAGTTGTTTGGGCAAATTTCTTACTACGAAGGGCTTTGTGGTTATCGAGGAGCAGGGGGTTGCCTGCATCAAAACTGCCAAAGGAATCCACGCAGATGTGGTATCTGCATTTAATACCGCAAATAATTCTGTTTCAGACGAAGATTCACTTTTGCAGTCATTTACGCTGTTGGGTGCGTCAGTGGTCGAAAAGATTTCTTCATCAAGGAAAGATCTGGGTTATATAGCTCTTGGTGAAAAGATCACAAAACAACCCTACACGCAGGAAGAAAAAGATTTTTTACGGACCATTTTAAATATTGCAGGCACTGCCATTGAGAATGCTCTAAATATTACTGAACTTAAACAGGTGAACCGTGATCTCGATTCCAGGATCAACAGGCTCAGTTCACTTTTTGAACTCAGTAAAGAATTTGGGCTTCTTACGGAAGAGAGCAGAATCAGCAGACTCCTTGCATATTCACTTCTCGGGCATTTTCTTTCCTCCATCTATGCCATTATTATTTTTGAGGATAAAAAAGCAAAAATACTTGAGACTACGATCCATAAAGGGAAATTAAAAGATATTGTTGACTGGTTGATGCTTAAAAACATCGACACTCATTATGCGGGCGAAGATATTGAAAAACTTAACCACGATCTGGTTGCTCTAAAAGTTGAGATTGTGGTGCCAATGAAGATGCAAAACGAAACAAAGGGGCTCATCCTTCTTGGAAAAAGGGTGAACACACAATCTTATGGCAATAGCGACATAGAGTTCATCTATTCCATAGGAAGTCTTGCAATAATTTCTCTTGAAAACAAAAGACTTTTCAGAGAGGCCCTCGAGAAACAAAAGCTTGAAGAAGAGCTTGAACTGGCTAAGGATATTCAACAGAATCTGCTTCCAAAAGAGATTCCACAGATGCCATCATTTGAAATTGCAGCCACTTCGATATCATCAAAACAAGTGGGTGGTGATTATTATGACATCATTAAAAAAGATGATGAAAAATATTTTGTGGCTATTGGTGATGTTTCGGGCAAAGGAGTTCCCGCTGCACTGCTAATGGCAAACCTGCAGGCATTTTTAAAGTCGATCTGCACACAAAATGTCGCAATCAGTGATGCAACCGGTACCATAAACGACCTCGTTTCTGAGAACACATCAGACGGCAAGTTTATTACATTCTTTTGGGGGATTATCGATAACGCAACCAAAACCCTCAATTATGTAAACGCAGGACACAATCCACCTCTTCTAATCAGGAACGGCGAGATAATCTATCTTGACAAGGGAGGAATTATACTCGGTGTGATGAGAACTTTTATGCCTTATGTTTCGGAGACTGTTCAACTCGAAAGTGGTGATCTTATTGTTCTCTTCACCGATGGAGTTACAGAAGCCAAAAGTCCTGAGGATGAGGAATTCAGCGATGAGAAGTTGGAAGCAGAAGTAAAAGATGTTGCAGGTCTCAATTCCGGTGAGATACTTGAAAAAATAAAACGATCGGTTTATGAACATGCAAACGGTGCATTTCAATCGGATGATATAACTATAATCGTAATAAAGGTACTGTAAGAGTGGGCATTAACAGCATCTTCTTTGATCGAAAATTTATTATCAACAGTGTAACACTGTTGATGGCACTCGTTGGATTATTAAGTATTTACCAACTGATTTTCATAAACACAACTTCAAATGATGAGTGTTTGTGGTTTGCCGGTAAAAATAGAGCCGGGCAGTGGGGGATTTACATTCAGGATATCAAGTCCGGCGGGGTTGTTGATCAGGCCGGAATAAAAAATGGTGATGCTCTCCTGAAGATCAATGGCGAACCGATAAGAGATACATATACTGCGCAACAAATTCTGAATAAACTCGATTATGGTGAGTATGCACAATACACTATCAAACGGGATGGACAGATACTCATTAAAAATGTATTTGTCAAGAAACTGATTCATTACCCCAATCTTTATTTTGCGATATTTTATTTTGTTTGGCTCATGGTGGGTTATCTGGTAATAATTTCAAACCCTTATGGCACTTTGCAAACTTTGTTCTATCTCATAGGTGTGTTTGGAACCATCTATTCAACCAGAGGTGCATTTCTTGATAATTTAATGTTCCTTAACCCAAAGTTTGAAGTCCCGACACTTTTCTATTATCCGATTTTATTATCAGCCTGTTTTACTACGGGTACCTTTGTACATTTTTTTCTCCTTTTCCCTCACAAGAGTAAGATTTTAAAATACAAGTATTCAACATATGTTTTATACTTGTTCTTTACAATACCCGGGATATGGGCGATATACAGAACCAATGAAATGTTGAATGACCCTTCAACCATGGGGACATTCCCTCATCCTGAGTTTTTAATCTCATTCATAAATATTTTGGCACTCCTGCTTGGATTTGTATCTCTGGTTGCGAGTGTAATCAAGTATCGGAAAAAACAGGAGGGAACACCTCTTAGATGGTTGGCAGGAGTATATCTTTTGGGAATTGGCAGTGTTTTTGCTCTAATTTTCCTGCCTCCAAAAAATGCTTTGATATTTTATAACCACCCTGAGTTTTATATTGCTCTGTTAACTTTAACTTTGATACCGATTGCCTTTGCGATAGCAATATTCAAGTATCAATTGATGGATGTTAGCATTGTAGTGAAGAATACAATTCTTTATGGTAGTGTTTCGTTAAGCATAGCCGTAATCTATTTTCTTTCTATCTATGGCTTTGGGCAGGGGGTGGGCACAATTTTTGGGGAAGAGTATAAAAACTTTGTTGCGGTTTTAAGTTTTGTGATTTTTGCTTTGGTGTTTCAGAAGACAAAGGATAAATTTCAGGAGTTTATAACCAAACGGTTTTTTCCCGATCAATATTTTAATAATCAGATTTTATTGAATTATGGAGAAGAACTTGTTAATATTGTTGGTTTGGAGAATATTCTCAAATCTGTTAAAGATATGTTCAGGGATCTTATCATTGTCAGAAAAATGTCAATTTATCTCGCTAACGGAGAAAGATTCCATCTTGCTGAAGATTTTGGAAATGTTGAGATTCTTGATGCTCTAAATACCAACATTAAAGATTTTGAATTGAAATACAATGTTTATCTCGACGAGGGGAAAAAGAAGATAATTCATAAAGAGTCTTTTGATGTTTTTGACAGGGAAGACAGGGCGTTTTTCAAAAAAGAGGGTTACAACCTGATTCTACCGCTTAAAGTGAACAGAAGATTAATTGGTTTTCTTGCGCTCGGTGAAAAATACAACGGAAATCCTTACGCTGACCGTGACCTTGAGTCATTAAGTTCGGTGGCGTCACAAATAGCAATATCGGTAGAAAATGCCCGACTATACAAAGCTGAAACCAGAAAAGCCCAACTTGAAAGAGATATCGATCTCGCAAAGCAGATACAAGAGTCACTTCTTCCCGGTTCATTCCCAATCAGGGATAATATCGAGATATTTGGTAAGATGATACCGGCTTCACATATCGGCGGAGATTATTTTGATATTATTAAAGTATCAGAGTCAAGATTTTTTATTGTGATAGGTGATGTTAGCGGGAAAGGACTTCCGGCATCACTTCATATGACAAGAGTTCAGGCAATGCTTCACATGCTTTGTTCACATGGCAGAACTCCATCAGAAATACTGAAAGAGTTAAACCGCAAGATTTACGATTCACTTGGGAAAAACTGGTTTATTACGATGACTCTTATCGGGTTGGATACCGAGTTAAACTGCCTGCGGGTGTGCAGGGCGGGCCATACTCCCGTTTTGATATCAAGAGATGGCAAAGCAGATTTTCTACAGCCTAAAGGGCTTGCAGTGGGTTTGGATAGAGGTGACCTGTTTGATCTGCATTTGGAAGAGGTACGACTTGATCTTATACCGGGAACTTCAATACTACTCTTTTCAGATGGCATTACAGAGATGATGAATTCAAAAAACGAACTCTTTGGTGATGACCGGCTTAAAGAACTGTTTGCCGCAAACAACCACCTGACTGCTGAAGAGCAGTATAATGTTATCACTAAAAAGCTGATAGAATTTCGTGGCGACCGTGAACCTTATGACGACGAAACAGCGCTGATCTTAAAGATAAAGTAGTTGTGAGAGAATCTGCTACACGATTGAAGAAAGTTTTGCAGTCAAATAGTCTATTGAAGTTTGCTGATTTTGATTTTTTATTACAAACCCATATTTTTAATTCCAATTACTAGAGATTTATTATTATGAATAAAAACGACTCCTCTCTGCAGAAGCTTTTAAGCGAATTGGAAAAGTATTATTCTGAGCGATTGGAAAAATTAATTCTTTACGGCTCTTATGACCGCAATGAAGAAACTTCAGAATCTGATGTTGATATATTTGTGCTGGTATCAGATCATGACAGAAAAATTACCCGCAAAAAGATGAACGAGCTGACTTTTGAACTGTTGATTTCTGAGGGGAAACTTTTCTCAATAATTGTGAATGAGATGAGTTTTTTCAATGAGTGGCTAGATTCCATGGACCTGTTTACAGAAATAAAAAAAGATGGAAAGGTCTTATATGCCCGGGCGGAGTGAGTTAACAGAATTCCATCCTCTAAAATTCACCTCATTCAAAAGAGCTGGATCCTCTCCACAACCTGACCACATTTAGTCCTCAATTGAATATCTCAAAGATTAAATTCAATCCACATTTGTTAATAGATCGAAACTTCTGAGAAACTGTTATTATTTCTGTCATTTTTTTCTAAATAATGAATTGTAAATTTAATATTATGATTAACAATAATTAACTCACATAAACAATTCACTTTGTTAAATTTAAAGCTGACAATTTTAGAATTATAGAAAGAAAAAATGGATTTTGTTCTATATTTGGTCGATTTTATACTTCATGTCGATGTTCATCTGGGTGAACTTATTCGAGATTATGGTGCTTTAACTTATGGTATCTTATTTTTAATTATTTTTTGTGAAACAGGGTTGGTGGTTCTTCCTTTGCTTCCAGGCGATTCACTTCTGTTTGCGGCAGGTGCGTTTGGTGCCAAGGGTGATCTTGATCCACACTTGCTTTTTTTGTTGCTTGCAGTAGCAGCTTTTTTAGGCGACAGCTTAAACTATTTTATCGGAAAGAAAATCGGTGTGAAGGCATACACGATGAATAGCCGGTTTATAAAAAAAGAGTATCTGGAAAAAACACATAAATTTTTCGAGAAACACGGTGGAAAGACAATCATCTTCGCAAGGTTTTTTCCAATAATTCGTACCTTTGCTCCGTTTGTTGCCGGTATCGGTGAGATGGAATATAAAAAATTTATCACTTATAATGCCGTGGGAGGCATGTTATGGGTGGCTCTTTTTGTTTACATGGGGTATTTCTTTGGGAACCTGCCATTCGTAAAGGAGAATTTTACTATTGTGTTAGTAGCAATTATAGTCATCTCCATTGCTCCGGCACTAATCGGTGTGGTAAAGAAATTGTTTAATCGCAAACCTGAAATTGAAGTTGAAGCCTGATGGATTTCTTAGGCCAGATCTGGGAGATAGCGAACCATCTCGATAATTATCTCGCAATAATAACAACAGAATATGGTAATATCACTTATCTGATCTTGTTTGTACTAATCTTGCTTGAAACTAATTTTGTTTTAACGCCAATATTACCAGGGGTAACAGTTCTTTTTGCAGCAGGAACAATAGCAGCTACGGGTAAACTAAACCCGTATGCGTTGTTTGGGATTCTTACTGCGGCAGTTTTTATAGGCGATTTGTTAAATTATTTGATAGGGCACAGACTGGGTGAGAGAGCATATAAGATGGATAACAAATTTATTCGTCCCTCTTACATAAAGTTTACTGAAGACTTTTTTAATAAACATGGAAGTACAACCATGTTTCTGGCGCGTTACTTTCCAATAGTAAGGACATTTGCTCCATTCGTAGCGGGAATAGTCGGGATGAAATTTTCCCGTTTTTTCCTCTCCAGTTTTCTATCAGCAATGTTATATATCCTTCTTTATGTTGGGGCAGGATATTTCTTTGGTTATCTCCCGTTCGTAAAGGATAATCTTACACTCACCCTCTTTATTGTGGCGTTTGCTTCCGTTATTCCGGCGGGCTACAAAGCAATTCACAAGTACATAAAACACAAACTTCTTATAAAAAAAGGCTGATCCGTTACTGAATCAGCCTTTTTTTTAAGTAATAATAAATCCAACCTTTAGAAGTTGATTTCGATTTTCTTTTTGTTTACATATTCGAGAACGAACGCACTCGCAACGAAAATCGAAGAGTATGTTCCCACTATGATACCAAAGAAAAGAGTAAAAGCAAACGCTCTGATCACTTCACCACCAAAAATCAGGAGGATTACGAGTGTAAGGAGTGTAGTACCTCCTGTAAGGACTGTTCTACTCATTGTCTTATTTACAGCTTCATTCAGAAGTTCTTCGAATGGGGCATTCTTATGAATCTTCATCGTTTCTCTCACCCTATCGAATACAATAACTGTATCGTTAATTGAATAACCGATAAGTGTGAGGAAGGCTGCAATGATTGTCAAATCAATTTCAAGATTTAATCCCGGAATCAGATCATAAAAAAGTGAAAATAAACCCAGGGTTAAAAGCACATCATGAAAAAGAGCGGTAACTGCACCGAGAGCAAAGTAGAATTTGAACCGGAAAGCGAGATAGATCAGGATACCGAGAAGAGAGAGAACTACAGCTATAATTGCATCTCTTTTAAGTTCGTCACCAATCTTTGGACCAATTCTGTCTTCTCTGAGTACTTTAAAGGCATTACCGGGAAGTTGTGATCGGAGGTTATCCTTGATCCAGTCTGATACACCAATTCTAACCACAACTTCAGAATTGTTGGCTTCGAGAGATACTCTTGATGCCTGATATCCTTCATCAAAAAGTGCTTTGCTGATCTTTGTTGCCGAATCAGGACCGGCAAATTTGTAAACGACAGAACCGGTGTTTTTATTTTCAGTTCTGTCAATTTTTACGCCTTTATAGACATCGTCAATCTTCTTTTCAATAGTAGAAAGGATTTTCGGTTTATCCGCTGCGGGAATTTCCTGTGCTTCCGTTCTTATTAAAGCACCGGTTTCAGCACCAAAAGTTTTCACTTCAACATTTCCGAGTCCAATCTCTGATAGAGATTCACGCACTTTGGTTATTTCGATAGCTTTTTCAAATTCGAGAACAACCTCGGTACCACCTTTAAAATCGATACCAAACTGGAGTCCACGGAAAAGAATACTTATGACTCCCAAGACAAATATAGTAGTCGAGAGCGTATAGAAGATTTTTCTCTTACCGAGAAAATCGACATTTAGATTATGAAAAATTCGCATTATTTTTTTAGCTCCTTAAAAACCTGTTAGATTAACCTAATGAAACGGGATGACCCTTATCGGTGAAATATTCGAAGATTACCTTCGCAATTACCAGTGCTCCAAATAATGAGGTAAGAATACCGATCATCAGGGTGAGCGCAAAACCTTGAATAGGACCTGTACCAAACTGATAAAGAATGATACTGGTTATAAGGGTTGTAATATTAGAATCCCAGATGGCTGAACCGGCTTTGGCAAATCCACCTTCAACGGAGGCTTTCATTGTTTTACCAAGAGCAAGTTCCTCTCTAATTCGCTCATAGATAAGCACATTCGAATCCACTGCCATACCTATCGTAAGCACAATACCTGCAATACCGGGCAAAGTGAGGGTTGCACCAAATGCTGCAAGAGTACCAATAATCATTACAATTACAAATACAAGAGCAAATGAAGCAATGCCACCGGCACCACGATAATAGGCTATCATAAAAAGAGCCACAAGGAGGAAACCGAACAAAACTGATTGTAATCCAGCAGTGATTGAATCTTCACCAAGGGATGGCCCAACTGTTCTTTCTTCAATAATGTTTACAGGAGCAGCAAACGCGCCTGCGTTTAATATGTTCGCTAAAAGCTTTGCTTCGTTCAGATCTTTCATTCCATCGATCTGGCTTCTGCCGCCTGTAATTTTGTTTCTGATTACAGGGGCTGAATAAACAACACCATCAAGAACAATAGCGCATCTTTTATCGATGTTTGCTCCTGTTATCCTTGCCCACTCAACAGAACCTTCAGAATTCATTGTCATGGAGACAACGGCACCTGCAGCACCCTGTGGATCAGGGGTTCCTACCGCTTCAGTGATAACACCACCAGTGAGTTCAGGGTTTTTAGTTACACAGAAAAGTGTAAAAATCTTCTCGCCGGTTTCGGTTAGGAATGAGTGATTTGAGAAAAGGAATTCGTCGTTATCAGCGAGTATCGCCTGTGAAATAGGTGAATTAAGCAATCTTTGTAATTTCTCTCTGTTTGAGGCGGGAACATAAATCTCGCCTGTTTGTTCACTTGGAGAAATAAGAGAAAGAATCGGGTTTTCTTTTGCAAGCTGTTCAGGTGATTTCTGTGCAGAATCTGTCTTCTTTGCTAGGGCAGTATCGTTCTTCTTACCGGAATCGGCTTTTGCAACCACAGTTGAATCAGTTTTTTTATCTGCTTTTGCAGTTGCTGTCGAGTCCGTGGTTTTTGTGGTATCTGCCTCAGGTTTAACATCTTCCTCAATTTTGCCACCGGCAAGGGAGTTGTTAATCTTGACAATGAGATTAATTGCATATTGTGCATCTCTAACCATTTTAAACTCAAGCAGAGCAGTACTCTGAATAAGTTGTCTCGCCTCTTCTTCATTGGCGATGCCGGGAAGTTCAACTACGATGCGGTTATTACCCTGTTTTTGAATCACAGGTTCTGAAACGCCATATTGATCAATTCTGTTTCTTAGAATCTGTTCTGCTCTTGTAACGGCATCAACAGTCTGATCTTTGAGATTGGAGATAATTTTTGCATCATCTTCATCTACATTACCAAAATACCTGCTGATTCTTATGTTAGCTTCTGTAAGTTTTCTGACCATGACATCCAGCACAAGTTCATCGTTGGCTTCAGCTTCTTTTGTTGCCTGGTCTAAAAGTTTTACGAACACGGGATCAGGGTCATTGGCGAGTTTCTGTAAGAGTTGTGCTGTATTCACTTCGAGAACAACACGCATTCCACCTTGAAGATCGAGACCAAGTTTTAATCTTTTGGCTCTTGTTTTGGCATAACTCTCGTCGGCACTTTTTAAACTGTCTTCAAAATTCTGAAGAAGAATGTCGAGACTGTCCTTGCTCAGGTTGGGGTAACTCTTTTTTAAGAATTGCTCCTGTGAAGAAACTTTTTCCTTAATATCTGAGCTGTTCAGATAATCCTGGTATGTTGGATATAAGAAATATATCGACAAAGCCAGAACTGCCACAGTGATCAGAATCCTGTATAGGTACTTTTCCATAAATGTAACTTAACTCAATTATTTAATATGTAAAAAAATTCAGACAAGCAATTTACCGCTAAGTCCTTAAAAAATCAACTAATTTGGGAGTGACCTTGATATATAAATTAAAAAAAATGAAATAAATGTTAATTTTGAGACAAATTTCAGAAAAATTGTGTTAAATATTTAAAATAAAATGAGAAAAATTATGATCAACGAAGAGTTATTGTTAAAGTTAAGGAGCCAATCCGAGTCGGGTTCACTTCCGGAACGGGGTGAGATAGACGAAAATTCGAAGTGGGATGTTACACATATTTACCCTGATGACACCGTTTGGGAAGAGGAATTTGCAAGAGCAGAGGGGGCGATTGCCGGATACGAGAGATTCAGAGGAAAAATTTCATCTGATTCAAAAATGTTGAGTGAATGCATTAAGTTTGATGAGCAGGTTTCCATAACACTCGAAAAGTTATATCTCTATGTGATGCTCAACAGGGACAGCGACTTGCGGGTAAACAAATATCAAGGGATGAGCGACAGGATAAAAAATCTTCACAGCACCGCAGCTTCAAAATCTTCTTTTATCCTGCCTGAACTGATCATAACACCTGATGAGATAATCCAAGAGGCTTTATCAACCGGATTAAAAGGCTATGAACATTTTTTTGATGATATTAAAAGAAAGAAACAATTTACTCTTTCTGAAAAAGAAGAAATGATTATGGCTCTTTCATCCACAGTTACGGGTGGTGCCTATGAAGTTTTTTCAATTTTCTCTGATGCAGATATGAAATTTCCTTCGGTAATTGATGAAGGGGGGAATGAGACGGAGATGTCGCATGGCAGATTTTATGCAGCCCTCTATTCAAAGGATAGTGGTTTCAGAGAGAGAGCTTATAAATCGTTTTATACCCCATTTAAAAATTATGCAAATACTTTTTCAGCAATATTCCACAATAATCTCAAAGGAAAGATATTTAATTCGAAGGTGAGAGGATTTGGAAGTTCACTTGAAGCAGCCCTTCACGGTAACAATATACCTGTAGATGTTTACAACAACCTGATTGATACGGTAAACAATAACCTCTCACCAATGCACAGGTGGGCTGAAATAAAGAGGAAAAGACTCGGAAAAGATTACATTCACCCTTATGATTCTTATGTTACCATTTTCGATAATGCGGAAGTGAAAAAATATTCCTGGGATGAAGCTAAAAAATTAGTAGTTGATTCACTGCAATTGATGGGGGATGAATATCTAAAGGCACTTAACACTGCATTCGATAATCGCTGGATTGATGTTAACGAGACAGCGGGGAAAAGGTCAGGAGCCTATTCATCAGGCTGTACTTACGGTATTCATCCTTATGTGCTCATGAATTTTACCGGTATGTTAAATGATGTGTTTACCCTTGCTCATGAGATGGGGCATAATATGCATTCATGGTTTACAGGTGAAAACCAGCCTCCCGTATATGCAGATTATTCAATTTTTCTTGCAGAAGTTGCGTCAACCTTTAACGAATCTCTTTTGCTTGAACACTTGATAAAACTGAGTGAAAGCAAAGAAGAAAAACTTATGTTAATGGAAAAATTCCTTAACAATGTAACTGCAACATTCTATCGCCAAACGATGTTTGCAGAGTATGAAAAGATGGTATATGAGACTCTTGAATCGGGCAAACCTCTTACCGCAACCGAATTAAAAACTGCATACAAGAGTATTTATGCCAAATATTGGGGACCTGCCATGTTCATCGACGAAGAAGAGGAATACACCTGGGCGAGAATACCACATTTTTACTACAACTTTTATGTCTATCAGTATGCGACCGGAATGGCAGCATCAGAGGCTTTAGTGAACTGTGTTAAAAACGAAGGACAACCGGCGGTTGATCGTTATCTTCAATTCCTGAAATCGGGAAAATCAAAATATTCGATAGAAATTTTGAAAGATGCCGGGGTTGATATGGCAAAGCCTGACGCAATAACAGCAGTAATAAAAAAGATGGAGCGGGTGTTAAACGAAATGGAGAGTTTACTCTGATTAACGGAAGGTAAAGTTACTTTTCCCGGCAATGGATCTGCCGCTTTGGGATGAGTTGCCTTGGCCGGCAAAAAGGGTTTGATTTCTCATTGAAGCCTGGCTTGTGGTAGATTTATTCTGAGGTGAATAGTCAACATTAGCTACATTGTTTCCTCTGAAGGAAGCTTGCTGGGCATTTACAACCTGAAATACATTCCTCTTGGGGATTGTTTTCTGAACCATGCTCATGGAAACCCGGCTCTGAGTTCTCGAGCGTCTGGCATCGTCATTCCTTCTGACCGGAGGAGTCTCGGGAGCTTTAACCATTTCCGGGTTCTCGACTGCCGCTTTGGCTTCAACCGTGGCGGCGGTTTTCCCGGTGGAGGGATTTTTCTCTTTTGAAGGGATTCTTGCCTTTTTTACTTGAGGCTGGTTCGGATTTTTTTGCATAGCGAGTTGAGCAGCATAAAGTTCCGGACCCGTTTTAGGGGGCTTTTTACCGGTGACCAAAGCTTTAAGTTTGGCGAAGCCGAATGAAAGAACTATAAAAACAGTGACCACAATCGTAAAGATTATCACCACTCCTTTTACAAGAGGAATTAAGCCGGTATCCATCTATGCGCTACAACACTTTCTACAATCAACAACTTTATGAAATATATTCAAAAAATTTGCCATATTAACTGACAGACTGTTGCCCATACTTTAAAATTGTTTTCGTAAGGGAAAAATTTCTGAATCAGAACAGATATTCAGAAATAAAATCAAATTCGAACTTAAATGTAATAAAAATTTCATTTTTAATGTAAACGATTTCGTGATAAAGTTAAATTATTCAATTAAAGGGGGAAGAGTATGATGAATAGTTTGCATTTTAAGCTAAATGGTGATAAATTAGAGGTTCTATTTGAAAAAATTTATATCCGGAGAAGTGATCAAATGACAAAAGCCGATATTGTTGATATTGTAGCCGAGGGAACCGGTTTAACAAAACTTGAAACTGAAGCTGTTGTGGAAGGTTTTTTCAAGAGTGTTATTGAAGCTCTGAGTAGCGGAAAAGGGATTGAAATACGAGGATTTGGAACCTTTAAGGTAAAAAGTAAAGCTGCCAGATATGCCCGAAATCCTAAAAATGGTGAGAAGGTATATGTACCCGAACATTTTGTCCCTGTCTTTAAATTCTCAAAGGATTTCAAGAATCAGGTCGATAACAGCTTAAAAAAAGTGAATAATTAAAAACAAATTGAAGAAATAAATGGCTGAACAAAATAAAATGATCAGTTGCCCGATTTGTGGTGCTGAAAATTCTGCAACCGCTGCTTATTGCAACGACTGTGGAGCTTTGCTCAATCCTGAAATGAAGAAAAAAGCCTCTAAACAGGCTGTTGCAGCAGGAAATAAACAAAGTAAAAAGGGTGGCAAATCGGGAAAAAGTCCGGAAAAAACAGCCGTTATTTCACTTGTTGTTCTTGCCATTCTTGCAATTATCACGCTTATTTCCTCCGGAGTATTTGATTCACCCTCAGCGATTGATGCTCACGCGGGACATAATCATCCGCCCGGGCAACACGATGCCCCTCAAAATCAAATGGGTAGCGGAACTCAGATTAATACTGATATCATGAATATGGAGAAACAGCTTGCAGAGAATCCGGATAATATCGAACTGAAGCTACAGTTGGCCCACGCTTATTTTGATGCCGGAAATTTTGAGAAAGCCATCCCTCTGTATAAAGATTACCTTGTGAAAAAGCCCGGAGTGCCCGATGTATTAGTGGATCTCGGTGTTTGCTTTTTCAACAAAAACGACCTTAAACAGGCCGAGGATTATTTTAAACAGGCCCTCACAGTCGATCCCAAACATCAGATTGCACATTTGAATATGGGTGTTGTGAACCTTACAAATAACAAACCGGACGAAGCCAATGAGTGGCTGACCAAAGCTATTGCAATTGATCCAAATTCGAATGCAGCAAAACAAGCTCAGAATTTAATTGAAAAAAACAAAAAATAACCCAATGGAGGTTTAGATGCCCTGTGGAAAAAAACGCAAAAGACATAAAATGTCAACGCACAAGCGTAAAAAAAGATTGAGAAAAAACAGACATAAAAAAAGAGTAAGATAGTCCTCTCTTTTTCAATCTTATTGTAGAAGCCACCTTAGCTCAGCTGGTAGAGCAATTCATTCGTAATGAATAGGTCGCCGGTTCGATTCCGGCAGGTGGCTCCGTGTATTTTAAAATGCAGTAGTTCAATAATGCAGCAATACGATAATATTGGGGTTTAAAACCCTCTATCTCCTTAATTTCAACCTTAAACTGTTGCTAACAACACTTACGCTGCTCATAGCCATGGCTGCACCCGCGATCATTGGATCGAGCAGAAATCCGTTGAACGGATACAATATTCCCGCCGCAATTGGTATTCCAATAATATTATAGATAAATGCCCAAAAGAGATTTTGTTTGATTGTTAAAACAGTGTCATGCGAGAGTTTTATTGCTTTTGGAATTCTTGAAAGATCGGATGTTATCAAAGTCATTTTTGCCACATCCATTGCTATATCACTTCCGGTTCCCATGGCGATGCTTAAATCTGCCAGGGCAAGTGCATTGCTGTCGTTTATTCCATCTCCAACCATGGCTACTATTTTACCTTCAGCTTGAAGTGATTTAATAAAATCAGCTTTTTCAGCAGGGAGGACATCTGCTTTGTAGTGTTGAATTCCGGCTTGTTCAGCAATCGATTTTGCTGTTGTCGAGTTGTCACCGGTAAGCATATAAACTTCAATGCCGGATTCTTGAAGGGTTTTGACCGCCTGAATTGAAGAAGGTTTAATTTTATCGGCTATTGCAATTGCTGCTGCCACCGATTCACCGGAAGCAAAAAATATTACAGTGTTTGCATGCGACTGCCATTCCAAAGTTTTTGAATTTATTTCTTCAGGCATCGCAATATTGTTTTCGGACATTAATTTTAAATTCCCGACAAACCATTCTTCGCCATTAACCATGGCTCTTACCCCCCTTCCTGTGAGGCTCTGGAAGTCCGTTACATCAATCTCCTCCGTAGAATCGAGATAAGCCACCACGGCATCTGCAAGGGGGTGTTCCGATTTTAGCTCGATCGCTCTTAAAATACTTGCAGATGATTGATTATTATTTTTCCATACGGTTTCCAACACCTCGGGTTTTCCTTCTGTAATTGTGCCTGTTTTATCGAGTACGATAACATTCACCCTGCGGGCAGTTTCAAGGCTCTCGGCATCTTTTATCAGGATTCCTGATTCAGCTCCTTTACCAATACCAACCATAATAGCAGTTGGTGTGGCAAGTCCAAGTGCACAAGGGCAAGCAATCACGAGCACAGTAACCATAGCCAGAAGCCCCTGGGTAAAACTGTTTTCACCACCAAAAATGACCCAAACCGCAAGCGTTATCAGTGCGATCAGAATCACAACCGGAACAAAAATTGAAGCAATTTTATCCACAAGTTGTTGCACAGGGGCTTTGCTACCCTGCGCATCCTGCACCATTTTTATAATTCGCGCAAGAACAGTATCAGAACCAACTTTATCGGCAACAAAATTGAAACTTCCTTTTTGATTTATTGTACCCGCAAAAACTTTTTCACCTTTGGTTTTTTCCACCGGGATTGGTTCACCACTTATCATGCTTTCGTCAACAAAAGAAATTCCGGAAGAGACAGTTCCATCAACGGCTATTTTTTCACCCGGTTTTACGAGTATCTCATCACCAACTCTTACATCCGAGATGGGCAGCTCTCTGTGTTCATTATTAAAAACTATTGTTACGGTTTTAGGCTGCAGGCCAATAAGTTTTTTCAGAGCCGATGAAGTATTGCCTTTAGCTTTATCCTCGAGCAGTTTTCCCAAAAGAATAAATGCAATTACAACGGCGGCAGCTTCGAAATAAACATGTCCATGAAGTCCACGGTCGTGCCAGAAATCAGGATTAAGTGTATTAAAAACACTAAAAATATATGCCGTTCCGGTACTCAAAGCTACCAATGTATCCATGTTTGCCGTGCCGTGTGATAACTGCTTCCAGGCACCGACAAAAAATCGACTTCCAAAATAGAGAACCACCGGTGTAGAAAGTGCCCACATTATGTAGTTTGCGTAAGGCATTTCCATAAAGAACATCCCGATTATCACTACAGGAATAGAGAGAAGTATTGCGCCAATAGTTTTATTTTTTAGCTCTTTTGATGCTTTTCGATGTAGATCA
This sequence comes from uncultured Ignavibacteriaceae bacterium, assembly GCA_964531325.1. Lineage (GTDB taxonomy): Bacteria > Bacteroidota > Ignavibacteria > Ignavibacteriales > Ignavibacteriaceae > UTCHB3. Next base: position 228,681 of record CAZHCW010000001.1, on the reverse strand, counting down.
TCTACATCATCATCATCACCCTCGATTACAAGATCATAACCAAATTTCTGAACGGAAATTTTGAGTTGGTCGGGTGAGATCTTTTTCTCATCATATTCCACCTGAACTGTTGCGTTTGCATAGTTAACAATTGCAGTTGTAACGCCGGGTTGTTTCCCCAGAGTTTTTTGTACTCTTGCTGCGCATGATGCACAGGTCATGTTCATTACGGGATAAGTTTGCTTTGTCATTTCTTTTACCTTTTCGATTAATTTACAAAGCAAAATTACAGAGTGTGAATAGCCTGTATGTTACACAATTACGGGAATGATTTATATAATAATGGAATTCAGACATTATCGAGTGTTTTCCTGTGAGTAATGCCTTGCTCTTTAAATTGAGTAGGGGTGAAGCCGGTAACTTTTTTAAATTGGCTTGAGAGATGTGCAACACTGCTATAACCCAATTGATCCGATATTTCACTCAGGCTTAGTTCATTATAAACGAGAAGCTCTTTCACTTTTTCTATCTTTTGCAATATCACATATTGTTCGATAGTGATACCCTCTGTCTCCGAGAAAAGTTTGCTCAAAGTTGAGTATTCCCTGTTTAATTCTGCCGATAGCACTTCAGGGAAGTTAAATTTGTTATCAACTAAATGATGAATATGTTCGATGACGATAGCTTTTATTTTTTCTATCTGTTGCTTCCTTAGATCATCAAGTAACTCAAAACCGGCATTTGCCAGTCTTTCTCGCAATTCAAGGCTCTGTTCTTTGCTGAGAGGGCTTTCCAACACTACTTCCCCCAGATTTATTAAAAGCGGGGAGACACCCATTCCATTCAGAATTGATTCCACTGCCGAGATGCATCGTCGGCATACCATATTTTTGATTGTCAGTTTATTCATAGTGTTTTTTAACCGGTTTTTATCAAATGGCGAAGTTAACACCTCAATATCTTAAAAAAAATGAATTAAAACAAAAAAAACAGGATTTGAATTTGTAAACAATTCGTATTTTTAGCGGCACAATCCAGAATTATTGAAATGAGATTAATTTGAAAAAAGAATCTGTACCTGTGATTCAAACTCATTATGTTGGTTATTCTCTTAAATCGAAACATTAAAATATTATTTCCCGGTTAAAAAAAGCGGAATTACGAAGATGCAAAACACACTACTATTTGGGCAGTATAGAATTGAAGAAACCATTGGTGCCGGTGGCATGGCAGTTGTTTACAAAGCCTGGCATACTTCACTTGATAAATATTTTGCTATAAAAAAACTGTCAGATTCACTCACTCAGAATTCCGAGGCAAGGGAAAGATTCGTTCGTGAGGCAAAAACTCATTCGAGGCTTGAACATCCAAACATCGTAAAATTTCATGATATTCTTCAGGATCAACCGACGGGGAATGTGTATATAGTAATGGAGTATGTAGAGGGGAGAACCCTTGCAAAGATGATTGGGAAAGAAACGGGTCCTATACCATTTGAGAAGGCTTGGCCTATTTTTCATCAGATTCTTGATGGAATAGGTTATGCCCACTCACAAGGTGTTGTTCACAGAGATATTAAACCCGGAAATATAATTGTAACACCTGAGAATAAGGTTAAGATACTCGATTTTGGGATCGCCCGTGATGAGACAGGACATACGATCACGCAATCGGGTCAGGTGGTAGGCACACTTCAATATGCGAGTCCCGAGCAGATTAAAGGGGAAAAGGTTGATCAAAGATCTGATATTTATAACCTTGGTATGACACTTTTTGAAATGGTAGCCGGGAGGCTTCCACATGATGTTAATCCCAACTCAAGCTCATTTCACATCATGCAGAGGATGCTGAATGATGATGTGCCCGACCCAAGACAGTTTTATCCGCACATTCCTGAAAATGTGGTGGCTGCTATATTTAAGGCAATCGATAGAGATGTTGATAAACGACTTCATTCAATAGTTGATTTTATTCAAATACTTGATGGCAAAACATCATCACCGAAGGACGATGGCATCCCAAGTTTTACTCCGCCAAAAGCGGCAAGACTTGGTGAGCCGCTATCCCATGTTTCTGCTTCAAATGAATACCACGCACCTGTGAATTATGATTCTGTCTCCATTGATCCGGAATATGAAAAATTAAAAGACCTCCAGAAGAAATTTCCGAAATTTATTGTTAACAGAGGTAGTAGCGGGGGGATAAGTGTTATTAATAAGGTTGATGGCAAAAAAGGAGTGAGAATTACATTGGCAGTTATTATCGTTTTGTTCGGGATGTCTTTATTTGGTCAGTTGATATCCTTGAGAGAATCAAGATACGGCGAAGGAAGCACTGGCATGGCAATTTTAATTGCTCTTGTTGTATTGGTGACTTCAATTTATTTCTTAGTCAAATTTAGGTTTAGAGAAGAATCTATTAGAGTATCTGGGGATGAATTAATGATATCATCCTCAAGTCGAAATGTAAATTGTAAAATAAATGATATTGGGTCAATCAGCTATTCCCCTAAGGATAATGGAATTGAACTCTATCTTAAAAGGAAATATTCCACACCAATATTATTTATGCAGAATTCGAATAGTTTGTTGACAGGGCAGTTTGCATATATTCTTTCTGATATTGTTAAAAAATTGCAAAAATGAGAGAACAGGTTGTCGCAGATAGCAATCGGGAACCTACGAATATTTAACCCGCTTCGGCGGGTATGGGGGATGCGTAACTCTGTTTAATCTGCGTGTACCTGTCCGCCGTGGCTGATCTGCGTCCCCCTCATCCATGAAAATCCGTGTTGAATCCGTGGTATCCGTGGAACTATTCCCTCACTTCACACTCCACTATTTCACCCCACAATAAATGAATCCTTTCCAATTAATAAGACACATTTTTACCGATATTGAGAATTCTTCAATTGCAGAATTAACAAAAAATGGGATAGCGCATCGAATGACAAGGGTATTCTTTGGCACTAAATATGCTTGACTATTAAAGTTAATTGTAGAAAGGATTATGTCCGGCGTTATTTTTACTGTTCCCGACAGATGTAAAAGGTGTTACTCTTGTATAAGAGAATGCCCGGCTAAAGCAATTCGTGTTGTGAACGGACAAGCACTCATAATTCAGGACCGCTGTATCTCATGCGGGAACTGTTTTGTTGTGTGCTCTCAACATGCAAAATGCATCGTCAGTAATATCGAATATACGCGAAATAATGTCCTCGCCGACATCGAGTGTGAGCGAATTGCAATGATTGCTCCATCATTCGCTGCGGCTTTTCCTGATTCATACGACAAAGTTCCTGCTGCACTAAAAAGGCTGGGATTTGATACAGTGGTTGAGACTGCATTTGGTGCAGACCTGATCAGTGGCGAATATGTTGATGCTGTAATGAATGCTGATGTAAGACCGGTGATAAGCACTGCTTGTCCCGCTGTCTTTAACTACATTCAAAAGTATTTCAATCATTTAGTACCCAATCTTGCAAAGATTGTCTCACCGATGATAGCCCTTGGCAGGTACCTGAAAAAGGAAAACGGGGAAAAAACAAAAATAGTTTTTGTGGGCCCTTGCGTTGCAAAAAAAGATGAATTTACTGATGAACCGGTTGAAGGGGTTATCGATTCAGTAATTACTTTCAGTGAATTAAAAGAGATGTTTTTTGAAGAAAACATTGTACTCCGGGAACTTGAGTCAATTCCATTTGATCCTCCGAGAGCTTCTCTTGGGAAGGCTTTTCCATTGGCAGGCGGATTGTTGAAATCCACCGATCTTCCCGGTGATGTGCTTGATGACGAAATTGTAGTAGTTGAGGGGAGAGCAAAAGTTCTTCAGATAATCGACGAGATTTCGAATAAAAATATTAATGCCAGATTTGTGGATATTCTTTTTTGTGAAGGATGTATTTCGGGCCCGGTTGTTGACAGTGAATTGAATTTTTACTCAAAAAGAGAAAAAGTAATTGAGTTCATCAAAAAAGACTTAAAACAGGTGGATAAAAAAGTCTGGAAAAGTAATATTTTTAACAGCCGGGATATGGACTTCAGTAGAACTTTTATCAAAACGAGTGAGAGGAAACCGGTACCTGATGAGCCGGTGATAGCTGAGATTCTTGCTACAATAGGCATATACAACAAAAATGATGAGTTAAATTGTGGGGCATGTGGTTATACTACATGCAGGGAATTTGCAATAGCAATTGCCAAGGGACTGAGTGAAAAAGAGATGTGTTTGCCTCATCTTCTTGATGAGATTCGTGCAGCATACGACAATTTGCATGAAACAGAGGCAGCACTCCACTCTGCTGAGAAACTTGCTTCAATAGGGCAACTTGCTGCAGGTGTTGCGCATGAAATTAACAATCCACTTGGCACTATTATGGTGTACGCCGGTTTATTAAAAAAACTGTGTGACAAACATAAAATTGAGGCTGATATTGGTGGTGATCTTGAAATGATCATGGGAGAAGCCAACAGGTGTAAGAATATTGTTGCAAATCTTCTTAACTTTGCACGACAGGGAAAATTAAATGTTACAACTTTCGACATAATTGCGGAAGTGAAAGCTATTATGAAAAAACTTTCGGTAACAGGCAAACTCGATGGTATATCCGTTGAGATCGATCTGCCTGAAACCGCAGTGGTAATACAGGGTGATAGAGACCAGATTGAGCAGGTGATCGTTAATCTTGTCATCAATGCAGTTGATGCAATGGCAGACAAACATACGAGGGAAATTCGCATAAGACACGAAGACCTGGGTGAGAACCTTAAAATCTATTTTGCGGATTCGGGAGGTGGAATAAAGAAGGAACACTTTAGCAAGTTGTTTACACCTTTCTTCACTACAAAAGAAGCAGGCAAAGGAACAGGTTTAGGATTGGCAATCGCATATGGCATCATGAAGATGCATAAAGGCGATATCAATTTTAAGTGTGAAGAAGGAAAAGGAACCGAATTCTTTATTAATCTTCCGAAGAAACAGTTCTTAAACATATAGAGGTATAAAATGAACTACGAAAAAAAAATATTATTGGTTGATGACGATATTGATATCCTGGAACAAAATAAAATACTGTTTGAAGCCGAAGGTTATGCTGTGGAAACAGCAGAAACCAGCAACGATGGATACGAAAAATTTCTTACATTTAAACCGGCATGCGCCGTAATCGATCTGATGATGGAAGAATATGATTCAGGATTTGTTCTGTCTCATAAAATAAAAAAGCATCCTCTTGGTAAAAAGATGCCGGTGTATATCGTAACAGCTGTCGCTAATCAGACCGGGTTACAGTTCGAGACAATGACTCCTGAGGAACAGGAATGGATCAATGCAGATGATATTCTGAACAAACCTGTTGTGATTGATGAAATTCTTAGCAGAATCTCAGACTATTACGAAAATCAATCCGGTTAATAATGGAGCTCGAAAAGGGTGGAAGATTCTGATCATCCCGCCAGAATCCTTTTAGTAGATGATGAAGATTATCTAAGAAACGGAGTAAAACGAATCCTTCAGATAGAAGGATTTGAGGTAGAAACCGCCGAAAATGGTGCCGAAGGTATTAAAAAAGGTACGGAATTCGATTTTGATGTAGCACTTCTTGATCTAAAGATGCCCGACATCAGCGGGATAGAAGTGCTCCGTATGATAAGACAGGCAAGACCCAACACCATTTGTTTCATGGCAACAGCTTATGCCAGTTATGAAACAGCGGTGGAAGCCACAAAATTAGGCGCAGAAGGTTATATCCTGAAACCTTTCACCCCCGACGAACTCATCCACAATATTGAGAAGGGATTACAAAAACGCCGGCTTATTCTTGAAGCGGAGAGGCTAAAGGCTGATCGCGAGGCCCGTCTCCTTGAGCTTGCATTTGAAAGAAGCAGGCTTAATACAATAATAAACCTGATGGCAGACGGCGTATTGGTAATTAACCAGTTTGGTGAGATGGTCTATTATAACCCTGCCGCCTTAAGGTATCTCGATCTGGATGAGATACTCCTCGCTGAACAGATACTTGAGATACTTCCTCCTGAAGTAAAAGAAATTGCCCATAGAATGATATCAAAAGAGATATTTGAAGTTAAGGGCGAGTCGGTACAGTTTAAACTCTCTTCAAATCCTGATATGTTTGTTGAAGTAACATGTTCACCTATTCCTGATCACGACCAAAAAAAGATCGCCGGAATTGTAATTGTTGCTAAAAACATTACTCAGTTTAAGGAGATCGAGCAACTAAAATCGCAGTTCGTTTCGATGGTATCCCACGAATTAAAAGCTCCTGTTGCTGCAACCATCGGTTTTTTGGATATTCTCCTTAACCCAAAAATGAAATTAACTGATGAGCAGAGAGCAGATTTTCTTACTCGAAGCACTTCAAGACTGAGAAGTCTGCTAACCATGGTAAACGACCTTCTTGATATTTCCCGAATTGAATTGAATACCGTAAAAAGGGAGATTGTAAAAATTGACCTTGCGGCTCTTGTTCAAGAGACGGTAGAGATGATGCATTTTGAGGCGGAGAAAAAAAATATCACAATAAAATTTTCTGCCGGCGAGAACTCGTTTGCGATTGAAGCTGACCGGCTTGAGATCGAAAGAGTAATAACAAACCTGATGAGCAATGCAGTAAAATATAATAAAACTGACGGTGAAGTGTTTGTGTCGCTCAAGAAAAAAGGAGCATATATAATTCTTGAAATAAGGGATACGGGGATTGGATTAAAGCCTGAAGAAAAAAACCGCCTTTTCTCAGAGTTTTTCAGGGCTAAAAATGAGTTTACAAAAAGTATTCACGGCACCGGGCTTGGTTTGTCGATTGTTAAAAAAACCATTGACTACTATTCCGGTAAAATTGAAACTGAAAGTGAATACGGGAAAGGGACCACATTCAAAGTGTTCCTTCCTGAAAAGATTTTGAATAAATAATCGTTCTTTGAAACCGGGCGTGCTTAGAGTAGCACAGACATCATAACAGCGGAACTAATACACAATCTTAGCAGAGAGTTCTGACGGGAGAAGCCTCCCAGAGTCAACCGGAGTAATCCGGATAACAATATATTCATTCAAAAGACCAAAAATTAATGCAAAGGAAGAGTATGTCTCTTATAGCAATAATTGACGACGACCCGGATATTATCGATGCCACATCTCTTGTACTTATGGCTAACGGATTCGAAGTTATAACAGCCAACAACCCCGGTGACGGGTTTAAAATTATCGCAGAACAAAAACCTGCCCTTATCATTCTCGATGTAATGATGCAGGAGCCTGACGATGGTTTTTTCCTCGCCCAAAAACTCCGCCGCGATGGCGTGACCACACCAATTCTTATGTACACTTCCGTCTCTAAAGCATTGGGACTCCAATTCGGGAAAAGTGACATGGTTCCGGTGGATGATTTTGTTGAGAAGCCTGTTTCTGCAGATGTTCTCATTGCCAAAGTTAACAAACTCTTAAACAAAAGTTAAGAGGTATATATATGTTAGCAATTGAAAAAAACAATCTTACCGAAGAGATCGAACTCTTTGCCGGTCAATACAACTTCCATAGAACAGCTCTCATGCCTTTGCTTGAGTACATCCAGGAAAAATATAATCATATCCCCGATTTTGCTCAGCAGGAAGTCGCTCGTGTTCTCGATATTCATCCGGTTGAAGTTTATGGAGTAATTTCCTTTTATTCCTTCCTTAACGATCAGCCAAAAGGGAGAAATATCGTCCGTTTGTGCAGAACAATAATCTGTGATATGGCCGGAAAATGCCAGATCGAAAAGGCTATTGAGCGTGAGCTGGGGATGAAGTTTGGTGAAACCAGCAAAGATCAAAAGATTACTCTCGAATTTACCAACTGTTTGGGAATGTGCGATCAGGGACCGGCAATGATTGTGAACGACAGAGTTTACACAAAATTGGATCCCGAAAAAGCCTGTTCAATTCTTAAAGAGATCAAGTAAGGAGAGATGAAAATGTATAATGATATAAGTAATACAATACACGAATCGAGTCTCCTTTTCTCGAATTATAAAGCAGGTTCCGCAATTAAAAAAGCCCTGGAAATGGGAAGGGATGACATCCTTTTTGAATTGAAAGCTTCCAAACTTAAAGGGAGAGGCGGAGCAGGTTTCCCAACCTCCACAAAATGGATGCTTGTGGCAGCAGCCACCGGAGCAGATAAATTTATCATCTGTAACGCCGATGAAGGTGAACCCGGTACTTTTAAAGACCGCGTGCTCCTGATGAATGCTCCCTTTCTGATACTTGATGGAATGGTAGTTGGTGGATATACTGTGGGAGCATCTCACGGTTACATTTACCTGAGAGGTGAATATGTTTATATGCGACAATTTCTTGAAGATTGTCTAAATGAAATGAGACAAAAAAACCTCCTCGGTGAAAATATCTGCGGTAAAGAAGGTTTTAACTTTGATATTTCGATTGTTATGGGAGCAGGTGCTTATGTTTGTGGTGAGGAGACTGCTCTCATAGAATCACTCGAAGGTCAAAGAGGTGAGCCAAGAAACAGACCTCCATACCCTGTGAACACAGGTCTATGTGGTGCTCCCACTACGGTAAACAATGTTGAAACTCTCGGGGCAGTTCCTCATATCATCTTGATGGGGGGAGAAAAATATGCTGAGAGAGGAACCTCTTCTTCTTCCGGATCGAAACTCTTTTCCATCTCGGGAGATTGTGAGAAACCGGGTGTTTATGAACTGAACTGGGGCATCTCAATAAATGAACTTCTGGCAAAAGTTGGTGCACAGAATACAAAAGCCGTCCAGGTGGGTGGCGCATCGGGAGTTTGTATTCCAAAGTCAAAATTCGACAGAAAGCTAGCTTATGAAGATGCTGCAACAGGTGGTTCAATAATGATCTTCAATGAATCGAGGAATATGCTCCATATTCTCAAAAATTTTATGGAATTTTTTGTTGAAGAGTCTTGTGGACAGTGCACGCCGTGTAGAATCGGAAATCAGAAACTGCTCGAGGGTGTAGAGATGATCGAAAAAAATCAATACACATTCACCCATATTAACAATCTGAAAGAACTCGGCGAGACAATGAAAGTTGCTTCAAAGTGCGGATTGGGTCAGAGCAGTCCTAATCCATTCCTCTCGATTCTCGAGGACTTTAAAGAAGAAATATTTCATTCCAAAAGTGATGGAGTCTATAAATGAAGCATTTAAAAACATCGCGTGCTCCCATCAGTCAGAAACCTTATGTTCCAAGTGCTCCTGAAAATGTGGACACTATCGGTGGCACTGTAACGGTGCAAATTAACAGTAAAACAATGAGCGTACCATTTGGTACCACGATACTCGAAGCATGCCGTATGTCAGATATCTACATTCCAACCCTTTGCGCCCATGAAGATTTGGGAATTGGAGGGCATTGCCGGCTTTGCCTGGTTGATGTTGAAGGAATGAGAACGCTGCAAGCCTCTTGTGCATTCCCTATCACAGCTCCACTAAAAGTTAAAACTTCAACAATTGCTGTTAGAAAAGCGAGAAAACACATCATGGAACTGCTTTTAAGTGAGCATGTTGGTGAGTGTTATGCTTGTGTAAAAAACGGTAATTGTGAACTTCAAGATCTGGCTAAAGAAATGGGTGTCGATTCCTACATGTTTGGTCACGACAATGTGAGCAAATATCCGGTTGACAGGTCATCTTACTCAGTAATCCGTGATATGGATAAATGTGTAAACTGTCGCAGATGTGTGAGAACATGCATCGATCTTCAGGAAGTTGGTTGCCTCGAAGCCATTGGCAGGGGTGCCGAAACTCATATCGATACATTTATGGCAAAACCTCTTGCAGAAGTGGTTTGTATCAACTGCGGGCAATGTATCAACCGCTGCCCAACCGGCGCACTTTACGCAAATGATCCATCGGATGAGATTTGGAGAGCAATTGAAGACCCCACAAAACATGTGGTTATTCAGACAGCCCCATCTCCTCGTGCTGCAATTGGTGAAGAATTTGGACTGGAACCGGGTATCTCTTTAACCAGAGAGTTAAATACTGCAATCAAAAGAATTGGTTTTGATAAGGTATTCGACACTAACTTCACAGCCGATTTAACAATCATGGAAGAGGGCACTGAGTTGCTCACCAGGATTAAAAAAGCTGTTGTTGACGGAGATGAATCGGTAAAACTGCCCCAGTTTACTTCGTGTTCACCGGGATGGGTTAAATATATCGAACATTTTTATCCGGAATATCTGGATCATCTTTCTTCTGCAAAATCACCACAGCAGATGTTTGGAACGATTATAAAGACATTTTATGCTGAGCAAGCAGGTATCGATCCCAAAGATATCGTAAGTGTTGCTTTGATGCCATGCTCCGCAAAGAAATTCGAGTGCAACCGTCCCGAGATGGATGCTTCTGGTTACAAAGATGTTGATTATGGTCTCACAGCCCGTGAAATGGCAATGATGATAAAGGAAGCCGGTATGAAACTCCCTTCACTTCCTAAATCAGATTTTGATAATCCTTTTGGTCTCGGTTCGGGAGCAGGGCTTATCTTCGGTGCCACGGGTGGTGTAATGGAAGCTGCTCTGAGAACAGTTTACGAACTGGTCACTGGGCGTGAAGTTCCATTTGAGAAACTTCGTATAGAGGCCGTCAGAGGCTTTGAAGGAGTGAAGCAATCATCTGTAGTGCTTGAAAATTGTGTGCCCGACTGGTCATTCCTCGACGGTGTGGAACTAAAGTTCATCGTTGCACATGGTACGGCAAATGCAAAGAAAGTAATGGAATTGCTTAAAGCCGGAGAACTCTACGATGTACACTTCATCGAAATCATGGCATGCCCCGGTGGCTGTCTTGGTGGTGGTGGTCAACCTGTTCCTACAAACGAAAAGATAAGAAAAGCAAGAGCAAAAGCAATATACGCTGAAGAAGAGACACTTCCCGTAAGAAAGTCTCATGAAAACAGTCATGTTGCTGATTTTTATGCCAAGTTTATTCCGGAGGGTCCATGCAGTCACAAGTCTCACGAACTTCTGCATACTCACTACACTAAACGAGGCAAATTCATCCTCTGATAGTTTCATTATGTTAATTTAGAGGTTGTTTTTTTACTAAAGCAACCTCTTTTGTTTTTAAAGCATCTAATTGATTAAAAAAGGAGTAAAAATGCGAAGAGTAATTCTGCTTTTGTTTGTTTCCGTTTTGGTTTTCACCGGTTGTGTTAAAAAGGTGGAACCTAAAAAGGATGTTAAACTTGAGGAAGTAAAAATGGTTGCCGGTAAAGCTGCCGGAGAATTCATGAAAGAATTAAAGTCTATTTTGGTGGCAGAAATGAAGAAAGGTGGTCCTGAGAGTGCATTAAATGTTTGTTCAGATACAGCTCAGGAATTTGCTAAAAACTACTCTGCTAAAAAAGGAATGGAAGTTAGAAGAGTATCTTTTATGAACAGAAATGAAGCAAATGTTCCTGATGAGGCGGAAGTAATGTGGCTTAAAGAATGTGAAAACATGATGAAAGCAGATAACTTCAATAAAGACACAGTTTTCTTTAGAGTGGAGAGAACAGCAAACAGCAAGACATTACATCTGGCTAAACCAATTCTTTTGGCTGAAGAATGTGTAGTCTGTCACGGTACCGAAGATCAAATCCCAGGTAATATCAAGAAGTTAATAGCTGAAAAATACCCTGACGATAAGGCTGTAAATTTTAAACCGGGTGATCTAAGGGGATTGGTAACAGTAAAAATGAAATTTTAAAAATTGCATTATCCGGGGTTAAAACTTTTTTAAATATATTAAAGTTTAACATTCAGTAATATGGTCTATCTGGTTTTTCAAAAATCAGATAGGTAAGTTTAATTAATCAAACACTTAAATATAAAATTAAAAAGTTTTAACCTTGATTTTATCATTAAAAAAATGTTGGTAGTCCTGATACGGCTTCCAGTCACCGCCCCATTTCCAACCATTTTTGATAAAGATTTTATAGATCAGTGCTTTTCTGTGGATTGTGCCATTTTTGGTGATATCATATTTTGCTCCTTTTGGTGATACTCTTTTGCCGGACACAAACGGGTTCCAAAAGGGATTGATATCGAGGGCAAGACCGTAGGCATGTTTACTCATGCTCCGGGTTCCGGAAACCAAACGATAGTTAAAACATGAGGTATTGTTATAAACCATCGAACTGTCGTCCGACCATTTATACTTACTCATTGGTTCTATTTTATCGATTACAAATCCCGAATCTGCCAATTCGGTAAATATTGACCTGATTTGAGTTGCAACTTCTTTATGAACTATTAAAAAGGCTTCTTTTCTGTTGCCATTCTGGTTGAGAAACTCCACTTTTACAGCAGTAAGTATCTCTGCAAGTTTGTCACTTTTTATCTTATTGATGATTTTTAGATCCACCAGCGACTTTAATTCACTGGCTAAAAAGTCTTTCGCTTCATCCAAACTGTCTTTTTTTGCAATATGTGTTTCAAAAGTTGAGTCTTCCAAGACAACTTTTGATGTAGTGGCAGGTCTTTCAGTTGCAGGTGAGCATGAGATCAGCAGAAGTGAAAGAGACAGTTTTAATATCCAACCGGTCATTTATTCCTCATATATTTATAGTACTCGAACAACAACCCGACTAAAAGAGAGATACCCATTACAGCAACTGCCACGGCAAAGCCATTACCGACCTGTTTTGTAATAATCATCGAGAGGATTATTCCTGCGGCGAGTGAGAGACCAAGGTATCTTCCGGGTTTTTGCATAAATTCTGCTTCTTGTTGTTATTCTTGTAAATTTACAGCCTAAATTTAATTTATTTTTGATTGTGAAGTGATCACATAAACCGCGGTAAAAACGACTAAAAGATGGCAAGAATACATAACAACCTGTTAGAAGCAGTATTAAGAATAATAAAAAGTACGATACTTGAGAATCGTTATGCTGATTCTGTGATCAATTTTATCCTGAAAACCAATCCAAAATGGGGAGCGAGAGATCGAAAATTTATCGCTGAGACCTCCTACGAAATCATCCGGAACTTAAGGCTGATCGCTTATGCAGCCTCTACAGGCACTACAAACGAGGAGCAATTCAGGAAGATCATTACTGCATATCTTTTTATAGTCCGACTCAGCGATGAGGCGCAGCTTGGGGAGGTTGGCCTTAAAAAAGATAAACTGCTCCAAAGATATGAAGAGGGAAAACAAACACGAAAAATTAGAGAATCGGTACCCGACTGGTTGGACGAATTCGGGGAGCAGCAATTGGGAGCACGCTGGGAGAAAGAATTGAATGCGCTTAACAAGGAGGCTGAGGTGGTGCTCCGGGTGAATACCATAAAAACCACTAAAAAATTTCTTAAAGAAAAATTCGCTGAACAAGAGATAAAAGCGATCGAAGTTCCCCATAATCCTGATGCTTTGGTTCTGGAGGAAAGGAAAAATCTTTTTCTTCTTGATGAGTTCAAAAAAGGTTTTTTTGAGATACAGGATGCTTCATCACAACATGTTGCATACTTCGCCGGGGTGGAGCCGGGAATGCGTGTTATTGATGCATGCGCTGGTGCCGGCGGTAAATCTCTACACATGGCAGCTTTGATGAAAAACAAAGGGAAGATACTTTGTCTTGATACTGAAGAAAGAAAACTTATCGAGCTGAAAAAACGATCAAAAAGAAACGGTATCTCAATCATCGAAACTAAAGCTATTGACAGTACCAAAGTAATAAAGCGACTTGCAGAGAGTGCCGATCTTGTTTTGCTTGATGTTCCATGCTCAGGTCTTGGTGTTATCAGAAGGAATCCGGATGCCAAATGGAAACTAAAAAAAGAGCGAATAGAAGAACTGATTAAAATTCAGACAGAGATACTTTCTTCTTACTCAAATATGGTTAAGAAAGGAGGAAAGTTAATATATGTTACATGCAGCATTCTTCCTTCTGAGAATGAATTACAAATTAAAAAATTCCTTGAATCCCACAAAGATCAATTTAAGCTAATCGAAGAGAAAACGATCTCACCGGCAGATTCCGGCTTTGATGGATTTTATATGGCGAAACTCGTTAGACTAATGCAGTAATCCAATAATGCAGTAATCCAATAATTTTTAATAGTTTCACTGATTCATACGGATGAAAAACCGTAAGTGACAGGGGTGGTAATCGTCCCGATTGCCATCTGCAAAATGAAAAACCGTAAGAGAGGGAATAATTCCAAGGATGGCTTTATTATTCCTCCCTTTGCGTCCTTTGCGCTCTTAGCTGTTTAATAGTTCCCTTGCTACTCTGCTACTTGGCTTCTCCGCTACTTTCTTTGCGTCCTTTGCGTCCTCGGCGGTTAAATACCTCCATTCATCTTCCAACAAATTGAATAACACCATTCCAACTATAGATTTACCCCTCATTGTTTTACCAAATTTATAGCACAAACACCCCATTTAAAAATTTATTTTCATTTTTTTTCAAATATGCTTGACTATTTGCGAAAAATTTAATAAGTTTTGGGGTGAAGTGTGGAAAAGTGGGTAAGTTGCCCACAAAAAACCCCAAAAACAAATAAAAGGACCGCCTTAGTGTTCAAAGGACACTTTTTACACAATTTAGACTCCAAAAACCGTATCAGTATTCCATCGAAACTGAAACGGTTTATCAGTCCGGCTGCTGAGAACACCCTGGTACTTACCAAGGGTGTGGGTCTCGATGAGGTAGGTCATTGTATAGATCTGTTTCCTAAAGATTTATTTGCAACGATCGAGGAAAATCTTTCGAAGTTGAACCAGTACAATAAGAACCATGCAAGATTCATTAGAGTCTTCCTTCACAGTGCTGAAGAGCAAACCATGGATGGTCAGTCTCGGGTGATAATTCCTCCACATCTTCTTGAATATGCAAAAATTGAGAAAGATGTGCTGATTCTCGGCTCATTAAACAAAATTGAGTTTTGGAATCCGGTGATCTATGAGCAATATGAAAAGGCTTCTTTGGACAGCTTTGAAGACATTGCCGAAAATGTGATGCAAATAAATGGACAAATTTCATAGCCCTGTATTATTAAAAGAATCTGTTGAATATCTAATTACTGACAAAGACGGAGCATATTTTGATGGTACTTTTGGATTTGGCGGCCATTCGAGAAGATTTCTCGATCAGCTAAGTTCAAATGCTTTATTGATAGGCACAGACCTCGATCAAATCGTTTTTAATCAATCCCTCGAAAATTTTTCTCAAGACCGCCGTGTCAGACTTTACAATTTCAATTTTACAAAAATTGGAGTTGCAGCCCGACTTGAGTCTGTAGAGGGTTTTACAGGCATTTTTGCAGATCTAGGAGTTTCATCTTATCAACTTGACAACGAGGAAGAGGGATTTTCATACAGGATGACAGCACCTCTCGACCTTAGAATGAACAAGGCTGAGGGGATAGCTGCACACGAGATCGTGAATAATGCAGAAGCGCACGACCTTGCAAAGTTGTTTCGCGAGTATGGAGAGGAGATCCAGAGCGGATACATAGCAAGTCTTATTGTAAAACAGAGGAGAATTAAACCGTTTAAAACCACCACAGATCTTGCCAAACTGATTGAGGATGTTACTCCTCAACGGTTTCTTTTCAAACGGTTATCAAGGGTGTTTCAAGCTTTAAGGATTGCTGTTAACAAAGAGCTCGATTCATTAAAAGAATTTCTTGAAGAGTCGGTTCCGCTTCTAAAACCCGGTGGAAGAATTGTGATACTTACATATCACTCGTTGGAAGACAGAATTGTAAAAGATTTTTTTAAGGAAGAAGAGAAGGGGTGCATTTGTCCGCCGAATTTTCCGGTTTGCAATTGTAACAAAGAACAAACTCTTAAGATCATTACAAAGAAGCCGGTATCACCATCGATTGCGGAAATTCACGAAAACCGAAGAGCAAGAAGTGGTAAACTTAGAGCAGCAGAAAGAGTTTAGTTAGTGAAAAAATCGTATAAAAAGAATATACTCTGGTTTCTCTTGTTTGCTTCATGTTTAGGAGTGTTGGCATATTATTATATAACTATCAATTTGCAAAACACTAAACTTTCAAAACAAATAGATGATTTAAAGGCGGAAATTAAAATTGAACAATCGAGTATAAATTCAAACAAAGCGGTGTTCGACAAATTAGTCTCCAAAGAGCAGATAGTTCCCCTGGCAGAATCGAAATTGGGGCTCGTCACTGGTTTTGATTCATCAGCTACTATCACTCTTTCGAAGCAGGAAATTGAAGAATTTGAAAACAAGATTAACTATTTAAATGAATAACAACAGACTTCTGGTTATCAATGGAATTATGGCTGTATTTTTTTTGATACTGCTTACCAGGATAATAGTTGTTCAGGTAGTGAAGGCTGATGATTATTCATATTTTGCGAAAAAACAGCAGACAGGTGTTGAACCACTTGCTGCAAGCAGGGGATCGATCTACGACAGAAACGGAACCATCCTGGTTTACAGCAAGGATGAGGTCTCTTTTTATGTTGATCCGCGATTAGCAAAAAAATTTAGAAAAGACTCACTGATTGCAAAAGTTTTAGCTGACTCAATCGGTGGGACATATGAATTTTATAAAGGGAAGATCGATTCGGCAAAAAAGATTTTTTGTATTATCAACAAGGTTGAAGCAAAACTTGCACATAAACTCAAAAATGTGGTTTACGACGGATTGATTTACACGGAAGACCCAACAAGAGTTTACGAATATGGAAGTTTGGCTTCTCATGTTATTGGGTTTGTCAACTTTGAAAAGACAGGTACAGACGGGGTTGAAGCCACTTTTGAAAACCAACTCAAAGGTAAGGCGGGGAGCAGATTCGTTTTGAAAGACGGTACCGGCTCGGTTATGTCGATTCTAAACGAGAACTATAAAGAAGCCCAACCGGGTCAAAACATTGTGTTAACCCTCGACAGAGCACTCCAGAATGCTTTGGAGGTGGAGTTGGAAGCGGGAGTGAAGGCTGCCAAAGCTGAATATGCCACCGGAATCATAATGGATCCGAATACGGGTGAAATTCTTGCTCTGGCAAACTATTCAGGTTATGAACCGGGAAATTATAAAAAATACAGTAATGAGATAAGAAGAAACAAAGCCATCTCAGATGTTTACGAGCCGGGTTCAACATTTAAGGGGATAGCAATGGCAGGTATTCTGGATAAAAAACTTGTATCTCAGGGAACCTCTATCAACACTGAAAATGGTGTTTACAATTTTATGGGTGGAACTATAAAAGACCATCATGGTGCTGCTTCCATGACTGTAAGAGAAATTCTTCGGTTCTCGAGCAACATCGGAATGGTTAAACTCTCCCAAAAGATGGATAAAGATGAGTTTTACACCTATATCAGAAGTTTTGGTTTTGGAAACTACACTTATCTCGGATTACCCGGGGAAGTGAAGGGGAGACTTGGTTTACCGTCCGAATGGTCAGGTACAACAAAAGGGACGATGTCCTATGGTTATGGTATCTCTGTTACACCGATTCAGCTTATTACAGCGTATTCTGCTTTGATTAACGGGGGTTATCTTTACAAACCCTACCTCGTAAAAGAGATCAGGGATGTAAAGGGAAATGTTACCGAATCAAATTCGCCAAAAAGAATCAGATCTGTGATCACTGAAGAGACCTCAAAATTGATGAGAGACCTTCTTCTTGATGTAGTTGAAAAAGGGACGGGAAAACGGGCAAAGATTGATGGAATTCAAATTGGCGGAAAGACAGGGACATCACGAAAAATTGTGG
Source organism: uncultured Ignavibacteriaceae bacterium (assembly GCA_964531325.1). Classification (GTDB taxonomy): domain Bacteria; phylum Bacteroidota; class Ignavibacteria; order Ignavibacteriales; family Ignavibacteriaceae; genus UTCHB3. The sequence goes on along the minus strand of CAZHCW010000001.1, from coordinate 210,972 downwards.
ATGGCAAATATTCAAAAGAGAGATATAATTCCTCTTTTGTGGGATTTTTCCCTGCTAATAATCCAAAATACATCTGTTTGATTCTGGTGAACACACCAAAGAGTGTTGGTATCACCGGTGGTGAAGTAGCTGCGCCTGTTTTCAAAAATATTGTAAAAAGGGTGATTTCGATCGATCCTTCAATCGGGAAAACTGTAAATCTCGAAAAACTCAATAAAGAGAGTGATGAGGAGATTATTAAACCTGAATATGAAACAGAAGAAATTGATATCGAGCCCGACGCGGAAATAGAGATTAAAAAAGTGGATTACAAAACAATAGATCAGAATGAAATGCCAAATCTTAAAGGGGTCTCCTTAAAAGATGCCATTTCAATTATGAGAAAACTTGGATTGGATTTCACCTGCACAGGTTCCGGGAGAGTTGTTGAGCAGAGTATTAAACCGGGAAAAGAAATTAAAAAAGGTATGAAAATTCAATTGAAATTGCAGGAAAGAGCATTTTCAGGAGCTAATATTTATTAAATGAGACTTAACGAAATACTGGATCACCTAACTGTTATTCAACTCACCGGCGACTTTTTTGCCAATGAGATAACCGGGATCTATTACAACTCGGCTAAAGTTACCAAAGATTCCATTTTTGTTGCCATTAAGGGTTACAAAACTGATGGTCATCGTTATGCAATGGATGCCTTTAGCAAAGGAGCTGCCGCTATCATTGTTGAAGACCTTCATTCGATTCCCGACGAGATTTTTAGACGCAGCGGGCAGGCTAAAATTGTTGTGGCAGACACTCGCAAGGCACTTGCCCAAATTTCTGCTGCCTATTACGGATTTCCGTCAAAAAAACTGAGATTGTTTGGTGTAACAGGAACAAAAGGAAAAACCACCACTTCGTTTTTGATAAAAAAAGTTTTGGAGAAAGCGGGTAACAAGACCGGGCTTATTGGTACGATTGCAAATATGATTGGTGATGAAAAAGTGCCAACCGAGCTCACAACCCCCGAGTCTGTTGAGTTAAATGCTCTTTTTGCCCGGATGGTAAATGAAGGATGCACCGCCGCAGTAATGGAGGCTTCATCCCACTCTCTCTTTCTTAAAAGAACCTTTGGACTTGATTTTGACGGAGCTGTTTTCACCAATCTTTCAAGTGAACACAGGGATTTCCATGAAACAATGGATGATTATGCAACTGCAAAAAAAATACTTTTTGACGGCTTAAAAACCGGTGTGCCTGCTGTTTGCAACATGGATGACGAGTATGGCTGTTTCATTGCAAAAGATACAAACGGTAGAAAAGTTGGTTTTGGTAAACTCGGTGGAAACTACCGCCTCGAAAATATTTCATTTGATTTCAGTGGAACTTCCTTCACCATTGATCATAATGGGATTAAAACTGATTTAAGAACAGCTCTGGTGGGCGAATTTAATGCTTATAATGCTGCTGCTGCTTATGTGTTAATGGTAGAAGCAGGTTTCGATAAAAAACTTGTTGCAGAAGGAATTGCGGAAGCACCACAAGTGGACGGCAGATTTGAGCTGATAAAATCAGGTGATAAAAAAGTGTTGGTTGACTACGCACACAGCCCGGGAGCACTCGAGCAAGTGTTGATAAGCATTAACAAACTTGCAGGTGAATCGCCGATCTATACAGTGATTGGCTGTGGTGGAAACCGGGACAAAACAAAACGCCCTGTTATGGGTAGAATTGCAGCCGAAATGTCAACAATGGCGGTAATCACGAGTGATAATCCAAGAGATGAAGACCCTGATGAGATAGTTAAAGAGGTGGTTTCAGGGATAAAATCCGATAATATTATTGTATGTGTTGATCGCGAAGAGGCGATTAAGAAAGCGATCACTGAAAGCCCTGCCAATGCAATTATACTGATTGGAGGAAAGGGCCACGAGGATTACCAGATTATTAAAGGTGTCAAGTACCATTTCTCCGATCGTGAAATGACAATTAAATATCTTTTTGGGAACGGGGAGCAAAAGTGATTACCGTAAGTGAAATTATTACTGCTTCAACAAAACCAATAAAAATTGTTAATTCAGATGAAAAAACAGTATTTAACTCGGTTGTAATCGATTCAAGGAAAGTAATTCCCGGGTCATTATTCATTGCGGTTAAAGGGGAACGATTCGACGGCCACGATTTTATTCCGGAAGCTCTGGCAAGAGGAGCGAGTGGAATTGTTGTTAAAAAATCCAGAATTTCTGAATTTTCAGGAAACAAGGTTATCGTTATTGGTGTCCCTGATACAGAAAATGCACTTGGATTTATTGCCGGTGAGTGGAGAAAACACCTTAATGCAAAAGTTATCGGTATAACAGGCAGTAACGGTAAAACTACTACAAAAGATATGCTTGCTGCGATTCTGAAAGTGAGTCACAATGTTATTGCTACTACGGCGAACAACAACAATCACATAGGGGTTCCACTGACAATACTTGAAGCCACCAAAGAAACAGAATTTTTAGTGTGTGAAATTGGTACAAACCATCCGGGAGAGATAAGGTACTCTTCATTGATTGCACAACCTGATCTTGCTTTGATCACAAACATTGGTGACTCTCATCTTGAATATCTGAAAGACAGAAAAGGAGTAAGACAGGAAAAAGAAAACCTTTTCGCTGTTACTTTTGATAGAGGCGGGTTTATCTGTGTTAATCTTGATGATCCTTTCCTGGGACGATTGGTCTCCAAATTTCCGGGTGCCATTACGATCTCAATGAAGAATGAAGCAGATGTGACCGGGAAACTTCTAACCTACACGGAAACCGGTTTACCTATACTCAGAATTTCTTCAGAAAACGAGTCAGTGAAAGTTGAACTTCAACTTTTTGGTAAAAATAATGCACAAAACGCCCTTGCGGCTGCTTCACTGGCAATAAAATGTGGTATTCCCCTTGAGGAAATAAAAAAAGGACTTGAGAGTCTAAAACCTCCGAAAGGGAGAATGAACAGATATACTCTTGATGGATTTGATCTGATTGATGATACATATAACGCAAATCCTGCGAGTATGAAGAGTGCTTTCGAATCCATGGGAAGAGATTTGATCCATGAAAAAAGAGTGGTTATACTTGGAGATATGTTCGAATTGGGAGAAAAATCGAGAGAGCGTCATGAATCTCTTGCAAGGCGGTTGCAAACAGCACGAGTTAAACACGCTTTTTTGATTGGAACCAACATGCGCCATTTGTTTAACGCTCTAAAAGGAAGCAAAATAACAGCAGAGCACTTTAAAACGAAAGAAGATTTAATTAAATCACTTTCAAATTATGATTTCAGAAATTCACTTGTACTCGTAAAAGGGTCCAGAGGAATGGAGATGGAGACTATAGTAAAATTTTTGAAAGAAAAAGGCAACTAAATGCTCTATTATTTACTTGAATATTTGAATAAAACTTTTGATCCACCCGGACTCGATATGATCAAGTACCTTACTTTCAGATCGGGTATTGCAGCTATTACGGGACTTTTTATGGCGTTTTTCTTCGCTCCGCGAATCATAAAAATGCTTCAAAAACATCAGATTGGTGAGAAAATAAAAGATTTTGGTCCTAAAACTCACTTCAGTAAAGCCGGGACACCAACCATGGGGGGACTAATAATTCTCACCTGCGTGGTAATTCCTGTTTTGTTGTGGGCAGATATTAAAAGCACATATATCTGGTTGTTGCTTGTTGGTACCCTGTTATTGGGTGGAGTGGGTTTCCTTGATGATTACCTGAAAGTAATCAAAAAGATGCCAAATGGACTTATTGCCAGATACAAACTTATTGGTCAGGTGTCTGTTGGTTTGCTTGTTGGAAGTGTACTCTATTTTTCGCCGGAATTTGCAGATGTCAGATCACTTACAACAATTCCATTTTTTAAGGATTTGAATCTGGATCTTTCTTATCTGTATATCCCAGCAGTGATATTTATAATAACAGCAACTTCCAATGCTGTAAATCTGACAGATGGGCTTGACGGGTTGGCAATAGGTCTAACGATAATTGCAATGTTGGCACTTGGAGTAATCAGTTATATCTCCGGAAATGCCATCTACTCTGATTATTTGAACATAATCTACCTCCCGGGTTCGGGTGAATTATCAGTATTTATCGCTGCACTGGTAGGGGCGGGACTCGGGTTCCTTTGGTTTAATTTTTATCCGGCTCAGGTTTTTATGGGGGATACCGGGAGCCTTGCACTCGGTGGCGCACTTGGGATATTGTCAGTTATGGTCAGGAAAGAGTTGTTGTTACCGTTTCTTGCCGGTGTATTCTTTTTTGAGACGATCTCTGTTATTATTCAAACTTCATACTTCAAATACACCAAAAGGAAGTATGGAACAGGTAAAAGAGTTTTTAAGATGGCACCAATTCACCATCATTTTGAAGAAAAAGGATGGGCAGAACCCAAAATTGTTGTGAGGTTTTATATTATTGGAATAATCCTTGCTATCATCAGCTTAACTTCGTTTAAGATAAGGTGAAAAAGTGAAGAGTTATAATAACTTAAAAATTTCAATAATCGGAGCCGCCAGAAGTGGTGAGGCAGCGGCATATCTTGTAGCAAAATGTGGAGCAATTCCTTTTGTCAGTGACAGATCACCTTATGAATCGATTTCAGAAGTTGTAGACAGGTTAAAACTTGCCGGAATTGAAGTTGAGGCGGGTGAAAACAGCGAAAAAGTTTTTAATTGTGATCTGATGATCGTCTCCCCCGGTGTTCCATTGGTAGCTCCGGTGATAGTTGAAGCAAAAAAGAGGGGAATAAAGATGATCAGCGAAATCGAATTTGCTGCATCTCTTTGTAAAGGCAGAATTTTTGCAATCACCGGGACAAACGGAAAAACGACAACCACTGCACTTTTACACCACATTTTTCAACTCTCAGGGATAAAGTCGTTTTCAGCCGGAAATATTGGGACAGCATTTTCAGAAATCGCACTTGAATGTGATGAAAACTCACTTGTTGCGCTTGAATTATCAAGTTTTCAGCTTGATTTGATCGAAGAATTTAGACCCGAGGGTGCTGCAATTTTGAATATCACACCTGATCATTTGAACAGGTATGATAACAAGTTCGAAAATTACATTGCCTCAAAATATCGCATCTTTATTAATCAAAGTGGAACTGATCTATCGCTATACAATGCAGACGACCCGGTATTGAAAGCTCATGGATACAAGGGTGCTACAATTGAGTTCTTCTCAACCAGAGGCGAAGTGAGCAACGGTACATATCTCTCGGGGAAAAGGCTTGTAACCCGGTACGATGGAAAAGTTGTTTTTTCTTGTGACACGAGCGATTTATTGTTAAGGGGTGAACATAATTATGCCAACGCAGCAGCAGCTATTACACTTGCTTTGAAGGCCGGTATTCCAACAGGGATCATAAGAGACGGGTTATTTACTTTTGAGGCTGTTGAACACAGACTTGAGGCGGTGCCATCGCAAGACGGAATCATTTATATAAATGATTCAAAAGCAACTAATGTTGATTCAGTTATTTATGCGTTGAAAAGTTTTGATACACCCATCTACCTAATTCTTGGTGGACTCGACAAAGGAAACGACTATAACCAGATCAAAGATCTTGTATTAAAAAATGTTAAAAAGATTTATGCAATAGGTGAATCGGCACATAAAGTAATCGATTTTTTTGGGAAATCACTCCCAGTCGAGAAAGTTACATCCCTCGAGGATTGTGTGTTGAAGGGTCATGAGGAGGCGAAACCGGGTGAAGTGGTTTTATTATCGCCTGCTTGTGCAAGTTTTGATATGTTCAGAAGTTATGAACACCGTGGTAAGGTATTTAAAGAAGCTGTCAGAGAGATTGCCCGGTGAAACCATATTCATTCATAATCTTTGTTTGCGCAGTTCTGCTCGTTATTTTCGGGTCGCTTCTCGTACTCAGTGCCAGCAGCACATTTGCACAAATGAAGTTTGACAATCCACAGGCACTTTTTGCTGCACACATCGGGAAGGCTATTGGTGGAGTGATTCTGATGGGGATTTTGGCGATGGTTGACTATCACCATTATAAAAAATACAGTAAGATTGTACTTATCGGGGCTATCGTTCTTTTAGTGATAACCGTGTTTTTTGCCCCAGAGGTTAAGGGATCACAAAGGTCTTTTACCATTGGAAGTGTGTCATTTCAGCCTGTAGAACTTGTAAAAATTGCACTTTTCATTCATCTTGCTGCGATGCTTGAAAGGATAGGGGATGACATAACCGATATCAAACTTGGTGTGATCAATCCGATGATCTGGGTAGTAATAGTTGTTGTGCTCGTGCTGCTTCAGCCTAATGTGAGTAACGGTGTTTTAATCCTTGCTACGGGGATCGCGATGTTATTTGTGGCGGGAATAAGGCTGCAACATTTTTTTGCTTTTGCAGGTGGTGGCTTTGTAATGGCTCTGGCTTATGCGCTCTATAAGCCCCACTCATTTAAAAGAATAGCTTCTCATATTGGAGCAATTTTTGGGGATGGTGATTTCCACCCACAAGTGATGCAATCACTCTACGGTTTGGGAAGTGGCGGAGTTTTGGGTGTAGGTCTGGGTCACAGTGCCCAAAGGAACCTCTTTCTCCCTGAGGCTTATGGTGATTTTATTTTTGCTGTTGCCGGTGAAGAGGCCGGGATGATAGGAACTGTTGGTGTTCTGCTTGCTTACAGTGCGATACTTGTTTGTGGACTTATCATCGCTAAAAATGCTAAAGATAAATTTGGCAGACTTTTGGCATTTGCCATCGCATTTTCAATACCTTTGTATGGTTTTGTGAATGCTGCTGTTGCAATTGGTGTTTTACCCGTAACCGGGCTACCACTACCACTTATAAGCCATGGTGGAACTGCCATCATCATCGTTTGTTCATCAATCGGAATTTTATTGAATATTGGATTGTCGGCAAAACGGGATGAAGCAAAAACGACGACCAACAAAAAAGAAACCAGGACATGGCAGGAACAGCCGGTTTAAGAGTGATCTTCACCGGTGGTGGAACGGGGGGGCACATTTTCCCCGCAATAGCTGTAGCTGAGCAGGTGAGAGAAATGGAACCCGAGGCTGATATTCTTTTTATCGGTACAAAAAAGAAGATCGAGGAGAGAGTGGTTCCGGCGGCCGGTTTCAAGTTTAAAAGTATCTGGATTTCGGGTTTTTCAAGAAAAAGTATAAAAGAGAACCTTCTCTTTCCTGTTAAGTTGATCGTAAGTCTTTTTCAGGCGATTGGAATCTCGATGGGGTTTAAGCCTCAGGTAATTGTTGCAACGGGAGGGTATGTTTCGGGTCCGTCAGTAATTGCGGCGAAGATGATGGGAGCAAAAGTTTTACTCATCGAGCCAAACAGTTATCCGGGAATAACAACCCGCTTACTCGAAAGAAGAGCTGAAGAGATCCATCTGATGTTTAAGGATGCTGTAAAATTCTTGAGGCAACCTGAAAAGCATTTCATTACGGGGAATCCGGTAAGAAAAAGTCTTGTGTCGATAAACAGGGAAGATGCAAGGAAAAAACTTGGATTGGCTCTTGATGCAAAAGTGGTTTTTGTTGTTGGAGGAAGTCTTGGTGCAAGAGCGATTAATAAATCAATTGCCGCATCAATTAAAAAGTTTGAAGAGGAAAAAATATCGCTGATCTGGCAAACAGGGGCTACTTCATTTGATGAGTTTAAGTCGTTTTCTGCCGAAAATATAAAAGTTCTCTCTTTTATTGAAAATATGAACGAAGTGTATGCTGCTTCAGACCTTGTGGTTGCTCGGGCAGGGGCAACAACAATTGCAGAACTCGTCTATCTAAACAAACCTGCGGTATTAATTCCGTTCCCATTTGCTGCAGAGAATCACCAGTTGATGAATGCAAAATCGATGGTTGAGTTGGGAACAGCGGTTTTGATTGAAGAAAAAGAAATCGGTGAAAAACTTTTTTCAGAAGTGGTATCGCTTATGAATGATGAAAAAAGAATTGAAATAATGGTCGAAAATTTGAAAAAAGCAGGTGGTAAAGACACTGCTTTTAAAATTGCAGGCAGAGTAATCAACGCCTGTAAATATGGAAATTTTAGTTAGAGGATTGGATGTTTTCAAAGTTTACCAAAGTGCATTTTGTTGGTATTGGTGGTATAGGAATGAGCAGTATTGCTGAAATCCTTATATCCAAAGGTTTTAAGGTTTCAGGTTCTGATAAAAACAGATCTGACACCACTGAAAGGCTTGAATCGATTGGTGCCACTGTGTATGAAGGGCACAGCGCTGAAAATATTAAGGATGTAGATGTAGTGGTCTATTCATCTGCTGTTATTGAGTCGAATCCTGAAGTAATGGAAGCAATCTCCAGAAACATCCCTGTGATCAAAAGGTCGGAGATGTTGGCTGAAACCATGAGAATGCAGAAATACGGGATAGGTATTGCAGGAACACACGGTAAAACAACCACCACTTCGATGACAGGACTTGTTCTAACCGAGGCCGGGATCGACCCGACTATAATTGTTGGCGGAAAACTCTCAAGTCTCGGTGGCACAAACGCCAGACTTGGACATGGTGATTTTATTGTTGTTGAAGCTGATGAATTCGACAGAACTTTTTTGAAACTAATGCCGGCTATAGCCGCTATCACCACACTTGAACGGGAGCATCTCGACACCTACCGTGATCTTGATGATATAAAAGATGCATTTATTGAATTTGCAAACAAAGTACCTTTTTATGGATTTGTAGTCCTCTGCATGGATGAGCCGGCACTGCTTGATATCAGGCCTTTCATCAACAAAAGAATTATTACTTACGGTGTTACTCCTCAGGCTGATTTGAGAGCTGTAAATATTATTCACGACGGATATAAAACCAAATATACAGTTGTATATAACAATCAAACCATGGGTGAGATTACCATCGGAGTTCCCGGACTTCACAATGTAAAAAATTCGCTCGTAGCGGTTACAATAGCCCTCGAGTTAAAGGTACCATTTGAAACAATTAAAATGGCTCTGGAACGCTTTAGCGGTGTTTACAGAAGATTTGAAGTAAAGTATGACAAAGAAATTATGGTGGTTGACGACTATGGACACCACCCTACAGAAACAACAGCGACACTTTCAGGAATTAGAGCAGGATGGCAGAGAAGACTTGTATCAGTTTTCCAACCGCATCTCTACTCCAGAACAAGAGATTTTTATCAGGAATTTGGACGGTCTTTCCTCAATTCGGATGTCTTCATCTGTACTGATATCTACCCTGCGAGAGAAGAACCGATTGAAGGAATCACGGGTGCACTCGTTGCTGAAGCGGCACGAAAGATGGGACACAAAAATGTCATCTTCGTCCCAAACAAAGAAGATGTTCCTGCAACCCTTTTAAGGATCACTGAACCGGGTGATATCATTGTAACCCTTGGTGCCGGTGATATCTGGAAATATGGTGAAAAGTTTGTTGAACTCTATTCTTCAGAGAAGAAATAGTTTATGAAAAAAAGCAGGATTATTCCCGCACTTGTTCTTCTGGTACTTCTTGCAGCCGGCACAACGGCTCTGCCGGGTTTCTTCTTTAAAGAAGAAATTCAGCAGAAGATTACCGGGTATGAGATTATAGGGGCAAACCTTCTTACTGCTGAAGATTATATAAAATTTGCACATGCTGCCCCTGAAAAAGGTGAATACCCTGAAATCAATGTCCTTTACGACCGAATGTTAAATCATCCTTACATTAAAAATCTTGAAATGTGGTTTGGTGATGGCGGAGTGGTGAAAATCGAAATTACGGAAAAGGAGATAATTGCTTCTATTTTTTCAGGAGAAAAACTTTCGCTTTTAAGCAATGAACTTGAATTATTGCCTGTAATGAAAGAGTTGAAAAATTTTGATTACCCGGTGATAAGAAATACCCGGTCAAAAAGTGGTAAATATTTTAAAACATTTCAGGATTCAACAATACTTCCGGGTTACAAAATTGCCCGGGCATGCAAAATTTTAGGCGGTGAAATCTCTGCCAATCTCTCGGAAATCGATCTCCGTCAAGGTGGTGATATCATCCTCGTTTTCTCCGATATGAAACCGCCCGTAATCTGTTCAGGGAAAGGAATTGCCGAACAGATGCTCCTTCTTAGGGAAATAAGGGGGATGGGTAAACAATTAGAGTTAAACAATGATGTGGAATATATCGATCTGAGGTATTCCGGCAAAATCTACATGGGACACAAGAAATTGGAAAGAAAAGATGAAAAACGAGATAATAACCGGACTTGATATTGGCTCCACAAAGGTCTGCGCTGTAATAGCAGAAAAGATCGGCAAGAATAAATTTAAAATTCTCGGAGTGGGGAGAGCTCCAAGCACAGGGCTCGTTCGTGGTGAAGTAAGCAATATCATTGATACTGCAAAATCGATTAATGCTGCACTCGCAGAAGCGGAACAACAAGCCGGAGTGAAGGTAACAGAGGTTGTTGCTGGTGTTTCAGGCGAGAACATCAGCAGTATCAGGTCAAGAAATTATGTGACCATCACCAATGAAGAACAGGAAGTTACGATGGCAGATCTTCGTAAACTGAAAGAGGATATGCGTAGTATTCAGTTTTCAAAGGATATGAAAATTCTGCACATCCTTCATGAAGAGTTTTTTGTTGATCGACAGGGGGTTGTAACAAATCCTTTGGGTGTTGCATGTTCAAGAATTGAAGCCTCAAACCATGTGGTAATGGCTTCGGGCACAGCAATTCAGAATATTCAAAAATCGGTTAAAAGAGGTGGATATGAAGTTGGGGATCTAAAACTTCAATCGCTTGCTTCAGCTTCTGCCGTTCTTGAAGATGCCGAAAAAGATCTTGGTGTTTTGTTGCTCGACATTGGTGGTGGAACAACCGATGTACTTATCTACCAGGGAAAAGCGATCAGATATTCAAGAGTTTATGGAATCGCCGGGAACAGAATAACAAATGACATTAAAGAGACCTTAAATGTAATTGCAGAGGATGCTGAGCAGCTCAAAACCAATTATGGATATGCAACAGAGGCTGCAATCGTAAAAGATGATACTATTACAGTAAAAGGTGTTGGACCCCGGCCAAGCACAAGAATACCAATCAGTCTGTTAACTCAAATAATCAGAAGCAGGGTTGAAGAACTTTTTGAGATCATCAACATTGAACTTGAAAAATCGGATGTGAAGAAAAAAATTCGTGCCGGTTTGGTGATTACAGGTGGTGGAGCACTTCTTAAAGGTATCACCGATCTTGCTGAAAAGGTTTTTGGTGTTCCGGCAAGAGTTGGTTTACCTGCAGAAGAACATTTTGAAGGAAGTATCGGCGAACTTTCAAAACCGGAATATGCAACTGCTTTAGGTCTGCTTCTACCACTCGAAGAGGATTATCTTGTGGATTCTGAAGAAGAAGAAAAATCGAAGACTACTTTTTGGAACCGGGTGAAATCGAATGATAAAACAAAAAATGAAAAAACAGAAAGAAAAAAAAATAAATCGAAATCATCACCAATTAAAGATTTCCTTCTTAGAATAAGAGATCAATACAATGATTTATAAAAATCCGGTCTTATTCGTCATTGGTAGATCACTTTCGATGATCATCGAGAGGATTTCGTCACAAATCGGAGTAAACACTCAGATCGTGTTTGTTGGCACTGACGAAGAAGAACTAAAAAAATATTCATCGGGCAAAAAACTGATAGTGAATGAGGGGATCAGGGATTTTTACATCGATGAATCGATTCTTTATTTGAATCAAACAGAATTTGACAATTTGGAAAAAGCGATTACATATCTGATAAGCGGCACAAAAAATCTTTTTGTCCTCTTTTCTCTTAGTGATCCATTATCGCTTGCAATTACACCCATATTGGCACAATCTGCGGTTAGATCAAAATGTGACCCCAGTTTTATTGGAGTTAATATGAACAATTATAATTCTCATGAAGAGAAGATTGCAAATGAAAACATCAACTATTTTTTAAAGAACCGTTACAGGTTTTATTTAATCGAGAAAGAAGGTAGCAATTTCTCGCTGCAAGCAAACGAGGAAAAATCAAGCAGTGAATTGTTGGATGAGATAATCAATTCATTGGTGAAAAATTTAAAACAGGCTGAATCAAATATTAAGTAATACTGGAGGTATTATGTCTTTTGCAACATTGGAACAACAAGAAGTAATTTTACGCGCTAACCTTAAAGTGGTAGGTGTTGGTGGCGGTGGCTGTAACGCGGTAAATTCGATGATCAAGCAGGGTCTCGAGGGAGTTGAGTTTATTGCAATCAACACCGATGCCCAGTGTCTCGATTCAAATCTTGCCTCAAAAAAGGTAACGATTGGAACAAAGATCACAAAAGGTCTCGGAGCCGGAGCCAATCCTGAAGTAGGAAAAGCTGCCGCTGAAGAAGATCGTGCTAAAATCGAAGAAGTGCTTATGGGTGCGGATATGGTTTTTATTACTGTAGGCATGGGTGGTGGTACAGGAACCGGGGCTGCTCCTATTGTAGCGCAAATTGCAAAACAAAACGGATCTCTTGTGGTTGCAATTGTAACCAAACCCTTCAGATATGAAGGCCCAAACAGAATGAAAAATGCTGAGGCAGGAATTCAGGAAGTAAAGAAGTATGTTGACAGTCTCATCATTGTACAAAATGCAAAACTTCACGATCTGCTCCACAAAGATGCACCGGCATTTTCAGGTTTCGACAAACCAAACGAAATTCTTTATGAAGCAACCAAAGGTATCGCAGAGGTGATCACTTATGAAGGCATGATCAACTGCGATTTTGCAGATGTAAGAACTGTGATGCAGGCCAGTGGTCTGGCTCTTATGGGAACAGGAACTGCCACCGGTGAAAACAGAGCAATTGAAGCCGCACAAAAGGCAATCTCAAGTCCTCTCCTCGAGGGAATGGATATCCGTGGTGCTAAATCGATGTTGGTTAACATTACCGCTTCAACAAATCTCACGATGCATGAGGTTCAGGATGGAATGGCAACAATTCAGGAAGCTGCCGGTGAAGATGCCAATGTTATCTTCGGTCTGGTTCAAAAAGAAGAAATGAAAGATTACCTCTCGTTCACAGTTATTGCCACCGGATTCGACAGCTCCAAGCAAAACAGCCGTCCAATTCCAACGGAGAAACCTGTTGAGAAACAGCAACCAATTCAGTCTGTTACCGGTTCCTTTTCTCACACTGCAACTACTGAACCGCAGATTGTTACTCCAACATTCCAAATGAGGGACTTTAACAAGGATGATATCAATACTCCTGCTTTTCTCAGAGAGCAGTTAAAAGCAACTCATGGAACCGAAACTCAGGTTCTCGAGCAAAAATCGTTTGATTTCAAGGATTCAAAACAAGACAATGTTAATTCTTTGAAATTCAAGAGTAACCCCAACAGTGTAGCAAAGGAAGAAGATGATGATCAAAGTGCTTCATTCTTAAGAATGATCATGGATTAGCACAACCCTTACACACTAAATACCTCCGTTTGGACGGTACACATCAGCCGGTGTACCGTTCCAAACATTTTATAATTTACACACTCTCACCACACCCCCCCCGTCGTTTTTTGCAAATGGATTTTAAATTAGAACACGATAATCACGATGGAAAAAGATATTCACGATTGTGACCGCGGAAGGGGTCTCTTGGTGGTAGAATGCCTAACTGAACTAATAATTTCGGAATGAAATCCGAGAAAATTATAATAATTCGGGATTTAAATCCGAAATAATCATAATAATTCGGGATTTAAATCCGAAAATATATATATATTTGCAGAGATGAAAAAGAATCTTGGAGAAACAATGATAAAGAGATATTTGGAAGATGTGATACCCAACTTCATGTTCAGGGGTAAGGCAATTTTGATCTTTGGTCCAAGACAGGCGGGTAAAACAACTTTAGTAAAAAATATTATTGCCAAAACAGAGGGCAAATGTCTTATTCTGAATGGTGATGAACCCGATGTGAGGAGTTTATTATCCAGTGCATCCAAAGAAAAATTGGCAGGGATGGTTGCCGGATTCAGGATACTTGTAATAGACGAAGCCCAGAAGATAGATGATGTCGGGAACATAATAAAAATATTTACCGATCAGATCCCCGATGTACAAGTGATTGCCACAGGTTCATCAGCTTTTGAACTGATTAACAAAACTTCAGAATCACTCACCGGGCGTAAATTTGAATTCACACTATTCCCCTTGAGTTTTGCCGAATTGGTGGAGAATAGTGATCTTCTTTCCGAGAGAGGAAGACTCGAGGAGAGACTGATAATGGGAAGTTACCCGGAGGTTGTCTCAATTCCGGAGTTTTCGATTCGAACAATAAAAAGTCTTACCTCGAGTTACCTGTTTAAGGATATTTTTTCAATGGACGGACTTCGTTTTCCATCTGTTATTGAGAATATTGTAAGGGCACTGGCTTTTCAAGTTGGTAGCGAGGTAAATTATTCAGAACTTGCACAATTAACTGGAACTGATGGAAAGACAGTTGAAAAATATTTGAGAATACTTGAACAGGCATATATAATTTTCAGGCTGCCTGCTCTAAGCAGAAATGAAAGAAATGAGATCAAAAAAGGAAAAAAATATTACTTTTACGACAACGGGATAAGAAATGCTGTAATTGGGAACCTCACTGATCTAAATATTCGCACCGATGTTGGACCACTTTGGGAGAACTATCTCATCACCGAACGCAGGAAATATCTCGTTTACAGTGAAAGCATGGCAAGAACTTTCTTTTGGAGAACTGTTCAACAACAGGAGATAGATTATCTTGAGGAAACCCACAATGGTTTTCGCGCTTATGAAATTAAATGGAGTGAGAAAGCCGGATACAAATTCCCGGGGAATTTTCTCCAGTCATACAATACCATCGAGCAAAGAGTCGTAAATCGTCAAAATTATGAGGAGTTTTTAATGCCGGAGCGATTTGCACAGGGACTTGGGTAAATAGTTATCAGGACACAATACTTGAAGAACACGATAATCACGATGGAAAAAGATATTCACGATTTAGGCCCCGGAAGGGGTCGCCTGTGGGTAGAGGTGTCGTATAAGTCGAAATAAATTCTCAATCTCCCGCACAAACCGTTTGTTCAAATGGAGAAAATTGCCTAATTTTCACTCTCGATTAACAAAGAAACTACGGAATTGTGAGTACGGGATATCACCGCCTGCTGAGCAGACCATTGATGCTAAAAAGGACATTACGAGTTGCAGAACTCTTCAATCAAATTGGGGATTGGGGTGAAGTGCGGCGTATTGTTTTTGAGCAGAATATTTTCCAGTGCGAGAATGAAAACACCATAAAAGCCGACTATTCCGAGATTAAACGCAGGCTTCTTACACTGTCCCCCGCAGCACTCCAACTGATCTCCCAAACCCCTTCAGAAACCGCAAAAATCATCAATCTTATCGCAATTTACAATGTTTATCCCCTGTTCCGGGATTTCATGTCGGAATTCGTTTACGGCAGATTCCTTTCGGGTAACAGGGAACTGGTGCCCTCCCACTTCCTTCATTTTTTAGAGGAGATGAAGTTCCGTCACGAGGAATTGCGGCACAAAGGAGAGATAACGGTCAAAAAAGGGGCGGGATTCATATTCCAGATACTCCGTGAGACAGGACTTATCAACGGTGAAACGGTCATTTCCCCGTTTCTTCCATGGGAAATCACTTCCCTCCCGGAACTCAAAGATTCCACTATTCGGAAAGCACTACTTCAATGAACTCAAATACTCAGGTACTCAAGTTCTCAAGTTCTCAGGAAACTTATGACAAACCTTGACAACCTTTTCAACTACATAAAATCCACTGATCTTCTTGCATCAGCGAGGGCGGGGGGACACCTCCCGATCTACATTTATTCATATCCACCCGCACAGGAGGATGAGATGATGCAATGTCTTGCCGGGTGCAGAAGTAACCTCATTGCTGAAGGGAAAACGGTAATTCATATCGATCTTTTTGATCTGGTGGTAAATGTTCTGAAGAACGAGGGCGAACTGGAAAAACTTTTGGAGATAGAGTCACAGGTTGACAAGTGGGAAGTGGCGGATCACATCAGCAGCGTGGCAGACTTTTCCGAAATGGTGATCCCCGAAATTCTGAAAGAAACAGACGGACTTCCCCCCGCTGTTGTGTTTCTCTCGGGAATAGGGAAATGTTACCCCTTTTTGAGGACGGCAAAAATAATGAACGGACTCGAAACCGGTCTCTCGGACACCCCCGTGGTGCTCTTTTTCCCCGGCAACTACGATGGCTGGACGATGCTCCTTTTTGGTTCGATACCCGAGCACACATACAGGGGAATCAATTTAAGCGGACAATTGAACAAAGAATAATTTTAACAAGGAAACGGGCAGGCAACCTGTATGAAAATACACGAACTTTTTGAAGATGACATAACCCGCACGATAGAGGGTGTTGTGAAAGTATCCGATGAATCGAATCTCCTGAACGAGATGCACGAGTTTGTAATAACAGAGGAAATCGGGAAGATTTTATCGGAGCTGTTCGGGAAATACTCCATGGCAAAAACGGAGAATGCGGGGGTCTGGCTCTCCGGTTTCTTTGGTACGGGAAAGTCGCACCTCCTCAAGATAATTTCACTTGTCCTCTCCAACCGTGAGGTTAACGGAGTGAAGCTTGGCGAAAAATTCCGCGAAAAACTGAAGGATGATTTTGATCTCGAAGGTCTTGTCATGAGGGCGATAAGAGAACCCGCACAAACCATCCTCTTCAATATCGACAGCATAGCCGATCAGAAACACAGGAACAACGACTCGAATATTTTCCTCCCGTTTAAAAAAATGTTTGACCGTGCCCTCGGTTTCGCCGATGACCCTGCGATCGCAAAGCTTGAAAGGGACCTCCTTTTTGCGGGCAAACTCGAGGTCTTCAAGGAAGCTTTTAAACGGCACTCCGGAAAGGACTGGATTGAGAGCCGCAAAAGTCTTCTTACAATGAGGCAGGAGCTCGATGCAGCATTTGCAGAGGCGACGGGTGACACATCTGTTTTTGACATACGGAAGCAATACCAGCAGAATGCGCCCCTTTCGGTGGAGAATTTCATCGATGACATAAGGGAATATCTTGAGACAAAACCCAAGGGGTTCCGGCTCGTTTTCCTCGTGGATGAAGTGGGGCAATATATCTCCCGTGACCCAAGGACGATGCTCAACCTCCAGACTCTGGTTGAGGATATCTCCGTCGCATTCAAAGGGAGGGTCTGGGTTATGGTTACCGCACAGGAGGAAGTGACGGAAATGGTGAAAGATATGACTGCCGCCCAGAAATCCGACTTTTCAAAAATCCTCGGGAGGTTCGAGGTAAAGCCAAAACTCACTTCCCAAAACGCACAGGAAGTTATAAAACGCCGGCTTCTGAAGAAAACCCCTGAGGCAAAGGCATCGCTCGACACACTGTTCGATCAGCAGGGGCAGGTAATAAAATCGAAGTTTACATTCCCCGACGACACAAGTTACAACAAGCACCTCCCGACTGTGGAATCGTTCACAGCGTTTTATCCCATACTGCCGTATCAGGTCGAGCTTTATCAGCAGTGCCTCATCTCCCTTTCGCGTCACGGGGCTTTCGTCGGCAATTACTTATCACTCGGAGCCCGTTCGATGCTCGGAGTTTTCCAGTCGGCTCTCGAAAGGGTGAAGGATGCCGAAAAGGGAAGTTTTGTTCCTTTCGACCTCTTTTTCGAGGGAACCAAACCTCTGTTGAAGGCACAGCCTTTCCACACAATTACGAAGCTCGAAGCAAACGACGAAGACAGATTTAATGTCAGAATACTGAAAGTCCTCTACCTCCTGAAGTATCTTAACGATTTCCCCGCCACGGTGAGGAATCTCGCAGTCTTAATGACCGAAGAAAGCGACGGCAGCCGTGAAGAGATGGAAAAGAAGATTCAGTCTGCTCTCGATTACATGGTGAGATACTCATGGGTTCAGGAAGTGAACGGAATTTATGAATACCAGACTGACATTCAACAGGATGTGTTGCGGGGTATCATGGCCACCTCCCTCAGCCAGGGTGAAATGAGAAATTTTGTTGCCGATGTAATTTTTATCGATAAACTCTCAAAAAACAACATTCTAAAACTGAAACACAACCGGACGGGGCTTAACTTCCCCTACTCAAAGAAGATTGACGGGCACGATCACGGAAGTCCCTTCGGTGAAGTGAAGCTCCACTTCATCACAGGGACTGAAGACAACTACCCCTCGGATACAGAGTTGATTACTCTCTCGATGACTCCAAACGAGTTGCTGATTGTTCTTCCTCCCGACCGGAAATTGGTCGAGGATGTGGCCCTCTGCCTCCGCACAACGAGGTACATGCAGCAGAACAGTTCGGGTCAGTTGAGTGATGAGAAGGCGGCAGTAATTCAGGCAAAAAACCGCGAAAACGGCATCAGACGAAAAGGTACCGAAAGCCGGATCGATATGCTCCTGAGGGAAGCAAGGTTTCTCTTCAACGGGAGGGAGATAACAAGTCAGTCCGCCGATTTCTTCACACGGTTGAACGAGGCTGCCCAACAGCTTATCGAGGGCTCATACATCTACCTGAGCAAACTGACAAAAGTGCCCGTAAAAGGGGATATCACAAAGCTTTTGAGTGATTACACCTCCGAGCAGATGATTGCTGAAATGGGGGCATTCAATGATGTTGAGAACGAACTCTTCATGTACATCGCCAACAAAGTGGATGCCGGCGTAAGGGTCGATCTCAATTCCCTCATCGATCACTTCAAAAAAATTCCTTACGGCTACATCGACAACCTGATCATCCCGCACGCTCTCACGAGTCTTTTTGTAAATGGGAAGGTTACAATCTTCTATAATGTCACCGAAATGAATGCTGCTGACCTCTTAAAGAGAATCGACAACAGCAGGGAATACAGCTCGATTATTATAAAAACGGTGGAGGATATCCCCGTTGAAACTGTGCAGGTTGCCCGCAAATTTGTCTTCGACTGGTTTGGAAAGCCCCTCTCGGGGAACGACCCCAAGCTCATTTTCACGGAAATGAAAGAGATTCTCGGAAGTGAGGCACAGGACCTTAAAAATCTCTCCTTCAGAGCAAAAGACTACCCCTTCCTCCAAAAGGCGGACACAGTACGGGAGAGGTTCGAAAAGGCAATTTCATTCGACATGCGGAAGTTTTTCGACTACATTTCAGCCTCGGCTGCCATAATTCTCGCAGACAAAGAGATGATCGACAGAATCCGAAACTTCATGAAGGGCCCAAACAAGGTTCTCTACGACAGGATCACCTCTTTTCTCAGGGATCACCGTGCCGACCTTGAACACCTCGATTCCGATCTGAAGGATATTCTGCAGGACTACATCGACTCCGATGAACCGTATCTGAATCAGAATTACATGAAGCTTAACAACGCTCTCGAAGACCTTGGTAACCTCCTCACAAAAAGGATGAATGAACTCCGGGATGAAATGTCGGCTGCCGTCACTTCCGTTAGGGAGGCGCTTCCACAACTCGACGGATTCGACAGTGTGCCCGAAGACAAAAGAGGAGAAATCGAAAAAATCATCAAGAAGTTTGAGGGGATAATAAACTCTTCATCTTCCATCGCTTCCCTCCTGTTGCACAGGGAAAAATTTGAAATCAACCTGAGAACCGAAGTGATGCAAAAGATTCATGATCTGCAACCCGCTCCACCGACAATTCCTCCCGTCGGGGATGGCACAGGTCCTGGAATTATACCTACACCTCCCGTTGATCCGCCAAAACCACCCGTAAGGATCATTCAGCTCGGAAACATAAAGAGTGACTACAGGAAGCCTCTCATTACCACACCTGAGCAGGTGAACGAGTATCTCGAATCGCTCAAACGGAAAATGATCGAGGAGATCGAAAAAGGAAATCAGATAATTTTGTAACAAGGAGATTAAGATGGACAAAGGGAAACTTAAAAATTTTGCAGCCGAAGCACGCAGACGCCTCATCAGTCATATCTCTGCGAGGATTGCTTTTGTTCTCACCAATGATACCGTCGAGTTCATCGAAAAGGCGGCACTGAAGGAGAGGCTTCGGTCTGCATGGGAGAAGGCACCCGACCGTGACGAGTTCATCGAAAGGCATGCCTACACCCTTATCAACAGGCTGATTGCCCTCAGGTTTATGGATGTGCGGGGGTATAACTTTGTCCCCGTGGTTTCCCCAAGGGTTGCAGGGGGTGATCCCGGAATACTCGCAGATGCCAGAACGGGTATCTTTCAGGAAGGTCTCCCCGTTGACAGGCAAAAAATCTCGGATCTCCTCACGGGCAAAATTCCCGTACACAACCCTTTCAATGAGTCGTATAAACTCCTCTTTGTTGCCGCCTGCGGATGGTATAACAAACTGCTCCCCTTCATGTTCGAACCCCTCAACTCATATACCGAACTGCTCCTCCCCGATGATCTCCTCAGTACAAATTCCATCATAAACTTTGTAAATCAGAATCTCGGTCCCGAAGAATGTGAAAATGTGGAAGTGATAGGGTGGTTGTATCAGTACTATATTTCGGAAAAAAAGGATGTTCTGATAAAAAGGAAAACGAGATACAGCACGAGTGAAATTCCTTTTGTTACACAGCTTTTTACGCCAAGATGGATCGTTGAGTATATCACTCAAAATTCACTGGGCAGGTTCTGGCTGGAAGCAAGAAAGAACAGCAACATAAAAAGCTCGATGCAGTTTTTTATAGAACCGACTGAAGGTAATCCCCTCATAAAACGGGAGTTAAATTCTCCCGAAGAGATTAAAATAATAGACATTGCCTGCGGGTCAGGTCACATGCTCGTTTATGCTTTTGAATTGCTGATGAACATGTATGAGGAAGAAGGCTACTACAAATCTGACATACCTGCTTTGATACTTCGTAACAACCTCTATGGTTTGGAAATAGATGAGCGGGCTGCAGCTTTGGCTAAATTTGCTCTCGTGATGAAGGGAATGGAATACGACAATAAATTGCTGCAAAAGAATATTGAGCCGATGATTTATTGTTTCCGGGATACTGATGCGGTACCCGGGTTTGAAAACGCAAAAACCCTTGGTTCGCTGATCTCACCTCATTCAAGTGAAATTGAATTTACAGCGGTAAAAAAGGAAGAACTTGTAGAATCAACAAACGATGATATACTCGCCATAAAAAAAATACTCGGTTCAAAATTTGACATTCTCCTGACAAATCCGCCTTATGTAAACGGTGGTTACTTTAACGACATCACCAAGAACTTCATTGCCAAAAACTATAAAGACTTCGGGGCGGACCTCTTTTCAGTTTTCATTGTCAGGTCTTTTGATCTTGTAAAACAGCACGGATACCTCGGGTATGTAACCCCGTTTGTTTGGATGTTTATTTCTTCTTATGAAAAATTAAGGAAAAAAATACTTGGCGAAAAGACAATAATTTCATTTGTTAGACCAAGTTATACCGCTTTCTTTGAATCGGCTATCGTGCCTTTATGTTGTTTTATAATGGCTAACTCCAATGGTAACACAGCAGAGGGAACATACTTTGATCTGGAATATCTCGGGAATGCAGAGGATCAAGTACCCCGCTTGTTGGAAGGTATTAATAATCCTGAATCTAAACGAAGATTTGTGCAGAGACAATCCAACTTCTCAAAAATCCCCGGCTCTCCCATTGCTTATTGGGTCAGTGAGAGGGTGACAAAGATTTTTAACCAAAGTGCTACACTAAATCAGTTCGGCTTTATGGCTAAAGGTATTTTTACAGGCGATAACGATAGATTTTTGAGAATATGGCATGAAGTCGAAAGCGGGAAAACTAATTTCATATATAGTGATTCAGAGCGGTTTAATAATTCTCACTTAAAATGGCTTCTTTTCACCAAAGGGGGTTCCTTTCGAAAATTTTACGGGAACAATGAGTATGTACTTAATTTTCAAAATAATGGTAGAGAAATAAAATCTTTCCCTGGTTCAGGAGTAAGTGGTCACGATAAGTTGTTTTTTAAAGAAGGTATAGTTTGGACAAAAATAACTTCGTCCTCGATGAGCTATAGATTTAAATCACCTTTGATTCAAATTGATGATGCAGCTCCTATTCTGATTGCTCATGACAAGAATTTGCATTATCATCTTTTAGGGTTACTTAATAGTAAGCTCAACGAAGTTTTTTTAAAATCATTAAACCCAACAATGAACAACCAAATTGGAGATATTAAACGCTTTCCAATCATAATCGATTTCAATAATAAAGTTGATAGAATTGTACAATCTTGCATTTCCATCTCCCGCCTGGACTGGGACAGCCGCGAGACCAGTTGGGATTTCAAGACGCCGCCCTTGCTTCTTGATTATACAGCAGAAAACCCAAACCCTGAGCAGGGACCGCCGCCACGGGTACCGGGTGCCGACCTTCTCATTTCGGAGCAATACAACCGATACAAAGCCTTTTGGAGGGAGAAGTTTTTCCAACTCCACAGGAACGAGGAGGAGCTTAACAGGATATTCATAGAGATATACGGCCTTCAGGAGGAGCTGACACCCGATGTCGAACTTAAGGATGTAACCATACTCCAGCCCGAGAAGATAATTACACCCGAGGGGGGACTTGAATTCAAGACCTCCGAGGTAGTGAGGCAGTTCATCTCCTGGTCTGTCGGTTGCATGTTTGGCAGATATTCCCCCGACAAGCCCGGACTCATCCTTGCCAACCAGGGCGAGACCCTGAACGATTTCATTGAGCGTGTGCCCGAACCATCATTCCTCCCCGATGAAGACAACATCATCCCCGTACTCGATGACGAATACTTCTCCGATGACATAGTTGCACGGTTCAAAAAATTCGTTGAAACCATCTTCGGCAGGCAACACTTCACGCAAAACATCCGGTTCATTGAGGAATCACTTGGTATGGACATCCGTAAATATTTTGTGAAGGAATTCCATAAAGACCACATGCAGCGGTACAAAAAGCGACCGGTCTACTGGCTCGTCACCTCCCCCGGCGGCAGCTTCAATGCACTCATCTACATGCACCGCTACAACAACCAGACGATGAGCAAAATTTTCAACGACTACCTGAAGGAGTTCCGAAGCAAAATCGCCTCCCGCATGAAAGACATTCAGGACGGCATCTACACCGGCAACAACCCCGTAAGGGAAGAGGAACGCCTCCGCAAACAGTTAAAAGATGTGGAAGACTTCATCCTCACCATGACCCCCTTCGCCATGAACCCGATAACAATCGACCTCGACGATGGCGTAAAGGTTAACATTGCGAAATTTGCCGGTGTTGTAAAAGGAATCCAATAATGCAGTAATGCAATAATCCAATAATGTTGAATGATTCAAAAACAAATTGCGCCCGTGAGCGGTGCCGTATGGGTATAGATGGAATACAATATATATTTTCGAACTTATATCGACCTGAATAGACAAAAGGCTCCGGTGATCGTTTTGGGTGCCCTGTGGTGTCCACATCGCAACGCCGGTGAAATGACTAATAAGATCGGTGAAATTAAACAACGAATTATTAATTATCCAAACAATGTTTTGGGATGGTCGAATGCTTGTGAGAGTAATCGTAAGGTAATTTTATCGATTGTGGATTGGTTTTTTCGAAAGGATTGTCTGCAATTTAATGCTTTTGTTGTTCCGGGAAGGGCGATACCGGAGAACCTGACGCTTGATCTGCATAAACACGAGTGCTTTTTTGAATGGTTTAACGAACTCTTGGGTTCATCCCTAAAACCGGTGGATAAATACCACATTTATATGTCGCTGAAAGACCCGGAATTAAAAGAGAGTACCACGAAATTGAAAACTGTACTTTTGCAGAATTTCACAGGTCCGGAATTGCCACCATGGATAAAAATTAATCATGTGTATCAGAATGATATCAGGCTGAGCCAGCTATCAGATGTTTTGACAGGTGCAGTTTCTTACTCCATTAAAGGGTTTTCGGCCAATCAGACAAAACATGATGTGGTCACAATGATAAGGTTAAAAACAGGCCAGACTCTGCTAAAAAATACTCCCGGGAGCGAAACAAAATTTAGTTTGAAAGTATGGGAAAAGAAAGACAAAATTCTTTGAACACGATAATCACGATGGAAAAAGATGGTCACGATAAAGGCCCCGGAAGAGGTCTCGTATGGATAGAATAATTCAAAATCAAATTGCGCCCCGGACGGGGTGCCGTATGGGTAGAGATGTGTAACACATTGAAAAACAATAAATTAACATAAAATTTGTATAATAACATTAGCAATGTTAGATATACAAAAACCACCGGGGAACGAAAAGGAAGGATAAAAAAACCGGGACCGCTAATCGAAGTTGACTCGTCTCAACAAATTCCTCTGTGGTCTTTGTGGTTTTACAAAAACCTAATAATCTCGGAATGCAATCCGAAATAATCATAATAATTCGGGATTTAAATCCGAAATACTTAAAATTTGACAAAGTTGTGACAAACCATGGATCATAAATAAAAGCATAATGTGAAGGAATCCGGGAGATTGGTTTCTTTTTTATATTTTCAGCCATCTTTTTAGTAATTTACAAGAAACAAAATTGAATTTATTATGGCAAAGATCAAGATAGATTATAACAGACCACAATTTGAACTGATCTGCAAAAAGTATATGATCAAAGAAATCTCACTGTTTGGCTCAGTAATGCGGGATGACTTCAATTCTGAGAGTGATGTTGATCTGTTGATTGAATTTCTTCCGGAAGCAAGAATAACTCTGTTCAAATATCAACAATTGAGAGAAGAACTTGAGACTTTATTTGGCAGAAGAGTTGACCTTGTAAGTAAAAAAGAACTGGTATCAAGTAGCAACAGATACAGAAAAGCAGGAATTTTAGCCAATATAAATATGATTTATGGATCGTGACATTTCTTTAATTAATGACATATTTGAATCTGCAATCCATGATTTAATACATTTTATCGATCCATAATCACGAGATAATCAATTCCCGGGACAACAATTATAAACTTCTATGCCTCACCTCCTATGAACCTAAAACAACAACTGACAAAAATATTTGAAAAGAAGCGGATTGTCGTCTGGTACGATTCAGGCGGTGAATTTGCTGATACTTCCTCTGATTGGCTTCCGGATGAAGTGGAGTTGATTACCGTTGAGAACAACGAGTTTGGAATAAAGACACGGATCTACAGCGAAAAGGGCAAAAAGTTTCTTATATACTCGAACAAACCAAAACCTGAACCTGATGAGAACTGGTTGCTTGACCTTGCGATGACGGGGCATGAGTTCAGTGCCGAAAAGGTTGCACTTCTTCTCCAGGAGCTTGAGTTCCCGGCAACTCTCAGAGGTTTCGTGGAGGAGAGGCTTCCCTTTTTCAACAGTGATGCCCGGAAAAAGAAGCTTGTTTCACTTCTCAACGGGGAACAGCGGCTGACGGAGGCTTATTTCTCTCTTATTATGACTGCCGTTACGATTGGTGAGCAACCCGTAATGGATGATATCCTGTTAGCTCTCATCAATGATGCAAGACTGGGAGGTGACAAGCTTACACAGCTTCAGAAATTTAAGCTTGACGGGTTCATTAGGGACTGGCTTGTCTCGAAGTTTGGATTTCAGGGGAAGCTTGAAACTGTTGTTGAACTGCCCCTTTTCCTTTTCAAAAGCGAGTTTGAGCGACACATCCCTCGTGAAAATACAAAAGTGTGGAACAGTCAGAAGGAGGAGTGGACACCTGCTGCGGAATCGTTTTTCAAGAGTTGGATGAACAATTCAAGGTTTTCGGAGAGCTTCAATCATTTTGCGGTAATGTATCAGGATGGGAGTCGTGCACAGGAGAAACTGACGATTCATGGATATGAGAAATTTATCGACTGCAAAGTTCCCGAGTGTGTGGAACAGGAGATTGTCAGAGGGCTTGCGAGGGGGGTTGAAAACAGAAGCATTGCTTCATCCCGGATAAAAGAGATAATCGGCAAGAGGCTTTATTGTTTCTATTTTGAAGAGTACAGGCATCTTTATGAAGCTCTCTATCAGGCTGCACTTCTGACCGAGAGTGTGAAACTTTATCCCCTGGGGTTCAGGACGGCAGAGGAGGGATTCAAATATTATCAGGTGAGCGGTGCCGGAATTGACACCTGTTACAGGAAATTTTATACCTCGATAAAGGGGCAGAGGCATGAAAGCGTGCTTAAGGGTGTGGCTGAGATGGTTGAGCAAGTCTGGTTGAATCAGTTCCTTTTCCCTCTTGAAGTGGCGTGGAAAAAGGCTTTGGAAATGCAGGCAAGGTGGTCTTTTTCTTCCGTGATAATGCAAAACAGGTTTTATCAGAGCTACATTCAGCCGTATCAGGGGAACGATAAAAGGATATTTGTCATCATTTCTGATGCCTTGAGATATGAGGCTGCCGTGGAACTGACCTCCCGCCTCCTGAAGAATGACAGGTATGATGCAAAAATTGAAATGATGGCAGGGATGGTGCCGAGTTACACACAACTCGGGATGGCGGCACTTCTTCCCCATGAAAAATTAGAGATCGTTCCGGGTGGTGATTCCGTTGCCATAGACGGAAAGCCTGCTTCGGCGGGGTACAGGGAAGCCAGATTGAAAGAGAGAAATCCACGGTCGAGGGTGTTTGCTGCCTCGGAGTTTGTAAAAATGGGCAACGATGAGGGACGGGAAGCCGTGAAGGCTCTCGAGGTAATTTACATTTACCATAACAAAATAGATGCCACGGGCGATGACACCACTTCGCAGGATGATACTTTCAAAGCGGTGGAGGATGCCTTCAACGACATTGAGAACCTTCTGAGAAAGATTGCAGCCTTTAACGGCACAAATGTGTTTATAACCGCCGACCATGGATTCCATTATCAGGAATCAAAGCTGCCCGACAATGAGTTTATCGATGCCGGAGCCTACGGAAAAGCGGAAACTGTAAAAAGGCGTGTGGCTTTTGGATCCGGTTTTAGAACTGACGAAAAAGTGATTAAAATGACAGCGGAGCAGGCGGGGATTGTATCCGACAGCGAGTTCCTTTTCCCTGCAGGGCGTGCCAATTTCAGGCTTGCGGGTTCGGGGAGCAGATTCGTTCATGGCGGACTCTCACTGCAGGAAGTGGCGATTCCGGTCATTAAGTTTAACAAAAAGCGGACTACCGATACGGAACCCGTGGGGATTGCGATCATATCAAAGGGAAGCAACACGGTTACCACCAACAATCCCGTATTTGAGATGATACAAAACAAACCGGTAAGTGACAAGGTTTTGGAGAGGGAAGTGACAGCAGGAATTTACGCCCCTGATGGCACACCCCTTTCCGATGAGCAGACACTTCTTTTCAACCTTCAGGGGAGTGATGCACGGCAGCTCCTTAAGGTGGTGAAATTTGTAATGAGAGGCGACATTTCAAGATATAATAATAAACAGGTCTCGCTCGTTGTTAGGGACAAAAATGCGAAACCCTCGGAAGACCCCATTGTTGTAAGAGTGGAGCTCTTCCTGAATATTCCAATCGCAAACGATTTTGATGATTTTTAAGGAAAAAAAGAATGCTTGAAGGTTCACTAATTCGAAAGGAATTGTATGGAAACCCATGATTTGGAATATAAATCATCTTGGCACGATGATTATCTGAAATGGATTTGTGGATTTGCGAATGCAAAGGGTGGTACCATGTTGGTCGGAAAAAATGATAATGGTGAGATTGTCGGTGTTTCGGAGCATTTAAGGTTAATGGAAACTTTACCCAATAAGATCAGAGAAAGCATGGGGATTGTTGTGGATGTCGACCTTGTTAATAGTCTTGACCTGTATTATATCGAAATAAAAGTTCCCCCCTTTACGGTTCCAATCTCCCTTCGTGGAAGATATTATAAGAGGAGTGGTAATACAAACATGGAACTAACCGGACCGGCACTGACTGATTTCTTACAAAAAAAATCAGGAAAGACATGGGATGGAGTGGTTGAGGAGAGATTTAGTTTAGGCGATATTGATCAGTCTGCCGTCGAGAGTTTTTTCAAAATCGCAGGATCAAATGGAAGATTATCCGAAGCGTTAGTAAACACAAGTCTGGAGGACTTTCTTGTTAATTTGAGACTGATTGAGTCAAAAGGGTTAAATAGGGCTGCAATTTTGCTTTTTGGCAAGGACCCCAGGTCTTGGTTTGTCAATGCTTTTGCGAAAATCGGTCGATTCGGACGGGATGAGACCGATCTTTTATTTCAGGATGTTGTGGAAGGGGATATCCTCTCCATGCCCGGGCGTATCCTCGAATTATTGGAAACTAAGTATCTGGTGTACGAAGTAAAGTTCGATGGACTTTTAAGATCAGAAAAAACAGTAATCCCTGTTACATCCATTCGCGAGATATTATTGAATGCGATTGTTCACAGGGAATTTGTTACTGCACCCGTACAGATAAAGGTATTTAGTGATAGATTAGAAATATGGAATCCGGGCCTTCTTCCAACCGGAATGAGTATTGAGGATTTGGAAAGGTCTCATGTCTCAAGACCTCAAAATCCAATTATTGCTGATGTTTTCTTTAAAGCAGGTTTTATCGAATCCTGGGGACGAGGTACACTCAAGGTGATACAGGATTTTGCAGAAGCCGGACTGCCTAAACCACATTTCGAGATTAATTCAGGAGGAATTCGTGTTACTCTTTATGTGGATAGATATTCACCATCTTCACTTCAACTACTTGGATTAAATGATAGACAAATCAAAACTATTGAATACTTAAAAACAAATTCTTCTATCTCAAACAAAGAATTTCGCGAAATTTTCAAAGTTTCAAATGTCACAGCTTTCCGGGAATTAGGTTCACTGGTTGATAACAAAATTCTCGTCGCCTCCGGGAAAGGACGAAATATTTCATATTCTCTTCTTTAGCGATTAATTAAATTCTCACTAAAATGATTTATGAATTTGCTTTAAAATGTAATGATTATGACCAAAATGTAATGATTATGTAATGATTAAGTAAAAAATGTAATGATTAATGTCGACAAATAACATTAAGAGAAGAACTCCTACGAATTACCAATGTTTTCAGTTTAAGGAAAAACAGAATGCTTGAAGGACTTGACAAAAAAATTTTTGATGCTTTCCCCGGGAAAGTGGTAAGAAAAGACCTTACAAAAAACCTGCGTGCGGGGATAAATGTTCCCGTTTTTGTGCTGGAGTATCTTTTGGCTCAGTACTGTGCTTCCGATGATGACCTCACGATTAAGGATGGCGTCGAGAGGGTGAAACAGATATTGGAGCAGAATTATGTAAGACCCGACGAAGCCGAAAGGATTAAATCGCGTATCAGGGAGAGAGGAAGTTTCAAGGTTATCGACAGGGTGACGGTGAAGCTTAATGAGAAAAAAGACCTTTACGAGGCGATTCTCTCTAATCTCGGACTGAAAATGGTGGAGGTGCCGGCGGATTATGTAAAGAAATATGAACGGTTGCTCGCGGGTGGAATCTGGTGTATCATCACGCTGAAATATTTCTTCGATCCTGAATCGAATGTTTCCCCCTTTATAATCTCCGACCTGAAGCCGATTCAGATGCCGGGTGCCGATCCCGATGAGATTCCGGAAAAAAGAAAAGACTTCACCAAGGATGAGTGGATGGCTGCACTTCTGCGAAGTGTTGGATACGAACCCGACACGCTAAGTGAAAGCGTCCGCTGGCATTTTATCGCAAGAATGATACCGTTTGTCGAGAACAACTTCAACATGCTCGAGCTGGGTCCGAGAGGAACGGGGAAATCGTATATTTATGACGAAATTTCACCCAATGCGATACTTCTTTCAGGGGGTAAAACAACCGTCCCAAACCTTTTTTACAATTTAACGACGAGACAGATCGGACTTGTGGGGATGTGGGACCTTGTTGCGTTTGATGAAGTGGGTGGGATCGACCTGAAAGACAAAGACACCATCCAGATAATGAAAGGTTACATGGCTAATGGTGCTTTTGCAAGGGGGAAGGAACATGTGAACGCAACCGCATCACTCGTTTTTCTCGGTAACATCGATGGTGATGTGAATGAACTGGCAAAAACGAAGCATCTTTTGGTGCCGTTTCCCGCAGAGATGATCGATTCGGCATTCATCGACAGGTTCAATTGTTATATTCCGGGATGGGAAATCCCAAAAATGAGACCACAGTTCTTCACTTCAAAATACGGCTTCATAAGCGACTACCTCGCCGAATGGTTCAAGGAGATGAGAAAAAAAACATTTTCCGATGCTGTCGGGAAGCATTTTCATTATGGACATGATCTAAATCAGAGGGATATAATTGCCGTAAGGAAAACCGTCAGCGGACTTATAAAACTGATCTACCCGAATGGCGAATTTACGAAGGATGAACTGAAAGAATGCCTCGAATATGCTCTCATCTCCCGGAGAAGGGTGAAAGAGCAACTCTTCAGAATCGGCGGACAGGAGTTCCACGAGGTAAACCTTGGTTATGAAGACCAGGAATCAGGTGAAAAGTATGTTGTTTATCCACCTGAATACAGATAAAACACTCCCAAAATCTCTCTGATACAAGCGAGGACGATTGTCGCTCCTGGCACTTTTACGACTGAATGTTATACAAACACTCAGTTCTCAAGTTCTTAGGTACTCAAGTACTCAAGTTTCTCAAGTACTCTTCCTATGGAACCATAATTGCAGTTTGTCCGTAAAACAGTTATTCATAACTTGCAGTTGTGATTTCTAAAAAATTGGACAAATAATGAAGAAGCTGATATTTTTATTTTTTCTAACCACAAACATTGTTTTTAGTCAGGAGCTTGATGCTACTGTAATCGTGAATTCGGAGAAGTTATCGATCAGGTACCGTGAAATCCTTGCAGATTTTGGTCCTATGGTTCAGACTTATCTTAATACAACAAAATTCAGTGGATCACCATGGGAATATGAGAAGATAAAATGCAGTTTTAACATATTTTTTAATACTGTAAGTGATGAATCCAATTATACTGCTCAAGTGGTTGTAACGAGTATGCGCCGGGTTTACCAAAGCCAGAAGTTTTCACCAATGATGGTGGTTAACGATGGGAACTGGGCATTTGTATATGAAAAGAATCAGACTATCTTTTTTGACCCCAATTATTTTAACGGGCTCACTTCATTTCTCGACTATTATGCATATATGGTAATCGGTTTTGAGAATGATTCGTGGGAAAAGGGAGCAGGTACACCATTTTTTCAGAAAGCTTTTGATATCGTAAATCTCGCAAATGGAAGAAGAGCCACTGGCTGGGAAGCAGGATCAAGTTATAATAAATCAGATTTTGTTCAGAATATTCTTGACAACAAATATGGTGCATTCAGGGATGCAACCACTGAATATCACCGTGGGATCGACATCTATGCAAAAAATAAAGCTAAAGGGCAGGAGCTGATCGTTAAGATGATAAAAGCTCTTGATCAGATGAAATCAAAAATCGATTTCAGAAGTGTTTATTTGAAGGTTTTCTTTGATGCAAAAAGTGGTGAGATTATCGAATACTTAAAAGATTATCCTGAAAAATCGATTTTCAAAACATTAAAAACGGTCGATCCCCCAAGACTTGCAAAATATGACGAGATTCTTCGTGCTGATTAAGATTTAGTAACAGGAAGAATATTCCAAATAAATATTCTTCCTGTTAGTTCCCCTCCAACTACTTTAATATCTGAAGTTTCACAGTCATCGAATTTAATTTTACTCCCGAGGTTGTGGTAATTCTAACAATATATGTGCCGGAAGAGAGAATATTTCCGAAAATTACCGATTCAGTGTATTTACCGGGAGTAAGGAAACCAAGGTCTTTTTCATAAATCACCCGCCCCAACAGATCATAAAGTGTAAGAGTTGAATTTCCTGCCTCAGGCACAGTAAAAACCACATTAGTTGAGGAATTCCCTGAACTTGAACTTGCTGAAAATGGATTTGGATAGGCAGAAATATGATATTCCTGCGGTAGTGGTTCCTCATTTTCTACTGATGATGGAGTGAGATATTTGGTTAATTCTGTCCAAAGTTCGGTTCTGTCCCTGTCGTAGCCCAAAGCCCACATCCCTACTCCGCGAAGATTTTTCTGTTTTGCCAGATTAAATTTAAGGGCAGTGCTGCTGTCATCGTCGAACCACACTTGATTAAATTTATTGTTATTTGGGAATGTATAATAAACTGTCTGCGATGCATTATGCCAATTTAAAGTATAGTTCTGAGATTGAGCCATTGCGGTATAAAACCTCGGGTGCCCGATGTAAGAACTGATTGTAGCACCTGGTTGGTTGGTGTTGGCAACCCACTCACAACCATAATAAGGAACACCAAGGATCAACTTTTCCGGGGGACAACCCGAATACTGGGTATTCACTGTGTTGGTTATATTATATCCTCCCCCTGTAAGCGGAGCTGATGGTCCTGTGGTGGTACTCCAGGAACCATTAAAATCGTAACCCATTATGAATATATAATCGCATGAAGCAGCAAGCCCCTGAAGGTTCCATCCACTCCAGTTAACTGCGGGACCCGCAAAAGAGACCTCTTTTCCCGGCAGTTCGGTATGAATATAGTTGGTTAGTTCTGTCATGAAACCATTAATCACGGAACCACGGTCGGCGGTATTTAGCCCTTCAAAATCGATATTCACTCCATCAAGAGAATACTGGTTGAGGGTTGCCTTAACTTTGGCAAAGAAGTTTTGTTTGGCGGTTGCATTTGTTATCAACCAGTGGATTTGTGATGCATCAAAATTAACTGCAGTCATAATCACTTTTACACCATTTTGATGAGCAGAATTAATCATGGATGTCCATGGCCACCCTGATGGATTGGTGACATTGCCGAGAGAGTCGATCTGGAAGTCGAAAGCAGAAATATGCGTTACAATGTCATATCTAAGCCAGGTAAGTGCCCCCGGATATTCCCAGTATGGGAGAAAGCCAAAAACTACTTTTCCGTTACCTGCAGACTTGTCAAATTGCAGTGGAATGATCTCTTCCGGCTCTGTTATTCCTTTGTCGTAAGGTAAATTGTTATAAAATTCGAGATCTGCTTGATGGATCGAACGATGTTCCTGGGCAAATAGCATGGCAGAGAGGGCAAAGAACATTATCAGGGGACAATACTTCATAATTACTAAATTCCAAAAAGTTTTTTAAATTCATCATTTTGTTTTTCGAGGTCTTTTATTTTCTCGAGTTCTTCTTTTTCGTTGTTTTTCCCAAAAAAACGGGTGATAAAATCCTCTGAGGTCATGGTTTCGCAACTACTTTTTTTTCCGTAATTGATCACTTCATGATCAGACGATACTACAATAATGTTTCTGGGGTTTTTTGATCTGTCAATTTCATCCTTAATAACAAGGTCTGCAGGTCTTGAGTCGGAGTACACTATCTTTGCTTTGCTGCTGTTGATCACTCCATTTATAAAACCGTCAAAAAAGAGGGTAATTTTGTTATGGGAATTACCAAATGCCCGATCGATTTGCACCACAAGTTGTTCCCTGACAAATATTTTATCACTTTTTAGTTTTTTTTGAAGAGATGGAATTTTCCCTATTAAATTGTTTCCATCAATAAAATATACTCTCATTAAAGTTCCTTTAATAACTCATGTGGTCCATCTTTACTTTACCTCTGAAAACCCAGTAAATACTTATTGTATAAGCAATTACGAAGGGAATTCCGAATCCTGCCATAGCCAGCATAATCTCTAAAGTTGTTTCAGACGATGCGGCATTGTAAATCGTTAAATTGTATTCAGGAGATGTGGAAGATACGAGGAAATTGGGGAACAAACCCACCGCAAATAATGCCATAAGGCTCAGGATTGCCGCAGAAGATGAAAGAAAAGCCAGGAAATCTTTACCTCTCTGAACCTCTCTTGGGATATTGGCGATTGCCAGCATGTTCAGGAACGCCAGAAGGAAGAAACCCGGATGAGCCCTGAAAGGTTCAACCATGTGGGGTATATAAATAAGAGTTGCCATGGTTGCTGTTGCATAACAAATAACAAAAAAGATTGTAGAGTTGTTGATCCAGCCTCTAACCTGTTTTTGAAGTTCACCATCAGTTTTCATTGCAAGATAAATTGAGCCATGCATCATAAAAGCAGCGAGTGTGGTAATACCAACAAGAAGAGCATAAGGGTTTAACATTTCAAAAATCGATATATACAGTTCCTTATCCTTTCCAATCGGCACTCCCTGGATGATATTTCCAATAGTCACACCGATTAATATTGCGATGGCAATGCTTGCAATGGAAAAAGCCTTGTCCCAAAATCCCCTCCATTTTTTACTTTCGTCCTTGCTTCTCACTTCGATGGAAATAGCCCTAAAAATTAACATAAACAGAAGGAGCATAAAAGGGATATAAAACCCGGAGAAGGCGGTGGCATAAACATCGGGAAACGCGGCAAAAAGGGCACCTCCACCTGTTACAAGCCAAACCTCATTCCCATCCCAGACGGGGCCTATTGAATTGAGCAGAATCCTTCTGTCGAGGTCTGATTTGGTGAGAAGATGAAGTGACCCGACACCAAGATCGAAGCCGTCGAGAACTCCGTATCCAGCGAGCAATACACCAATCAGGATGAACCAAATTGTATTTATGTCAAATGAAAATTCCATCACAACTCCGTCATTCTTAAGTTTTCAGAAAAATCGAGATCCTTGGTTTTGGCTTCAGGACCATGTTTTATTTTCTTATCGAGGAGGTAAAGGAATACAACAAAAAGCCCGGCATAAATGAGCGTGAAAAGAATAAGTGAAAAAATAATATGCTCGGAAGTCACCGTTTTTGAAAGTCCATCAGATGTTTTAAGAAGGCCATAAACGATCCATGGTTGTCGTCCAATCTCGGCAGTGTACCACCCGATCTGATTGCCAATTTGGGGAAGAAGTACAGAAACAACAAGAATTTTTAGCCACAAGATGGAAGTAAAAAGTATGCCCCGCCACCACAGGAAGAGTGATATGAGAGTGAGCCCGATTAGTGAAAAACCGATTGCCACCATAAGATGATATGTTTGAAAAGTGATATTAACGGGGGGAATTTCGTCTTTTGGGAAACTGTCCAATCCCCTTATTGGTACTGATGGATCACCATGTATCAAAAAGCTTAACATCCCCGGAAGAGCAATTCCATACACTTTTTTATCTTTTTCGTTTACCCAGCCAAACAAGTAAAGATCACCGGGTTTCAGCGAGTCGTAGTGAGCTTCCATTGCAGCAAGTTTTGCAGGTTGGTTTTGAGCAACACCCGTGGCACTTGAATGCCCGGTAAAGAGTTGGAAGAGAGAGGCACACAGGGCAACAAGAAGAGCAATCTTTAATCCGGCTTTGGCTATATCTTCATGTCTTTTTTTAATCAGGTAATAGGCACTCACCGAGATCACAAGAAAAGCCCCTGCAAGGAATGCTCCTCCGAGTGTATGACTTAAACGGTCAACACTTGAGGGGTTGAACACCATCCCCCAAAAATCGGTTATTTCGGCTCTTACAATTCCACCGTTGTTTACGAGTCTGTAGCCTGCGGGAGTCTGCTGCCATGAATTTGCAACAACAATCCAGACAGCGCTCATCATCGAACCAAGAGATACCATACATGTGGCAAAAAAATGAGTTTTTTTACCAACTCTGTTCCAGCCAAAGAGCAAAATTGCAAGGAAACCTGATTCGAGGAAAAAAGCGAAAATACCTTCTGCTGCAAGGGCACTGCCAAAAATGTCGCCAACAAAGCGGGAATAGGTTGCCCAGTTGGTGCCAAATTCAAACTCCATCACGATTCCGGTGGCAACCCCCATCGCAAAAGTTAGAGCAAATATCTTCACCCAAAATTTTGTCATTATCTCATACATTTTATTGCCGGTTTTTAGATACATCCCCTCCATAATAACGAGGATGATGCCAAGCCCGATGGAGAGAGGGGGGTAGATATAATGGAAGGAGATAGTGAAGGCAAACTGAAGCCTTGCCCAAAGTTCTGTTGTCATATTAAATATCCATTTCTTTTAGGGAGGGTAACTTTAAAGATTGAACCTGCTCCCGGTTTTGAAGAGCAACTGATTTTGCCACCCAACAAGTTAACAAGGAGATTGACGATTGAGAGCCCAAGTCCGGTTGAGGGCTCACCGGCGGTTGGTCTGCTGCTTAATTTAGTAAATTTTCTGAATAAATATTTGATCTCATCAGACGGAATTCCCACTCCATGATCTATAACTTCAATCGAGATCGTATCATTGTCCAAACTGTATCTCACGATTACTTTGGTGTTACTAAATGAATATTTGATGGCATTTGATATCAAATTATCGATGATTTGATAGACAAGATTCCTGTCGGAATTTATATAAACAGTTTCATCAGGGATATCAAATTGAATAGTTATACCTTTCCGTTTCGAGTGAGGAAGGTTGCTTTCAATAGTTTCCTCAATAAGATTGATGAGATCAAAATCTTGTAATACGATATCAAGTTTTCCCTGTTCCATCCTGTCGATATCGAGAAGTTTATTGATGATATCGAGCATCGAAGTTGAAGAAATTTTGATATTTTCTGCATATTTGGCTATCTCCTTTTTACTGAGTTCATCTCCTTCTTCGGAGATAATTTCAGCAAAACCGAGCACACCCGAGAGGGGATTTTTTAAGTCATGCGCCACAATCCCCAAATATTCACTTTTCTCCCGGTCAAGTTGTTCAAGCTGCAAATTTGTAGTGAGGAGTTGTTGATTCTTTGAACTTAACTCGTTGTTCAGCGAGCGGAGTTTCCCCGTTCTTTCATCTACAAGTTTCTCGAGGCTGTCCCTTTCCATAACAAGCAGACTCGTTCGGGTCTTGATAATTGTTGTAACAACCGCGAGTAAAATTAAAATATAGAGTGCATAAGCATAATTATTTGCATACCAGTAATTCTTAACTTTAAAGTGAAAAATTTCATCTTGAGTGGTAAATCCTGATGGTAGAATACTCCGGACTCTGAATCTGTATTTTCCGGGAGAAAGACTTGAAAACTCTCTGAACGGGTTTCTCGTTGAAAGTTGCCATGATGTGTCGATACCTTCCATAAAAGTCTGATAAAGCACACTTGATTCGTCCTCAAAACTAAGGACTGCAAAATTAATAGTGATTGAGCTTCCCGGTGAGAGTTTAAGAAGTTCCTTTCCTGTGGAGACACCGTTGAACCAGACTGAATCGCCAACAATTACACTTCTTA
The DNA here is from genome assembly GCA_964531325.1 of uncultured Ignavibacteriaceae bacterium. Classification (GTDB taxonomy): domain Bacteria; phylum Bacteroidota; class Ignavibacteria; order Ignavibacteriales; family Ignavibacteriaceae; genus UTCHB3. Next base: position 173,761 of record CAZHCW010000001.1, on the reverse strand, counting down.
CCTCTGTTTTTGTTTCAGATTGCACTTCTCTTTTAGATAAGTCATATTTTAACAGGCCTGTGCTTGTTGCAAGCCAAATGGTATTTTCATCCAACTTTCTATTTGCGTAGATTTTATAAACATTGTATGCCTTAATCCTTCCAATCCTTGTTGCTTGGCAACTGTCTTTTTCGGGGAGAATTCTTATCGAAAAAAGACTGCCGTCCATGAAAACTATAACCGTATCGGAAGAAAAATTGCAAACCATCGGTGCATTTATAGGTTCTCTTGCCCTTATGGCTATGTTTGATTTCAAACGGGTAAATTTATTATTCTGGGGATTAAATTTTAGAAGTCCGGCGGTGGTAACAATAATTGGAACACCTTGTGGATTTATTGTTGCAATTGCATTACCAATTTTTCCTGATTCATACTTATACCAGATAATCTCCGGTTGGTTAAAATATCCATCGGTAAATTTAACTCTGACGAGTGTGTGGGGAGAGATTTCGAGCCAAAAATCTCCTTTTGCCAATTCTGTAATATGCCTTACTTCACCCGAAATTCCTTTTACTTCCATCGACCGGAGCACCTTGTTTCCCGTTGTGTCGATTCGTAATACAGTAAGTCCGTTATCAGATGCGAGCAGGATAATGTCGGATGAATCGCCGGGTGAAAGTGCCATAAAACAGTAGTCATCAGATAGTCGGGTTTCTCCGCTGCCTTCTACACGGTACAGACCTGTGGAAGATGTAATATATAATTTGTTAAGATGGTGGAAGAAATTCCACGATTCATCAAGTTTTATATCATGTGCTTTGAATGTAAAGTCCGGGATTTTACTCGAGAGATCGATGCTGAAAACCCCAAAGGTTGAAGAGACAAAGAGTTGATTATTAAAAAAAGAAACATCAGCGAGTGCCCCAAGCAATTTAAACCTTTTATCGAAGATCGAAATAGGAGAGTTAATATTTATTCGAGCCAACCCCTCTTCGAGTGTAATCCAGAGATTTTTTTGCCGATCTTCATAAATTGAATAGACAACATTATTTCCAAGCCCTGTCTCTTCATTCAGAATCTGGATTATACTTCCTTCTTCATCGATAATAATTACCCCCGAGGAGACTGTGGCGAGTGCAATCAGTCCATTTGACAACTGTTTGGCATCATAAATACTTCCTCTGTTTTTCAGGTTCGGTAAATCAGGAGTGATCTGGGTAGCTTTTCCATCTATTATTTCAAACATTGCTCCTCTTTTGGTAAAGAGAAATAAACGACCATTTTCCATTGGGCACAAAATGGTTCTGCCCGCAGTCTCAAGGAGGTTGTTGGAAATGAAAGGAGTAAGACTGGTCCCGTCAAATATTTCCGGATTTCCATTGTCGAAAGCGACAATCAGTTTTCCATCTGCATTTGTAAGACTGCTGATCGATCTTTGAGAATTAAAAGTTTTGATTATTTTACCATCCCAAATAAATATTTCAGCATAAGTTGAGAAGTAAACTTTACCGTTAGAAGATGCTATACTCCATACATCAAGAAAATCTGTTTGCGTACTTTTCATTCTCGATTTTAGGGAAGTGTATTCCGCATTTCCTGATGGGGAATATGATATGTATCCAATTTGATTAAATCCGGCTACATATACTCTTCCATCAGGGGCAAGGTGGAGGGCTCTGCAGGTCTCTCCGTTTGGCAGTCGGATAAGACGCCACTTAACCCCGTCGTACTCAAGGATACCGTCTGAGTTGGCAAAATAGATAAGCCCGCGACTGTCTTGAACAGCACCCCAATTTTGAGAGTGAAATCCATAGACTCCTGGGGAATAATTATAGATAATGGGAAGACCAATAAATCGTGAGCTTTGCGAAAAAGCAGAACTTAATGGAAGCAAAAGAAGAATTACAAACGAAATGACTACAGGAAGTTGTAACAAAATTTAGCCTGTGTGCAAAAAATCAAATTTCTATTTGATATATTAGTGAATTACAATTAAATAATAAAATCTGAGACCTAAAATGATTGATCAAAATCCATATCCTCCATATTATACCCCGAAAAAAAGGGGAGTTAAAGATTTTTTCATGATGATGTTTGCCTCGATGCTTGGTTTTATGATAGCGAGTTTTGCATTATCGCTTATCTCATTTGGGGTGTTGATGCTTTTTATTGGACTAATAGCGAGCACTGAAACTGCTGTTGTCTCTCCGGGATCAGTTTTGAAGATTACGATGACGGAACAAATTGTGGATTCACCACAAGCTGAAGATGATATCTTTGCTCAGATTTTTGCTGATGAAATAGGTAAAAAAATAAGCCTTCAGGATTATGTGAATGCCATTACTGCTGCAAAGGAAGACGATAACATCAAAGCAATCTACCTTGAGTTAGGTGATGCCAACGGTGACCTTGCAAATCTTGATGAGATATGGAATGCGCTGGATAATTTTAAGAAAAGTGGAAAAAAGGTAATCGCCTATTCCGATTTTCTTGGGCTAAGGGGTCTTTATATGGCATCGGTAGCCGACAAAATATATCTTAACCCGAGAGGTGGCATACTCTTTAAGGGATTGGGTGCTGAAGTTCCGATGTTTAAGACGATGCTTAATTCGATTGGAGTTGAGGCGCAGGTTATCAGAGCTGGTAAGTATAAAAGTGCAGTTGAGCCATTTATCGCAAACGAGATGAGTATTGAGAACAAAACCCAGTTGAGAGAATATCTCACAGGATTGTGGGGTTCAGTTTTGGAAAAAATCTCGAAGAAAACGGGATTGGATGTTTCAAATCTGAACTCAATTGCTGATTCTCTTGCAGTGTTTGATCCATCTGCTGCTTTTGGCAGGGGGGTGGTTGATGGTTTGGTATATCGGGATAAACTTGATTCAGTACTTAAATCAGGTTTTGGGTTAAAAGATGACCTGAATTTTATTTCCCTTTCAAAATATCTAAAAACAGGTGCAGGTCACTTTGAGTATAAAAACAGTGATTATGTAAAAATCATCTACGCTGAGGGAGATATTGTAATGGGAAAAGGGGGTGAGGAAAATATTGGTGCCGACCCTTTTGTTAAAGCTGTCAGAGATGCTGCTCAAGATGAATCGGTGAAGGCTGTTGTGCTGCGTGTAAACTCACCGGGTGGAAGTGCCCTTGCAAGTGATATCATGTATCGTGAACTGATGAAATTGAAATCGAAGAAGCCACTAATAATCTCGATGGGAAATTATGCCGCTTCAGGTGGTTATTACATTGCAGCTCCCGGGGATGTTATTGTTGCTTCCAAAAATACCTTAACAGGTTCAATAGGTGTTTTTGGATTGGTTATGAATACACAGAAATTGTTCAGGGATAAAATTGGAATATCCTTTGACACTGTAAAAACAAATCTTTACGCTGACTTCTTCTCCGGTGTAAGACCCATGACGAATTATGAACTTGGAGTTATGCAAATGAGTGTTGATACCACTTACGAAGCATTTCTGGGGTGCGTCTCCCGCGGTAGAAAGTTGACAAGGGATGAAGTCAATGAGATAGGACAGGGGAGAATCTGGTTTGCTCCTGCGGCAAAAGAGAACAAACTTGTGGATTCACTCGGAGGGCTGTATGATGCCATCAAAATAGCAGCTTCAAAAGCAAAACTGAAAGAATATTCGGTTTCTTACAGCACAACTTCAGAAACATTTTTTGAAAGATTAATGAAAAATCTTGAATCGAAATTGAGTTTTAATTTTGGCAGTTCATCGACAACTGAAAGATTAAGCACTTATGTAAAAGAGATTGAAAAAATCTCCAAAACAACAGGTGTAATGATGATGATGCCTTATCATTTTGTTTGGTGAACAAAATTAATTTATTTCTTGCAATAGTAAAAAAAATGACACATTTGCGTTGGGTAACTATCTAATGAAAATTGCATATATTTAAGGTTTAAATATTCAAGATTAAGCATTTGGAACAGGCAAACATCAAAATCATAGTGAGAAACAGAAAAGCTCACTTCGAATACGAGATTATACAGTCATTTGAGGCAGGAATTGTGCTCCACGGTACGGAAGTGAAATCACTTCGCGCCGGAAAGTGTAATCTTACCGATGGATTTGTGGAAATCGTTAGCGGTGAAGCCTGGTTGAAGAGTGTTCACATCTCTGAATATACTCAAGGAAACATAAATAACCACGATCCATTCCGCGACAGAAAACTTCTTCTTAATGGCATTGAGATAAAAAAACTCAACCAGAGAGTAAAGGAAAAAGGTTACACTATTGTGCCACTGTCACTTTATTTCAAAAATGGCAAAGTAAAAGTTGAAATAGCTTTGGCAAAAGGAAAGAAACTCTATGACAAAAGGGAAACAATTGCCAAGAGGGATTTGGAACGGGATAGAAAAAGAAACAATTATTAGTTCATTTTTGTTTTAGACGAAAAACAGGAAGGAGAAAAAGGTGTTCGTACCTTCTCGGATATTTTTTACAAAAGGAGTTGGCAGGCATAAAGATTACCTTGCATCATTTGAACTTGCACTTAGAGGTGCAGGAATCGAAATGTGTAACCTTGTAACTGTCAGCAGTATTTTTCCACCTGATTGCAAGAGAATTTCAAAAGAAGAGGGTCTTAAATATCTTAAACCGGGGCAGGTCACTTTTTGTGTTATGGCCCGTAACCAGACCAATGAACCAAATCGTCTCATAGCATCATCTATTGGTGTAGCCATCCCCGCAGATAAAAATCTCTACGGATACCTTTCGGAACATCATCCTTACGGTGAAACTGAAAAAGTTTGTGGTGAATACGCAGAAGACCTTGCAGCTACCATGTTGGCAACTACACTTGGTATCGATTTTAATCCTGAAGTTGATTGGAGTGAAAGAGAAAACATCTACAAAATGTCAGGCAAGATAGTTCGCTCTTTTAATGTTACTCAATCCGCCGAAGGTCACAAAAACGGACTTTGGACAACAGTTCTCGCGTCAGCGATACTTCTTCCATAATTTATTTTTAATCCGGTTGTATTTTCCCATGAAGATTACAACCGGAATTTTTTCTACCAATAATGGAGGGATATGGCACCATATCTCATATATATTCTATCCATAATGAGTTCTCTCAATTCAGCACCACCGGGTCATAATTTCATTACTCTTCACAGGGAATACTTCGAAAATGTTTATAAACTTCCGGAAGGAATAGTTATAAACGATGAATTTAAAGTTCCTGATAATTTTTCCAATCAGGCTGCCGTAAATAATTTGTTGTCGCAGGCAAAAAAATATTTAGGGTACCCGTATGTTTGGGGAGGTACTACGGAACGGGGTTTCGACTGTTCAGGTTTTATGTATTTCCTTTTTAATAAAATTGGCAAACCTATTCCCAGGATGCCTGCCGACCAGTGTATTCTGGGCCCGGATATTCCTTATTCAAAAATAGAACCGGGTGATTTGATCTTCTTTGGTGGTGGTAACCCAAACTCAACCTGGATTGGGCATGTTGGTTTGGCATATGATCGTGATTCTAACGGAAATATCAGATTTATCCACGCTGAAGGAAGAAAAACCGGAGTGGTAATAACACTCCTCGATAATCAGTATTACAAAAAACGCTTTTTAAGAGCCACACGAATTCTAAATTAATCGGAAAGCAAATGAAACAAATTCCAAGATCCCTGTCGGTCTTATTTTTCCTTACAATTTTAGCGGCATCATTTACTTTTGCAGCTTGCAACAAAAATGCCAATGCCGATGACAAGTCGCCTGTTATCACTGATTCTGTTAAAAAAGACTCAATCGCTCAAATTAGTGCAGCAAATGGAACGGGTGAGGCTTATGACGCTTCAAAATATAAAAGCACTTATGACGACATCTCAAAATTCTTCGCCGGGATGACGGTTGACTCAACAAGCGAAATTGCACCACTATTTAAGACCAATGCCTGGAAATCTTACTCATCCGGATTTTCGGGAAGATGGGACGGTCTTGAAACAAAGAGACTTGCCCCTGTAAGGGAATGGGCTGCAACCGAGTTAAAAGATATATCTGCGGATTGTAAAACCCTGTTCTACCCTTTTGGTGGTCCCGATTTTCTTTTTGCAAACACATTTTTCCCTTCCTTCGATAATTTTGTGTTGATTGGTCTTGAACCTGTGGGACAACTTCCAAATTTGAACAAGTTACAACCAAATGTATTAAATGCTTATTTAAATAGCCTCCAGGGTTCACTCAGAACTCTTACAACAGGTGGCTTTTTTAAGACTATCGATATGGCATCCGACTTTCAACCCGGTAGAGTGAATGGAACCGTTCCGGTCCTATTGATTTTTCTTGCTAAAACAGGCAACCGTGTACTCGACATTGAGTATATCAAAATGGACAAAACCGGAAAACTGACCTATGAAAAGTCAGACCTCACAGATAGTAAACTGAAGACGAGATATGACGGTGTGTTGATCAAATTTACCGATAAAGAAGCAAAAACTGTAAAGAGACTTTATTTCTTTAGCACTGATCTTTCAGATGCCGGTTTCCCGAAAAAAGCCGATTTCCAACAGTTCATCAACAACATGAAACCTTTTGCAGCAATGGCAAAAGCAGCTTCATATTTGATGCATCAGGGTGGATTTAACGGAATCAGAGATTTTGTTGTTAACAATGCAAGTTATATGGTGCAGGAAGACAGCGGAATTCCCCTCAAATATTTTGATGCAACAAAATGGGAAAGAAGATTCTACGGAACTTACACCGCTCCAATCCCAATGTTTGCCGGAAGAGTCCAGAAAGACCTTCAGGCAGAATACCGCAAAAAGGATAATGTGAAACCCCTCCCGTTTGGTATCGGATACTATTGGGAACCGGGCAGAAGCAACCTAATGTTTGGGATACGCAAACCGTAGGAGAACCCCGGAACCTCAGAACTTCGGAACCCCGGAACCTCAGAACTTCGGAACTTCGGAACCCCGGAACCTCAAAGTTACTGAGGTACTGAAACTCTGAAGTTCTGAGGTACTGAAGTTCTGAAACTCTACCTGCAATACTTTTTAAGCGAATCCGCAGCAGATATCGAATTGCTGCGGATTGCTTCTTCAAACGCATTACAAGCCCCTTCTTTATCTCCATTTGATGCGAGGATACTTCCCGTTACAAGCCATGCTTTTTGATCGCTGTTGTTTTTTTCAATTGCTGTTTTCAGGTAGATCATAGCGGTTTCAAATTCCTCTTTTTGAAAATAGGCTTCACCAAAAAAAGTTTGTAAACTCTCAAAGTCGGGACGCAATTTTTGTACTTTTTCAAGTTCGAGGATTGCTTTGTCGGGGTCTTTTGATTTCAAATAAAAAGCTGCTTTATAAATTGGAACCAAAGGGTTTGAGGGATCAATTTTTTCGGCTTTATCGTAATTCTCAGCAGTTTTTTTATCATTACCCATCTCCGAATAAAGATTACCCATCAGGATGATTGCATCAACTTTATCGGGATAATCTTCCAAAACTTTTTTAAAGTCAGATTCTGCTTCACCATATTTTTTCATCCCCTGCCAGGCTAATCCTCTGAAAAGATGGGCTGAGCTGTCCTTTTTGTCAATTTCCAATATCGCAGTATAGATTTTTACGGCTGAATCAAAAGCACCTGTGGTCAATTTCTCAAATGCCTGTGAACGGAGTATAAAAACTTCTTTTTTGTCGTTTTCGACCGATTTTTGATAAAAATGATAAATTACATAAATCTGGACGAGTGCAGCAAAAAATAAAAATATTGCGAGGTTTTTGTTTTTCTTCATTAGGCTTTTGTAAGTTTTGGTGTTCAAAAAAAGAAAATTGCGAATTCAAATATAAAACGGACATTATTATGAGATCAATTAAATTAACTCTTTTATTCATCCTTACACTTTTTGCAACTTCACTTATCGCTCAACAGGGGATGGATAATAAAGTTAAAGAATTCAGGAAGAAGCTCTCTGCAGAGTTAAAATCAAATCATAAACTTTATAATTTCCCATCTGCAGCAAGAGTGGATACTGTATATCTCGATATTAACAAAAATCTCATAGTGGTTTTCAACCGCAGAACTTCAGGAAATGTTCTTAGAGAAGAAGATATTACAAAAGCCACCGGAAGACTGACAGAGTTTAAGAATAAAAACGGTTTTAAGGAAAATGGACTAAAGATTTTTATAGGGGCATTTGAGTTGAAAGAGATGGTTCCAAATTATTATCGTGTGAATATGGATCAAGACCCTCTAAGGCTCCCTGCAGAACGAAACAAATTCTCTTTGGTTTCAAAGGAGGACAGGCCATACGAAATAAAAAATGGACTTACAGGGCGCAACATAGTGGTTTGGAACTCCCACGGTTGGTATTACAGTCATGAAGATGACAGGTGGCAGTGGCAGCGAGCCAGATTGTGGGGTTCAGTTGAAGACCTTCTTACCACTTCAATGGTGGTGCCTTATCTCGTGCCTATGCTCGAGAATGCCGGAGCAGGAGTTTTTCTTCCAAGGGAGAGGGATTTTCAGATCCATGAGGTGATCATTGATAATGAAAGTGATAACGGCAAAAGCAAAATTGAGGGAATTGAGAACTGGAAGAACGATGGCAAAGGATTCCTGAATAAATCTGAAGGGTACGATGCCAATGTAAATCCATTTAGACTGGGTTCATTCATTAAAACTGCTTCAAGCAGTGTTGGCGAAACTCAGCTCAGTTACATCGCCGATATCCCCGGAGAGGGAGAATATGCAGTTTATGTAGCTTATGGAAAGGATTCGGAATCAAAAAATATTCCGGACGCATCATATACAGTTTTTCATTCCGGTGGAAAAACTTCGTTCAGGGTAAACCAAACAGCAGGATGGGGGACATGGATTTATCTGGGAACATTTAAATTCCCAAAAGGTTTCGACCGTGAAAAAGCCGCTGTGGTTCTTTCGAATAAAAGCAATTTTGAAGGTAATGTAACCTCTGATGCCGTTAGATTTGGTGGAGGAATGGGAGTTGTAAAACGAAACGGAAAAACAAGCGGGAAACCAAAATTTGTAGAGGGTGCAAGATACTATTTACAATTTTTAGGTGTGGAAGACACTCTGGTTTACAATATGGGGAAAGATGTTGACGACTATGTTGATGATTACAGAGCCCGTGCCGAATATGCCAACTGGTTGAATGGGGCACCCGCAGGACCCAATAAACAAAAAGATAATGAGGGGTTAAAGATTCCCATTGATCTCACCATGGCATGGCACACAGATGCCGGAATTTTGGGAGCTGATTCTGTTGTTGGTACTCTGATGATCTATAGCTCTGTGGGGATGGATACGACCATCTTCCCCGGAGGCAGAAGCAGGATGGCGAACAGGGACCTCGCCGATATTGTGCAATCGCAGATTGTTGATGATATCAGATACCACTTCGACAAAAAATGGTCGCGTCGAGAGTTGATGGATGCAAACTATGCCGAAGCTGTAAGAGGGAACATTCCCGGGATTCTGCTTGAACTTTTATCACATCAGAATTTTGCAGAGATGAAATTCTTTTGGGACCCAAAGTTCAGGTTTACTGTATCAAGGGCGATTTATAAAGGGATGATCAAATTTATTGCTCATGCAAATAAAGAAAAATATGCTATTCAACCACTTCCTGTCAATGGCTTTTCCGCAATTCTTAACGGACAAAGTGTAAATCTATCGTGGGAACCTGTTTTAGATCCATTGGAGCCAACCGCAAGTCCCGAGGGCTACATAGTTTATCGAAGAGAAGTGAATGGGGGATTTGACAATGGTACCCTGACTCGAACCAACAGTTTTGTTGACAGCAACATCCCTGAAGGGAAAGTTATTAGTTATAAGATAACTGCCATTAACAGTGGTGGCGAAAGTTTTCCATCGGAGATTTTAAGTGTCGGAATTGGAAAAGATAAAAACAGAAAACTGTTGATTGTAAATGCATTTGATCGTTTGGCTGCTCCCGCACAGATTGTGGAAAAAGATTTTGAAGGATTTCTCTTTAACTTTGATGAAGGAGTGCAATATATAAAAGATGTGGCATTCACAGGAGAGCAGGTAAATTTTGACAGGAAATCAGAATTTAAATCGAACGACGCTCCCGGTTTTGGTGCGAGTAAATCAGACAGGGAGTGTCAAGTTATCGCAGGAAACAGTTTCGACTACCCTTCGATTCATGGAGAATCAATACTTGATGCCGGATTTTCATTCTCCAGCACAAGCGATGAATCTGTTGAAAGCGGGAAAGTTGCTTTAAGTACTTTTGATTTGGTTGATCTGATAGCAGGCGAGGAAAAATATACAAAAATAAAATTAGGCCTCGATCCCGTTATTACCGTGAATTACCAACTTTTTACCAAACAGTTAATAAATCAATTGACGAACTATTTGAACAGTGGCAAATCCCTTTTTATTAGTGGAGCTTATGTTGGGACTGAATTGGAGTTTGATAAGACTACCTCTGATTTTGGAAGCAATGTTTTGAAAGTAAAACTTGGTACCGAGTATGCTGCAACCAACGGAGAAGTTTCAGGTGTATCAAATATTAACGGTATCTCCGGGATGCAGGTCAAATTCAACACAGAGCATTCAGCAAATATCTACAGAGTTGAAGCACCTCAGGCAATCAATCCTGAAAAGGGGAGTGAGACACTCCTGCGATATTCAGAGAATACGAATAGTGCAGTTGTAGGGTTTAGAGGTGGTTATAAGTCTGTAGTTGCCGGTTTCCCGTTTGAAACAATTACCAAAACTCAACAAAAAAACATATTTATGAAATTTGTTCTTGATTATCTTGGGATGTAAAATACAAAAAAAAGAGGCTGACGGTAACCCGATAGCCTCTTTTTTATTATAAATCGTCTTAAAAATTGATTAGATTATCATTTTAAATCCGCCGAAGCAATCGGAGCAGGAACAGAATTTTTAACCGGCTTTACTGTCTTAAGATAAGCAAACATTGCTTTCAGATCTTCATCAGTCATTTTCGAATAAGATTGCCATGGCATCGGTGGCAGAAGTGGGCGTGTGTTATCCAACCCCTTAAATTTGCCCTCTCTTAACGCTTTTATAAACTGCTCCTCCGTCCAGGTGCCAATTCCGGTTGCATCTGAGGTAATATTGGCTGCAAAAGTTGCTCCCCAGGGTCCCACGGTAGCAGTGTTATGTGAGTTAAACAGAACCCATGACTTCAGTGAATTTTTGTCCACCGGATCGAGTGCCACGGTTTCAGGATGACCTGATAATCTACGCTCGGGGTCGATACCCGGTCCTTTTGGTCCAAAAACTTTGGGGCTGTGGCAATCGTCGCAACCTGCAATAGTTACAAGGTATTCCCCTCTTTTTACAAGTTCCTCCTGTGTGGAACCTGCCGTTTTTGTCGCTTTTTTCTCTGTTTCAACCTTGCAACCTGCAATTAAAATTGTTGCAACGGCAGCTATGGCGAGAAGTGAATAAAGACTTTTTTTCATAAAAATCTCTCCTCTACTTTTTGGTTAAAAATTATTGATGGTGGTTAATGATTGTTAAATAACTGTGATGTGGCTTGACGCTTTTGCGAGAAAGGTGGTTTCAACGAAAATACAATCAATCATCGCCTGCTACACAGTTTTATGAATGCAAAATTAAAAAAAATTTTGCTTTACCGGTCAAATTTTGGATGAACAGTAAATAGAATAATCTAAAGAAAGTATTATTTGATAAGTGAGAAGGATTTTAATTTGGGAGGGCGAAAAAATAAAAAAGGCTGTCCATTTTCATGAACAGCCTTTAATTCTGATAGATTATTGCATCGCTGCGTTAATCCTATTTGTTGAGAATCATTTTCTTCACTGTTGAGAAGTTGCCTGATTCAAGTCTGTAGATATAAACACCCGAAGCGAGTTTTGAAGCATTAAATGAAACTTCATAGCTGCCGGCTTTTTGTATCGTCGAAACAAGTGTGGTAACTTTTTCACCAAGAGTGTTGTAGATATTAAGTGAAACCATTCCATCAACAGGTATCGAATATTTGATAACGGTTGAAGGGTTGAATGGGTTTGGATAGTTTTGCTCGAGGGCGAAAACTGTCGGAGTTCCAACTTCCACTTCAACTTCTGAAGAATAGGTAGTTGTTCCGTCATAATCCACTTGTTTCAGGCGATAAATGTATTTACCTGATTCAAGACCTTTATCAACAAATGAATAAGTAGTTGGTTCAAGTGAGTTTCCTCTTCCCGAAACAAATCCTGCATTAACAAACGAACCATTCGGGCTTTTTCTTTCAACAGAGAAACCCTGGTTGTTAACTTCAGTTGCAGTCATCCAGTTTACGAGAACAGAATTTCCTTCAGCTGACGCAGTGAAAGAAACCAATTCAACAGGAACACCGCCACCACCACTCATCATGAAATTAAGCGCGTTTACTATGAATTTAGCAGCCATTGTTTGATTAACCATGGTACCAACAGAGAATGTAAAGAATGCATTTCTGATGTTCGCAGGGTTGTTGTCAGGTGAATAGAGTATTATACCGGCAGTATCCTGGTATGAAGGATACCATCCTGCGATTTTATAGATACCCGGTTTATTCGGGATAATTCTCATTGCATCTCTGTCTCCGTAAGAAGTACCTGAGAATGCAAGTGAATCGGAGATGTAGTTAGGCATGGTGAACATTTCATGACCGGGAACAATCTTTTTGAGAAGTCCGGTACCTGACATGTCAGAAACCCATGAAGAACATTGTAGAACATTGTTACGGAAGTAAGGATCTTTGTCGGTTGTTGTACCCGATTGGCGATATGTATAACCAACTTCACCACCTTCAACGATAGTTTTTCCACCGCGGAGTGTATAATTAACAATTGCAGTTCTTTTTGCAAGATTGTCAAAAATGGTTGTACCTGTTTTCACACCTGCAGTCATGATAACAACATCGTAGTTATCAAGAACAGTGGTATCAAAAGCTGTAAACGAAACATTATCGACTACATAACCTTCAGCAAGAAGAGTTGTACTGAAAAGGGTTCCGGAAGCTCCGAGAGGAGTTGATTCGTTGCCTCTCCCTTTTTCGCTCGATCTTTGAGCAAGCACAAGATCATCATCAATTACGAGAACCACACCGAGGGTGTTTATTACTTTAAATTGTGAAGTTCCTGAAGCAGGGAAATAAACAGTATTTCTGCTTGTTGAGTTATCCACAACTTTAATACGATATTGAACAGAATCACCAGCGGATATCTGGGTGGTATCTATATTAAAGAATCCTTCATAAACGCTACCGGAAACATTGCTTAATGCAAAAGTTCTTGGAGTTGCATTATTAACAGTATATTCGACGGTTACTGAAAATATACCGAGGTTATCAGTAGCATTCGCAGAAACTTTAGGTGGCCATCTCAATTTGGCGACATCTCTAATTGGAGTATGTGTAACTACAGGAAGAGTGTTATCTGCTACAAATTTAAATGAATTCCAACCTGTGGAAGATGGATGAAAACCAAGTGTGTGAGCCACACCTGCGTCTCTTGCCACTATTCTGTAGTAGATAGTGTCACCAACAACTATATTTGCTGTGTCCAAACCAAAAACACCGGAATACTGTGCTTCGGTAAGCAAAGAAAGGTTTATTCTGTTGATGGGGCCGCTTGTATTCTTTTTGTAGAGAACATAAACGCTATCAAGACCGATGTTATCAGTTACACCGGCAGCTACAGTTGCAGGCCAGGTTTCTCTGTATTGATCACCAAGAACAGAGTGGGTTATAACCGGAGCCTCGGTGTCAGTTGCAACAACAAAACTGAGTTTGTTAGTGGGTGCTCCTGAAGGGAAAGTTGAATAGCCGCCGGTATTATCCATTGCATATATGTAATAATTATATGTATTTGGTTGGCCATTTCCGGGGATGGAAGCAGTCCAGTTATTACCTGAGGTATTGGTCATGATCAATGAATCTGTAATCTGACCACTGGTTCCTCTGCCATAAAAGACTTTAACCCCATTTGTGGCGAGAGGTAGTGCAGATTCAACAGTAGCATTCACAACATAAGGACCGGCAAGATTCTCAGTATTACCCAAAGGCTGGTGATTGATTGTTGGCCCAAAGGAGGCTTTACCAACCCAACCCTGATATGCGTTTGTTCTGTCATCAGACCAGTATGCCCAGACATTGTTGTCTTTAGCTGCTATACCGATGTAATCACCCTGATAACCGCCTGCGAGACCGCTGATGGCTTTAGGTTTAAATTTTGAATCAGAGATTTTGATGTTTTCGAATGTCTGCCCAAAATCTGTAGATCTTGCCATAAAAACGGTAGCAGAGTCGTTACTCATATCACGGCTGTCATACCAGACTGCGTAAACATGTCCTGTTGTCTGATCCACAGTCATCCATGGGTAATATTGATCTTTACCATTGTTGATAGGATCGTTGTTAACTCTAACAGGGGTAGTCCATGTAGTTCCACCATCGGTTGATTTCATCATAACTATATCAGGATCACTTCCTGCAGGTGCAACACCTCTTTGTGGCCATGTGATATAGATGGTTCCTCTTCCGGGCCCATTGGTTCTGTCAACAGCCATTGAAGGGAATGATGAAACTCTGATCGAGGTAGGTTTTAAGTTGCCACGGATACCAAAATTTAGAGCTGAATACGCTCTTGTTGCCGGTGTAAATGAAACGCCACCATTTGTTGACTTGGCAAACCCGATTGCATCTTCACCACCCGGCCATGCATCGTAGATTGCCCATGTTACATAAACTTCACCGTTTGGACCGGTCGAAAGGTTTACACCCTGATCGTGACTTCCTGATGCAACTGCAGCAGAAATATTTTGGGGGGTGCTCCATGACTGACCATTATTGCTTGACCAAACAAGTTCTATGTTTTCATTATTAGGACTTCCGGTCACAAAAGCAGTCCATGCATTGTATAACCTGTTAGCATAGGGACTCCCTGGATTTTTATCAACAGTCATATGATTTTTATCAAGAAGATCAGCTGAGCTTGAAGGGTTGGGACCTGCTTGTGAGGTTGTCCAGTTAACACCGTTATTTGAGGATGAAGCGACACCTTGACCACCAAGGTCATGAATGTACCCAATGTGCATAAAGCCATTTGGTGCAATTACAGAAACAGGGTCGCCCGAGTTTCTTCCGTATGGAGGGTCATCCCAACCTGTCCAGTTTGTTCCACCGTTGGTTGTCAGATATGTACCGGTACCATAAAGAGTACCGACTGTACTTCCTGACCAGGATGTGGAGTTTGCAGAGAGGAGAAGTATGTTCATATTTGAAGGATGAACATCGATACTCATCTCTGACTGTGTTGAATTGGTTGTTGGAAAAGGTCTGAAGTTAGGATAAAGAGTTGCTTCAGCTCCGGAAACGCGTTGATAACGGTTTACATTTGGTGCGGGGATATAGATAAATGAATTATCTCCCGCTGCTGTTGTATAATTCTGGTCAAACATCAATTTCGACCAAAATTTTGAACTCGCCTTGTTTGGATCAATCGATTCCTGAGCAAACATCAGCCCGGATAGAAAGATACAAAGGAGAGAAAATCGTAAAAATGCCATGAATATCTGGCTCCTTAAAGTGAATAATTGAAGTGAAATGTACCCTCAAATTACGGAATTATTGGTTTATATACAATCAAATTTACACGGGGGTGATTTAAAACATCTTTTAAATAAAAATTATGTTTTAATAGCGTCCAAATATTCGTGACTTTGCTCTTGGCACTATAATAAGTATCTTTGGAATCATAAATCTAAAAGTTTTTACAATGAAAATCAGCTTTAATGACATACCCGGGCAGTCACCACTTTATCTTGATTATCTCTATAATTTTAAGAAAGTGGCAAAATATTATATTAAGGACTTCAGAAATGAGGCAATCTACGGACCTCACTTCAAAGATGTTCTTTCAAAATATCCAACTGACAGAAAACAGGTTACTCAAACAATTAAAAACCAGTATCTGAGTAAAAGGATATCAACAAAAACTTCGCAAAACATAAAACTTCTTGAAGAGAAGAATACCCTTGCGGTGGTTACCGGCCAACAATTAGGAATTGTCGGCGGTCCACTCTATACCATCTATAAAACCATCACGGCGATTAAACTTGCCAATTTGCTTTCTCAAAAATATCCCGAAATGAATTTTGTTCCGGTATTTTGGCTTGCAGGTGATGATCACGATTTTGAAGAGATCAGCTCGGTTAATGTTATCAATAATGATAACAAAGTTGAAAAAATAATATATAGCGTTGAAGAGGAAGGGGAAAAAGAAGCCGGTAGTGTTGGTGCTATAAAATTAGAACAGGAGATTGAAGATTTTATATCATCCCTCGGGAATTCGCTTCGGACAACAGAATTTACCCAGGATGTGACCGGCTACCTTGGTTCTATCTATCAGCAAGGGAAAACCATAGCAGAATCATTCAGCGAAATGATGTTCAAGTTTTTTGATAAATATGGACTTGTCATTTTTAATCCGCAGGCAGAAGATGTAAAAAGGCTCCTTGTACCGGTTTTTAAAAAAGAGATTGAAAACTACCGGGAACACGCAACCAAATTGATCTCTGTAAGCGCAGGGCTTGATGAAGAATATCATGCTCAGGTTAAGATAAGACCAATCAACTTGTTTGTAAATAATGAACGGGGCAGATACCTCCTCGATCCTCTCGAGAACAACGAATTCAGGTTAAAACGCAAAAAAGTTAAATTTACCAAAGATGAATTACTTCAACTTCTTGAAAGTTCACCTGAAATGTTCAGTGCAAATGTGATTCTTCGTCCGGTTTGTCAGGATTATCTCTTTCCAACTGCATTTTATGTGGGTGGGCCCGCAGAGATTTCCTATTTCGCACAGATAATTCAACTTTATAAAGCATTCAATATTGCGACACCAATTGCGTATCCGAGGATCAGCGCAACTATCGTGGAAAAAAGTGTGCAATCATTAACACAGAAATTTGATCTTTCAGTAAAAGACTTTTTTGAGCTGAAGGGTGAAATTTTTAATAATGTTGCAGCAAAAATTTCTGAGTATGATATTGACGGTAAGTTTGAAGTCACCGAAAACAAAGTGGCAAATATTTTTGATGAATTAAAAGAATACTTAACCGAAATCGACAAAACACTAACCGATCCTGTTGAACGAAGTAAACAAAGAACTTTGCAATATTTTACAGAACTGAAGGGGAAAGCAGAATCTGCAAGGCTTCGCAGACATGAAAGTACTTTGAATCAACTTCAAAAAAGTTATTCGATGATTCTTCCTAACGACAATCTTCAGGAAAGGGAGTTGAATTATTTCTATTTTGCCAATAAATACGGTCTCGGATTCTACGAATACCTGATTGATAAGCTCGATGTTGAATGTATCGATCATCAAGTGGTAATGTTATAGTGAACTCTATTTCAAGTCCCAAAAGACTTTTTCCATTTTTCATTTCACTGCTGTTTGTATCATTATTTGTTACCACACAGGCACAACAAGAGCCGGGCAGGCTTTACAAGTTCCATCTGCAAAATGCTCCATTTCCTGAAGAGGGAAGAATAAACGGCTATAATGGTCTCCCTTATTCGGGACATTATGACGATAACACAGTTGCAGTATATGTCCCCCCGGGCTATAAAGTGAACCAAAGCGTCGATTTTGTTTTCTATTTTCATGGGTGGTACAACAATGTTGATGGTGTCCTCCGTGATTTTAAAATGATAGAACAGTTTCTTGAAGCAAGGAAAAATGCAATTCTTGTGATACCTGAGGGACCAAAAAATGCTGCTGATTCCTATTACGGAAAACTTGAATCGGAAAATGGATTTCTTAATCTGCTTGAAGAAATTCTGGACTCTTTGAAGGGGAGAAAAGAGATAGAGGAAACCATCCCCGGGAAGATTGTTATCGCCTGCCACTCAGGGGGTGTAAGAGTTCTTTCAAAAATCCTGCTTTTTGGTGGAATTACACATCAAATCCGCGATGTTTATTTGTTTGATGCCACCTATGGTTATATCGATGAATATCTCGATTGGTTGATGACTTTCGAAGGGAAGCTGATAAGCATCTGGACAGAAGGGTCGGGTACCCGCGAAGGAACAATGAGGATGCTCCAACGGCTTGAAAGTGGAAACATTCCTCATCTTAATATTGAGGAAGCTGCCCTGCAAAAAGACGATTTAATTTATAACCGGATTATTGTGATAAAAACACCCCTTGCCCACAGTGATCTTGTTTTCCTCACCGGAAATTTCACCAAATTTCTGAAAACAAGCATGCTCGATCTTTTGGAGTTTTGAAATTGTTCCACGGATATCACGGATTAAAACGGATTTCCACGGATGGAATTGTTGTTAAAGTTCTGAAGCACTGAGGTTCTCAAGTTCTCAAGTTCTCAATTACTCAAGTTCTAAAATTCTCAAATACTCAAGCACCCTCTCCGCTCCCTCTCTAAGAATTTCATCCCGTTTTGCAAAACAGACTCGAATCTTTTTTCCGGAATAATTGTTGGAGTAAAATGGTGAAAGGGGAATCACCGCAGTTCCCGCTTCTGATGTAAGCCGTTTTGCAAATGTAAAATCATCCTCATTCGAATATTCAGAATAATCAAATATTTGAAAATATGTTCCTTCCGCAGGTGAAAATTTTAATTTTGTTCCGGTGAAAAAGGAATTCAGAAAATCTCTTTTTTTCTGATAAAATTCGTTTAGATGTAAATAATGTTCGGGGTTCTTGAGGAATTCAGAATATGACAATTGTGCCGGTGTATTTACCGCAAACACTGTAAACTGGTGGATTTTTCTGAACTCTGCAATATATTTTGCAGGTCCTGCAATATATCCCACTTTCCAGCCGGTTGCATGAAAAGTTTTTCCAAAGGAAGAAATCACTAATGATCTTTCGGCGAGTTCGGGATATTTTGCCATGCTTAGGTGTTTTTTCCCGTCAAAAATTATATGTTCATATACCTCATCACTTAGTATAAGAATTTCACTATTTCGAGTTATTTCCATGAGTGCTTGAATGTCTTCTTCATGGAAAGTTGTTCCGAGGGGGTTGTGAGGCGAATTTATTACAATCATCCTTGTTTTGGAGGTGATGGCTGACTTTATTTGATCCCAGTCATATCTGAAATTTTCAGTGAGTGGAATTGGAACAGGTTTTCCACCGTTCAAGAGAATTGAGGGGATATAAGAGTCGTAGGCAGGCTCAATTACAATAACTTCATCACCCTGAAAAACAAATGCATTAAATGCTGTAAATAAAGCCTGGGTTGCCCCGGCTGTAATATTAATTTCAGTATCGGGGTTGTAGTATGTTCCATAGTCACGGCTGATTTTCGCTGAAATTTCTTCTCTGAGAGCTTGAACTCCCGGCATTGGAGCATATTGATTGTTTCCTTCTCTCATGTTTTTATCCATCAACTCAATCAGTTCGGGAGAGAGATCAAAATCGGGAAATCCTTGCGATAGGTTTATCGCATTATGTTCTTTTGCGAGCCCCGACATAACTGCAAAAATACTTGTTGGGGCACCGGGAAGTTTACTCCTCATCACTTAACCTTTCTAATTCCACTTTCAATTTTTTTGGGAGTGCTGCAACCACTAATTCGTATGAGTGATCCACAAGTTCATTTACAAGTTGGATTGGCACACTTCCATCAAATTGAACCGTATTCCAGTG
The DNA here is from genome assembly GCA_964531325.1 of uncultured Ignavibacteriaceae bacterium. Classification (GTDB taxonomy): domain Bacteria; phylum Bacteroidota; class Ignavibacteria; order Ignavibacteriales; family Ignavibacteriaceae; genus UTCHB3. Next base: position 154,128 of record CAZHCW010000001.1, on the reverse strand, counting down.
AACTTTATTCATGTGATAGCCCGGAGTAATTCCTTCATACTCTTCCCGCAGTTCTACAGCCCGTTCAGGAGCACATTTTAAACTGATGCAATGTGGTGGAGTTACCGAGATTATGGCGAACATTTTCCCCATCACTTTATAAACGGGAGAGTCTTCGTCGAAGGGGAGTGTTTCCTCCACTCCGGGTTTGGAGATACAGTAGTTTCTTATCTGTTCAAGCATTTATTTTTATTTCGTCAAAATTAATGTGTTATCCGAGTTATCAACATCGGGTATTTTGGGGGAGCCGAGAGTTATTTTATCAATTTTTTTTGTTCCCGGAACACTCAAAACTAACGACTTTTCTCCATTTTTCCAAACTTCTGCTGTCTTCGTTATTGTTTCTGAGGTACCATCTTCGAATAAAACTTCAACAACCACAGGAACAGGGAAGTGACCTTTTTTCACCACTTCAAATTTCCTTTCGTTTTTAAGATCGATTTCGTTTAATCCAAGTGAGGGATATCCATAATCAAAAAACCATGCCTTCCAGAACCAGTTCAGGTTTTTACCCGAAGTTTTATTAATCGAGAAAAAGAAATCGTAAGGAGTGGGATGTTTATGTTTCCAAACCTTCACAAACTCCTGGAGTGACTTCTTGACCTGATCTTTGCCTAAAATGTTTTCAAGAATCAGGAATGCCATTCCCGAGCGGGCGTAAGCACCAATCATATGGGCACCGCCCTGTACAAAATGGGAGGGGATCATTAATGGGATGTCAATTTGTGTGCCCATGGTTCTGCCAAGATTTGCGGCGGTCAATTCATCATATTTTAACCCGCTAAAGATTTTGGTCTGTTCACTTAATGGAAGATAAACAGCCATTCCTTCATCAAACCATGAAAACCTCTTTTCGTTTGTTCCCGTCAGGAAGGGGAAATATGTATGTGCGATTTCGTGAGTGGTTACATAAGTTGCCAACCACCGATCGTTTTCAACATCCTGATTTACCATCATCGGAAATTCCATTCCGCCACTACCATTAAATACTGTCATCGTTTCATAGGGGTAGGGTATTCCGGGAAATTCTTCTGAAAAATACTTTATTATGTGTCTTGAGAGGGTTATTACTTCACTAACGAGGGAATCGGTGCCGGGTCGATATATTGAACTGATTAGAACATTCCTCTTACCGCCTTCAACAAGAAGACCCACAGCTTCCCAACGCATATTGTTTGAGACAGAAAAACTAAAATCGGGGACATCTGTTGCCGTGAATTTCCATGTCTTGGCACCACCCGGTTTTAATACATCTTTAACATCATTTGGTTCACAGATAATAACCGGTTTATCCGATTTTTTTGCTGCTTCAATTCTTTTCAAATATGATTCAGAGAAGATTTCTGTCGCATTCTGATGAGTACCGGTTGCCCAGACGAGGATATCGTCTGGAAGGGTCAGTTCAACTTCAAAACTACTGTTGTCGTTATAAAACTCGTGTTCACCATCATATCCTAAAGCATCCCATCCTGTGATATCATCGTAAACAGCAATCTGCGGGTACCAATAAGCAACAAAGTAGGATGAATCACCGTAAGTGCCGATTCTGGCATCGGGATTTTTGGGCATCGTAAACGACCACTTTACTGTGATAGTGAGTGAATTTTTCGATTTTAATGGCTCCGGAAGTTTGATTAGTCCTTTTGCTTTACTTCTTTGCATTTTTTCAAGAGGGAACGGGGTTCCGTTAATGATCAGTTCTTGCAGGTTCATTCCATCGGTGAGGTCTTCAGGACTGACATCAACATTCCGTTGCGACCCCTTTTTATATAGATCAGGATAAAGATTAAATGTGAGATTTTTCAGATCGTCGGGGCTGTTATTCAAAAAAACAATTGACGCTTCGCCGGAGATTTTTCCTGTAACAGGTTCAATAGAGGCTTTAATTTTGTAATTAGTAGAATTCACCCAATAGGTGGGACCCGGAACACCATCCATAGTACGGGTACCTTTTTTAAGGGCATTCTCAAATTCTCTGTAAATATAAAGATCGGAATTTTGTGCTACAAGGGGAATTGAGGTAAGGGTGATTAAAATCAGTTGAACGATCGATCTGAACATTGTATTTTCCTGTATTATTTGACCGGGAAAAATAGGGAGAATTCTCATTTGGTTCAACCCGAATATTGATAGACGGCGGAAAAAGAAGATAAAAAAAAAGCCGCCTCGTATAAGAAGCGGCTTTTCGATTTCAATTTATTAAAAGATTTTTAGTAAACCATTATCCCGGCAATGATTCCGTCGATAGCGTAGATGATAACTCCATATTTTTCAAATACCATCTGCTGTTCAGAACCATAGTCATCGTGAAAATCAGGTTCGCCAAGGAAAGAAAGAACTTCTTCAAGATCGCTGTTAACACTAAAGGTCTTTTTGTTGATCGTAAGTTTTACAGAAGGATCAAAAGAGGTGATGCCTACAACTGTGTTAGCTTTGTCGAAGTATATTATGAGCCCGGGTGTTTCGTATGACCAGATATCGCCGTATTCATCTTTATCTTTGTTTGAAGGTAATTTAAGTTTTTTAAGTACATCATCCTGTGTCATTCCGGTTGTAAGTCCTGCAAAAACAAGTGTTCCGGGAGCGAGTGAAGATTTAACACCATTTTTAGGTCTGGTATTGGGTCTGTTATCGTTTGGTGAAGGATCTTTTTTCTTGTCTGTAGTTGGAGCTTTTTTACCTTCAAGAACATCAAGTTTGTCTTTGGCTTTTGAAGCGTAGTAGCTATCCTTGAAGTCTTTTAAGAAGTTTTTCCAGGTGTTGATAGCTTCAGTTTTCATCGAGCCATAAGTGTAAGCGAGACCCATGTTAAAGAGAGCTTCAGGTCTTTTAGGGTCAACTTTAAGGGCAGATTTAAAGATTTCAGCAGCTTCTTTATATTTATTCTGTTCAAGTTGGAGGAAACCCTTTGCAATCATAACATCGTAAGATTGTTTGGTTACTTTTTCAGCTTTGGAGATTGCATCATTAGCAGCTTTTACATTCTTTGTGAGAGTGTTAAGTACAGCGAGATTGATGTAAGCCTGAAGGTAGTTGGGGTCGAGTTCAAGAGCTTTTGTGAGGGCTTTTTCAGCTTCAGTAAGTTCTGAATTCTTAAGGTTATACTCACCTCTTTTGGTGTTCACTGTAAAAATATTGGTGAAGAAATCAACTTTGGAAAGAGTTGTTGGAAGCAACACTTCAAGATTGATTCCCTTCTGGCTGATCTTCTGTGAAAGGACAGCTACAGCGAGGTTGTTGTATCCTTCTTTGAAGTTTGGATAAGCCGATAGAAATTTGTTGTATGATGCTATGGCGTTTTTGTAGTCGCCAGAGTTCAGGTAAATCTGGGCATATTCAAAATTTCTTGCATATTCATAGTAAGTTGCGATGTGTTTGAACACTTCAACCACTCTTGCAGTAAAGTTTGGATGTGTTACAGAGTTCATGGTATGAGGTGTGTACTCGTAACCCTGGTTGGTCATATAGTTGAACCATTCGATACCGCCAAGAGGGGAGTAACCTGCTCTCATTGTGTAGAGAACAGCATACTTGTCGGCCTCAAATTCCATTTCACGGCTGAGTTTAAGGAATTGCTCTTCTGTTGCATTTGGGTTTTTGTTGAGGAATTCGTCACCTTTTGCAGGGTGTTTCATAAGAACATGTGCAAGCTCATGCGCAAGAACAAAAGCTAATTGTTCAACACTGTTTCCAACAGATTTGAACAATCCTGTGTGTACATAAACACTGTCGTTAATGTATGCAAAAGCGTTTATCTCTTCGTTCTGGATGAGTTTGAATTTAATTATGCTGTTGCCTGATAATCCGGCAGCTTTGTTGAGAACTTTTGCAATCTCCTGAATAGTTTTTGCCTGTTGGGTTCCGTAAATTGGTTTCCCGTAGGTAGCAATTACGATACTATCGTGATTAATGTCGTTGTTGTTTTTCTTCCTCTGAGCTGTTATGTCAGGGGAAATGAAGGATACGATTAAAAGCAAAGCAAAAAGCGCTGCCAAAAAGTTGAAGTGTGTTTTCATGTTGTGTGTCTCCGGGTAATTAAATTTGAAATCGTTTACTGATTCTACCATGCAGAATCAATCAGGTTCCGGGATTTTGTTTGTTGTGTGACGAACGGCATATTATTGTGATAAATGAATATATCAGATGATGATTAATATTAAATAAAGAACGGATTGCAATTTAGTAAAATATATATATTAATAAAAACTTATTTTTAGTTATTTCAGCGTTTATAGTCTTGCAATGGGATATATATAAGTAGCGAAGAATCTGAGTAGCGAAGTAGCGGATTTATGATAGAACGCGGATGAAGCCGATGAGGCGGATTATCGCGGATTTTTAGCGTAGGTGTGAGGAGTGGTAATCGTCTCTATTGCCGTCAGAAAAATTACCAACCGTAAGAGAGGATCTTTGAATTCAACCGCAAGGGCCGCAGAGAGGGGGAAACCACCGAGCACACCGAGTTCACAGAGGAGAAAGTTAAAAAACTATCCGTGAAATCTGTGCTAAATCCGTGTCCTCCGTAGAACTATTCCCCCCCCTCTGCCAAAATCCGTCTAATCTGCGTGTATCTGTGTCCTAAAAAATCTATTACAAATGTACTCGATTCGTTTAAAGCAGAGCTTTGATCTCGGCGAAGTATTTTTCACAGAGGTTTACAGCCACATCATAGGAAGTTGCCTCGGCAATCACTCGGATTATCGGCTCTGTATTTGATTTTCGGAAATGTACCCAGTGATCGGGAAAGTCGATCCTCAAACCGTCATCGGTATTAACTTTTTCGTTTTTGTATTTCTCAACCATCGCCTGAAGCACTTCGTCAGGAGATTTTCCCGAAATGTCGATTTTCTTTTTTGCAATACTGTATTGTGGAAGGGCTCTTTTCATTTCAGAGAGTTTTCCGCCAAATTCTGCAAGATGTTGAAGGGTTATTGCAACGCCAACAAGTGAATCTCTTCCATAGTGGAGTGCCGGGTAGATAACCCCACCGCTTCCTTCACCACCAACAATTGCGCCGGTTTCTTTCATCATCTGAACAACATTGGCCTCACCAACAGGAGAACGAAATACTTTACAGCCTGCAGCGGATGCAATGTCATCAACTGTTCTGGTAGTTGAAAGATTTACAACCACTGAACCCGGAGTTTTTGAAAGCACCCATTTAACCACATGAGATATAGTATTCTCTTCACTAAAGGGTTCACCTTCATCTGTGATCAGTACAAGACGGTCGGCATCGGGGTCAACAACCACTCCAAAGTCAGCACCTGTTTCTTTAACTTTTTGCATGGTTTCTATTAGGTTTTCAGGTAATGGTTCGGGCATACGCGGGAAAATCCCGGTTTTTTCACAATTCATCTCGATGACTTCACAACCAAAATCACGAAGCAGTTCGGGAATCACATAAACACCGGCACCATTCACACAATCAACAACCACTTTAAATTTCTTTGATCTTATCAATTCCATATCGATGTATGGGAGGGCAATTGCTTTTTCTTTGTGGAGTTTCAACATTGTGGAGTTAAAAGTTGAATGTCCAATTCCATCCCATCGTTTATAATCAGCTTTTTCACCGAGGAATTTTTTCATCGCATTGTGTTCGTCAGGTGACATGAACTGACCGGTGGAATTTAATAATTTAAGTGCATTCCATTCATTTGGATTGTGACTTGCCGAGATCGCAATTCCACCCTGAGCACCAAGCGTTTTTACTGCAAATTGAACTGTAGGGGTGGGCACTATTCCGATATCAACCACATTTATTCCTAAAGCATTTAAAGTACCTGCTGTAATAGAGCTTACCATTGCTCCTGTGATTCTGGAATCTCTTCCAATCACTACAGTTCCGCTGCCAATCCATTTGGCATACGCTGATGTAAAACTTACGAGAGTCTCGGGATCGAGACCGTCTCCAACTATTCCCCTGATCCCTGAAATACTTACCATTAATGTTGGCATGGATGCTCCTTTTTGAGAACTTTAGAACTTCAGAACTTTAGAAATTTAGAACTTTAGAACCTCAGAACTTTAGAACCTCAGAACTTTAGAACTTTAGAACTTTAGAACCTCGGAACTTCAGAACCTCAGAACTTCAGTATGTTGAACTTGAGAGTTACTAAAGTTTGTTATTTTAAAAAATTATTTATTCAAAATTACTAAAAAATGCGAATCACTCAAGCACAGAAACTCCGAGGTACCGAAGTTCCGAATCTCCGGAGTTCTAAGTCTCTGATAGAAGAAATTGACTCTCTCCTCCGTGAATATTATGGTGTCCCAAAACGAAGTGAGGGAATGCAAAATCCTTTGGATGTTTTAATCGGGACTATTCTTTCCCAAAATACAAACGATAAAAATTCTTGGAGAGCTTATCGTAATTTGAAGGATAGATATTCTTCATGGGAAGAAGTCAGACAGCTTGATAGAATTTCTCTTGAACAAGAGATTAAAGTTGCCGGACTGGGGAGACAAAAATCTGCAGCCATTCTTGAGGTATTAAATGATCTTTTTGAAAAAAAAGGCACTTTGAATCTGGACCATACTTATTCAATGGATGATACTGAGATACTTGAGGAGTTGACATCTTATAAAGGTGTGGGAGTAAAAACTGCATCTTGTGTCCTGATGTTTTCACTCAGGCGAAATGTTTGTCCCGTTGACACTCATGTAAACAGGATTGTAAATCGAGTGGGATTGGTTTCAAGCAATCAGCCTGAAAAGACATTCAACACATTGTTTGGTAAAATACCTGAAGGACTGGCGCACAGTTTTCACAGTAACTTGATTTTGCTTGGGCGAGAATTCTGTAAACCGACAAACCCTGATTGTTCCAATTGTCCTTTATTGCAAGTTTGTGGTTATAATGAGAAAAACCTTTCAGAGGATGGAAAAAAATATCCTCACAACAATTTTTTACTTCTTGATAATTTGTGAATGTTGGATCCTTTTTGGACGAAGCACGCAGAATTTGACTTATGCATCTGATAACAATCTGTGTTAAGGGTTACACATTACTGAATCTTATTTATATAGATTAAACTAATAAATTAAATTGGTTGTCATAAATACGATCACAAAAGAAATTTGTAAATAATAATGGAGAATTAAATGTTTAACTCAACCTCAAAAAAGTTGCTTTTACTTTTTACCCTGATCCTCATCGCAGGATTTACGGGATGTAAAAGTGAAGAAAATCCTATTCAGGCGACCCCTGATGCAAATGTTGTGGCAATGCAAGCTATTGCAGCCGAAGACAGTACTGTCTTAAACTTTGAAGCGAACTATCAGGATGATATCACCGGGATTGCATCAAAAGTTGCTTCAGGATGGGTCACTGTTGATGTTCATAGAAAAATCAATTCTGTAACTAAAAGTTTTGAAATAAGAGTTGTTGGCGATTCTGCTTTGGGGATTGCAACATTCACATTTGCAAATACTCTGATTATCAAAGCAAAAAAAGACAGTAACAGTGTGACGGATACCATTCTGAGAAAAAACTACACAGCGGTTGTTAAAAGAAACCTCGTTTTTGAAAAGGTGAACAGTTCAAACAACCACAGGAACAACTGGAAACTTGTTGCATGGTCAGCAATTCAGGGCGGAACAGCAGCCAGCAGCTCAAAGATTCAATCTGTAGTGCTTTCTGCAGCAGGAATTGTTCCAATCGAAATTACTTCACCAAACAACTTCTATCTTGCCAGAGGAATTGCCAGATTCAAACAATTGCCAATTTTTGACAAGAATTCAGAAGTGACTCTTACACTCAAGGTGATTTCAACCACAGACGATCCTGATTATGTAATTCTTAATTACGGTGCTGATAACAGAGGTGTAAACAGAAACAAACAACTGTTCACTTTGGTATCAACTGTTTCAAGTGGAACAAGTTTCATCAAAACTTACCAGGCAGTTCTTAACACAACCAACTATGCCGGTTATTTCCACATGGTAATGGATGTGTTAACAAAAAATGCTGTTCAGGACGATTCAACTCCTGTCGAGAGCGATGTTTGGTCACTCCCTTACGGAGTTAAAAACCTGTAGAAAATTACCTCACAAAACAATCTTGAAAAAGATTTGATCGATGTGATTTTAAGGCTGTCATTTTTGGCAGCCTTTTTTTTGTACTTATGTGAATTCTTTCCGGATTCTTAATTATTTTAATGTGATGGATTTATCCAAATAGACGAAGTTAAAAAATTCAATTTGAGCGAATTATTAAAAGCTGTTGATAGAGCATCATAAACTGAATAGATATCACAAATTTATATGCAAAACTTTGAAATCCTGAATGTTCTTGAAGACCTGCTGATCTCAGTTCAGAAGGAAAAACTCCACCCCGGTGAGGATACACATGTCAAACACCTGATATATCTTGTAGAGGGTGAACTGGAGAAAATAAAAAAGAAACATGAACTTCCTTCCTACAACGCAAAAATATTTTCCGAGCGAATTGCAAAAAGTTTCTTTTGGGTTGACAGGGATATTTTCTCCAATGAGGAGAAGGAATCGGGAAGAGCAATTTCCCCGATGGATTATCAATATTGGTTGATGGTTTTTCTCCTTACACACTACAACGAACTCTACAAGGGTGGTTATTCTCTATTTGAGATAGTGGATCAGTTTGTTGAATATCATAAACTTCACAGTTTAACTGCAGCCGATATTTTTATTACTGATACCGGAGTTACACGCTGCAAAACAAATTTAAGATTTGCGATTTCATCACTGAAGGAGATGGGACTTGTAAAACTTTACGACAAAGATGAAAAAGAGAAGAGCTGGATGTTAACGTATCTTGGTTTTTTTACTGCTGCATCAATTTGTATCGATCCCGACAAAAAAAGGGGAAACCCGCTATCAGGTACAATCCCGGATTTTCATGTTTCGAGGTATTTTAAAATAGATCAATGGCTTCTTGAACGAATGGTTAAACTTGGTGATGTCGATTATTTTCAAAAGATATTGAAGTTTGTGGCTCAGGATGTTCTTCAATTTCATGAGCTTCAAAAGGGATCAGAAATATTCAGAGAATATTGTGAATTTCTTGAAAATCTGACCAAAAAGAAGTCAGAACAACCAAAACAAACACATGAAGCAGAAGAAATCACTGAGTTTCTTTGGCAGCTTGAGGTTATCAATGCATTAAATGAATATATGACAGAACTGTCAGACAAGTTTAATTCGGATGCGTTTGTTGAGAGATTGTTAAAAGAGAAGAGTTGAATCTTGAGCACAGAAAAAATTTAACTAAAAAGGCTGCCATTTTTCGGCAGCCTTTTTTATTTTAAATGAGTTCTATTTCGAATATGAGTAATGAACTTCAACGATCTCATCATCGAGATCATATACTTTGATAAGAGATTTTTTCAAGATTGGGAGTCCTGAAGAGTTATATTTTATATCATCAATAATGGTAGCGGCGTCTCCAGTGTTTGAGACTTTAACAAGGTTTCCTGCCTTATCATAATCGTACTTATCGGTTATTTTAATATCTGATGCTTCTAAAACTTTTTTATCAAGTTTCCCGTCTTTGGTATATGAATAAGTGGTTTTATTGAACTCAGAATTATAAGATGAAAGTCTTCCTTTTGTATCAAATTCATAAGTACCCATAACAGAAAATTCTCCACTTTCAGAGGAAGTAAAATTCTTTTCAACAATTTTTATCAACTCTCCCTTTTCAGAATATTCATAATTCCACTGTTTCATTGCACCCGAGCCTCCGGTAGCAATATCATAAAGTGCTATATAGCTCAATTTACCGGCGTCATAAGTGAACTCATATTTATATTTCACTTTAGAACCTTCATTGCTTTTCCAGGAATATAATATCTCCGAGAGTTTGCCTTCTGAATTCCAGGTGTAATAATAATCGCCGGGGTGATCATCTATCCTGAGTTTCTGCGAAACCGATTGGAGTTTTCCATTGGCATCATAAACAGAGGCAACATAGTATTGATATGAATTGGGCTCCAAATCCTTTTCAACAACATATTCTCTTTCATTTATCACACCTGCTGACTTTATCTTTTCTTGCCATTCGGGAGTCATTTTTTCTGAAAAAGGGATAAAATCCTGCGCAAATAATTGAATTGTGAACAGGAGAGCAATACCAAGAAATTTCATAAAGTTTTCTCTATTCTACATTGTATGAATAACTGAGGTTAATATAGGTAGTCGGAATATCATATCCGTAAATCCACTTCTCCTGAATAGAAGAAAGAACACCTGTAGCTGCATACATATATTCTGCATCTCCAAAAGTAGTTTCATTTTCAGTTTTTTTCTTTAACAGTTTTCCGTTTTCATCGTAAGAGTATGATATGGTATATGGGTCTAACCCTTCCATTATTTCCACAGTTTTGATAATTTTACCGTGTGAATCATATTCATGGGTTGCTGTTCTAATATCAGATTCCTCTTTCACCAGATTTCCACGCTCATCATAGATATAGTTACATCGCGGCATCAGGTCGCCCATGAAATAGATTTTTGTATTATCTGTAATTTGTTTGAGGGTTGAGTTTTTGCTGTATTCGTAGTCATACGATCCACAATCTCTGGTTTTGCCATCCTCAATTTCTTTGTGCAACACCTTTTGTAGCAGGCCATTCTCTTTTGAATAAACAAAGTCTAAAATGGTTGTAATATTTGCACCTTCGGAAGCGTGTCCATCTATGGTATAAGAAACTATAGACTGAATTTTCCCGGTTTTATCATAAACAAAACTGTCAACAGTTGAGAGCACATAAGTGAAGGCTCTAAACTTTGCCGTCAGAAGATTTCCATTCTCATCAAACGAAAAAAGTGTTTCTGAAGAAGGGGCCGGTGTGGTTATAAAAGTTGAATCGGTTGAGATAACCTGCTCAAGAACATTTGTTATTTTATAGAGTTTAAGAAAATTTTTGTACTCGGGTGTTTGTTTATCTTGGAACGGGATAAAATGTTGGGCTAAGGAGACACCCGCCATTAAAAGGAACAATAAAACTACTCTTGCCAAATTATACTCCAAATGAATAATGATTATTAAAGCTGTTTATTTTAAAAGATTACTTAATTTTAACAATCAGATAACTCGATAATGTTCCAAATAAAGATATTTTTATTCTCTTTTTTTGTTGAATTATTAAATTAAAATGACAAATCAGGAAGATTATCGTCGAATTTTTATTTTAGAACCGTAAAAGAACAAAATTGAATTTTGATTCAATCTTTTACCTTTGTAACTTTACATGTCTAATTAGAATATTTGTAGAGGAAAAGTAATGCGTTTTTGTTTGAATATCGATCACTTTGCAACAGTAAGAAATTCGCGTGGTGGCGACCAGCCTGATCCCATATTAGCAGCCCTGATTGCCGAGCAGGCGGGGGCAGATGGTATTGTTGTACACTTGCGGGAAGACAGAAGACATATAAGAGACAGAGATGTTTATCTGCTTAAACAAGTGATAACCACCAAACTTGATCTTGAAATGGCAACCCATGAAGATATTATAAAGATTGCTTGTGAGGTTAAACCTGAAATGGCAACTCTTGTGCCCGAGAAGAGACAGGAACTGACCACTGAAGGTGGACTGGATGTAATTGCAAATCTGAATAATATTAAAGAAGCAAATAAAAGGCTTCATGATGCCGGAATAAAAGTATCTCTATTCATTGAGCCATCGATGGATCAGATTGATGCCTCACTTGAAACTGAAGCTGATATGATTGAGATTCACACAGGAGTGTTTGCTGAACACAAAACTGAAGAGGGTAAAGTTGAAGAACTCGACAAAATTGAAGCTGCCGCTAAATATGCCCACGACAATCATCTTACAGTTAATGCAGGGCACGGTCTCGACTATCACAACATCAAACTTTTTCGCACAATTCACACAATTGATGAAGTGAGTATAGGTCACGCTGTGGTTGCCCGGGCAATGTTTGTTGGTATTGATAAAGCAGTGAGAGAGATGATTAATCTCATCAAACATGGTACTCAATAATTCTTGATTTAATAGCCGGAAATTCGCACAGACAACCCGGATTTTATAAATAAATTTCTTTTCAATTGAAAAGTGATCGTATGAAAACAGTTCTTTTATCCCTGGTTTTAACTTTCGTGGTTTTCCCACAGATTCAAAATATCCGTATATCCAATACGAGTGCGTCAAGCCCAAATGAGGTTTCGATTGCCATCAATCCATTGAATCCTGATGTTGTTGTTGCTGGCTCAAATATTGATTATTTCTACAAGTCCACAAATCGCGGCGCAACCTGGTCACAGGCAGAAATGGGCTCAACTCTTGGTGTTTGGGGTGATCCGTGCCTTATCTATGATCACAGGGGTTATCTTTATTATGGACATCTTTCAAATCCACAAGTTGGCTATTGGATCGACAGGATTGTGGTACAAAGATCAACCGACGACGGTGTCTCCTGGAATAATGGAGCAGGGGTTGGACTTACTCCACCAAAGGAACAGGATAAAGAATGGCTGGCTGCTGATTATCACAGTCCACTCTTTAAAGGTAATATTTATATGGCATGGACCGAGTTTGATAATTATGGAAGTGGTGCCACCTCAGACAGTTCAAGAATACTTTTTAGCAGAAGCACCGATGCAGGACTCACCTGGATGTCGGCAATTAAGATAAGTGATAAAAGTGGTGACTGTGTTGATGAAGATAATACTGTTGAGGGAGCTGTTCCGGCAGTAGGTCCAAATGGTGAAGTTTATGTTTCATGGACGGGTCCTTATGGATTGCTTTTTGATAAATCACTTGATGGTGGTTTAACATTTGGAACGGATAAGTTTGTAGCTCCACATCCGGGAGGGTGGGACTATTCGGTACCGGGAATTTACCGCGCCAACGGGTTGCCCATTACAGTATGTGACACTTCACAAAGTGCACACAGAGGGAATATTTATATCTGTTGGTCAGATCAGGGTGCCGGTGCCAACAACACTGATGTTTTTGTTGCTCGTTCTACCGATGGTGGCAACAACTGGGGGACACCCATCAGAATAAATGGAGATGCAACCTCAAGACATCAATTTTTTTGCTGGCTTACTGTTGATCAGGCTACGGGTGTGCTTTATTCAATCTTTTACGACAGAAGGAACACAACCAGCAATCTCACTGATGTTTTTGTGGCAAGATCTGCAGATGGTGGATTAACATGGGAAAATTTTAAGGTTAGTGAAACTTCATTTAATCCCTCGCCAAGTGTCTTTTTTGGAGATTACACCGGTATAACAGCTTTTCAAGGAAGAGTTTACCCGATTTGGATGAGAGCTGACGGGTCATCGCTTTCGATATGGACTGCTCCATTTTTTGACTCAGCGGCTGTTCTACCTGTTGAACTCACAGGATTTTCTGCGAATGTCGAAGATAACATGGTATTTTTGGACTGGCAGACTTCAACCGAAGTGAACAACCATGGTTTTAATGTTGAGAGAGCAAAATTGGAATCTGCATTTGATAAAAATTATTCATTCTCAACCGTTGGATTTGTAAAGGGGAGAGGGACATCACTTTTCCCGGTCAGATATTATTTCGAAGATAAAAGGTCTGAACCCGGATTTTATAAATACAGATTAAAACAGATTGACCTAAATGGAGATTTTGAATATTCAAACGAAATTTTGGTTGATTTATCACATCCACTCAGTTTTGGACTCTTCCAGAATTTCCCGAATCCATTTAATCCGTCAACAACTATTTCTTATGAAATTCCTAAAGCCGGATTTGTTTCATTAAGAGTTTATGATATCACGGGAAATCTTGTTACTACTTTGGTAAACGGATATAAACCGGCAGGTGTTCACGAGATCAACTTTGATGTTGAATCGGCTAAATCAAGCCTTTCAACAGGGATTTATATTTACAGAATTGAAACGGAAGGATTTGTTGATTCCAAAAAGATGATTTTTCTGAAATAGTTTAGGCAACACTCTTCTAAATGAAAATTATTGAACAATGTTCAATTTTAATTTATTTTTTAGTAAATTGCTGTAACTTAAATCTATAGAATGTGAAGGGACGACTGTACCATTGAAGTTTTGAATTGAAATCATTATTTCCTTATCAATCACAATAAATGGAGGTCGCGTGAAGAAGTTCTATCTAATTATCCTTCTGTTATCCTTTCCGATTTTGTCTCAAAATCAGTTTTGGACCTGGCAAAATCCAAAACCAACGGGACAGGATCTAAACGATGCCATCCAACTTTCCAATGGGAAGATACTCACTTTCCTCACGGGGGGATTTGTTCAGGCCACCACGGACAATGGAACAACCTGGTCAACGATTATCGCCGATACCAACGGAGAAGATATTTATGAGGCTGATTTCCCAACTGCCACTACGGGTTATATTTGTGGAACATCAGGGCTTTTAATGAAGTCTGTTGATGGTGGAATGACCTGGAGTTACCTGAATTCCGGCACAACATCTACTCTCTGGTTCCTTGATTTTTATGATGAAAATCTTGGAATTGCTTGTGGAGCAAGCGGAGTTATTCTACGGACCTCAGATGGTGGTGCCACCTGGACACAAATTACCTCACCCGGCAGCACAACACTCTACTCCGTTCTCTTCGTAAATGCAACCACAGTTTATATGACCGCAAGTTCTACCACAATTGGAAGACTTTTTAAGTCAACTGATGGTGGACTTACATTTACAAATATCTCTGCAAATGTTCCGTTTGCTGCTGCCTCAACCGTCAGAGGTCTCGAATTTTTTGGTGAGAACACAGGTTGGATTTCAACTTCTCTTTATGAAGTTTACAAGACCACAGACGCCGGGGCAACCTGGGCATTACAAGTTGATCTTGGTACCGGCACCCTCTACGACATCAAATTTGTAGATGTTAATACCGGATTTATGTCGGGCACTAACGGCCAGGTTTTTAAAACCACTGATGGAGGAACAACCTGGGCTCTACAAACGGTGAATGCCACTGAAAACATGTATGTGCTTTCTGTTGCACCTGTCCCAAGTAGTGAAGGCTCCATTTCCGCAGTTCTTGCAGCCGGAAGATATGGCACTCTCGTGAAAAGTAATGATCTTGGTGTCAACTGGTCGTCTCTCTACACAGCAGCTACACAGGAAGAAGTTCGTGATATTTTTATGGTCACACCAACAATTGGTTACGCCGGTGGTGGTGCTGCAACATTGGGACCAACCAATGGAGTAGTGTTAAAAACTACCGACGGAGGAAACAACTGGGCTGTGGTTGGTAACACCAATTACAGGAATTATTCAACTTTCTGGCTTGATGCAGACAAAGGATTTATGGGTTCAAGGGGCACCTATGGTGTTCTAAAAACTACAAATGGTGGCGTAACCTGGGATTCTTTAAATCTGGCAGCAGGTACCGCTACAGGACTCTGGTATGGTTTGTATTTTTCTGATGTGAATAATGGACTGGCTTGTGGATCATCAGGTTTGGTAATCAGAACCACTGATGGCGGAACGACATGGACAACTTCAACTTCAAACTTTGGTACATCCGTTGTTTACGCACTTAAGAATGTTGCACCAAACAAATATGTTATCGTTGGTTCTTCGGGTAAATATGGAATTTCCACTGATGGTGGTGCCACATTTGTTCAGTCAGTAACCCCGGGATCCACTTCGGCTATTTATGATGTGGACTTCTTTGATACCCAAACAGGTTGGTTGGTTGGTTCATCCGGAACAATATTCAAAACAACCGATGGTGGTACCACTTGGACCGAACAAGTCAGTGGTTCAACAAGCACTCTCTACACTGTTAAAGCAATAAATGCAACAACAGCATGGGTAGGTGGAAGTGGTGGAACCATTATCTACACAACCGATGGTGGAGCCATTTGGAAACGTGCCCCGCAGGTGCTCGGTTCAATATCTACAAGTTACGGCGTTGCAAGTATTGGTGGCTATATCTGGTTTACAGGTACAGGCGGTGAAATCATTCAGGGTTTTGCCGATCCAAACATCCCTGTTGAACTGGCAAGTTTCTCAGCATCTGTTGATGAAGGAATTGTTCATCTCAATTGGCAGACAGCCACTGAAACCAATAATCAAGGCTTTTATGTAGAATCAAGCCTTGACAGAAAAAACTGGACTGAAAATGGATTTATCGCCGGTGCAGGAACAACCACTGAACTCCGTGAATACAGCTACTCTGTTCCATTCACAGGATCACATAATCTCTATTTCAGACTTCGTCAGATGGATTTTGACGGGACATTTAATTATTCAAATATTATTGAAGTTTCACTTAATCCTTATGAATTCTCGTTGTCGCAGAATTATCCAAATCCGTTTAATCCAACAACCACAATTAATTTTACTCTTCCAACAGCACAAAATGTATCACTTGATATATTTAATGCTGCCGGTGAAAAAGTTGCAACTCTTGTTAACGAATCACTGCAGGCGGGGTATCATTCAATTAACTTTAATGCTTCGAAATTATCGTCAGGTGTATATTTCTACACTATTAAAGCAGGTGATTTTGTGGCAGTAAGGAAAATGCTTCTTTTAAAATAATTTAGTCTAAACAAGTATAATAGATTTAAGGCTCCCGGAAACCCGGGAGCCTTTTTAATGTCAATTTAGAATGGAGCCAGAGGTAGTGTGAAAATGAAGCGACTTCCGACACCAACGGTGCTCTCAATCCGTAGTGTTCCGCCATTTTTTTCGACAAATTCCTTGCTTAAAATCAATCCAAGTCCGGTACCTTTTTCACCTGTCGTTCCTGTGGTGTTAAGATTTGCACCAATATCGAAGAGATTCTTTAACCTGTCATCTTCCATTCCTGTACCTGAATCTTCAATAACCACTTCTACTTGTGTATGTTTCAATTTGGCTGATACAACAATGATACTATCTGGGAAAGAAAATTTTATTGCGTTCGTCAGAAGATTTTGCAATATCGATGTTACCATCATCCTGTCAGCAAGAACAAAAACATTCTCGGAAATTGCACTGTTGATCGTAATATTTTTGCTACTTGCCTGATCTGATACAACTTCAATAGAATTGTATATCGTATGATTGAGGGAGACTGATTCAGGTGAAAAATTAATTTTATTCATCTGAAGAAGTGACCAATTCAGGAGGTTATCAAGAAGCTCATTCAGTCTGTTAACTGTAACCTGTAAGTTCTGAGCGAAATTTTTAATTGTTTGGTGATCCATTGAATCCAGGTCTTCGTTCAAAATCTGAATTGCACCAAGCATGGTATGCACGGGATTTCTTAGGTCATGAGAAACAATTGAGAAAAATTTATCTTTTGTTGCATTAAGCTCGGCTAATCGAGCTTCACTTTGTTTCAGAATTTCCTCAGCTTTTTTCCTCTCGGTAATGTCTCTAATCACCATGCTGGTTCTTAATTCGCCATCATCATTGTAAAAATATGAAGATGAAACTTCCATGGGGAAGAGTGTTCCATCTTTCCGTTTGCCTGTTAGTTCACCTATAAAAACACCTGTTTTGGCTCTCTCTTCAAGTCCCTTTGCCAACCTTGGATCAGTAACATCGATGATTCCCGACCTGCCAATAGAATAAATTTCTTCTGCACTTCTGCCAAACATGTTGCAGGCAGCCTGATTAACAAAAAGTATTGATCCATCAGGAGTGGTAAGGAGAAAGGCATCAAGATTATTCTCGAGAAACAACCTTAAGCGTCGTTCACTTTCTTTTAGTTTTTCCTCATTGGCTTTCCTTTCACTAATATCATTCACAATTGCATAACAAAATTCTTTACTTTTAAAAGAGAGCCAGGTAGTTTGAACTTCTACTGCCACCATTTTACCGGTTTTATGTCGGTGAACACTTTCAAAATTTAAGGAATGGGCTTCTTTAAGTTTTGTCCAAAGGGTATGCCAGTCCCTGACATGGTTTGGAGGAAGGAGGTTGTCAACAGTCAATTTACTGAATTCACTTTTTGTGTAGCCCAGCATTTTACAAGCTGCCTCGTTTACATATTTAAACCCACCTTCGGGGGTCAAACAATAGGCTGCATCTGTCATATTTTCGAGTATAAACTGATAGAAGAGAAGATGCTCTTCTTCTGTCCACTCAACTATTAAATTTTCCGGTAAAGGTTCCATAAAAAAATCCTGTTAAAAAGTTTAATATAACAAATTGAACTTTTGTTGAATAGAGGTTTTTGAAAAATTATTGAACTTTTTTTAATCGGAAAAGTGAAAATAAAGGTTTTGCTTGACATTAATAAATAATATTCGTATCTTTCTAAAGAACCGATTGAAATTACATAATTTTATTAAATCGGTATTAATATGGAGCCTGTTCGATATGAACTGATCTCCGCCATTGTTCTTTTTATAATGATTGGAGGTAACAGTGAAAACTGTGTTTCACTCGCTGTTTATTACAGTGTTGACGATACCTTTGATCCTTGCACAGACATCCCAAAGTTTTGTTGAATCATTTGATTCAGGAAATGCAGAAGGATGGGCTTTTTATACGAGTGCAAGTGTTTCCGTTCAAAACGGACAGCTAAATGTGGTCTCCTCAGGAACTGATTTCGAGATAGCTCACATTTATCCCCCGATAGGGGCAACAATTAATGATTTTTCAATCGAATTAATTGCAGATGCCGGTTCAATCGCCGAAGGTGGTTTCATCGGCAGAAATGGCTTCAACTCTTTAATCGGTCTCCTCTTTGATGATGACACCGTGAATGTAGTCTATGCGACAAATATAACCGACTACATGAATCCTCAATTTGTAACACTCGGTTCTATCCGACTCTATGAGTATTCTACAAAACCAAAACTCTCGATTCAGAAATCGGGTAATGACATAAATGTAAATGTGTTGATGAACGACACCTTAAAATATTCCGGTATAGTTCAAAATGCTCCTCCTCAACTTTTAAAAGGTAGTTTAGTCTTAAGTATTGTTGGTGAATCACTTGATTTTAAACTTGACAATGTCAACATTCAATATAACCCTTATATTCAACCCATTACAGGGACTTATATTGATTCGTTTGATGATCCCTCAACCCCGTTTCTCAGGCTTGGAACCTGGGATAAAGTTGCCTCCGCAATTACGATAAATAATGGCAATTTGAACATTGATTTAACCTCTGCCACACACACAAGTTTATATGCAGCAACACCTGTGGGAGCCGTAAATAATTATGATCTTACTCTAACGGGTAGTGGTCACATGGGGGATGGACTGTTTGGTATATGGCGAATTCACAGTTATAACTATTTTACGGGAGTATGGATTGAAGACGATTTAATCAAGGTAGGATATTCCGCAGGAAGTAGTGGAGAGCCTATTGCAGTCAATTCTGCTCCTGTCACCCCACAGGGCACCAACCTCTTGAGGTTTGCCACCACTGTAGTTGGAAACACGATAACTATGACGGTGTATGTTAATGATGTTATGCAGGTTACCGGTAGTTTTGACTCGCCTGATACCAGACTTCACTCGGGACATGTAATATTTGGGGTGGAAGCCTGGGACACGGTGAACATGGCTTTTTCAGAAATATCGATGGTTTATAACAAATATATAACAGATATCGAAGATGAGATCCTTCCAACAGATTTTACACTGCTGCAGAATTTCCCAAATCCATTTAATCCAACTACTTTCATTGAATATGAGTTGGCCAGGGGCTCAGATGTAAAACTTGAAGTGTATGATATACTTGGCAGAAAGTGTTTTACACTTGTGGAGCAATTTCAACCGGTTGGAAAACACAGGGTATCATTTGATGGAATTGAACTCTCAGGCGGAATATATTTTTACCGTCTTACGGCTGATGGTTTTGTTCAAACTCGTAAAATGGTACTATTAAAATAACCCGGGGGTGCCTGATGCACCCTCTTTCTCTATTTATTGCTCACTTAACAGGAATTTAATAATGGAAACCGTCAAAGATTTTCTTGTAATTGGAATCGCTGTTCTCGTTTTGTTATTCGTGGCGTTCCGATTGCCCTATGCAAAACAATTACCGTTAGAGAAGGGGGATAGTTCCACGGATTTAACACGGATTTAACACGGATTTTCACGGATCGATATTCGTAGCGTCCCGATTGCCCTATGCAAAATCTTATTTTATGGGGAAAATATGGGGAATTACAAGCAGGGGTTAACTCATTTATTTATAATATGTTAAAATACTTCGATCAGTTGTTTAGCTAAAAATATGGGGAAAATATGGGGAATTGATCCTTCATCAGATCCCCGGTATTTTTTTCACTAATTCAACAACGAACTAAAAATCTCTCTCCATAAAATGCTGAGATTCTTCATAATGGGCCTTTCTTATATGCGGAACCTTTTATCCCCCTACTTCACCAAAACCATCTTCCTTGTTTGGACAAAACCACCAACAGACAACCGGTAATAGTAGATACCTGATGCAACACCAATGGCATTCCATACGGCATCGTATGTGCCGAAGTTTTTTTCCTCGTTTACAAGAACTGCAACTTCAGAGCCAAGCATATCAAAAACTGACAGATTTACATGGACTTTTTCATTCTTGAGTTCGGAGGGAATGGCATATTTGATGTTTGTCACGGGATTAAACGGGTTTGGGTAGTTTTGTGACAAGGTGTAATCCCGAATGGGGGATGTGTAAATATCGCCGCCATCAGAAGTTGAAAGAATTGTTCCATCACCAACTGTCCAGCCTTTGTTCTGGTTGATGAAGAAAATTGAATAGAGATCTCCGCCAATTGTTGCAGGATGTGCTTGTGCGTACCAGTTGTTTCCTCCGTCAGTAGTTTTGAGAATGATGCCTCCATTGGTGGAATAGTCGGTACCTGCTGACCAGCCGGTCATATCATCAATAAACTGTATTGAGTTTATCCAGATTGTGCTATCGAGAAATTGAGGTGACCAGTTCATCCCTCCATCGATGGTTTTATACATTCTGCCGTTTGCACCGGCAGCCCAGCCCTTTTGCGCATTTATAAAATCGACTGTATAGAGTGTGTTGGGTGAATTTGGTGTGTCGCTTACCATCACAACCCAGTTATCACCACCGTTGGTGGTTTTTAGAATCGCTCCATATAAAGTTACAATCCATCCAGTTTGGGAATCAATAAATTTCACTTCTGTGTAGGCTCTCCCCGTGGGACCTGACTGCTGGATCCAGGACTGACCACCATCTGTGGTTTTCGAAACAATACCCATTGCACCACGATCTACCGGACCACCAACGATCCATCCTGTATTTTTGTCGATAAAAAAGAGTGAAAGCAGGGGACCTGTTGTAAGGGGTAGTTTTATCCAGTTTTCTCCGCCGTTGGTTGTTTTAAGAACAACGGAATAGCCAGTGCCTGATTCTGCACCAACAGCCCAGCCGTTGAGTTTGTCAACAAAAAAAATCTGGCTTAAGGAAGTTCTTGAACTGTCGGTTTGTTTAGTCCAATGCTTTCCACCATCTGTGGTTTTTAGAATGATGCCTTTGTTTCCGGCAGCCCAGCCGGTTAAATCATCTTCAAAATGGACGGAAAAGAATGGTGAGGGCACTGCAGGAAGTACCTGCCGGTACCACTGAGCATTTATCACAGTGACAAAAGTGATTATAATTAAAAGAGTTATCCGTGTTAACATTTTAACCTCCAAAAGTTAAATATCCCATTGTTTAACAAGGATTTTAATGGTTAAACCGGCTTCCCGTCAAAAAAAACACCATAAAACTTCTACACACTCAAATCACAAAAAAGCGGAAGTCAATTTTAAATCTTTAAAATCTGCTTTTAAACTAATATTTTTTCCAAAAAAAAACAAAATTTCAAAAAAAACCGTTACTTCTCAATAATTCTTCTCCTGCTCCACCCACTAAAAACAAACTAATATGCTAATAAACAAGTATCCGGGGTGATGTGTACTAATCATATAGTCATACCTCGTAAAAATGTTAAAAGTTAGAATTCTCGAAGACTTTTTGTAACTTTAGACTTCACATTTTGATCTGTTTAAAAATTTCAGTAACTCTCAAAAAATGAAACTACAATCATGTTTACATCCAAAGTTCACTCACAAGGACAATATGGCAGACACTAAAGAAAATATGAAAAAATGGCTTAATGCCTGGGAAATAGCCTCTGCTGAGATGGATGAAATTAAAAGACAGGAACTAAGAAACCCGGATTATTATAAAAAAACCATGTCAACTTTCGGTAATTTGCTTAATTACGCCACTGACAACACTCCTGCTGAGCCAACCAGCGGCATGATTGAAATGCAAAGATATTTCATGATAATGGGCAGGCAAAATGGTCAACTTATTTAATGCGGCAAAGGAGTTTCAAGAGTTTTTTATAATGCAGAATATCCCATTCTGCTTTATTGGGGGGATCGCAAATTTCCGTTGGGGAGAAATACGAACAACAAATGATCTTGACATAACTGTTTTATGCGGATTTGGCAATGAAGAAAAATTAGCACAAAAAATTCTTTCCAGGTTTAATTCAAGAATAGAAAATCCGATAGAATTCTGCAAAACAGCAAGGATATTATTGCTCACTTCTAAAGGTGACATATCAGTTGATATTTCTTTATCCGGTTTGGATTATGAAGAAAAAATGATAAATAATGCAACAAATTTTGAGATTTACGAAGATATCCTCATTAAGACATGTTCAGCAGAGGATTTAGTAGTTATGAAAGCATTCGCTAACCGTCCAAAAGATTGGAGTGATATTAAGGGAATTCTCAACAGACAGGGGAACAGCCTTAATTCAAGATACATATTAAATAATCTGTCCGTATTAGCTGAATTAAAAGATGATCCTGTGATTGTAGCCAATCTAACCAAGATGTTATCTACTGTAAAATAAGAGCATCTTCACAATTATCCATTCATCTCCATTTACCCTCCAAGTCTCTTTTTAATCCACCCATTGAAAAGAAGAATATAACTCAACAACACAACATCAAGGGTTAACCAGAAGATGCGATGGCCACTTATTTCATCGGTTGAAAAACAGACGGCGGTGAAAAAAATCACAAGCCCCACAAACAGGAATCCGCGAATATCACCGGAATCTTTTTCACTCTTTGTTGAAACTTCGGCAGTTTTGTTCTTGTTTCTCTTAAAGTCATTAAAGAGTGTCAAAAAGGTAAATAAAATGAGTAACGCTTGCACGACAGAAAACAAAATATTGTCACCGGTGATTGCGTTAAATAGATTTTCCATCGGGTTCATGTAGCGTTACTCCAAAAAAGATTATTGATCGTTTACAAAGTTAAGTATTTAATCATTTATTCCTTTTATTTTGCTGATTTTGCAAGTCTGAAACCAAGTTCAAAAAATGATGTTTCGGGGGTGTAGGCGGTTCTGTATGTTGTGCGACAATTGTAAATTAATCCGTACCAACTGCCGTTTCTTTTAACTCTCTCCCTGCCTGATTCGGGCCCTTTGGGGTTGGTTTGTGCATCAATGGTATAATCACCAAACCAGTCCCAACACCATTCGGTTACATTGCCTGCCATATTGTAAAGCCCCAGTTCATTTGGTTTGTAAGAACCCACTTCGATCATTCCTTCTCTCCATGGTTTGGAGCTGAAAACATGTCCAACTTCACGAAAATCATCACTTCCGGGGAACATATATCCTTTGCTCTCATTTCCACCCCGGGCGGCAAATTCCCATTCAGCTTCGGAAGGGAGGCGGTAACCGTCAGCAGAAAAATCGCATTTTACAGTCCATTTTTGATGATCAGAGAGGGTGTCCAGATTATTTGGGTCTTTCACATCTTTGTTGATTGAATAAGCAGGGGTAAGTCCATCCTTTTTACTCAACCAGTTGCAATATTCAACTGCATCATACCAGCTCACATGAACAACGGGAGCATTTTCTCTCGAGATGTCGCGAATTTTACCCCACTCATCGCAAGTCCAGTTAATCCCGGCTCGTTTTTCCCACTCATCTTTAGTTCTGACATAAGAAAATCCGTTAATCTCTGCCGAAGTTTTATATTCAGTTGCTTCGATAAATTTTGCAAACTCCGCAAAGGTTACTTCGGTGGAAGCGATATAAAAATCGGAGAGGGTAACGGGGTGTTGAGGTTTTTCGTCACTTCCCACTCCTTTTTCCTTGGATCCCATCAGGAAAGTACCACCCTTAACAAGGATCATATCACTTCCGGTAGAACTCTTTATCACTTCGGGATCATGTCCACGAGTAGTTAAAAAAGGATGGAAGAGGATTAAAATTATTGATGTTATAAAAATTGTTTTCAAAATTATTTCCAATCTATTAGTAATCGATTCAGATTTTACGAGCCTGCGAAGGCCTGTGTTCCTTGTTCCAAATAATTATTTTACCATTCACCCAAATTATGAACTTTTTAGCTCCTTTTGTTGTAGTTTTCCATATCCAATTTAAATAAGTGAGAAAAGATATGAGGCCCATCACCAGATTTGCAGCCATTTTAGTGCTGTCAACTTTTGTAATATTTGCACAGAACAAGGAAACAAACGAAATGATAAAAACCCAGAAGGACTACAGGACTCCACCTTCGGCAGAGAAAAAACCTGTAACATTTAAGGAATTTGGAAATACAAGGGTTGACAATTATTTCTGGCTAAGGGATAAAAAAGATCCTGAAGTGATTAAATATCTTGAAGCTGAAAATCTTTACGCTGAAGAGGTTATGGGTCACACAAAAGACCTCCAAAACAAACTTTATGAAGAGATGAAGGGGAGAATAAAAGAGCAGGATAACTCAGTTCCATACCTCGATAACGGTTACTATTATTACACAAGAACCGAAACCGGAAAACAGTATGGAATTTTCTGCAGGAAAAAAGGAAATCTTAATGCCCCGGAAGAGATAATGTTTAATGTTAATCAGATGGCAGAGGGAAAACCTACATTTCTTTTTACAGGATTTGATGTAACACCCGACAATAAATATGCAGCCTATACCTTCAATACCACAGGTTCGTATGCTGAGTTTGATTTAAAAATCCGCGACCTTTCAACTGGTAAAGACCTTGATTTTTTTGTTTCAGGTGTTCAATCAGTTGCATGGGCAAACGACAGTAAAACGATTTTTTATGTAATCGGAAATGAAGCTTTAAGACCTTTTCAACTCTTGAGGGTTAATGCTTTTGATGGTAAAAAAGCTGTTTTGGTTCATGAGGAAAAAGACGAACTTTTTAATCTGGGAATTGGAAAAACAAAAACCAACGATTTTCTTACTCTCTACTCAGGCAGTTTTACGACAACGGAAGTATTACTTCTTGATGCAAATAATCCAATGGGTACTTTTAAGCCGTTTATGCCAAGGAAAAAGGATGTTGAATATTCGATAGATCACCACAGAAAAGATGGATTTTACATTCTTTACAAAGATGATAATTCAAAAAATTCCAAAGTATATCTTGCTCCATCTACAGGATATCAGGATATGTCAACCTGGAAAGAGGTTATTGCTCATGACCCAAAAGTAAAAATAGAATCCATTGATGTTTTCCAAACATTCATAGCTGTTCAGGAAAGAACCGAAGGATTGCGGAAAATCAAAACCATTGATCTTTCAACATGGGTTAGCAGCTGGCTGGATTTCCCTGAGGCGGTTTATTCACTTTATATGTCGGGTACACCTGAATATAATTCAAAGACGATCAGATACACTTACACCTCAATGAACCGGCCTTGGACAACTTATGAATATGCAGTAAAAGAGAGGCAAACCACAATATTGAAAGTGCAGGAGATCCCAAGTGGATTTAATCCTGATGATTATGTTGTTGAAAGAATGTGGGCACCTGCAAAAGACGGTAAAAAAGTACCCATGGCAATCGTTTATAAAAAAGGTCTGAAGAAGGATGGAAATAATCCAACTCTTCTTTATTCCTACGGTTCTTACGGTTCATCAACTGAAGCTAATTTTAGCTCCAATGTATTTAGTCTTGTTGACCGTGGTTTTATTTATGGAATTGCACAGATCAGAGGAGGTTCCGAACTTGGTGAGGAGTGGTATGAAGATGGGAAACTCTTAAACAAAAAAAATACTTTTACCGATTTTATCGCATGTGCTGAACATCTCGTTGATGGTAAATACACCAAACCTGAAAAACTTGCCATCATGGGTGGAAGTGCCGGTGGTTTGTTGGTAGGTGCTTGTGTGAATATGAGACCCGATCTTTTTAATGTGGTGCTTGCAATTGTTCCTTTTGTGGATGTTATTAACACCATGAATGATGAATCTTTGCCACTCACAACTCAGGAATGGGAACAGTGGGGTAATCCAAAAGAAGAGAAATATTATAACTATATGCTCTCATACTCACCTTATGATAACATCAAAGGGGTGAAATATCCCAATATTCTCGCTACCGGAGGATTAAACGATTCTCAGGTGGGATTTCATGAACCGGCTAAGTTTGTCGCCAAATTGAGAGAACTCAAAAAGGATGACAACATCACTGTTCTTAAAATAAACATGGAATCGGGACACGGTGGAGCTTCCGGTAGATTTGCAAGACTAAAAGAAGTTGCATATCAGTATGCCTTCCTTATGGACAGAATGGGACTGAGCAAATAACGAAGTCACGAAGTCACTGAGTCACTTTAAGAATGACTGAGTTCAGAAACTATAGAGATATTTTAGATCGAGTTCAGGCTCATTCTTTACACATATAAATTCATTCCGGTGGTTGTCATATTTATAATCTGACGACCACTGATTTATATTCTCTGTTATCTCACCAATTGCATCAGCAATAAAATCAACTTCATCATTTGTCATCGTGGGATGAAGCGAAACCCTTACCCATCCCGGTTTTTCGGAAAGATCACCGTGACTTATTTTTTCAGTTATTCTTTTCGACATATATGGATCAACATTTAACAAATAATGTCCATAAGTTCCGGCGCAGGAGCAACCTCCTCTTACCTGAATTCCATATCTGTCATTCAGAATTTTTACAATCAGATTGTAATGGATATTATCGATATAAAAAGAGACACATCCAAGGCGGTTTCTGTGGTTTCCTGCGAGCATGTGAAGATTTGGAATTTTATCAAGTTTTTCCATAAATCCCGGGGTCATCTCATGTTCGCGTTGTAAAATATTTGTTGTCCCCATTTCATCTTTTAACATAATGGCGAGAGCTGCTTTTATGGTTTGAAGGAATGGAGGAGTTCCACCGTCTTCTCTTGCTTCGATATCGTCAACAAAACGGTATTCACCCCACGGGTTTGTCCAGTCAACAGTTCCACCTCCCGGGTTGTCAGGGACGGTATTATGATATAGTTCGGAATCAAAAATCAAAACTCCGGGTGTTCCGGGACCTCCAAGGAATTTGTGGGGGGAGAAGAAAATTGCATCAAGTTTTTCAAGCGGGTCTGCCGGATGCATGTCCATATCGAGATAGGGAGCGGAACAGGCAAAATCGACAAAAGCATAACCACCGGCTTCATGCATAATTTTTGCAAGTTTGTGGTAATCAGTGATTATGCCTGTAACATTTGAACATGCTGTAAATGATCCAAACTTGACGGGACGGTCACTATATTTTTTAAGTTCAATTAATAAATTCTCCTCTGATACAAGTCCGTTTTCTGCCGGAGGAATTATCACTACATCACATATCGTCTCAAGCCACGAGGTTTGATTTGAGTGGTGCTCCATGTGAGTGAGAAAAACCACAGGTTTAACCGTTTCTTCCATGTGAATAAAATTCCGAAGTAATTCAGGCACTCGTAATCCGAGAATACGCTGGAACTTGTTAATTACACCTGTCATTCCGGAGCCCGCGGTAATAATAATATCGTTGGTTCCTGCATTCACATGTTTTTTTATATATTTGTGGGCGTGGTGATATGCTTGTGTCATCACCGATCCGGTATAGTTTGACTCGGAGTGAGTGTTACCTACCAATGGACCAAATTTCCGGGAGATAGTCTGCTCGATCGGGGTGTAGAGTCTGCCGCTGGCTATCCAATCGGCATAAATCAGTTTTTTTTGTCCGAAAGATGTATTAATTTTGAAATCATAACCGGCAGTATTTTGACGGAAGGGTGAAAAATGTTGTTCGGTTTTGGTCATTTATTGATAGTTTGACGCTGTTAAGGCTGTCACATTTTAATGAATGAAAATGAATTAAATTAATTTTGGAATAATTGAATCTAAAATTAATCACTTTGATCAAAAGAAATTTTATGACTATACAAACCCCGGGTCCTTGGGATATAAAAAAAGGCGATTATAAAAGAGATTTTTCTGAAACCAACAGATTCCTGAGACAACAGGAAAGACAAAAGAAAATTCGTCAGACTGTTCTGCTTGTTGGTTCGGTTACTCTTTTATTCGGCATTCTTTACGGAATATTTTATATCATGACAGAATAACCCCTTCTTAATTTCTTTTTGAGAGTCGCTTTTCTTATTTTAGCTTTCCTAAATAAGAAAAAGAATTGTTCAAAAATAAGAAATTTAGAGATGCATTATTACATCGGAATTGATGGTGGCGGAACAAAAACTCATCTTGTGTGTCTTGATGAAAAAAAGAACAATCTGGGAGAAAGTTTTGGAGGTAATTCCAACTTTCTTTTGAATGGGCTTGAGACTGTCACCGAAACATTATTTAATCTTATCAATAATTTTATATCCTCTAAAAACCTGAATTATGGCGATCTTTCAGCTGTAGTTCTTGGTACCACCGGAGCCGGTCGTGTGGCGGATGCCCAGCGACTTGAAAAATCTGTCCTTCAAAAATTTACTGAAAATAATATCCTGTTGCCCCGTTTTACCGTGGTTTCTGATGCAAGAATTGCGCTTGAAACGGCATTTCCCGGAGTTAGTGGAGCCATTATGATTGCCGGAACCGGATCCATAATGTTTGGAAAAAATGCTTCCGGAGAGATTTACAGGGTGGGTGGTTTTGGCAGATTTCTTGGCGACGAGGGAAGTGGTTACAAACTTGGTCAGAGAGGATTAACCGCAGTGGCAAGAGCCATGGACGGTAGAGGAGATTATACAGTTTTAAAAGAGGTAATCGCCCAAAAGTTTGGATTTAATGAGCCAAATGATATGATTTCTGCTGTTTATTCAAACGGATTCGATATAGCCTCGGTTGCTCCTTTGGTAATTGAAGCCGCCGAAAAAGGGGATGAAATCGCCAAAAAAATTCTTGATGAAGAATCGGACGGTTTGATCGATCATATAAAAGCGATGAAACCAAAGTTTGAAAATGAAACTCTTAAAGTCTCATTTGTTGGAAGTGTCTTAACAAAAGAGAATATATTTTCACTTCTCTTCAAACAAAAACTTGCAGAGAGGCATCCTGATGTTGTAATTCAACAAACCCTGGAGCCACCAGTAATGGGAGCGGTTTATCTGGGAATGGAAGTTAATAATTAGAACAATAACCTGAAAATAGAACAAGATGAGTAAAAAAGAAAAGAGACATCCATGGTCGTGGATACCAACACTATATTTTGCTGAAGGTATCCCGTATGTAATTGTAATGACAGTATCGGTAGTTATGTATAAAGATTTGGGCGTTTCTAATACTGACATTGCCCTCTTCACAAGTTGGTTATATCTTCCCTGGGTGATAAAACCACTTTGGAGTCCTGTTGTTGACATTGTTAAAACCAAAAGGCTTTGGACTGTTGGTATGCAAGGGTTGCTCGCCCTTGGATTTATCGGTGTTGCCTTTACATTGTCCCTTCCGATTACTTCGTTTTTTTGGCCCTCGATCATCTTTTTGGCATTGATGGCACTTGCATCTGCAACACATGATATTGCAGCGGATGGATTTTATCTGCTTGCACTTGATAAAGATCAACAATCATTTTTTGTGGGGATAAGGAGCACATTCTACAGAGCAGCTACATTATTTGGCAATGGTGTTTTGGTCTTTATGGCCGGTTATTTCACAAAAGAATATTTTAATGGAGAAGCAGAACCTGCATGGATGATAGTATTTGGGGTGGCTGCTGCTTTATTCCTGCTGTTTTTTATATATCATAAATTTATGCTCCCTTATCCCGTTGAGGATTCACCAAGAGTGGAAGAGGGAAAAGATAAAATTAAAGAATTTTTCCTTGCATTTGCAGAATTTTTTAAACAGAAAAAGATCGGACTTATCCTCTTTTTCCTTCTCGTTTTCAGACTTCCCGAGGCACAGCTTGTTAAAATGGTTGCACCATTTTTAAAAGATCCTGTCATCAAGCAGGGAATGGGGTTATCGAATGAACAATTTGCAATTGTTTATGGCACTGCAGGTATTCTCGCCCTTACTGTGGGTGGAATCCTTGGTGGTATCGCAATTTCGCGTCACGGACTAAAAAAATGGTTGTGGCCCATGCTTCTTGCAATGCACCTTCCAATAATTGCATTTTGGTACCTTGCTGCAACACCTCCACACGATATTTTTATTATCGGGGTAGCTGTAGTTGTTGAACAATTTGGATATGGTTTTGGATTTGCAGCATATATGGTTTATATGATGTATGTATCCGATAATAAATATAAAACTTCATCTTATGCTATATGTACAGGTTTCATGGCACTTGGAATGATGATTCCGGGAATGTGGAGCGGATGGCTTGAGGAGACCGTAGGTTATGAGAATTTTTTCCTCATCGTATTGTTGACCGCAATCCCAAGTTTTTTTGCCACATGGCTTGTACCACTTGACAAAGATTTTGGTAAAAAAGTCAGATGATATCCGGGTTCAATTTTTTCAAGTTTTTAAGAAGCGGTGCACTTTGTGTATCGCTTCTTTTGTTTGTTGCAGGATGTGGAAAGGCTGATACAGACGAGGCAATTCCTCAAGCAAACCCTGCCGGTGATGAACTTTTATCAGGGATTACAGACACAACATCGGTTGATGAGGTTTTTTCGGATGCTCCTGACCATTTTATTGATTCTCTGCTAAACAGCATGTCACTTGAAGAAAAAGTGGGTCAAATGTTGTTTCCTGCCGTCCAACCCGGAAGGCAGACAAAAGATGAAATGGATACAAAACACTATAAAAAATATAAACCTGGTGGTTTTGTGTTATTTGGGTCGAGTATGATCAAGACTGCAAAAATGATTCGCGAACTTCAGGATGAATCGAAAATACCACTTTTGATCTCTGAAGATTTTGAGCGTGGACTTGCCATGAGAATTCCCGGAGCAAAATCTTATCCATTTAACATGGCGATTGCTGCTGCAGATGCACCATTACTCGTTTATGAAATGGGGAAAAGAATCGCTGCTGATTCAAAAATAATTGGGGTTCACTGGAATCTTTCTCCTGTTCTCGACATCAACAACAACTCCGAAAACCCGATTATTAATGTCAGGTCATTTGGTGAGGAGCCTGAACAAGTTGCCAATCTTGGAACGATGATGATGAAGGGTCTTCAATCTGGCGGGGTGCTTTCATCTCTTAAACATTTTCCGGGGCATGGGAACAGTTCTGTCGATTCCCATAGTGATCTTGCAGTGATAAAAGGGAGTAAAGAAGAATTTGAGAAGAACGAACTCTACCCGTTCAAAAAAAATATTGATAGAGGTGCATTCTCCATCATGGTTGGGCATCTGGGTATAGAGGCATATAATTTACAGGATACACCTGCAACACTCTCCCACAGAATTGTAACCGAGTTATTAAGGAAAGAGTTAAAATTTAAAGGGATAATTAATACTGATGCCATGAGTATGAAAGCCATCTCAAAATATCACTCACCCGGAGAGGCTGCAGTTCTTGCTGTTAATGCCGGGGTTGATGTTATAATGGCATCGCTGAGTACTATTGAGTCGTTTAATGCAATTTTAGACGAAATCAGATCAGGTAGAATGAGTGAAGGGAGGATTAATCAGTCAGTCAGGCGGATACTTCAAGCTAAAAAATGGCTTGGACTTTTTGAACAGAAGTATGCACCTATGTCAGAGGTTGAAAAACTGATTAACGAATATCCCCTCGATGAAATTGGGAGAGACCTCGCCATCAGGTCGATCACCCTGGTGAAATATGATCCACAAATTTTCCCTCTCGATAATAAATCGAAGTATCTTCATATAGTGATGAAAGACGGAAAAGATTTTCCGAACGAAAAAGTTTTCATCGAAGAGATAGAAAAACGGAATAAAAATATTGAAACCTGGCGATTACCACAAAATCCGGATAAAACCGACCTTATAACTTTTAAAGAGAAGACTGACGACTATAAAACCATCATTGTTTCGGTTTATTTACAAATCAGAAACTCAACCGGTCGGATAAATCTTGATCAAAATAAGGTTGATCTTGTAAATTCACTTGTCAAAAAAGGGAAAAAAGTGATTCTTCTTGCTCACTCACATCCCTATGCTTTAAAACATTTTCCGAATGTGGCTGTTTTTGTTACCAATTATGGAGCTGAATATTCAAGTGAGATGGCTATGGCAGCTTCAATTTTTGGTGAGCATAACATCTCCGGTAAACTTCCTGTTACCATCAAAGGCACAAACTATAAAAAAGGTGACGGTATTGACCTCTTAAAAGAGAGGGGAAAAACTTCAGGGCTCGATAAAAAATTCAAGATGATTGACGATCTTGTTTTAAAAGGGATTAGTGATTCACTTTTCCCGGCAGCAGCTATTGCGATAATCAGAGATGGCAAGATATTTTATGAACAGGCATACGGCAGGTTTACTTACGATGAAAATTCCGAACCCGTAAAAGTTAATTCACTTTTTGATCTTGCCTCACTCACCAAAGTTACAGCCACAACATTTGCTGTGATGAAACTTTATGAGCAAGGAAAAATAGATATCAACAGTCCCGTTGAGAAGTACTTCCCCGAGTTCAAAGAAAAGTCAAATGTAACCATAAAACATATTTTAACCCATACCTCCGGGTTGCCTGCTTCAAAAGTATATTATAAACTTGGGCTTAAAGGTGAAGAGATAATAGCCGATATTTGTAATCAAAAGCTTGAATATCCACCGGGATCAAAAACAGTTTATTCAGATCTTGGTATGATCATAATGGCGAAGGTGATTGAACGGATCAGCGGAAAAAGGATTGATCAATTTTTGTCGGAACAATTATGGGTACCACTTGGAATGACTCATACAATGTTTAAACCCGGGTTGATAGACAGACAATTTTGTGTTCCTACGGAGATCGACAACTACATTAGACACCGTTTAATTCAGGGGACTGTTCACGATGAAAACTGTGAATTATTGGGTGGCATCGCCGGGCATGCCGGATTATTTTCTTCGGTTCAGGATATTTCTAAATATCTTTTGATGCTCCTTTCAGGAGGGGTTTATGAGGGTGAAAAGATTCTCGAAGCAGCTACCATCAAAAAGTTTTGTACTCGGCAATCGACAAATTCATCGCGTGCCCTTGGTTGGGACACTAATCTAAAGTATGCGGGAATTGCCGGCAAAGGATTTTCTGAAGGGTCATTCGGACATACGGGATTTACAGGAACTTCAATTTGGGCCGACCTTGATAAACGGTTTGCCATCATTCTTTTTACCAATCGAGTTTATCCAACCAGAAAAAAAGAGGGGATCAGGGAGTTCAGGATCAGGTTCCACGAATCTGTTTCCTCTCTTCTTTCATCAAAATAATTGATAATCCCATTATTTTTTCAAATATTTGTTTAGTTGATTTTGAATTCTTGGAGAAATGTCTTGGAAACCGCCAATTTTAATAATGTTAAACCGCTCTTACAAAGTTACACCCTGGATGGAGATTTAATTTTATGTGTGTTTAAGTGTCCACAAACGGGGCAAAAATTTGCATCAATGACTCACATCCCATTAACGATTAACGAACCTGTTTTTCGGGGGAGTGAGGAGAGTGCCTTTAACAACATCAGACATTCGATTACACGGCTTTTTCAAAAAGTAATCAACGGTAAATTTGGCAGTAGATTGTTTGATGATGAAAAGTTTTTTGATACAAAAGCGATATTAAAAGACGAAGTACACACTCACAATGAAGAGGCAATTAACGCCGGAATTGTGCGGGCTTTTCTTTCGATAAGTTCTCATTTTGCCTGGGATGACACAACCGGTTCGTGGTTTGCGCTCCAATCAAGTATGAGGAAAGAATATGGATTTGAAAAAATCTTGCGTGAAGGAAAGCCTGAAAATGATGTTGAAAAAGAATTTTTTAGTAAAGTCCTTCTGCTTGTTGCCGGAGCTGATGAAACATTAAAGGAAATAGAAAAACTGTTTCTGTTCGATTTTGTTTTTCCCGTTCCCCATGACATTAGTGAAATTTCTTTACCCAATGGGATATCTAAAGAAGAATGTGAATCAATTAAAAGATTTGAATTTAAGAAAGCTACTGTTTTGTGTGCGTGGGCTATCGCTTTAACTGACAGGGAACTTGATCGCAGGGAAGCCGATTTTATTATGAAACTTGGTAGTGATCTCGGAATGGATGAACTTCTGGTTATGAATATCTGTGAAACAGCAGGAAAGTTTGTTCTGGTTAAATATCTGGAACACCTTTCTTTAAGTATTGATGATCGTGACAGAGTAAGAAAAAAAGCAAAAGAAATTTCCAGAATATTACTGCTAAACGAAACAGAGGCGGAAGAAGTTATCAGTAAATTTTTTAATGACTGATACTTCAATAAACTATCTACTCAATTATTGCTGACAACCTGAATATGAAATTTATATCGTCGTTCTTTGAATTGGAAAAGCACGGATCAACTATTAAAACGGAGATTCTTGCGGGTCTAACCACCTTCTTTACCATTTCTTATATTATCATAGTGAACCCGAAGGTGCTCGCCGTCGCAGGTATCCCCGAAGCCCCCACCATGGTTGCAACCATTTTGGTGGCTTTTGTTGGAACATTTCTTACGGGTGTATATGCAAAAAGACCCTTTGCTATTGCTCCCTATATGGGAATGAATGCCTTTAT
Organism: uncultured Ignavibacteriaceae bacterium; assembly: GCA_964531325.1. Classification (GTDB taxonomy): domain Bacteria; phylum Bacteroidota; class Ignavibacteria; order Ignavibacteriales; family Ignavibacteriaceae; genus UTCHB3. The sequence continues at coordinate 119,216 of CAZHCW010000001.1, read as the reverse complement.
TGCCTTTACTGTAGTTAAAATAATGGGACATTCGTGGCAAACTGCCATTGGTGCAATCCTGATAAGTGGAATAATTTTGATTTTTGCAACGATCACGGGATTCCGGGGATGGTTGTCGAAATCGATCCCTCAATCCTTAAAAATAGCCTGCACAGTTGGGATTGGTCTTTTCCTCACTTTTATTGGTTTGGTTAAATCAGGGATAATTATCGGAGCTGAGAATCCTCCCGTGAGGATAGGTCATTTTAATGAGCCCGAAGTTTTGATGGCGATTCTTGGGTTTATCGTCATGGCACTTTTGATGATGAAAAAGGTGAAAGGAGCAATCCTGCTTGGGATACTCTCAATTACTTTTGTTGGTTTTGTTAGCGGACTTGCAGAACTGCCGGGTGAATGGGTCAGCCTTCCACCCGATATTTCGCCAATTTTTTGGCAGTTTGATCTGGTGGGAGCTCTACAATGGAGTTTTGCTTCCGTAATTTTAACGATTGTTGTAATGGATATCGTTGATACCATTGGAACCTTAATGGCACTTTCGATGGTGGGAAAATTCCTGAATGAAAAAGGAGAACTTCCTGAAGTTGAAAAGCCGATGCTTAGCGATGCGATTGCTACCACAGTTGCAGGCCTTTTGGGAACAACAACTGCAGGAACTTACATAGATTCAGCAACCGGAATTGAAGCGGGTGGAAAGACAGGACTAACAGCTGTTGTCACTTCAATCATGTTTCTACTCACCCTTTTCCTGTCGCCTTTTATTTCAGCAATTCCTGCGTATGCTTATTCACCGGCTCTTATGGTAGTAGGGTTGTTAATGATCGGGATGGTGAGCCAACTCGATTTTACCGACCTTAGTGAAGCGGTACCCGTTTTTGTTACTATAGTTCTTATGGCTTTTAGTTATAATATCGGTATTGGAATGACAGGTGGATTTATAGTTTACATCATATTTAAACTTGCTGCCCGCAGGAGTTCGGATATATCGGTCGGAATGTGGGTATTGGGTATAATTTCAATGATATTGTTCATAATTTACCCCTACTGACGAGATGAGCAGCATGGAAAACGAGAAAGGAAGTGATGTCATGACAACCAAAGCCGGATATGTTACGATTCTTGGAGCCCCAAACGCAGGGAAAAGTACACTAATGAATGCTCTGCTTGGTGAGAAAATTTCGATTATTACTTCAAAACCCCAAACCACCAGGAAACGGGTGCTTGGTATTCTCTCAGGAGAAGATTATCAGATTATCTTTCTTGACACACCGGGTATCCTGGAACCGAAGTATAAACTTCAGGAAAAGATGATGGAATATGTGAATATTTCGTTGCAGGATGCCGATATAATTGTCTGGTTACACGATGCACAGGCACCCCCACATTCTGAAGAAGATTCTGCAATTGGTCAGATATTAAAACTTGTGAAAAAACAAAATGTCCCCAAGATTGCTTGTATAAACAAAATTGATATCGACGAACAGAAAACGATAACGAGTATTGAGTATTTTGAGGAAATGAAAAAATTTGACAAGGTCATCCCAATTTCGGCACTTGCAAAAGTGAATCTTGAAATAATCAAAGATTTTTTTATAGAAAATCTGCCTGAACATCCAAAATATTATCCCGAAGACGACCTCTCCGATGAAAACGAAAGATTTTTTGTTTCGGAGATAATCAGAGAGACAATCCTCGAATTATATGAAAAAGAAGTGCCTTATAGTTGTGAAGTGGTAATTGATGATTTTAAGGAAAGGGAGGGAAGAAAAGATTTTATAGCCGCAATGATCTATGTTGAGCGCGATTCTCAGATTGGAATTATTATCGGGAAACGGGGATCGATGATTAAAACACTCGGTGAAAAAGCGAGAACTGCTATCGAATCATTTCTGGGCAGGGAAGTTTACCTCGATATCAGAGTTAAGGTGAGACCCAACTGGCGTAGTGATGACAGACTGTTAAGGCACTTTGGTTATTCTCACGACGAAGTGGATCAATAGCAGGAATGAATCGTTCAAGATTGATGGAATTTAAGGCAGAATTAATTCTTATTCTGTTAACTGCGATTTGGGGAGGTACATTTTCGCTAATAAAAGGTGCGCTCGATTATGCCTCTCCCCTTGTGTTTGTAAGTATAAGATTTGGTATCGCAGCACTTATACTTTTTCCATTTGTTTATAAACATTTTAAGGGACTCAATAAAAAACAGATTCTCGATGGACTGCTAATTGGATGGTGGTTTTTTTCCGGATTTATACTCCAGACTGTGGGGTTACAATATACAACAGCCTCAAAATCAGCTTTTATAACCGGAACATTTGTTATATTTACACCAATTGCCCAGATGTTGATAATGAAAAAATTACCTACACTGGTTAACACGATAGGAATTGGAATTGCCGGGGTGGGGATATTACTTCTTTCAAGCGGTGATGGTGATGTGGTTTCAGTTCTCTCTGAACTTGGCAGCACATTTAATTTTGGTGATTTCCTTACTCTCATTTGTGCGATGTCATTCAGTATCTACATCGTATATCTCGATGTTGTTACAAAACGGAACAACTATTTATATGCAACTTTTTCACAACTTGCATTTACGACAGTGGCAGCCCTCATCTTGATGCCCGTTTTCCATTTTACAGGTGTTGAACGGATTATGTTTAAGTTAAATAACGAATTAATCTTTGCATTTATCTACACCATATTTTTTGCGACTTTGTTTAACATAACGATGATGACTAAATATCAAAAAGAAGTTCCCCCTGTAAAAGCTGCAATACTTTACTCTTTCGAACCGATATTTGCTGCACTAATAGCATATATCCTGTTGGATGAACGATTTACCACTCTTGGCTTTATCGGAGCAGCCATAATCTTCACCGGCTTAATAATAACCGAAGTGTTCAGAAAGGAAGTAACGGTTGAAGATTAGAGCTCACATGGTTGTTTCCGGATTTGTTCAGGGGGTAGGCTTCAGGTATTTTATTTTTCGTGAAGCTGTGGAGGCAGGCGTAACAGGCTATGTTAAAAATTTATGGTCAGGCGAAGTGGAGATTGTAGCCGAAGGAGAAGAATGGCAGATCGGGATAATTTATGAAAAGGCAAAGATTGGACCCTCCCGTTCGAGGGTTACATCAGTCAAAATTAATAAAGACAGTTTAAAAAATGAATTCACAAAATTTGAGATAAGACATTGACATTTAGAATTGGAAACGGATATGATGTCCATCAACTCGTTGAGGGGAGAAAACTTTTTCTCGGCGGAGTGGAAATTCCTTCGGAAAAGGGACTTAAAGGACACTCGGATGCAGATGTTTTGCTCCATGCAATTATGGACGCAATGCTCGGTGCACTTTCACTTGGAGATATTGGGAAACACTTCCCTGACACAGACAACGATTATAAAGATATCGACAGCAAATTGCTCCTGCAAAAAGCGATTGAACTTATCAGATCGAAAGGATATGGAGTTGTAAATTGTGACTCGGTTGTCGTACTCGAAGAACCCAAAATTGCTCCTTTTATTCCCATGATGAAAAAAACCATTTCTGACATTCTTGCCTGTAGCGAAGATGATATTTCCATAAAAGCAACAACATCGGAGAAACTTGGTTTTATTGGCAGAAGTGAAGGGGCTGTTGCGTATGCTGTGGTGTTACTGCAGAGACTTTAGAACTTTAGAACTTTAGAACCTCAGAACTTCAGAATTCAAATGCTTAATTACTCAAGTTCTCAGGTTTTCAAGTACTCAAGTACTCAAGTTCTCAAGTTCTCAAGTTCTCAAGTTCTCAAGTACTCAAGTTTTCAAGTACTCAAGTTCTCAAGTTCTAAATTACTCAAGTTCTCAAGTACTCAAGTTCTCAAGTACTCAAGTACTCAAGTTCTCAAGTTCTCAAGTTCTCAAGTTCTAAATTACTCAAGTTCTCAAGTTCTCAAGTACTAAATTTCTTAAAACCGATTTAAAATGATTAAACTTTTTAAAACCATACCTAAAACTCCTGATGAGAAGTTGGCGTTAAGGAACGACAGATTTCTTTTGATTCTTGCAGGCGTGCTCACAGGATTTGCATTTCCTCCAATACCTTTCCCTGTTACAGCATTTTTTGCTCTGGTTCCTTTACTTATGGTTTTAAACAGACGGGAAAAACTGATTGATCTTAACAGGGCGGCATATTTTTATGGATTTGTTACAGGTATAATTTCGCTTTATTGGGTTGGAGCATATACGGTTGCAAAAGATCCATTCCTTATGATTGGCGGGGTATTGGTAATCTTCGCAAATCCGATCTTTTTTATCATCCCCACCACACTTTATTATGGGATATCAAGATTCGAAAAAATCGGGAAACAAAATGCAATCTGGTTTTTGCCTTTCTTCTGGGCTTCATACGAATATTTTTATATGAATATTGATTTGAATTTCCCGTGGATTACTCTATCGAACACTATGGCAAACTTCCCAATCTTTTTTAAGATTGCAAATATAATTGGTCCACTCGGGATGACGGTTGTTTTACTCTTTATCAATATTCTAATTTTTAGACTGTGGACAAAGTGGAAAGTGGAGAAGCAGGTTGACAGATTTTCAGTTCGACTTTTATATCCCTTTCTTTTAATTCCATTGTTATACGGAATATTCTCAGGTGAGAACACTCTTCCAAAAGAGACTGTTAAAGTGGGATTGATCCAGCCAAACCTCGATCCTTATAAAAAGTGGGCAGGTGGTAACCTTGATGAGATAGTTGATAACTACTTTGATCTCACTCGGAAGGCTGTAAAAGACGGAGCCCGGATTGTGATGTGGCCCGAGACAGCGCTGCCGGTTTATCTGCTAAATGGCCAATATGATGATCAGGTTTTAAGGATACACAATTTTGTTGACAGTTTGGATGTGCATCTAATGACCGGTATGCCTCACATGAAGATTTTTCAATCGAGTGATCACTTGCCACCGGATGCAAAAACTTTTCCTGACTCAAAAATCAAATATGGTTCATATAATTCTGTCCTTCTTTTCACTCCAGGTGACAGGGTGATTCAACAATATGGTAAAGTAAAGTTGGTACCATTTGGTGAGCGAACACCATATATCGATCAAATTCCAATTCTTGGAGAACTTCTTAAATGGGGAGTGGGGATAAGCAGTTGGAACATAGGGCAGGATACAACAGTATTTAAAGCTGTTCTAAAAACTTCACTTACAGAACGGGAAGTAAAAATAGGGGCATTGGTTTGTTTTGAATCTGTATTTCCTTATTATGCATCTGAACTTACAAACCGGGGGGCAGAATTTTTCACAGTGATAACCAACGACAGTTGGTATGGCAACACTTCAGGACCTTATCAACACAAAGAATTTTCGGCTTTACGGGCAATCGAGAATAACAGAGCTGTGGTAAGAGCAGCAAACGGCGGGATTTCCTGTCTTATCACCCCGGAAGGTAAAACCGTTTCATCAACAAAGATGTATGAATCAGCAGTATTGGTAGTTGATGTTCCACTGAAAAGTGGTGAAACTGTGTTTGTGAAAACTTCTTCTGTTTTTCCGTATATTTGCTACGGTTTTTCTCTTTTTGCCGTTTTACTGTGGATTCTTGGCGTAGTTGAAAAAAAGAGAGTGAACGAGAAAAAATAAACTGAGGATTAAATGAAAAAGATAGTATTGTTTAGTTTAGTTGTTGCGGGGTTGTTTTTTTCCGGATGTAAAGATATTCCTTCGGGTTCGATGATGGATAAAGAATTTGACAAAGTAAGGGCAACAGTCAAAAGTCTTTTGGGTGAGGAATATGAAGCTGTCAACTTCAGAGTGGTAAAAGAAGGATATATTGGAGAGAGTAAAACTGAATATGAAGTTGATTACAAATTTGATCTAAACAAACCTGTGCCCATAGTTGGAGTCCAAAAGGAGATTCCGGGATCTCTTAAATTTGAAAAAAAAGAAACAGGTTGGGAATGTACTCTCAACACGGGTAATGCACTCGATTTTTTTAACCTTTTGAAATAGGTTAAAAATGAAAATGAAAATCTTAATTTGGTTAGTGATCCCGGCTCAGCTTTTGATGGCGCAGGGAAGTATCTTTGATGAGATCGCCGGCACAATCAACGACTTGACTAAGATATCGTTAAATATCCTCGATATCAGTGAATCAGAAGAGAATGATATCGGAATTGCTCTGGGTGCCGAAATTGAAGCCGGGATTAAAACCGGTTCCACAAAAAAGTGGGATGTAAAAAAGATTTTCAATAAAGTGGTAAAAAAAGTATCCAGAAAAAATATTAAGTACAGCTATAAAATTGTTTCAGATAAAGAAGTGAATGCTTTTGCAATCGCCGGAGGGAGAGTATATATCAACACCGGTCTCTTGGATTTTGTTAAATCAGAAGATGAACTCGCCTTTGTAATAGCCCACGAACTGGCTCATATCGATAAAAAACACTGCATCAATAAAATCAAACTCACTTATATTGCGGGTAAAGTAAATGTTACACTTGCGATGCTTGTAGATGCTATGAAGTCAGTTTATGATATACCATTTAATAAATATGACGAGTTTGAAGCTGATGATTTTGGAGTGAAAATGATGCAAAAAGCCGGCTACAACAAAAAAGGCGGTATAGACTTCTTTAAAAGACTCGTTATTCATTTCGCAGAAAGTGAGAGAGACCCTGTAAACGATTTTGTTGCTTCGCATCCCCTCTCACTGGAAAGAGCAAAAAGAATAGAAAAAATGAAGTAAAACAGGGGTAACACCTTATGAACAAAAAAAGTATCATTATAAGTGTTCTGGTTCTGCTTTTGATATCAGCGGGAATCATCGGGTATATAGTTATCTCAAAACAAACTCCTCAATACAGTGGCTTTCGCTCCTTCAAAGTTTTATCGATAAATGACACCACGCTAAACGCCGAGGTAACAGTCGGTATAAAAAATATCTCATTTCTCCCTCTGAAACTCGAAAAACTAAAAGCTGAATTAAAAGAAACCGGAATAAAGATTGGGGATATTTCGGTGGATACTCTCGTTGAACTTCCAACGGATTCCGTTGTTGACTTGAAATTTCATCTTAATCTCTGGCTAAAAGAAACGCTTCCTTTACTCGAACGACTCAGGGACACTCTCCATTTAACCGTAACGGGTAAGGCGATTGCGGGGGTATCATTCATTTCGATTCCTGTATTAATCGATATACCTCTGCCACTTGAGATGGGAAAATCTCTTTTTACAGGTGAAAACAAAGCCACTCCGGATTCTCTAATCACAATAAAATCGGTAAAAGACATTACTCTCGAAGGTGACTCCGTCAAGTTTCAACTTATTGTGGAGATAAATAACCCTTACAATATAGAACTTGTGGTTGAGTCAATCGACAGTGGATTTGTTTTTACCGGAGGGAAAATCACCGGGAAATTAGAATTACAGGAAGCTGTTAATGTTGGCAGGAATGAGAGGGGGGGTGAGGCTGTGATCAATTCAAGTTGTTTTGTGGGCGACTTAATTTCAGCGAGTCCTTCAACTCTTTTGGGTCTGTTCACTTCCGGGGGAAAGGTAAAATATGAAGTTAAAGGATTGTTGGTCGTCACTCTGATCGGACAGGAGTCAACAATTCCACTATCCCATAAAGGGTCTTTTGATCTAAAGGAGATATTAAAACCGTGAAAATTTGTCCCGTTTGCAAGAACCAAAATAATGATATAGCGAAATTTTGTGTCGATTGTGGGGCTCCGATGTCACAGAAGCAGAGCAGCTCAACCGTAATTACCATTGGAAGGGGAGAGGGTAACAAAGTTGTTTTGAATAATCCCGCAGTCTCAAATTTTCATTGCGAACTGATTGTTGATAACGGAAAGGTGGTTATTAACGACAAAAATTCTTCAAATGGGGTGTATGTAAATGGAGTAAAGATAACTTCCAAAACTCTGAATAAGGGGGATATTGTAACTCTTGGGTCAAAATTTGTTTTCGATTGGGAAGCCCGGTTAACTTTAGAGGGAGGCTCTCCTTCTGCACGAGTGGACTCACCACCCAACGGGAAATCTGAATTTATAATTGGCCGCGATCCATCTTGTGACCGCCAAATAGACAATATCAAGGTAAGCCGGAAACATTGCCGGATATTTAAAAAGGGGAACACCTGGTTACTCGAAGATTTGAACAGCAGTAATGGTACCTTCCTGAACGGACTCAAAGTCACTAATTCTGAAATTTTACCCACAGACATTATCACAGTTGGCGGCGTCCCGTTTTCGCTCGCCTCGCTGCGCAGTGGGTCGAAGATTTCTCTTGATGAAATAGCCATCTCGGCACAACATTTGATCTATTTTGCAGGAGAAAAAAGGCTGATTGATGATATAAGTCTTAATATTTCTCCCGGTCAGTTTATTGGATTAATTGGAGGAGCGGGTGCCGGTAAAACCACTTTGATGTATCTGATGTGTGGAATTAATAAACCTGCATCAGGTGATGTTAAAATAAACGGGGAATCACTCGTATCAAATCCGGAAAGTTTTAAGGGGGTCTTTGGTTATGTGCCACAGGATGATATTTTGCACAGGGAGCTTGAAGTTCGGGAATCACTCCTCTACACCGGAAGATTAAGGCTGGGCCATCAATTTGAGGAGACTGAAATTGATGAGAGGGCCGGCAAAGTTATCAAAAAACTGAGACTTCAGGAAGCTGAAAATGTGAAGATTGGGTCACCGGAGAAAAAAGGGATAAGCGGTGGACAAAGGAAAAAAGTAAATCTGGCGCAGGAATTGATGACCGACCCAAATATTCTTGTATTGGATGAACCCACTTCGGGACTTGATCCCCGTTCCGACAGGGAAGTGATGCAGATACTCAGAGGGATTGCCGATGAAGGGAGAACCGTTTTACTAATCACACATAATATTAGCGAAACAAACTTTAAATTTTTTACCCATGTGATTGTTCTGGCTAAGAACGGGAAATTAGCCTATTTTGGTCCATCTTCTGAAGTTAAAGAATATTTTCAAGTTGACGATCCTGTAAAAATTTTCGATGAATTGGATAAATTTACTCCGGATCAATGGAAACAGAAATTTAGAAATTCGAAATATTATGACAATTTTGCAAATCCTGATACGATAGTTAAAAAGCCGCAAACTACTAATAAAAGTGTCCCACAGACTGCGGATATTTTTAATCAACTGACAACCCTTACATCCCGGTATTTAAAAATCATGATGAGGGATACACTTAATCTTGCTTTTCTCCTGATTCAGGCTCCTTTTATCGCCATTTTAATAAATATTCTTTTTAAACAGAATGAGGGTGAAACCACAGCGTTGTTCGTTCTCACTGTATCAGCTATTTGGTTGGGTTGCTCTAATTCTGTGAGAGAAATAGTAAAAGAGAGGAGTATTTATAAACGGGAGAGGATGGTTAACCTCTCAATTCCGGCTTATCTTGTTTCAAAACTTGCAATACTACTCTTGTTTTCCATCTTACAAATCACTATACTCGTGTTTATCACAGGTAATAAATTTAATTTCGAAAATGACATCCAGTTGTTTTTTATTCTGCTCCTGGCTTCCTTCACTTCTACCGTAATGGGGTTGTTACTCTCAGCTTTTTCCAAAACAGATGCTTTTGCGCTGACGATACTTCCTTTGGTATTGATTCCTATGGTGATTTTTGCCGGTATGGTGCAACCGTTAAGAGCCATGGCAGAATCGGGTATTGATGTATTTGCGGGCTTCTGGCTAAGCCGATGGGTATTTGAACTCGCGCTCTTGACTTCCTTTGATTTGCAGGTTGAAAAGATGGGCTTTAACTTGGATGGAGCAGGAATCGCTATATCGGTAATAGTTCTGATGTTTGTTGTTTTTGTGTCGGGATTGGTTTGGAAGCTAAAAAGCCTCGATAAAAAGAAATAAAAAAATCCCCGAAAGTTGTCACTTACGGGGATAAATTATTTTTATAAATGTAAATCCGAATTATCCTCTGATTATTGCGAGCAACTCTTCAGTTTTAGCATGCATCAATGGGATATCTCCCACGGTTTCCACATTTAATCTGATAATTGGTTCAGTGTTCGACATTCTGAGGTTAAATCTCCAATTACCATAGTCAACACTTACACCATCGGTATAGTCAAAAATTCCATCACTGTATTTTGCTTTTATCTCTTCAAGTTTTGCAGGGGCATCGGCAATTTTCGAATTTATCTCGCCGGAGCAGGGATATTTTTTGATCATTTCATTTACCAACTGCGAAAGTGATTTTCCTTCCTCTGACATCAACTGAACAACTAAGAGAAATGGAATAAGTCCTGAATCAGAATATGCATTATCGCGGAAATAATGATGTGCCGACATTTCGCCACCATAAATTGCATTAACTTCTCTCATTTTCTCTTTGATAAAGGCATGTCCGCTTTTTGATTGAACCGCCTCGCCGCCTGCTTCTTTACAGACTTCGATGGTGTTCCATACAAGTCTCGGGTCGTGGATGATTTTTTCCCCGGGGTTCATTTTCAAAATCGATTTAGCAAGCATACCCACTATGTAATATCCCTCAATAAATTCACCTGACTCATCAAAGAAGAAGCAGCGGTCGTAATCACCATCCCATGCAACGCCAAGATCAGCTTTGTTCTCGATTATTGCGTCGATGGTTGGTTTGCGGTTCGCTTCAATCATTGGATTAGGGACACCATTTGGGAAGTTGGAATCGGCATCGTTAAAAAGTTTAATCATTTCTATCGGGAGAATTTTTTCCAACCTGTCGAGCATTGGTCCAACACATCCGTTCCCGGCATTTACGACAACTTTCATCTTTTTAATTTTTTTAAGATCGTAAAATGTTCCAAGGTGTACTACAAATTCATCTGAAATGTCTCGTTGTGTGTAGTTTCCTTTTGTGGTCGAAAGGGGATCAAATCCATTATTACCAATAATTTCTTCAATCGTATTGAGACCTGAATCGTAACTTATGGGAATTGATTTTTCACGGACAAATTTCATTCCGTTATATTCGGGTGGATTGTGCGATGCGGTAATCATGATTCCACCATCGGCATTCAGATATGAAGTGCCAAAATAAACCATTTCAGTACCGCACAAACCGATATCAATTACATTCACACCTGAATCGAGGAATCCATTTACCAGAGCTGTACTCAATTCTTCAGAGGATTTTCTTATATCCCGTCCTATAACAACCGACCTGCAACCGGTGAATTTTTTGTAACCTCTGGCAATATTATATGCCAGATCAACATTTAATTCAGAAGGAACCACTCCTCTGATATCATAAGCTTTAAAACATGCGATTTTCGACATTGAATCTCCGGGTATCTAGAAAATAATTAAAAATACATTTCTCAATTTAATGATATGTGGGGGATTGGAGAAACTTTAGAACTTTAGAACTTTAGAACTTTAGAACTTTAGAACTTTAGAACTGAGACTCTTTTCTCTCTGTTTCTTATCCCTGCGAAAATAATTCTCTTGCAAGTACAAAATCTCTATATAGGTACAAATTTTTATATATTTTTATTCTATGTAAATAAGTTAAGTTGATGTGTTGAATATAATTGGAGGAGCTATCGCGAAAAAAGCTACAAATGCTAAACATTTTGCCAAATGTAATAATGTGAAATGTGGAAGCTTCTTCGTTCTTGAGCCGGGCTTAAAAGACGAGGAACTTGGTTATTTGTGTCCGGAGTGTTCAAGCAAATCTCAGAGGTATCATATAGTTCAATGCTCGAGCTGCAAAACCGTTCTTAATTTCATTGGTGCATCAGACAAGGAAGACAAATTTGTTTTTACTGTCGAAAAATGCAGCCATTGTTTTGGGACGGAAGAGGATGAATGTATGATCCATCCGGTTTATGCCACAGACCACTTTATCTGAAGCTTGGAGGCTGTTTTGATATCTGATATCAGGCAGCCTCTTTTTTTTAATCATTTATCTTCCAAAAACACTTCCACTTAACCCGCCATCAACTGAAATAGCCTGTCCCGTTATATAAGACGATATGTCCATTGCAAGATAGGCAGCGAGAGATGACACTTCATCGGGTCTTCCTACACGATTGAGTGGAGTTCTTCCAACTATTCGTTCATAATTTGAATTGTTTGCAAGATAATCTTCTGTGAGTGGAGTTTTTATGAACCAGGGAAGAATTGCATTTACCCGGATGTTATACCTACCCCACTCGACGGCAAGCGATCTTGTTAATTGATTCACAGCAGCTTTTGAAGCAGCGTAGGGGAAACCGGTTCCGTCATCAAGAATTGAGGCGATTGAACTGATATTGATTATAGAGGCAACCTGCGAAAGTTTCATTAACGGTAGCAAACCTCTGCTCAGCTCAACCACACTAAAATAGTTTAACTCAAAAAGGTGTTTGATTTCTTCTTCAGAATATTCATGAGCCTTTTTACGAGTATTAGACCCGGCATTGTTAACCAGGATATCAAGTTTATCGAATTTTTTCAGTAGTAATTTGATAATCTTTTGACGGTCCTCTTTTACAGAGACATCACAACTTATTCCATCTATTAGTTCACCTTTGTGTTTATCTATAATATTCTTGAGATTGGTTTCATCTCTCGCAACAATAAAAACAAAGGCACCGAGTGACAGGAATTCCTCTACTATCTCAAGTCCAATTCCTTTTGTTCCACCGGTTACCAAAGCATTTTTGCCTTTTAGGCTCCATTTTTTCATAGTCTTGCACCATAAAATTTATTAAGTTCTTGTATAAAATATCATTTTTAATGTTATTTTAGGTAAACTTTTAAATAATACATACGGAATGAAATGAAACGCGTTATCACACTATTTATTGTAATGGCTTTTTTTGTTAATGCCCAGCAAGCGGAAAAACCGAAACTTGTTGTTGGGATTGTTATCGATCAGATGAGGTACGACTATATCTCCCGGTATTGGGACCTCTTTGGTGAGGGGGGATTTAAAGAACTTGTAAATAATGGATACCAGTGCAGTAATACACAATACACATATTTACCGACATATACCGGTCCCGGGCATGCTTCAATTTTCTCGGGAACTGCTCCATGGATGCACGGAATTGTTGGGAATTTTTGGTATGACAGGGACTCCAAAAAGTCGATTTATTGTTCTGATGATTCCACTGTGACCGCTGTTGGTGGAACACCTGAGCAAGGGAAATATTCACCCCGCCTTTTACTCTCCAACTCAATTGCAGATGAAATGAGAATCTCCAATTCGTTTAAATCAAAAACCATTGGTATTGCGATTAAGGAGCGAAGTTCGATTCTTCCGGCGGGTCATTCAGCCAATGGTGCCTACTGGTTTGATGAAATTCTGGGGTTATGGATTACTTCCACCTATTATATGAACGACCTGCCACAGTGGGCGAAAGAATATAATGCCCGTAAAAGATCAAATGAATTGTTGAAAATGAAGTGGGAAACTTCGTTTCCGATCGAAAGATATACAATGTGTTCGGAAGATGACAATCCACATGAAGGTCTGTTTAAAGGAGAAACAAAACCCGTTTTCCCACACGATATTCCCGCAATCACAAAAGCATTGGGGAATTTTAGTGCGATTGAGGGGACTCCACAGGGGTTAACCCTGACCCGTGAATTTGCAGAAGCTGCAATTATTGGCGAAAAACTGGGGCAGGGTGAATTCACAGATATGCTCACACTTAGCTTTTCTTCTACCGATTATGTTGGTCACAGATACGGACCACAGGCAATCGAAACCGCTGATATTTATATAAAACTTGATAAAGAGTTAAAAGACCTTATCACATTTCTGAAAAAACAATTCCCAAATGGCGATTATTTGGTGTTCCTGACTGCTGACCATGGTGCAGCCGAAGTTCCGGGATATGTGAGACAAAACCATATAGATTGTGGTCTTCTCGATTTTTCAACTTATGAAAAAGTTGCTGAAGAAGCTCTCAGGAAGAAGTTCACCCATCCTGCCAGCACAAAGTTTATTGCAGACATCAAAAATTATCAAATCTACTTTGATTATGATATGCTCAAAAAGTATAACACCACTATCTCCGAAGTAACCGCAATAATTAGACCTGAACTCTTAAAAATCTCAGAATTGAGGGAAGTTTTTGAGTCAACCGACCTTGAGACCCGTTCAAGTTCTTATGATCCACTCAGAAGTAAATACTTCTTTGGATACAACAAAAAAAGAAGTGGCGACGCATGGATAGTTTTTAATCCGGGGTGGTTACAGCATGACAGCAAAGGCACATCACATGGCTCACCATATGAATATGACACTCATGTACCTCTGCTCTTTTATGGAATGAATGTTAACAAAGGAGAATACAGGGGGAAAGTGGAAATTACAGATATTGCCCCCACTGTTTCCAATTTCCTTAAGATTAATTCCCCAAATGGAAGTTTTGGAAATGTAATTGAGGGAGTCTTTAAAAAGTAGCAATTTTTATATTTTAATGAATTAAATTTGAAACCTGAATGTCATTTTATTGGCATTCAGGTTTTCTTTTTCCTACGAATTTCCGGATCGGGATGTTTTCCATTTCTACACTAAAAAAGACCGCTTTTTTTTCTTTACTGCTTTTTGCTGCTACCATGACCAATGCTCTTTTTTTTAACCAACTTGGTTATTATGCTGCATTAGTCTTCCTCTCGGTTGTTTGGTTAAAAGGTGAAAAAGAAGTCTTTCCCAAAACAGGACTTGGAGTGTTTATGCTCCTCTTTTTAATTGCCGAAGTATTGGCTTTGGCATTCTCTGATAATAAAGCGCAGGCACTCGAATTTGGGTTTAAAAGGGTAATTCTTCTTCCAATTGTTTTTACAATAGCAGCGGGTATTAATGATGAAAAACAGCTCAAAATCTTCTTCTTTACTTATCTGGTTTTTGCCCTTGGTTCTGATTTTATGTATATCGGATTTTCGATAGAGTATTTTCTGAAAGACCTTTACAAGTTTACATCTGAGGGGCCAAGTGTACTTTTACATCCCATCACAACAAGTGAACTTACTTCATTTACAGCACTTTTCCTTTTTTCACTTTTCCTTAATGAGAGCAGAAGAAAATGGAAAATCGCCTGGTTGGTACTTTTTCTTATCTCTTTTGTTTCGTTGCTCGCAACCTTTAAAAGAACAGGGTGGATAGGGCTTGGGCTGGGCATTCTGGTAATTTTACTCTTGAACAAAAATTATAAGGTTATCGCTTTTGGTGTTGTTGTTTTTCTTGTAATGATTGTTTTCTCCACTAATGAATCAAGGGTGTTCATTTCCGATCTTAACGGGAATCAGGTGGCCTCCTTTGAAACTGATGGACTTGCCTATAAGGTTCAGACAGAGGGGGAAGAACTGTTTATTTCCGATTTTAGCGCTGGATTAAAAATTTATAAAAACGGGGTTATACAGTCGGTTTTAGAAACTCCTGCTCCAATTTACGAGATTGAAAAGTGGGGAGATAAATATGCAGCATTTTTAAGTGATTCAAGGATATTGGTATTAGGGAAGGATAAAGAAAAGAGATTTAGAATCGAAAAGGAGTTTACTTCTCCCGGGTATTTGGGCAGAGTGCGGGTTAGCAGGGGAATGCTTTATGCGGTTGACAGTGACAGTGGAATTACAGTTTACCGAAATATAAACGAAATAGATAAACCTTTGAGGTTTCCGCAATTTAAAAGAGGAATCGGTTTTGTTGTCGATACAAATTATATAAATCTGATTTACTCAGACTATGCCCATACCATGATAAGATTGGACTCAGCCGGTTTCCCCGTTGACACAGTAGTTTACGAGTCCAAAATACCGCAAGGTTCTTCTTTTATAAGTTTTGTCGCTGGTAAATCATTATACTATTTTGAAAAAGCTTTTCGTCTGGCCGACCCACTCACCGGCAAAATTAAACCACTTCCTCCAAATACCGACTGCAAAGGGGTGGCATATCCAACTGTTGCATCAGGAACTGACTCGATTTATATTGTCGGAATGGATAAAAATCTCTACAATCTTACAATCAGAGGCGATTCATCTGTGTATCTTGACATCAGAGGGAAGTTAAACTTATATCCATTTTCTTTAACTGCTTCAGAAAAAAATATCTTCTATACCGATATTAAAAAGAGCCGTCTTCTAAGCTTCTTTGATCTTACAGGTGAGAGTAACAGAAACCGATTGGTGATGTGGCGTATAGGTTGGGAAATATTTAAAGATCATCCTTTTTTTGGTGTAGGTGATATCGATCTTGCGGGTATTTTTAAGGAGTATAATCGTCCCTATGAAAAAGAGATAAAAGGGCATCTTCACAACAATTTTTTCCATCTGCTTGCCACACTTGGTGGATTTGGAATAATTTCCATTTTATTGTTGTTATACATGATGTTACTTAAAATGTACAAAATATTTAAGACGACAGAACTGAAGTCATTCCACCGGGCACTTGTGACGGGTTCCCTTGCCTGTTTTGCATCATTTGCCGGTGCCGGACTTACTGAGTTTAACTTTGGTGACCACGAGATAATTACCATGGTGTGGTTCTCTGTTGGTCTATCGTTCGCTGTGGCAAAAGTTTCAGGCAACTTGATGAAAGAAAAATAATAAATTTTTATGGCAGTAAAAAAACAGATTCTTGGTTTTCTTATTTTATTATCATTTATGGCGTTTCCTCAAACTCTATCCATCAGTGGTAAAGTGGTTGATCAGAAAACAGGGGAGGCACTTTCATTTGGTACTTTGCGTGTGGTGGGAAATAAAACCGGCACCACTTCTAACAAAGACGGCAATTATGAACTCCTTCTTAAAAAAGGGAAATATAAAATTGCCGCTTCTTTTGTAGGATATCTTTCCGATACGGTTGAGGTGGAAGTTGTAAATAGCCTTACGAATATTAATTTCTCATTGGTTAGTTCACAGGTTGAGCTAAAAGAAATTACAGTGTTCCCGGGTGAAAATCCGGCATTTGGGATAATTCGAAAAGCGATCGAAAGAAAAAACGAGAGGAAAAACATCCTCAAAAGTTACAAATTTAACGCCTATACCAAAGGAATAATAAGAACAACCGACGATATCAGCGTTTCCGGAAGCAGGGCTGGACAAGCAATAACTTTGGGCACAGCCTCCGATACCGGTGACCTGAAGATAACCGGAATAATTGAAAATGTCTCTGAAGCCTACTTCAAAGCTCCATCCCAATACAAAGAGATTATCACAGCAAGAAGACAATCTGCCAATGTACCCCCCTTTGCAAATATTTTAACGGGGGGAAGGTTCATTGCAAATTTTTATGAGGATCAAATCATTTTTTTTGGGAACAACAATTTTATCGGTCCTATTGCAGATAACTCGACCACCCACTACTATTATTACATCAAAGATACTCTATCAATTGATCACAAAAATATTTTTAAAATTCACATTGAGCCCGATGATCCCGCCGATCCCGGGTTCATCGGTAATCTATATATACTCGATAAATCCTTTGATCTGATTAAAGTGGAATTATCTGCCAACAGAGTCGGCACAGTTGCAAATTTTTTCGATACTCTTTCCTTTTTTCAACAATATTTGGAATACACTCAAGATGCAATATATATGCCGGCGGACTACAGAATTGCTGCCGATGTGAATTATCTCGGTTTACTCAAAGCAGGTTTTGAACTGAATACATCGTTGAATGACTGGGAAATCAACATCCCCCTTTCTGATGAAATTTTTAACAAAGCACTGATCACTGTACTTCCGGATGCAGATTCAAAGGATTCTTCTTTTTGGAATGTTTATCAGGGGATCCCGAATACAGTTGAGGAGGTGGAAGCATACACAAGAATTGATTCACTCGAAAACCGCCCACAAAATTTCTGGGATAATTTTTCACTTCTCTCTGACAGAATTTCTTTCAGTGATAATTTTTCCATCAGTGGTTTACCTGCGATGTACCATTTTAATCCGGTTGAAGGGCATACTGCCGATTTCAGGGTAAACGGGTTCGATTTGATGAATAAGAGGCTCACAACAGTCCTTAATTTAAGTTATGGTTTTGATGATAAAAAGTTTAAATCTTCACTATCAGCTACATATCTTCTTGGTGATTATCGGACTCATCGAATCGACTTTAAAATTTACGACGGTATCAACACACTTTTTCGGAGTAACCAGGAATACGGAAAAGTATTCACATCGATAAGCACCCTTTTTTCAAAATATGATTTTAATGATTACTACTATTCAAAGGGAGTGGAATTTTCATATTCAGGTGAAATATTTCCGGTTTTGAATGTCGATCTTGGATTTAAAAACAGGACAGATAATTCAACGGTAGTTAATTCAAATGCTTCAATATTTAACACTGATAAACAATACAGACAAAATCTCCCGGTAACTGAAATGAGGCTGAATGAATTTTCAGCCGGATTAAGGTTCGATTCACGAAATTATATTGAAGACGGACTTTACAGAAGAAGATTGTGGGGGAATTTTCACTTCACAACTGAAGCCGAAATTAAATATGTTCCGGGTGATATGAGTTCAGGAATTGACTATAAAAGTTATTCCCTTTGGGGACGAATGTTCCTCAGGACTTCACTAAACACCACAATGACAATCAGGGCAAATGTCTTTTCAACAGACGGGGGAATGCCTGTTCAGATGCTCTATTCCCTTCCCGGAAACATTTCAGGTACCTCTCAGAATCAATCTTTCAGAACACTTGATTTGGGTGAATTTATCGGTGACAGGGGATGGACAGTTTTTATTGTTGAGAATCTGGGAGATCTCCCATTGCGATTAACGGGGATATCTTTTCTAAAACGATTAAATCTCCAGTTTACAGGATTTTTTAATGCGGGGATGATCGAGTATGGTCAGGCTTCCAAGGCACTTCAACCATTTAATGTAAAAAGGCTCACCTCTCCTCTCTATGAGATTGGTTTTGGAGTGGGTCATCAGCTGTTTCCGGTCCGGTTTGATTTTGGTTTTCGCTTAAATCATACAGACGAAAAGAGTTTTAGAATTGGAATTAACACATTTTTGATCTTATAGGAAACCATTATGTCAACAATTGAAATCAAAACAAAAGCAGGCAGTTTTTACCCAGGTAAAGTTCTTTGTGTAGGTAGAAACTATGAAGAACACGCAAAAGAACTTGGAAATGAAGTTCCTGATTTTCCGCTCTTTTTCATGAAACCCTCCTCAAATTTGGCACATACAGGTGCTGTTATTGAGATTCCCCCTTATTCTGACGATATGAACTACGAAACAGAACTTGTACTCCTGATAGGGAACGACATCAAAAATGTGTCACCTGAAGAAGCAGAAGAGGCGATAATTGGATATGCAACCGGACTTGACATGACTCTGCGCGATCAACAGAATATTCTAAAAGGGAAGGGACATCCTTGGGAAAAGGCAAAATGTTTCGACAATGCTGCCATTGTTTCAGAGTTCATTCTAAAGGAAGACCTCAATCTGACCCTCGAAGAAAAAATTATTTTGGAGGTGAATGGTGAAATAAGACAAAACGCACCGTTAAATTTGATGATATTTAAGCCTGCAGTTATTGTGTCGGAGATATCAAAAATGATGACAATTGAAAAAGGTGATCTTGTGTTTACCGGAACTCCCGCAGGAGTGGGAAGGGTAACTTCAGGGGCAGAGTTGTCCGGATATGTAGAAGGAGTTCCGGTAGTAAAGGCAACAGTTAAGTAGTTTCAACCGGTCAGTTTTTTCAGTGCCAGCTTTACAATCTCTTCAACAGAAGCTTTAGGATTTTCTTCGCAGAGGGAGCCGACAACTTTCTCAGAGGCTTTTTGATTAAACCCGAGAGTTATTAAAGCTGTGAGTGCTTCAACTCTTGCACCTCTGTGAGCAAACATGGTTGTGGATGATGATTGAATTGAAGAGACTTTGCTTTTTAATTCCAACACAAGCCGTTCTGCGGTTTTTTTGCCGATACCGGGGGCTGCATAAATACGATGTGTATCTCCCAGTTCAATTGCGTTCCTGAGTTCATCAACTCTGATACCCGAAAGAAGAGCTATGGCGGTTTTTGGACCAATCCCCGAAACCGATATCAACAGACGAAACATGTCTCTCTCATCTTCCGAAATAAACCCATAAAGTGTTATGGCATCCTGGCTAACATTTGTATGAATGAAAAGCGAGGTTGATTGGTTTTCACCTATCTTTTCAAATGTCATTAATGAGATGGATACATCGTAGCCCACACCATTTACATCTATCAGTAACTGTGTGGGTTTTTTAATTAATAACTTGCCTGTTAAGTAGCCAATCATGTTTTTAGGTATTAAGTATTAGGTATCAGGTATTAAAACCTTTTAATTACATATTCTTTTGGTGTTTTACGCAGGGAAAACGAACGATAGAAATGGATTTCGTACTGCAAATTCCCGGATAATAATTCTAAATTCTTAGATAAGAACAAGCAGACAATGATGCCAAAACGAGTCTGAAACTTACGAAACAATTGTAATATAATCAAAAAAGAAAAGTTTGATGCGTTTGTTTTAAATTTCTGATAAAATCGTGAATAATTTGTTGGAGATATTACAAAAATTTACGAAGTTACGGTATGTTAGTTTCTGAATACCGTAACTGGTAACTTCATGTCATATAAAATTCAAATAGATAAATTTTCCCTCTACCCATGAGGACGACGATCATAAAATAAGACAGGACTTGACATGAGAACGCAGGTCATATATTTTTTATTCGCATTTACAACACTTCTTAACGCCCAATGGGTTTGGCAGAACCCATATCCCACCAATAGCTCATTAGCATCAGTAAAATTTATCAACGCAAATACCGGTTGGGCAGTCGGCGGTTTTGGAACCATTTTTAAAACAACAGACTCGGGAATTAGTTGGTCTTGCAAAACGATCAGTGGAGCTGACCGATTGGGTGCTGTGGCAGCAATTGATGATCAGACAGTTTGGGTTGTCGGGCATAAAGGGGTTATCATGAAAAGCAATGACGGTGGTGAGAACTGGGTGGCCCAAAGCTCAGGTACAACTGAGGGTCTCCTACAGATATTCTTCCTTAATGCCCTCAACGGTTGGATTTCGGTCGGTGGTGGGCGGATACTTCGAACGACCAACGGTGGGGAAAACTGGCAACAATTCACAACTTACAATTCATTACAAGCGGAAGACCTCTTTTTTGTTGATTCAGTTGTGGGGTGGGCAGTAGGGTATGGTACCATCATAAAGACCACTGATGGCGGTCAGACATGGTCGAAAAAATTTGGAATTACGAGCAGGTATTTAAACAGCGTGTATTTTACAGATTCTCAACACGGTTGGGTAACGGGTGATTATGGGATAATCTTAACCACTAATGATGGAGGGGAGACCTGGACTCAGCAAATCAGCAATTCTTCCAGTTACCTTGTTGAAATTCAGATGTTGAACTCACAAATAGGATGGATATGTGGTAGTTATGGTGCCATTCTTAAGACCACTGATGGTGGTATCAACTGGATCCCCCAAAATTCTGACACCACCTCCTGGCTCTGGTCTGTCTCTTTTATTGACGAACAAACCGGATTCATGGTGGGTAGTTATGGAAGAATTGAAAGATCTTTTGATGGGGGTAACACTTGGGAAAGAATGAACAGAGGCGTTCAAAGCAGGATTAATGCAATTCAATTCCTCGACCAGAACACTGGTTTTGTAGTCGGATCAGGGGCTACTATTCTTAAAACCATTGATGGGGGCAATACTTGGGAACTCCAGCAAACTATCCAAACGAACTATTTGAATTCTCTTTTTTTTGTTGATCAGGAGTATGGTTGGGTAGCGGGAAATGGTGGACTGATAATGAGGTCTTCAGATAGCGGGGCAACATGGCAGGTTCAGTCATCTTACACCGCTTCAAATATTAATTCGGTTTTCTTTTTCGATCGACTTACTGGTTGGGCAGCAGGAAATGATGGAGTGATCAGAAAAACAACAAATGGGGGAGGCACTTGGTTAGTACAAAACTCAGGGACAAACTATGACCTTACCACCATCCGAATGATCAACTCCACCTCAGGCTGGGTGGCGGGCGAATTAGGAACTGTAAGGATCACTAACGATGGAGGAACAACATGGGTTCCCAGGAACACCCCGGAAAGTGAATCATGGACTTCCGGACACTTTTTTGACCCTCAAACGGCAATAGTTGCCGGGGGAGGAGCAAATATAATGAAGACAAGTGATGGGGGTGCAACATGGCTGAAGAAATTTGAATTGAACTACCAACATATTTATTCGCTTAGCTTTTCTGATCCACTACACGGTTGGGCTGTAGGCTGGGGCGGATCCATTGTCATGACAACTGACGGCGGCGAAAACTGGGTAAACCATCCGAGACCTGACGGATCATATCTTTTTGCTTGTTTTTTCCTTGATTCACTCACCGGATGGATCGGTGGTCCTAATGGGATGATACTAAAAACAAGCACAGGAGGTGTTACCTCACTTGGACATGTCACAGAATTCACTCCAAACACGATTAAACTGAGTCAAAATTACCCCAACCCGTTTTCTTCGGGTTCCCCCACTGGAAATCCTGAAACCGTAATCCGTTTTACACTGCCTTCTGCCGGTAAAGTTGCGATTAAAGTCTATAACACTCTTGGTCAGGAAGTGGTAACCCTTCTGAACGAACACAAAGATGCCGGCACCCATACAATTACTTTCTACGCAGAGCGTTATGGGCTGGCTTCGGGGGTGTACTTTTACCAACTTACGGGTGACGGGGCAGCAGTTACGAGGAAAATGGTAGTTTTGAGGTAGGAGAATCCTTGACCATTCTGAGTGGATAAATCTTAAGCTGAGTTTTGATGTGGATTGAAGGCTTCACTGTAAACTTAAATCAATATTCCTTATGAAGTTAATCACGTACCGCTAATGATTTTGGGGTTCTGTTTCACAAATTCTGTCCAGGATCTGGGCTTTTTATCTTTAGTGTCTGTTTGAAACGATGCACAAAGAGCTATTGCCAACGCATCAGAAGCATCTAATGGAATCTCTTTCCCGCCAAGATTTAGCAGAGTCTTCACCATGAAGTTAACTTGCTCTTTTGAAGCGTTGCCTTTTCCGGTGACAGATTTTTTTACTTCCTTGGGAGAATATTCTGAAACCATTAATCCGGTTCTGATTGCTGCAATTATTGCAGTTCCTCGAGCATAACCTAATTTAAGAGCTGATTGGATGTTTTTTCCATAAAAAGCTGTTTCAACGGCACACTCCGCAGGGTGATATTGCCTGATTATATTATCGATTTCATTGTAGATGAAAGCGAGTTTATTTGGCATCTCCATATTTGATGGTACATAAATAACACCATATCCCAAATTTTCTCTTCGGTTTTCATCCTTTGAGATTATTCCATAACCACATTTAACCGTACCCGGATCAATCCCAAGAATTATCATAAGTCCAATCTGTTTATCATTTAAGAAGCAACATCTTCCTTGTTTGTGTAAAACTGCCCGCTTCTATCCTGTATAGATAAACTCCCGAGGGAAGTGTTGAGGCATCAAATGACACTGAATATTTCCCTGGTAACATGGTTGTATTAATTAAGTTTTTTATCAACTCTCCGGTGGTATTATAAATGTCAAGTTTTATAAATTCCTCTGATTTTAGCGAAAATTTTATCTTAGTTTCAGGATTAAACGGATTTGGATAATTTTGTTCCAGACCAAATTCAAGGGGAATTCCTTCATATTCAACCGATTGAGGTTCCTCCCACCTGACAATAAGTTCAACTTTTGGATGAAGAGGATCATTCGACCAGATACTTAATGTGTCTGTGAAAATTGGTGGTGTCATCGTGACAGGGAGCAGGAGCTCAATATAAAACATAACAGAATCACCCCCCGGAATTGTTGCATTCATTGGCTCAATATATGAAAAGAACTCCAGGTTACCCGAAACTGTAAGAGTGTCAACTGTTAGCGTATCATCACCAATATTCTTCACATAAAATGTATCTCTCAAATGAAATTCATTTGTGTATTCCAGCGTGAGTGAATCTTTCGAAACGGCAATTTGCTGTGGTGTAAGCGCACGACCCATCATTGGAATTCTGATTACTGAATCCTGTGGGTCATTTGATCTCAAGATTAGTGTATCTAATTTGAGTCCACCGGTCAGTGGCATAAAGACAAAGACCGCCGTGCCTGTGTCACCCGGTGCAATTTGCTCAGGGTAGTCGAGTCTGATACTGTAGTCAGTTGTGCTCCAGCTATAGTTTTCTAATTGTAGAGTTGTATCACCGGTATTACGGATCATCAGGTCAAATTGTGACATCCCCAAAACAGGAACTGAACCAAAATCCATTATAGTATCATCCACAACAATATTTGGCTCCTTAAACAACTTACCTCTTTTAAGGAGGATATCACACAAAACAACACTGTTAATTACAGCGGCAGGAGAGAATGTAATTGCAATTTCGCCATTTCCTCGAGCAGCCACTGCACTGGTATTCCTTGTGACATAGGGACTTCCGGCATAAAATACATTCATTGTATCGCTAAAAACACCATCTTTAAGATATGTCATAAAAAATCCCTTGCCTGAAGCTGACTGTGAAGATTGCCAGACAAAAAAGAAATTATCGTTGTCATCTTTTGCAAAGTTTGCGTAACCGGCAGGAAGTTGTCCGGCAGGTGTAAAGCTTACGGGTGAAGAGAAGGCTCCTGTTACATTATTGATATATTGTAATGTACGGGATGTTTCGTTCCTGAAAATGATGTGGATTTTATCGTTACTGTCAATTACAAGTTTGGGATTTGCTATGTTAGCTGTTACACCTGTTGCATACTCGGAAAGCGTACCAGAGACATTATTATAATATTTTAAGATTCCTGTTGAGACCGTACCTGCCTTAAAAACAAAGTGCATAAAGCCTTGTGAATCGAAAACAATTTGGGCTTCAACATCACCGGAGGCTTCACCGGTAGTTAACAACAATTCGGGGGACATAGATGAATCCGCAGGGTTATACCACCGATAGTAAACATTATCGGAACCGGTAGCATAAGTATA
This sequence comes from uncultured Ignavibacteriaceae bacterium, assembly GCA_964531325.1. Lineage (GTDB taxonomy): Bacteria > Bacteroidota > Ignavibacteria > Ignavibacteriales > Ignavibacteriaceae > UTCHB3. Next base: position 94,191 of record CAZHCW010000001.1, on the reverse strand, counting down.
ATAAACAAAATGAACCTTGCCATCGGGGCCCACCATCGAGGCAGGTGTTGCTTTGTTAATTCCTCCGGAGGTAATAAATACAGGAGTTGTGAAGTTACCGGTTGAATTCCCGGTGTATTTTACCTGATAAATACCGCCTGCGGGGTCGTACCCTATCATACCCACATGAATATTCCCGGCTGCATCCATCGAAATTGTTGGGTAGTTCTCGTCATTTAGATTGTTGGTTAGTTGCTGTGAAGTGAATTGACCATCACTTTCTTCTTTTACATAAAATATCTCTCTTGAGTCACTTGATGACCCTTCAGAAGCTGAATATACGAGTCTGATCCTTCCTTCACGGTCGAACAACATCGTTTGCCGGTTGTTAAATTTATCATTTGCAACGATGGTATCGAGGGGGAAAGGGATCGATTGTGAAATAATTTTTACAGTGAGGAGAAAAAATGTAACAAATGTTTTCATTTTATCATCTTTATTTAATAATTTTAAACTCGGGAAAATAACTTAATCATTCCTGCACAAATAATCAAGCAAAAATAATTAAAGCAACGCTATGAAGCTAAAAATAAAAGTTCCAAATACATTAATTCTTCTCTCATCGCTAATAGTGATAACAGCAGCACTTACGCTGATTATCCCTGCGGGTGAATTTGGTCGTACAAAAGGATATCAGGGCTTGGATGTTGTGGTGCCCGGTTCCTATCAAGAGATTGAGAGTGTTTCACAATTTAATCTCAATATCCTGCTTGCTCCGATCAAGGGGTTTATGGCAGCTTCAGAGATTATAGTTTTTATTCTCTTTGTTGGCGGTGCTTTTTATGTTTTTCAGAGAACTCAGGCAATCGATTCAGGAATTAAGGCACTGGCAAAGGCACACAAAAAGTCTGCCATGGTTCGAAAAATGTTGATTCCCATCTTTATGGTAATTTTCTCGTTGGGGGGTGCTACTTTTGGCATGAGCGAGGAAACCATCCCATTTATAATGATATTTATTCCTCTGTCGCTTGTCCTTGGTTATGATACAGTAACCGGGGTAGCAATACCGTTTGTGGGAGCTTCCACGGGATTTGCTGCTGCCTTCATGAATCCATTTACAATCGGAATTGCTCAGGGAATTGCAGGTTTACCACCAATGTCAGGCATCGGGTACCGGTTAATTATTTGGGTAATCTGTACATCAGTTGCGATCTGGTTTGTGATGAGATATGCTGCAAGAGTAAAAAAAGATCCCAAATCGAGTGTAACCTATGAACAGGATCTTGAAAAAAGGAAAGACCTTCGTGTCGAGGATCTGGAAAATTTTAGTGGAATGGACAAAAGACATTCAGCAGTGCTTATCACTTTTTTAATTGGTATTCTTACAGTTGTATTTGGTGTTCTAAATTACGGTTGGTATATCAAAGAAATTTGTGCTGTATTTTTGGCAACTGGTATTTTGACGGGAATTGTTGGTGGGCTTTCAGCAGATGAGATATCAAATTCTTTTGTAGCCGGTGCCAAAGACCTTATTTCTACGGCGTTTGTTGTCGCCCTTTCAAAAGCTCTTTTGATAATTGCCTCTGACGGGAAAATTATTGATACAATCCTTTATGCGTTTTCCGCTCCTTTAGATGGACTTCACCCCATTGGCTCTTCAATAGTGATGTTATTTGTTCAGAAAGTGATTGTCTTTTTTGTACCATCAGGTTCGGGACAGGCAGCACTTACAATGCCTGTGATGGCACCGTTGAGTGATATTCTTGGTGTTTCAAGGCAAACTGCAGTTTTGGCATTTCAGTTTGGAGAGGGATTTGCCAACATGATTATACCAACTTCTGCAGTTACCATGGGAATTTTAACCCTTGCAAAGATACCTTATGAAAAATGGGCAGTCTGGATTTTGCCGTTGGAGATTATTTTTATTATTTTAGCATGTCTATTAATGATTCCTCCATATTTTATCTGGCAATAAATGAATTATAAAGAACTTGCAGAAAAAGCCCGTGAAGCGCAGAACGGAAGTTACTCACCATATTCAAAATTCAGAGTAGGGGCTGCTCTCCTTTCAGATGATGGTGAAGTATTCACGGGTGCAAATGTTGAAAATGCATCATACGGATTAACGAGCTGCGCTGAACGAAACGCAATCACCAGAGCAGTTAACGATGGAAAAAGGAAATTTAAAGCGATAGCTGTTGTTGGTGACATGGACGAATTTTGTACTCCATGTGGTGCCTGTCGTCAGGTGATGGATGAATTTTGCGATAAAGATTTCGAAATAGTTTTAATAAATTCGAAAGACGAATTAAAAATTCTTAAAATGAACGACATTCTCCCGTTTTCTTTTAACGGGGAACACTTGGTTTAAGAGAACTTTAAAAGTTCTCAAGTTCTCAAGTTCTAAAGTTCTTAACTACTCCATACATTTAACACCAAAAAAACGATGATGAACGAATTTCCACATTTGCAACCACGAGGATCGGGATGGATCGAAGTGGTTGCAGGTTGTATGTTCAGCGGCAAGACCGAAGAATTGATTAAACGCTTAAGAAGAGCCAAGATAGCCAAACAACGGGTTTTGGTATTTAAGCCGAAGATTGATAATCGTTATGCTGAGGAGTCTATTGTATCCCATAGTGAGTTATCTCTTCCGTCTATTAATATTCAGAATATTAACGAAGTTTATGATCTTGTGGGCGATGCACAGGTTGTGGGAATAGATGAAGCCCAATTTTTTAGCAATGACCTCATAGAGGTATGTACCACACTTGCAAACAGTGGGATAAGGGTTGTAGTTGCCGGACTTGATCAGGATTATAAGGGTGTTCCGTTTGATCCTATGCCCGAACTGATGGCAATTGCAGAATTTGTTACAAAACCATTGGCTATTTGTGTCGTTTGTGGAAGTCCTGCTTCGAGAACTCAAAGAAAAACAGCTTCGGGCGATCGTGTTTTAATAGGTGCATCCGACAGTTATGAAGCCAGATGCAGGCAATGCCACTACATCCCGGGAGAGCAGGAAGATCCGGCGCTTTTTTAATCGTGAAAAATCTTCGTTTTAATCAAAAATTAATAAACTTTTTGTTGCTTTTTGTCATCTTCGTCAATTTGGCAGGTGCGCCCTTTCTTTTTATTGTTCTCCAAAAGAAAATAAAAAGAGAGATGAAGAGACTTATCCTTTCTCAGGTTCCGCCTGAACTCTTGATACCATTTACACTCCCTGCCGATCGTAATCTATGTGAAGCTGCCGGGTATGAATTTATACACGACAAAGAGTTTCGTTTTCGCGGGATGATGTTTGATATCATAACGAGTGAACGGATTGGAGACTCTGTCAAACACCTGTGTGTAAATGATACGAATGAGGAAGAGCTTATTCGTGCATTTATGGACCATACACAAAAAAAGAAACCATTCGATTTCCCATCGTTTAATGCACAATCAAATATTTTTGTAAGCTCAGGTGCAATTAATGAGGTGAAATGTATTAATGTTTCTGAGATACTTTTGTATTATCAACAAGAACCCGCAATTCTTACGGGTATAAAAACACCGCCGGAACACCCTCCAAAATCGTTTCTCCCAATAACGATTTAATAACACAATAATTTCGGAGAAATTTATGAAAATAAGAGTTGCATTAATTTTATTAATGGCATTCGGGGTGGTGTATGCTCAAAATCCACAAGATTCCATAGTAAAAACCTATCATCTTGGTGAAGTTGAGATAACCGGTTTTAAGATTGAAGAAGTGCCAATGCCCCAAACAACAAAAATAGACTATTGGGAATTGCGAAAAGCTGATGCCCCCGATCTCGCCCAACTGCAGAAGAATATCCCGTCGGGTAGAATAAGAACCAACTCACGCGGTGAATCAATCCTCTTTTTAAGGGGAGCAGGGGAACGGCAATTAGGTCTCTTTTTTGACGGGGTTCCATATAATGTCCCATGGGATAATCGTTTTGATCTCACTTTTCTGCCACTTGATGTGGTTGGTGAAATTTCAGTGAATCAAAATGCCAGTTCTGTATTGTATGGTGCAAATGTTCTTGGAGGTGCGGTAAATATAAATACTTATGAGCGAGGTACCAATGGTCACAATGCTTCACTCTCTTTTAATGGTTCAAACTCGGAAACCTATTCGGCATCCGGATCGTTTGACTGGAAAAAGGACAATTTTAATTTTACAGCGGCAGCCGCTTATCTCGATTCAAAGGGAAGTATTCTTCCAAAAAGTTCTCCTCCGGAATTACAGAGTCAGGACAGGGATGCCACCTACATCACCAATTCTCAAAGAAAACGGTTCTCACTTTTTACAAGAGGGGAGTGGTGGTTTAGTGAATCCTCCAAAACAGGATTGTCGATTAATTTTGTAACAGGTTCAAAAGGAGTTGCCCCGGAAACTCACATTGCTCCTTCTGCTGCAAGACTTTGGAGGTATCCTGAGTGGAACAGGATGACAATCTCTTCAAATTCAAAATTTCGATTATCAAACAAGTTTGATCTGACTACGGTTCTTTGGTTGGATAATTTTGGACAAAAAATCGATACTTACTCTGACCTTACTTTTTCTTCTGTTACGGAACAGCAGCAAGATAAAGACCTTACCTTTGGCGGGAGAGGGTCTCTCGGTTTCAGTATCAATGAGAATCATTCCTTTCTGGCGGTTGTAAATTATTCGTCAACTGCACACAATGAAAAAATCTTTAATGGTTCAGGTAGTCAGACTTCCGATCTCGACTACTCGCAAAATTTTCTGAGTTTGGGCCTGGAATATTCTTTCAGATACGAAAGATTTTCCATTCTTGCCGGAGGGGTTTATGATCTGAGTATGATAAACAAAACAGGTGCATTCTCACAATATGGAAACACGAGTTCATCTGCACCGGGATTTTTTATCTCTACTTCATGGGAAGTTTCGCCGGGTTGGGAAGTTTTCGCCGGGGTGACTTACAGAAACAGGTTCCCTTCACTAAGAGAATCATTCTCAGGAGCATTGAACAGATTTAAAGCAAATCCCGATCTGAAACTGGAAAAAGGTACCTTAACTGATTTTGGTGTAAAATTTGGAAGAAATGGATTAACATTTAAACTTTCCGGATTTTATAACAGTTATTCCGACCTTATCAGTCAGATCCGGCTTACCACTGCTCAGGATCCACAACGCAGAAGAATGAGAATTAATCTCGCAGATGCTACCATACTTGGTACTGAACTGGTTTTTGATTATAAACTGTCTTCATTTGCAGGAGTTTCGGGAAATCTTACTTATATGGATGCTCGTGGTAAAGCTGATGGAGTAACAGAAGATAAATTGGATAATAAACCCGGGATTCTTGGCGGAATAACCATTGAATTAAAACCACTAAACAGGATCGGGGTCTCTATTGAATCAGAGTTTACAGGAAAGCAGGTTGAAACTAATCCCGATAAACCTGCGGAAAAAATTGAGATCGCCGGTTCGGCTGTCTTTAATGCAAGATTATCCTATTCATTGGTAGCTGCCGGTTTTTCGGGAGATGTTTTTCTTCGCGTAAACAACATCTTTGATCAGTATCGAATCTACCAACTTGGATTGATTGAACCGGGTAGAACAATCTTGGCAGGAATCACCTTTAAATTGTAAAAATTAAGAAATTAATTTTCATTTATTGGAAGATTTCTAAAGATTGAAAAAAGGGAGTGGCTGTTGTTACTCCCTTTTTTCTTTTTTGTTTACAAAAAACATTGTTTTCAGTCTGTTTAAGCACTTATAAATATCTGTTTTGCAGGAACCTTCTTTTGGCACGGATATTGCTTATTTCATAGCGATTGGTATTGGATTGAATTTAGAAAAATTTTATTGGTTTAAATAAAGAAAATTAAAGAAAAAGGAATTGTATCATGGCAGTAATTATAACTGACGATTGCATTTCATGCCAGGCATGTGAAGTTGAATGTCCTAATAACGCTATCTATGCAGCAGGTGACGAATGGTTGTTGGGCGGAGAATCTCATCCAGCACTCAGCGATGACCATACATATATCGCTTTTGATAAATGTACCGAATGTGTCGGTTTCCACGAGGAACCACAATGTATCCCTGCATGTCCATCAGACGCAATCATGCCTGATCCCGACAGACAGGAAAGCAATGAAGAGCTTCTTGCCAAAAAAGCAAAATTAGACGAAATCGGCAGATAATTTTAGTATTGATGATGGATTAAGCTGCTCCCGCTACGGGGGCAGCTTTTTTTTTGTTAAATATCACTATTTTTGAGGATAAATTTTATCATTTATGGCAACTCTATCATGAAAAAGTCTCTTCTTATTGCGTTTACGCTTTTATTTCTTGGTTCATCCCTTTTGGCACAAAACAACTCCACCAAGGTGGAATTCAGAGAACCCAAATCAGGTTATTGGGACACAATTCAAAAAGGAATTGATGCATATCTTGGTTCAAAAAATCCCAAAGCAAAAAGACAATCATTAAAAGCTGATGTTTCGTCTATTGAACACCCCGTGGGACCCGACGACTTCAAATATTATTGGCACAACAAACCTCAATCGCAAGGGAGAACCGGAACCTGCTGGTCATTTTCAACAACTTCATTTTTTGAATCAGAAGTTAAACGGTTAACGGGAAAAGAAGTTGAGATATCTGAACTTTATACTGTTTACTGGGAATATATTGAAAAAGCGAAACGATTTGCGAGCGAGCGAGGAAATTCGGCTCTTGGAGAAGGTTCACAGGGAAATGCATTACAAAAGAATTTTAAAAAATATGGTGCAGTCCCTTATCAAGTATATTCTGGTTTGCTCCCGGGACAAAAATTTTATGATCACCAGGATTTATTTAACGAATTCTCTGCATTTTTAAATAAATGCAAAGAAAATCAAACCTGGGCTGAGGATTTTATCGTCTCAGGTGTAAAGGCTATTTTGGATAAATATATGGGGACGCCTCCCGAACAGTTCATCTATGAAGGCAAAAACTGGACTCCACAATCATTCCTTAAAGATTATTTACAGATCAACCTTCATGATTACATTGCTGTAATGTCGATTAAAAATCAACCTTATGGGAGTTATGTAATTTATGATGTTCCCGATAACTGGTGGAGGAACACCGATTATTATAATATGCCACTCGATGAATTTATGGGGACCCTTAAAGAGGCGGTTAATAATGGATACACGACTGCCTTTTTTGGTGATGTATCTGAACCCGGAATAGACGGATTTACAGGTTTGGCAATTGTCCCCGATTTTGATATCAACCCATCCGCTATCAATGAAGATTCAAGAGTCTTTCGATTTGTAAATGGGCAAACGACTGATGACCACGGGATTCATTGTATCGGTTCAACAGAAAAAAATGGATACACCTGGTTTTTGATCAGGGAATCTGCTGCAGGATCTTTTAATTCACCCAATCCGGGCTACATGATGTATCGCGAAGATTATGTAAAATTAAAAATGATGGGTTACATGATCCACAAAAGCGCAGTTAAAGGACTTAAATAGATTATGATTTCATCGTCGGTAATTATTTCATTTTATAAAAATCTTAAATATCTAAAATTAGTTCTTGCGGGATTTGAACGACAAAACAACAAAGATTTTGAGATAATAATTGCCGACGATGGTTCACCATCCGAAGTTGTGGCAGAAATCGAGAAACTGACCGCCTTTTATTCATTTCCGATTTTGCATGTTTGGCATCCCGACAAAGGATTTAGAAAAAACAAAATATTAAACAAAGCGATAATCGCTTCCCGCTCTCCATATCTCATTTTTATCGATGGCGATTGTGTGCCGCACTCCAAATTTGTCTCCGGACATGTAAATAATGCAGCTGAGAATGTAACACTAACCGGCAGGAGAGTAAATCTTTCACAAAAACTGACCGAAAAACTTTCTCCCACAAAAGTTCGGATTGGCTGGTTGGAACACCATTTTAGCAGAGTTGTACTTGATGGACTTTTTGGCGATTCATTTGATGTTGAAAAAGGGTTTTACACCGAAAACGAGACCATCCTCAAATATTTTAACAAAAAGAAAAGGGGTATTGTTGGCTGTAATTTTTCTCTTCACAAAAAAGATATTCTTAAAATCAACGGATTTGATGAAAGATATGAAGCCGCCTCAGTAGGGGAGGACTCCGATATCCAATACCGCCTTGAACTCCTTGGTATTGAAATTCGGTCCCTAAACCACATCGCCGTTCAATATCACCTTGACCACAAACTCCAACCCCGCCCACAAGAAAATCTTGACCTTTTCGCGCAAGTGAAGAATGAGGGCAAAGCGTACACAGACTACGGGATTAAGAGAACTTAAGAACTTAAGTTCTAAGGTTCTTTAGTTCTTACATTCTCATCTGCAAAGCACCATCTTAATCGTCCTGCTATATCCTGATGATGTCAATCTGAATATATATATTCCTGAGGGGAGGGTATTGGCATTAAAGTCGAATGAATAAAATCCCGCCTTTAATTCTTCATTTACAATCACTGAAATTTCTCTTCCGAGGATGTCATATATTACTCCTTTTGTGAATCCCGTTTTTGCGAGGTCGAATTTTATCGTTGTTGTTGGATTAAACGGATTTGGGTAGTTATAATACAATGCTGTGGTGAGAGGAATTAGAGTCTGGGGTGGATAGGTTGTTGTATCGGGAGTTATTGATGTGGTTGTATCCTCAATAATAAACAGATGACTTGATTTATTGTCAGAATTTAGATAAAGTCTGAAATCACCGACGAATTGAAGATCTGTTGGATGAATGAAGGGTGAAAAGCCATAAATTTTTCTTTTTGACCCATCGGGGTACCAAAGCCAGACATCCTTGTCATCCTTAATTGCAATCACACCTTTAGAATTGAGTGTCCAGGGGCCCAAACCTGAAAACTGTGGTGATGATGGGCTGGCTCTTTTCCTCCAGGTTACACCGTAATCTGTGGATTCAAAAAATCCATAATACTCACTCTTGGCAACAATCCATCCTCCGGGGGCCGCTTTAATTAGATTTCCGGTGAACCAGACGTTTACCGAGTCTGGAAAGACAGGTGACCAGGTAGTTGCGGTATCGTAGCTGATGTAGATTGAAGAATCTGCAGTGCCTACTAGCGCCTTTTTCTCCGGAAGCGCAACAAACTTAGTGATCTCTTTTGTCAGGACTTTTTGGGTAATGGAATAAGTATTCCCTGAAAAAGTAATAATAAACGCCCTGAATTCGGGTGTCATGGAATATTTATCCGCTATGGCGACAAATGATGAGTCACTTAAAGCTGTAGCGTCAGTAAACTTGTAATTCTCCAGGGTAAGCCGGGTCTGCCATGATCGACCGGTATCTTTAGACAGTACCAGATCGATGTGATAGGTGCTTGGATTGGGGTATTGATGTGAATACCTGCTCGCAGCGACGAAAGCGAGTCCGTTTTTGTTTAACAAAGGGAAACAATCTCTTCCCAGTCTGGTTGGGAAAGAGGCTTTTCGCCAGGTTTTTCCACCATCCGTTGTACTCTCACCCTCACCCGTTATCGCTATAATTGAATCAGCCCAGTGTGATACATCCGAGAGCAGATGGTATTTTGAGATATCAGTACGCTGTAGTAGAGATCCTTGCAAAATTGAAAAAGTACCTCTGTCTCCAACTGCAACTGCATATTCCGGTGATGACATGGCGAGTGAATTAAAATATCTGTCTTCATTTGACATGTATGGCAGAGTCGCAATTGTTGTAAAATGTTTGCAGGTGTCGGTTGATCTGGATAAGTAGGGATTTTGATACATGTATACAAAACCATCCGCTAATTTTAAAGCATCACTTAATTTTCTTGAAAAACTTTTACGAGAGAATGCCACCCAGGTCAGGCCTTTGTCTGTCGTTTTGTAAAGAGTGTCATTTGATGCAGCCATGAGTGCGATCGAGGGGCTGAACTGAAAAATGTCCGAAGAGAATTTTGAATTAATTACGGTCCATGTTAAACCGAGATCGGATGATCTGTACAGTTTTGTTGAAGTAGCTGCCATAATTACTCCACCATTTAACATGGTAACAGATGACTGAGTCATGCTGTCCGGCAAATCTCTGCCTGTCCAATTAACTCCACTGTTAGTGGTAACAAAGATGTCGTGGAAATTTGATTGATTGTCAAACTTCACTACTCCATATAAGGAATCGCCAAAACTGAGAGAATAGCTGTTATACATCGTGTTCCAACTTGTAGAGGCAAGTTCTTTCCACGAGAAAGTTCCACCTCCATCGGTTGTAACAAACAAATCTCCGTAAGAATTAAGTCCAACCCATCTAAGAGGGGTTATAACAATGAACTCTTTAATTGCCCTGCCCCAGGGTTGTTCAGGGTAAAAGTTCCATGTCAATCCACCATCATACGATTTGCACATACGACTCTCGGTTAATACAGCTACAAATATGTTCCCCTCAATATGGCGGACAATATCGAAGGAATATTCGATTGGATTGGGTGCAAGTAACTCGTGGCTTATGGCAGGTACTTGCGCGGACGCAGTAAACAGGAATCCTGTTATGGTCAGAATGAGGAATAGAATTCTCAAATTCGAATGATGAAAAGTGAAACTCTTATTTTTGAGTAACATACTTTTTCCCTCGCCTTTATTTTTACTGATGTAGTGAAACTTACGAATATTTTATTCTATAAGCAAATAAGAAGAACTCAAGAACTTCAGAGCTCCAGAACCTCAGAGCTTCAGAACTTGAGTGACTTGAGAAACTCGAGTGACTTGAGTATTTGAGTTTTGACTATTCCCCGAGGTTCCGAAGTTCCGAAGTTCTGAGGCTCTGAAGTACCGAGGTTCTGAAGTTCTGAATCTCTTTGTATAAATTTAAAGAATATTTTGGTTATCACCTTATTTTATTTGGAGAATATATCATTCTGTCTTTATATTTAAGGTATTGATTTTGAATTTTTCTTAATTCTTTAAATTTTGGAAGTACGGGAAATGTTGGACGATATAGATATCAAGGCTCTAAATATATTACAAGACAATGCAAAAGTTAGCAGAAGTCAACTTGCTGAAGTGTTTGGCATGTCGATCCCTTCGATTAGTGAAAGGCTTCACAAATTGGAAGACAAAGGGATCATACAGGGATATTACACAAAAATTGACAGAAAAAAATTTGGTTTTGACATCATGGTATTTATTACTGTGATTTCGGAATCATCTTCACAATATGATCATCTGGTAGAAAATGCCGGTAAACACCCTCACATCCTTGAGTGTCATTCAATTCTTGGTGAGGGGAGTCATATTCTTAAAGCAGTAGTAAAAAACTCAGAAGCTCTCGAAAATTTGCTGGCAGAGATTCAGCAGTGGCCCGGGGTGTTATCAACACGCACTTCATTTGTCCTTTCAACTCTGAAAGAGACAACAAAAATAACATTGTAATTTTTCAATAATTTAATCACAGGTAAATATATATGAGTGACAAAAAATCACAGATAGAGTCAATTCTTTTGTTCGCAAAAGAAAAAAATATTGAATTTGTAGATCTTAAGTTTATGGATTTCCCCGGGCAGTGGCAGCATGTAACAATTCCGATGCCGGAATTTGATGAAGGCTCGTTCGAAAATGGTTTTGGGTTTGACGGCTCTTCACTAAGAGGATGGAAAAGAATTAACGAATCTGACATGTTGATCATTCCCGATCCTTCAACAATGTTTTTTGATCCGTTCATAAAAGCACCAACAATGAGTTTAATTTGTGATGTTTATGAACCGGCAACCAGAGAAAAATATTCCAGATGCCCTCGCCATATCGCAACCAAAGCAAACGAGTTCTTAAAATCAACAGGACTAGCTGATACTGCATATTATGGACCCGAAGCCGAATTTTTTGTTTTTGATGATGTTCGTTTTGAAGTGGGTGCAAATTTCAGCTATTTTGAAGTTGATTCAAATGAAGGAAGATGGAATTCAGGCAGAGCGGAAAATCCAAACCTTGGCTATAAAACCAGATATAAAGAAGGTTATTTCCCTGTACCTCCAACTGATAAATTGATGGATCTTCGTAATGAAATGGTGCAAAACCTGATAAATTGTGGAATTGAAGTAGAAGCTCAGCATCATGAAGTAGCAAGTGGTGGTCAGTGTGAAATTGATATGAAATTTAAACCATTGCTTAAAGCTGCTGACCAGTTGTTACTGTTTAAGTATGTAGTTAAAAATACTGCAAATGTAAACAACAAAACTGTCACCTATATGCCAAAACCAATTTTTGGTGATAATGGCAGTGGAATGCATGTGCATGTAAGTCTCTGGAAAGGTGGAAATCCACTTTTTGCAGGAAACGGATATGCCGGATTAAGTGAAATGGCTCTCTATTTTATTGGTGGTCTTCTAAAACACGCTCCATCACTCCTTGCATTTACAAATCCAACTACTAACAGCTATAAGAGATTGGTACCCGGATATGAAGCACCTGTAAATCTTGCCTATTCGCAGAGAAACAGAAGTGCATCAATCAGAATTCCGATGTACAATATGTCACCTAAAGCAAAAAGAGTTGAATTCAGATGTCCCGATCCTTCAGCAAATCCTTACCTTGGTTTTGCAGCGATCTTGATGGCAGGGATTGACGGTATCATGAATCGTATCGATCCGGGTGATCCACTCGATAAAGATATCTATGATATGTCACCCGAGGAATTAAAAGATGTTCCATCTACACCACCATCTCTTGAAGCAGCTCTTCAGGCTCTCGCCGAAGATCATGACTACCTCACAAGAGGTGATGTTTTCACTAAAGATGTTATCGAAACATGGATCAACTACAAAATGGATAAAGAAGTAAAACCAATGGCTCTGCGTCCACATCCGTACGAGTATGATATGTATTACGATTGTTAGGAACTATAGAACTTTAGAACTATAGAACTTTAGAACTTTAGAACTTTAGAACCTGAGAAACTTGAGAACTTGAGTAATTGTTTTAGCCCCGGGAGATTTTTCGGGGCTTTTTTATTTTAGAGAGGTGGAGTCTTTGTTGGAAATTTGAATAAGTTTTAGATGGGGTTGGGAGTGTGAAATTTTAGAAATGGTAATTTTTTCTTTAAATAATTGTAATATTCGTCTTTAAAATTTTGATTATCGGAAAAATGAAAAAGAAGATTCTTGTTGTTGATGATGAAATAGAGCTTAGAAGACTTATCCATAAACTTCTGAAGATGGAGGGGTATGTAGTTTCCGAAGCAAATGATGGGGAAGAAGCTTTTGAAATGATCAAAAAGGATGATTTTTCTGTTGTACTTTCTGATATCAAGATGCCCGGTATCTCAGGGATGGATCTTTTATCGATGATTAAGGAATACGATAGTTCAATCGAAGTGATTATGCTTACTGCCTATGGCAGGATTGAGGATGGAGTTGACTCAATTAAACGGGGAGCGTTTGACTACATCACCAAGGGAGATGATGACAACAAAATAATTCCGGTGGTGGCAAAAGCTTTTGAAAAAATTGCACTTAAAAATAAAATTGACCAACTTGAAAAAAAGATCGGAGAGAAATACTCGTTTGATTCAATTTCGGGCAATTCACAAAAAATTAAAGAAGTTCGGTACCTGGCAAAAAAAGTTGCAGGCACTGATGTTCCCGTATTGATTAGTGGTGAAACCGGAACGGGTAAAGAAATACTGGCACAGGCCATTCATAATGGAAGTAATCGCTCACATGCCACACTGGTAACGATCAACTGCTCCGCCATCCCAAAAGATCTTATTGAATCAGAATTATTTGGTTATAAGGCAGGTGCTTTTACCGGAGCCCTTAGAAACAAAAAAGGTTTATTTGAGGAGGCACATTCCGGAACTCTTTTTTTGGATGAGGTTGGTGAGCTTGAGCCATCCGCACAATCAAAACTACTGCGCGTTATCGAAACCAACTCATTTCTTAAAACAGGCGATACTGTTGAAACAAAAGTGGATGTAAGAATTATCGCAGCCACAAACAGAAATCTTGAACTGGAGATTTCAAAAGGGAATTTTAGATCCGACCTTTTTTACAGACTTAGTGTTTTTAATATTCACCTTCCTCCTCTTAGAGAGAGAAGTGAGGATATTGCCCAGATAACAATGGAAATGGTAAATTCACTAAAAATTAAGATGAACTATGCTGATATAACTGTTGGTCAGGATTTTATGGAGCTTCTTCAAAAATATAATTTCCCGGGGAATATTCGGGAATTGAGGAATATTCTTGAAAGGGCACTTATTTTATCTCAGGACGGCAGACTTACAAAAAAACAATTACCCTCTGAACTTCAAAATCATTTCCATTCAGAAGAGGGTGTCATAACTTTGGAGGACATCGAAAAAGAACATATTCTTAAGACACTTCAAAGTTGTGGTTTTAATAAAACAAAAACCGCTTCAATTCTTGGTATCGGAGTAGCGACTCTCTACCGAAAACTCGAACACTACGGAATAACAACCGAAAAATAATTCCGCCTCAACCCTATCATTATGATAGAGTCATCCCTGTCATATTGATAGACTCCTGATTTTATCCAACCTGAAATCTTCACTTTAAAAGCAAAAAACCACCTTTTTTATCTTCGGCATACTTTCAGCATCAATAGCTGAAAAACTGAGGAAAAAATGGAAACTTTATTGATGCTCCTGGTTGGAGTCACATTCTTTTATTTAATGGACCTTCTCATTTCATTTTTTGAGAAGTTATAGGAGCCGCAATATGATAATGCTCCTGATTCTGAGTATTCTGCTCTTTATTTATCTCTTTTATGTGTTGATAAATCCCGAGAAATTCTGAGGTGGTTGTGTATAATGATCTAATTGGCATCGTATTAATTTTATTGGTGGTACTCATAGCTGCTTACCCTTTGGGGAATTATATCAGTCGTGTTTTTAAGGGTGAGCCTGTGTTTACTGATTTTATGCGACCATTTGAAGAAAAGATATACCACCTTTGTGGAATCGATTCAAGACATGAGATGGACTGGAAAGGAAATGCGAAAGCACTTTTGCGATTAAATGCCATCTTTTTTGTGTGGGCATTTATTGTGTTAGTAACCCAGGGGGCTACGGGGATACTAAATCCGGCAAATATAGTCTCGATGGACCCATTTTTGGCTTTTAACACTGCGGCAAGTTTTGTTACCAATACAAACTTGCAGCACTATTCGGGCGAGACCGGACTTTCTTATTTCTCCCAAATAGCAGTTGTGCTTTTTCTTCAGTTTGTATCTGCGGCATCCGGTATTGCTGTATTTGCACTCCTTCTTGTTGGACTTATTAAAAGACAGTCAGGTTTATTGGGCAATTTTTATTACTTCTTTGTAAGAAGTGCAACAAGGGTACTTCTTCCGTTGGGTCTGCTTGTCTCACTGTTATTACTTCTATCAGGAACACCCAACAACTATTCCGAACCGGTCAGTTATGTAAATCTGGAAGGTGACACCACTGTGGCTGTTATGGGTCCGGTGGCAACAATCACATCAATTAAACAACTTGGTACAAATGGGGGAGGATTTTACGGTACTAACTCGGCACATCCATTTGAGAATGCCAACTACATTACAAATGTAATCGAAAATATTTCAATTTTATTAATTCCTGTTGCTCTGGTTTTTACTTTTGGATTTTATATCAACCATCGGAAACTGGCAGTATTGATATTTAGTGTCATGTCGATGTTATTCATCTTTTTTGTAGTTGGGGCTATCTATTTTGAGTCGCAAGGGAATCCTTTGATGACCCAAACGGGGATGATGCAACCCAACGGGAATATGGAAGGGAAGGAGACAAGAATTGGGCCTGTGCTTTCTGCTTTTTGGGGAGTATCAACAACTTCGACCTCAAATGGTTCGGTTAATTCGATGCATGACAGTCAGACTCCGCTCGCCGGTGGAATTTATATGCTCGACATGATGATAAATGCAATTTATGGAGGAGTTGGGGTTGGGATGCTCAACTTCTTCCTTTTTATTTTGGTGTCGGCTTTTATCGGGGGATTGATGGTGGGAAGAACCCCTGAGTTTCTCGGTAAAAAGATTGAGGCAAAAGAGATCAAAATTGCTGTTCTGGTAATTTTGCTCCATCCAATTCTGATACTGGTCTGGTCTGCCCTCTCCTCCCACTTGATGACAATAAATCCGGAAAATGGTTGGTTGTCAAATGATTCTTATCACGGTTTTTCACAAATGTTATATGAATTTACATCGGCTTCGGCTAACAACGGTTCCGGATTTGAGGGACTTGCCGATAATAATGCTTTTTGGAATATAACAACAGGTTTGGTGATGTTATTGGGCAGATATATACCGATCATTGGGCCACTTGCGATTGCCGGATCATTGGCGGCAAAAAACTCTGTTCCAAGTTCTGAAGGTACTTTGGATGCCTCCGGTATGGCGTTTGGGGTTATTCTTCTGGGTGTAATAATTGTAGTAACGGCGCTTTCGTTTTTTCCGGCCCTGTCATTGGGACCTGTTGCCGAATATTTATCACTTTAAGAGGGTTGAAAAACAAATGAAGAGAAATAGAACACTTAGACTTTTTGAGAGAGCTTTAATCTTAAGCGCATTAAAGGAATCATTTGTAAAACTGAATCCAAAAGTTATGATGCGTAATCCAGTTATGTTTTCAGTTGAGATAAGTACCGTGGTTATGATGGTTATCACTGCGATGTCGATGTTTTCAAACGACATCGAATATGGAAGTTTTAATTACAACCTGATAATAGCAGTCCTGTTATTCCTGACACTTCTTTTTGCAAATTTTGCTGAAGCCATAGCCGAAGCGAGAGGGAAGGCACAAGCAGCATCCCTCCGTAAAACCAGAGAAGACACACCTGCAAAAAGAATGGATTCCAACGGAACAATTACAATTATAAATTCCGCTTCGCTCTTAAAAGATGATTTATTTATCGCCGAAGCAGGTGACACAATTCCTTTGGATGGTGAAATAATTGATGGTATTGCATCAATTGATGAATCTGCCATCACAGGTGAATCGGCTCCCGTAATAAGAGAAGCCGGAACTGATCAATCCGGAGTTATTGGAGGAACAAGAGTACTTTCTGACAGGATAATTGTAAAAGTTACCACTGCACAGGGGGAGTCTTTCCTTGATAAAATGATCCAACTTGTTGAGGGAGCAAACAGGCAAAAAACACCTAATGAAATAGCCTTAACTCTGTTATTGGCAAGTTTTACAATTGTATTTCTGGTGGTAACCGTCACTCTTAAACCATTCAGCACTTTTGCAAATACACCGGTAACAATCACCGCTCTCATTTCACTCTTTGTATGTCTGATTCCAACCACAATTGGTGGCCTTCTTTCAGCCATCGGAATTGCAGGAATGGAAAGGGCATTGGGAGCAAATGTAATTGCAAAATCGGGAAAAGCCGTTGAAAACGCAGGTGACATTGATGTTGTATTGTTGGATAAAACAGGCACAATCACAATCGGAAACCGTAAAGCAACCAATTTTTTTCCGGTGGGTGACTCAAGTTATGAAAACCTTTCAAAATATTTTGCGATTGTACCGGCTCTTTTTTCTACCAGTATCCCGGCATTAAATTCGCTGAATATAATGCAACTTTCAAGTCCGGATTCAGCCATCATATCTGCGGTCATTTTTAACGCATTTATTATTCCTGCCTTGATTCCGCTTGCATTAAAGGGAGTAAAGTATAAACCTCTCGGTGCCTCAGCATTGTTAACGAGGAATTTATTGATCTATGGGCTGGGCGGATTAATTGTCCCGGGGATAGCAATAAAACTTATTGATATGGTAGTATCACTATTTTAAGGAGTCAGAAAATGAAACCATTTATAAAAGACATTAAACTTCACTTTGTAACGCTGTTAATTTTTGGAATTGTTTTTCCATTGGTAATATGGTTGTTTAGTTTGGGTGAACCAATATCAGCATTATGTAATCCCATCTATCAAAACGGTAAAATTGTTGGATTTGAAAATCTTGGCCAAAATTTCCATTCAGATGGTTATTTTTGGGGAAGACCTTCTGCTGTGAATTACAATGCTGCTTCAACGGGAGGATCAAATAAATCAGTCTCCGATTCTGCTTACATTAATACCATTCAGCAGAGACTGGAAGATTTTTTGAAAAGAAATCCAGGAGTAAAAAAGGAGGAAATACCTTCCGATATAATAACTGCTTCCGGAAGTGGAGTGGATCCCCACATTTCTGTGCAAGCGGCAATTATACAAATTAAAAGAGTTGCAAAAGCGAGACATCTTCCCGAATTAGAAGTTACCAAAATTGTGATAGAGAATATTGATCCACCCGTGCTGGGGGTGTTTGGGACAACAAAAGTTAATGTTCTCAAATTAAATCTTAGTTTGGATTCTAAAACAAAAGAAATTTAAAATGTCCACTCAAATTCGAAGTTCGGCACTCCAGTTTTTAAATCTCATCAGAGAGTCAAAAAAAGGGAAGTTAAAGATCTACATCGGTATGGCAGCAGGGGTAGGCAAAACCTATCGAATGCTACTGGAGGCAAAAGAATTACTTGCGAATAATATAGATGTGGTTGCCGGGTATATTGAGACTCACGGTAGAAAAGAGACGACAAAACTTCTGGATGGCATTCCGATAATGGAGCGGAAAAAGGTGTTTTACAAAGGGAAACAACTCGAGGAGTTTGATCTTGAGTCTGTTCTCCTGCAACACCCCGAAATTGTTCTTGTGGATGAGCTTGCACATACAAACATCCCCGGTTCGGCAAATGAAAAAAGATGGCAGGATGTAATTCAGCTGATTGATTCCGGGATCAATGTTATCACCACTGTAAACATACAGCATATCGAAAGTCTGAATGAACAGGTTGAAAAAATCACCGGAATCAAAATCTCTGAAAGGGTGCCAGATACAATCATCCACCAGGCCGATGAGGTTGTGAATATCGACCTTGCAATTGAAGATTTAATTGATCGCCTTAAAGAAGGGAAGATTTACGATCCAACTAAAGTTACAACCGCATTGGACAACTTTTTTCAAAATGACAAACTGCTTTTACTAAGAGACCTGGCTTTAAAAGAGGTGTCTCATCAAGTGGAGCGGAAGATAATCAGTCAAATTCCAATAGGTCACAGGCAAAAGATGGAAGCGATTGTTACGGCAATAAGCAGCAACTACCATTCTGCAAAAAGAGTTATCAGGAAATCTTCACGAATTGTCTCGATTTATAACTCCGAGTGGTACACGGTTTATGTTCAAACTCCAAAGGAAGAGCCTCTAAATATTGATCCAAAAGTTCAGAGGCAACTGATCAACAATTTTAAACTCGCCACCGAACTGGGGTCTGAAGTTATAGAGATTAAAGGTAGTGAGGTGGCAAAGGAGCTTGTTAAATTTGCAGTTTCGGTTGAAGCGTCACTTATTGTTATCGTGAAACCTTCATTTTCCATACTTTACCGACTGAGAATTAAAAACTTTTTTAGAGAATTAACCAACTTAACAAACAAAGAAAACATCGATTTGTTTCTGATTGCTTCAAATGATGACAATAAAAAATAAAATCATATTTGGCCTTGGTGGGCTTTTTCTGTTAATCCTCGTTTTGGGCATTGCGGGGATTGGCTTCATAAATCATCTCGCTCAAAAATCAAAGGGCACTATTGTAGATAATTATCACTCCATCGGTTATACCGTTACGATGATGGATAATCTGGACATCATTTATCAGATGGAACAAAAAAGGTTATTGGACCGAACGGTCGATTCAACACACTCCAGGTTTTTGTGGGAAGCCAAATCAAATTTTGAGCAGGCATTATCAAAAGAGGCTCAAAATATTACAGAGGAAAATGAAGATAAAATAGTTGTTTTGTTGCAAGAGAAATACAGTAACTTTCTTTCGGGCTACGGTGAGGACATCGATTCCGGATTATCGTTGAGTGAAAAAATTCTTAGAATGGAGCTGCTTAACACAGAGGTTAAAAACGCAATAATGCAGATTTACGATTTGAATATGAAAGCGATTCTTGACAAAAATGAAAATCTGGTTTCAACCGCAAACACATTAACCGTTTATCTTGTCTTAACAGTTTTGGTCAGCATTCTCATGGCGTTGATCTTGATCTTTTCATTTCCGCAACAAATAATAAAACCCTTAAGAGATCTGACTGAAAAAATTGAGATGATAAATGAGGGGAAATATCACCAGCGACTGGATTTGGTGAGTAACGATGAGATCGGCATCCTGGCAAAAACTTTTAACAACATGGCTGAAAAACTTGAAAGTTATGAAGCTCAGCACTACGATGAGATAATTTTTGAGAAAAAAAGAATGGAGTCGTTGGTCGAGTCACTTAAAGATGCCGTGCTTCTGATAGATGAAAACCGGATGGTTGTCTTAATCAATAACACCGTTTTGAAGATAACAGGACTGGAAGAAAAAGAAATCCTGAATCATAGAATAGATGAAGTAGCAGAAAAAAATGATCTTATAAAAACAATCGAAAATTTAATCCCTCAGATAAGAAAAGACCGTGATGCTGACATAAAACCTTTAAGAATAGTTCTTGGCGGAGAAGAGTTCTTTTATAAACTTGAATTTGATGAAATACACACTTATTCAGCCTTTCTTAAAAAGGAAATGTTTATTGGAACCATGATTCGACTTAAAGATGTAACACTGTTCCAAAAAAGAGATACAGCAAAAACCAATTTATTGGCAACCGTATCACATGAGTTAAAAACTCCGTTATCTTCAATAAATCTTAGTCTAAAAATGCTGGATGATAATAGAGTCGGGGAATTAAATCATGAACAAAAAGAGTTGGTAGGTGCACTTCGAAACCAAAGTAACAGACTTTCAAGAGTGATTAAAGACCTGCTTGAGTTTTCACAGATTGAAACCGGAAACATCAAATTAAACATGGGGATATTAAATCCCACTGACATTCTTGAGTTGAGTGTCACTGCTTTAATGATGTCAATTTCTGAAAAGAAGATTGATCTGGTGGTGGATCTTGATGAAAACCTGCCAAAAGTTTTTGGAGATATCGAAAAATCAGTTTTTGTTTATGTTAATCTGCTTAATAATGCCGTTCGATACTCTCCTGTTGGGAGTTCAATTACACTCTCAATTAAAGCCGACCGTAAGCATGTCAGATTTTATGTTAAAGATTCCGGTCCCGGAATTTCAAAAGATGATCAGGAAAAATTGTTTAAAAGATATGCCCAATTAAACCCCAAAGAAAAAACAGGATGGGGACTTGGACTGGCAATTGCAAAAGATTTTGTGCTTGCCCAGAGTGGAGATATCTATGTGCAGAGTGAACCGGGAAAAGGATGTGAATTTTGTTTTACTTTACCATTAGCGCAGGGATGAGGAACAGACACAATCATTTCATTAACAATGTAGATATTTAACCTGCCACGAATAATTATTGAGATATTTTTGATTAAAAATCGTAACATTGCAAAAAATTTTTAACTAATTTTTTATTCTCTTCAATCAAATATGGAGTTGCATGTCAGATACCATAATTTTATCAGGAGTAGTGCATGAGGTGCCTGAAGACTTAAAAGAAGTTTTTCTACTCGATAGCGATCTTCTTGAAAAGTGGAATAACTTAACACCACTTGCTCGGAATGAATGGATTTGCTGGGTGACTATCGTAAAAAAATCTGAAACAAGGAAGGAACATGTTCGACGGCTTTCGGAAAATCTGCTGAAGGGTAAAAAAAGACCTTGCTGCTGGCCCGGCTGCCCCCATCGTCAATCTTCAAAAATTCCTTGAATTTCACTATCTTTGTACAATGGATATTTTTTGGAGATCAATAATTAAAAGGATTGTTCATGAATTTTGAATTAACTGAAGAACAGTTGATGATTCAGCAAATGGCACGGGAATTTGCTCAGGAAAAGATTGCACCAACAGCAGTTGAGAGGGATATAACCACTGAATTTCCCTTTGAAATAATCAAAGAAATGGGAGAACTGGGATTTATGGGGATGATGGTTTCCCCGGATTATGGTGGAGCCGGAATGGATACTGTAAGTTATGTTCTGGCGATGGCTGAAATTTCAAAAGTGGATGCCAGTGTTGGTGTTGTAATGTCGGTAAACAATTCATTAGTATGTTGGGGGCTGGAAAATTACGCATCAGATTTTCTTAAAGAAAAATACCTGATTCCACTTGCGAGTGGACAAAAACTCGGTGCTTTTGCCCTGTCTGAACCTGAAGCGGGAAGTGACGCCACAAATCAGCATAGCGAAGCGGTGAAAGTTGGAGATAACTGGTCGGTTAACGGAATAAAAAACTGGATTACAAACGGAAAAAACGCCGATTATTATCTTGTGATGGCTCAAACCAACAGAGAACTCCGCCACAAAGGAATCACCACTTTCCTTATTGAAAAAGGAACCCCGGGATTTGATCAGGCGAAAAAAGAGGATAAACTCGGAATTCGTTCATCTGATACCTGCTCAATCAGCTTCTCCGATTGCCTTGTTCCACACGAAAATATAGTATGGGAGGAGGGAAAAGGATTTAATTTTGCGATGAAAACCCTCAATGGTGGCAGAATTGGAATTGCAGCACAGGCACTCGGAATCGCCGAAGCCTCCCTTGAAGCCTCAATCAATTATTCAAAACAGAGAAAAGCTTTTGGCACTGAGATAAAAAATCATCAGGCAATTCAGTTTAAAATCGCTGATATGGCTGTGCAAGTGGAAGCTTCAAAACTTCTTATTCTTGAAGCAGCAGCTCTGAAGGATGCCGGCAAAGATTACACCAAGCAGGCTGCGATGGCAAAACTTTATGCTTCCAAAGTAGCCGTTGATTGTGCTCTTGAAGCCATTCAGATTCATGGCGGTTATGGTTATGTTCGCGAATATCTTGTGGAAAGATATCTCCGTGATGCCAAAATTACTGAGATATATGAAGGCACTTCAGAGATTCAGAGAGTGGTAATCGCAAGAGAACTGCTAAAATAAAGCAGGTTCCAAGTAACAGGTCAATAAATGAGACTTCTCTGTATTCTCTGTGTTCTCTGTGGTTTATTTAACTCCCAAACCTTTACACAAAGCTGGGACCCAAAACCAGTCGATTATACTGAGGAGATACCGGTAAAGTCCAAATATTATAAACTTGAAGGCGATATCCCGGAAGCGGCATTTAAGCTGTTGGTGAACGGATACCGCCTTTTTATTTCTGAGCCGGATGGAGAAAATTGTCCTTTTAACCCAAGTTGTTCACGGTTTTTTGTTGATGCGCTTGGTCAAACAAACATAATTGAGGCGATTCTTCTGGCATCCGACCGTCTTATCCGCGATACAAGTTTTGGTAATAAATATAAACACTACCACATCGATAAAAACGGTTATCTTGTAGACCCCCCCTCGCGCTATATCTCAGGCGATTAATTTGAGATTCAGGTTTATTCTTTTTTCCACTCTTTTTGTTTCCTCTGTATTTGCCCAAAACGGACTTCACTCTCCGGAAAATGTTTTAAGATTTGGAAAACACATTTATGAGATGGGGTTTCATGACAAGGCTAAATTAGAATTTGAACGGTTAAAAGGAACCGAAAAATTTGACGAAAAAACACAGTTTTATCTCGACCTCTGCAGAATTGAACTTGAAGAATCTCCCTCCTTTATGGATTACAGTTATTCGTCTCATTTGCGATATGCAATCGATAAAAAGAGGTTTGAGTCGGGCGGTAAGATTTTTATCACTCCTGCTGCAATTCAAAAAGGGGATGAAAATGAATTGTCTCTCAACAATTTAAAATTAAAAATTCTTTCTGACATCAGAAATAAAAACTTTGATGAGGTTGACGAAAATTCAATCCATCTTTTTGGGGGAGAGGGGAGTGAGTTCCTTCTTGAAAATCTGTTAGAGAGGGTAAACCCGTCAACAAAATCTCCACTTTTTGCCGGGATACTTTCGGCGATAGTGCCCGGATTGGGAAGAGTTTACACGGGGAATTATGGAGATGCTGCTACAAGTCTGTTTATAACAGGTATTTTTGGTTACCTGGCTTATTCCAATTTTTTTGACGGGCATTATCAGAGAGCCTGGATTTTTACCGGTATTGCGGCATTTTTTCAAGGCGGAAATATTTATGGTTCGGTGGCTTCGGCAAAAATTTACAATGAATCGCAGAGGGAGTTGACCGAAAAGAAGTTTTGGGAGTATTATCAAAAATCAAAACCGCTGAAAGAACCAAACAAGATAGTGGAGGACGAGTGATTTTGAGACCGTTGTTTCTTCATTTCTTCTTATTTTTGACATTGCCAATAGTAATAAATGCGCAAAAAGAGGATTTGGAGAGACAATTTGATTTTGTCGATTCTCTCTACAATTCAAGCAGTTATTACGATGCAATGATCGAAGCTGAACGGTTGCTCTTTTTTGATTCACTTAAGATTTATCACTACAGTGCAAATTTTATAAAAGGGTGTTGTTACCGTGAGACAGGTCAGTTTAAAAACGCCAGATATTGTTTTGAACTTGCGGCAGTAAATTCAACTTCGAACGATGAAAAATTTCTTGCAGAACAGGAAATTTTAAGGGTTTTAATTCTTGAAAGAAGATATTCTGCATTTGACAAGCGAATTGATGTACTTGAGAAAGTATTTCCTGAAAAGAGTTTAATTTTTGATTATTGGCGGGGATGGAGGTATGCCTTTTCGGGTGAATGGGAAGATGCCCGGGAAAAATTTTCGATATCCGACACATCCGGTGAATTGATTAAACTCTGTAATATGGCAGAGGAAAAACAACTTTCGATGACAAAGGGATTGATTCTTTCTGCACTTATTCCCGGAGCGGGACAGGCTTATGCAGGTGAATATTTTAATTCGGTAATAACTCTCGGCTGGGTGGCTTTTGGTGCCTGGCTTGTTTATGATGCAATAAGCGCAGACCGGTTTTTTGATGCACTCATCGAAGCAAATTATGTGTTATTCCGGTTTTACAAGGGGAATCTTTCCAATACGGTTGACTACATCAACCGAAGGAATCTTGAAATAAAAAATGAGACATTACGATTTTTACAATTAAATTATAAAGGACTTAAACCTTGAATATTTCAGAACAACAAATTTGGGACCTGACAAACCAGGCTATCGATAAATTGGGTGCAAACGCATCCCCTGACATGATTCGGGATTATGTTGAAAAAGAAATAGCCAATCAGAGTGGGGGTTCTCTTCCCACCGAGAAGTTTGAAGGAAGAGTTATTATCACTGCCTTTGGCATCAACAAACCCGGTATAGTTGCCAAAATTACGGGCTGTCTCGCAGAGATGGAGATTGATCTTCAGGATATCTCACAAAAGATTATGCAAAACTTTTTTACCCTGATTATGATAATTGATATAACCAGTTCGCCTAAGAACTTAAAAGAAGTTCAGGAAGAACTTGCAAGAGTTGGTAAAGAACTTACAATTAAGATTTATGCCCAACACGAGGATATTTTTCACTATATGTTCCGCATTTAGGGATAAATATCTCTGACAATCTATTTCGAAAAAGTGTGTAAGTATTTATAAAAGTTTTCTCTGTGTGCACCGTGGGCTCTGTGGTGTTTAATCCTATTTTCCGAATAGCACTTCAATTTTTTAAATAATGGATATAAAATGAATTTTGAATTTAGCGAGATACTCGAAACAATCATGATGAGTGAAGTAGAACACTTCGACATCAGAACAGTTACCATGGGTATTAATTTAAGGGATTGCAGTGACAGAAACATTAATGTTGTCACTCAAAAAATTTACGAAAAGATTTTAAGACTTGCCGGAAACCATGTAAAAAATGCTGAATCGATTGAAGCGGCTTATGGAATAAGGATTGCAAATAAAAGAGTGGCGGTTACTCCTGTTTCTTTTATTGGTGACTCATTCTCTTCCGAAGAATATGTAAAAATTGCAGAGGCAATGGATAAAGCGGCTCATGAAATAGGCATCGACTACATTGGTGGCTATTCTGCACTTGTTCAAAAGGGGATGACACCGGGTGAAAAGAATTTTATCTTATCGATTCCGCAGGCTTTAGCCACGACAAAAAAAGTTTGTTCAAGTGTGAATATCGGTTCAACCAAAGCCGGAATTAACATTGATGCTGTAAAAATGATGGCTCAAGTTATTAAAGATACTGCATATATCACTCGTGATGCGGGGTCAATTGGATGTGCTAAATTAGTGGTGTTCTGCAATGCAGTTGAAGATAATCCATTTATCGCAGGTGCATTTCATGGAATTACTGAGGGAGATGCAACTCTTAATGTTGGAGTTAGTGGTCCCGGAGTGGTTCTTGAAGCTCTAAAAAATCACAGAGATGCATCAATTCAGGAATTGGCTGAAGTGATAAAAAAAACGGCATTTAAGATAACCCGTGCAGGTGAGCTCATCGGAAGAAAAGTTGCTGAAAAAGACGGGGTAGAGTTTGGTATTGTGGATATATCACTTGCTCCTACTCCTGCAGAAGGTGACAGTATTGCCGACATTCTTAAAGAAATTGGACTCGAAGATGTTGGAGCTCCCGGAACCACAGCTTGCCTCGCAATGCTGAATGACAGTGTTAAAAAAGGTGGATTGATGGCGAGTTCATCTGTTGGTGGGCTCAGTGGCGCATTCATTCCTGTAAGTGAAGATCAGGGAATGATCTCTGCAGCAGAAAAAGGACACTTAACAATCGAAAAACTTGAGGCGATGACCGCTGTTTGCTCTGTTGGTCTCGACATGGTTGCCATCCCGGGAGATACACCTGTAAATACAATCGCAGGCATTATAGCTGATGAAGCTGCAATTGGATTAATAAATGAAAAAACAACTGCCTGTAGACTGATTCCTGCTTACGGCATGGGAGTGGGTGAGTCGGTAGATTATGGTGGACTTCTTGGAAAGGCTCCGATAATGGCTGTTAAAGTGCTAAGTGCTGATGTCTTTTTTGGAAGAGGCGGTAAAATCCCTGCACCGGTAAGAAGTTTAACAAATTAATTGTTTGTAATGTATCGAGTTTCTTTTTAGCAGGCGAAAGCAGACAAATGAGATGTCTCCCTCCTACATTGCGGGTTTAATCATCTTTAACACAAAATCATGGAAAAGTTAAAAAAAATAATTTTAGGTAAACCTCGAGACCTGAATAATCCTCAAATATTTCACAAGATATCATTGGTGGCGTTTTTAGCCTGGGTTGGGTTGGGAGCAGATGGATTAAGTTCCTCCTCGTATGGGCCCGATGAAGCATTCAGAGCATTAGAGGGACACACCAGCATTGCAATTTTGCTTGCTGTTGCCACAGCGATCACTGTAATAATTATATCCTACTCCTACACAAAAATAATTGAACATTTTCCGCACGGTGGTGGAGGTTATGTTGTTGCGACCAAATTGTTGGGTAACACATTTGGAGTTGTCTCCGGAAGTGCACTTATAATCGATTATGTTCTAACGATCACGGTGTCGATAGCCGCGGGTAGTTCACAAGTATTCAGTTTCCTCCCGCTTGAATGGCACCCAAATATAGTTTATGTTAATACCGCAGTAATAATAATTCTAATCGTCATGAACCTTCGAGGTGTTAAAGAATCTATCTCAATTCTTGTCCCGATATTTTTATTATTTGTGATCACACATCTGTTTATCATTTTTGGATCTTTTTTTATTCATATCGATAATTTTTCGGCAGCAACAAATGATGTTGTTGGAGACTTTAAGGACAGTGCCTCAACGCTTGGCATCTGGGGGATGTTCCTTCTGTTTGCAAATGCTTACTCAAGAGGTGCCGGAACATATACGGGAATTGAAGCTGTTTCGAACGGTATTTCGATAATGAGAGAACCCAAGATAAAAACTGCAAAAAGGACAATGTTCTATATGGCGGGTTCATTGGCATTTACTGCAGGTGCCATCCTGATAGTGTATCTTTTGGCAGAAGTGAAACCTGTTCATGGGAAAACACTGAATGCAGTTATGATCGAATCGATGGGGATTGGAACCTGGTTTGTTGTAGTTGCATTAGTATCGGAAGCTCTGCTTCTCTTTGTGGCAGCCCAGACCGGTTTTATAGACGGACCGAGGGTAATGGCAAACATGGCAACCGATTCATGGTTGCCGCGAAGATTCAGTTCTCTTTCCGACAGGTTAACAATGCAAAATGGCATTGTGATAATGGGTGTTGCAGCTCTGGTAATACTTTGGTACACCAAGGGAAGTGTTGATGCATTGGTTACGATGTATTCTATAAATGTTTTTGTTACTTTCTCTCTTACTCAGGCCGGGATGACCAAATTCTGGATCAAGAAGAGAGATACCCTTCCTGATTGGAAGAAAAACCTTTTAATTCATATTGTAGCATTTATCCTCTGCTTCTCGATACTGACGATAGTGGTTGTTGAGAAATTTGCACAAGGTGCCTGGCTTACCGTGGTTGTCACTTTTGGTTTGGTTGTTTTCTGCACACTTATTAAAAGACATTATCATAAAGTTCTCAAAAAAGTAAGAAGTCTTTCCGACATTCTAATGGATGTTCCTGTCATCAAGGATGAGACGGAAGAAACACCGGTTAAATTGATCGAAAAAAATGAACCGATCGCTGTTCTTCTTGTATCAGGTTATGGAGGATTGGGGATTCACTCAATTCTGCAAATTCTACAAAAATTCCCGAGATTTTATAAACAGGTGATGTTTGTATCTGTTGGTATTGTGGACTCAGGTGTTTTTAAAGGAAGTGATGAGATTGAAAATATTAAAAGATATGTTCAAAGCAGTACTGAAAAATATGTAAAATTTGCACATGATCTGGGACTTGCCGCCGATTACCGGATGTCGATTGGAACTGATGTGGTTGATGAGGGCTCGAAACTTTGCCTCCAGTTAAATAAGGATTTTCCACTTGCAACTTTTTTTAGCGGAAAACTTGTTTTTGAGAAGGAGAAGTTTTATCAACGATTATTGCACAATGAAACTTCTGTCTCCATACAGAAAAAACTTGCCATGGAGGGGATTCCCATGACTGTACTTCCGATTAGAGTATGGGGAAAATAAGTGTAAATTTTAATTTTGAGGCTGTCGCGAAAGTGGCAGCCTCTTTCTATAAATATTAAATTGTTTGCAATGAAACTAAAACAATGGCATTGTCATCCGCATAAGTTAGAAGCATAATACCATCTTTTTTGAAATAATATTCAGAAACCATTTCAGTT
This sequence comes from uncultured Ignavibacteriaceae bacterium, assembly GCA_964531325.1. Classification (GTDB taxonomy): domain Bacteria; phylum Bacteroidota; class Ignavibacteria; order Ignavibacteriales; family Ignavibacteriaceae; genus UTCHB3. The sequence goes on along the minus strand of CAZHCW010000001.1, from coordinate 65,028 downwards.
TTTACTACATCATCAGGTTTCCCCAGGATTTCAATTGCCTTATTGATGTCAGAGTTTACCTTTATCTCTTTACCGTTAATTTTGAGAACAGAAGATAAATCTTCCGATGCAACCTCAACAACTAATCCATCGTTGTTAAACCGGATCGAAATTTTTAGACTGTCATATAACCAGATATCACCATCGTAACCTTTTGATCTTGGTGACAGAAGAGAGGCAGTGACCTGATCTCTGGTCATTCCAAGGGCAACTCCATCAAGCGTTGCACCAATTTTGTCACCCGTATCCTGTGGATAAGCTGACAGGGAGAAGATAACTGCGAGGAAAAGAGAGAATAACTTTATATTCATGATAACTCCATTTGTTGAAAGATTTGAAAACTGAATATTATACTGTTCAAATTGCAAAAAGTTTTTATTAATCCAATATATCAGAGAAGAGAGGGAAGTAGTGGAGAATCCAAGTTTCAGAGTAGCGAAGTGGCGGAGTAGCGGAGAATCCAAGTTTCGGAGTAGCTAAGTAACGGAGAGACTAAATCACAAATCGATGCCATTCCATTGAGACACCTGCACCCATCCCTAAAATTTCCTTATATTTACTTTTTAAATATTTCTTTTTCCGGGAGACCGCTCCCGAGACCAATTTCCAATAATTTTGTAAGATTTGATGAATAAAAAACAAGTATATATTGAGACTTATGGATGTCAGATGAACACCGCCGATACCGAATTGGTGATGGGGATTCTGAATAATAACGGTTATGACTTCGCAAAAGATGTACACAGTGCAGATGTTGTGTTTCTAAATACATGCAGTATCCGCGAAAATGCTGAACAGAGAATTTATGGACGACTCGGCAATCTGAAAACTCTTAAGGAGAAAAAACCACAAATGGTTGTGGGAATCCTGGGGTGTATGGCAGAGAGGTTAAAAAAGAACCTGATAGAAGAGAGAAAACTTGTTGATATTATTGTGGGACCGGATGAATACAGACGCCTGCCGGAATTAATGGATGTGGTTTATGGCGGAGGAAAAGGAATTGGAGTTAAACTTTCAAGAACTGAAACTTACGACGACATAATTCCTTATCGCGAAGAGGGACTTCAGGCATGGATTTCTGTTATGAGGGGATGTGATAAGTTTTGTACCTATTGTGTCGTTCCCTTCACTCGTGGAAGAGAAAGAAGCAGAAGCCTCGAATCGATTGTAAAAGAGGTGGAACATCTTTCGGCAAAAGGTTTTAGAGAAGTGACTCTTCTTGGGCAAAATGTGAACTCATACGATGACAATGGTAATGATTTTGCTGATTTACTTGCAGCCGTTGCAAGTGTTGATACAGGAATCAGGGTAAGATATATGACCTCTCATCCTCAGGATTTTTCTGACAAACTTCTTTACACAATAGCAGCACATAAAAATCTTTGCAACTATATCCATCTGCCTGTTCAATCGGGTTCAAACAGAATTTTGGAATTGATGAACAGAACCTACACAGTTGAACATTATCTAACGATTATCGAAAAGGCAAAAAAGATAATTCCGGGTGTTAGTTTTTCCACCGATATTATAGCCGGCTTCCCAACTGAGACTCTTGAAGATCACCTGATGACCCTTGAACTTATGGAGAAGGTAAAATATGATGGTGCGTTTATGTTTAAATACTCGCCGAGGGAGGGGACAAAAGCATTCAGAATGGGAGATGATGTTCCTGAAGAGGTGAAAAGTAAACGGTTGCAACAAATAATTGAGCTTCAACACCGCCACTCTTTGGAGTTAAACACCGAATTGATTGGCAAGACTGAGAAAGTACTGGTTGAAGGTTTCTCGAAAAAAAGTGATAAGTTTTTTGCGGCAAGAACAGATTCCAACAAAATTGTTGTTATCCCCATTCAGGATGGGATTGTTGAAGGTGATTATGTTGAAGTAAAGATTGATCGCGTAACTTCGGGAACGCTTTTTGGCGAAATTACTTCTGTATTTGAGAAATATGAAAGTTCTGCAGTATAAATTTTATGAAGTTATTATTTATAGCTCTGGCATTTATTGTTCTGATTTCGACACAAAATTTTAGTCAGGTTCCTACACCAAAAGAGATATTTGAGGTGTATAAACAGGAAAACCACGAAGAGTTAAAAAAGATTCTTGGTGAGTCGGGTGAAAAGATAGACACCGATATCAGTCTCTACATTAAAGCACTTCTTACCACTGATGGTGAAAAATCGGCGGCATTTCTTGAGCTATTGATACAACGATATCCCCGGTCTGAATTCACGGTAGCTGCTTATGCGGGTTTGTATCTTTATTATCTGGCAACCGAAAATTTCAGGAGAGCCAATAACTGTGTTTTTGCAGTTGGAAATGAATTCCCCGGTGCAGATTTTGACTATTTTTTGGATGATTCGGTATCATCCGGTGAGCCTGATGAAGAAATTCAACAGCCATGATCAACTAAACAACCGGTGAACTGATGTCTGATTCCATCAAAATAGTATTCACCGGTACCGGTTCGGGCAGATCCTCTCTCAACCGTTTTCATTCCTCATTTTTGATAAGGTCCGACTCTTACAATCTTCTGATTGATGCCGGGGATGGGATCAGTCGTGCACTTTTAAGACTTGGGATTGAATTTAAGGAGATTGACGGGGTTTTGATTACTCATTTTCACCCTGACCATTTTTCGGGATTAATCACCTTAATTCAGCAGATGAAGATGTATAACCGGCAGATGCCCCTTGATCTATTTGTATCAAAAAGTAATATCAATTTTCTGAAAGATTTGCTTAATAAAAGTTATCTGCTGGAAGATCGACTCGGATTTGTTCTCAATTTTCAAAAAATTGAAACAGGAAAACGACTCGATTTCAGAGGGAAGTTTACGCTGACAGCACTCGAAAACTCACATTTGCAGAAGTACAAAGAATATCCGGGCAAGGGGCTTGATTTTAAAAGTTATTCACTCGCCATAGAATCGGCGACAAGCGATCTCTTTTACTCGGGTGATGTTGATTCTCCCGCTGATTTGGAGGTATTTAATTTTAATGCCAATTCAATTTTAATTACCGAAACAACGCACATATCGATTGAAGCTGTTATTAAATTGTTAAAAGAAAAAGAGATTAAAAAAATTATCCTTACCCACTTGGATGCAGATGACCCTTCGATACTTATTTCAACCATCTCGGCTTCGTTTCCTGAGGGATTAAGCAGAATTACCATCGCTCACGATGGTTTGATCATATCGGTATAAAAATGGATGATATTCAGAAAAAATTAGGAATTATCGGCAGATCCAAGGAAATAAAAGACCTTGTGGATATTATTTTGCAGGTTGCACCGAGTGACATCACAGTGTTAATCTACGGTGAAAGTGGAGTAGGCAAAGAAGTTTTTGCACATGCGCTTCACACGCTTAGCAAGAGAGCGGAAAAAGAGATGTTGTCGCTAAATTGTGGAGCAATTCCGGAGAGTTTACTTGAAAGTGAGCTTTTTGGACACACAAAAGGGTCGTTTACCGGGGCAATCGAGAGCAGAAAAGGATATTTTGAACTGGCTGATAATGCAACTTTATTTCTCGATGAAATTGGTGAGATGCCACTCTCCACTCAGGTGAAATTCCTGAGGGTTTTGGAAACCAAAGAATTTATGAAAATTGGTGCGGAAAAAACTACCAAGGTTGATGTAAGGATAATTGCAGCCACGAACAAAAATTTACAGGATTTGGTGGATGAAAAAAGATTCAGGGAAGATCTTTATTTCAGGCTTAAGGCTGTTGCCCTCGAGATACCACCTCTGAGGAAAAGAAGACAGGACATTGAAGAGTTTGCGCTCCATTTTGCCTCGTTATTTTGTAAAAACAATCAGAGACCTCCTGTTGAGTTAACATCCGACGCCATGAATTTGTTATACGAATATCCCTGGCCCGGAAATGTTCGGGAGTTAAAAAATGCGGTAGAGACCGCTATTGCTCTCAGCCGTAGCGGGGTTTTAACTGCGGATTCATTCAGAAGTCTTCTGAGAATTGACGGACGGGCTCCGGCAAAAAATTTACCCGTCAGACTAAACAAATCAACCGACGAAATAGAGAGGGATTTCATATACAGAGCTCTTTTTGAACTAAAAAAAGATATTCTTGAATTAAAAGAGATGGTCTCGAACCTCACTGTGAACACCGGGCAGTTGGGCGATTTTCATATGTCAATGGCAAGTGATGATCGTGATGATCTTAATGTGGATAAAGTTGAAAAGGAATTGATACTGAAAGCACTTCAAAAAGCCGGGGGTAATAAAAGAAAAGCCGCCATGTATCTTAATATTTCGGAGAGAACTCTCTATAGAAAACTTGAAAAACTTGGATTTGAGGACTTTGATGCCAAATAAAATTAAAATTTTGCAATATGGTCTATTGGGCATCTTGTTTGTAACGATGGGTCTTGCTGGGTGCAGTTGTCCCTACTCATTCACAGGTGCTTCGATACCTCCACACCTTAAATCTCTTGCCATACCTTATGCCAACGACCAAAGTGGATCGGGTGAACCGGCACTTGGGCAGCAGTTTACAACACTGTTAACACAGAAGTTTGTTGATGACAACAGTTTTATTATTACAGATAAAACGAAATCGGATGCTGTGCTCGATTGTTCAATTATTGGTATTTCTGATACACCGGCGGCAATTACCACGGGTGAGCAGGTTCAGGCAAGAAGAGTAAATATTACCATCCAGGTGTCGTACAGAGATCTCAAAATGAAAAAAAACATTTATGAGAGGCAGTTTTCAAATTATGCCGATTATCCCGCAGTAGCGGGACAAGCCGGGAGAAATGAAGCAATTCAGCAGACACTCGAAAAACTTACGGAAGATGTACTGCTTGAAACCGTTTCAGGCTGGTAAACAAGGAAATCAGATTGAAAGATTCTTCAGAAAACTTATATAAAACAGCGATTGAGCAGCTGGCTGCAGAGTCGGGACTACCCGCTCTCTTTTTGCGCAGGGCTACGATGTTGTTTGAAGAAGGAAAGATGGATGAAGCTCTTCTTGAGGTAAAAGGGGGATTAAAATATTTTCCCGGGCACCCTCCTGCATATTATCTGTTGATCAGGATATTTCTTGAACTCAAAAAACCGAATCTCGCTGAGATCACACTTAATTCTGCTGCCAAGTTTTTTGCCACCAATGAACTCACAAACTATTATCGACAGTTGATTAAAGAAGTATCAGATGAGATAGAGAACAGAAGGTCCGGAGAGGCTGACACCATTTCCAAATTCTCAATCCCTGAATCAGAGGAAGAACCTGACTTGGAACCATTGACTGAAGATATTGAACCTGAAGAATTGGAACTGGATGAAAGTGTTCACTCCGAAGCGACAAATCTATGGAATGACATAGAAATGGAAGACGAAGATACAATCGACGGGTCTTACCACAATATCGAACCTGCAACCGATGAGCAATCTCTCGAACAGTTAACCGACGAAAAAGAGACAAAACCTTTGGATATAACGCCACACGGAGATGAAATAATTACCGCCGGGATGGCAATTATTTATGCCCGTCAGGGAAACACACCAAAAGCGATTGAGATATTTTCAAAACTGATTGAAAAAGAACCTGAGAAAAAAGAGAGTTACGAAAAAATAATCTCACTGCTGAAGAGCAAAACTCAAACAGTCTGATGTCGAATAGAAAAATAGTTTTGGTTCGCTACGACCGGATTGGTGATGTTGTACTTACACTTCCAATGGCAGAAGTGTTGAAGAGAAAGGGTGACTGTGAACTCTTTTTCCTTGGAAGGGATTACACGCGGGTTTTGGCAGAGGCATCCCCTTATATAGATGGTTTTATAAACTGGGACGAGTTAAAAGACCTTACACCATTTTCTATTTCGTCGGTACTAAAAAAGTTTAATTTTGATGAAGTTTTTATCGTTTCACCCGGATTTAAGATTGCACTTGCCTTTTTTTTGGCAGGAGTAAAATTACGGACAGGAACGGGCTACCGCTGGTATTCTTTTCTTTTTAACAAGAAAGTATTTGAGCATCGAAAAACAGCCAGGAAGAATGAATTGGAATATAATCTTTCGATGTTGGGGTGGCAGGGGGAGTATCACTTCCCTTCAAACTTTTTTGAGGGAATACCAAAATTTAACAGGTTTATACCGGATAATGAGAAGATTTTAACAATAATTCATCCCGGAAGCGGGGGAAGTGCTGCCGATCTACCTTTGAAAACATACAGTGAACTCACATCCAAATTGTGTAAAGATGGAAGATTTGATGTTTACTTGACGGGATCGAAGGAGGAGATCGGAAAATGTGAAATTGTTAAGGGGGAAAGTGATGCAAAGATATTGGCGGGGGAATTCTCTCTTGCTGAATTGATCTCATTCATTAAAGAGGGAGATTTATTCATTTCTAATTCCACCGGACCTTTACATATTGCAGCAGCAGCAGGGAGTTTCACAGTAGGCTTTTATCCTTGGGTGGTTCAGTGCTCTGTGGAAAGATGGGGGCCTTATACTGATAAAAAATTGATTTTTCAGCCCGAAATCGGGTGTTCTGATTGCACACTGAAACAATGCGCCCGTTTGGAATGTATGAACAGTATAAGCAGTGAAAATATTTTTACTGCAATTGACAAGAAGATTAAAGAAATAAAGAATGGAAATTAAAATGAAACGAGTAATTTTTAGCATCACACTTCTGGGAGCCATGTTTTTACTTGCTGGTTTTTTTACCCCGGGGGATGTGTACGACGATTTTCCTAAAGTAACAAATAAGGCTTTTAAGGTAGGTGAAAAACTTACATTTAATGTTAATTATGGATTTGTAACGGCCGGTATTGCTACAATGCAAATCCCTGCAAAGAAAAAGGTTGCCGGAAGAGATACCTATAATGTTCTATTTCAGGTTAACTCCGTTCCCTCTTTTGATGGTGTATTTAAAGTTCGTGACAGATACGAATCTTTTCTCGATGTAGAAGGACTATTCCCCTGGAGATTTGAACAGCACATTAAAGAAGGTAGTTTTACAAAAGATTATTCAGCTTTTTTTGATCACAGAGCAGGAAAAGCGAAAACATCTGATGGTGACTACAAACTCCCAAAATATACACACGACATTATTTCAGCATTTTACATCTGCCGTACATTTGATTATTCCAAATCAAAAAAGGGTGATATAATAAAACTTAAAAACTTTTATGAAGGCAAAGTTCATCAACTTGATGTTGTTTTCAGAGGAAGAGAGAGAATTAGTGTAGCTGCCGGGAAATTTGATTGTGTTATCCTTGAACCACTTGTAAGACAGGGTGGACTCTTCAAAAACGAAGGAAGCATTTATGTCTGGTTGACCGACGATGACATTAAGATGCCGGTTAAGGTAAAGACCAAAGTGGTGATCGGTTCAATTGATGCAGAACTTACAAAATATGAAGGTTTGGCGGGAAAACTTACCTCAAAAAGGTAAAAACTGATCTCAATGATTAAATTTCATAAAAATGTAGTATAATGTGGTTTAAGTTGCCCGATTTTTTAACCCATTAACGAATTGGATACAGAAATGTTTGAGTGTCCCGAATGTGGAGCACTTTTTGATAGTGGTGCTCCCGTATGTCCGGAGTGTGGTGTTGTTGTAAACAATCCACCCGATGGTTCTGTTAGTTTCTACACAGATGAATTTCTTCTGGTTTACAGTTGTTATGACTTGTATGAAGCTGAAATGATAAAAGCCAATCTTGAAAGTGGCGGGATAAAAACATGGATTGTGAACAAAAAAGACAGCTCTTACCCCGGTCTGGGGAATATGTCAGCAATTTTAATTTTCGTTAAAGTTGAGGATAGCGAGTCGGCATTCGAGTTCTTAAAAGAGTATGACGAATCGAAAAAAGCCGATATTAAAGAAGATCCTGATTCAGAAGAGGCATTCAACTAACCAAAAGAGGACATCTCTCTCTTATATGAAATTTACCGACCTTGCTTCCAGAGTTGCAATTGCATTCACTCTTGGACCCCTCGTATTAGCAACCGCCTGGTTTGGCGGTTATTGGTTTATGGGGGTAGTTGCATTAATTGCTGCTGTCTCTTACTACGAATTTAGCCTGATGGCATTCAAAAAAGAAGCAAGTTCATCGAAGTGGTCGGGGATTGCCCTTCTCCTCTTGTTCCTCGTAAATTTAAAGTTCAACTGGCTTGATACGCTTGAATCGATATATGTCGTAACTCTTGCTGTGATGTTCAGAGAGTTATTCAAAAACAAAGGGTCGGCTATCCTGAATGTTGGGGCAACCCTCACCGGAATATTTTATATCGGAGTTTGCGCCGGAAGTCTCTATATGGTGAGAGCATTTGGAGATTTTCGCAGTGATCAGGCAGGATTGTTTGTTATCTCCTATTTGGTATCAATCTGGTTAAGCGACACTTCAGCCTATTTTGGGGGAGTTAGTTTTGGCAAACACAAATTGATGAAACGAGTGAGCCCAAAAAAAAGTTGGGAAGGTTTCTGTTTTGGGTTGGCAGGGGCGATCGGCAGTTTTTTCCTTTTCAGATATCTCTTTCTCGATTTTCTTTCTCCACTTGATGCAGTTATCCTGGGGTTAATAGTTGGGATTGTGGGTCCATTGGGGGATCTGGTTGAATCACTTTTGAAGAGAGATGCAGGGGTGAAAGATTCATCAAACATCTTAAAGGGGCATGGTGGATTTTTTGACCGGTTTGATTCGGTAATTGCTTCTGCACCCATCGTTTACATTTATTTAAAAAATTTTATAAATCTTTAGGAATATGGCAAAAAAAGTTGGGGTAATTACCCTTGGATGTTCAAAAAATACAGTTGACTCAGAACGATTGATGAATCAACTGTTATTAAACGGATATGAGCTAACAGAGAACCCGGAAGAAGCAAACACAGTTATCCTGAATACATGTGGATTTATCGAAGCTGCCAAACAGGAATCTATTGAAGAGATACTTAAGGCAGTAAAACTCAAAAATGATGGTGTGATTGAGAATGTAATAGTAGCAGGCTGTTTAAGTGAACGATACAAAGATGATTTGATGGCTGAAATTCCTGAAGTTGATAAATTTTATGGTACTGAAAAGTATGAAGAGATAATCGAAGATATGGGGGGGCATCTGAAATATGAACTGTTGGGTGAAAGACATCTCACAGGGCAGAATCATTTTGCATATCTTAAAATTTCCGAAGGTTGTGATCATCCTTGTTCATTTTGCTCTATTCCACTTATGCGTGGGCTGCACAAATCGAAGTCAATGGAAGATTTGATTGCAGAAACTCAATTTCTCGTAAAACAGGGGGTCAAGGAACTGATAATTATCGGGCAGGACACGACTGACTACGGAAAAGATATTTATGGGAAGAGGAATCTCGCTGAACTGCTAAGGAAACTCTCATCGATTGAGGGGATCGAGTGGGTCAGGTTGATGTACGCTTATCCTTCACATTTTCCAGATGACCTGATTGATGAAATTGCTGATAACCCAAAAATTGTAAAATATATTGATATTCCTCTACAGCATATTAGCGATTCTGTTCTTAAATCGATGAGAAGGGGGATAACTAAAAGAGCAACACTTGAATTACTTGAAAAACTTAGGAAAAGAATTCCCGGTGTAACCATTCGGACAACTTTTATTACGGGTTATCCCGCCGAATCTGAGGAAAATTTTAAAGAGTTACTGCAATTCATCAAAGAGTTTAAATTTGACCGTCTTGGCGTATTTACTTTCTCTGTAGAAGAGAACACTTCGAGTTTTATACTCGGAGATCCTGTACCCGAAAAAGAAAAAAATCGCAGGAAGCGGAAAATAATGGAAATTCAGAAAAAAATCTCAACGCAGAATAATGCCCTTTATGTCGGTTCAACTCAAAAAGTGATCATTGATTCTGAGGAGGGAGATTATTATATCGGTAGAGGTACGATGGATGCCCCTGAGGTAGATTGTGAAGTTATTATTGACAGAGAAGACCATGACCTGATGCCCGGGGATATGGTAACCGTTTTAATCTATGATTCAGCCGAATATGACTTATTTGGCAAGATTGAGAGAGACTGATATGAAAAGATTATTTTTATTTTTTATTCTGCTCCTCACAGCCGGAGTTAATGCCCAACCTGACCAGGGCAAGCCACAGGATTACAGTCGTGAACCTGTGTTCTATTTTGATATCTATAATTTTTATTCAGGCGACAGTGCCAATACCAAAGTTGATTTTTTCCTTCAACTTCCATTTGAGAAATTAAGTTTTATAAAAGCCGGTGAAAAATTTCGTGCTGAATACTCGGTTTCGGTAACAGTGAATGATGAAAATAAATTAAAACTCATTACTGAGAAATCGTGGACTGAGAAGATTGAATTGATGGATTTTAACAAAACAAATTCAAAATCTGACTACAATCTTTCAGCGCGATCATTTAAACTTCCTCCCGGAAAATATTATTTCACGATTCTTGTAGAAGATTTGGATTCGCGTAGAGAGTATAGAGCAGAGGCTGAAGTTCCTGTTCGTACTTTTGATCAGGAGCTTGCTATTAGTGATATCATGTTGATTTCAAGCAAAACCACTTCTGAAACCGGGACAGTAAAGATTGTTCCCAATCTTTCCCGAAATGTTGCAGCTCAGAAGGGTGGAATTCCCGTATTTTTTGAAGTTTATTCCTCTACTGAAAGGGATCTGGAACTAACATACACAATAGTTGATACAAAAAACAATCCGTTGTTTACCGACAAAAAGATTGAAAAACTAAAAATGGGGAATACCCAGCTTTTTTACACATTCGATTTTAAAGATGCCGGAATGGGTGAATACCGGATGGTAATCAGTGCACCGTTTGTTGACGATAAAACTGTAATTGTGAGCACAAAATCATTTTTTTCCAGATGGTCAGGAATGCCTTCAACGCTTAAAGACCTGGAAAAAGCCTCTGACCAAATGATTTATATTGCCGGACCTGATGAAATTGATTTTATTCAGGATGGGAAAGATTTTGCGGAAAAACTTGATCGTTTTATGGAATTTTGGGAGAAAAAAGACCCGACTCAAGGAACATCTGAAAACGAGGTTTTTAATGAGTATTATAGAAGAATTGAGTTTGCAAACAAAAACTTTAAACAGATGTTAGAGGGGTGGAGGAGTGATATGGGAATGGTTTATGTTACTCTCGGTTCACCCAACAATGTTGAGAGACATCCCTTTGAATATGACAGCAAACCTTATGAAATTTGGGACTACTACGACATCAACCGCAGATTTATATTCGTTGATCAGACCGGATTTGGAGATTATCGTTTGGTCACTCCGTTTTTTGGAGAATACCGGTACAGATATTAGGAGCAAAAATTGATACTTACAGTAACACTTAATCCGATAATTGAGCAGAGGTTACATTTCTCAAAAGTTATGAGAGGTGAGGCTAACAGAGCTCATAAACAGAGTTATTATGCTGGTGGGAAGGGGATTAATGTGAGTCGCCAGTTGAATAAAATGGGAATAAAAAACCTTGCATGCACATTTCTTGGTGGTGATAACGGTAGAAGACTAAGAGCTACCATGACGGCGGAGGGAATTAACTTTACTGCCATTGCTGTGAAATCAGAAACCAGAAGTGGAACCATTGTAATTGAGGATGAACCGGTAAGAGTTACCCATCTTTTTGGCGAAAATTCAGTTATTACACCTGAAGAAGTGAATGAATTTAAGTTTAAACTTGAAAAAATGATCCAAAATTGTGAGTATGTTGTTTTTTCCGGAAGCAGCCCGTCTCCTGCTTGTGATGATATTTTTGCTTATGGAGTTCAAATTGCTGAAAAATATGACAAGACAGCCGTCGTTGATACATACGGGAAAGCACTTGAACTTGCAATAAAAGAACAGCCTGCGATTCTGCATATCAACAAAAAAGAAGCGTCTGAATATTTTGGTAAAAAGATAGAAGATGAAGCAGATGTTATCAGGGCTCTTGAGGAGTTTCATAAACTTGGAGTTAAAATTGGAATAATTACCGATGGAGATTCTCCGGTTTACATGAATCATTTTGGGTTTATTCACAAAGTTACACCCCCTGAAGTAAAAGTTATTGACGAAACAGGGAGTGGTGATGCGTTTGTGGCAGGGCTTGTGTATGGCTTGTATAATGATGAGGTATTAACAGATATTTTGAGGATGGCTACAAGTTGTGGTGCTGCCAATGCCGGCAGTGTATCAGTTTGTGAGGTAGATTATGCCGACATAGAACACCTGCTGAATGATATTCTGATTGAGCCCATAGGCAAGAAAATGAACCTGATGAATGAAATGCTTTAAGCTTTTTTTTCTATTTCTTTACTCACCTCTGTTTTGCCAATCGATAACCGGAATCGAATTTTTCGGGGATCTGCCATTAGAACAAAAAGAGTTAACTTCCGATTTGGGAATTGTTTTTCCCATAAAAACCGATCTTTTTAACCTTGATTCTTTAAATCATCGTATTTCCACCAGATTAAACTCCGGTGGTTACTTCCATCATAAACTCAATACGGAAGTTATAACAACAGATTCCATTACCTCAAAAATTTCAGTAAAAATATCAGCCGGTCCCAGGGCTGAACTAAAATCATTAAAATTTCTTTCCGGATCAGATTCATTGATTATGGGGATGAGGTCAATAGAATTTAGTGAGGGAAGCCCTTATGATGAACGAGAAATAAAGACCATCTTTTCGGAAATTCTTGATGAACTTGAAAAAAAAGGCTATCCCTTTGCAAAGATTGTTGTAAACTCTTTTGAGTTGGAAATTTCTGAAGATTCTTCCACTTCTTCGGTTCAACTCAATATTACAATCGATCCAAATCTTAAGGCTGTGATATCTAAAATCGAAATTGTCGGGAATGAAAATACTTCTGCCGATGTAATTTTAAGAGAAATCAAAGTAAAGGCGGGTGATATTTATTATCCCGAGAACAACAGATTATTGACTTCGCGATTAAACAGACTACGATTTTTTGAACCTGTCACCGACCCTGAATTTTATTTTGACGAAGGAAAAGAGGGGATATTAAAAATCACGGTGAAAGAGGCAAACACTAATAACTTCGACGGGATTATAGGTTACATTCCACCTGCTCGAAACGAGGAGGCGGGTTATCTAACGGGACTTGTGAATATAAATATGCGAAATCTTTTTGGAACGGGAAGGAATTTCAGTTTTAAATGGCAACAACTCGACAGGAATTCGCAGGAGCTTGATCTCCGGTATCTCGAACCTTTCCTTTTTGGGCTACCCCTTAATATCTCACCCCGGCTTTACCAAAGGAAACAGGACACAATTTATGTTGATCGATTTATTGAACTGACGGCTGACTATCAAACGGGCGAGAATTTTGCATTCACTGCAACCATAACATCACAATCAATTATTCCTACACTGTTCGAGAAACCGGTTTTTACGGTTTATAACTCTTCAATCTTAACCGGGGGAATTGGGCTAAGATACGACACCCGGGATGACCCGGTTTCACCCGTTAGCGGAATCAATTTCTTTTCATCCTTTTCCATCTCCAACAAAAAAATAAATGGACCTGCCGAGTTCATAACACCCAATCAGATACTTCAAGTAAACTTAAAAAAGATTAATTTTGATTTCGATTTATTCCTCGAAATATTTAACAGGAATATTCTTGCCCTGGGAGTAAGCGTGAGAGAGATTCAGGGGGATTTTATTGAGGAGAGCGACTACTTTAAGCTTGGGGGTAATTCGACCCTTAGAGGATACCGGGAGGAGCAATTCAGGGGTAACAGGGTGGCATGGTCTAATATTGAATACAGATATCTGATTTCACGACGGTCATACCTGTTTGCTTTTTTTGACTCAGGATATTATCTCGTAAATGGAGATGAATCAAGAAAAATTTCAGAAACAAGTGCGTTTAAAAACGGATACGGGTTTGGTATGAGTTTTGAAACAGGCATTGGTCTGTTAAGTGTAAGTTATGCCCTTGCTTCCGGTGAGGGGTTTAGTGATGGTAAAATCCATTTTGGAATAATCAACCAATTTTGAGTGTATGGAAAAATTAGTAAAATATCTTGTAGCACCTCTGATAACAGTAATTATTCTCTCAGTGGTTGTCTATTTCTTCTTTAAATCGATTCTTGGCACTTCCGTTCCCGATTACGAAGGGGAGTTTGAAGCTGACGGTCTGCTTGACAGTGTAGTAATTTATACGAGCAGCGAAGGGATACCTTTTATTAAAGCTTCCAATGCAAAAGATATGTTATTCACTCTGGGTTATTTACACGCCAGGGACAGACTGCTTGAAATGGAATATAACAGACTTGTTGCAGAGGGGAGGCTCTCTGAATTTTTTGGTGCAAAAATGGTAAATACAGATAAATTTTTGCGACAATTAATGCTCCCTGAAAAAGCTGCTTCACAACTAAAAGAGATTAATGCAGGAACCCTGCCTCTGCTTCAAGCTTATACTGAGGGAATTAATTACTGCATCAACTCTAAAAATGTAGTTATTCAGAGTGAATTTTCTGCAACGGACATCAAACCCGGCAATTGGAATGTTAAAGATATAATTCTGCTTACACTTCTTGAGAATTTCAGGGAAGAGGGGAAATTTAATCCGGGTGATCTTACCGGTTTAATGAAGGAAAAGTTGGGAATTGAGAAAGCCTCCACCGTTTTTGGGGGACCTGTTGATTCAACACGGGTGAAAGAATATTCAAAAATCAGGGAATATCTCTTGAGGGAAGAGATTAATTTGAGGGCGCAGCTCGGATTAACAGGAGACAACAGCGTTTCTTATAAAGAAATTTCAGGTATAAAGGGGGCGTTTGTCTCTCTGAACGGGTCGTACACATTCCCCGGAAAATATTACACAGTTTCGTTTGATGTGGCTGGGACGAGGGGGTCGGGTGTTACTGTTCCCGGTGTGCCTGTGCTCTCGCTCGGGATGAAGGGGGACGAATCGTGGGTACTTCTCACTTCAAAGAGGGACTTAAGACAGAAAACAACCACACAATTTGATGACCGGGGTAACCTGATAGTTAATGGCAAAATTAAAGGGAAAATTACTCTTCACAAAGACACGATTAAAATAAAGGAAAGTGGTCCGGAGTTGTTGGAAATTCTTATCGGTAGCTCCGGTGAGGTGATCACCGGTAAAGAACCGGGAGAAGATATCTATAATTCCGATTCCACTGAAGTCTTAAAAGTATATTTTGCCGAGAGCTTCTATCTCACAGGTTTTAATTCAGCAGCGTTTCTTAACTCGGGTTTGGGATTTTGGACGGAAGGCGTTTCTACAAAATATTTTAGCTATGATGCCAATACAGAAATTCTATATAAATTAAAGAGTGAACCTGTTAAGGTAATCTCAACAAAAAGCGTTGCACAAAAAGAGACACAAGAGCCTTCTTCAAAGAAGAAAAAACCATCAAGAAAAAAGGTAAAACCTGTTGTTGAGAAGGAATCAGAAGTTAAGCGACCGAAAGAGGATGAGGCGGATGTTGTAAAGGTAACGGAATCGGGGAACCTGACAGTGGACGGATTTTTCCGTTTAATCCCTGCTGTTGTTGAAAGAACCTGGCTCCAAAAACCCGAGGGTAAAAATATCGCTTCATTCCTGCTTAATGATGTAACTTCCGACTTTAGTCTCAAAATGGTTCCACTAATCGTAAATGCTTTCTCAGGAGTAACAAATAAAGATACAAATATCACGCAGTCGCTAAAGGTTATTTCCGGCTGGAGTGGCGAATATCTTTCAGGGCTTCAAGCGCCCTTGATTATGGCTGAATTTTTAAAATATTTTACTGTAAATATTTTTGGTGACGAGTTTACAAAAGAAGATTTTGAAATCTTTTTTGGGGTTGGAGGTTTTCCAATTGCCCGATTAAAGGAATTGTCACTCGAAAAAAATGCTCAGGTGTATGATCTAAGAAATACTGCACCTGTTGAAGACCGCGACCAGATAATACGAAAAAGTTTCACTGAAGCCCTTTCTTCCATTGAAAAAAAATATGGAAACAACCTTATAATGTGGTTGTGGGGGAACGAGAATATTTTTAATCCAAGGCACATACTTAGTAATCTGATGGGTGGCATATCTAATGTTTTAGTATTGGAGACCGCAGGAATGAGCGGATTTTATGATACGCAATTTACATCTGCAATTAATCCTTTTTCTCCTTTTTCGGGGACAAAAAATTTTTTCGGGAGTGGTACTCTTAACCGGTTTTACGTTGAGCCTGAGCGAGGAATATTATTAACAATCCCTTATCTGGGAAATTCCGGGAACTTTGCTGATAAAATGTCGAGAGTTACATACATAAACTTTCTCGAAGGTAAATTGATCTCAGTGGCTCCTTTTGCCAATGAAAACGACAAAGTTTTAAGATTAATTAAAAAAATGTGATTTATCGTACTTCTGGTTTTCAAATTCATCGTAAATTAGTATTTTAAGTAGTTTTCATTTATTAAACTCTAAAAGTTCCATGAAAAAGTTTTATACCATCTTATTTCTGATACCCATCTTGATACTTACAGGCTGTCAAAAAAGTGATACTGCCTCAAATCCCGTTACCGGAGATGAAACAGGCACTGTAATAATTAATGGTGAGGTGGTCGATTTTTCAACCGGGTCTCCGGTTGCAAACGCAGCTATTTCGCTTACCGGTATCTCAAACGATACAACGATTAACAAGAGTGCCGTTTCAGATGGTAATGGAAAATATACTTTCGAATTCACGATTAAAGCAGGATTGGAACTTGCTCTTGTTGCACGAAAAGAGGGTTTTACATCTGATACAACCAAGGTTTTTGCTGTTGCAAACAGAACAATCAATGCCTCCAAACTTTTGCTAAAAGCTTCCGGTGGAGGTGGTGGAACAGGAACCAGAAACCCGGCTTCTATCTATTTATTTGGTACTTCAGTGCCAAATATAGGAATAAAGGGTGCGGGTGGATTGGAGAGCGTTCAACTTGTTTTCCAGGCGGTTGATTCATTGGGCATTGCACTTGATCTCGATAATGCAGTTAATGTTGGTTTTGTACTTGCTGCTTCACCCGGTTCAGGAACCGTGTTAAATCCTCCGTCCACTCGAACCGATGCAAACGGACAGGCTTCTGTAGTTCTCACTTCAGGCACAAAAGCCGGAGTGGTTCAGGTTACGGCTTCAATATCTTTGGGTTCTCGAATAATCTCTTCAAATCCGGTTGCTGTAACAATTCACGGGGGGCTTCCTGATCTGGCCCACTTTAGTTGTGTTCCTGCAAAGGTGAATATTCCCGGGTATAATATTTTTGGGGTTGAAGATATAATTACAGCCTATGTTGGTGACAAATATTCCAATCCTGTAAGGCCGGGAACTGCAGTATATTTTTCGACTGAGGGGGGCATTATACAGGGGTCGGCACTCACTTCCACACTTGGAGTGGCTTCTGTCACTTTATATTCGGCAAATCCCTTGCCAAATCATCCTGTTTTTGGACCGGGTTTTGCTGCTGTAACGGCTGCGACCACTGATGAAAGTTTTGCAACTATAAGACAATCCACCTTGGTATTGTTCTCAGGTGTTCCGATAATTAACTGTTCCCCCTTTGGATTTGATATCCCAAATGGCGGTTCGCAGCTCTTCAATTATACTGTGATGGACCAAAATGGTAATCCATTAACTGAAGGAACATCAATAACAGTGGCAGGTGAAGGGAAAGACTTCACATTAACCGGCGACAAAGAAGTTACCCTTCCGGATACACAAAGTCGTGCATGGACAACATTTTCTTTCACTGTTGCCGATGCTCTGGATACGGTGGTAGCTGTGAACAGATTGGTAATTACTATTAAATCAAACGGTGATAATGGAAAAGCCTCATTGGTTCTCTCTGGTATCGTCCGTTAGCTGATCAGATGTAAGGAAGAAAAAATCCGGTACTTTTTTTATAGAAATAAAATTCTTCTTTAAAATGTGATGCCAACATTTCTTCTTCTTTTTTCGCTCGTAAAATCAAGAGCGGGAAACTTGCCAAAAGTGTCAAGATGATTACCGGTGAGGAGAGCAGAGCCACTCCCACACATAAATCAGCAAGTAGTTGGCTTAAATATTGTGGATGGCGGATGAACCTGTAGAGTTCTTTTTTTACAAGGCGATGGTTTTTATAAATCATTATATCCGTTGAGTAACTTTCACTCAATGTTTTATAGCTTCTGATTTGTGTAAATGAGAAGAGCAAAAAAAGAAAAAAAAAGAGAATTCTCAACGGTGAATCGGGAGTAAATCCTAAAAACCAGGTGTCTATGATCGGGAAACACCCCAAAAACTGAAGCAGTGTTGAAACTGCAAGAACATTTGGTGGTACAGTTTGCAGCCATCCCGTTGCACGACGGGCAACCAGGCCCATTTTACCTTTTAAACTTTTTTGACTGCCGGCGTAGTTTGCTGACATCAAGAAGACCAAAGCTACAAGTACAAGAATATTGATCGGATCCATAATAACTAAATTTGTGACTCGTAAAATTACTTATTTTTGCTTTATCTCGAAACTTCTTATAAGTTCT
This sequence comes from uncultured Ignavibacteriaceae bacterium, assembly GCA_964531325.1. Taxonomy (GTDB): domain Bacteria; phylum Bacteroidota; class Ignavibacteria; order Ignavibacteriales; family Ignavibacteriaceae; genus UTCHB3. The sequence continues at coordinate 46,471 of CAZHCW010000001.1, read as the reverse complement.
AAATGAAAAATATTATGACTGATGACAAGCAGACCCCGGGATTTCCAGAAGATGTTATCAATAGCAATAAAATTGCTGCGCATGATATAAACAATCTTTTCAGCAGCATCTTTGCAAGTGTTGTACTGTTGAAAAAAGAACTTGCCGGAAAGCCTGATCTCCTGAACCTTCTCGAGAATATTGAACACTGTTCACACAGAGCAACTGAAATAACTGCTGAAGTGCTTTCTGACGACACATCAGAGATCAAACGGGACGGCAGGATTAACACAAGGTTGTTGATTAATGAGGTGGTATCATCGATGATCCGGTCGATACCTGAACGGATTAAAATTGTCACAGAAATTGACAGTGTGGTTTCTGATCTCAGAGGTAATTCAACTGAACTGTTTCAGGTGCTTATAAATTTGTTGTTAAATTCGGTAGAAGCGATCAAAGATAAGGGAGAGATCCGGATTATCGTGAAAGATATTCGTTCATCTGAAATTAAAGATAACAACGATGTTGACACCCACCCGAAAGTGAATATTGCTATTCTGGATGACGGGATCGGTATTCAGCCGGAGAATAAGTCAAAGCTTTTCATTCCCTATTTCTCAACCAAGAATAAAGGCAGAACAAGCGGAATAGGTCTTTTCTCAGTGAAGAAAATTATCGATAGTCATGGCGGTTCAATAGAAGTTGAAAGTGAACCGGGATATGGTTCACGGTTTGATCTGATCTTACCTGCATTCTGTGCACGGAGAAGAACACGAAAAGGAGAGCAGATAAATATTCTTATTGCAGACGATGAAGTGCTTCTTGTTTCGATTTTAGAAGATTTGTTAACCGCTGCCGGGCATCAGATAACCACGGTTCCTTCAGCAGAAGCAGCTATCAAAAAATTGCTTGATCATGAGGGGTTTGATATGTTGATTATAGATCTAAGAATGCATGGTATTGACGGATTGAGCGGGATTAGAGAGATAAGGAAATTTAATCAGGATATCAAAATAATTTTATCGACGGGGACTGTCGGGATTAAGAATATGCTGTTCCCTGAAGATGTAAGAGTTGATGCAACATTGCAAAAACCTTATGAACTTGAGACCCTTTTGGCATTAATTGATTCGATGATTCAATAATACTACATGTAAAGCACTTTTCTGATTGAGACAAGCAACTCATCCAGATCGTAAGGCTTTGTTATGAAGTCGCTAGCACCAAGTTTTGCAGATCTAATCGCTGAGGTAAGATCAGCGTAAGCTGTAAGAACAATAACTTTTAAGACAATTCCTTCCCTCTCCATCGTTTCAAGAACATAATAGCCGTCTTTCTCCGGCATATTAAGATCGAGGAGCATAAGATCAATCCTGTTCTCCTTCAGATACTCAAGAGCTTTTTCGGCAGAATCCACTGTTGTTACAGTGTAGCCTACTTCAGTCAATTCTTCTTTAAGGATCTGACTTAGATTAATCTCATCATCAACAATAAGGATTGTTTCCATGTTTTAATTTTACTTCGTTTTTAAAATTTTTTGATTATAATCTATTTCTTTTCCGGTTCTTCACCGTTTTTTATGTGTTTGTTTGGGCTTTGTTCTTGTATCTTATCATTAACTGACCTGTGCTCATCAAGTTTCTCTTTAAACTGATTTTTGTCAGCCATGATTTTCATCCTGTCTTTTAGAGTTGGCAGCAGTTCGGTCTTTATTACGATAATAATCTCTTTTTTAGTAATTTTTTTCTGATCAGCACCAGCCAGATATCTGATACCAAAAACCCACCATGGCAAATCCTTTAGAATCGGAATTCCGGTTCTGACATAAGTTTCATCAGTAACATAAAGACCACCAATCACGGTTTCCTCGCCATTTAACATAAGTAGCTGCGAGTTAGCCTTGGTTTTTCTTATTTCAGTTGAAAGTTCACTTGGGAAAGCAGTACTTCTTTCAACTGCGAGCCTCAACACAACATAATCGATTCCATCTTCATTATAGACATGAGGAGTTACATCTATAATAGAACCGGTTGAGAAGAACTGATCGGTTACATTACCGGCAAAATCTCTTTGTTTAATAGAAAAATCTGAACCGATTTGTATTTTTCCGAGTTCACCGCTTCTTACAGTGATAGATGGATTTGCAATAATCTCGCCAAGATTTTCAGACTCGAAGAATCTGAAAGTACCCAACAGGTTTCCTTTGAAGTCTCCAAGATTTAATTTTGTTGAGCCTGAAACAAGGAAATCAGTAGGTGTTTGATCTGCAGTTGTGGTTTGTCCAAAAGTTTTAAGATCAACTCCAAAACCGTTTGATGGGTCGGAGAGGAGTGCCTGCCAGTTAATCCCTCTATCTCTTAGGGCAGTGTTGTCAGCTTCAAAAAAGATGGCAGAAATTTTAACTTCTCTTGCACCGATTGGGGCGTAAATATCTTTTGCGAGTGGTTCGGGCTCTTTTACTACAACGGGTTCGTTTGGTCGTTTTACTACAACTACATCAGGTTTTTCCTCTATGATCAGCCCTCTGTACTGAGTGAGAATCTTCAACGCTTTCATATAATTGATGTTTGTCAATTCAAGCCCGATAAGTTCGGAACTCTGTATCGTTGAAACGATATTTCTGCCTGTTACTTTAAGCGAAATCTTTGAAAGGATTTCAATTGCAGTATCATACGAGATAGATTGAGAAAGAGTAACAACCTCATCGGGGCTGTTATACTGGCTCATTTCCTTTTCAAGGTCTTTTTGAGCAGAAGAACTAAAGGACAGAAAAACTGTCAATACCAAAAAGATTAAAAACTTTTTCATTGGATCACCTCGTTGTTTCTTGTTGCTGTGTATGGTCAGATTCCTGAAGTAATCTGATTGTGACTGTTTCAATCACCCCACCTTTATTCAGCACGAATGTAACACTGTTGTTTTCTCTATCGATAGAAGTAAGGAAGCCAAGGTAGACTTCATCACCTTCGGCAAGAACATATGTTCTTCCTCTTTCATCCATCAGGAATGCTCCATCAGGAAGCAAAGCTAGCAGTTTGGAATTTTTAACATCGAGCAAATCATAAATATTTGGTTCGATTTCTGTACGGATAACCGGATAAAAAATATTGTAAATATTTCCTGCTTTTAAATCATTTTCAGAAAATCTGGAAGAAGTAAAGCGATCGTCAGGTGAAGAATAAACCCTGACCTCGAACGAAAAATTGACAAAATAGTATGGTGATTTATCTTCATCGAAGACAACATTCTGGCTGAACGAAACCCCCTTAACTTTTTTCAGTTCTTTACTTTCTTCAATCGCAAAGATCAATTTCCAAAGCTCACTAAAAGATGATTGTCCGCTTAGTTTATATTTTTGGACGACAAACGAACCTTCCATCTCCATTCCGGCATATTCCATATTTACATAACTCAGGTCCGAAAGCCCCGGAGTTTGAGCAGCCAAAAATGAGTAGAATTTTGATTGATGGATATCCATCGGCACATTATATTTTCTTAATGCCAAAAGGGAATCGAGAGCAACAAATTTCCATTTGAGTGTATCGAGTTGAGCATTCAAAGAAGCAGTGTCATACTGAGCATTACTTTCTCTAAGTTTTTTTAACTGGAGATTTTTATCTTTTATCTTTCCTCCAAACACAAAGAAGTGGAGGATAGCCCATACTATGAGTACCAGAATAACCAGAATACCGATGATTAAGCTATTTTTTGACTTGCGTTCCATCCGGTGCTTTCGCTAAGGTATCTGATACGATAATGGAAAATTTTTGAACCCGTTCGTTTGAGATTTTTTCAGAAGTAACTCCCTGAAGGATTGCTCCATCGAGGAACTGCGTAAATTCACTAACCAAAGGGCGGTTTCTACTAAATCCGAAGATATCAATTCTGTTTGGCTCGGGTGCGTTGATTCCGGTAATCCACATACTCCTGCGTTGTTCAACAAATCCTGCTATTTTTCTGATATACTTTTGCCATGCACCTGCATCTTTCGTTACACTGTCCAAGACGGCCTGGGTTTCATCAAAACCTTTTACTTTTGCATCATAGTTCGAAATTTCATCAAGTAAAGCTTTGTACTGACGCTGCTGCTCTGTTAGAACTGCAATTTCTTTGTCGAGAGTCGCAATTTCATTCATCTTTTGGAGGATATTACCGGTGACCAAGACAGACAAAGCAAAGAGAACCAGAATTACAAGATAACCGTGCCATGCAAGAGGAAAGGTTTTTTGCCTCTCTACCAACATGGAAGGGATCAGATTTATTCCTTTGTGTTCCTTTTTCAGCTCTTTTGAATATTCAACTGCTGCCGCAATTGGAACACTGAACATCGAGATGTTTTCTTCGATATCCCTGTCGAGCAATGAAGTATCAATATCGTCAAAATCTATACCAGTTATTCTCGATCGAGGGAAAGTGCTACGGAGTAAATCAGGTAGTGTTTCACTCCAGTCTTCCCCGCAGACAACGATATTATCGAGAATGGATATGTCGCCATTTTCCATCTCAAGCATAATTTTAGACGAAAAGATGTCAAATGAATCGATATTGCTTTTGCCGATATTAAGCATCGGAGCGATATGTTTCACTTGATCACCCATCAGGAAGATCATCCTGCTGTATTCTTTTCCGATATAGAGAACAAGAGTATAGTCGGAAAGAGCAAAATTAAACTTTGTTGACAGATAAAAACTAAGAGAAGTATCTGCAGCCTTAACACAAGGTACTTTTATCTGCTTTTTGCCATTCGCTAAAGCGATGGAATCGATCAGGTTGATGTAAGACAGATCCGAACTTGGCACAATCGTCATTTTGCCACCATCTGCCATATCAATAGAATTGTTGGCAGCGTCGATCTTCTCGATCACCTCTTTTTTAAATATTTGGGTTTCACCCTTGTCGGGTCTTTGGAAACTTACATAGGGTTCGGTGATAACAGGAATAACCACTAATTTTGAGAGATCCACCCCAAGCAGGAGAGTGCTTACAGACCTGATATACCCCTGATCAAAATCATCATGAGTTGTAAGCCCCAGGTCGGCATCCTCGGTCATCTTTAATTCAGATGACTCAAACTGCAGAGAGGGGTCTTCAAATGTGTGTTCATCCGGTCGGTTAATTTCAGCAGATATTCCGCGAAGGAATTTTACTCCGGCATCATTTATTTCAAACAATGCCGCTTTACTGTCGGAACCTTCGAGATATAGACAAAAGACATGCTTTGCTGCCATCTACACCACACCCAGGATTTGTTTCATTCTTCCTTTTTGGTTAGCGTAGGATATGGCTGTGTCGAGCGATATCTTTTTTGCCATATATAAATTTTTAATATCCTGTTCCATGGTAATCATCCCCTGGGCAGAGCCCTGGTTGATCATCATATATATTTCACCCGAGTTATTGTTTTTGATTGCAGCCTGAATATTCGGTGTCATCACCAAAACTTCTTTTGCCATAACCCGTTTGCCATCGAGACTGGGCAACAATTTTTGTGAAATGATTACAGTTAATACATCTGCGAGTCTGTGTCTTACGCGAGGTTGTTCATTAGGATGCACCTCGGCAATAATTCTGTCGATAGATTCCACAGCTGAAGATGTATGTAAAGTTGAAAAAACTTTGTGCCCGGTATCGGCTACCTCAAGGGATGCCATAATGGTTTCAGGGTCCCTCATTTCACCAATGATGATGATATCGGGATCCTGTCTGAGTGACTGAATTACGCCATCTTTAAAGGAAGCTACATCTTTACCCACTTCCCGGTGTCTTATAATACATTTTTTTGAAATGTGTACAAATTCTATTGGTTGAGCAATAACGATAACCTGAGCGTTATCTGTTTCATTGTGCATATCCACAATAGCATCAAGTGTTGAAGACTTTCCCGAACCGGTAATACCCGTAATCAACACAAGCCCTTGTTTAATATAGAGGTGATGCATCGATTGGAGTGCTATCTTACTAAATCCCATGGTTTCAATTTTTCTTACCACAGGGGAGATGGCTCTCATATTGAGTGCCAACGAATCCATGTCATAATACGCGTCGGCTCTGAATCTAAAGGTTCTAACCGGGTCACCGGCGGTAAAAGAATGGGAGAAGTCGATATTTTTATTTTGGAGTAATACCTGTTTCTGCTTGTCACTTAAGAGATTTATAATAACTACAGCAGTTTCATCTTCTGAAAATGAAGGAAGATCGGGGATCCTGTCTTTTTTACCATGAATTCTGAGCCATATCTGCTTTTGTGTAGCAAGTCCTCCAAATTCGATATCAGATGCCTCTTTTTTTATCATCATCAACAGGATTGAATTCATTAGATCGAGCAAGACGCCCTTGCCATTGTAATCTAAACCCGCTACCAGATTAACGAGAAAAGGGATTCTTTCTGCGCTGATGACAGACCTCGGTATCTGACTCGTGATAGAGTTAAGCAGAGGTTTTGCGGTATTTAAAATCTGATCTAAAGATAACATCATTTCTCAGTTTAATTTGGATGTAAAAAACGAGTATATTAACTCAAAATATAAAAAAAAAGAATGAGAATTCGGGATTTAACTTTCAATCTTCCATAGTTCCGGTTATAACTTCATCAAATGAAGTCAATCCGAGTTTAACTTTTTCAAGGCCCGTTTCACGCAAATTGAGTGAACCGTCCTTTTTAGCTTGTGCTTTCAACCGCTCCTCATCCACTTCTTCACCGGAAGAAACGATAACTCGCTTTAACTCTTTTGTGAAATAAAGAGCTTCGTGGATGGCAATTCTACCCTTGTAACCACTTCCGGAACACTTTGGGCATCCCACAGGTTCGTAAACATCATATTGTTTCCACTCTTCTTCATCCAATCCCAGCAACTCCATAACCGCATGATCGAATTGAGTCATCTTCCTTTTACAATCGACGCATAGCCGTCTGATAAGTCGCTGGGCAACAATGATATTAATTGCGTAAGCAATAAGGAAAGGCTCAATACCCATTTTATAAAGCCTTGATACGGCAGAAGGGGCATCATTTGTGTGAAGTGTGGAGAAGGTTAAGTGACCTGTATTTGCGAGTTTTATAGCAACCTCGGCAGTTTCCTTGTCACGCATCTCACCTACGAGAACGATATCGGGGTCATGCCGTAGAATAGCTCTGATCGCCTGTTCAAAATTCATTTTGTGCCCGATCTTTAACTGACGGGCACCTTTGATAACATACTCAACAGGATCCTCAACTGTAAGCACATTAACTGTTGGATCGATAACCTGATATAGTGCAGCAACAAGAGTGGTACTTTTACCACTTCCTGTAGGACCTGTAAGGATAATCATCCCCTGTGGTTTTCTGATTGCATCATCAAAGGCGGTTCTGGCATAACCGGCAAGACCAAGTTTATTAAGATCGGTGATAACTTTTCTGTCATCGAGAATACGAATTACAATTGATTCAAATTTACTTTTAAGTTCAGTTCCCACCATCGGAAGGATTGAAACACGGAAACGAATAACTGTTCCGTCAATCTCCCTTTGAATAAAACCGTCTTGGGCTTTCTCCCTTTCAAATCTGTCGAGCCCTTTTGCCCTGTCTTTAATCACAGCGATAACAGCTTCAGGGTAAGTATTCTCCTGGGTGTACCAAATCTGTAAATTACCATCAATCCTGAACATCAGGTCGGTTCGTTTGGCTCCTGCGGGCACAATATGAATATCCGAAACCCCTTTTCTTGTCCCCTCAACCAGGGCAGCTTCGATCAGATTGATTAAAGCACTTTTGTTGATCTCTGCTTCAAGGGCTTCTTCATCCAATTGTGAGTCATCAGGAGTATCAGTTATTATCTCCTGCGGGAGGTCTTCGATATTCTTAAGGAATTCGTTTTCCACAGGATTAATATGAGATATTAATTTCTCATATTTCGCCTTTTTTATGAAGGTTACTTCATATTTTTTGGCTTTCAGGTCGAAGGCAATTTTTGATATCTTTTTGTTTGTGGGGTCAACCGCACCGAGAATCATTTTATCTTTGATCACTGGATCAAAAAGGAGAGGAATAACTTTTTGCAACGACATCAGTTGCTGAAGCGAATCAGGCAGGGATTTTATATATTTTTTGAGCTCTTCAATTTTTTCGTCGGTATATCTATCGGCAATGGTATCAAAATCCCTGAAAGCATACAACGATGCCACCTCGGCAAATACGGTGTCGTGATCATACTTAAAATCTTCCACAAGTATTTGTGCAAGATTCCGTTTGATCTTGTTTACATCGTTCGCCTTGGCGTCGAGGGCTTTTTCTAGGGTCTGAACATCAATTATACCTTTTCGTAAAAGGGTATATCCGATCTTGTCAGCAGTTTCCAGTCTTGGATCGACCATTGTGCGTTCTGTTTATCCAGGAAAATTTCTTTATTTTGAGTGCCCGGAGGTTTCGGACTTACAGTTGCAGTCTCGGCAGATACTACTGTGAGGGCTGTCATAACAAGCATAATAACCATAGCGATGATGACTTGCACCAGTTCGATGATATTTTTAAGCTTGTAAACTGTTTCGCTCTCATAATAATTTGCGAGTTGCAACATACTGTTTTTAATATTTCCTGTCTCTTCACCTGAGTGGATACGGGAAATGGCTGTATCAGTGAATACTCCGGTAGCTTCAAGAGCATCTGTTATACCAACACCCTGTTTGGTCATTATGGGTATGGCAACTCTTTTAATTCTATCTTCAAAATATTTGTTATCGGTTGCTTCAGCAGAAATCCTTAAAGGAGTGATACTTTCTGCAGAACCGCTGTAGAGAGTGTAAAATACTCTGCAAAAAACTTCTATAGCAGTTTTGTGCACAATATTTCCAATCACCGGCATACGCAACATATATTTATCTTTAAGATATTTTCCCCGTTCAGTGGAAACAAAGACTACAAAGCCAATAATGGGTCCCAAAACAATAAGCGATATTAAGATTGGATGTGCCATTAAAAAATCGCTGGCTTGAAGAGTTCCTTTTGTCATAGGAGGCAATTCGATTCCAAATCTAAGAAACATGTTAGCAGTTTCAGGGAAGATATACATTACATAAAACAATACTGCACCAAACAGTACGAGTAATGTTATAATCGGAGTTACAAGTGCACTTTTAAGATTTTTCTTAAACTCGGCTCTTCTCTCAAGAAACTTTGCAGTTGCACGATAGATTTCGCCCATGTTACCACTTTTGGCAGCGAGACCAAGCATAAATGCTGTAAATTTTCCAAAAACATTTTGATAACGAGTGAAGACCTGTTCAGGGTCGGTTCCCTTTTTAAGTTCCTGATTGATCTCTTTAAGAGTTTCTTTCAGGGTTTTGTTTGCGGTATCGTTTATAAGAAGATTTAAAATTTCACCGTAGGGGAGTTTTTGGTCGAGCAATTCGGCACTGATTTTTACATACATCAGGATATCCTGCATACCCGGAGTGCCCTGATAGTCAATCAGTTTGCCACGCACATAATGGATTTTGTAGCCTAATTTGGTGAATGCATCGGTAACTTCCTGCCTGTTAAAGGCTTTCTGCTCACCAAAGATTGGCTTTTCAGTACCCTTTTGCACTTTATAGAGGAATGTACGCCTTTTTTCAATCGACCTGATCGAAAGGGTGTTTGTTTCAGCGAGTTTTTGAATCTTCTTTTTGCCTTCAGAATAAGAATTGGCAGAAAGAGAGCCGCTGATTATTTGTCCGTTTGCTTTAGAAGCAGAGAAGCGTAACTCTATCATATAACATATTTAAAGGGAAGGCTATCCTTTAGGAGACAACCTTCCCTTGAAAATAAAATCAAACCGACTATTATCTTGAGTTGATAGTTGTCGAAGTGATGTTTGATGGACCGACAACCATGGTAACTTTCACAGAATCCACTCCGTTGGTTCCGATCTGATTTCCGGTACCTACCAGGGTAACGCTCTGTGCTGCTACAGTGGCTACATAATAACCATTTGCAGAACTGGCAAGTCTTGCAGGAATTGTGTATCCTGTGAAAGCGTTGCCGCCACCGCCCATGTTGGTTGGCATTTTATAAAATTTCTGTGCATCGCTGGCGATGTTGGTCAAATCAGCGATAACAGCATCTGTATTAGCCTGTGAACTGCTTGTCGTAAAGACATTAATACCTACGACGACTGCGATACCTACAATGATAACGCCAAGAACAATAAGTAACAACTGTTGTTGTCCCATAGTTATTCCTCAAAGAATTGTTGGTGAATGTGTTGTTTAAAAATATTTTTATTGATTGTCAAAATAGTAAATCAATTTTAATTTGAATGTAATATAGATCAAAATAATCAATAATTTACTGCAAAATGAATTATTATTTTAAGCTATATAATCAGGCTCCCATCAGCTCTTAATTTTTGGGTAGCTTCTTCTCTTTGTTCGTGAGTTGCAATCCTTAAATATTCATTGGTCATTCTTTCAAGATTTTTCGCAAGATTAACCATCACAGCCTTGGCAATGTCGGGATTCTCTCTGATCAAGAGGTCGAAATCGCTTGGAATAGGCACCAGAGTTGTCATCTCGAGGGCAATAAGAGATGCAGTTCTTGGTTTTCCCAATATTGCACTCATCTCCCCAATAATGCCGCCCTTTTCGTCAAAACTACCAACTTGAGTGTCACCTTTAAAGATGCCCACGCTTCCTTTCATCAAGACAAAAAGATTAAAAGAAGTGTCACCTTCTTTAACTATTGATTCTCCTTTTTGAAAGATCATGCCAACTCCTTGCTATAGAGATATAAATTCAATTATTTTCAGTAATTACATAGTCACTTTCAGTAACCAGCACATTTACTATTATAGTATCCTGCCCCAACTGCAACATTCTGTCAACCCCCTTAATAACCATTTCATCAGCAGAAACAGAAGTAATCGTGTAGATTCCTGAATTTGTAGTATCCAACAGAGCGGGGATTCTCCAGCCGATAAAAGACCTTCCACCTCCACCCATAGCGGGGGGCAGCCTGTAATATTTTTGTGCCATGGTTGCCAAAGTTGCCCCTTCACTCTTGATCTGATTTTTCTTGTTTTCATTAGATGAATGTTCAAAAAGGATCAATCCTGTGATAACGGCAATTCCCACAATAATAACACCAAGAGTAATTAACAGTAGCTGTTGTTGTCCCATCGGGATTCTCTCATCGCTTTGAAACCATTATATCAGGGAGTGATCAATAAATTCATTTAATAAACAATTTAAGTTATACAAAAAATTTAGTATTTGCAATAAAAATTTTGCAGAAATGATTCAAATCATAGAAATCGGGGGTAAAATGGGCAACTTTTGGTTTCCAATGGGTCTGAACAGGGATAAGATCGGCGCAGGCTGCTGATATCTTCTAAAATCTAAAGTTCTGGTTTCTGTGACCTCGAGGGAATTGACTTTTTAATCCTCTCTCGGTGACCACCCCTGTACCAATAATTTCACCAGCAGATCTGATAACCACTTGCCGTTCTGCTCCGGTGGTTTTTGCATTTGAGGCAAACTGCCTTACGATTCCACCTTCCATATATGTCCTGAGATCGGCGGTATCATCCAGGTCGATTATACCTTTGGTGATGTGGGGGGCAAGTGATTGGGCTGCGATGCTGTTAAGGATTAACTGATCATGTTTTTCGTAACTTCCAAGTTTTAGACCAATTCTGTCATAAATCCCTGTCCTCATGTCATCCCAGTCGCCTGATACAAAATAAAGTTTTTTACCATGATCAGGGTAGAGAAGTGTTGAAAGATAGTCTTCACTTATCCCAAAATTACTGATGATTGAGGTAAGCGATTCTTTCACCTTTTTGAAAGGTTTTATAACGATCCTGCTTTCTCGAGGCTCTTGAGATTTAATTTTTTCTGTTTCATCGGTTTTAACCATTTTGGCAAGAAAAAAACCTTCTGAATTGCTCAACCAGGGCAGCACCCTTGCAGTTTTTGCAAGTTCGGGCGAAAATTTTTTACCGGGGGCTTCCGTGAACCCGGCTATTCCGCCCGGCACGGAAACGGGAAGAAGTTCAACAGGATATTTCTCAATAACCCTATTAACTATTTCTTCATTTTCTTCGGTGGTTAAAGTGCAGGTTGAATAAATCAGTTCACCGCCAGGTTTTAACATTTTAACTGCAGCGATAATGAGACTCAACTGAAGGTTAATTAACCCGGTAATGGATTGAGTGCTCCACCATTTGTTAACTTCCTCTTTTTTCTGAATTATTCCCAATCCACTGCAAGGGACATCCACAAGTATTTTATCAAAATAATTCTGATAATACCTTCCGAGCCATTCACCTTTATCCTGGATGATTCCGGCATTAAAAACATTGTTTCTTTCGACATTAAAACTGAGAGTTCTTAATCTGTCACCTTGCACTTCATTAACCGCCAACATACCGGTGTTTTTCATCATGGCTGCAAGTTGTGTCGATTTTGATCCCGGAGCTGCGCATAAATCAAGAACTTTTGAACCTTCATCAGGATTTAAATAGATGGGAGGGAGCATGGAAGAAATACTTTGGATGTAATAATAACCCAGCAGGTGTTCGAAGGTTTTACCGATGAGATTTTCGCTGTCATCTTCAATTACAAGGGCATCAGGAATCCAAGGATGTAGGGAGGTCTTTATTCCATATTTAATATCGAGTTTTGATTTGATATCTGCAATCTCAGCCTTAAGAGTATTGACCCGAATGGACTGTTTTCGCGGATTGCCCAACAGTTCGATAAAACGATTTACATCGTTTTCAGAAAAAAGGGTGAGAAGGTAGTCGTGGATATTTTCGCTAATAGGTTTCAAATGTCAACTATTCAATACTTTTTCGTAAAAGGCTTCATACATCGGAACTATTTTGGTTGCGGAGAATTTATCAACAGCAGTATCCCGCGCATTTTTCGAGAATATTTTATATTTTTTTTCATTTGAAAGCAGATCAACAGCATATTTTGCCATTCTCTCTACATCCCCGATTTCAGCAATAAAACCTGAATGATTGTGAGAAATAACTTCGGGCAGCCCTCCAGTGCTGGTACTTATTACCGGTAGCCCCACAGCCATCGCTTCAAGAGCTGCAAGCCCAAAACTTTCTGATTGCGAGGGGAGAAGGAAGAGGTCAGCACAAGCCAACAGTTGAGAGAGTCCTTCCTGTTTCCCGAGGAAAATTACTTCTTTTTCAATACCCAGTTCTCTTGAGAGTCTCTCACACTCTGATCTGTCCGGTCCATCGCCGATGAGTAGAAGTCTTGAAGGTATATCTTTGCTTACAATATCAAAAACTTTTATTGCGTCCTGAACTCGCTTAACAGGTCTGAAGTTGGATGTGTGGATTAAAAGCTTTTCACCATTTGGTGCAAATCGGCATCTAAAGGCGGCAGCTTCCTCCGGTTTATAAAGATTAATGTCCACAAAGTTGGGGATAACTTCTATCTCTTTTTCTATTGAATAATTGGTAAGAGTTTTTTCTTTAAGAAATCTTGATACAGCGGTAACGCCATCACTTTGCAGAATACCAAATTTTAGAAGATGGAGATAGGTTGGTTCAAGACCCACAAGGGTGATATCTGTGCCATGCAAAGTTGTAACAATTTTAATATCCTGGTGATCTTTACAAATCTGTTTTGCGAGATAAGCACTGGTTGCGTGAGGGATTGCATAGTGAACATGGATCAGGTCGAGATTTTCGTACATCATCACCTCAACCATCTTGCCCGCCAGAGCATCACTATAAAGTGGAAATTCAAACAGGGGGTAGGTGCCTGTTTCAACTTCGTGGTAAAATACATTATCAATAAAACGATTTAAGCGAAAAGGGATGGCATAACTTATAAAATGTATTTCATGCCCCTTTTTTGCAAGCTCTATTCCAAGTTCTGTGGCTACTACTCCACTACCGCCATAAGTAGGATAACAGGTGATCCCGATTTTCATATCAACTTCTTTTCTTCATAAATTTCAAATTGTAGAAAATAAATTTAACAAGTTTTTACCGCTCTTGAATCCAATCTCCGTTTAGAGGACGGGGAAAAAATATTGCCCTTACTTACACATCTCTAAAGTCCGGGGTAAAAATACCCTGTGACACACTCACTTTTTGTTTTCGAGTTCTTCCCACCGGTCATAAAGGGATTTAACAAGATTTTTGGCTTCATCGTGTTTACTGTTTAATTCTGTTGTTTGGGAGGCATATTTTTCGTAAAACTGCGGGTCGGCAAAGATTAACTCAATTTTTTCGAGTTCCAATTCAGCCTCCATTATTTTTGACTCGATTGCATCCAGTTCTTTTTGTTCATGGTACGAGAGTTTTTTAACCTGTTTCTTTTCACGGGTATCTCCCTTTTTTTCTTTTTGAGGAGATGAAATACCTGAACTTAAAAGGTCGGCATCTCTTTTTTCAACATAATAATCATAGTCACCCTCACTAAATCGTGTAATTCCATCACCTTCAAAAGCAAGAATACCTGTGCACACTCTATTCAGGAAATATCTGTCGTGACTTACAACAACAACACACCCATCAAAACCGATTAATGCTTCTTCGAGGATTCGAAGAGAAGGGAGGTCAAGGTCGTTTGTTGGCTCATCCAGAACAATAAAATTTCCACCGTTTTTTAGAATCTTTGCAAGAGTTAATCTGCTTCTTTCACCGCCTGAAAGCTTCCCGACTTTGGTCATGGTCCTTTCATCGGTAAAAAGGAATCTCCTCATGTAAGTCCAAACCGGCATGGTCAGTTTGCCAAACTTTACGGTTTCGCTCCCTTCGCCAATTGTTTCAAACACGGTCTCTTCATCATTGAGGATGAGCCGCGATTGATCTACATAGTTGAATATGGTTCTTTCCCCTTTCTCAATCCCTCCTGAAGCGGGCTTTAGTTCACCGAGCAAAGTCCTCACGAGAGTGGTTTTTCCTGCTCCGTTTTTGCCAACAATACCAAGCCTCCTCCCCGGCTCAAAGTTGTAAGAGAGGGAGTTCACCAGGGTTTTCCCTGCCACAGCAACTGAGAGTTCTTTGATTTCGAGCACTTTATTGCCGAGTCTTTCGGGAGTCGGGATAATCAGATCAATGTTTATATCTTTTTCAGGAGCTTCTTCACCGGCGATTTCAAAATATTTATCGAGACGGCTTTTGGCTTTTGTTCTTCTTGCTCTTGGGCCTCTCATCACCCAATCAAGTTCATTTCTAAGGAAACTTTGCCTCTTTTTCTCGCCTGCCTCACGGAGTGAATCCCGCTCAGCTTTATTTAGAAGATAGTCGGTGTAATTACCCTGATGTGAGAAAAATGTGCCATGAGCAAGTTCAACAATTCTGTTGGCTATCCTGTCGAGGAAATATCTGTCGTGAGTAACAAAAATGCAGGCACCTCTCCATGAGGCAAGAAATTTTTCCATCCATTCGATGGTATTTGTATCGAGGTGGTTGGTTGGTTCATCGAGAATAAGAAGATCGGGTTGTGCAATCAAAGTTCTGCAAAGTGCAGTTCTCCTTTTTTCGCCACCTGAGAGAGTGGCAACTATTCTGTCACCATCAGGAGCATCGAGGGATGTGGTAAGAAGAGTGAGTCTTCTATCGAGATTCCACCCGTCAACATGGGCAATTTTTTCTTCAATAGTGTGTCGTTCGGCTGAAGCGGGATCAAGTGATTCATATTGGTCGAGCAATTCTTTAACATAACCGGCACCCGACATGATGTTATCTTTAACGGTTTTTTCCTCATCAAGAGTAAACTCCTGGGATAAAAAGCTTACAACAAGTCCGTTCCGCTGAGCAATTTCCCCTGAATCAGGTTCCATCAACCCTGAGATAATCCTCAAAAAAGTTGATTTACCTGCACCATTTTTGCCTACGAGACCAATCCGATCACCATCGTGGATACTTAATGAGGCTGCCTGAAGTACTTTTTGTTCACCATATTCCACAACCAGGTCTTTGGCTGACAGGAGAACAGGTGTTGTGTAATTACTCAAACAGACTGATCTTTTTGATGATCGAAAATTGAGGAATTAAATCCACTACACTTTGCCCTTCGGTAATTTTCCCAAAAAGGGTGTATCTTGAAGTGAGGTGGGGGAACGATCCTTGCATTACAAAAAACTGACTTCCTTCTGTATCCCTTCCTGCACTTGCCATTCCAAGGGCTCCTGTGGAATATTCGAGTGGAGAGTATTCAGAAACAATATCGTAACCGGGGCCACCCCATCCTGTTCCGGTAGGGTCACCTGCCTGTATCACAAATCCCGGAACCACCCGATGAAATATGACATCTCTATAAAACCCTGCTTGCGCAAGTGTGGAAAAATTGCCTACTGAAATGGGGGCATATTCAGGGAAAAGTTGAAGAGTAAAAGAACCCTTATCGGTTTCAAAAACTGCTTTTTTATATTTAAAAGCATTGTTCCAGATCGCCTCAAAAACCGTTGAAGATTTTTTTTGTGGTTTCTCACCTGATAGTGTCCGAATTGAAGAAACAGCAGAATTAACCAAGATGGATTTAATTTCTTGTGAAAACTCAGGGCTTATCGAGCCTGCAAGTTTTAATAAAGACTGATGAGCCTCAAGAAAACCGGCATTGTTTAATTCTTCATTAACAACAATAACGATCTGATTTGCGAGTTTCTCTTTGTTGTTAAAAATATACACCGAGTCAAAAATTTCGCAAATAGTTGAAACAACTGATGGATAACCCGATTTTAACTGTTCAAAGCCAAAAGATAAAATTTTATCCCGTTCCAACTCTTTTTTATACAATTTAGCCAGAGCTTCAACGACCGGAAGTTTAATTCTCTCAGGATTATCGAAATAGATTGAGGTTAAATCATCAAATGGAGATTTTCCTGATTCAGGATATTCGCTGATAAGAGATATCTGTAATCTGTCATTATCGTAAATTTCTTTTTTAGAAAGAAGGTCATTTCTCTTTTGGGGTAAAATCGCAAAGATTGAGACCGCCAGTTCATGGAAAGTGAGTGAGCCGGGTTGATGAATAAAAAGAACTTTTTCAAACGAGTCCATTTTAGAATCGATCACAAGCGGTTCAATCACCATAAGTTTTAACATCGAAGCAACGGAAGAACTGATGTTTTCATTTGAATTATTTGTCAGTTCGAGCAGAGCATCAAGGTCTTTTTCATTTTCAATCTTAAAATATTGCAGTGTGGATACAAGGTCTATCTGAACTGTGTATGGCAGCCCCGGCAGCATGTTTTTAACTTCAGAGGGTGAAAACGGGGATACTTTCAGAAAACGAAGATTAAGCAGCAGATATTTCATTAAGTCATATTCTTCTTCAAAAACCCCACCACTCAAAACATCAGAAAGTTGACTTTTTAATTCATCAACCATGTCAGGAGTTGGTCTTGCCCGGAGTAGTGCATAAGCAGCGAGAAATTTGGTTCTGTTATCAAGGGAGCGTTTAGTCAGTATTTTCATTAATGAAGGCTGGGATTGAGGATTTCTAATGCCCCTCAAAGCAAAATTGGCAATCGCCATCGAGACACCCTCTGATTTCCAGGCATCATTTGCTGCGTTCAGTTCTGTAATCCACTTAAGATCGGTTGAGTCACCAATTTTCCCAAGAGCATCGAACACATCCCTGCAAACAGTTCCTTGAACAGATTTTGCCTTCTCCCGCAAAAAACCGAGTGAGATTTCACTTGGATTGTTGCAACCGAGTGCAAAACTGATAAGTTTGCCATACTTAACAAAATCGAGTTCAGTGATTTCATCGTGAAAAGTGGTGTCATTAAGATTTGCCAATCCAAGCAAAACTGCTTTTATTTTTTGTTCATCTTTCGATTTAAGGTATTCGAAGAAAACCGGTTGACCGCTATCGCGATTGAATCCGGCTTCAATCAGGTTTTTGTCCCGAATAGAGTATTGAGCCGAAACGGTGCTCATAACAATAATACCAACAAGCAGGAGATACTTAAAAGGTGTAATCATAAACTCTGAACTTTTTATATAATTCACCTTCCATCATCAATGCACCACGGACCATTTTTTCATTATCCTCAACTATCCAGCTGGCATCACCGAAGTGGATTCCAACTTTGTCGGCTTCATCAATGATTTGTTTATACATGATGCCGTCGAAACCTTTTCCATGGTATGCCTTTGAAACTCCGAGGAGAATAATCCGACATCGAGTGATCTCTTTTTTGCGAGTCCACATTTTAATGAAATTGAAAGGGAAAAGTCTTCCATTCATATGTCTAAAAATTTGGTTATAGTCGAGGATAGTAAGCGAAAATCCGACAGGTTTACCATCAATTTCAAGGAAAAATGCAAGTGAGGGAGTAGCAAGCTGTTTAAGATCATCAGCCATGGCGTCGATCTCTTCATTCGTAAGGGGCACAAAACCCCAATTTCTTTCCCAATTTTCATTATAAATCTGTTTGATGAGATCAAGCTCTTTTTTATAATTTTTTAGGTCAAGGTTTCTTATTTTTACATTATATTTTTGAGTTGCCATAGCAGCAACTCTTGGAATCTTGTTTACCTTAATAATTTTTTCGTTGATAATTTTATAACCGTGAAGGTCTTTTACCTTTTTGAAGCCATAGTTTAAGACAAGATCGTGGTAGTATGGAGGGTTATATGGCATAAGAAGGGTTGGGTAGTCATCATAACCTTCAATCAGCATACCCCATTCATCGTTACTCGAAAAACTTGCAGGACCGCGCATCAGTGTCATTCCACGACTTTTTATCCAGTCTTTGGCAGTATCCAAAAGTGCGTTTGCCACTTCTTGGTCATTAATGGATTCAAAAAACCCAAAAAAACCGATGTTCTCTTCGTGGACCTGATTGTGAAGATCATTTTGAATTGCAGCGATTCTCCCCACAGCCTCGCCGTTTTTGTAAGCCATAAAATAGTCGGCAGAACCATGTAAGAAGAAGGGATTATGCGCTTTATCGAGCATCTTTTTTCTGTCCATTATGAGTGGGGGTACCCAATAGGGATAATCTTTGTAAATCTTCCATGGCAGTTTTATAAACTGCAATATCTCACTTTTGGATTCAATCTTTTTTATTTCAATCTGGCTCATGATAGTTTCTTCGAATTTTTATGGAATGTTAAAGGGCAAAAATACGGAATATTAAAGTAACGATTTAACAAAAAAAAGCCCCTCGAACCGATTACTCGAAGAGGGGCAGAATATTTTATATTTTAATTACAATTCAATTTAAGATCAAAATTAATTAGATCAGACCAATCTGACTGCCAATCTTTTTAAAAGTATCTATAATATAATCGAGGTGCTCTGGCTCGTGCGACGACATATATGATGTTCTCATCATCTGTCTTCCCTGCGGAACTCCCGGAGAGATGAAAACATTCACAAAAACGCCTGAATCGTAAAGCATTCTCCACATCTTAAACGCAAGGGCATCATCACCAACAATTACGGGAACAATAGCTGTTCTACCATCTGTAACGGTAAATCCTGCTTCTCTCAACTTTGTGCGAACATAATTTGCGTTGGAAATAAGTTTTGTTACGCGCTCCGGTTCTGCGATCAGAATTTCAAGAGCTGCGAGGGCTGCTGCCACAGATGCAGGAGTTGGCGATGCGGAAAAAATAAGAGCAGGGGAGTGATGTTTCAGGTAGTTAATTACTCTTTCCGGACCATAAACAAATCCTCCGAGAGAAGCAAAAGTTTTGGAGAAGGTTCCCATACCAAGATCGATCTCTTTTTCGAGACTAAATTCAGAAGCAGTTCCTCGTCCCCCTTTACCAATAACACCAACAGAGTGTGCATCATCAATTAATATTTGAGCATTGTATTTTTTAGCAACTTCATTTAATTTTGGAAGGTCAACAATTTCGCCGCCGGTTGAGAAGACACCATCACTTACAATAAGTTTGCCGGCTTCATACGGGAGTTTTGCAATTTTCTTTTCGAGGTCGTGCATGTCGTTATGTTTATATCTCACCATTTCGACCATCGATCCCTTTGCAATCAGGTTACCTGTTACGATACAGGCATGATTGTCTTTATCGGAAATAATATAATCACCCTTCTGAACCAAAGTTGGGAGAACTCCCAAAGCTGTCTGAAATCCTGTTGAATAGAGGAGCACAGCTTCAGCGTTAAAAAACTTCGCCATTTTCTCTTCAAGTTCGATATGCATATCAAGTGTTCCGGTGAGGTATCTTGATCCTGAGCATCCGGTGCCATATTTTTCGATAGCTTTTATAGCTGCTTCTTTTACTTTTGGGTGTGCAGTAAGTCCAAGATAATTATTGGAACCCGCCATCACAACTTTTTTCCCCTCAATTTGGACAACCGGGCCCTCGTTTGCTTCAATCGGTCTAAAATATGGATATAACCCTAACTTTTTAATATCATCGGCTCTGGTAAATTCATTACATTTTTTGAACAGGCTCAAATTTCCTCCAAGGGATTTTAAGTTACACAAATTTAAATAATTAAAATTTCGTTAAATTTAAAGTTCGAATGTAAATTTATTTTTTAAGATATACAACAATAATCGTTATAAATCATTATTTTTAATGCACTTACAAGGATATAAGTGAATTAAGTGAGCGATTATTCAATAATGAACAGGATTGGACAAAATGAGTAAAGAAATTGCAGTAGTTACCGGAGCCAATGGTTTTGTTGGAAGTCATCTGGTTGACAGGCTTTTGTCGGAAGGTTTTGCTGTAAAATGTATCGTAAGGAAGACAAGTGATTTAAAATGGTTAAAAGGGAAAAATATAGAATTGATTACTGCCGGCTTAGGAAACAAACCGGAATTAATTAATGCAGTTGAGGGAGCTTCCTACATTTTTCACATAGCCGGAACGGTAAAATCGAAAAGACCTGAAGGTTATTTTGAATCAAATGTTGAAAATACCCGGACACTGCTTGATGCCGCGATAGAATCGGGTGCACCAATTAAAAAATTTGTTGTCTCGGGAAGTCAAACCGCTGCAGGACCTTCTCCCGATGGGAAACCAATAAATGAGACACATACTCCCAACCCGCTTACAACTTATGGACGCAGCAAACTTGAACAGGAAAAACTTGTTATATCATATAAAGATAAATTACCGGTTACCGTTTTAAGATGCCCCGCCATTTACGGTGAGAGAGACACCGAAGTTGGGATATTTTTCCAAACATATGCAAAAAGACTTTTTACAAAGGTTGGATTTGAGACTAAAACGATTTCGTTGCTTCATGTAGATGATGTAGTTAACGGGCTTTATCTCGCTGCATTGAGCGATAAAACTTCGGGTCAGGTTTATTTCCTTAGCAGTGAAAAGGTTTACACCTGGAATGAAGTTGGCGAAGTTTGTAAAAAAATATTTGGAAAAGGAGCAATTAAACTTGTCTTCCCTCACTTTATGGTTTATACAGTTGCCGGAATAGCACAATTTTTCTCTTCATTCAGCAGCAAAGCTGCAACTCTGAACATTGAAAAGGCGAGAGACCTGGTTCAGAGCCACTGGGTTACAAGCCCGGCAAAAGCGATGAAGGATTTTGGATTCAGACAAAAAGTAAGCCTTGAAGAAGGAATTAAAAGAACAATTGAGTGGTCGAAGAAAGAGGGCTGGATTAAATAAACAACTGATTTATCCATCAGTTGTTTTTTGCGCCTTCGCCCACCCAGGTTCTAAATCCTTTTATCTGATTTAAGGTCATGTGTGGATATCCCACAGGGGGCATTGGTGATCCACCGGAGATTCCCTCAACCGACCAGATAAGGCGGCTGTTTTGAGGTTCGTTGGGAACAACAACGGTCATGTCTTCAACTGTATTGTAGTAATTAGTGAAACTGAGTCCCGAGGCACGGGTTTGGTCATCGTGACATCCTGAAAACGCACATTTTAATAACATCACCGGTTGGATGTGTGATTGATACGACACATCTCTGTCAGGAATAATCACAGAATCCACATCAGACTGATTGATGGTATCTTTACAACCGTAAAATATAGTTGTTATTGAGAAAAAAAAGATTGATATTAGGATATAAGTATTAAAATATTTCATCGGGTCAATTCATTTAAAAGTTTAATTATCAGTTTTTGAAAAATATGTTGTAGAGGTACAATGAAAAAAGTTAAAATTTGGTTCCTTGTTTTTGTTATCGGAGTTTCCGTTGTTGTTGCACAGAACCCAAAACGGGAGATGAGAGCATCGTGGATAGCCACTGTAACCAATCTGGATTGGCCAACTACTCGTGGATTAAACGCCACAGCGCAGAAAAAGGAGTTAATTACACTCCTTGATTCGCTTAAATCTGCCGGGATCAACACGGTAATATTCCAGGTGAGAAGTGAAAGTGATGCGATGTATCCTTCACAAATTGAACCATGGTCCTACTGGCTTACAGGGCAGCAGGGGTTGGCTCCCAGTTATGATCCGCTTCAGTTTGCAATTGAAGAAGCTCATAAACGGGGGATGGAACTCCATGCCTGGTTTAATCCATACAGAGCGGAAAGGGCGGTGGGCAACTATACGCTCCACCCGACACATGTTTTGGTAGAGCATCCCGAGTGGGGTCTTCAGACAGGAACCGCAAAATTCCTTGATCCCGGTTTACCAATGGTCCGTGATTATGTGCTTTCTGTGATTTTGGATGTGATTAAAAGGTATGATGTTGACGGTATCCATATGGATGACTATTTTTATCCGTATCCACCCAATCAGATTACCAATCAGGATTCAGCTTCATGGAGGCTTTATAAGCGTGGATTTACAAATCTGCAGGACTGGCGCAGAGATAATATTAATATCCTGATAAAAGCAATTAATGACAGCACACATTTTTACAAAAATCATGTGAAGTTTGGGATGAGCCCTTTTGGAATTTGGAAAAATGGAGTGCCACCCGGAATCACCGGTCTTAACGCTTATACTGATATCTATTGTGATGCAATCACATGGCTTCAGTGGAAAGCTGTTGATTATCTTACTCCACAGCTCTACTGGCCCTTTGGCGGAAGTCAGGATTATGCAAAACTGATGCCCTGGTGGGCTGACAGTGTTTTTGCCAATGGCAGACATTTTTATCCCGGTCAGGCAACCTACAGGATCCCCCAGTGGAACAATGCAAGTGAAATTCATAATCAGATTAGAGCAAACAGGGCTAATCCCAAAACCCTTGGCGGTGTATTCTTCAGGGCCGCAGATTTTATTTCCAATTTTAAAGGATTTGCAGATTCTCTAAAAATCAATCTCTTCAGCACCAAAGCACTTCAGCCGATAATGAACTGGAAAGATATTGTTCCTCCCAATCCGCCGTTAAATCTGCATTTTGAAAGAGAACCCGGAACCGGTACTTCAGCACTCATTTGGAATAAACCAAATCCTGCTCCGGATGGGGATACTGCGATGAGGTATGTTCTCTACAAGTTTACTACCCCAAACCCCACTGCACTTGATTTTGAGAACAGCAGCAACATTCAGGATATTTATGGTTTGAAAGAAGCCAGACCTGCTCCGGCTTCAACTCCAACTACATACTATTTTGCTGTTACGGCTCTTGACCGAAACACAAATGAAAGTCTGCCGAGTAACATAGTTCAGGTTGCTCCACTTTCTTCTGTTGTGTTGGCTTCACCTGCTAATGGTGCAGGAAGTCAAAGAGACACTGTTACTGTTAAATGGAATTACTTGACAGGAGCTTCAAATTATACGCTACAGGTTGGAGAAGATGCATCTTTCGACTCACTCGTTACTCTGGGCGTAAATAATCTTGTTGATACTTCCTATACATTTACAGGTCTCAAAGGTCAAAAAATGTATTATTGGAGAGTAAGAGCACAAAACGCTGCCGGTGTTGGTGCATGGTCAAATACTTTCTCTTTTGTTACTGCTACACCTGGCGCACCTGTGTTAATAGCTCCAATCGATAAAACAACCAATGTTGGACTCGATTCTGTACTCGTATGGGCAAGTAATCCATTGGCAACATCATACAGTGTTCAACTTTCGAGTGCAAACAATTTTGAACCCGGAACTTTGGTTATAGATGTTACCAACTATACCAATACCTCAATCCCGTTTAGTGGTCTCTCACTCAACAAGATTTACTACTGGAGAGTTAAGGGAGTCAATTCATTTGGTGAAGGTGAATGGTCTGTTCCATTCAGATTCAAAACCAAAGTGACAACTGACATCGAAAAAGAAGAAGGGATTCCTTCTGATTATCAATTATATCAGAATTATCCCAATCCATTTAACCCTTCCACTTCGATTAAGTTTGCGATTCCGGAAGCCGGACATGTCTTACTAAAAGTTTACGATGCAACCGGGATGGAAGTGGCTGAACTCATTTCCAACTACTATTCAGCCGGAAACTATGTTGTAAATTTTGATGCTTCAAGTCTCCCTTCAGGTGTGTATATCTACAAACTTGAAGCCGGAAATAAAATCTTCACTAAAAAATTGATGTTGATAAAATAGTGCTGCAAAGCAGTAACAACACAATTTAGTAAATTTACGCCCCCCGTTCAAGAAATTGGATGGGGGGCTTTTTAAATTGAAATATTCTGATGCACTTTGACCGTTACTTTTTGGAGCTCGTTTCTTTGACTAAATTTATTGATGCTGCAAAACTTTCCAATTATAAAGATGTCCCCGACAACTGGCTTGTTATAATCACCGATATAGCCAATTCAACAATTGCCATATCTGAAGGTCGTTACAAGGATGTAAATTCGCTTGGTGCCGCAGTGATTGCCGCCGTAAGGAACGCTATTGGGAAAGAGAAATTCCCTTTTATTTTTGGAGGTGACGGTGCCATTCTACTGATACCTGATTCTCACAAGGATGAGGTGGTTGTGGTTTTGAAAAAAATGAAATATTTTGCCCATTCAAGTTTTGACCTTGATCTCAGAATCGGATATGGCTTAATTCGGGAGCTCAGAAAAGAGGGGTGTATCTTTAAAACTGCCAAATATAAGTTCTCAGAATACTACCAACAGGCACTTTTTAGAGGGAGTGGTTTTGAGGCAGTGGAAAAATATCTCAAAAGTGGATTTAAAACTGCCGGTTTTTGCCTTATCGAGGAGACGATTGAGGATATTCCTGACCTTTCAGGATTTGAGTGCAGGTGGAACAGTGTAAAATCACACAAAGGGTTCACTCTTGCTTTATTGATAAAGGCAAGACTTAGAGGCGACCGGGAAACAGAGATTTATGATGCCATAATCAGCGAAATATTCAGGATATTTGGCTCCGAAAACGATTTTAATCCAATTTCTGCAAAAAACCTGAACCTTGTTTTTTCATATAAAAAACTTAAAAATGAGATTATCTTGAGGGGGGGAAGCTCAATCTCGAAACTTAAATACTATTTTAAACTCGTTGTACTGAATATTGCCGGAAGCTTTTTCTTTAATGGTTTGTTTACCAAAAAAGGGAGTCACTGGGGACAATATAAAAAAGGTGTCAGGCAAAACGCTGACTATATAAAAATGGATGACATGGTGAGGATGATAATCGCAAGCAGTGAGGAGGAGAAGAAACAGCTTGTTGATACCCTTGAGGATTTTACCAGAAGGGGATTGATTCATTATGGGATGCATATTTCTGATGCCGCGCTTTTAACCTGCATTGTTGATACATACGAAGATGAACATTTTCATCTGATCGATGCCAGCGATGGTGGTTATGCACTTGCAGCCAAAGAGCTTAAACAGAAAATTTCACAAGGAAGTGTGGAACTTTAGTTTGTTCCTTGTAATTCCTGTCTTATAATCGCTACAACTATTTAAAATTCTCCAAAATTTTACCCATCTTTTCCTTTTTCAGATCGATGCCTGCTTTAACTTCGGGAGAAATGTTTCCTGCGTTTGTTATTGCAGCATCCATAAGTTCCGAATATCGGGAAATGTAAAGCCACGCATTGTCACCATCATTTTTTTTAATCGAGTAACATCCCAACGCAAAAATGCCATCAAGCTGAGTAATCGACCTGTCTGAAACCTTGGCAGCCCTGTCAATTTTAGCATAAGCAGAGTCGAGATTTCCGGTTTTTAGTGCATTTACTCCATCGTAGAGATTGCTAAAATATTCAATTGAAGATTTTATTCCGGGGAGGTACTGATCCGGTGAAGCTGTAGCAGCATCTCTTCCTGCGGCAGAGTGTTGCAAAATAATTTCCAGAGTCTCGTTCACCTGTGAATTTAGCTTATCACCCGGTTGCATCTTTTTAGGAGTAACGGCAAGATTTTCACTGATTTGAGAAGCTTGTTCGTTGGGTTTGCGTCCAAACAGGGAACCTTTAAAAATGTATAATAACCCGCCTGCACCGATAACAATAATCAGTAACAAAAGCAAAAGGTTGACCATAGAGAGTTTGGGTTTGTGACTTTTTTCTTTAATCAGGTTATCGGCAGTAGATTCGGCGATTGTATCAGAACCCTTTAATATAGCGGTTACTTTCACTCTGGAGCCGGATTCCACTCTACCGGCAGCAGGAGGTACGGCAAAGTTTTTGGAAAGATCGGGTTCATATTGTGGTCTGATGGTTTTCAGGTCATGAATCATACCTGAAACATCGCTGTATGAAGGATTTTCAATATTTACTGCTTTATGGATGACCGAAAGAATTGGACCAGGGATACTTGCGGGTGAACTTAGTAAAACTTTATTGAAACTCAGATTGGTTGTAAGAAGCGTCTCCTGATTTAAAAACCTGAAAAGAATGGAGCCACACCTTGCTACATCCTGCAATTTTGCTTCGCGGGTATCCTCTCCGGCAAGTTCAAATTCATCTATTGCTTTTAGATTTTCGTAGTGTACCAGCCAGTTCCCGCCAATTTTAATTTTTTTCCCTTGCATGAAGAAAATAGTGCTTTCGTCAAGGTGACCAATTGCATAACCCAGATTGTGCAGTTCTTCAATAGCCGTAAGGATTGTGATTATCAGGTCTATAGCTTTATATGGTTCAAGTGGACGATTTAAAGTGTAGAAATAGTCAAATAACGACATCTGTCCCGGGAACTCGGTGGCAACATAAAGTCTGTTCTCAAAATAATAGAGATCAAAAACTTTTAAAACTGACTCAAAACCCAATTTCCTGAGTTTCTTTAGCTTGTCAAGTTGTAGTGGTTCCATCTCTTCCTTCGATCTGAAGAGTAGAACTTTAATGCCAAGGTCGATGTGGGTTGCTTCGAAGTAGTCGAAGTTTTGCCACGATCCTTTTTGAGTTTTTAGCAGGTAGCTGCCTGCAGAAGTTGTTTCCATAATTCCTACTTACTTTTGCATTAAAAATAAGAAAAAGATTTCAATTTGGGAAATGATTATCCTTTAATTCTAAAAAGATTAAACAGAGCAGCCGCGAAGAATACTATGTTCACTAACCATGCGGTAATAAGTGGTTCTAAAGAACCGTTTTTCCCCAACGCTGTTACGATCTGCATCATACTTAAATAGATGAAAGTAACGAGTATGTTAATTCCAAATTGCAGAGCAATTCCGGTTCTTCGTTTAACTGTGGATATCGGAAGTCCAAAGATAATGATAATAATGGCAGTAAAGGGGAATGAAAACCTTGAATAATATTCAATTTCCACTCTTTGTGAGTCATATCCTGCATTTTTGGTATCGTCGATCAGTTTTTCCAATTGGACATTGCTAAGAATCTCGAGCCTTTGTTGTTTTACCTGGAGGTCGTCCGGTGTAAATTTAAGTCCCTTTATTTCCATCTCTGCAAAAGAAGTAAAATTTTCATTTAGTTCACCAAATTTTCTAACTGTTCCATTAAATGCTGTCCAGGTACCTGTTTTTGGATTAAACACGAGTCTTTCGGCATCAATTCTTTGTGTCATCTTAATCGAATTGAGGGTGTCGTAGGTTTGAATTCCTGTTTTGTAAGCTTCAAGTTTTTCGGGGTTAAAATAGAACATGTTAATAATTCTGTTTGGGGGGTCCTGAAAAAAGAGATTACTGATTGCCGATGACTCGTTCTTTTTAAGATATTCTGCCTCAATTTGTGTTTTTCTCACATTTGCATTGGGAACAACGAACCCGCCAAAATAGAAGATAAGTCCTGAAATGAAGATACATACAACGATAAAAGGGAGCATATATCTGTAGATCGATACGCCACTGGATTTTATTGCAGTAAGTTCATTGTTGGATGACATTTTCCCTGCCGTAAACAAACCTCCAAAGAGCACTGCCACTGGTGTCATCAGCTTCAGGATTTCAGGAATAAAGACGAGATAATATTCAAGAATAATGAAAGTACCCACATTGTTATCGATAAAGTCATCAAGATTTTCCATCAGATCAATTATAACAAAAAGCATGGTAAACGCCATCAGACCATAAAAGATTGACAGAATAAAACTTTTAATGATGTATTTGTCAAGTATCTTGAAGATCACCGTCAGACTTTCTGAATCTTTTTGGTAAAAAGCGTTGAAGGGATGACAAATCTATTGTGGCATTATCTCTAACGGACCTGTAGAAAAGATAAACACCGGTGAAGGCGAGAATAAAATTAGCTGCCCACATTCCCACAAAAGGGGAGACGAGCCCACGGTCGGCGAGCTTTTCACCACCTATAAGGAACGACCAATAGAGGAGAAAAAAGAAGAGACTTATACTTGCAGCCGCTCCAAAACCACCCCTTCTTGTCATCATTCCGAGCGGGGCACCGAGCAATAAAAAAACAAGACATGCTGCCGGAATCGAAAATTTCTTTTCGATTTCAACTTTGTAGGCATACTCTTGCATGATAAGATAATCAATTGCGGTGAGAGTGGTTTCAATTGTTGAAAGTTGTTGTTTAACTTTTCCTTTTAATCTTTCATAATAAACCGGTGTTCCCGTGTCGCCTGCATTCATCGGTGGCAGGGCATTCCCGGCAGAATCTCCATAAAAGAAGGGACTTGAGATTCTACTCATAATTTGAACATGCTCGTGCAGCACTTTTTTGATGCTGTCTGCTCTTAGTTCCAGGTCAGCGATTCCAAGTTCACGATCGGAGCGATAGTCGTCGGTAATTTTCTTCAGAGAGAACTGCTCTGAATTCATTAAAAGCAGATGTTGTTTAAATTGAATTTTTCTGTAAAGGTTATTTTCACCCTGCTCATGAATTTCGCCTTCAAAAAGATTCATCACGAGTTTTGTACGGTCAAGATTAAAGTTTAACTCACCTCTTTTAGCTGTGAGGATATTAACAGTTCCGCTCCTGCTGTTGTCATAGATTTTAACATTCATCAATTTATTTGAGTCCTGTGTCACTTTTTCGGCAAGAATAGCGTATCCTGAAATCTCTGTCATAAAAACATTTGGAACGATTGAGAGAGCGGGCCTGGTGGCAGTAATCTCCCACATCAGGTTTTTGGTTTTATGATTTGCATCAGGGAGGATGTTGTTGTTGAAATAGATCAGGAAATAAACAAGACCGGCTGCCATTACCAGAGGGAGAAGAGTCAGTTTGTAGATACTTAATCCCGCAGCCCTGATAGCAGTAATTTCATTGTCCTGAGACAACCCGCCAAACGCCATCAGAGTGGCAACAAGCACCGCCATGGGCACAACAAGCACCATCATCCAGGCAAGGTTGTAAACAATCAATTGAATAATCAGTGTTGTAGCTATACCTTTGCCAATCAATTGTTCCGAGAACCTCATCAAAAACTGGAGGATGAAAATCGAGAAGAGGGAGAAGACAGAAAAGAGGAACGGTATAAAAAACTTCCTCAGAACATAAAAACTTAATATCATTCCGTTTGGGGTAGTGCCTTCGTATTTTTTCTAATGGTAAAACTGCTTAGTTTTGTAACTAAATGAAATTAAAATACTTAAATATAGCAATTATAGCTTTAACTATAACAGCACTATTTTTTGAGTTGAGCAGGTGTGGCTCTCCTTCGGGGCTTGTAACCGGTTTTCCGGCCTGGTTAACTGACGGCAAATATTTCCCGAACCAGACTTCCGGGATGGCATTTATCAAAACTGATGATCTGGGGCAACCCATTTTCATTTTATGTGATGATAAAGAGGCTTTTCACCTTCTCAAGGTGGTGGATAATGAGTTTTTTTTTCAGCCGATTGTTATCGATTCCAGCATTACCGATACCCTGCCAAAAAAGGTACAACTTGATTTTGAGGATATTGCTTACGACAAATACACCGGAAAAGTTTATGTAAGTATTGAACCATATAGCAGATACCGGGCTCAATTCGGCATTTATGAGGTGATTTTTAAGAATAATAACATTTTTTCACTTGTTGTTACGGGGTTAAAGAGGCTTAATATTACTCCCGATTCACTGTTTCGTGAGAATATCCTCGACAATATAGGATACGAAGGGTTGGCTGTCGATTCAAACTATATCTATCTGGGGCTCGAGGGGATTAAAAGAAGTGAAAAAACATTTGATGGCAGTTTAATCAGAGTTGTAGATAAAAAATCGCTTCAAATTATAAACACAATGTGGCTCGATTCTCTTGGGATTAATACTATTACAGGGCTCGCTCCCGGTGGAGACGGTTCACTTTGGGGGGTGGATAGAAACAGACTTAACTTTTTTAATTTAAAATTTGATAATAAATTTAAAGTCACGAATATTAGAGTTTTTAACATAACCAATTATATACCCGATTATCATGCCTTCCGGTATGCTGCGGCTATTGAATCGATAGCTCTCGATAAGACAGGTTTTGTTTATCTGATTGATGACCCTTATTCACAAGAATTTATACCGGTTAAGAATATTTTAAGAAAAATGGATGTAAATACTGTGGACAGATTTGAAAAACTTGTTCCCATTATTTACAAATACAAGATCAATTGAGGATTGTTATGAACAAAATGGAACAACATGTAAATCAAAATATTGATAAATATATCGGTGAGTTAACCGACTACCTTCGTTTCCCCAGCATCAGTACGCTTCCTGAAAACAAAGATGACATAAACAGATGTGCTGCTTTTACTGCAGAAAAGATGCTCGAAGCCGGCTTGGACCGTGCCGAGGTGATGCAAACCGCAGGTCACCCTGTAGTTTACGGTGAAAGGCTCAGAGTTGAAGGTGCCCCCACCGTCCTCATCTATGGTCACTACGATGTGCAACCCGTTGACCCCGTGGAACTGTGGCATTCTGAACCATTTAACCCCGTAATTATTGACGGAAAAATTTATGCGCGTGGAGCAACTGACGATAAGGGTCAACTCTACATGCACATTAAAGCTATTCAATCCATTATGCAAACTGTGGGTGAACTTCCACTCAATGTAAAATTTATTATCGAGGGAGAAGAGGAGATTGGCAGTCCAAGCCTTGAACCATTCCTCATTGCCAACAAAGAATTATTAAAATGTGATGTTGTGCTTGTTTCTGATACAGCACTTTTTGCTCCGATGTTACCAACCCTCACCTACGGGCTCAGGGGACTCTGTTACATGGAAGTTGAAGTTACCGGACCATCAAGAGATCTTCACTCAGGTACATTTGGAGGAGCTGTTGCAAATCCTGTAAACATTCTTGCACAAATTATCGCAAAGATGCATGATGAGAATGGTAAAGTTGCCATTCCGGGATTTTATGATGATGTAGTACCACTGACCGAACTTGAGAGAAATAAACTTGCACTGCTCGAATTCTCTGAAGAAGAGTATAAAAAACATTTAGATGTTGAAGAACTTTGGGGTGAAAAGGGTTACACAGTTATTGAAAGAACCGGAGCAAGACCAACACTGGATTGTAATGGTATCTGGGGTGGCTTTAGCGGCGCCGGTGCTAAAACCATTATCCCTTCAAAAGCCTCTGCAAAAATCAGTATGAGACTTGTGGCTAACCAGAACCCAACAAAAATTGGACAACAATTTAAAGATTTTGTTGAAAGTGTGGCTCCAAAATCTGTTAAAGTGAAAGTAACAGATGTCCACGGTGCCGAGGCTTGTCTTGTGCCATTGGAATCAAAAGCAATTACTGCTGCAACAAATGCTCTTAGTCGTGCATTTGGGAAGGATACTGTTTACATTAGGGAAGGTGGAAGTATTCCCGTGGTAGCCAAATTTAAAAAATATCTGGGAGCTGACGCGGTGCTTATGGGTCTCGGGCTTAACACCGAAAATCTCCACTCACCGGATGAACACTTTGATCTCAACCATTTCAGGCTTGGAATAATTAGTTCTGCCTTGTTTATGGAAGAATACGCAAAGAAATAAAGGAACTGTCTAAAATGAAATTAAAATATCTAATCACATTCGTTTTAATCTATGGGCTTGCGATTTTTATTGCAGGTTGTGGTGACGAAGTGTCGGAAGATCCTACGGAAACTGGATCTACTGCAACTACAGAACTTGTTGAAGATCAGCCGGATAAAGACCTTTCCATACAGGAGTACAACCTGCAAAAAAGAAAATCGATGACTAAAACCCGTTTCCCGGGGGATACAATCGATCTTATGGAAGCTGTACTCAGAACCTATCCAAAAGGCAGTTATGTTATAGAAGAGGATATTCCCAACTCAGTTGGGATTCCACCTGCTGCCGTGATCTACCGTCAGGAGTCAGCGGGTAAACTGGTCTTTGCATTAATTGCTACTTCAAGAGAGGGACAGGAAAGAGACAGACTGATAGAATCGAAAAATGTTATCGGTTATGATCAAAGTTTTATTGATTACGACTCAACCCGACTCGGGACAGCAATGTTTTTTATGACCGGGTTCAAAAATGATGGGAAAGTATTTGGCCGGTTATGGGAAAAATACACACCATCTCACGGCGGTTTTAAATCGATTTCGATGCAGAATTGGACGGCAAAAAATATCCCTTATGCTAAAATTGATTTTTATGCCCAGTTTAAAAATGCGACTTTTTATTTTAACTACTTCTTTATCGACGGTTTCCAAAAACAGCCGCATCTGCTCCTGACCTATGAAGGTATAAACCAAAAAAGGATTATGACAGATGCAAATGGAGATAAATATCCCGATTATATCGAATATGTTTTTGTTGATAACGATCATTACATCTCTGTTATCGACTCGGTTACCTACATCTGGAAAGACTCACTTTATGTCAATTCCCGGTACCCTGAAAAAGTAACACCGTACTAAATTTAACACTTCCCATTACTGCCCGGAATATTTATCTCCGGGCAGTGGCTCAATTTATTAATACGATCATCAAACAAGATATATGACTGATAAAATTTTTTCTTCCATAATCCAAGACATTTTGACACAAAACGGCTTTTCGTTTACACTTTTCGAAAATAATTACATTATTACCGGGAGCAAAAAGGGAAGTCAGGCAGATGCATTACTACTTAAAAATGGAACAGCAGTAAGGGATACTTCTTCCTTTTGCACCCTCGAGATTAAAGGTGATGATGCCCTTGATTTCCTCAACAGGATTTCCACCAACGACCTTAAGGGGTTGAAGCCCGGTGAATCCATCAGAACACTTTTCTGCTCCGACAAAGGAAGGATCATTGATTCCGTACTTTTGGTAAACAAAGGTAATCGTTTGCTGCTGTTTGGTAGTGCCGGGAGCTCCGACAAGTTGACAAGGTGGATTAACAAATATATCATCAACGACGATGTGCATATTCAAGATATCACAGGCAACTTTGGCAGTTTTGAGATATATGGACCTCAGGCTCAGACTTTTATTATTCTCCTTTCAGGGATTAAAGAAGAAGAGCCAAATAAAATTTATCATTTTGAATTTGAAGACAAAACTTTTAGTCTCATCAAATTCCGGTTTGCCGATAAAATCGACAAATATTTGATTTACGGTGATCCAAGCGGGTTTGATAAACTAACGGCATACATCCTCAATTATGATGGACCTTTTTCGGTCGATTTTGTGGCTGAAACTTCGGTAAGAGATTATTATCTGGCAAAAAAACTCCCCGGTGTAAATGAACTTTCTGATTATTTTAATCCACATGAAATAAAATTGATGACTGAAGTATCTCTTAAGAAGGGATGTTTTATCGGTCAGGAAGTAATTGCCAGACTTGATACATACGACAAAGTTCAGAAGTTCCTCGTAAATCTGGAGGTTGAACGGGCATTTGATGGTGTCCTGCCTGCTGCTTTAAAAGACGAAAATGGTGCTGATGCAGGGGTCTTGACTTCAGTTGCACTGAATGGTAACATTGGGTCTGTGAATGCTCTTGGGGTTGTGCGCAAAGCATATCTCGAAGAAGGAAGAAAAATAATTGTTGATGGCTCAACAGGTAAGTTTAATGCCGTAGTAAAGGAACTTTAATCGCCCCAATTTGTTTTCATAATAAACAATCATCGAGATAAATGAAAATATACACAAAAACCGGTGACAGCGGTGATACCGGACTCTTTGGTGGCAAAAGGGTTGGTAAAGAAAATCTTAGAATAGAAACTTATGGTACAGTCGATGAACTTA
Source organism: uncultured Ignavibacteriaceae bacterium (assembly GCA_964531325.1). Classification (GTDB taxonomy): domain Bacteria; phylum Bacteroidota; class Ignavibacteria; order Ignavibacteriales; family Ignavibacteriaceae; genus UTCHB3. Next base: position 12,150 of record CAZHCW010000001.1, on the reverse strand, counting down.
ATGCATTCATCGGATATGCTCTTTGTGAAATTCAGTCTGAATACCTTAAACACGATCTTCAGTTAATTCAAAACAGACTTTTTACACTCGGTTCCGACCTTGCAACACCATTTGAATCAGAACCAAAAAATTTCAAAATTCCAAGGGCAGAAGAAAATTTTTATCTTGATCTGGAAAAACAAATAGATTTCTACTCTAATCAGTTGGAGGAACTCAGAGAATTTATTCTTCCGGGAGGAAGCAAAGGGGCATCACTTCTTCATATATGCAGAACTGTTTGCAGAAGAGCAGAAAGATTGACGGTAAACCTGATGCATAAAGAGGAAATCAACAAAAATATCGTTATATTTCTAAACAGACTTTCCGATTTTTTCTTCACTGCCGCAAGATTTGAAAATTTTACGACAGGAAGAGAAGACACCAAATGGAAAAAATAACTCCCTTTATTGGGGGTGAAACTGGCTTCGACGGGGTTGACAGGAGCCTTGGATTGCGTACCGTGTTATCCGTGGACACGTTAAACAACGGTAAAAAAACACTAGGCGAATCTTACGCCCTCGCAGCCTAATTAGTTAGGCTGCCGTTTACGCAGAGTTCTCGTATCAACTCTGTAGTGAACGCCATTTAGATACGATAGTCGATCCGATCTCCGGGTAGGTGAGGCGAATTAACACCGGATATTAGACGGGCGATCCAGTCAGACGGAGCAACCGTAATGAAACTAAAATTCTGACTATGTGCGTAGTATATTCTCTGAGCCTCAACTTCGGACGCGGGTTCGACTCCCGCCACCTCCACCACTCAAACCGGTAACTTATTATTTTGTAGTAAGTTACTGAGGTTTTTGTTAATCCAATAATGCAGTAATCCAATAATGCAGTAATATTAATTGGTTTGCGGATTTTCTTTAACTGCAGCCCATAACTCTTCGCAGCGATCTATAACCCAAACACCCCAGCCAATTCCCGCAGATCGGGATAAATATTCGTAGCAATTTATTAAGGCTGTCTCGATAGGGGCAGCCTTTTTAATTTCCATTGTACAAAAGTTTTCAGATAAAACCCATGATCTAACAGGATATTTGTTTTGCCAAAAATAATCTTTCCCTTATCGGACACAGGTCTTCCTTGATGTCAAAAGTTTTTGTTTATAAATATTTTTTGATTTCTGATAAAATGAAACTATATTGTAATTGAGATTTTAACCATCGAACATTTTATCTATTAAAAATTACTTTTATGAATACATTTTTGAATAGGACTTTATCTACTGAGCGTTGTTTCCTCCGGAAACCGGTAGTAGATGATGCGGAGAATTTTTTTACATTAAGATCGGATCCTGCTGTAAATCAATACATCGACAGAAAACCTGTGGCTAATTTGGATGATGCGCGGGAATTCATCACAAAAACACTTGCCGGTACCGACGAAAGTAAATGGGCATATTGGGTGATCCAAAGAAAAGTTGATAAGGCTTTTATGGGTACAATTTGTCTTTGGAACTTCTCTGATGACAGGAAAACTGCCGAAGTGGGTTTTGAGCTGCTTCCAAGATTTCAGGGAGTTGGTTATGCTTCTGAATCTTTAATCCGGGTTATGGAATTAGGATTTATTGATCTCGGCTTAAGTTCGCTTATGGGATATGTGCAAAGTGCAAACATTCCATCGATCAATCTGATGAAAACACACCATTTCTCATTAAAAGAAGATTTTGTAGAAAACTCTGAAGTTGATGGTAAACCGATAAAAAATTCGATTTATTTGATTACTAAAGAAACCTGGAAAGCTAACCGCGAACAAGGATCTTAGTGATCGTTACACTCGATTTTGATTCATCAATCTTATAGATGATTTGCCAATTTCTGTATGTCAGTCCAAATTCATCCGTTGAAACCTGATTAACTCTTTTTCTGGTCGTATCAGATGGATCGAAGGCAAGCTGAACCCTCGCATAACCCGCTAAATTCACTCCATCCTCCTCAAAAATCCTGTTGCAAATAGCCAATGCATCTGCAAAAAATTCTACTGTATAAACAATTTTTTCTCCTGTTTTTGCCCATCCTGTTTTTGATTCAGGAAAAGAATCTGACCAGGGGAGATAAGGTTTAATATCGAGAACCGGACTTCCGTCGAGAATATCTGAATTTGAAATATAAATATCTAATCCGTCTATCTTTTTGAGTGTGACACAACTTAATCCAATTCCATTTGGTCTGTGTGGCGACCTTGAGGCAAACACTCCAACCTTCTTACCATCGTTCCGCGGTGGGGTAACCAGAGGCTTCCAGGAGTCATTAAGATGAAACAGGTAGATCACCCAAATCCTCTCAAAACCCTCAAGGTCTTTCAGAGCCTGCTCAAAATTTTTGTTTTTTTCCAATTTGATTACCGAGTTGGTATCTCTGCCAAAAACACCCTGATGTGGAGTCTCATACCGTTCCTTAAGATGAGATTCAACAAACCCGATTGGACTTAAACTAAACATCGAACAACCTCTATCCTGATTAAAAGCGTCTTTTGATCATACAAAATCTGTGAATTTGAGATCATTTATTCAAAATCATTTTAATAACTTTGGAATATTCACCACATTCCAATCTGAATAAATACACCCCCGATGGTAGTCCTGTTGCGTTTAAAGAAACGGTATGTTCACCGGCCTCCATTGGCCCATTTACCAAAACTGCAACTTTGCGACCCAGTAAATCGTAAACCACTCCATTAACAAAACCACTTACCGGCAGGTGGAAACGGATTACTGTTTTTGGATTAAACGGATTTGGATAATTCTGATACAGTGCAAAACTAACGGGTAAATTCTGAGTGTCGTCGTTTTCAACACCTGATGGATCGACTATTGCCCATTTTACAGCATCAGCCCTGAGAACTCTGCCCGAGGTTCCAGTCCTTGAGTCGAAAACTTCCAATGAAACCGTTTCTCCTTCGTTAAAATTATATCTGCCAACTTTCTTCCAAGCTCCACTCCCTGAATTTTGGTCGATGATAAGGGAATCCAGCAAATTTCCACCCGATTTCACTTTATAAAGAGCTCTGTCGGCAGCATTTACAGTAGTTGGGACAATGTAGTAGAGATCAAAAATTCCCGTTTTGCGAAGTGTCGTCTGAAATTTTGCTACAGGAACAACACCAGAGCCTGAAAGGTTGGCAAACCTGCTTGAATTTCCATAAGCTTGTGCAACACTTTTATTCCATGTCCCAATCTCTGAATAACCTGTGGGGTCGTCATTGTCCACCACTTCAAAATAGGGGATAACGGTAACTGAAAATGGTATTTTCAAGAGAGGGGAAACAGGATCATTACTTGCGATAACCACTGTATCGGTAAATTGCCCAAGTTCTGTGGGGACAAATATAAGCGACAGGTGAGTGGCACTCATTCCGCTAACAGTAACGGGATAATTCCCCAAAGAAGTGAGACTTCCATCCATTGATCCTGCAGACAAAATCGTCAAATCATTAACACCCCCGTTTGCAATCGGAATCCTGACAAAAAGAGTATCCTCAACACTATGCTCCTCCAAATCAAGAACACTCACATCACACAACAGTTGCCTGTCACGCACAAAAGCAGAGAACTTCATAACATCCGCACACATCATCTTCACCGAAGCCGACCCGTTTTTCCCTGTCACCTCAAAAGTATAAACCGACCCCGATTCAAACTCACCACTCGCCACATGCGACCATTTCTTCCGCTCCGCATTATTTGCATAATCCAAAACATTAACCGCAAACCCGTTTTTATACACTCTAATCCGCAGAGAATCAAGCTGATTCGGAACATCAGGGAACTGAATAAACGCAGAATGCCACCCCGTCCTCTCAGGATAAAAATTCCACCTCACCCTTGCAGAATCACCCGGATTAAGCGAAGCCACCCGTGAATCCGTCCCCCACGCCGCCGAAGAAGAACTGCTCCAGCTCCCCGATACCTCTGCATACTCATAATCGTGATTATCAAAAAACCTGTCATCAGGAAGGAATCTAATCGAAGATATCGACTGATTTCCCATCGTATCAGTCAGAGCAACAGCCGCCTTCCCCAACTCCGAAGTCAAAAACGACTCACTCGTCTCCCAACTGTTGATCCCTGTCGCTACACAATCCGCAACAAAATAGCGACCATAAACATCCTTCACAGCAACAAAAGGCTGAGCCTGAAAAATAGCCTCACTCGAAGTAACCGAAAATCTCGTACGGTCACCCATCGGAATCGCCCTAAAACTGATCTCCGGACTTATCGTATCATTACCCTTCCTCCAAAGCTGGTAAGCCTCAACAGCAGTACAATACCTGAACTTCACATCAGGATAAAGAAGAGCAGCTTTGTGCACAAGTGAATCAACCCGCTGAATCTGCTGCGGGAACTCACTATCCGGAAGATGTGACCAGATACAGGCAAGCTGGTCTGTCCCCTCATTCGCCTTTTGAAAAGTCGTATTCAATAAAGATTGTGAAATGCCCCCCATCGACTTCGACCTCACATTCCACCCCTTAAGGTCTCCTGCCAACTGATAATTATCCGAAGAAGGATGGAAAGGAACAAACTCAGCCGAAGCAAGCGACCAGTCATAAATATTGTCCAAAGGCTCCGTAAGGTCAGTCCTCTTTGCAGGATAATCATTATGCAGACTATAAGGAAGAAGCCTGTCAAGATAATTCTGCCAATCATTATCCATCGCATGCCAGCCGCTCCTGAAAGACACAGGAAAAGTATCCTCCTCAATCAAAAACTGGGCAAGAGTCAAATCAAAATCATCCTTACACTCCATAAAAGTCTTCGTCTGATTCCACCAGAAAACACCATCCATATCATAATCAGTCCACCCAAAAGTATGATAATGAAGCGAAAGCTCATCGCCGAATTGTGTGATTCTGTTTTGGTGATATTTTTTCATTAACCAAAGCGTCATCGTGTTTGCAACAGGAACATTATTATTTGTCGCAAACCGGAAAATATTCCCTGCCATCATCCACCAGGTGATTTTTACGGGAGTACCAAAAGAATCCGTGAACCTTGATCTGAACTGAGGGTCCATCACCTTCGCAGCATTTCTGGTAGCGTCAGCAAAAAGACTGATATTATATGTACAATTATATCTGTTTGTGTTCATTGATTCCCAAATTGCGGTATCAGAACCCAGTACCAGATAGACCGTGCCTTGCGAATACAGAGAAGAATATGTCGTGATTAAAAGGAGGGAAAGCAGGAGCTTTTTCACAACTGTCGCCAATCATTTTTTAATTTAAGTTATAGCAACATAATAAAAAGAAATTTAAAACCACAAAACCCACAGAGAAGAATACTCTGTGGGTTTTGCTTTTTAGAATAGATTTTAATCTACAAGGGGTCTATTTGTTCAACATCATCTTAATGGTTGATGAGAAATTCCCTGAGGTAACTCTGAGGAAATAGAGGCCTGAAGCCATTCCGCTTGCATTAAAAGAGAGTGAATGTGAACCGGCAGCCATATCGCCATTAAGGAGCGTTGCAACTTCACTACCAAGAACATCATAAACCACTGCCTTTACAAAACCGTCAACAGGCAACTGAAAACGAATCACTGTGCTTGGGTTGAAAGGATTTGGATAGTTCTGTGATAAAACAAATTCTGTAGGTATTGTCTGATCTTCAACTGAAGTTGGTGAAGCAGGAACAAACGATGCTGCATTCGAAAACTGCGAAGCGTCACCCGTTTCATTAAACGACCTTACTCTCCAGAAATAAGTGGAATTCTCAAGACCTGAAGCAATGGTATAGTTCGTTGAAGTAACCGACTCTGTAACCGCATTGTTAAAATCAGGATTATCTGCATACTGCACCTCATAAGAAGCGATATTTCCATTAGTAGGCAGGAACCATGAAAGAACAGGAGCGTTCGTGTTCAATTGAATACCATCAACAGGACTTCCAACTATTGGCATAACAGCCCAAACACCCGACCAGGTTACAAACGATGCCACATCCGAAAAATCAGAAGTAACAGAACCGTCAGTCGACTGAACCTGCCAGTAATAAGTCGTTCCCAACTGTAACCCTGTAAGAGCATAATAACTCGTCGAAAGATTCGAGTAAACATCTGCTCCTGCCATCGATGGGTTTGTTGAAACCTTAAGATTATAAGTTAAACCTGCTGAAGCAGAATTTAAGTACCATGATAATTGTTGATTGGTGGTATAAATTGTTGTCCCACCAATTGGCCATGAAGCTATTGGCTTCGTAGCAGTTGGAGTTGAACCTGTAGTTGTAAACAACGCAGGTGAAGACCAGGCTGAATATTGACCGTTTTTCTTGGCTCTGATTGCCCACTGGTAATTTGTCGAAGCAGCAAGAGACAGAACAGAAATTGAATTCCCCGTTAAATCTACCGCAGTTGGTGTGCCTGTTAGAGCACCTGCTCTAATTTCGATATCATATGTGTAACCTGTCGTTGAAACTCCAAGCCACCATCTCAAATCAGTCGTCGTTGAATATACCAATGCACCACCAACAGGCCATGATGGCGTTGGAACAACAGCAGGTGTATTTGCAACTGACTGAACAATTGAGAATTTAGCCTCAGTGCTCCAGTCTGAATATTCCAAACCTCTTTTTGAACGGACTTTCCACTTATAAACTTCACCATTCACCAGACCACTCAAAGCTTGTGAGAGGAATGTGATGTTTGGATAATTTGGTGTTCCCGTGAAGGCAGTTAGTGCACCTTGCACCAATTCAACTTCGTAGGTAAGTCCCGTTCCATCGGCACCAAGATACCAATAGAGTGATGGATTTGTCATGTAAACAACTGCATCGCCCAGAGGCCATGATGGAGTTGGAATAACAACATTTGCAACTGTATGGGTTGTAAATGATTGTGGAGCAGACCACGCTGAATTGCCGGTACCGGAAATAGATCTCACACTCCAGCTGTATTTAGTACCGCTGAGGAGTCCGGTTAATTGCAAAAATTTGTCTGTTACATTTGGATAATTTGCAACTCCTGTAAGTGCTGAAGGTTCACCTGCTACAACCTCAACTTCGTAGGTTAGTCCATAAGCTGCATCATTGTGGTACCAGTAAAGTTTTGGTGCAAGGGTAAAAACAGTTGGATTTCCTATTGGCCATGAAAGAACAGGAAGGGGAGCCGGAGCCGGTCCCTGAGTTGCAAAACTTTGAATTGCTGAAGTATTATAAACCCATCCAAGGATATTACGAACTCTGACTCTCCAATAGTAGGTTTCACCGGGAGTTAATCCGGGAACTGAATAGAGGTTGTTTGATCCTGTGTTATAAACAGTGTATGTTGCCATAGATGGATCAGTGGAGATGAGGAGATCAAAATGGAATCCTGCACCCATTCCCCGGGGGAGGTACCATGAAAACTGACCGGTGGTTGAATAAATTAAAGCTCCACCAATAGGCCATGAGAGTTCAACCGGTGGCAAAACAGGATTTAATACTTCTTCAACTTCAACATCTCTAAAGTAATTTCCGTTATTAAATGAACTTGTTGGAAATACTCCGGGAGCTCCAAAAACACCATTATTTCCATCCGCGACGGATGAAATAATTCCGTTTGTTATTGATGAAGAAAGTCCTCCGGGGGTGGCGCCATATTCTACATTCGAATTCACGGTTACCACATATACATTTTCAGGATATATTTCTACACTATTTGGGAGCATGGCTACTTGCCATCCTGATGCCGTTTCATTTGTAAAAGTAACAGAAGCGATCTGATAACCTGAAGCATCCCATAATCTGCCTGTATGAACACCCGATTCACCTGGCACTTTGTAATATCTGATTGATTTTACATGCGCAACTTCAGAAACGGTAAATTTGGTGCCCATTTCATAAGGACCATCGTTATATGTTCCCTGGGGTAATTGGGTAGTAAAAATTGTTCCGGGAAGGGGAGCAGTAACGAGATCTACAAAGTAGTTTGAATTGTTAAATGAATTTACCGGAAAAGCGCCCGGTGTATCGTTAAAAACTCCGTTGTTTCCATCAGCTACGCTGCTTAAAATGCCATTGGTTACAACTGATTGTAGTCCGTTCTGGGTGAAGGGGTAAAGAGCATTTGCATTCACTGAAACCACATAAATAGTTCCTGCGGAAATCATTACGGGGGATGTTAAGTCTTGAACCTGCCAGCCTGAAGCAGTTTCACCCGTAAAAACAACAGAACCAAGAAGAGTTCCGGTGGAAGACCACAGTTTTCCTGTGTGAACTCCGGATTCGCCCGCCATTTTATAAAAGCGGATCGATTTTACCAGGATATCCTGAGAAGCAGTAAATTTGGTTCCCAGCTCATAGTCGCTGTCATTGCCCGAGGAAACCGGAACCTGGTTTGTGAATATTGAATTCTGAGCGATTAACATATTCGGTAAAATGAATGTTAAAAGAATCAGAATAGACAAGCTGTAGAAGCGTGTTGTCTTGAGCATCGTAAATTTACTTTCGTTTGATTAAAAAATCAGTTTATGCGTTCATTAAACTGCAAATATCATGCCATGAATTGAAGCCTAAAACGAGTGTATTATTACACATTAGTATTAAAGTAAATCGGTAAATGTCTCATTATGATAATCACTGTATCAAAATGAGAAAGTTTACTTTTGTAAAAGATTTTTCATTTTTCTCTTTTTAGTTTCAGAAAAAAGTATTAATTTTAATCAGACAATTTTATCTGATTTGGAAAACAAAGATGCCAACAACTGAAAAAATAAATAGACCTGTGAAAAAAGAGAGAGAAGGAAAACTTCAATCCTCACGGTTTTGGGTACAGACTGCATTTACAATTCTGTGTATATGGATAGGAATAGAATTTTACTATTTTTTAAGATTTTTTGAGACCGGTGGTCTTGAGGGAAGTTTTTCGAGACCGCCCGGAGTGGAGGGATTTCTTCCAATCAGTTCAATGATGAGTGTATATTATTTTGCAATAACAGGTGACCTTCATCAGGCACACCCTGCGGGCTTTTTTATTTTTCTGGGAATTGTAAGTCTGTCATTCCTGTTAGGGAAGTCGTTTTGCAGTTGGATTTGTCCTGTCGGGTTTATCTCTGAAGCGATAGGGGATTTTGGCGACGCCATCTCAATGAAACTGTTTAAAAGAAAAATAAGAATTCCGAAGTTTCTTGATTATCCCCTGAGAAGTATCAAATATCTTCTTTTGGCGTTTTTTGTATATGCAATTTTTATGTCGATGTCTGCAGCCGCATTAAAAGCATTTCTCGACAGCCCCTACAATGTTATCTCCGATGTTAAAATGTATTACTTTTTTGCAGATATTTCACAATTTGCATTTACTGTTATTGCAGTGCTTTTTATTCTTTCGGTTGTAATTCGGAATTTTTGGTGCCGATATCTTTGTCCTTATGGAGCCTTGCTTGGAATAATGTCTCTTTTAAGTCCGTTAAAAATAAAAAGGGATGCGGAAAAATGTACTTCGTGCAGCCTGTGTACAAAAGCTTGTCCAAACCGGATAGTAGTGGAGAAAGTGAATTTCGTTATGTCTGATGAGTGTTCGTCGTGTATGAAATGTGTTGATGCCTGCCCTGTACGCGATACACTTTATTTACAGCAGGTTGTAACGGGGAAAAGAGTAAAGAAAAAATATGTCACTCCTCTGGTTTTGGGATCATTTTTCTTTTTCATAACCTTGGGAATAATCACAGGTAACTGGCAAAACAAGATTACACAAGAAGAATATGAAGTCTATATAGAGATGAAAAACAGTTTGGGGCACCCGACAGGTCTCGAATCAGATGAGCACCGTGAGTTGATAGAGCAAAGAAATAAAGATGCAAAAGATGCAGTTGGGAAATAAGTTCAATTTATATTGATTGATTTTGAGCGAAAAGAACAGATTTTCTCAATTTTCCCGTTTGGTCTTAATTATGCCCACAATTTGTAAAATAATATGTTCTAATTTGTCGTTATGGTTCTGTATTTTACTTAAATCCCGTTCCGATTGTAATTGTATTAGTTTAATGAATGTGGGTGCTTCAAAGCACCGGACTTGGATATAAAACTACTTGATATATCTTAAGTCAGAAAGATGTGATTGATGAGTATAAAAAACCTTCCTGAGATAATTCAGGGTGGAATGGGAGTTAATATTTCGAGCCCTGAGCTCGCAAAGATGGTTTCCAAACTTGGGCAGCAGGGAACGATTTCCGGTACAGCCCTTGAATGGGTGATGGTTCGATCCCTCCAAATGGGTGACCCCGGTGAACATTTCAGGCGCGTGTTGGCAGGATTTCCATTCCAGGATATGGTAAAAGAGATCATGAACAAGTTTTATGTTAAAGGTGGAATTCCAAAAAATACTCCATTTAAAGGGATACCACATGTTGGTTTTAACCCTTCAAATCTTTTCATTGCACTTCTTATTTGTTCAAATTTTGCTGTTGTCAGACTTGCCAAAGAGGGTCACGACAATCCCATCAGCATTAACTATCTTGAAAAGATTGCTTTGCCGCATGTACATGCATTGTATGGTGCAATCCTGGGTGGAGTTGATATTATCACGATGGGTGCAGGTATTCCTCTTCAAATTCCACCCTTGATCACTGACATAGTTGAGGGAAATGATTGTACATATTCAATCCCCGTTTCAGGCACTAATATCAGAAGCAGTTCGATAAATTTTAGTCCGGAACAGTTTTTTGGTGAGAAACCAAAAAATCTTAAAAAACCAAAATTTTTACCGATAATATCATCAAATTTGCTTGCCAATCTTTTCCTAAAAAAAACACCCGAGGGAAGTGTTGATGGCTTTGTGGTTGAAGAACCAACAGCCGGAGGACATAACGCACCGCCACGAAGAATTGATCCGGGTGCCCTGCCGGGAGCACCGCCAGTTTACGGTCTTAAGGATGTAATAGATTATGATGAGATGTCGAAACTTGGGATTCCATTCTGGATAGGTGGTTCACATGCATCACCGGAGAAACTGCGATATGCAAAATCAGTTGGAGCTGCCGGAATTCAAGCAGGCTCAATCTTTGCTCTGGCAGAAGAATCAGGAATGGTTCCTGAACTCAGAACCAGACTAAGAAAACTTGGATATGATGGCTCGGTAAACATCAGAACCGATTCCAGAATTTCACCCACAGGCTTCCCTTTTAAAGTGGCGGAACTTGAAGGGAGTATCGCGGAAAACACGGTTTATAATGAAAGAGTAAGAGTTTGCAACAAAGGTTTGCTTGTCACCCCTTATGAAAAAGAAGGTGACAGAATTGGTTATCGCTGCTCTGCTGAACCTGAAGATAAATTTACTAAAAAAGGGGGCAACCCGTTAGAACTCGCTGGTAGAGGATGTCTTTGTAATGGATTGCTTGCTACAGCGGGAGTTGGTGACTCCGTTGAACCTCCAATAATAACTCTTGGTGATGACCTAAGTTTCCTCCCAATATTGATGAAACACAACACCGATACTTATTACGCTAAAGATGTGATTAATTATCTGCTGAGTTAGTTATAAAGTTTTTACCGGGTGATACATTCAGTTTATAACTTTCGATCACCCCGGTATCCTTCAAAAATTTAATTTAATAAACCCGTCGAATCAATAATTAAATTCCAGATTCCAGGCTTCAGCAAGAGATCTGATGAAGTTCACTTCATTTTCTGAAACATCCTCGTCAGCTTTTGCAACCCTTAAGAGATCATCAAGAATACTTCTTTTCTCATCTTCAGTTTCGAGTTCCATATTAAGCTTTGCAGCTATCGAATAAATCACCTGAATTCTGTCAATAGCTGATCTGTTATACCAGGATGTCACATCCTCCATAAGTGATTCTATCTCAACCTGGTCCTCTTGTCCGGACCTGACCAACAAAATCTTCTTAATCTCTTCGGTTTCCGAACCGCTTAATTGTCTGTCAGCCAGGTGGGCAAAAGACAAATAAAGGTAACCAAGATTCTTTAATTTGGAATAATACTCTAATCCCATAAATTCCTCAATGAAAAATCCCAAAATACAAAAAATTCTTGTTACTTAGGCTTACCTGAAAATTTTGTGGTATCAGAGCAAAAATATTTTCCAAAATTTTTGCAATCTTCTTGACTTTAATTTTAAAATTTAGTAAGTTCCAATAGCAAAAGGGAGCTTTTCTTTTTCCCCCTGCTCCGATT